>JABABQ010000028.1 GCA_014238155.1 Rhizobiaceae bacterium
GTTTTATTTTGCGCTCACGCTGTCGGGCTTCGCCCTGCGCTCCGCGGGGGCGGCGCATGAGCGCCGGACGGCTTTTCGCCGTCTCTACGGATAATTCAGAATCAGTCGTCTTTGTGGTGAGGCAAATTCCGTGGCTCGCGTGTCAGGCCGCGAAGAGCGGCCCGGTCGATAGACCGCCCCCGCGGAGCGAAGGGCGAAGCCCGACAGCGTGAGCGCAAGCGCTGTTAAGCGCAAACCTTAAAGAGCGCCCTGTATCACCGCATTGAGGCGACGGCTGAATTCCACAGGATCAGCCGGGGCTTCGCCATCGGCAATTCTGGCCTGATCCAGCAACAGATGCGACGCATCCTTCAACAGCTCATCATTTGCCGCTCCTTCACCGGAGGCGCGTTCAGCCAGTTTCTTAATGATGCTATGTCCGGGATTGATTTCAAGAACACGCGGCATCGCAGAATTCAACTGACCGTGACGTTGCAGCAGGCGCTCCAGATTAACGTCCATGTCACCCTCATCGGCAATCAGGCAGACGGGACTATCGGTCAGTCGCTTGGAAGGACGCACATCCTTGACAGTCTCGCCGAGCTCCAGCTTGATCGCAGCGATCAATCCGTTCAGGGCTGGCTCATCTGCCTTGGCATCCTTGTCATCGTCCTTATCGTCCTTGTCATCGCTTTTGATTGAATCAAGGTCTGCTGCACCTCTGGTGATCGACTTGAACGACTTGCCGTCAAAATCATGAATGTGCTGCAGCCAGAATTCATCGACGGGATCGGAAAACAGCAGAACTTCAACTCCCTTGGCGCGGAAACCTTCAAGATGCGGTGAGCGGGCGATTTTGGCAGCATCGTCACCGGCAATATAATAGATCGCTTCCTGACCTTCGGCGAAGCGCTCCACATAGCCTGACAGGCTGGTCAGCTCATCACCGTTTGTCGAAGTGAAGCGGCAAATCTCCAGAAGTTTTTCGCGAAGGGCAGCTTCTTCCACCAGACCTTCTTTCAGCACTGCGCCAAAATTTTTCCAGAATTCGGCAAAGTGATCGGGTGCCTTGGTAGCCTTTTTCTTCAGTTCCGCGATGACCTTTTTTGTCAAGCCGGAGCGGATCTTTGATAATTTCGGATCGGTCTGAAGCATTTCACGTGAGACGTTGAGCGACAGGTCTTCGCTGTCGACCACACCCCGCAAAAAACGCAGCCATGCCGGCAGCAGACCCTTGGTATCTTCAGTAATAAATACCCGATTGACGTAGAGCTTGACGTGGCTCTTGCGCTCTGGCTCAAAAAGATCAAACGGCGGCGTTGAAGGGATATACAGCAGGTTGGTATAGCTCACCATGCCTTCAACCCGATTGTGCATGGTCAACCAGGGCTCATCAAATGCATGGGCAGTGTGGTGATAGAATTCGGTATATTGTTCGGCACTTATGTCCTTCGCCTGACGCGTCCACAAGGCCGACGCTTCGTTCAGCGCGTCATCGCCAAACCTGACCGGAAATCCGATATGGTCGGAATAGGTCTTGATGATGTGTCGAATGCGGGCGTCTTCGAGAAACTCCTTGGCATCCTTTTTCAAATGCAGGGTGACCGTGGTACCACGCCCTTCTCGCTCGGCTGCCTCAATGGAAAATTCGCCTTTGCCGTCAGATGTCCACAGCCAGGCTTCCTTTTCTCCCGCTTTTTGGGTCATCACTTCAACTTTTTCAGCCACCATAAAGGCTGAATAGAAACCAACGCCAAACTGGCCGATCAGGCCAACATCACCTTTTTCACCGTCTTTAAGGCTTTCCAGAAACGAACTGGTGCCAGACCGGGCAATGGTTCCCAACGTATCCAGCAAGTCCTGATGATTCATGCCGATGCCGTTATCGGCAATCGTCAGGGTCTTGGCTTTTTTGACAACTTCGATGTCGATCTTGAATTCAGAATCCCCGGCGAGCAGCTTTGGGTTGGTCAGGCTTTCATAACGCAGCTTGTCGCAGGCGTCAGATGCATTGGAGACCAGCTCACGCAGAAAGATTTCGCGGTTCGAGTAAAGCGAACCGGCAACGATGTCCAACAGCTGGCCAACTTCGGTTTGAAATGAAAATGTTTGCTTGGTGGCTGTGTCATTCATGGCTGCAAGTCTCTTTCGGTCAGTATGCGATTTATGAGCACCGCTGTTCGTCGATGCATATAAGAAACAAAACGGCCATCAACAAGGTGAAACCGGCAGAGAATATGGAGGATTTCTTGGAAATCAGCGGTCCAGTTGATGTAGCAGATTCTCGACAATCTCTTCAGTCGTCGCGTCAATGTCGACACTCATTGCGCATTCGTGCGACGCCGGAACCTCAAGCGTTGCAAACTGGCTGTCGAGCAGGGACGTTGGCATGAAGTGTCCCTGGCGCTCCCCCATCCGCCTGGCAATCAAATCACGCGAACCGTTGAGATAGATAAACAGGACCGGTTCTCCCGCCGCTTTGGTTATGTAATCTCGATAGGCGCGCTTCAGCGAAGAGCAACCACCAACCACCGGGCCTTTGCGAACCGAAATTTCCTGCCCGAATATTTTCAGCCAGGGCCAGCGATCTTCATCACTCAACGGATCTCCACGACTCATTTTTTCGATATTGGCAGGCGGATGATAGGCATCGCCATCGAGAAACGTTCCGTCAATTGCCGCGGCCAATGCTTCCCCAATCGTCGTCTTGCCACAACCAGCGACCCCCATCACAACATAGAGCCGAATATTTGGCCGGTCCTCTGCGTTGGCACTGTCAATCATCTAGCTTCGTTCCCATTCGGTGGCCCCAACACCATTTAGCGGCGACACGTTGCAATGTCGATCTTGCACCGACAGTGGAAAGCGGTAGTTTGCAGGTTCCTATCTTTTCCAAATTCCGAGCGAGACAAGTCATGCGTGCCATCACCATTCATCAGGAGAAGGATTTACGCATTGAGTCATGTGAACTGGAGAATCTTGGTAAGGAACAAGTAGAAATCCGAATCTCAACGGGGGGCGTCTGCGGATCGGACCTGCACTATTACAATCATGGTGGAATCGGCGCGATCAGGGTTCGGGAACCGATGATACTTGGCCATGAAGTCTGCGGCCATGTCACCGGGCTGGGTGCTGATGTGGAAGGCCTGAATGTTGGCGACCTGGTTGCAGTTTCTCCATCCCGGCCCTGTGGCGCCTGCAGCTATTGTGGTGAGGGATTACGCAACCATTGCGAAAATATGCGTTTTTACGGTTCAGCCATGCCGTTCCCGCATATTCAAGGGGCTTTTCGTGAATCACTGATTGCCGATGCCAGTCAGTGTGTTGTGGCAAATGGGCTCAGCACTGGTGAAGCAGCAATGGCTGAACCACTCTCGGTGGTGCTTCATGCAATTCGACTTTCTGGACAATTGCTGGGCAAGCGGGTGCTGATTACCGGATGTGGTCCCATCGGTGGATTGGCAATTCTTGCAGCACGCGCGGCCGGTGCAGTGCAGGTTGTTGTCACCGACATTTCCGACAATGCTCTGAAATATGCTGAGCAGGCTGGAGCCGACCAATCGATCAACATGGCAGACAATGCTGACGAGTTGGCCATCTATGCACAGGGAAAAGGAACATTTGACGTCTTATTTGAATGTTCCGGCGCGCAGCAGGCGCTTGCTGCCGGCATTGCCGCGATGCGACCCAGAGGCGTTATCATGCAATTGGGTCTGGGCGGTGACATGTCGATTCCGATGATGCAGTTAACCGCAAAAGAGCTGGATCTGCGCGGCTCGTTTCGGTTTCACGAAGAATTCTCCACGGCGGTAAAGATGATGCAATCCGGTCGCATTGATGTCGCGCCGCTGATATCACACACATTACCGATGGACGACGCTGTGTCGGCTTTCGAAATTGCTTCGGACAGGAGCCAGGCGATGAAAGTCCAGATTGCTTTCGCCTGATTCTCGGTGCGGGTATTTACAATTCATGTTGCCAGGGTGGGTCGGCGCCGGGCTTGGAAACTGTATGGGCAGCAACTTTGGCAGCCAGTGCCAGTACCGGTGCCAATTGATCGGATGTTGCTTCGGCAAGTGCCGATTTTGACAGCAAACCATGACGCCGTAATCCGGCCAGGAAACCGGCATTGAATGTATCGCCAGCACCGATCGTATCCACGACCTCAACCTTGTTGGCGTCCTGATGGACCCGGCCAGAATTGGTAATCGCGTCGACACCCTCTGCGCCACGAGTCATCAGGACAATTCTTGTGGCACCCTCCAGCCATCCGCTCATAATGTCTTCGGCAGTTTCTCCTGCAGCAATCCAGTCCAGATCCTCATCCGATACTTTGATAACATCGGCCATCGCCGCCATGCGTTTGATCCGCGCGCGATGTTTGTCCGGATCGTTGATGAACGATGGGCGAATATTAGGATCCAGACAAAGCACTTTATCCTGATTGGCGCCCATTAGTTTTTCATAAGCAGTACCGCACGGTTCAGGGATCAGACTGATCGCACCAAACTGCATTGCTGTGACTTCTGTTGGAATGGACTCAACCTGATCGAACTGGAGATTTCGACCTGCCGAGTTTTCATCGAAAAAGGAATATTGCGCCTGACCGTTGGTGAGTTTGACGAAGGCCAGAGTGGTGGGTTGATCCGATCGCACACACAAATCCGTACTGACCTTTGAGCGATGCAGTGCATCAATCAGCTGTTCGCCGAACATGTCGGTAGAAACAGACGAGATAAATCCTGCCCTCTCGCCCAACCGGCCAAGGGCAATGGCGGTGTTGAATATTGCGCCGCCGACAACCGGTAGAAAACCATCCCCCTCTTCTTCGATCCGCCGGGGCAACATGTCGATCAAAGCTTCGCCGCAACAAATTATCATTATGATCTTCCCAAATCAGCCGCGCACTTCGCGGGTTTTCCGCGTTCATAAAACGGAATGTCAGATTACGCAATTGGTCAGCCAGTCCCGAATTGCGGGCCGTCCCGGCAAGCGATGCTGGCGGGAATCAACTATCCAGCAATCTGGCTGCATCGGCAATTGCTCCAGCCATCTGGTTCAGGTCCGCGTCAGTCAACGCAAGTGAGGGATTGAGTTTGGCGGGTGCTTTGAATATACCGCGTTGGCGCATCAGATTATTGAACCGCCCGTTCTTTTCAGCATCTCCTTTGAACCAGGAACGGCCATCAGCAACCGGGCTTTCGCTGAACACAACGTCAAACAGGGTTGGATCTCCAACAATTTGATGGGCATGCCCGGATTGCGTCAGCTCCTGGCTGAGCATGTCCATAATCGCCCGACCATTGGTGCGGATTTCGTCGTAGGCTCCGGGGCGGCGTAAGATTTCACGGTCTTCAAACCGGCAACCTCGGCAACCGGATTGCCTGACAGGGTGCCCAATTGCATCAGAAATCCATCCGAACCCACTTGATCCCTGTCAATTGGTCAGACGGAAGTGATGCAGAAAAATTCAAATTGGGTGATCCACCGTGACGACAATATTACCTGCGTGCTTTTTGTCGATAAATTCCTGCTGTGCCAAATGCAGGTCCTTAAGCGGATGAGCCGCCGCCAGAATTGGCTGAATTTCGCCTTTTTCAATATAGGAAACCAGATCGCCAAAAATATGTGTCGCAGTAACTGTGCAGCCGAAGAATGAAAGATCACGCAGATAGAGTGTGCGCAGATCAAGGTCGACGATAGGCCCGGCAATCGCGCCAGAACACGCATAACGGCCACCCCGTGCTATGACATCAATCAGAGCCGGAAAACCGTCCCCACCGACAATGTCGACAACAACATCGACGACTGTTCGACCGGTGGACGCCTGCAATGCTTTCGCAAGATTCTCGGGTGACCTGTCCAACAGAACCGATGGGTTCAAGTGGCGCATCTGGTCGTGCTTGGAGGCCGAAGCCAAGGCAATGGTAGTTGCGCCGCGCCGGTTGGCCAGCTGGATCAGCGCAGACCCCACCCCTCCAGACGCGCCGGTAATCAACACATGGTCGCCCTCACCCACGCCAGCACGGTACAACAGATTTTCTGCTGTTGTGTAGGAGCAGGAAAACGTCGCCAGTTCAGCACTGCTAAACTGAGAATCAACCGGCAAGACATTGCGATGGTCGATCTTGGTATATTGAGCAAACCCGCCATCTGCTTCGGATCCGAAATAACCGGTAGACTCCAGATTGTCAGTATTGTCCCAATCACGCAGCCAACAGTCAGCCATCACCCGTTTGCCAACCAACGCCGGGTCGCCATTGGCGCCAACCTCAACCACTTCACCAACAATATCCGCACCCTGGATGCGAGGAAACTGAATTGCACCACCGCCCCATGTGGGGTCCTCTTCGTGCACCACTTCGTAGGCGCCGCCGGTTGTCGCATCGGTCACGGCTTTCGAATACCAACCGCTTCGGGTGTTTACATCTGTATTGTTGAGACCGCAGGCAAATACCTTGATCAATACCTCATCAACGTTTGGCTGGGGCATGGGCCAATCATCATGCCAGACCAGCTTATCCAGATCACCGTGGCCCGTCAGCACGAAAGCGTTCATTGTTGAATTGGCGGTCATCTGGACATTCTCCTAAGGTGCCACGTCGGTGCATGAAATTCTGGGTTCGGATCGTAGGCAGGTTGAGTGCGAACGCAAGCTTCGCCGGGATCTGTTGGCGATCACCCCAGGTAATTGTGTGCCATCTTGTGCGGCATGGGGCGGTATTCAGGCGAAGGCCAACATTGATGCCTACTTGCAATACCACTTCGCTGCATGGTCATCCACAATTCTGTTTGTTTCAATTTCCTGATATGTGCAAAACTGGCCGCAAGGGATCCATAAACGGAGGAGAGTTGGATCTCAGGTTGCTGGAATTGCAGCAATGGATGCGGAAGCCGTAGAAGGCTGGTGGTGAGTCCACCGCAATTTTGAGTTGCGGTTTATGCGTCAGGCGATAATCTGGGCCGGTAGTTTAGCAATGGGCATTTGGTGTTGGGCAATCGATGAAGAAGTTATTCGTGATCGCGGCAAACCTGGTCATGCCGGGAACGGGCAGTCTGATAGCAGGCCAGTCGGTTCGCGGCATGTTGCAATTGCTGCTCGTCGCGCTTGCGGTGCTGCTCTGGCTCACCGTCAGTTTGAAACTGGGTGCTATACCCCTGATTATTTTCGCCTGGATCTGGGGCATGTTCACCGCGCTGGATCACAAACAACGGATTGATTACGCTGATAGCTCTCCAGTCGCGATGGTTATCAATCAGAGAAATCAGAAACTGTCATTGCTTCACCCGGAGCGAAACTGACCAAATAAAACGGGCTCAGTCACCCATCTTGAGCGCTTCGATAAATGCCGTCTGGGGGATTTCCACCTTTCCGAACTGACGCATTTTCTTTTTGCCGGCCTTCTGCTTGTCGAGCAGCTTGCGCTTGCGACTGGCGTCACCACCATAGCACTTTGCCGTCACGTCCTTGCGCATCGCAGAAATCGTTTCGCGGGCGATAACACTCCCGCCAATCGCCGCCTGGATGGGAATTTTAAACAGGTGTTTGGGGATCAATTCTTTCAGCTTTTCACACATTACACGGCCTCGGCTGGTGGCAGCGCTGCGGTGAACCAGCATCGAAAGCGCGTCTACCGGCTCGCCATTGACCAACATGGAAAGCTTGACCAGGTCACCCATCCGATATTCGGCAAGCTGATAGTCAAATGATGCGTAGCCCCGTGAAATCGACTTCAGCCGGTCGTAGAAATCAAACACCACTTCGTTGAGCGGCAATTCATATTCCAACATGGCTCTGGCGCCGACATAGGTCAGGTTTGTCTGAATGCCGCGGCGGTCCTGGCAAAGTTTTAAAATTGGCCCCAGATAATCGTCTGGTGTCAGGATCGTCGCCTTGATCCACGGCTCGTGAATTTCTTCAATCTTCATCACGTCAGGCATGTCAGCGGGATTGTGCAATTGCATCTGCGACCCGTCACGCAACATCAATGTGTAAACAACGCTGGGTGCTGTGGCGATCAGATCGAGATCGAATTCACGTTCCAGTCGTTCCTGAATGATCTCCAGATGCAGCAAGCCCAAAAAGCCACAACGAAATCCAAAGCCCAGCGCGGCAGACGATTCCATTTCATATGAAAAACTTGCATCGTTGAGACGCAATTTTCCAACCGCCGAGCGCAAATCCTCAAAATCTGCCGCATCGACCGGAAACAGGCCGCAGAAAACAACAGGCTGAGCTGGCTGAAATCCGGGCAGCGCTTTTAGAGTCTGGCGTTTGTCCTCGGTGATCGTATCACCAACACGTGTATCGGCCACTTCCTTGATCGACGCCGTGATGAAGCCAATCTCTCCCGGCCCCAAAGCATCAACTTCATTCAGTTTAGGTGAAATGACACCGACACGATCGACGGAATATTTTGCGTCTGTCCCCATCATACGGATGGACTGACCTTTTTTCAGCACGCCATCGATGATGCGCACGAGGACAATGACGCCGAGATAGGAGTCATACCAGGAATCAACCAGCAACGCCTTTAGCGGTGCCTCAATATCGCCTTCGCTGGGTGGTGGCAGCTGAGTGACAATCGCCTCCAGCACCTCTTCCATACCCAATCCGGTTTTCGCCGATATTTTCACCGCATCGGATGCATCGAGACCTATTACTTCCTCGATTTGCGCCTTTACCCGTTCTGGCTCCGCAGCAGGCAAGTCGATCTTGTTGAGCACGGTAACAATTTCATGGTCGTTGTCGATTGCCTGATAGACATTTGCCAGGGTCTGCGCCTCAACGCCTTGCGATGCATCGACGATAAGCAGCGATCCTTCGCAGGCCGACAAGGATCGGGAAACTTCATAGGCAAAATCCACATGGCCGGGCGTGTCGATCAGATTGAGAATATAGTTTTCGCCGTCCCGGGCGGTGTAAGGCAATCGGACAGTCTGTGCCTTGATGGTAATACCGCGCTCTTTTTCAATCTCCATGCTGTCGAGAACCTGCTCTGACATTTCACGATCAGCGAGCCCACCGCACATCTGTATCAGCCGGTCGGCCACGGTTGATTTGCCGTGGTCGATATGGGCGACGATTGAAAAGTTGCGTATATGAGTTAGCGGAGTGGTCATGGGTGCTGTTTATCACCAAAGCGATACTCTGCAAGAGAAAAGAATGCCGTTGGCATGGCACCGACATCTATCTCTGATGCGGATCATCTTCGTCGGCGGGCGGATCACGCAACTCCAGCTTCAGATAGTCAAACCCAAACTCGATGGTCGGTTTGATGATCTTGAAATAGGGAGACAAATCAAAATCTCTTGGAGCAAACAGCGAATGGTGGCGAATGTGCAAAATCTCGCCCACCGCATAGTTTTCACAATCATCATCCAGGCAATCTTTGAGTTTGGTGATATCCGGCAGGATCGGGTAGCGAACGGACTGGTAGGCCTGTGCAATCAGGGTTGAACAGATGGCGCGGGTCGGGTCGCCGGATCCAAAGGACAACATTTTTCGTCGCCAGCGGATTGGTACCGGAGGTGTTGGCAACAAATAGCGCAACAGATCGACTATGTTGTGAGTGTCGTAAGCTTTGCCGACACTGTCGACCATAAACCGAACCACAGCCTTTCGGTCAGTTTTTGTCAGGCCAACCGGCCGACAAATGCGGGTATTATAGGTTTCATATTTTTCCAGCGGGCGTGCAACACACCCTTCCCCTAAATTTACCTCAATCAGGCACGGATATTTGCCGTCCTCATCCTGGGGCAGAATTTCGCCGACATATAGAGCCGAGTGAGACCAGGTGGACTGGGTCAGATATTTTATCGCAGCCGAGACCTTCTGATTACCTTCAATCAGCAATACGTCGCCCGGCTCCAGCGCCCGTCGCAGGCTTTCAGGATCCGATGGCGTATAGGGTTCATAGCCAGAGGACTGAGCCGTCACTTTGCCGGCGATGAATTCGGCCAGCTTATCAAGAATAGAACGCGACTCGCTCAATGGCTCCTCCTGTCTCGCCATGCATAATGTTCAGATTTCAACTGGCAGGCAACATTGTTCATGGTGGAGTTATTGGTCATTGCACCCTATTGTTTCAAGATAATTCACGTGAAATTGCATGTTGTTGAGCAAGCAGTTTTTCCAGTCAGGACCATCGAATGCTTCTCTCACGTTTCGCACGTCCCTTTTTTAACAATGCAAAGCGGGCGTTTGACTCCCTGTCTGAACAGGAAATTCTGGCGCTGGCCATTTCGAGCGAAGAAGAAGATGCACGTATTTATCAGACCTATGCCGACGGTTTGCGCGACGAATTCCCTGCCTCTGCCGGAGTTTTTGACGAAATGGCAGCCGAGGAGCATGAACATCGCAGACTTCTGCTGGAACTTCATCAAACGCGTTTTGGCGACACGGTTCCGCTGATTCGCCGCGAGCACGTGCGCGGTTTT
Organism: Rhizobiaceae bacterium; assembly: GCA_014238155.1. Classification (GTDB taxonomy): domain Bacteria; phylum Pseudomonadota; class Alphaproteobacteria; order Rhizobiales; family Rhizobiaceae; genus Pseudahrensia. Next base: position 10,420 of record JABABQ010000028.1, read on the forward strand.
TATGAACGCAAGCCCGACTGGCTGGTCCGTCCTTTGGGGGTTGAAAATGTGCGCAAACAGGCCGTCGCCATGGAAGATCAGGCCCGGAGGTTTTATCTCCAGGCCGCGCAGTCAGCCCGCGATGTATCGACCCGCAAACTGCTGGGAGATCTTGCTGAAGCTGAAACCTCACACATGTCGCTGGCCGGAAAGCTGACCGACGCTATCATCGATTCCGGCGCCGTTGATGAAGAGGCTGAAACGGAGCAGCGCAGGTTCCTGCTTACGTATGTCCAGCCTGGCCTGGCTGGGTTGATGGATGGATCGGTTTCCACTCTGGCACCGGTATTCGCCGCCGCCTTTGCGACCAAAGATACCTGGGAAACATTCTTGATTGGTCTGGCCGCCTCCATAGGAGCAGGCATTTCCATGGGTTTTACAGAGGCGCTATCTGATGATGGCAAGCTGACCGGACGCGGATCGCCACTCAAGCGGGGCCTGGCTTCCGGCGTGATGACCACAATTGGTGGTCTGGGTCATGCTCTGCCCTACCTCATCAGTGATTTCTGGACGGCGACCGGGATCGCCGGAATTGTCGTGGTGATTGAACTATGGGCAATCGCCTGGATTCAAAATCGTTATATGGACACGCCGTTTTTTCGAGCCGCCTTGCAAGTGGTGCTTGGCGGTGCGTTGGTGTTGGCGGCAGGAATACTGATCGGCAATAGCTGACCTCGTTGGAGGTTTATATATTTCATGTCATCTGTGCGATGGTTCGTTTCAACAATTTAATATCTTCTTCACGTGACAGTCGGTGATCACCATCCTTGATCAAAGTCATCTGAACATCGTCATGAGCGAGAACTTCCACCAGCTCAAGCGCATGGGCATAGGGAACGTCCGGGTCTTTCATACCTTGCAGAATGCGTACCGGAACACCAACCGCCAGATCCCCGCTCAACACCTGATTGTCACGGCCATCTTCGATCAGTGCGCGGGTAATAATATTGGGCTCATCTGAATAGGCACTGGGCTCCTCAATGTAGCCCTTGTCCTGAAGTTCCTTGCGCTGTTCAACTGAAAATGCCGGTTCCATAAGACGGGTGGCAAAATCCGGTGCTGGGGCAATCAGCAACAAACCTGCCAGCCTGCTTTGCTCTTCACGTTTCTTCAATTCCTGTGCCAGACGCAGGGCAATCCAGCCTCCCATCGATGACCCAACAAGAATTTGCGGCCCTTCTGTACAGGCCAGAAGAACAGCCAGACTCTCGTCGACCCAGCGAGAAATTGTCCCGTCGACAAATTTTCCCCCCGATAAACCATGCCCAGAATAGTCAAATCGCAGGCTCGCACAGCCAATTCGTGCCGCCTCGTCAACCATTGCCAGCGCCTTGGTTCCTTCCATGTCGGAGCGAAAACCACCAAGCCAGATAAATCCGGGCTTTTCTTTACCAGTACCACTGATTGGCGCCGCCGCCTGCATAAAGGCAATGTCGACCGTTTGGTCATTCCAGATGTGGCTGAGCATTGATTTGGATTCCACGAAAATTACCTTTCGGTTTTGGTTGACGCCATGACGTACTGGCAGCATATCGTTGTAAAACACTGCTTCGGCAAGAGAGATGATGCAACCGCCAAAAATACTCCAGGTGATTCCCGCGCTTGAAACCGGCGGTGCAGAGAGAACCGCTCTGGATATCGGCGATGCCATTGTTGCGAAAGGCTGGAACTCCCTGATCGCTAGCTCGGGTGGAAGAATGCTCGACCAGCTCATGGCCAGCGGCAATCAACATTTTCCGCTTCCTCTGAACAGCAAAAATCCATTCACCATCTTGCGCAATGGCACACGCCTCGCCAGGCTAATTGAGCGAGAGAGTATCGACATCATTCATGCGCGGTCCCGAGCTCCTGCGTGGTCGGCATTTCTTGCCGCCCGGCGTACCGGGATTCCGTTTGTCACCACCTATCATGGTTCCTACAACCAAAAGTCCTGGCCAAAGGCCTTGTATAATTCTGTAATGGCGCGGGCTGACGTCGTGATTGCCAATTCGGGCTGGACTGGTGATCTGATAGCGTCGCGAAACCCCTGGGCAAAAAGCCGAATCAAGATTATTCACCGGGGCACAGATTTTACTCACTTTTCGAAGCGGTCAATTTCAGAACAACGTCTGACGGCACTTCGCCAAGAATGGTCTTTGACTGCTGATCATATCCCGATTGTTCAGTTGGCCCGATTGACCGGGTGGAAGGGTCAGGAAACCCTCATTGAAGCCGCCAGCAAGATCGTCGAGGACTATCCCGACGCCCGTTTCATTCTGGCGGGCGATGAGCAAGGGCATTCAAACTATCTGGCGCGCCTGAAACGACGGATTGCCGAACTTGGAGTTGAGGATCACGTCTTGTTGCCGGGCCATTGTGACGATCCGGCCGCCGCGATGGCACTATCAGAACTGGTGGTGGTGGCGTCGACGCAAGCCGAAGCTTTTGGACGCGCAGCTGTTGAAGCCGGAGCGCTGGAAAAACCGGTCATTGTCAGCGACATTGGCGCGGTGCAGGAAACAGTATTGGCAACACCGGCGGTGGCAGAAGACAAGATTACCGGATGGAAAGTGGCACCGGGAAATTCCGATGAACTGGCGCAATCGCTGCGTCACGCTCTCGATCTGACCCCAAATCAACGTCGTGAAATTGGCAAACGGGCGCGCAAGCGTGGCCAAGGCTATTTCTCGCTGCAGCAGATGTGCGAAAAAACCATGAACATTTATGAGGAATTGTTGGCCCAATCCGGTGAAAATCAGTCACCAAAGGTGTAAAACCAATGGTGTTTTTCATTTCAGAACATGCTATGGGGCATTTGCATTTGAAGCTTAGATCTCCGCCAACCCGGCAAGATCGGGCACCATAACCAGGAGAAGACCGCTATTCGTCGTCCACATAGAGCAGCCGCGCCACAAAAATCTGGCCCGCGCGCAAACCAGGAAATTACCGCTCCGGAAGTCCAACTGATTGATGCTGAAGGAACTAACCACGGCACAGTTGCATTAGATGCCGCCCAGGAAATGGCTCTGGAAGCCGGCTTGGATCTGGTCGAAATTTCACCGACCAACCGTCCGCCAATCTGCAAGATCCTCGATTTCGGCAAGTATAAATACGCCGCTCAGAAAAAAGCAGCCGAGGCACGCAAGAAGCAAAAAACCATCGAAGTCAAAGAGATCAAGATGCGCCCAAATATCGACACGCATGATTATGATGTGAAGATGCGGGCGGTAAAACGCTTTTTTGATGATGGTGACAAAGTCAAGATTACCCTGCGGTTTCGCGGTCGCGAGATGGCCCATATGAATTTGGGCATGGATTTGTTGAAGAAGGTCAGGGAAGACACTGAGGATATTGCCAAGGTAGAGGCCGAGCCGAAGCTGGAAGGTCGTCAGATGATGATGGTATTGGCTCCCCGATAATCGCAGCTGAATAATGAATTGAAAAAGGCGCGGCACCAGAGATGGACTGCGCCTTTTTAGTTTTCAGATAATCACCCCTATTATCGAGCAAATTCGCTACTGCGATTTACTTCAAATTGCGACCGCGTCGGGAGGCGTATGTTTTTCAGAGAACCAGGGATGTTGCCGTGCATTGAATGCTGATTTCAACCAGTCAATAACCGTCCTGACCTGCTTGTGGTTTCCAGCGTCGCGTTGATAGGTCAGATAAATGTCACTTCGGTAACGCAGATCATCCAGCAGTGGCACCAGATCCCGTTCCACGCTGTTGAAATAGGTCGGCAACAGGCCAATTCCTGCACCGTGACACACCGCCGCAAGATGTGTCGCACGGGTATTTGTTGTCACTACAATATTGCGGCAAGAAAGTTCAGGCACCAACGTCGCCCAGTTCACCTCATTATCTTGCGGTTTATCCAGTTCGACCAGACTAAAACGATCAAGATCTTCTCTCGTGTATGGCATTCCCCAACGTTCGACGAACTCGCGGGTGGCAAATGGCTGCGCGTGTAAATATCCCAGTCTCGTTGCAATGAGATTATCCTGGTTGGGCAAGCTGGTTTGAACTGCAATATCGCAGCGTGTGTGAAATTGGTCCGAACACTGCACTGCGCATCGAAAGTCCAGTCGAAACCCGGGGTTTGACCTCTGAAAATTCACCGATTGAGGAATCAACCAAAAATTTCCCAATGCCTCGTCGACATGTATGGATACCCGATTCGATTGTTCACGCTCAGCTTTGATTAACTCGTGCGACACTTTGAGGGAGGCTTCGAACATATCGTTGCCAGCCGCCAACAGGCGTTCACCGTGCTCTGTCAAATGCGCGCCCGACACATCACGAACCAACAACCGACAATTCATTTGATGCTCAAGATATCGCAGTCGCCGACGCAGAGAGTTTACCGACCTGTTGGACTTTCTGCTGGCTCCTCTAAAACTGCCGCATTGAGCAATCAGCCGAAATAACTGAACGTCGGTCCAGTTAAAATTCAATTCCGAGTGTTCCATATTAGGAACAGGGCTAGGTATTTGTTTGGCGGTCATAAATCCCTCAACTGACCTAATGTGTATTGCATGGCGTATGGCAGATTAACTTTGACGCATGCAGCAATGCAGCTTAACACTCAGATACAATTGGTTTTTTCTCGACTCGTCAAGTTGGCGATTCAAGGCTGGACTTATAATCCTGCCTGCCGGTGGGGTTGGTTTTGAAGGCCCTGACCCGACCTGACTGTTTTATGATTACGATGCGCAGGCTGATGTGAACGGCGCCCATGATCATGATTGGTGGCAACTTCCAAATGTTCCACCTCGCTTGAGCGACGACATCGAATTTCTGATTAAATATGGGTGCGATTTCGACATGCTGGTTGGCGTCGAAAGACGAGCCAAGAAACTGAAACTGCCAGCCTCCACGGTTCTGATCGCATCGGGCGCGCTTTCTCAGAACACCTATTATCGGTTTATTGCCAAGGAACTTGGTCTGGAATATGTGCCAAAATCTCCGATCGACCCTAGGCCAATTACCAATCTGGTTTCTCCCGATGAGTTGCATAAGCTGGCGCGCGTGTTGCCTGTCAGCAAGGTGCGTAGCACGGTAGAAATTGATTTTGGGCCGCGTCAATTTCATCTCGCCCCGGATCAAAAATTGCACCAGTTGCTAAAAAGGCATCTGTCACGCTCGATGCAACTTGCTCGCCGCTTAAAGATAACCAGTCATGATGCAAATCTGCAAAACCTGATTGAGCGCTGCAGTCCGTCACTGTTGTTCAACGCCAGAGACGGCTTGCATACCAACCTGCCTCAGTGTTCCGCAAAAAACGTCATTACAGTTGCCCAGACCTTCTGCCTGCTTTTGGCATTTCAGATTACAGCCAATCTTTGGAACGAATTTGACACTTTAGTACCCGTTCTGCTCCACGTGATCGCATTGTTGCTTTATTTGGGCAGGGCCGGCTTAAGGTTTTTCGCTTGGAACGAGCTGAAAACCCGCTTGGCCCCGCCTCCTGTCACGCAGATCGCCGACGAAGACTTGCCCATCTATTCGGTTCTGGTGGCGCTGTATGACGAAGCTGGTGTGGTCGAAGAACTGGTGGTGTCGCTTTCGAATATCGACTGGCCACGCGAGTTTCTGGAAATCAAATTGGTTTGCGAAGCAGATGATCGATCTACTTTGGATGCTTGCCACCGCGTTTTGGAAAACAATCAATATCCAATGGTCTCGATTGTAAAAGTGCCGGCATGCCACCCGCGCACCAAGCCCAAAGCACTAAATTATGCCCTGCAACTTTGTCGCGGAGAATTTGTTGTTGTATACGATGCAGAAGACCGCCCTCATCCTCAACAATTAAGACAGGCGTTTGACAGGTTTGATGCGGGGCCTGCAAATCTGGCGTGTCTGCAAGCCCCGTTGGTCATCGATAACCCTGAGCACAATTGGCTGTCGCGCATGTTCGCAATTGAATATTCTGCGTGGTTTGACGGGTTGTTGCCGGCTCTTGGACAAAGGCAACTGCCACTGCCACTGGGGGGGTCATCCAATCATTTCAACGGTCTTATGTATCAAAGGTAACAAGATAATGGGGAAATCAAAGACTCCACAATCGCACCGATATAGGTCAGGTTCGGCATTTGATATTGTTGAATGGATAGGCCGAAGCATGATGGACTTTGGGTTCGCCGGATTAGTCGATAAATTTGAAGACTATTTCGGGAAAAAGGTAACTAAGGGGCTTATGATATTAATAGGTGCAGCGGTTGCATCCGGTAGCATAAGTCTTGTCTTTAGTTTTATTGTAAATCCGCTATTTCAATTGGCTATGTTTGTCGCTGACACGTCTCCAGAAGCCTACTCAAAGTATGAAACAATCGCAAAAGGAGCCTTAGGCGTTCTATTGCTTATTGGTTTGGGTGTGGCCGTGGTTATTACATATCAATACAAAGTCATGATGGATAGACTCCAAAGGCTCTTTGAAGAACATGATGTGCACCTGAACAAAGAAATGGCGTTCCTAATTCTCTCGGCAGCGTTGGCTTATGCCGTGGAATATCGAAAGGAGAAAACCAGTCGTACATTGTTGAAGAAATGGGTTCTTGCCGCCAAATTCTTGACTGCGTTAGAGAAACGCCGGGAGCGACTTAAAACGCCTAAATCCGAATCTCCCGCTCCCCAATTGCCTCAAGACATTGAAACAAAAAAGATGCGCTGAACTTCCCGCGTGACAGCTTGTTAGCGACGTTTGCCTGTTTCTCATGAACTCCAATTTCCGCTAGCTTATCGACTAGCTGGCCATAAGTGACGCCCTTCCTTTTCAACTCTGCTTTCAGGACATTGGAGACCCTGGATTCCCATTCGGTTTGATCTGGCATATATCACCTATGATAAAAATATATCGTAAATGATAGATAAGCTATTGCAATCAGTATGACAAGCTACTATATTCAGTATGAAGATACCGGAGATAGTACATTATGGCACAGCATTTCAGACTTTCAGCAGCTTCCCGCACTCTGTCTCTCAAAGAGATTTACAAGGGTGGTGAGGAAAAGGCGAAAGGCATGTTCCGTAAGCTTCGCTGGCCTGACACAGATGGCCAGCCGGTTTGCCCGAAGTGTGATTGTGACCGTTCTTATGACGTACCAAGCCGCAACCGCTTTAAATGCGCTGCATGTGGCCATCAGTACAGCATTACATCAGGCACAATCTTTGCCAGCCGCAAAATGGACTTCACCGATCTGTTGGCCGCCATCACACTCATTGTGAACGGTGCCAAGGGCATGTCGATGGTCCAGCTTTCCCGTGACCTGGACTGCCAGTACAAGACAGCTTTCGTTTTGGCTCACAAGCTTCGTGAAGCCATGGCTCTTGATGTTCACACAGGCGAAGAATTGGACGGTGTTGTTGAAATCGATGGCCAGTACCACGGCGGACACATTCGCCCTCACAACTTCAAAGAGGATCGCGTTGACCGTCGCCGTGCAGAACACCAAACAGGCAAGCGCCGCGTTGTGGTTGCCCTGCGTGAACGTCTTGGGCGCACGTTGCCATTCGTCACCAAAAACGAAAGCGAAGGCGTTGCACTGGCTATTGAAAACGTTTGCCGCTCCGCAGTCATGGCAGCAGATGAAGCCTCACATTGGGACCTGCTGCATGATGGTTGGGAAGTCGACCGCGTGAACCACAGTGAAGTCTATTCAGACCACGGCAAGCATACCAATTGGGTTGAAAGCTTCTTTTCCCGCCTGCGTCGCATGGTTCAGGGTCAACACCACCACGTTAGCCCACAATACCTTTATCAATACGCGAATCACGCTGCATGGCTTGAGGATCACCGCTTTGAAAGCAACGGCGAACTGGCCGTTCGGGTTGTTGGAAATGCGATGAAATCAGCAGTTAGTCGGAACTGGAAAGGGTATTGGCAGAGGAGTTCTTGAACGAAATAGGAACATCCCATATCGCTGTTTTTACCCTGCAATAATAGCCCTAATCGTTTTTCGGTAAAATTAAGGGATAAATATAAACCCCGCTGTACGGGCTTCTGTGTCCAATAAAAGAGCTATTGGCGCTTAATCACTAGACTCGCCAGTTGCGCTGATGTAATATTCAAACGCTGCACTAAAAAGCAGTGCAGGCCGGAAAGGTGTACTACCACCAGACCGACCTGTCTAACTTTGAACGCCGCTAAGCGGTCACTACAATTGCTTGTACACTTCATATGAATTGTATGAGCTTGTCAACCGAAATTGCTCTTAAAGGGGCTTTTCGGAACGGTGATGGTCGCTTGGGGCAAACCCAAGAAAGGCCATATAATGGCTATAGATCATCAAGTAACTTGTATCATACCAGACGGCGCGGATGCCGATAGACGTATTGACAGTATCGGCGGCGCTTCGGGAGGAGGTTGGTGTATTAAACTCGACGCCGCAATTGAAGGCATTGAATCTGGAAAGTGGCAGTTTTGGACTTCAGCAAATGGAAAATCCGTCTGGGTTATTGTTGCTACGCGCAACGGTCGGAAATATCTGAAGACGGAGGACGATGGATTGGAGCCGAATAACCTTCTGAGTCTTCCGCGATGCCGTTAATATAGTTAAACGGACTTTGTATGCTGTTCGGCTGCAAAAGCCATTCAAGAGCCTGTTGAGCAGCATACAGTTCCTTATCTTTCTCGGGATCTCCGGATAAGATGGAATTTCTGATTTTCTGAATTTCTTCGCGCACAAAGTCCATTTGAAATGCTCCTAAATAGCGTTATGATATAACATAACATAGTCACGCTTTGCACTCAAGTTATCGTGTTGACCAAACCACATTCCCATTCCCATCAACGCCCTTTTTCACACGCCCCTTCCCGTGCAGCGCCCGTAGCGCCTTACCTACACGCTTCACCAAATCACTGACATACTTCCTGTCTCGCGCATCCTGCCCATTCAGCGCCACAATCTCTTGTGCAATCTGGCGGCTTGTTGCTGGCGCGTCTGCTGCCCTTAGATAGTCCTGACAGGCTCTTGTAAGTTCACCCTTACCGAATATCACGTCTCGCTTCTGGCGGGGCATAGCGGCGTCTAGGTTGCCTGTGTAGCCCAATGTGCCAAGTACCCTGTCTATGGCGTGAATATCGTTTTTGATTTCTGCAAGGCGATCTCTCAACCGTTCGGCTTCATGGTACAGATCAACACGTTTATGCAGGACGCCACTTATCGTATGCTCGAAGTCTGATTGACGGCTTACAACGGTGTTGTCGTTCAGTTTGAGTTTGTGACTGGTCATGGGCTATATTGTAGCCAATCAGGGATTCTCAAACAGCCGGAAAGTTGTTACCTTTGATACATAAGGCCGCATTTCAAACACAAAACACTCACTCGAATAGGCGCTTGGGATCCCTTTAACGTGACGGAGGATGCCGATCTTGGACTACGACTGGCGCGCGCTGGCTGCTGGGCTGGCGTGCTGACCTGCCCGACATTCGAAACCGCCCCGACTGAATTGGATGTATGGATCCGGCAGCGAACGCGCTGGTTTAAGGGCTGGTTTCAAACATGGTTGGTTCACACACGGCAAATCAGTCTCCTATATCGTGATCTTGGCATGGGTGGCTTTTTGTCTTTTCAGTTGATGACCTTGGGCACAGCGCTGTCGGCTCTGACCAATCCGTTTTTGTTCTATTTCGTCATCTCGGCGATATCAGGTGTGATGCATGATAACGTTCCGGTCTGGAAACAATACTTTCTGGGCTTGGACATTTTCTGCATGATTACCGGATATGGAGTGTTCATGATGCTGGCTTCCCGCACGCTCAGCTTGCGTGGAATGGCTGAGCACAAACAATCCTTTTGGGTGCTGCCGGTCTATTGGGTATTTATGTCGGTGGCTGCCGCGCGGGCTCTTCTGCAATTGTTTCGATGCCCCCATAAGTGGGAAAAAACGCCCCATATCAAAAGACTACCTGGAGACTCACCGAGCAAAACCCAGAAGGTGTGACTTCAACAATATTTTGTCTCGCAGACAAACTGTAAAGCCAACCAGGGGAATTCCAACTACTGACCATCTTTTTCTTGCGAATTCAGCTGACATTTATCATTGTCCGCCCATGACCAAGCTTTCAATGTTCCTTGTTGTTTCGCTGCTGGCGATCACTGCTGTTCTTTCAACTGTGCCTGTGCAAGCGCAATTGCTGATTCCCACAACCGAAACCACTGACACCGTCAGCGGCCTTGATCTGCTGCTTGACGAAGCCCGCAGAGATGGTTCTACGGTAGTTGTGATCGGCCCGGGAAATAACGCGACCGGCACTGATGCATCCACCTCTAATATGCGGGCGGAAATGTTTCTAAAGGCACGAAAGCGCATCAAGGAGATTATCCAGTCGAGCCCTCAATTGGTGGGCAACCTGATGGGCACATTAAAAGCCGCCAGTCCGGACGGGTCATGGTTTTGGATGTTCCGGGCCCTGGGGACGGCTCTGCTGGGACTGGTTATCGGCTGGTACGCCACCAGGCCAATAATCAAATGGTCGTTTAGCAATCTTCTGGCCCAACCAGATATTGAACCACAAACGACAGCTGACAAGATTGCCTATCTACTATCGCGGGCAATGTTTGCATTGATTTATGTCATTATCTATTTTGCCGTCGCCATGTTGGTGGCAATCATATTGGATTCGGGTCACGAGCCAACGCGACGTATCATCTTTGAAGTTGTTGCCTGGTACTGTGTCTACAGGTTTATGCGCCATGGGGTGTCCTGGAATGTCTTTGCCGGTGATATGCCAAATTACCGCCTGGTCAATTTGAGCAACGATGAAGCCGTCAGACTTCATACTCATTGGCAAATCGGGGTGGGTATATTTGCTTGCTATGCCGCTTTTGCCCGGTTTGCCGGCATTACCGGCGACGACCAGATTGCCGCAGGACTGACCAGTGTACTTACGCCTGAAAATATCAAACTATTGCAGATCAGCTCGGCAATGCTGGCATCACTGATTTTGATTATCTACGTGCTCAAGGACTGGAAAACCTGGCAACATGTGTTTGCACCGTCGGAACCCAGTATGGCATTTTTCACCTGGCGAAGAAATCTTGCTCGCCTCGTGCCAATTATCGCTGTGATCTACTCGACTTTTGCAATGGCAATGTTTGTCTACCGATTGGCACTGGACCAACCGTCCCCCGGAGTGGTGATCGTGGCGCCATTTGCGATTTTCTATGTGGCAATTATTGTCTACGGTCTGATTTTGATTATCATCCAGGCGTTGTACAACAGGCGAATTCGCAGATTTGAGGCGCTCGCTGAAGCTGAACGTGAGCGAGCAGCTCAGCAAATGGAGAACGTAGATACCGGGGCCGGCGAAGAAATGCAGGTCGGCCCATCATCCGTGACCACCGCAATATTTGAATATCAGCCAAGGTTCCGGGGGCTCTTTGAATACGCCGCCTTGGCCGTTGTCATTGCGGTGGCTCTGGGCGAACTTGCTCGCGTATGGGGCGTTCCTGTGGGCTCCGAAGGCAATGCCTGGGCGGCGTTTCTCGATATTGTTCTCGCTGCGATTTTGTGTTGGCTGGCCTATTCTGCGGTGCGCATCTTCGTCGACAAAAAACTCGAAGAAGAAGGTGGAGACTTTGAATTAGAAATGGGTGGCGACGGCGGTGGGGCCGGTGCGACGAGAACCGCGACCCTGCTGCCGATCATGCGCTATGCCATGATGATCATCATTTTCTCCATCGCCTCAATGGTGATATTGTCCCGCATGGGTGTTGATGTGGCGCCGATCTTCGCCGGTGCCGGGGTGGTTGGCATCGCGGTTGGATTTGGTGCTCAAACTCTGATCAGAGACATTTTTTCCGGAGCCTTTTTTCTGCTTGATGATGCATTTCGCCGTGGTGAATATGTCGATATCGAAGGCGTAAAGGGCACTGTTGAAAAGATTTCCATCCGGTCGTTCCAATTACGTCACCATCTGGGCGCATTGCACACAATACCTTTTGGCGAAATCAAACAGCTGACAAATTACTCCCGCGACTGGGTGCTAATGAAACTGCCGCTGCGGGTGACTTACGACACCGACACAGAGAAAGTGCGCAAATTGGTCAAGAAGCTGGGTCAGGAATTGATGAATCATCCCCAGGTGGGACACACATTCATGCAGCCACTTAAAAGCCAGGGCGTGTACAAGATGGAAGACAGCGCGATGATTATTCGCGTCAAGTTCATGACCAAACCCGGTGAGCAATTTGTAACCCGCAAAGTGGTTTATGAGAGCATTCAGGACCTGTTTGCCCGAGAAGGCATTAAGTTCGCCCATAAAGAAGTTACCGTTCGTTTGGCCGACAAGTCGATTGACGAGTTGACTGAAGAAGAAAAGCAGGCCGTGTCTTCTGCTGCGCGCAGCATCATCGACGCAGAGGCCGAAGAAGCACTGGCCGCAGCAGGGGGCAAACCAGCAGATGGCGGACGCTAAGGCAGAGCTGGATTCAGACAGTCCTATTGGGACACATCACGCGCGATTTTGGCAAAAGCTGATCTGGCAAATCTGCGATTGGCCGCCCTTGCCACAAACATGGCGCCAAAAACTGCGCAAGCGCTATGCCCGCAAAGTGGTCGGCCCATTTGACATAACCCACGATGAGATGCGGTTTCGACTTTATCCATCTGAAAATTACTGCGATCGAGTGCTTTTTGGTCGAGAAGAGTTGCCGGAAAAATCTGAACACGAAGCCCTGTTGGACGTATTAAAGCCGGGCATGGTGTTTGTTGATATCGGTGCCAATGTGGGTACCTACTCAATATTCGTGAGCGTAAAGCTCGGGGGCGATTGCACAGTTCTGGCGATGGAACCGCATCCCCGCACATATCAAAAACTTCAGTTCAACTTGCAGGCAAACGACATCTCAACCGACAGTGCGCATAATGTCGGCGTCGGACCGTCTCGCGGCAAAATTCAGCTATGGTCTGATGGCGGCAGCAATATTGGCCACACTTCAATGGTCAAAGGGGGTACGTCCAACCCCAAAGTCAGCCACGAAGTTGACATTGTACCTTTGGTGGATTTGCTCCAGGAGAATTCAATCTCCGTCGTTGATGTGCTGAAGATCGATATTGAGGGATTTGAGGATCAGGCTTTGGCGCCTTTTTTTGATACGGCAGAAGAAGCGTTGTGGCCTCGCCACATTCTCCTTGAAATCGCTCATCAGAAGCTCTGGCAACGGGACCTGATGGCAATGCTTGAGGCACGCGGCTATTCGGAGCGGTTCCGGAGCAAAGAAAATCGCCTGTTATCAAGATAATCGGTCAGGTCGAGATTGCTGCCTCCAGCATAGCTCAATCAGGCATCACCTTCGACAACACCAACGAACGGCAATTCCCGAAACGCATAGGCCACATCCATCCCGTAACCCACGACGAAATGATCGGGACATTCAAACCCGGTATAGTCGGCATCAATATCTGCTTTGCGCTTTGAGTGCTTGTCGAGCAGCACGGCAACTTCAACGTTGCGGGCACCGCGCTCCACCATCAGGTCGTATGCAAACTTCAATGTGTTGCCTGATTCCAAAATGTCATCAATCAACAGCACATCGCGACCCTCAACTTGGCTATCGATGTCACGCAGAACCTGCACTCCTGTAGATTCAGTACCCTTGCCATAGCTCGACAGGGTGATGAATTCAACTTCGGGAGCAATGCCCTGAGCATGCATGGCACGTATCAGGTCGGCAGCAAATATGAAGGAGCCTTTGAGGATCGCTATTACCAGAAGGTCGTGTTGAATTTTGCCCTGCATTTCAGCTGCCATGGCAAGATTACGCTCAGCGATCTGATCGGCAGAAAATAGAGTGGAAATGCGTTTCCCGCGGACTTCGATCATGGTTCACTCGGACTTGATTGGTGATACCTTATCTAGAACTTTTGAAGCAACAAATTCAATGTCCACATTGACAGTTTCAGCAGGAAAGTCGTGTGCAACTGCTGTGAATCGGCTGGATTCTCCTGCCGCAAGGCTGTCCTTGTTGGCACTGACAGTCCAGGCGTAGAGATTGGCCTTTTCCCGCCCACGCATAATCAGCTTAACCGGCGGCACCGGCACAGCATTGTCCGCGACGTTGAGAATCTCGCCTTTGACTATCAGTTGACGGATGCCATCCTTGTCGATTTTGGTTGTTACAACATTGGCAAATTTCAGCCCCGGATTATCTGATACCAATCCGACAGTCTGATACAACGCAACCGTATGAGGCAGAATCTGCATGATCATTCCGCGCAACCCCACTGCGCCGGCGATAAGCATGAGACTGGCCAGAGTAGCGATCGGCAACACCAGAGACCGTTTGCTTGGCATTTGTGAGGCTGGCACCCGATCAACATAGATCGGTGCTTTCCTGTGCTGTTTTGGCATGACCACGGGAAGGCCGGTGTTGATGGCCGCACTGTCATCGGCCAAGTCACTCAGTTCCGGGGTCAGACTGGGAGCATTGAGTTGTATGCGCGGCGCCTGTTCATCTTCGATTTTCCACTCAAACTCGCATTTTCCACATTGCAGGGTGCGCGAATTGAGCACATCTGCTGGCGGATCGCGAAATTTTGCTTCGCATTCTGGACAAATTACGGTCATGACGGCCTTATGATGCAAGCACGGTCGCGTCGAAAGACCGGTTGCGATAGGGTTGACAAATTCTTGCTATTTTTAACGGCAAAATGGTTAACGCATGATTTACCACTGGTTGTGGTTGAGCGTGATGGCATATCGGTTGGGTCTTGATGTTGCTTGACCTGTCGACGGCATTAAGTCTGTGTTAACCATAAATGGCCGACACCGGAATTTAATTTGGTATAGGTCACTTTCAGGGACTCTCATGATCCGCTTTGAAAACGTTGGTGTTCGTTATGGATCGGGTGATGAAATTCTCAGGGATCTGACCTTTGCTATCGAGCCGGGATCATTTCAGTTCCTCACCGGACCGTCCGGAGCGGGCAAGACCAGTCTGCTGCGTCTGTTATTTCTTTCGTTGCAACCAACACGCGGCCAGATCAGCATATTCGATCAGGATGCTTCGATGCTGACGGTCAGACAACTGCCGTCGATTCGCCGCAGGATCGGTATTGTGTTTCAGGACTTCCGGTTGCTGGATCATCTCACGCTTTATGAGAACGTCGCATTGCCATTGCGAGTTCGCGGCAAGGAGGAAGCTGGCTATCGCAAGGACGTCGTTGATTTGCTGAAATGGGTCGGCCTAAACGATCGAATTGATGCCCATCCGTCGGTGCTATCGGGTGGAGAGCAGCAAAGAGCTGCGATTGCACGGGCGCTGATTGATCAACCGGAAATGCTGCTAGCAGACGAACCAACCGGCAATCTCGATCCGACGCTGGCGCGCCGCTTGCTGAGACTGTTTATCGAGTTGAACCGCAACGGAACATCCGTAGTCATTGCGACTCATGACCTCAACTTGATGGATCAATATGACGCCCGAAGACTCGTTCTAAATGAAGGGCGTCTGCAGATCTATGAATGAGCCGATCCCCACCCATTACGCAAAATCGGAAGCGGCGGCTGCTCAAAAACCTGCACCGGACCCAGCCATGCGCGACCGGGAAATGCAGTCGATTGTACCGCGCGAATCTGTTGCCGGATCGGCCCTTACACTGGTCATCGCAATAATGGCTTTTCTATCCAGCCTGACTTTAGGCGCCGTGTCCCTGGTCAATGACACCGCGCAAGGTTGGCAAAATCAAATCTCCCGTGAGATCACCATACAGGTACGCCCGGTGGCAAATGTCGACATAACAACAGCGGTGGAATCGGCGCGTCAGATTGCCAGCAGTTTTGCTGGTATCAGCACCGTTGAAGTAGTTGACGAAGCCCAGACAAATGCTCTCCTGGAACCCTGGTTGGGAGCAGGATTGAGCCTGGAAGAACTACCTCTTCCCCGATTGATCACTGTGATTGTCGACAGCACCAATCCACCAGACATTGTCAGTTTGAGCACCAGGATCGTTGAAACCGTACCTGGTGCCACTGTTGACGACCACCGGGCCTGGATCGATCGGCTGACCACGATGGCTACAACCACAATTCTGGTCGGAGTTTTCGTTTTCATTTTGATAATGGCGGCGACCACACTCACAGTGATATTTGCAACTCGTGGTGCCATGGCCGGCAATCGACACGTGATCGAGGTACTGCATTTTGTCGGTGCTGAACAAAGTTTCATCGCCGGTGAGTTTCAACGACACTTTTTGCTGCTGGGATTGAAAGGTGCGATGGCGGGGGGCGCTCTGGCGCTGATCAGTTTTCTTGCTGTCGGCTATTGGGCGCAAAACAACATTCACGATCCAACCGCAGACCAGGTGAATGCGCTATTTGGAACCTTTTCGGTTGGACTGGACGGTTATGTTGGCACTGTTGTGCTGATCTTTATCATCGGTCTGCTGACAGCCATTACATCGCGGCATACAGTCATACGCCACGTCGATGCGCTTGATGGCATCAAGGCGGTTCACCAATCATCGAATTGATGATAGGGCTCAATGACGACATATTCGACTGATAGCTCGGGTGCCATGCCACTTGAAAGTGTGTCCATGACCGGAATAGAATTTCCCAAAACTAAACCATCCGTCACCCACCGTGCCGTTCGCGGTAGTGGAAAGCTGACGTCCTGGTTGTTCAGGAGAACCATGAAACTGTTGCTGATATTGATATTTGTGGGTGGTGGAGCGCTCGCTGGCGGATTTTTGCAGTTCACCAGCAAAGTTTCCGATACGGTACAGCCGATCAATGTCGAGCCCGCAGATGCCATTGTTGCCCTTACTGGCGGCTCAACCCGGATTGCGACAGCGCTGGAGCTACTGTCCGAGAAAAAGGGACAGCGGCTGCTTATATCCGGTGTAAATTCAGAAACTCAAACCGCCGATATTCAGGCCATGCATCCAACCAAGTCTGATTTGTTTGACTGTTGTGTGGATCTGGAGCGGATTGCAGTGAACACCATCGGCAATGCAGAAGAATCTGCAAAATGGGCGAAACAGAATAGCTATAAAAGCCTGATCATTGTCACCAGCGCCTACCATATGCCCCGTAGTTTACTGGAATATCGACGTCAGATGCCCGGCGTAAAATTGACGCCGTTTGCGGTTCCGCTTGACTCCATCAATCGCGAAGAATGGTGGAAAAATACCACAACATTGCGCTTAATGATTTACGAATATTGGAAATATGTCGTTGCCTATTCTCGAAACTATTTTCCACAGATTTATGAGGCTTTGCGCAAAAATCTACTCGGCGACAAACAAAATTGAACGACGAATCGTTTTGCATTTAGTTTCCGACAATTAGATCCATGATGGTTTTCTGGCCGCGGCTTTCAAGCGCCTGATGAACACGCGTGCGCAGATTGGCAGTTTGTCGACTTAAATTGGGGTTTTGATCAGTTAATCGGGCGCGAAATTTCGGCAGCGGTATATCAAGCGTCAAATTGGCGAGATAATCGGGTTGACCGGGCAGATCGCGACGCGGCAGATCGCGAAGTGCAGCCATCATGAATTCCTTCCACACGATCGCCGGAATGGATCCGCCGGTAACTTTCCTGGTGGGCTGATTATCGTCATTGCCCAGCCAAACTCCGGTGACCAGATGGGTGGTGTGGCCGATAAACAGCGCATCACGGAACCCCTGGCTGGTTCCTGTCTTGCCGCCCGCGACATGCCCTGACAGTCGCGCAGCCTTGCCTGTTCCATTGTCAACCACATCGCGCAACATGGCGTTCATCATGCCCAATGCAGAAGGGTCGATGATCTCTATGGGTAAAGCTGATGGCCGCTGGTAAAGCACTTTGCCATTGTTTGTGGTGATGCGGTTGATCAGATAGGGGGCCGCTTTGAGCCCGCCATTGGCGAAGGGAATGTAAGCGGCCGACAGTTCCAGCAAATTGACTTCAGATGTGCCCAAAGAGAGAGATGCGTTGGCAGTCAATTTGGAGCTTATGCCCAACCGCTTTGCGGTTTTGGCAATATTTGTCGGACCGGCCTGCATCGTCAATCTTGCCGAAATGGTATTGAGTGATTGAGCAAATGCCTGCGACAAGGTTACTGAACCGCGGTATTTCTGGTCATAATTTTCTGGCTGCCATTTGCCATATCGAACTGGTTCATCGTTCATCACCGTTTGAGGCGAATAGCCACGTTCGATGGCGTTGAGCCAGACAAAGGTTTTGAACGCGGAACCGGGCTGTCGTCTGGCCTCGATCACGCGATTGAACTGGCTTTTTCCATAGTCGCGACCTCCGATTAACGCACGAATAGCGCCATCAGGTGACATCGCAACCAACGCGCCTTGAGAGACCCGGCGGCTTTTTCCGTATTTTCTTAACGCCCCGGTCAAGGATTCCTGCGCAGCAGTCATCATATAGGGTGACAGACTGGTCTCGACGACGATGTCCTGTTTGACGTCGCCAATCAGCATCTTCACCTTTTTGGCAACCATGTCGGCGACAAAATGTTCCGGGCCCGAACGAAAATGACGGGCATTTTCTCCCGGCTTGATATTCTTCACGTCGACATATCCCGGATTGATATACCCTTCACGCTGCATTGCCGCCAACACGGTCTGAGCCCGGCGTTGTGCCAGTTCGGGATCCCGGGTTGGTGAATATTTAGAAGGTGCCTTGAGAAGGCCGGCCAGCAAAGCCGCTTCTGCAATGGTTACATGTTTGGCAGATTTGCCAAAATAACGCCGCGCCGCAGCATCAATCCCCGTAGCTCCGGCGCCGAAATACACCCGGTTAAGATAGAGTTCCAATATCTCAGCCTTGGAGAACTTGGCCTCCAGCCAGAATGCCAGGATCAACTCCTGGACTTTGCGTCCAAATGTCCGTTGCGGGGTTAAAAACAGGTTTTTCGCCAATTGCTGGGTTAATGTGGACCCGCCTTCACGCAGGCGCTTCTGCATGGCATTCCGCAACATCGCACGGCTGAAGCCGATTGGATCAAAGCCAAAATGCGAATGAAAGCGCCGGTCTTCAATAGCAATAACGGCCTGAGCAATATGTGGTGACATGTCTTCCAGACGAAGTGCCTTGCCACCCGTCAGGCCACGGTTGCCAAGCAATGATTTGTCATCAGCAACTATTCGCATATTTGGTGGGCGTTCAGGAACTATCCAGTCATCTGCGCTTGGAAGTTGAGCGGCGTAATAGCCGACGATTCCTGCGACGATAATGCCGCTCCACAATGAAAACACGACACCCCAGTAGAAAAGACGCGGGGCGGGCCTGAACATGAAGAGTAAAAACCGCCAGAGCCAAGACGGCTGTTTCACCTTTTTGCGTGCCGATGCTTTTTTGGCAGGTTTGGCTTTTTTGGCACTCGCACCGACCCGTTGTGACTTCGACACCCGAATATCTCCCTGAGGTTTGTTGGAAAACCGGGGTTCAATTCGCTGCTTTGAGCGCTGTTTGGGACGGGATTTGCGGGCCATCAGGCTTTTCAACTGCAAAACAGGGTTAGCGGAAGGCAAAGCTTAACCAAAGCACTTTAAGTACCGGTAAAGGAATCCGTTAACCAGCGCCAAACAGCGTCATCACATTTTGGAAAGTTCGAACAAACTTAATACTTTCTTGCCTCCTTTGCGCCAGGCTTGGCCCATGATGAACGACGCCAATATATCAAATTCACCCGCAACCGGCCAAACTATGTCGACGGATCGTGTTGCATGGGTGGATGTCGCCAAGGGCATCTGCATAATCTTGGTTGTCATGATGCACACCACTCTGGGACTGGAAAAGTCGATGGGTGTCACCGGATGGATGCACCATCTGGTCGAGTTTGCCAAGCCGTTCAGAATGCCCGACTTCTTTATGATTTCAGGGCTTTTTCTGGCGGCCACCATTAACCGGCCATGGCGGCTATATCTTGACCGCAAGGTGGTGCACTTCTTCTATTTCTATCTTCTGTGGCTGATCATCCAACTGGCGATAAAAGCACCATTCCAGATTTCCGACGGCTACACCATGATGGATGTCGCTCGCACCGGCGTGGTTTCATTAATCCAACCGTTTGGTACGTTGTGGTTTATCTACATGTTGCCGGTATTCTTCGTTGTCACAAAACTGTTTCGCACCGCGCCGTGGTATCTTTTTGCAGGTGCTGTGACGTTGCAGATACTGCCTGTTGATACGTCACACCTGTGGTCACAATTTGCCAGCCAATTTGGCATTATCAGCGTCGATGGTCATTGGGTGCTGATCGACGAGTTTTGCAGCTTCTACGTCTATTTTCTGGCTGGTTATCTGTTTGCACCCTGGTTGTTTGCACTAGCTGAGCGGGCACAAAACTACGTTCCCACGGCTCTCATTGGTCTCGCATCATGGTTTTTGATCAATCTTGGTCTGGTCTATTTTGATATCGCCAAACTACCGATAATCTCACTGGTGTTGGGTGGGGCAGGAGCGGTAGCGATTGTCACAATCGCCAGCTTGATTTCACGGCTGGCGGTCGGAAAGGCGCTCAACTATCTGGGTGCACATTCAATCGTGGTGTATCTGGCTTTTTTCATTCCCATGGTGGTCGCCCGCCTGGGACTGTCCAAGTTGTGGCCAACACTGGATGTTGGAACAATGGCCGCGGTCAGCACCGCTTTTGCAGTTGTAACACCACTGATCGGTATCGCACTTATCCGGCGTATCGGATTCGGTTACTTCCTCTTCTATCGTCCGGCATGGGCAATATTGGCCAGCAAGCCAGCAAGCCGACGAGCCTCAATACAGCCGGCTGAATAGCCGGTTAATCTGAAGTCAGTTTGCCAATGCCGCCAGGACTCTCGCCCAGGACCTTGTGCCCTTGTGATAGCTTTTCAGTTCGTATTTTTCATTCGGTGAATGGATCGCATCGTCGGAAAGCGCATAGCCGATCAACAGTGAATCCATGCCGAGCTGACGCTTAAAATTGCCAACAATCGGAATCGACCCACCGCCTGCGATAATTGCCGCATCCTTGCCCCATTCCCGGGCCAGTGCACCGGCGGCTTTTTTCAATTCAGGCAGGTTAAAGTCCAACTGGGTGGCCGGACTGTTTCCATGTCGGATGAATGTCGCGGTACAATCCTCTGGCAGACGTTCATTTACGTGTTTTCGAAAGGCCTGTGCCACTTTTTCCGGATCCTGCTTGCCAACCAGACGGAACGAAACTTTTGCCGACGCCTGCGCCGCAATTACCGTCTTGAATCCATCTCCGGTATAACCGCCGGTTATGCCGTTTACCTCTGCAGTTGGCCGGGCCCATGTTTGTTCCAACACCGATCGATTGGCTTCGCCGGATGGCATGGACAGACCAATGGAACCCAGAAACTCCTTGGCTGAAAACCCCAAACCTTCCCACATTTGCTTGATGTGGTCGGGGGTTTCTTCAACACCGTCATAGAAATTTTCCAGCGTCACCGTGCCTGACTCATCATGCAAGTCCGCCAGTATTTTTGACAGAATATGGATCGGATTTTGGGCCGCACCCCCATAATAGCCGGAATGCAGATCCCGATTGGCCGCGTGGATCGTCACTTCATCAGACGCCATACCGCGCAAAGCCGTTGTAATGGCAGGTGTATCTGCATCCCACATGCTGGTATCGCAAACCAGTGCAATGTCACAACTTAACTCTTCAGTTGCACTCTCCAGAAAATCATCGAGGGAAGGCGAGCCCGATTCCTCTTCCCCTTCGAACAGGATGGTCACTCTGCACGGCAATGCACCGGTTGCATCCTTCCAGGCGCGACAGGCTTCCACAAAGGTCATCAACTGGCCTTTGTCATCGGACGAACCACGGCAATAAAATCTTTTGGCCCCATCCACTTCCTTCATTGTTGGCTCAAACGGATCGGTCTCCCACAACTCAACGGGGTCAACCGGCTGCACATCATAATGTCCATAAAACAGAACATGCGGGGTGCCTTCCGGCCCGTCATGGTGACCAACCACCATGGGATGGCCCGGTGTATCGCGCAAACTGGCATCAAATCCAATCTCATTGAGCGCGTCGACCAGAAATTGCCCGGCTTTGCGACACTCATCCTTATAGACGGGGTCGGTGGAAATACTCTCAATTCTCAAAAGTTCAAACAACCTGTCGAGGGATGCATCCAGATTATTGTCTACTTGCTGAAGAGTATTTTCCAGATCGCTCATTGTCGGAATCCTGCATGGTTGTATCGCCAAACAGACTTGCACCATAATCGAACACAAAAAAAGGCCCCTGAAGACCACTTTATCAAATGGAGTTCAGGGGCCAGGACGCTTTGCCAAAACCGCCTCAGGAGAGGGGAAAAACGGGCGTTTTCGGCCGCAGGCGGATAATTGGGGAGATTATCAGCCTACAGACTGGTGCGTCACCAGCGTGACTCAAAGATGGTGACGAAACAGGGCGATTTCAAGACAAACACCGTGCCCCAATCATTACAAAAATGTGAGCGTTTCGTGAGCGGATCTTGCAATCAGCCTCCGCCTTGCCCATCGTTGAAACAATAATTGTGCCAGCGTGCGGGAACATCATGAAACAGGGTGATCATCTCTATCTGATCGACGGGTCGGCCTATATCTTTCGCGCCTATCACGCATTGCCGCCTCTGACCCGAAAATCCGATGGATTGCCAATTGGCGCGGTATCCGGTTTTTGCAACATGTTGTGGAAACTGCTGCAGGAGGCCCGCGATACAGCCATTGGTATCGTCCCAACTCATTTTGCCGTGATCTTTGATCACTCATCGACAACATTTCGCAATGAAATTTATCCTGAATACAAAGCCAACCGGGATGCCCCACCAGAAGACCTGCGTCCGCAATTCGGCCTGATCCGTTCCGCTACACTGGCCTTCAACCTGCCTTGCATCGAAAAACAGGGCTATGAAGCGGACGATCTCATCGCCACCTATTCGCGGCAGGCCCGTGAAGCAGGTGCTGACGTTACCATAGTCTCTTCTGACAAAGACCTGATGCAACTCGTTGGTCCTCAGGTCGAAATGTACGACACCATGAAGGACCGTCGTGTCGGGCCTGCGGAAGTAATTGAAAAGTTCGGAGTCGGTCCGGAAAAAATGATCGACCTGCAGTCGCTGGCTGGCGACTCCACCGACAATGTACCGGGCGTTCCGGGAATCGGACCGAAAACCGCAGCCCAACTGCTGGACGAATATGGAACGCTGGAAGTGCTGCTGGAGCGTGCCGCAGAAATCAAACAGAACAAAAGACGTGAAAACCTGATCGAATTTGCCGACCAGGCCAGAATCTCCAAAAAGCTGGTGACGCTTGACCAAGACACTCCTCTGGATGTGTCTTTGGACGAATTTGTCCTGCACCCGGTTGATGGTCCCAAGCTCATTGCCTTTCTCAAAGGTCTGGAACTTAACACGTTGACCCGCCGCGTCGCGGCCGAATCCGACGCTGATGCAGCAGTGATTGATGCCGACGTCGTAACGGTCGATGGTTACGACATGCGTGGCCCGGATCTCGACAGCGGTGGCGGCGGCGACTCCAACGCCGCCGATGACCCTATGGCCGATGCGGCTCTTCCCGGCGACGGACCGCGTTACACTCCCGACCGGCTTGCCACCTCAATCAGCGAAGCTGCTTTGTCTACCAAGATCAATCCAACGGAATATCAAACCGTACGGGATATCGGGGCACTGAATGAATGGATAGCAGAGGCCTTTGATCTTGGCCTCGTTGCCGTCGACACGGAAACCACGTCTGTCGATGCGATGCAATGTGAGTTGGTGGGAGTGTCTTTGGCCACCCGGCCGGGCAAAGCCTGTTATATTCCGCTGCTGCACGCCAAAAACGGATCAAATGATGCAGATGACATGTTCAGCGAGGGGCTCGATCCGGATCAGATTTCGCGCCGAGAAGCACTCGACCTGCTAAAACCGTTGCTGGAATCTGCTTCTGTGCTGAAAATCGCCCAGAACATGAAATATGATCTGCTGGTGCTGTCACGCTATGGCATCGCCATTGGCCCCTTTGACGATACCATGCTGCTGTCCTACGTCGTCGACGCCGGACGCACCAAGCACGGCATGGATGCCCTGTCGCAAAACCTGCTGGGGCACACGCCAATCCCGTTCAAGGAAATTGCGGGTTCCGGCAAGTCGATGATAACATTTGACAAAGTGCCGATCGATAAGGCGACAGAATATGCCGCTGAAGACGCCGACGTTACCCTGCGCCTTTGGCATATCCTCAAGCCTCGCATGGTCGCGGAAGAGATGGCGGTTGTCTATGAGCGACTGGAGCGTCCCCTGGTGGAAGTCATTTGCCGGATGGAAGCGCGCGGCATTTCCGTTGACCGGCAAATCTTGTCCCGCCTGTCTGGTGAACTTGCCCAGAAAGCCGCTGGTCTCGAAGATGAAATCTACAAACTCGCTGGTCACAAATTCAATGTTGGCTCCCCCAAGCAATTGGGGGAAATCCTGTTTGGCGAAATGGAACTGCCCGGTGGTAAAAAAACCAAATCCGGCCAATGGGCAACCGGTGCGCAGGTGCTGGAGGATCTGGCTGCAGACGGTCACGACTTGCCGCGCAAGATTGTCGACTGGCGGCAATTGAGCAAATTGAAGTCAACCTATACCGACGCTCTGCCGGAATTCATCAATCCTGAGACCAAGCGGGTGCATACATCCTATGCAATGGCATCGACCTCAACCGGGCGATTGTCGTCGTCGGATCCCAATCTTCAAAACATTCCGGTACGTACCGAAGAAGGCCGCAAGATTCGAACCGCCTTTGTTGCAGAGCCGGGAAACAAACTGGTCAGCGCCGACTATAGTCAGATCGAATTGCGGGTACTGGCCCATGTCGCCGACATTGCACAACTCAAACAGGCATTTGCCGACGGTATCGATATTCATGCAATGACCGCCAGCGAAATGTTCAATACACCGGTGGAGGACATGGACCCGATGATTCGCCGCCAGGCCAAAGCAATAAATTTTGGCATTATCTACGGTATTTCCGCTTTTGGACTGGCCAACAATCTCGGCATCAGCCGCGGAGAAGCCTCCGATTACATCAAAATGTATTTTGAACGCTTTCCCGGCATTCGTGACTACATGGAGGCAACCAAGGCCTATGCCCGTGAACATGGCTATGTGGAGACCATATTCGGACGCAAGGCCCATTATCCGGAAATCAAGTCGCCCAATCCGCAAATGCGGGCATTCAACGAGCGTGCCGCCATTAATGCTCCGATTCAGGGCAGCGCTGCCGATATTATCCGCCGTGCCATGGTCAATATGGAACCAGCACTGTCAGCAGCAGGGCTGAATGCCAAAATGCTGCTGCAGGTTCACGATGAACTGATTTTTGAGGCCCCCGAAGGGGAGGTTGACGCCACCATCGGAACAGTTGTTTCAGTGATGGAACAAGCAACAATGCCGGCGCTCAGTCTGAGCGTGCCACTTCAGGTTGACGCTCGCGCCGCCAGCAATTGGGATGAAGCCCACTAGATCGGCTCAATCGGTTTCAGATTGGTTCAGACTGATCCGGGCCAGTTGTTATTCATCTATTGTGTCGGAATCTTCTGCTACGTCCTGATCCGGGCTGACCACGTCTTCAAACTTCGGACCACCTTTGGCAATGCCGACCATGGCGGGGCGCAATACCCGGTCACCGATCTTGTATCCTTCCTGCACCACCTGGGCGACAGAATTGTTGGGGACATTCGGATCAGGCAATTCAAACATCGCCTGATGGAAATTGGGGTCGAATTTTTCACCCTCGGGGTTAAATTTGTTGACACCAGCATTGGTCAACGCTTTCAGCATTTCCCTCTCGGTCAGTTCAACCCCCTCGATCAGGGCTTTAAATTCTTCGGACCCGGATTCGCGTTTTTCAACCGGCACCGCCTGAATGGCGCGTTGAAGGTTATCTCCAACACCCAACAGGTCGCGGGCAAAATTGGCGACAGCGTAGGAGCGGGCATCGGTGATTTCCCGAGCTGTTCTTTTGCGCAAATTGTCCATCTCGGCGATGGTGCGCAATGTGCGGTCCTTCATTTCTTCATTTTCAAGTTTAAGCTTGTCGAGAACGGAAAGAATTTGCGCCGGGTCATTTGAATCGGCCGGCGCTTCGACTTCTGTCTCAGCAGCATCAAGTTCGGCCTGCTCCTGTTCTTCCTTTAGAGCTTCTTCGGTCTCGATATCATCGAAAAATTCATCTTCCGGACGACGGTTGTTCGGCATGACATTCCTCAAATTCTTTAATGCGAATTGCAGACCCGCATATCGGACTTAGTGCAACAAAAATCAAGGAAAACCGACCAATTGGCGGCGAAATTTCCTATAGGGTCCAATATTCAGGACAACAAGCGCCCTACAACCTGCGCAGTATAGTCAACCATCGGCACAATGCGCGCATAATTCAGCCGGGTGGGCCCGATAACGCCGACCGCACCGATGATCTGCTGATCGCTGTCACGATAGGGGGCAACAACAACGGAAGAACCGGACAGGGAAAACAGCTGATTTTCCGATCCAATGAATATCTTCACCCCTTCACCCTGTTCTGCAAGATCCAGCAATTGCAGCAAGCCATCTTTGGTTTCCAGCTCGTCAAACAAATGTCTCAATCGAGCCAAATCCTCCTGCGCATCAATGCTTTCCAGAAGATTTCCACGGCCTCTTACAATCAACTGAGGCATCTGATTGCTGCTGGCTCCTGCCCAGGTAGCCAACCCCTGATCAACCAGTGATTTGGCTAGATTATCCAGTTCATTCTTTGCTGAACTGAGACGGCTGGATATTGCCCGCCGTGCTTCGCCAAGAGTTTTTCCGGCAGTGTGGGCATTGAGATAGTTGGACGCCTCAATCAGGGTGGACGCCGACAATCCCGTTGGCAGTTCAAGAATGCGGTTTTCAACCGACCCGCTTTCGCCAACTATGACAACCAATGCTTTGGTGGCTTCCAGACGCACAAATTCGATGTGTTTCAGCCGAACATCCGATTTCCCGGCAATCACCAATCCCGCGCCCTGGGTCAGGCCGGAAAGCATCTGGCTTGCTTCGGTCAGCATGGCGTCGACGGTCTTATCCTGACCAGCGGCCCGCACTTGCGCCTCGATTGAACTGCGTTCTGTGGAAGTCAGGTCACCGATTTCCAGAAATCCGTCGACAAAATAGCGCAAACCCTGTTCGGTCGGCAGGCGGCCGGCTGATATGTGGGGTGCGTAAATCAACCCCAAATGTTCCAGATCGCTCATCACATTGCGAATCGATGCCGGGGACAATGGCAATGCCAGCTGGCGTGCCAGATTGCGCGACCCCAAGGGTTCGCCCGTCGCCAGATAGGTTTCAACAATGTGTCTGAAAATCGCCCGGGAGCGACCATCGAGACTATCAGCCTGCTGACCGGAAAATGATGTTGGCGGCATATTCATGACAACAAATATAGGGTGTCATCACCCCTAGCGCCATACGTTTTGCACGTCTAAAAGAACTTCAATTAAACAAATGGAATCAAAATATGAGACCTTCCAAACGTGCACCGGATGAAATGCGGGCTGTGACGCTCGAACGAGGCTTCTCCAAACATGCCGAAGGGTCCTGTCTTGTCAAATTCGGGGACACCCATGTCCTGTGTACCGCATCGCTGGAAGATCGGGTTCCACCTTGGTTGCGCGGCGGCGGCAAAGGTTGGGTCACTGCCGAATACGGCATGCTGCCCCGTTCCACCGGCAGCCGGATGCGGCGGGAAGCTTCGTCGGGCAAACAATCGGGAAGAACTCAGGAAATTCAACGCCTGATCGGTCGCTCATTGCGAGCAGTGGTTGATATGGAAGCGCTTGGTGAAAAACAGATTTCGCTCGATTGTGACGTTATTCAAGCAGATGGCGGTACGCGTACGGCCTCAATTACCGGCGCCTATGTCGCTCTCAAAGACTGTCTCAACTGGATGCAGGCGAGATCGATGGTCGGCAATAATGTTTTGAAGGACAATGTCGCAGCGATTTCCTGCGGCATCCATAATGGTACACCGGTGCTTGATTTGGATTATGACGAGGATTCAGAAGCCGAAACCGATGCAAATTTTGTCATGACCGGTACTGGTGGAATTGTTGAAATTCAAGGCACGGCCGAAGGGGCGCCTTTCAGCGAAGAAGAATTTGCCGCACTCATTGGCCTTGCAAAAAAGGGTATTGGCGAATTGGTGGACCTGCAGAATCTCTCCCTTTGATTTGAGAACCTGATGCGAACGATCGAGCCTAAACAACTGGTGCTGGCCAGTCATAACGCCGGCAAATTGGTCGAGATCCGGCAATTGATGGAACCTTATGGTTTTAACATCACGTCAGTTGCCGAGCTGGGGTTGCCGGAGCCAGTAGAAGACGGTGTTTCGTTTGAGGAAAACGCCTATACAAAAGCTGTTGCCGCAGCCAGAGCGACCGGTTTGGTGGCACTTTCCGATGACAGTGGCCTGTGTGTCGATGCCTTGAACGGCGATCCTGGAATTAATACCGCCGACTGGGCGGAAAATGAGGACGGTTCCGGCCGGGATTTCAACATGGCTATGAAAAAAGTCGAAACCGCCTTGCAGGCCAAGGGCGCAACTTCCGCTGAGGCAAGGACTGGCTATTTCTGCGCCGTGCTGTGTTTGTGCTGGCCAGATGGACATGCCGAATATTTCCGTGGTGAGGCCCACGGTACATTAATTTGGCCGCCTCGAGGCGAACAGGGTTTTGGCTATGATCCGGTGTTTCTGCCAGACGGCCATAAACGCACTTTCGGAGAGATGAGCTCGGAGGAAAAACACGCCTGGTCAGCCGCCGACGCCGCGCACGCCGCAGACGGCCAGGTTGATGGTCTGTCACACCGGGCCCGCGCCTTCGCCAAATTCGCGGAAGCACGTCTTGGATAACACTGTCAATCAGGACGACGGTTCAGCTGGTTTCGGGATTTATGTTCACTGGCCGTTTTGCGCGGCCAAGTGCCCCTATTGTGATTTCAACTCACATGTACGCCACAATGCACCCAATCAGGCCGACTATGCTGCCGCTTTTGAAGCAGAAATTGCCCATATGGCAGCGATGCAACCAGGTCGACAGGTAACATCGGTATTCTTCGGTGGTGGAACACCATCGCTGATGCAGCCGGACACTGTTGAGCGGATACTCACGGCAATAGGCAAGGCATGGCCTTGCTTGCCCGGTATGGAAATCACGTTGGAAGCCAACCCAACCAGCGTGGATGCTTCGCGGTTTCGCGGCTATCGCGCCGCCGGAGTCAACAGAGTTTCTCTGGGAGTACAATCACTTGACGACGACCAGCTCAAATTTCTCGGCCGCCTGCATTCTGCTGCCGAAGCCCGAGCAGCGATTTCCCTTGCCCGGGAGATTTTTCCGCGGATCTCGTTTGATTTGATTTATGCCCGCCCGAACCAGCGGCTGGATCAATGGGAACAGGAACTCAACGCCGCCATTGATCTGGCAGCCGACCATTTGTCGCTCTATCAATTGACGATTGAGCAGGGCACGCCGTTTTTCGACTTACACAAGCGTGGAAAAATTACTGTTCCGGGATCGGAACAAGCTGCACAACTATACGAACTTACGCAGCACATTACCAAAGAACGCGGATTGCCAGCCTATGAAATCTCAAACCATGCCCGCCCCGGCTGCGAAAGCCGCCACAATTTAACCTATTGGCGCTTTGGCAACTGGGCAGGGGTCGGCCCTGGAGCTCATGGTCGATTGACAATGAATGACGGGCGGCATGCCATCTCAACCCATCGACATCCGGAAACCTGGTTGAAACAGGTATTGGAACAAGGTCATGGCATTATTGAAAACGACGTATTGTCCAGTGAAGATGCGGGAGACGAATTTTTGCTGATGGGACTTCGGTTGCGGGAAGGACTTAGCGAGACCCGCTATCGGCAGGAAAGTGGCAAACCGCTTGATGGTGAGCGTCTGGCGGGATTGATGGAATTGGGCATGATTGAGAATATTGGCGATGACCGAATCAGAGCCACGTCTCAGGGTTGGTTGGTTCTGGACGCGGTGATCGCCGATCTTGCTGCGTGATGCCGAATAGAGTTTTCCAAGTTCAACAGATATTATCTGGCAAATGACGTGGGAGCCGGCGAGACGATGACCGGTTGCCCGGCCTCCAATCGATTAATAACAAGTGCGCGTTGTAAGCGACCATCTGCCTCAAAGCGGAAAATCCCGGTCGCCCCACGAAATCCTGCGCGGCTTTGAATCTGGCTGGCAGCGAATGGCGCTTGAGAACTGCGTCTCAGCAATTCAGCCGTCAGAGATATTGCGTCATACCCCAAAGCCGCTGTGACAGTCGGTTCGTTGCCGTAGATTGTGCGATAACGAGCAGAAAACTGTGTAAAATTGACTTTGTCCGCTCCGGCATAAATTGCACCATTGAGCACGCTGTCTTTTTTACTGGTGCTGGTCCATTGGCCCGACCCCATGATCTGCTTATCCTTCAGATTTATGCCGGCTGTTTTCAAAGTCCCCAGGATCAAGGCAGGCACTTGTCCACCTTCGGGAATGTAAATGGCATTGGCATTTTCAACCATTTGGGCGACCGACTGAGCCGCTGTGAGGATAGCATCGGGATTGCGTGCATAGCGCACCACTGAAACAATCTGTCCGCCCCAGCTGTCATAGGTTCGCCGCAACTCCCGTTCCGCCAGACGCCCGTAGGAACTTTCCGGCAACAGGGCGACAACCCGGTTGGCACCCAACGACAGTCCATAGCTCAACGTGCGGCGGATATCAGCATCCGGTGCAAAAGAGAGTAGATATATGCCGGGGCGAGCCCGGGCGATGTCCGAGGAGAAGGCAATCATTGGGATTCTTGCCGGCTCGGTTACCCCGGATGCGGCGCTGACATTTGCGGAAAACAATGGCCCCAACACCAGGCTGGCACCCTCATCTCGTGCCTGTGCCGCGAGGATCGACGCTTCGGAGGGTTGACCCTTTGTATCCTTGATGACCAGTTGAAAACGCCCCCCGGCAAAGTCGCGCATCGCCATTTTGGCGGCATTGGCCATTTCAATACCGGCAATTCCAGCAGCACCAGAAGCAGATTTAGGTAGAATCATAGCTATTCGCACTGGTCCGGAACCAACCGATTCACCTTCGACTTGAGAGCTCAGAGGACGAACCGAGACTGCTGCATCGGTCCCCGCTGCCAATCGACCATCTGGTCCACGATGTGAATTCTCAACTTGGTAGGCATTTTGTTGGCAGGATGCGAGTAGCAGGGCCGAGATTACTACGAATTTGCGCGACATATTAACGAGAGAGGGAACCGGGATGCTGGTCAACTAATTATTCCCTGGGGTCTGAAAAATGACAAATCGAGCCAGAACAGGCGCCGAACCCCTCGGGCACCTGACGATAGATTAGACCGAACGGGATATTGTCTCAAGAGAGTGTGTTTACGTTTTGACCTGCTTGGAGCAGGGTGCGGTTCATGAAGGCAGAGAAATCAAATTCTTTCCAGTTGCGCGGCCTGTCGGTTCCCGCCATCCAACTGCCAGCTGGGCTCTATGTAGTCTCAACCCCTATTGGAAATCTTGGAGATATGACCCTGCGCGGACTTGAGACACTTGCCGGATGTTCAATCATTGCCTGTGAAGACACCCGCAAAAGCGGAATTTTGTTGAAACGGTTTGGCATCGATCGCCCAAAGGTCTCCTATACCGAACACAACGCAAATATCCGGGGGCCCGACTTGCTGCGCCAGATTTCCGAAGGTGCTGCTGTCGCATTGATCAGCGATGCCGGCACGCCGCTGGTCAGCGATCCTGGGTTTCGACTGGTGCAGGAAGCTGCTGCCCTTAACTTGCAGGTCATTCCGCTACCAGGTGCCAGTGCACCGCTTGCCGCATTGGTTGCCAGCGGCCTGGCCAGTGACGATTTTCGTTTTTGCGGTTTTTTACCCAGCAAGTCGCAAGCAAAAGTTCAACGTCTGAACCAGCTGGCGCATGAAACATATACATTGATATTTTTTGACAGCCCCAACAGGTTGAAAACCACGCTCTTGGCAATGGTTGAGGAATTTGGTGCTGACCGAAAGGCGGTGGTCGCCCGTGAACTGACCAAGATGCACGAAAGTTTTTATCGCGGAACCCTTGAAGATATCACTCAACAATTTGAGGTGATGGATAAGATCCGTGGTGAAATCGTTATTGTGGTGGAGGGCGCTCATCCCTCACCGGCGTCCGAGAAAGACGTGGAGAGCCAATTGCGCGAAGCGCTTTTAACGATGAAAACCAAACAGGCGGCAATCTTCGTCGCCAAATCGAGCGGACGATCCAAACAGCAACTCTACAAACAGGCTCTGGCATTGAAAGATGACTTATAAGCGTCGACAAGCTTATCGTCGCGGACATCAAGCTGAATGGCTCGCAGCAATCATGCTGCAGCTAAAGGGGTATCGAATCGCTGCAAGGCGTTACAAGACACCGGTGGGTGAAGTGGACCTGATTGCCCGAAAAAAGGACCTGATCGTATTTGTTGAGGTGAAAGCACGTTCCTCCCACCAAACAGCGCTGGATAGCGTCAACACAACAACTCAGCGCCGCATCGACGCGGCAGCTATGTGGTGGCTGGGCCGACAACCCGATGCCGGTCAATTGAACTGGCGATTTGATGTGATTACGGTCGCGCCACGCCGCTGGCCACGCCACTTCACTGACGTATGGTAAACAACAAAGTTTCAACCCTTGCAATTGGGCCAGCATCGCTAAATACAGTTTGTATCAGCCCGACAGGAAACCAGACATGTCTCTTCGCGTCGCCGTCCAGATGGACCACATCAATACCGTCCAGATCGAAGGGGATTCCACCTTCGCCCTGATGCTGGAAGCACAGATCAGGGGACATTCGCTATATCACTACGAAGTGGATCAGTTGAGCATGCGGGACGGCGAGATATTTGCCGATTGCCAGCCCGTTACCGTTCAGGACGTGAAAAACGCACATTTTAAGCTGGGTCCGGCGGATCAGGAAAATCTCGCTGACATGGATGTCATTTTGATGCGACAGGACCCGCCTTTTCATATGGGGTACATTACTGCCACTCATCTGTTGGAACGTATCCACGGCACCAGCAAAGATAAAACCTTGGTGGTCAATAATCCTGCTGAAGTGCGCAATGCGCCTGAAAAGATTTTTGTCACAGAATTCCCAGATCTGATGCCGGAAACCCTGATTACGCGGTCGCGAAATGAAATCCGCAAATTTCGCGAAGAATTCAAGGACATCATTATCAAGCCACTCTATGGAAATGGTGGGGCCGGAGTATTTCGAATTCAGGAAGGTGATCAGAATCTGTCGTCGCTGCTCGAAATGTTTGAAATGACCTGGCCGGAACCGTTCATTGCGCAGCGCTACATGAAAGAAGTTCGCTCCGGCGACAAGCGCATCATCCTGATCGATGGCGAACCGGTCGGAGCCATTAATCGAGTACCTTCAGAACACGAAGCCCGCTCCAATATGCATGTTGGGGGGCGCGCTGAGGCAATTGACATGACCCCGCGAGAAGAAGAAATCTGTGCGGCCATCGGCCCGGAATTGAAGCGCCGTGGCTTTATATTTGTCGGGATCGATGTGATTGGTGACTACATGACCGAAATCAATGTCACGTCACCAACCGGCATTCGCGAGGTCAAAAATTTCGGTGGCGCAGATATCGCTGCACTGTTCTGGGATGCCGTTGAAACAAATCGGATCTGAGACCCGCTTGAAAATTAACCCGGCGTTTACCATGGATTAGTTACCAAGTAGGGGTCCACCGGGACGACAGCGTTTTCGTTTTGTGCCCCTCGCGCCGGAATCTCAGGTGGGCTAAATTGGAACGAATCGGTAGCGTGTCGGCAGCCGGTTATTTTTGAAAACCCATGGTCCATGTTGTGTGTTCGGACCGACCATTAGCGAAACGAACACTCATGACGCTGTGTCATAGTCTGAAATTGGTAGCAACGACGTGCATTTCGGGCATCGCCTTTCCGATCGGCCTGGCCGCTGCGCAGGACGTAACGCTCACCGACATTCTCCCGGACCAGAGCATAGCCAATAGCGGCATCATGTTGATTATTTTTGTCGGCGCTTTTGCGTTTGCCATGTGGTCGGCAACCTGGCTGATACGCGAACGTCGCATGCTGGATGAAAACAACAGAAGAGTTGAGCTTGAACTGGCTGACCTGAAGGCCCGCCACGAACGTGCGCAGGCGTTGCTCGATGTGCCTGACCAACGTGTTGTGATCTGGGAAAACCGTGAAGATTTGCCAGTTTGCAGAGGGCAATTGCCAGAAAATACAAATGCACCTGCTGATCCGGCACAATTCATTGCCTTTGGTACCTGGTTGGGTGCCCAGTCTGCACAGTCGTTTGAACATGCCGTAGACAGGCTGCGCCGATTGGCGGAAAGTTTTGATCTTACGGTGGAGACCAAATCCGGTACTGTTGTCGAAGTTCAGGGACGGGCTTCCGGTTCACACGCATTTGTCAGATTTATCAGCCTTTCGGGAGACCGGGCCGCGCTGGCGGCATTGGAATCCCAGCATACCCGGCTGATGCAGACGACCGACACGATGAAATCCCTGCTGGAGGCGATCCCATTTCCGGTTTGGTTGCGTGATCAGCAATCTCAGCTGACCTGGGCCAATCAGGCCTATGTCGAAGCTGTTGATGGTGAAGACCTGGATATTGTGAGTCAGGACAATCGCCACCTTTTGGATGAAAATGTCCGTAAACAGGTTGCCGCGGCTCACAACCAGGAGCTGGAAACCACCGGTGGAAAGGTCAGCCAGATTCGTGAGCGCCTGCCCGCCACAATATCGGGTGACCGACGCATGATGGATGTCAGCGAAGTATTTTATACGGGTGGCTCGGCCGGATTGGCCGTCGACATGAGCGAAGTGGAAGAGGTCCAGTCAAATTTGCGGCGGACGTCGGAAAGTCATGCGCAGACCATGAACCAATTGGCCACGGCCGTCGCCATCTTTGATGAAAAGCGCCACCTGGTGTTTTACAATTCCGCGTTTGAAGATCTGTGGAAGCTGGAATCACGCTTTCTGGATGGTGAACCCGACAATGGCGCACTGTTTGATGCGCTGCGCGAGGCGGGCAAAATTGCGGAACAGCCTGACTGGTCGAAATGGCGCAATAGTCTGTTGGAAGTCTATCAATCTACCCAGCCACAGGAAGACTGGTGGCATCTGCCCGACAGGCGCACCTTGCGAATTGTTGCCAGTCCGCAGAAACAGGGCGGCGTCACCTGGGTATTTGAGAACATCACCGAAAAACTGGAAATGGAAAGCCGTTATATCGCTCTGACACAGGTTCAAGGTGAAACCCTGGATCACCTCAGCGAAGCAATAGCAGTGTTTGCGCCAGACGGCAGGCTGAAGCTTTCCAACCCTTCCTTCCAAAAATTGTGGGCGCTGGACGACGAACAGGTCGCTGCCAATACGCCGATTGCTGATATATCGGAATTGTGCAGCCAGTCGATGGACGACCCAACAATCTGGCGGGAGTTGAGTACCGGCATCACGGGTGTGTCGGACGCTCGGAAATCCCTGAGCGGACGGATGACGCTTGGGCCGGAAATGATCCTGGATTATGCATTGGTTCCACTGCCCAATGGCCAGACACTGCTAAGCTTTGCCGACGTTTCAGCGAATGTGAATCTTGAGCACACTT
The DNA here is from genome assembly GCA_014238155.1 of Rhizobiaceae bacterium. Lineage (GTDB taxonomy): Bacteria > Pseudomonadota > Alphaproteobacteria > Rhizobiales > Rhizobiaceae > Pseudahrensia. The sequence continues at coordinate 46,096 of JABABQ010000028.1, forward strand.
TGAAGGAACGCAACGAGGCTCTGGAAGCTGCAGAACGGCTGAAAAATGCTTTCATCGAGCATGTATCTTATGAGTTCAGGGCGCCATTGACCAATATCAAGGGCTTTGCCGAAATGCTGCAGCAACCGGCATTTGGTCCGTTGAATGAAAAGCAGGCGGAATATGTCTCTCATATCGCTGCGTCGTCCAATGTACTTCACGCACTGGTTGATAATCTGCTGGACCTGGCGACTGTTGATGCTGGCATTATGGAGCTGGATTTGCATCAGATTGAAATGCGAGACACCATGCGCACAGCGGCAAAAAGTGTTGCCGAACTGCTGCATGAAAAACGCGTTACGCTCAATTTGATACCGGCACGTCAGGCCACAACCAACGGCCAGTTCGTTGCCGATGCCAATCGGGTGCAACAGGTTCTGTACAATCTTCTGTCGAATGCCGTGACGTTCTCTCCTCACGGATCGTCAATCACTCTGGAAAGCGAAGTTGAAAAAGAGTCCATTGCTTTTGTGGTGAGCGATCTCGGCCCCGGAATTCCGGAAGAACAACGCACCAGTCTGTTTGAAAGATTTAGCAGCCGCGCCCAGGGAGACGGAAGAAAAGGTGCGGGGCTTGGGTTGGCCATCGCCCGCTCGCTCGTTGAACTACATGGCGGCAGCCTTAACCTTGACGCCACTTTCACAACAGGCACCAGGTTTGTTTGCCGCTTCCCGAAACTTCCCAGCGCCGACACCGAGCCAGCCCGGCAAGCGGCTCAATAGGGATCATGATTACAAATTGCTCTTCACTAATAGGTTGCCAATGAAAAGTGTCGCGCGTGAAGACAAGCTGCGCCAGTTTCTGGTTAAACACGGACATGCCGCCAGCACCCGTTCACATCTGACTGGCGACGCATCGACACGAACCTATGAATTGATTCAACCACATGGCAAGCCCAATCTAATTTTGATGGACGCTCCGCCTCAGCCTGACGGCCCGCCTATTCTGGGCGGCAAACCCTATAGTCAAATTGCCCATCTGGCAGAAAACATGCGCTCCTTTGTGGGTGTCGCAGACAGGCTCCGGGCAAACGGATTTCGCGTGCCGGAAATTTTCGCACATGATCTTGATCTGGGTCTGTTGTTGATTGAGGATCTGGGTTCCACCGGGATTATCGATGCCAAAGGGCGGCCCATCGCCGAACGGTATCTCGCATCGATGGAGACACTGGCTGAAATCCACAACCATACATGGCAATCCAGCGTAGACTTGGCAGATGGCAGCACTCACACGCTCCCGCTCTTTGACCGCGATGCCATCCTGATTGAGGTGGATCTTTTGGCCCAATGGTATGCACCTTACAAACTTGGGCATCCTCTGTCGAATGAGCAATTGGCCGAATTCTGCGCAATCTGGCAGGATCTGGTGCCTATAATCCTGAGATCCGAACCTTCGATACTGCTGCGGGATTATCATTCTCCGAACATCATCTGGATGGACAATGCAGCGGGTGCTGATCGAACTGCATTGATCGATTTTCAGGACGCTCTGATCGGTCCAACCGCCTATGACGTTGCCTCAATCGCTCAGGATGCACGCATCCCGATTGAACCGGAACTGGAATCTGAGCTGGTCACTCGCTATCTGACACACCGCAGATCCATAGACGTTGAAAAATTCAAACAGGCCTATGCGATATTGGCGGCCCAGCGGGTCACCAAGGTATTAGGCATTTTTGTGCGCTTGTCCCAACGTGACAATAAACATGTCTATCTCGGTAACCTGCCGCATGTTGAATCTTATCTGAAGCGTGCCCTTCAACATCCGGTACTGAGCGCTTATCGAAAGTGGCTCGAAACTGTATTGAAGTTTTAGATAACAATCCCAGAGCCTGTATGAACCACACTCAAAACATAATCACCGGCATGGTACTGGCAGCGGGCCTTGGCACCCGCATGCGCCCGATAACCGACACCATTCCAAAACCGCTGGTATCTGTTGCTGGCAAGACCCTGTTGGATCGCGCACTCGATGCGCTGGCTGAAGGTGGAGTGGAACGCGCATTCGTCAATGTTCATTACCTGGCAGATAAGATCGAGACTCATGTCAGCAACAGGGATGCGCCAACAATCGTGATATCAGACGAGACGTCCGAGTTGCTCGATTCGGGTGGTGGCGTTAAAAAGGCGGTCGCCGGTGAACCCGACGCCCCTTTGATAATTCTCAATGGCGATTCGTTTTGGGTTGATGGTGACAGCTCCAACATCCAACGCATGAAATCCCTTTGGGACCCCGATGCCATGGACATGTTGTTGCTGATCGCAGCAAAACATCAAGCCATCGGGTATGATGGTGCCGGTGACTTTTTTATCAGTGATGACCAATTGCTCACCCGTCGCAATGACGCAGACACTGCTCCATATATCTACGCAGGAGCCATCATCACGAACACTCGCAATATAAAGTCTGTATCGGATGCGAAGTTTTCCCTAAACCGCCTTTTCGATACAGCCATTCAACAAAATCGGTTGTACGGCTGTTGCCTAGATGGTTTATGGTTGCATGTGGGCACACCGGCTTCGATTGAAGAGGCAGAACTGGCTATTGACCGACACGCAGCACATAAAGCGCCAAACTCCAACATCAAGGACGCGTGAAGGGCTGCCAAATATCTCCTCGATTCCCCCCGGAGTGGCCTTTTTGCCAACCCTGGTTGATGCCATTTTTGATGGCAACCTGATTGAGGGATATGCTCCTGTGGATGATCCGCTGGCTCTTGCCAGCCTGACCATCTGGGTTCCGACCCGCCGCGCTGCCCGTGCGTTGGCCAGTGAATTTGTTACCCGGTTTAATGGCGAATCGGCACTGTTACCTGTAATCAAAACTCTTGGTGGCGTGGATGATGATGCATTTTCCAGTGACGAAGACGACCCGGATGGAAACGCCCATCTGGATGCCATAATCGCACCGGTCAAACGCCACCTGATCCTTTCTCGCCTGGTTAATGGCTGGTCTCAATCGCTCAATCAGCAACAACGAGATCTTTATCGCGGCAGCGACGTGGTAATGCCATCTTCGTTGAGCGATGCCATCTGGTTTGCCGCCGAACTTGCGCGGCTGATGGACACTGTTGCCACAGAAGAATCGGACTGGAGCCAGATGCAGGATCTGGTGCCCCAGGATCATGCTGCCTGGTGGCAATTGACTCTCGAATTCCTGAAGATCGCCACGGCGCAGTGGCCAGCCATTCTTGAGGAATTGGGCATGCAGGATGCTGCAAATCAGCGTGCACGATTGCTCAGGGATCAGGCCAACTCCTACAATATGAACGGAAGCTCAGGGCCGGTCATAGCTGCAGGGTCAACCGGTTCAATTCCCGCAACCGCAGATTTACTCAAATCAATTGCCCACTTGGAAAATGGTGCGGTTGTGTTGCCCGGACTGGATCGGGACCTGGACAACGCGACCTGGGAAAAAATTGATCTGGCCGATAATGACTTTGATGACCGGGGCACAGCCCCAGGTCATCCCCAATTCGGTTTGAAGAAACTGCTCTCTTATCTGGGGTCCAGTCGATCCCTGCAAGATATTATACACTTGGGAAGCAAAGGTGAAACCGGCGACTTGCGGCTGCGAGAATTGCTGGTCAGCGAAGCATTGCGCCCACCCCATTCAACCGGCAACTGGCAGGACCTGTCGGCAAAGATCACGCAACAGCAAATGCACCGCGCACTGGAGGGTATTGCGCTGGTCGAAGCAGACGGCGACCGTCAGGAGGCCGTGGCAATCGCCCTGGCGCTGCGAGAAACTCTGGAACAACCCAACAAAACTGCAGCTCTGGTAACACCCGATCGTGGCCTCGCCCGTCGGGTTGCTGTTGAGCTTGAACGGTTTGGCATTGCTGTCGACGATTCAGCTGGCCAACCACTGCGAAATACGCCGGAGGGCAATTTCCTGCGGCTTGTTTTGCTGGTCGCCTTTGGCCCCAGTTCCGCTCTGTCACTGATCAATCTGTTAAAGCATCCGATCTGCCTGTTTGGTGAATATCCGGCACGAGCGCGTCACGCTGCCCGTCTGTTTGAACTTGCGGTCCTGCGTGGTGCCTCGATATGCCCAGCAAAAGGACAGTTTCTGGATAGTGCAAAACGCAAAAATGCCGCTGTTCAGGACAACAAGATCCGAACTCACCGAGCCTTGCGTCGCCTGTCTGCGAATGATTGGAACGACCTGTATTGGTTGGCTGAAAAACTGGATGATATATTCTCCGAATCCAACCAACTGGACAGTACGGTATCCACCGTCGATGAGTTGACCCGCCAATCAATTCAATTTGTTGAAGCCTGCTCCAGCGATCACGAAGGGTATTTCAGCCATCTCTTCGGCTCAGAAAACGGTCGTGCTCTGGCCGACTTTCTCATCGAACTGACAGACCATGGTTCAATGCTCGACATCGGGCCAAAACAATGGCCGGATATTTTTGACGCACTGATGGGCAATCGTGTTGCCCGTTCAGGTGGCCGCTCGCATTCACGGGTCGCAATTCTTGGTCCACTGGAAATACGCCTGCAAAGTTTTGATCGGATCGTACTTGGTGGACTAAATGAAAACACCTGGCCGTCAAGCACCCGAAATGACGCCTTTTTATCGCGCCCGATGAAGTCAGCTTTGGGATTGCCTCCACCGGAACGCCGCACAGGCCTGGCCGCCCACGATTTCCAGATGTTAATGGGCACCAAAGATATAATTCTCACCCGTGCAACAAAATCCGACAATGCACCAACCATTGCTTCCAGATGGCTCCAGAGACTGACAATACTGGTTGGCGAAAAGGTCAGTGCAGCCCTGCGTGATCGCGGAAATTGTTACCTTAACTGGGCCGGCCTGATCGATTTTCCAGACAACCGGGCACAACCTTGTAGCCAACCGCGACCGATGCCTCCGCTGGCTGCTCGACCAACAGGCTTGTCGATCACCGATATTGAAACCTGGGTGATGGACCCCTACGCGATATATGCCAAGCGCATACTGAAACTGGTCCCGCTTGATCCCCTCGCTCGAGAGGCAGATGCACGTGAACGGGGCGAACTTTATCATGCCATTGTGGAGGATTTTGTTCGTCAAGTGACAGACCCAGATGCAGAAGATGCGTTTGATCGCCTGATCGCAATCGCCCGTCATCATTTTGACCGTGCCGCCATACCAACCGATGTCGCGGTGCAATGGTGGCCGCGTTTTCGAGCAATCGCAGCCAACTTGCTAACCTGGCATCGCAATCAGATCGCGGAAGTTGAAAAGATCTTCGTCGAATTGAACGGCCGCACAGATGCAGGGCTAGACGGATTTTCCCTAGGTGGACGGGTGGACAGGATTGACCGGCTAAAAGATGGCACATTGGCCATATTTGACTACAAAACCGGACTGGATCCGAAGCTTAAAGCGGTCACCGAACTCAATGCGCCACAATTGCCATTGGAAGCTGCCATGGCGGTGCGGGGTGGATTTGGCGCTGAACTGAAACACACTGCCAGCAAACTGGGCTATGTTCGGCTGCGTCCCGGATCGGAGCTGCAGGTCGATGTGATTGACAAATCCGGGCCCGGTTCTTCCCAGGCTCATGATTTGGGTGAGGCGTCGTGGATTCAATTGCGCGAACTCATTAACGCCTATCGAAATCCCGCCAAAGACTATCGGTCGAAAGCGCGACAGGCTCCTGAGAAAGCCTGGGAGTCCGATTACGACCATTTGGCGAGGGTACGGGAATGGGCCGTTGTCGACGATGAGGGTGGTGACTGATGAACCGCGGCCTCGTCATCGATGAACACACCAAACTTTCGCAAGGCAGAGCTTCTACACCGACGAATTCTGCCTGGGTGTCGGCCAATGCCGGATCTGGCAAGACCTATGTTCTGGCGCAAAGGGTGGTCCGGCAATTATTGTCCGGTGTCGATCCGTCACGAATATTGTGCCTCACCTATACCAAGGCTGCTGCCGGTGAAATGTCGAACAGGGTGTTTGACATTTTAGGACAATGGGTTGGCCTCAGCGATGCAGAATTAGGCGACGAAATTGAACGCATCGAGGGAGAGCCGGCCAGACCAACTCAACTGGCCCGCGCCCGCATTCTCTTTGCCCGTGCGCTGGAAACTCCAGGCGGCCTGAAAATTCAAACCATACATGCATTCTGCGAAGCTTTGCTGCACCAGTTCCCATTGGAGGCGAACGTTCCTGGAACATTTACGGTGATGGATGATCAGATGCAGCGCCAGCTGATGGCGCAAGCACGTCAGTCCATTGCAGTGGCTGCACACACCCACCCAGACAACACAATTGGCAGTGCGTTTCTTGAATTGATGGATCTGGCGTCCGACGCCCAAATCAACAAGGTATTTGGTGAAGTCGTCAACCACAGAGAGGCACTTGCCAGCTGGTTGGAGCGAATTGGCGGACCGGAAGGGGCCACAAATCACGCCAGGAAATTGCTCGGCTTTGGGCCTTCCGACAGTGTGGACAATCTCACAAATACAGCCCTGGCTGCCAGCCTGTTTCAGCACCTTAACTGCGATGAAATTGCGGTATTTGCGGAATCTACAGGCGCCACCAATTCGATAAAGTTTGCTGCACACTTGAGAGCTTTCCTCACTGCTCAATCGACACAGGAAGCGGCTTTGGCAATCGACACCATTTTGCTGATAAAATCGGGGGCACTGCGCAGCTTTGGCAAATATCCATCCAAAGACATCGAAAACCGGTTCCCCGGCCTGCGAAGTGCGCTGGAAACCGAAGGCGAACGCTGGCTGGCGGCAAAATCCCGCATTAAGACCTTGCATCTGATTCTTAAAACCCAACCTCTGCTGGTAATTGCCGATGCAATGGTCGGCTATTACGCCCAGGAAAAGCGGCAACGCGGATTGCTCGACTTTGATGACTTGATCGAACGCACAGCAGACCTTTTGTCCCGCAGCGATGCCCGCTCCTGGGTGCTTTACAAACTAGATCTCGGCATCGATCACGTTCTGCTGGATGAGGCGCAGGATACGAACCCCAAACAATGGCAAATTATCTCGGCACTGGCCGAGGAATTCTTCACGGGCAAGTCAGCTCGCTTGACCCAGCGCACCGTCTTTGCAGTAGGTGATGAAAAGCAATCCATCTATTCTTTCCGGGGTGCCGAGCCACGCAATTTTGCAGAACAGAAGCGCCGTTATCAACGGCAGATTACTGCTGCCCAAAAATCTTTCGAAGACGTTTCTCTGGGGCTATCCTTTCGCTCCACTACTGATGTTTTGGCGGCGGTCGATGCGGTCTTCAACATCGAAGAACACGCCCAGGGAGTGACATTTGGCGCCCCGCCTCCCTCGCATACTGCCGCCCGCCAAAAAGACCCGGGCTCGGTTGAAGTCTGGGATCTGATTGAAGCCGCACCGGGGGATGATCCTGAGAACTGGCATGTACCGATGGATATCGCAGGCCAGCACCAGGCGCTGCTGTTGGCTGACAAAATGGCTGATAAAATCGCATCCTGGGTTGGCAGTGAAACGATTGAAGCCAGCGGCAAGATAATCACTGCCGGAGATATTCTGGTACTTGTACGATCTCGCGACCGGTTTGTCGGAGCCTTGAACAGAGCGTTGAAAACCCGCGATATAGCCGTTTCCGGCGCCGATAGGTTGATCGTTACCGATCATATTGCTGTTAAGGATCTGATGGCGCTCGGGCAGGTCACGTTAACTCCACAGGATGATTTATCGCTTGCGGTTATTTTGAAGTCTCCCCTAATTGGATTGTCGGAAGAAGATCTGTTTGATCTGACGCAAAGTCGATTTCTGTCGAATACGGAAATTTCCCTGTTTGAAGCCCTCAAACGCGCAAAGGGCCAACAATTCTCCGATGCATTTGATGAAATTACCCATTGGCGAAAACTGAGTGACCAAGTCCCGGTGTTCGAATTTTACGCCCGAATACTCGGGAAAATGGGAGGGCGAAAGAAGATTTTGGCCCGTCTCGGCAATGAAGCTGAAGATGTCATTGACGCTTTTTTGGATACCGCCCTTACTTATGAGCAGGGCAGCATTCCCGGACTGCAGGCGTTTCTTGAAGCATTGCTGGAAGAAAAACCGGAAATCAAACGCGAAATGGACGCTTCTGCCGGGGAGGTCCGCATCATGACAGTACATGCGGCAAAAGGCCTTGAGGCGCCAATCGTCTTTCTAGTCGATAAAAGCAGCCCAGCATTCCAGAGCCAGCACGCGCCCAGCCTTTATGGCTGGTCAGAAAATAATCAGGAGGCCTGCTATCTCTGGGTTCCCAGGAGCGACGATCATTGCAGCAAGACCCTGGCGCTTCGTGACGATGAAAAGCGCCGGGCAGAAGAAGAGTATCGCCGGTTGCTTTATGTCGCAATGACCCGAGCTGAAGATCGGCTGATCATTTGCGGATACCGCGGTAAAACCAATCCTGGCGCGCCAAACTGGCATGACATGGTCCGCACCGCGCTGGAACCTGACTGGCAGGATATCTACGCCGACGGTCAAAGCGAGCACGGCGGCGATGGCGAAGTGTTGTGGCATCGCTGGAAGGCTCCAAATTCGCCGACGCCAGTCATCAATCCAAAAACCCCACCCCATTCCACTGTACCGATTAGATCCACCGAATTACCTGACTGGATATCGAAGGTCTTGCCACCGGAGATCAAATTACCGCGACCCCTCAATCCGTCTGGCGCACAGACCGATATTGACGAAACTCTCGCCCAACAACCGGCACTGAGCTCTCCATTCCAACGAACTTCAGCTGATCCTGCAACTCCTGATCCGCGGCGGCGAGGAACGGCATTGCATAAATTGCTTCAGGTGCTGCCGGACATGGAAGATTCGAAACGGTGGCCGGCAGCTGAGGCCTATCTTGCCAAGCAGTTACCGCAATATACGCCGGACCTGCACCTCGACATGCTGCAATCCCTAAAAGAGGTGTTGGATCACCCTCAGTTAAGAGATTGCTTTGACCTTCAAACGAGTCGTGGGGAAGTGTCATTAATGGGCACAATTGCCACCAAAAACGGGCCCCGTTCGGTCTCCGGCCAGATAGACCGGTTGACGGTTGGCGAAGATGAAGTGACGATATTGGACTATAAAACCAATTTGCAGGTACCTGAATCGCACGATGATATACCTCCCGATTACGTCACGCAGCTGGCGCTTTATCGTGAGCTGGTGGCACGTCTTTATCCTCAATTGCCGATCAAATGTATGCTGGTCTGGACTCATGGCACTGAGGGGCCACAGATCATGAAGCTTGAAAGTTCAAGACTGGATGCCGCCTATTTGCAAATCGCGCAGCTGTGAACAGATTCCACCGCTGCTGCTTCTTGACCCGCAATGTCCGGCTCCCTACGTTCCACCCAACGAGGCGCAAACTGTGATTCCCCGAAGACCGGGGATCGATTAGGAGCATGATATGGCGACTGTGAAAACCGACACCGGAAACTTCGATTCTGATGTCCTGAACTCCGATACACCCGTAGTGGTCGATTTCTGGGCCGAATGGTGTGGACCTTGTAAGATGATCGCTCCAAGTCTGGAGGAAATTGCCAACGAAATGGACGGCAAGGTGAAGATCGCTAAGGTAAACATGGATGAAAATCCTGACCTGGCTGCCAAATACGGCATTCGCTCGATCCCCACACTGCTGATGTTCAAAGATGGAGAGCCAGTTGCAATTCAGGTTGGCGCGGCACCAAAGAACAAATTGTCAGACTGGATTTCCAACGAAATCTAATTCTGAAAGCTGCTCAATTCAACACAGCACCCGGATCAATCGATTCGGGTGCTTTTTTATATGGACTAATTGATGTAGCTAGGGTCAGGACTCCAACGGTTGCACTCCCATGACCCAGAATTCCACGCCTCCGATTATCGACGCTGAGACCCGAACTCACCTTTTGTCCCAGGCGCTGCCTTACATGCAGGCCCATACAGGCAAAACAATTGTCATCAAATATGGTGGCCACGCCATGGGTAATGCAGAGCTTGGAAAAGCCTTCGCCCGCGATGTTGCGCTGCTTCGTCAGTCTGGAGTTGAGCCGATTGTTGTGCATGGCGGCGGACCACAGATTGGCGCGATGCTCGACCAAATGGGAATTGAAAGCGAATTCAAGGGCGGTATGAGGGTCACCGACAAGGCGACCGTGGAAATTGTTGAAATGGTGCTGGCCGGGCTGATCAATAAAAATATCGTGGCCGATTTCAACGCCGAAGGTGCCCGCGCAATTGGCCTGTGCGGCAAGGATGGAAATATGGTGCGGGCCAAAAAAATGCACCGAACTCAACGGGATCCCGACAGCAAAATTGAAGAAATTGTCGATCTCGGTTATGTCGGAGAGCCAGAAAAAATTGATACATCAGTGCTCACGACCGTTGTTGGTTCCGGCCTGATACCGATCATTGCGCCAGTAGCCTTTGGTGCGGGAGGCGAGACCTACAATGTCAATGCTGACACATTTGCTGGCGCTATTGCTGGTGCATTGAGTGCCAATCGATTGCTGTTCTTGACGGATGTTCCCGGTGTTCTGGATAAGCAAGGCAAATTGATCCCGCGGCTGAGCATCAAACAGGCGGATGATCTGATTGAAGATGGAACCATTTCAGGTGGTATGATCCCGAAGGTTGAAACCTGTATTGAAGTACTCAACAAGGGTGTGGAGGCGGTTGTCATTGTCAATGGCAAGGCTCCACATGCGGTATTGTTGGAATTGTTTACCGATCACGGTGCCGGGACGATGTTTGTACGATGATTGAACAGGATCGACGCAAAAGGCTCAAAATTTCCTTTGAAGATGTAACCGAGTGGGTCTTCGACCTCGACAATACCCTGTATCCGCGCCATTGCGATTTGTTTGCCCAGATCGACTGGAAGATGACAGACTATGTGGCCGAGCTTTTGGACATGCCAAAACCAGAGGCCAGAATTCTGCAAAAGGAACTATACCGCAGCCACGGCACCACTTTGCGGGGGTTGATGGAACGGTTTGACATCGATCCACACGACTTTCTCGACAAGGTGCACGACATTGACTATTCACCGGTCGATCCAAATCCGGTTTTGGGCGACTTGATTGCCGCACTTCCAGGCCGCAAACACATATTCACCAATGGGGATGTCCCCCATGCGAAACGCACAACCGACAGGTTGGGCATCACCGATCATTTTCATCAGGTATTTGATATTGTTGCATCCGACCTGGTGCCCAAACCGGCTGAAAGCCCCTATGTCAAATTTCTGCAAAGCCATTCGGTCGACCCGCTAAAGGCGGCGATGTTTGAAGACATGCCGCGCAATCTCCATGTGCCGAATAAGTTTGGGATGCGTACTGTGCTGGTTACACCGGCCAACAATTCTGACCACAATGCCGAGGCCTGGGAGCATGAAGTCGTGGAAGATCAGGCGATCGATTTTGCAACCGATCACCTTGATGATTTTCTTGCTGACCTGCTGGAGGCACTGGATTAGAAACTTTCCAACCGAATTCAGATACCCGATTGAGCCAACAGATTGGCAAGGCTGACTTGTGGTCGTGGACCGACATGCTGAATGACTTCCGCAGCAGCCAAACCGCCGATCAGCGCGCAATCTCGCAGTTTGTAGTCATGAGTCAGGCCATAGAGGAACCCCGATGCATAAAGATCGCCGGCACCTGTTGTGTCTTCCAATACTTCAATCGCATGGGCAGCAACTTCAATTAATTCTTCGCCTGCAACAATTATTGATCCCTCTTCACCTCGGGTGACCGCAGCCAGCGCCACGTCGGCCTTAACAAGTGACATCGCCGTGGCAAGATCTGAGGTTTCATAGAGGCTCTTTAGCTCCGCATCATTGGCGAAGATTATGTCGACGGTGCCGCTGCGCATCAGTTCCAGAAACTCGCCACGATAGCGATCAACACAAAACGGATCTGACAGGGTGATTGCCACCTGCCGGTTGTTATCATGGGCAATTTGTGCGGCCAGCCTGATGGCGTTTTTGGCCAGCGGCGGGTCCCACAAATAGCCTTCAAAATAGGTGACTTTCGACCGCGCCACCACATCAGCATCAACATCTTCCGGGCCCAGCTCAACACAGGCGCCAAGATAGGTGTTCATCGACCGCTCACCATCCGGGGTGACAAAAATCATCGAGCGAGCAGTTGGTGGAGTACCGTTTAACGGCTTGGTTCCGAAATCCACACCGATTGCCCGGATATCATGGGTAAATATTTCACCCAAATGGTCATCGGCAACTTTGCCGAAATACGCTGCAGTGCCCCCGAGGCTGGCAATTCCTGCTGCTGTGTTGCCAGCACTGCCGCCAGAAGCTTCAATCGCTGGCCCCATCACCGCATACAGGTGCTCAGCACGGGCCGCGTCGATCAGGTTCATAGAAGCTTTGATTATGTTTTCACGAACCAGAAAATCATCATCAGCACGCGCAATGATATCAACAATCGCGTTGCCTACGGTCAACACGTCAAAATCGGGTTTTGTCACAGAGAACTCCTGGTCGCCAGTTTGTTGATCAACTAGCGGTAAGTACAAGGAAAATAAAGCCCCTGACTTGTGTCACCCAATCGGCGAACCCATCTAAGGGCAAATACAGCAACCCCGGAGCGGTGCAAATGAGTGAACAGGGGCTGATTGGTGCCATTTTGAAAACACTGTCTCAGATGTTTTCACCACCCTTTCGCACTGTTCTTTGGAAATCTCTCGGTTTGACAATCACCTTGTTCGTTGGCTTCTGGATGGTTCTCCAAGCCGGGTACGGAGCGTTTTTGGAACCAATGCTGGCTGACTATTCACTGATCAGTACAATGCTTGCCTGGTTGCTGGGCGCGGGCCTGATTTTGGGGATGGGATTTCTTGTAGCACCGGTTTCTTCTGTCTTTGCCGGTGTTTTCCTTGATGAAATTGCCGAAGAAGTGGAGACCGTTCATTATCCAGGTGATCCTAGTGGCAAGCCATTGGGAATAGCTCAGTCGATCGGTATCACAGCACAGTTCTTTGGCCTTGTGGTCGTTGGCAATCTGATTGCTTTGATGCTGGTATTGTTTCTTGGACTTGGAGTTCTGATCTTTTTTCTGCTCAACGGCTACTTGCTGGGACGGGAATATTTTCAGTTCGCCGCCTTGCGTCATCGACCGTTGGAAGAGGTGACCGCGCTGCAAAAACAATTCGGTTCCGAAATTTTCTTTGCCGGACTGGCCATTGCGGTTGTTTTGGTAATTCCCATCGTCAATTTCCTGACACCGCTCTTTGCTGGTGCATTGATGGTTCATGTCTACAAGCGAATTGAATTAAAATCGACCTGAGCACGATCAGTCAAATTGAGGTTGTTCCAGCGCTACAATCGCTGCGGGAACGGAACATGTTTTTTCCTTCGACTTGCACAAATCTGCAATGATGCAGGCTTCACATTCCGGTTTGCGCGCCTTGCAGGTATAGCGGCCGTGAAGGATCAACCAATTATGTGCGTGATAGAGAAATTCTTCAGGAATGCGGCGCATCAAAATATCTTCAATCTCATCCGGGGTTTTGCCGGGCGCCAGGCCGATACGATTGCCGATGCGAAGTATATGTGTGTCCACCGCCATTGTTGAATGACCGAACGCCATGGACAGGACGACGTTTGCAGTCTTGCGACCAACTCCGGGAAGCGTCACCAATGCATCCCGGTCTTGCGGTACTATGCCACTAAAATCATCAATCAGCTTCTGCGACAGCGCAATGACATTCTTTGCCTTGTTTCGATACAGGCCGATGGTTTTGATATGCTCGCGCACCTTGGCTTCGCCCAGCGCCAACATCTTTTCCGGAGTATCGGCAAGTTTGAACAGATCTTTCGTTGCCCTATTGACCCCGACATCCGTGGCCTGGGCAGACAATGCTACGGCAACAACAAGCGTATAGGGATTGACATGTTCCAGTTCGCCCTTGGGCTCTGGACGCTGTTGTTTGAACCGGCTGAAAATCTCCCTTATCTCAGCTTTGGTATATTTGCTGCGGGGCAGTTTTTTCGGCTTGCGGAAATTTGGCTTTTTGACCATCGCGGATTTGTCAGTTTTCTTGCTCATGACTGTGATCTATACTCGCTTCATGAGCGCATACAACATGGCATCGAACACCATCGTATTTTCGGCGCGCCTTTCTCCCTATCGTTCGCTGGGGCGAAAGGGGTTCAGAATCCTGTTTGGCCTTGTAGCCGGCATATGTTTGATCATTGGGCTGGTATTTTTCGCCCTCGGCCTGTGGCCTGTTCTGGGTTTTATGGGCCTGGATGTGCTGCTGGTGTACTGGGCCTTTAAGTCTAATTTCTGGTCTGCCAGGGCTTACGAAGATGTCGAAATATCTCGTCAACATGTATTGCTGCGAAAAGTGAGTCCGAAGGGGCGTGCACGCGACCACACATTTCCGCAGTTTGGAACACGATTTGAGATCGACCGGCATGATGAGATCGGTATTACAAAAATGCGACTGGCCCACCGGCTGGACAGTGTTGAATTTGGCTATTTTCTCAATCCTCACGACAGAGAGAGTTTTGCATTGGCCTTTCAAACGGCCATGGCTACCGCAAAACGTTGAGCAAGTTTCGGGTGGCGAAGTCGGTTCATTTTTGATTGATTGCGAGCAACAAATATTTTGTGGAGTCACCCCATGTTAGCAACAGCCAGCAATTTGAAACCGGCAACCGATTTTACCCACGCCCATGACGATTACGAGACCGTGCGCAGCGTGCTGCAGCACATCACTGAGAACTGGCGCGATCATCCCGACCTGGACGAACTGACCCAGTTAACAGGTCTGCCACCAACGCGGCTGCAAAAAACATTTACCCGCTGGGCAGGTATCTCGCCGAAGGCATTTCTTCAGGCAGTCACCCTGGATCACGCCAAAAAACTTCTGGAAGGCGGATTGCCCCTGCTCGATACTTCCTACGAGTTGGGCCTGTCGGGTCCGGGGCGACTGCACGATCTGTTTGTCACCCACGAAGCGATGTCTCCGGGCGTCTACAAGGCACAGGGTGAAGGGCTCGAAATTCGCTATGGGTTTCACGGATCTCCGTTCGGAGAGGCGCTGATCATGACCACCGACCGCGGCCTGG
Organism: Rhizobiaceae bacterium; assembly: GCA_014238155.1. GTDB lineage: Bacteria > Pseudomonadota > Alphaproteobacteria > Rhizobiales > Rhizobiaceae > Pseudahrensia. The sequence continues at coordinate 61,201 of JABABQ010000028.1, forward strand.
CCGGGCTCGCATTTGCCGACAATGACGGCCATGGCAGCATTGCGGCCGGGGATGGGCGTCATGCAGGCGAAGTAGGGACCGGATCCTTCAACAGACCCGAAGCGCTGAACGACATGCGCAAACGCTGGCCGCGCGCAACCTATGTGGAGGACCTTGGCTTCACCGCGCCTTATGCACGACGGATATTTGACCCCTCCTGTTGGACCCCGGACCAGCCACTACGTGTGGTGCTAATCGGCACGGACTTCCAGATTCGCGTCTGGGAAGGATTGCTCAGAATTCCGGTCGGAAAAGCAACAACCTATTCGGGCCTGGCCAGCAGCCTGGATCGACCAGATGCAGCTCGTGCCGTTGGTACAGCCGTGGGGCGCAACCCAATTTCCTTTGTGGTTCCGTGTCACCGGGTATTGGGCAAATCCGGCCAATTGACCGGTTATCACTGGGGACTGACACGCAAGCGGGCAATGCTCGGCTGGGAAGCTGGAATTACCGCCCACTAGCACCGTTCAGGGTTTAAGGACGTGCAACGCTACATCCAGATGATATGCTGTTGCTATGATTCCGGCACAATTGCTACACCCAACACCAAAAGGTCTTTACTGTCCGCCCGGAGATTTTTATGTCGACCCTGTCTCCGCCGTAGCGCGGGCATTGATTACACATGGCCACGCCGATCACGCCCGCGCCGGACATGGTGACGTCTGGGCCACAGCACAAACACTCGACATTATGGCAATACGCTATGGTGAGGATTATTGTCGCCAATCGCATGTTGCTGAATTGCGACAATCTTTTGACTTAAATGGCGTAACAGTAAGCTTTTGGCCCGCTGGACATGTTCTCGGGTCAGCACAGATTTTGGTTCGGTTTGAGGATCTGCAAATTCTGGTATCCGGCGATTACAAGCGCGGCTTTGATCCAACCTGCGAACCATATGAAAACGTTCCTACCGATCATCCACTGGACGCGTTCATCACCGAGGCGACGTTTGCTCTGCCGGTGTTTCGACACCCTAATCCGCAAGATGAAATTCAAAAACTTCTCAGATCTGTTGCTCAATTCCCCCAGCGGGCTCACCTGATAGGGGTTTATGCCTTAGGCAAAGCACAGCGGGTTATCGGATTGCTCCGTCACCAGGGATACAACGAAACCATCTATATTCACGGCGCCCTGAAAAAACTCTGCGACTATTATATTGACCAGGGAATTGAACTTGGCCAACTGGAATCAGCAACCCTCGATAAAGGTCAAAAAGATAGTTTTGCCGGTAAGATCGTTCTTGGTCCACCATCCGCTTTTGTCGATAAATGGGGACGGCGGTTCGCTGATCCGATATTCTGTTTTGCGTCTGGTTGGATGCAAATCAGGCAACGCGCCAAACAGCGCGGGGTGGAACTGCCGATCATTCTGTCCGATCACTGCGACTGGGATGAATTGATCGATACGATTACTGAGCTGAAACCACGGGAAGTCTGGGTCACCCATGGTCGAGACGATGCCTTGATCCGATGGTGTGAACTCAATCAAATCAAAGCCCGGCCCCTCAATCTGATTGGGTATGAGGAGGAAAACGAATGAAAGCGTTTTCCAATCTGCTTGACCGATTGGTGCTCACTCCTTCCCGCAATAGCAAATTGCAGCTTTTAAGAGACTATTTCGCCGATACACCTGATCCAGACCGGGGTCTGGCCCTCGCAGCACTGACCGGCAGACTGGATATCAGCGGCATCAAGCCAGCCGTGTTGCACAATTTGATGGCCGAACGTATGGACGACGTGCTGTTCAAGCTCTCATATGATTATGTGGGCGACCTCGCCGAAACCATCGCATTGGTCTGGGATAGCCAAATGAGAACCGCAACGGTGACGGCGGCGACCTCACAAAAGCGCCCGACAGTGCGGCTCGATCACGACAATTTCAACCCCAGACTCTGCGAAGTGATCGATTCACTTCAAATGACGGGCAAAACCAATGCACAGGTAGCGCTGACGACCTGGCTGGACCAGCTCAATGCATCTGGGCGCTATGCGCTGTTGAAACTGTTGACGGGAGGGCTGAGGATTGGAGTGTCGGCCCGACTGGCCAAACTGGCGCTCGCTGATCTGGGTCAGGTGGATGTCGCCGAGATTGAAGAATTGTGGCACGGTATTGAGCCACCCTTCGTGGACCTGTTTGCATGGCTGGACGGCAAGGGCGCCAAACCAGAGCAAATGGCTGATGCCCCGTTTAGGCCGGTTATGTTGGCCAATGCCCTGTCGGAGAAAGACCGGCAGAGACTTGATCCGAAACTCTATGCAGCCGAGTGGAAGTGGGATGGTATTCGCCTGCAGGCAAGTGTTGAAAACGGAGTGCGGCGCCTCTACTCCCGCACCGGAGATGATGTCGGGCGCGCATTTCCAGACTTGCTGGATGCGATGGAGTTTGAAGGCACACTGGATGGTGAGTTATTGGTCGCACGCCAAACTAAAGACGGCACTGTGGCTGTTGCCGGTTTTGGAGATCTTCAACGACGACTGAACCGCAAAACGGTGTCAAAGGCCTTATTAGCAAGTCATCCGGTCATTCTGCGCGTTTACGACATTCTCAGGTCTGGCGGCGAGGAACTGCGACACCTGAATTTCATCCAGCGTCGCCAAAAGCTTGAAAGTTTTATTTCGCGCCTGGAACAACCAAGATTCGACTTGTCTCCACTGGTTGAATTCCAGACCTGGAATGATCTTGCTGACAGGCGCGAAAACCCACCAAATCCAGCAATTGAAGGCATAATGGTAAAGCTTTGGGACTCGCCTTACCAGCCAGGGCGCCCCAGGGGGCCCTGGTTCAAATGGAAACGCGACCCGATGCTGATCGACGCCGTATTGCTGTATGCGCAACGCGGCCACGGCAAACGCTCAAGCTATTATTCAGACTACACATTTGGAGTGTGGACGGCGGAAGGCACGCTGGTCCCCGTGGGCAAGGCATATTTTGGATTCACCGATGACGAATTGAAGGAAATCGACAAATTTGTCCGTGCCAACACGATTGATCGTTTCGGGCCGGTACGCTCGGTGACGGCCCGACCCGATTTTGGTTTGGTGTTGGAGGTGGCTTTTGAAGGATTGAACCGGTCAAACAGACATAAATCCGGCATCGCCATGCGATTTCCTCGCATTTCACGCTTACGATGGGACAAACCACCCTCACAAGCCGATACGCTGAGGTCACTGGAAGCGCTGATTTCTTAACCTAATCGTATTGGATTCCGATCACAATGATCTGGCTAAATTGGCCTTTGGACGGGTATCAAAATGAGCGTTCTTATTACCGGTGGTGCCGGTTATATAGGATCCCACACCGCATGGGAGTTTGTCGAACAGGACGAGCAGGTTGTCATCATCGACAATCTGGTGACCGGCTTTGACTGGGCGATGCCGTCAAATGCAACATTTGTGCTTGGTAATATTGGTGATCGCGCCCTGGTAGAGCACACGCTTCGACAATACGACATTGACACTATCGTTCATTTTGCCGGGTCTGTTGTGGTCCCGGAATCCATCGAAAAACCACTGAAATATTATGACAATAACACCGGTTGCACTCGCCATCTGCTGGAAAGCGCCGTGCGATGTGGCATCGATCAATTTATATTCTCATCGACCGCCGCCGTTTATCGCGCCCCTCAGACTTTGGAACCAGTCGATGAAAAAGCGCCATTGGAGCCTGCTTCTCCCTATGGAATGTCAAAACTGATGAGTGAAATGATGATTCGTGACGTCTGTGCCGCCCACGGTATGCGCCATGTCATTCTGCGTTATTTTAACGTTGCCGGTGCTGACCCCCAAGGCCGAACGGGATTATCGACCCGCGGCGCGACTCATGTGATGAAACTTGCCTGCGAAGCGGCCGTTGGCAAACGCGAGTATTTTGAGGTCTACGGAACCGATTACGATACACCAGACGGGAGTGCTATTCGGGACTTTATCCATGTAACTGATCTTGCGACAGCCCATTATGATGCTTTGAATTTCCTGCGGGCCGGAGGAAGCAAATTTACTGGCAATGTGGGCTACGGAAAAGGTCACTCTGTGTTCGACGTTATCAGCGCGGTAAAACAGGTTTCCGGTTGTGATTTTGAAGTCCGCCTGCAGCCTCGTCGTACCGGCGACATTGCGGCGATTGTGGCCGACCCGTCACACATGCAGCACCGGTTAAGATGGGCCCCGATCCATACCGAACTGGAGCAAATCGTCGAACATGCATTGGCCTGGGAGAGGAAAACTCTGGCGATGAGTGATCATCACAATGAACAGGCATCCCTGGCACCAGAATTCGATAGTTTGATGGATAAGATTACGCTCATCTGAGACCTGGTACAAAATGACGGTCACCCGGAATCATTTTTGACTTGGAGATTGCACTCAAACACGGCAAATAGGCAGTTGATCTGTTATAAACCGGTGCTCACATGGCGCTTTTACTAGGCATCGATACCGGCGGCACATTTACCGATGCTGCAATTCTCGACATCCCAGAAAACGGTTCGCATGGCATTGTTGTCGCCAAAGCGAAGTCATTGACCACCCGTCAGGACTTTGCGCAGGGCATTGCCGATGCAGCGCAACAAACAATCGCCAAGGCCGGATGCGACCCCTCACAAATTGGCATGGTCTCCCTGTCAACCACATTGGCGACCAACGCACTGGTAGAGGGTCAGGGAGGGCGTGTAGCTTTGATTGCGATTGGCTTTGCCAACCGCGATCTCTCCAATGCCGGTCTCAAGGAGGCACTTGGCAATGACCCGGTCGTGCTAATTCCTGGCGGCCACACTACCCATGGCAGTGAAGCCCAACCCCTCGACACCGGGCCGCTGGAAGATCAGTTGGATCGCCTCGCCGCATCGGTGACCGGCTTTGCTGTCGCCGGCTATTTTGCGGTTCGCAATCCGGCCCATGAGCTGGCGGTGCGTGACTTGATTCTTGCCCGTACCGGCAAAGCCGTCACCTGCAGCCACGAACTGTCGGCCCAACTCAATGGGCCCAAGCGCGCCCTGACAACGGTGCTCAACTCGCGACTCGTTCCTACAATCACACGTCTGATCGAAGCTACTATCCGGTCGCTCAGACATCACAAAATAGATGCGCCTTTGATGATCGTTCGCGGCGATGGTGCACTTGTCGGATCGGACTTCGCCATTCGCCGGCCTATCGAAACCATCCTGTCGGGACCTGCAGCCAGCCTTGTCGGCGCTCATTACCTGACCAATGCACAACAAGCCTTTGTAAATGACATTGGCGGCACCACTTCCGATGTCGCCATTCTTGAAGATGGTCGCCCAAAACTTGACCCGCAGGGCGCACGTGTCGGCGGTTTCCGCACCATGGTTGAAGCAGTGGCGATGAACACATTTGGTCTGGGTGGAGATTCGGAAATTTCGCTCGGTGGTACAGCTCTCAACCCCCAACTGGTTCTCGGACCGCGCCGCCTGATTCCAGTCAGCCTCATTGCCCACGAACATTCGGAAGTCGTCCATCAAGCACTGGACCGGCAAATCAAAAGCAGTTTGAACAACCGACATGATGGCTGCTTTGTGATAAAATCCGGCATCGGGCTTGAATCCGATATGTCCTCTGCAGAAACCGAACTCTATAGAAAGATCGACGGGCAGCCAAAAGCACTGGACAGGGTTCTGGAAGGAACCCGGCAGTTTGCGGCACTAAACAGGCTTGTCGCCCGTGGCCTGGTGCAAATTGCCGGCCTTACTCCCAGCGACGCCATGCATGGTCTTGGCCAACACGCGATCTGGGATCGCAGTGCGGCTACCAAATGTCTGTCATTGTTTGGCCGCCAACGCGACGGATCCGGACAGGCATATTGCGCTGACCCATTGATCCTCGCTAAACGCATTGTTGCGCGTGTCGAGAGGCGTTCTGCTGAAGTGGTGCTGGAAACGGCATTCCAGAATGACGGTAAAGATGGCCCAGCCCTGCTGCAACACCCGTTGATCAGCGAGGTTCTCGACCGGCGTCAGGAAGGCCAACAATCCTCCGGGCAACGCACCGCTGAGTTTTCGTTCCGATTGGATCGCAAGATGATTGGCCTGGGGGCCTCTGCTCACGTTTATCACCCCGCCATTGCCGATCTGTTGGATATCAAAGTTGAGGTGCCGGAACATGCCGATGTAGCCAACGCAATTGGTGCGGTGGTCGGCCAGATATCGATGAAAGCAGAATTGACAATCACCCAGCCTTCCGAGGGTCGATTTCAAGTAACGGGACTGGACGACCCTTTTGTTGACGAGCAGGCGGCCAGGCAGGAAGCCGAATCGATGGCACTTGCACGGGCGCGGTACCTTGCTCTGGAAGCTGGAGCACAGGAGGTAGAAGTTAGCATGTCGTGGGATGCAAAAAGGGCGAAGGTGGAATCCCGCGATTTGCTGGTTGAAGCACGGGTCATCGCAACAGCAACCGGGAGACCGCCAATTGCCGGTTGAACATTGAATCGCCTAAATAGAATTAGGCCGCCAATGACGGCAGTATTTGCGGGAACCAGTCGTATAGCATTGCCAGCAGCAACAGGCCCAACGCGCACCGATAGATCACGAATACCAGAAATGTTGTGCGCCGAACCAAAGCCATCAGCAGAGCGATCGCCGCAAGAGCCGCAAAGAATGTGATGAAAGCCGCCCAATAAGCGTCTGCGGAGATACCGTGGCCTTGCTGGGCAGTTTCCAGAGCAGTAAAAATACCGGCCGCCGCAATTGCCGGAATTCCCAATAGAAACGAAAATCGCGCTGCCTCTCCACGCTCAAACCCCATAAATCGTGCCGCCGTCATGGTTATGCCGGATCTGCTGGTTCCCGGAATTAAAGCAATGGCTTGAGATATTCCGATTATGATTGCCGGTGCGAGCGTCATATTTTCCATCTTTTTGGTCGTGCGCCCTACTTTGTCGGCAATATACATGAGAATACCGAAAAATATCGCACCCCAGGCAACCAGCTCAACGCTGCGGACCACATCAGACAGGCCTGAGAATTTCAAAACGGCTCCGAAAACAAGAGCAGGAATTGTGGCGAGTCCGATCAGCGTGACCATGCGCGAATGGGCGGTAATCCGCCCTCTCAGCAAATCACCGATGCCACCTGCCAGATCCAGCACGTCCCTCCAGAAATAAACCAAGACCGCAAACAGCGACCCAACATGCACCATAATATCGGTTGCGCTGCCTTGGTCCTTCCAGCCGGTGAAGGCGGGAATCAAAATGAGGTGGCCGGACGAAGAAACCGGCAAAAATTCGGTTAATCCCTGAACGATAGCAAGAACCAGGATTTGTTCGATGCTCATATACTGGCTCCAGGTGTAGTGATTCGCATGACTTGCCGCATAATTCTTCGCCTCCTATAGAGAGGTTCACAATTCAGTTCCACAGTGACGTGACAAGTCGAACAAAACATCGGGATTTGCAATGCTGACACTTTTCCACAATCCCATGTCTGCGGGGTCCCGCGCGGTACGCCTGATGCTCAGTGAACTCAGCATCGATGTTACACTCGTCACCGAACACGTATGGGAAAGACGTGAAGATTTTCTCACACTCAACCCGGCCGGCACGGTACCTGTGCTGCAAGTCGATAATATCGCCATCACAGGTGCGTGGGTGATTTGTGAATATCTTGATGAAACCCATGGCGCGCTGCAACGCCAACAGCGGCTTTTTCCAGAAGACCCAATCAAGCGCGCCGAGATGCGCCGAATTATGGATTGGTGTCTGACCAAATTTGAATCCGAAGTAACGCGCTATGCCGTGCACGAACGTGTCACAAAACGGATCATGCCAGCCAGTGTGGGTGGCGGAGCACCTGACAGTCAGGCGCTTCGCGCAGTTCGCGCAAATATTGGTTATCATTTGAAATATCTTGGTTGGCTGGCCGCAACACGCAATTGGCTGGCTGGAGATGCCATCACCCAGGCCGACATGACGGCGGCGGCGACACTGTCGGTTCTTGATTATCTGGGAGAAGTTGACTGGTCGAGTGATGAACATCTCAAGGACTGGTATGTGCGGATCAAATCACGCCCCTCCTTCCGCCCTCTTCTGGCGGACCGTATTCGTGGCATGCCACCAGTCTCTCACTATGTTGATCTGGACTTTTGAGTAAGCCCGCCAAAATTGTACAGGAATTGCGAAAGCAGGCTCAATTGCTGGGCTTCGATTCGCTGGGTATTGCCGAACCAACCCACCAAAAACGAACCAGTGAGGCATTGAAGTCATTTGTAGAGGCCAAACATCACGCAACGATGAGTTGGATGAACGACACGATTGGTCGACGGTCTGATCCCAAGACGCTTTGGCCAGAGGTCAGATCAATCCTGGTGCTCACCATGAATTATGGCCCCGAAACCGACCCGCTTTTGCAACTTCAAAAGTCCACTGAAGGAACAGTATCTGTCTATGCCCGACATCGCGACTATCACGATGTGATCAAGGGACGATTGAAAACCTTGGCCAGTAAACTCTCGGCGCTGGCTTCCAAAAACGACATTGATTGCCAGATCAAAGTGTTTGTTGATACCGCCCCGGTGATGGAAAAACCACTGGCAGAGCGTGCTGGTCTGGGGTGGCAGGGCAAACACACAAACCTGGTATCGCGCAAGAGCGGATCATGGTTGTTCATCGGGTCCATCTTCACAACTCTCGACCTGCCGCGCGATGAAGCGGAAGTCGATCATTGCGGCTCGTGTTCGGATTGTATTGATATCTGTCCCACTGACGCCTTTCCAGCTCCCTACAAACTGGATGCCCGGCGCTGCATTTCCTATCTGACAATCGAACACAAAGGGATGATTCCAGAGGAATTCAGAAAAGCCATGGGCAACCGCATCTTTGGTTGTGACGATTGCCTGGCGGTGTGTCCGTGGAACAAATTCGCCCGAGCAGCCGAAGAAATGAAATTGTCGGCGCCGCCCACTGAACGCCCCCACGATCTTCAAACCCTGCTATCGTTCAGTGATGCAAAATTTCGACAAGTGTATGCCGGTTCTCCAGTTAAACGCATCGGCCGGGATCGGTTTATTCGCAACTGCCTGATCGCTGCCGGGAATTCACATTCGCCCGGCCTGATTGCCGCAGTTCAACCCCATTGTGCAGATTCATCAGATATCGTGCGCAACGCCGCCGATTGGGCGATGCTGCAGCTAGGCGAGTTAAAAAAATGAAAGTACTGATATTCGGTTGCGGGTTTTCGGGCGTTGAGATTGGTCGACGGCTGGTCAGCCGGGGCATTGATGTGGTTGGTACGACGCGTTCACTGGATAAATTCTCTATGCTTAGTCAGGCCGGTATAGAGCCTCTGTTATTCGACGGTAGCACTTGCGATCAGGCATTGGTTGCGGCACTTGCTGAGATCAACCACCTGATTATATCCATTGCCCCACCGCGGCAGGAGAATACCGAAAAGTCAGAAGCAATAGTTGACCCGGTTCTCGCTGCACTGAGTGGTCATATCGCGCCTGATCTGCTGCCCAAATTGGTATGGATCGGCTATCTGTCAACGGTTGGGGTCTACGGAAATAATGATGGTGCGTGGATGGATGAAACCGCAGATTTGTTGCCCTCTTCAAGTCGGTCGCGGCAACGGGTTCGCGCTGAACAGGAATGGACTGACGCCGCTGGCTTGGGCAATTTGCCACTCAGCATTATGCGGCTTTCGGGAATCTATGGCCCTGGTCGCAATGCATTGCGTAATGCCAAACAAGGCCGGTCGCGCCGACTTGTAAAACCCGGCCAGGTGTTCAATCGCATTCACGTAGGAGATATTGCCCAGGCCGTTGACCTGGCAGTTTCAACAAATGCTGCTGGCATTTTCAATATTACAGATGATCTACCCGCCCCACCGCAGGACGTGGTAACATTTGCCCATCAACTGCTCGACACACCACCGCCACCGGAAACAGATTTTGAATCCGCCGACTTGAGTCCCATGGCCCGAAGTTTCTATGGCGATAACAAGAAAGTCAGCAATTTGCGTTCCAAGAATTTGTTGGGCATGCAATATAATTGGCCCGACTATCGTGTTTCGCTGCAACGCATGTTTGATGAAGATGACTGGTGAGGACAATTTATGACGGCAAATGTTTCTATCGTAACACTAGGGGTCGAAGATCTCGCGACATCGACCGCCTTTTATGAAAAGCTGGGTTGGGCCAACAGTTCGGCCAGTCAGGAAAGCGTCACGTTTCTGCAGGGCCACAGTGTCGTGTTGGGTCTGTACGGCCGGGAAGCACTTGCCGAAGACGCTGGTGTGGACCCAACAGGCTCGGGATTTCGAGGGGCAGCATTGGCGATTAACCTGCCGGATCGGCTGGCCGTCGATCGCTTTTTTGCTCACGCCATATCTTGCGGCGCTGATAAAACCAAGCAACCACAAGAAGTTTTTTGGGGTGGGTATTCAGGTTATTTTGCCGACCCCGACGGCCATTTGTGGGAAGTCGCTCACAATCCCTATGTCAAGATGGATCCGCAAACCAGTCAGCTGACACTTGATGGAACAGCCAAGTGAGCGCCACCTTAATGCTGATCGACATGCAGGGCGCCATGGATGACGCAAGATTTTCATCTCAGGGACAGCCAGAGGCCCTGAACCGGGCGGCTGACCTGCTCGGCCATTGGCGAAATCAGGGCAATCCGATTATTCATATTCGCCACGACAGCATGGATCCTTCATCTCCCTATTCTCCTGACAAGGCGAGCCATGGTTTCAAGCGCGAAGTGACGCCACTTGATCATGAAACAATCGTCGAAAAACGTACCAACAACGCCTTTATCGGCACCGATTTGATGCAGGTATTGGAAGAAATTGGCTCAACTGAGTTGGTTGTTTGCGGCGTGCACCTTCAGGACTGCGTGGAAAGCACCGTGCGAATGGCAGGAAATCTTGGCTTCATGGTGTATCTGGTTGGAGATGCCACAGTGAGCCTTGGACAAACTGATATTAATGGCAAAAAGTGGTCACCCGATGAGGTCCATGCGTTGACCTTGGGGATATTGGACGGTCAATATGCCAAGGTGATGAACAGTGCCGACTTGATGGTCGACATGGAAGATGCTGTTGTTCACTAGAATATTGAAACCGTTCGGATAGTGAATGAACCTGTCGTTGCCGAAATGGGTCGATTATGGCCTGATGCCACTGATTAACGTTGCAGTGGCTTTTCTGATTGCCGGGCTGGTTGTGCTGTTCGTCGGTGAAAGCCCGGTTGAAGCTGCCTATCTGATGGTACGCGGGGCATTTGGCAATGGCTACAATCTCGGCTTTACGCTGTTTTTTGCAACGACTTTTATCTTTACCGGTCTGGCGGTTGCCGTGGCATTTCATGCCGGCCTGTTCAATATTGGTGGTGAAGGCCAGGCTTATGTCGGCGGATTGGGTGTTGGCTTGGTCTGCCTGTCGATGGACACCATTCTGCCCTGGTGGATAACCTTTCCTCTGGCGATAATTGGAGCGGCGCTGTTTGGGGCGCTTTGGGCGTTTATTCCAGCCTTTCTCCAGGCCAAGCGCGGCAGTCATATTGTCATTACCACCATCATGTTCAATTTCATCGCTTCGGCGCTGATGGTTTATCTTCTGGCCGGGCCATTGCAAAAATCAGCCAATCTTGGGCCACGTACCAGAGATTTCGAAGCAGGTGGGCAAATTCCCAAACTCGATTGGTTGTTCTCTCCCTTTGGCATCGATATGGGCGCCTCTCCGCTCAACATCTCGTTCTTGCTGGCGCTGATCATGTCGGCGGCAGTCTGGTTGATTGTCTGGCGGACAAAATTCGGCTTTGAAATGCGGACCCAGGGTGTCAGCCCACGTGCAGCAATTTATGCAGGAATGCCCGAAGTGAAAATCATCGTTCTGGCGATGATGTTGTCTGGAGCCTTGGCTGGAATGATGGCGTTAAATCCGGTCATGGGAGATCAGGCTCGTCTGCAGCTCGATTTTGTCGAGGGTGCAGGATTTGTGGGTATCGCGGTGGCTCTGATGGGCCGATCACATCCCGCAGGTATTATTCCGGCGGCGATCCTGTTTGGCGCTCTGTATCAAGGTGGTGCTGAACTAGCCTTCGACATGCCCAATATCACCCGCGACATGATCGTCATGATTCAGGGGCTGGTGATCCTGTTTGCCGGGGCGATGGAGTTCATGTTTCGACCGGCACTGGCTCGAATTTTCGCCAAGCAACAGGAAAGGCCAGCCTGATGGAAACTTTGATTCAATTGCTGGACCTGACTGTACGCTCAGCCGTACCCCTGCTGCTGGCCTGTCTGGCGGGACTGTATTCAGAACGCTCCGGCATTGTTGATATCGGGCTGGAAGGCAAGATGCTGGGGGGTGCGTTTGCTGCCGCCGCGGCTGCCGCCGTCACCGGGTCCGCTTGGCTGGGACTGGGCGCCGGCATCATGGTGGCGGTTGCCCTGTCGCTCATTCACGGATTTGCGTCAATTACCAATAAGGGCAATCAGATCGTCTCCGGGGTTGCCATCAACTTCATAGCCGCCGGACTTTCAGCACTGCTCGGGCAGGCATGGTTCAGCCAGGGCGGCCGCACCCCACAATTACAGCCTGGAGGTCGCTTCAATCCTCTGGAGCTGCCACTCGCCGAAACACTCTATGGCATCCCCTACCTCGGTCCAATTTACCGTGAATTGATCTCCGGTCACAATCTGATTGCTTATTTTGCCTTCGCCATGGTGCCGATTACCTGGTGGGTATTGTTTCGCACCCGCTTTGGACTGCGACTTCGGGCGGTCGGCGAAAATCCCGCGGCCGTGGATACGGCAGGCATTTCGGTTTCCTGGGCACGCTATCGGGCGGTTATTTGCTGCGGTGTTCTGTGCGGCATTGCCGGTGCCTATTTGTCGATCGGCGTTTCCGCCGGCTTTGTCAAAGACATGACCGCCGGGCGCGGGTTTATTGCACTCGCGGCATTGATTTTTGCCAAATGGCGCCCTGTAGCAGCCATGTGGGCCTGTCTGCTGTTTGGATTTCTGGGGGCCATTGAAATTCGCTATCAGGGTGTCGCTCTTCCCATCGTCGGCGTTGTGCCAGTGCAATTGATGCAGGCATTGCCCTATATCCTGACCGTCATTTTGCTGGCCGGGTTTATCGGCAAGGCCATTCCACCGAAGGCCGGAGGCGTTCCTTACACCAAGGAGCGGTAGGCATGAAGGACACTCTCTTCCAAGCCGCGCGCGCTGCCATGGCCAATAGCCATTCTCCCTATTCAAAGTTTCCCGTGGGTGCTGCACTGTTGACCGCAGCGGGCAATGTCTATCGCGGCTGCAATATTGAAAATGCCTCCTATCCGGAAGGTTGGTGCGCCGAGACAAGTGCAATCTCACAGATGGTGACCGCTGGAGAAAGCAAGATCGCCGAGATTTGCGTTACCGCGGAAAGGATGGATTGCATCACCCCCTGTGGCGGATGCCGCCAGAGATTGGTTGAATTTGCCACACCCGATACGCCGGTCCATCTGTGTGACCAAAATGGCGTTGTAGATACAGTAACGTTGGGTGACCTGCTCCCCACCAGTTTCAAATTGGATTAGAAAAGATGGATCTGAAAACAGCTCTTAATGGATTTGCACCTGAAACCGCCCTGGTGCTGGGTTCGGGGCTTGGCGGGGCGGTTGAAGCAGTGCAGGTGGAAAGCCGACACCCTTTTACCGAGCTGGATGGATTTCCGGTCAGCAAAGTCTCAGGTCATTCCGCCGAGATTATTGCTGGAACACTGAACAATCATAAAGTCATCGTGCTGTCTGGAAGGGTTCACTATTACGAAGACGGCAATCCAGCTGCGATGAGGGGCCCAATAGCTGCATTGAAAGAAGCCGGGGTAAGTCGCCTGATCCTGACGAATTCAGCCGGATCAACCAACCCGGATATGGCCCCGGGCTCGATAATGCAGATCAAGGATCATATTAATTTTTCTGGTACCAATCCATTATTCGGTGAGCCCACCGACAATCGCTTTGTCGGCTTGACCTCGGCTTATGACAAAACTTTGCGCAAGGCATTTCGTCGCCATGCAAAAAGCCTGGATATCAAGCTGCATCGCGGCGTTTACATGTGGTTTTCGGGCCCGAGTTTTGAAACGCCTACCGAAATAAAAATGGCGCGCCGCATGGGTGCCGATGCCGTGGGCATGTCCACAGTTCCCGAAGTCATTCTTGCCAGATTCTACGATATGAACGTGTGCGCCTTTTCGATTATCACTAATTTCGCAGCCGGAATGACTGGAGCGGAGCTATCTCATTCCGAGACCAAGGGAATTGCCCCCCAGGGAGGTGAAAAAATTTCAAGACTACTGGCTGCTGCATTCGAAGAGGGCTTGCAATGACAAATGTATCACGCAAATCCATAGCAGAGCGTGCGCTTGGCCTGGTCGATCTGACAGATCTTGGAGAAAACAGTGATGAAGCAAGCGTTGGTGAATTGTGCCGTCGTGCCCAGACACCTCAAGGAAATGTTGCGGCAATCTGCATCTGGCCACGAATGATCGCCCATGCCAGATCCCAACTTAAAGGTTCCGGTATTCCGATTGCCACAGTGGTGAATTTCCCCGCAGGTGACCAGACCATCGAGGACACTGTCACTCTCACACTGACGGCTATTTCAGACGGAGCAGATGAAATCGATCTTGTAATTCCCTATAAGGATATGCTGGAGGGGGACAATTCCACTACTCAGGCCATGATTGTTGCTATCAGATCTGCAACATCTGAAAAGGCGCTTCTCAAAGTCATTTTGGAAACTGGGGAATTGCAAGATCCCGATCTCATTCGCGCTGCCAGCGATCTGGCGATTGCCGCGGGAGCTGATTTCATCAAAACGTCCACCGGCAAAGTTGCTGTGAACGCGACACTGGAGGCAGCCGAAATCATGCTGCAGGCCATCGCAGATTCTGCACAGCCAGTGGGTCTAAAACCCGCAGGTGGCATCAAGACGACAGAAGATTGTGGTGCTTATCTGGAATTGGCCGACAAAACATTGGGAGCCGGTTGGGCATCGCCATCCACACTTCGCTTCGGTGCTTCAAGCGTTCTGAGCGACCTTCTGGCTGCACTTGAGGGCAAGTCTGCGGATACTTCCAACGGTTATTGAACGGTTTTAAGTGCGTAGATCAATTCCAGCGCCTCACGTGGCGTCAGCTCATCCGGTTGAATCCCGTCCAGCTTTTCCTGCAGCTTTGACGGTCCGGTGGTTACAGGTTTCGATTCAACCTGCACCGCAGAAAACAACGGAAGATCGTCAATCAGTGTGCTCGATGGACTTTCACGATTTTGGCTTTCCAACTGATCCAGCACATTGCGTGCACGCTCTACAACCTTGCCGGGCAGACCCGCCAACCGCGCCACCTGTATGCCATAGGAGCGGTCCGCCGTTCCCTCAACAACTTCATGCAGAAACACGACATCACCATCCCACTCCTTGACGCTCATTGTGACGTTCGACAAGCGTTGCAGAGCCGATGAAAGAGCTGTCAGCTCATGGTAGTGGGTGGCAAACAGGGTCCGACAACAATTGATTTCATGCAGATGTTCAAGGGTTGCCCAGGCTATGGACAATCCATCAAATGTCGCCGTCCCGCGTCCGATTTCATCGAGAATGACCAGCGAACGCGAACCGGCCTGATTGAGAATTGCCGCTGTTTCCACCATCTCCACCATGAAGGTGGAACGGCCACGGGCCAGATCATCAGCTGCCCCGACCCGTGA
Source organism: Rhizobiaceae bacterium (assembly GCA_014238155.1). Classification (GTDB taxonomy): domain Bacteria; phylum Pseudomonadota; class Alphaproteobacteria; order Rhizobiales; family Rhizobiaceae; genus Pseudahrensia. The sequence goes on from JABABQ010000028.1 coordinate 76,944, forward strand.
AAACAAGCGGTCAACAATGCCGATATGCGCACTTCCTGCCGGCACAAAGGAGCCCATTTGAGCCAGAATAACAATCAGGGCATTTTGTCGAAGAAATGTAGACTTTCCGCCCATATTTGGTCCTGTCAGCAACCACAGTTTTCCACCATCAGCACCGCCTATTGAACAGTCATTGGCAACAAACGGGTTCTGCGCCTGCTTGCGGAGCGCCTGTTCGACCACCGGATGGCGCCCGGCCACAATCTGGAACGCCAAGCTGCCGTCTATTTCGGGACGCACATAGCCTTGTTCCTGCGCGAGTTCCGCCAACGCCGCACCAACATCTATTTCGGCAATGGCTCGGGCAATGGCCTGAAGCCGGTCTGTTTGCACCAACACCCTTTGCTGGGCATCCCCAAAATGGCCAAGTTCAAGTTGCAGCGCCTTATTCGCCGCATTGGCGATTTTTGTTTCCAGTTCTGCCAGCTCCGTCGTTGTAAAACGCATGGCGTTGGCCATGGTTTGACGATGAATAAACCTTTCCTTGTCCTCGCTGAGCGCGGTCGCATTCAGGGCAGTCACCTCAATGAAATAACCCAGCACGTTGTTGTGCCGGATTTTGAGATTCTTAACTCCGGTTTCCTTTGCATAGCTGGACTGAAGGCTGGCGATTACCTTTTTGCTTTCGTTGCTCAGCTGCCGCAATTCATCAAGTTCCGCATCAAAACCAGTTCGAACGAAATTGCCGTCACGAGCCTGCAAAGGAGCTTCGTCAAAAAGCAATTTATCCAAATGATCGGCCAGCACGATTGGAGTATCCTCCAGACACACCAGATCATCACTGAGATTTGACGGCAGCTCTGGTTCAAAATCATTGATCAGTTCTGCCAAAGCCTTGGTCGTTCTCAATCCCAAACTGATCGACAGCAGGTCCCGGGGCCCTCCCCGATTTAGCGACAGTCGGGACAGAGACCTGGCTGTGTCTGGCATGGATTTCAGAACCGAGCGTATCTGTGTGCGCAATTCTTCCTGGACAATAAAAAAAGCTACTTCGTCATGCCTTGCCACAATCTTCGCCGCATGGGTCAGTGGATTGGCCAACCGTTGGGTCACCAGTCTGGTGCCACCACCGGATACTGTTCGGTCGATGGTTTTCAGCAACGCACCTTCGCGACTGCCGGAAAGGGTTTGTATCAATTCAAGATTAGCCCGGGTAGCAGCGTCAATATACAAGACTTGGGAAGAATCACTGCGCTCAGGACGTGCCAGCGGCGGGCGTTCACCAATCTGGGTTTTTTCAATATAGGCGATAGCTGCATTCGCCGCCGCCAGTTCTGCACGAGCAAATGTGCCAAACCCATCCAGCGTAGATACCCCATAAAACTGTTGGATATTTTGAGCTGCTCGCGAGGAATCAAACATTGACGAGGGTTGTGGTTGTACTGTGCAGTCCAGAGTTTCAAACAACATGCGCAGATTATCATCATCAAATAACACTTCAGGAACAACCAGTTCGCTGGGTGCCAAGCGAGCTATATCGGCCGAAAGTTGATCGGCCTTGGATTCAGCCAATGTGAACATGCCGGTTGAAATATCGATTGCTGCCAAACCGAATTGATCACCCGCCTCGCCACCACGGACTCGCGCCAGTGTTGCCAGAATATTAGCAGAGCCAGGCTGAAGCAGATTTTCTTCAGTAATAGTTCCCGGGGTGACGAGGCGAACGACATCCCTTTTTACCACCGATTTAGAGCCACGCTTCTTGGCAACAGCCGGATCTTCAACCTGCTCGCAAACCGCCACCCGGTACCCCAGAGCAATCAGTCTCTGCAGATAATCATCTGAGGCATGTACCGGAACACCACACATGGGAATATCTTCGCCGAGATGTTTGCCGCGTTTGGTCAACGCAATACCAAGCGCCCGTGAGGCTGTCTCAGCATCGGCAAAAAACAACTCATAAAAGTCACCCATACGATAGAACAGCAATGCATCGGGATAAGTCGCCTTGATCTCAATATATTGCGCCATCATCGGGGTCGGTTGGTCAGACATTAAACACGCGCACAGAATTGGGATCAGAGCCAGACATTAGCAGGCCAGTTTGCAACTAGCCATTGCAGACATATGGTCAAAGCGACTCACACCCAGCGAGCTGTGGATGTTTTGCGATCAGACCGTGAATCGCGATGCATCAACGCCAAAATGTGCCAGATAACGAGGATTGATCTGAGCTACTTTGAGAACAACCAATAAATCGATCGTGCCAAACTGCTCATCAATCACTGCATGGGTTGCAACTTTTGCACCCAAACGCAGATATCCTTTGATCAATGGCGGCATTTTGGCCATGGCCTGTCGCACACCCTTTGGCGCCTTCATTGTTGAGGCAATTTCGCACAATTTTACCGGATTTGGTACGATTGCTGGGCAATCCTCTGCGCAATCCAAAACAGCGTTGTCAGCGAGCCAGGACAAAGAATCGGCAAACTCTGTGGGGTCGGTGCCTTCAAATGAGGCGCACCCGAACATGATATCGATGCGATTGGCCACGGCATGGGACCAGGTGCCATGCCAAAGCAACTCCATTGTTCTTTTGTTTCGATAGTTTGACAAAACGCAGGAGCGCCCAAGCTCCAGCAAATTGGCCCCTTGGTTTAATTCGAGCAGTGGCGCAAGATTGTATTCCAACTGGGAATAAAAACCCCCGGCCCGCTCGGCCTGGGCCTTTCGCATCATTCGGTAAGTGCCAACAACTTCGGCATCATCGCGTACGGCATCAATCACAAGCAAATGATCACAAAAGGGATCAAAAGCATCCTGATCTCGTTCTGTCTGGTGAATACCCTCACTGGGTCGACCGCCCATCTCCCGATAAAAAACCTCATACCGCACGGCCTGAGCCGCCCTGATTTCAGCCTGGGTTCGCGCCAGTCTTGTTTGTAGACTTCCAATCTCACCCAGCAGCGGGGCTTTGGGGTCAACCGATGGCGAGGGCTCGGTCATTGGCTCATCATGGCTCAAGGACATCTGTTCAACTTCAAAATTCATTGGCACAAGTTAATTCGACCGGGTGACACCTGATTGGCAGGCAAGACCTGCCAGTCAGGATGAAATTGAATTTACAGATTACCGGCTGCGACAGGAAGGGCATTTTCCGGACCAGCATATTGCAACAATACATTTTGCAAACCTTCCGGGCTTATAGGCTTCACCAAAAAGTCCTCTGCGCCTTTTTTCAGGGCGTCGTCCTTCACATTGACCTGGCCATCAGCGCTCAAAACGATGACGGGAATGGTGGCTTTGCTTCCCTCCATGGACCGGATTTTCTCTAGCGCTTCTTGCCCATCCATCACGGGCATGTGCAGGTCCATCAAAATCAGATCAAAATGGTGACCCGCAACCGCCTCGACCGCCTGACTACCATCGTCAACATGGATCACCCGGTGACCCATCTTGTTGAGTAAGGATTTGGCCAGCAATGCGTTGATTGGATTATCTTCCGCCAGCAGAATGTCTAGAGTTTTGGCACCAGGCTGATCAACTTGCTTAATGCTCGTCACCGGTGTTGGACTGGAGAGCTGGTTTGCCAACACCCGATGAAGAGTTTGATGGCGCACCGGACGTGTTAGCCAGGCGTCTATTCCCGATTCCATGGTGGAATTTCCTGCACCCGTCATCGTACCATCGCTTATGTTGATCAAGCGGGTGGAGGCCGGCAACCGTTGTTTCAGTTTCTCAAACTCCTGCTGATTTCCATCAGTCATTGGCCCAATCACTGAGTCGAAAGGCTGGTTTTCATCGCAATTAATCAGAAATCCATTCACAGAGTCGAACGTATTCACCACTGCACCCAATCCCCGGATCGATCGCGCCAGCGACTTTCGGGCTGGGGTGCGGTTAAGAATTAGGGCAACTCTCTCGTTAACCAGCGCCGGATCGTCTTGAGAAGCAAATTTCGTCTCAACCTCATCCAAGCCAATGAACAATTCAAATGACGTACCATGTCCCAACCGGCTTGTGACATCGACCCTACCACCCATCAGTTCGACCAGGTTTTTGGAGATCGCAAGACCCAGTCCTGCGCCGCCATATTGCCGGGTCGCACCTTCATCGGTCTGAACAAATTCTTCAAAAATCCGCTGCAGGTCCGCTTCGCAGACCCCGGGTCCGCTGTCGCTAATCGTAAATTTCAAGACACTCGCTGCCTCGGTATCTCCATCCTTGCAAACCACAACGTCAATACCAACCCCACCCGATTTGGTGAATTTCACCGCATTACCAACCAGATTGAGAAGAACTTGCCGCAGTCGTCCAGAATCAACCCAGACCTCAACCGGAAGGACGGGTGAAACAAAGGTTGCCAGTTCTAGGCCTTTGGCCAGCGCTGTCGGGGCGAGCAATTCCGCAACGTCTTCCACCAGATGATTGAGGTTTGTAGGTCGTGGGGTTAGTTCAACATGTCCGCTTTCTATTCGAGCCGTATCGAGCAAATCCTCAATCAGATTCAGCAAGGTGCTGCCAGAACTCGTTATCGCTTCAACATAGTTTTTCTGATCTGGTGCCAGGTCTCCGTCAGACAGCAATCCGGCCATGCCGATAATGCCATTTAGCGGCGTGCGAATTTCGTGGCTCACCATCGCCAGAAACCGTGACTTGGCTTCGTTGGCCAACTCAGCTTTGGTCAGCGCGTCAAGGATTTCTTGCTGGCTGGTTTTTTGCTGGGTGATGTCGCGGGCGACAGATCGAATTCCTACTTCCCCGGTCATTGGATCGCGCACCGGCAGGTCCGTCCAGGAAAACCAGCGTCGACCCTTCAGAGTATCCAGCTCGAAGTCGCGCGAAATTGCTTCCAGATTTTCATCCGGGCGCCCGACAATGGGGTTAACCGGAAGACCCAACCGGGCCAGATCGTCAAAATATGCGTCAAATACACGGTTGTGAAAAACCACCTCTCCCCGGGCGTTTCGATGAAGAACAATGTCGCCAAATGCCTCCGAAAGACTGCGGTGGATCTCCTCACTTTCGCGAATTTCCCACGACCGATCTTCAAGGTTTTCAAGTCGCTCAGCGAGTAGTTGGTTTCGCTCCCAAAGACTTGAAATATCGGCCGGTCCCTGGCCACCGGAATTTCTTCCAATGCCAGCACATTTCAGGCTTAAACCGGACCACATTCTGCCCAGCAAGCTGACATTTGGTTCTGCCCGAGATATCTCAGATTCCTTTGGCTGAATTAGTGGAACGCGCTTTTGACGGCGCATTTTTACGGCCTGACTGTCTGTCGTTGGAGCACTGGTTTTTCTGCGCAGTTTTTGATTATGGTCAGCACCAGGCGATTCAATCTTCTTGACTACCGTTTCCGCCGTGCTCGAGCGGCTCGGAAGAGCGGAATATTTGTCCTGAAGATTTTTGAGGAGCGTCATACCGGCAAATTTACCCGCCAATGGTTGCCAACAACTTACTTTTCTTGCTGGCCGTTCATGCCGGCAAACCTCAACATTTCAAGCGACCCCAGTTAATTTGTGACCTGCAGCCCGATAGGAAATTGCTTCTGCCAGATGAATACGCCCGACGCTCTCGACACCACCCAGATCGGCAAGCGTCCGCGCCACTTTCAAGATGCGATGGTAGCCACGCGCCGAAAATTTCAGTTTGTCTGCGGCATCCCGGAGCAGTTGTTGCCCGGATTGATCAGGCTGGGCCACCTGTTCAATAATAGAGTGACTGGCCTGTGCGTTGGTCAGTTGATCCTGCCCAAGTGCCTGATAGCGTTCGGCCTGAAACTTCCGGGCACGTTGTACACGTTGACCAATGTCCGAACTGGATTCACCGCTCTTTATCTGCATTAGATCGTTTGGCGAGACCGCCGGAACTTCTATCCGTAAATCCAATCTATCCATCAAAGGGCCTGAGATTCTCGCCTGGTAGTCCGAGGCGCATCGCGCACCACGGCGACATACATGCCCAGGTTCACCGGCCATGCCACATCGACAGGGATTCATCGCCGCAATGAGTTGGAACCGTGAAGGATAGGAAACTCGATGATTCGCTCGGGCGATCATCGTTTCTCCTGTTTCAATTGGCTGACGTAAACTGTCGAGAACCTGCGGACTGAATTCTGGAAATTCATCTAGAAACAACACCCCGTTATGAGCCATTGAAACTTCTCCGGGGCGAGCACGAATCCCTCCTCCGACCATCGCTGCCATGGATGCCGAGTGATGTGGTGTGCGAAATGGGCGTAGCGAAGAAAGCTGTCCGTCCGCAAGGGTGCCGGCAACAGATGAGATCATCGAGACTTCCAGAAGCTCTTTGGGCTCAAGATCGGGGAGAATTCCCGGCAACCTGGAGGCCAACATGCTTTTACCTGAGCCTGGAGGGCCTACAAATATCAGATTGTGACCACCAGCAGCAGCCACTTCGAGCGCTCGCTTGGCAGTTTCCTGTCCTTTGATATCTGCCATGTCCGGCAAATCCGATTCGACATTGCGAAGCCGAGCTACCGGGCGCGACAATACTTGCAATCCCTTAAAATGATTGGCCATGGCAATCAGGCTTCTGGGTGCCAGAATATCCATCTGCGGATCAGCCCATGCAGCTTCTGGACCACAGGGCTGCGGACAAATCAAACCTTTGTCCAGTGCATTTGCCTCAATCGCCGCGGGCAGAACACCGGCAACCAGCGCGATCGTGCCATCCAGGCCGAGCTCTCCCATGACGATATATTTTTCCAGTGCATCGGCTGGCATAGCTCCCAGCGCGCACATCAAAGCCAACGCGATGGGCAGATCATAATGGCTGCCTTCTTTCGGTAAATCTGCTGGCGCCAAATTTACGGTTACCCGTTTATTCGGCATGGAAAGTCCGGAAGCATGAAGCGCCGCCTGCACCCGTTCGCGGCTTTCGGCAACCGCTTTATCGGCCAGACCGACAATCTGCATCATCATTTTTCCAGGCCCGACCATCACCTGAACATCTACTGGTACAGCTCTAATTCCCTGAAATGCGACTGTTGTACAACGTGAGACCATCAATAATATCCGCGCCTGATGTTTTATTCTGGTGCGGCAGTCATCATCAAGTTAGTTTGCAATCGAAAAATAGTCAAGAACAAAAACAGAACATTGAAAAATACAACAGGCGCGACACTGGTTGGCATTATCGCAATATTGCTGTGGTCTTTGTTGGCACTGCTGACCACGGCCAGCGGAAAAGTGCCCCCATTTCAGCTTGTAGCAATCTGTTTTGCTATTGCCAGTGCAATTGGCGTCATCTCCATATGGCGGTCGGGCGACGGTCTGTCGGTGCTCCGCCAATCGCCCAAAGTCTGGTTATTGGGCGTTGGAGGGCTTTTTGGGTATCACTTTTTCTATTTTACCGCACTGCGTCATGCTCCGCCCGTGGAAGCCGGGCTGATTGCCTATCTTTGGCCCTTGTTAATCATTCTGTTTTCTGCCCTGCTGCCCGGAGAACGGCTGCGCATTCACCATGTTATTGGCGGGGTGCTTGGGTTGATGAGTGCCTTCCTGATCATCAGCGGCGGCGGCAACGGCGGCGTTGCCAGCAGCAGTTTCATGGCGGGTTTTGAAATCAATTCCGCCCATTCATTTGGATATTTCTCGGCCGGTCTTTGTGCAATCATCTGGTCTGGCTATTCAGTTCTGTCGCGACGTTTTGCAAACGTGCCAAGTCAGGCGGTGACAGGATTTTGCGCCATATCCTGTGTCTTGGCACTTGCTGCCCACCTGCTGCTCGAAACGACAGTCATCCCCGACACGATCTGGCAGTGGCTGGCTGTGCTGGGCCTAGGGCTTGGTCCTGTGGGATTGGCCTTTTATGTGTGGGATTATGGTGTCAAGAAAGGCAATATTCAGGTACTTGGAGCGGCCAGTTATGCCGCACCTGTTTTGTCAACACTGGCGCTGATCGCAGCCGGTTTTGCTCAACTAACCTGGGTCATCGCATTTGCAACATTGCTGGTTACGCTAGGGGCGGTGATTGCTGCCAAAGACATGATATTGGCGCCCCGGACGCCATCAGATCCAACTTGATATCTCATTCAGCGGATATTTTGAAATGCTCGGCACTTCCGCATCGTCCTTGGGAAAACCTGCCACAAGTAGAATAACCGGCTTTTCCGATTCCGGCCGCTGGCAAATTTCATTCAAAAACTTCATTGGTGCCGGCGTATGAGTGAGGCTCGCCAGCCCAGCCATATGTATGGCTGAAATTAACATGCCGCAGGCAATACCGACGGATTCGGGTACGTAATAATGTTTAACCCGCTTTTCGCTGGCATCCTCACCCCAGCGCTTGGCAAATATCACAATTAACCACGGCGCTTCCTCCAGAAACGGCTTGTTTTCATCAGTGCCCAAGTGGGCCAATGCTTTGAGCCATTCCTGACCGGCCCTGCCGGCATAAAATGCCCGTTCCTCTTCTTCAGCCGCCAGCCGAATGCGATGCTTGATCTGCGGATCCTGGATTGCAACAAAGTGCCAAGGCTGCTGATTTGCACCCGAAGGTGCCCCGCCTGCTGTTTCAATACAAGCCTCTATGATAGCGCGTGGGACAGGTTTTGGTGAGAAATCCCTGACGGTTCTGCGCGATTTCATATCCGCGTGAAACTGATCTGCCCGCTTTTGTACAATTTCTTCATCCCGGTGCTGAAAGATCAACGGCTCGGTGATGAATGGTGGCCTGTCGGTCAAAACTTATTCGCCCTCCTGAGGTTTCTAAGAGGGCGAATAAGACATCTTTTATGTCGCAAGGAAAGCTTTGCAGCTTACCATTTGGTCGAATGGATTGCCAACCAAGCTCAAGCGGCGTGCGGTGCGGCACCACGAACATTATCGTCCACATGCAGCTCAAACTTTTCAAAATTGGCGATGAACTTGGCGACGAGATCCCGGGCGGCAACATCATATGCGGCCCTATCAGTCCAGGTATCCCGCGGGCGCAGCAATATTTCATCTACCCCGGGTACCGATAACGGAACTTCCAGGCCAAAATTTTCGTCAATCCGCATTTGCGCTTCGTTCAGGGAACCATCCAGCGCGGCGCGCAGCAAAGTTCGGGTCGCGCCGATGGGCATACGGGAACCTTCTCCATAAGGTCCACCGGTCCAGCCAGTATTCACCAACCAGCAAGTCGCATCGTGCTGGGCGATTTTGTCCCGCAGAAGATTGCCATAAACACTTGGATGGCGTGGCATGAACGGCGCTCCGAAACACGTTGAAAACGTCGCTTGAGTTCCAGCAACACCTTTTTCCGTGCCGGCCACCTTGGCGGTATATCCAGACAGGAAATGATACATCGCCTGAGCCGGAGTCATCCGGGCAATTGGTGGCAACACACCGGATGCATCTGCGGTCAGCATAATAATGGATTTTGGATGAGGTGCCCGTGCCGTCTCCGAGGCATTTGGAATATAATGCATCGGGTAAGCAACACGGGCATTTTCGGTCAGTGATCCGTCGTCGAAATCCGGCAATTTTGTTTCCGGGTCAATCACGACATTCTCCAAAACTGATCCCCAGCGCTGGGTTGTCGAATAAATTTCCGGCTCTGCTTCGGCGCTCAAACGAATGGTCTTGGCGTAACAGCCACCTTCGAAATTAAAGATACCATTGTCAGACCAACCGTGTTCATCGTCACCAATAAGAGTGCGCGACGCGTCAGATGACAGGGTGGTTTTGCCTGTACCCGAAAGACCGAAAAACAGAGCACTGTCATCGTTGTCACCCAAATTGGCCGAGCAATGCATCGGCATGACACCTTTGGCGGGCAGGAAGTAGTTGAGAGCCCCGAACACAGATTTTTTGGTCTCGCCTGCATATTCGGTGCCACCAATCAACACTATGCCGCGTTTCAAATTGACCGCAATGACGGTTTCGGACCGGCAGCCGTGGCGTTCCGGGACGGCCCTGAAGCTCGGCAGATTGATAATTGTCATGTCAGGAGAAAATTCTGCCTGCTCCTTAGTTGTCGGGCACCGCAGCAAGTAGCGAATAAACAGTGCGTGCCAGGCAAATTCCAGATATATGCGAGCACCAACACGATAAGCGGGGTCGGCGCCGCCAAACAAGTCCTGACCAAACAGCTTCTTGCCTTTTGCATGGTTTATGAAATCGACGTATAGCTGGTCGAAATGCTGCTCCGACATGGCCTGATTGTTGTCCCACCAGACGGTGGTTTCAGTTTCTGTATCACGCACAATGTATTTGTCAGTAGCAGACCGGCCGGTGTGTTTGCCGGTTTCTACCGCGAGACTACCGGTTGCGGTTTCAATGCCCTCATTGCGCTCCAATGCCAATGCAAACAATGTCTGCTCATCGTCATTCCAGCGAATCTGTGCCAGAGAATCCAAATCTGGAATTTCATTGAATGTCTGCGTCATAACTCAATGCCCTTTTTGGGTCGATGGATCAATCAAAAGCTGCCGGAACGACGACTACGAACGGTGCCGCATATCTGGAAACCAAAGACTAGAATCTGCTTTTTGCGACTGGAGTTGCGGCGGACACTAGGCAGGCTAAACGCCTATGACAAGATTGAAATCAGTGGTTTTGGGGTCGATTTGACTGGTAAATCGATTAAAACTGAAAGTTAATTTTGGTCAGGATTAACAAGTTTAAAATTCAATCGTTTAGGACTTGAGACAATCGAACCGCCGGACTTCGACGGCTGGACATAATTTGCGCGCAATTTTGGCAAATTGGTCTTGGATCAACCGCAAGTGGGTTCTTGGCACAATATGATTTTGCCTCTAATCAACTTCTAATGTCTGCAAAAATGGCTATTCGGCAGCCTTTAACATGCAACTGCCGCAATATATATGGAGAGAATTCATGGCAACTATCGCCCTCGTCGATGATGATCGAAACATCCTGACATCGGTTTCCATTGCTCTGGAATCAGAAGGGTACCGGGTAGAGACATATACCGACGGTGCTTCAGCTCTGGACGGGCTGACAACCAAGCGACCAGATCTGGCTGTATTTGACATCAAGATGCCACGTATGGACGGGATGGAACTGTTACGCAGATTGCGCCAGAAATCGGATCTGCCGGTGATTTTTCTAACCTCCAAAGATGATGAAATTGATGAATTATTCGGATTAAAAATGGGCGCCGACGATTTCATCACCAAGCCATTTTCTCAAAGGTTGCTGGTTGAACGAGTAAAAGCCGTGCTGCGTCGTTCTGCAGCGCGCATTGAGGGCGCGGCTCGTGAAGAAAATGGCGGCGCCAATATGCTGGAACGGGGGCACCTGACCATGGATCAGGAACGCCATATCAGCCAGTGGAAAGGAAAGTCTGTGACACTGACGGTCACGGAGTTTTTGATATTGTTTGCCTTGGCTCAGCGACCTGGCGTGGTCAAATCCCGAGATTCGCTGATGGACGCAGCCTATGATGATCAAGTCTATGTAGATGACCGCACCATCGACAGCCACATCAAGCGGTTGCGAAAGAAATTCAAGCAAGTTGATGACGACTTTGATATGATAGAAACCCTGTACGGTGTGGGATATCGTTTCAAGGAAGGCTGAATAGTTGACTGATGCCCCGGTTTCGCTTGATTCAAACCTGAAGGATGCTGATTCCGCCAGGGGCAAATCACGCGACCTTACCCAACCTGTCCAACCCAAAATCGATCAGCCCAGTGGTGTCAAACGTGGCTTTTGGCGGCGGCGCTGGCGCCCTCAGACGCCTATCGGGTTGTTTTTTGGCCGATATATTTTCACCAGTCTGACTCAGCGTATCATATTTTTGAACATGGCCGCGCTGTTTGTTCTGTTGTCCGGTATCCTGTTTCTCAACCAATTTCGAGACAGCCTGATCGAGGCTCGCGAAGAAAGCCTGTTGACGCAGGGTGAGATCATTGCCGCTGCCATATCGGCGCGGGCCAGTGTCGATACAGATGCTATCACCATTGACCCTGAGCGATTGCTCGAACTGCAAGCCGGTGAAAGCACCTATCCGATGGAGAACGAGCTCGAGAATCTCGACTTTCCGATAAACCCTGAAGAAGTTGCCCCGGTTCTGCGCCGCCTGATATCACCGACTCGGACGCGCGCCCGAATCTATGATCGCGACGGCATAATCATCCTCGATTCAGACCGTTTGTATTCGAGCGGCCAGATACTACGATTTGATCTGCCCCCACTTACCAAAAAAGACCGTGGGTTTCTGGAAAATTACTGGCTGCAATTCAGAGACTGGTTCTGGCAACGCGACCTGCCGCTTTATGTTGAAACACCCAATGGCAATGGCACGGCTTACAGCGAAGTCGTTACCGCGCTGACCGGCAGTCCTGGCAGCAAGACCCGCCGTACGACGGGCGGCGACACGGTAGTTTCGGTGGCCGTACCGGTACAAAGATTCCGGGCTGTGCTAGGCGTATTGCTGCTGTCCACCGAGGCAGGGGACATCGACAAGATAATCGACAACGAACGCTATGCAATTATGAGGACTTTTGGCATAGCGGTGTTTGTCAGTGCGCTTTTATCTATCCTATTGGCCTCGACAATTGCCAGTCCCCTACGCCGCTTGTCAGATGCAGCTGAACGGGTCCGGCTTGGGGGCAAAAACCGGGAACAGATTCCAGACTTTTCGGAACGGCATGATGAAATTGGACACTTGTCCAGCAGCCTTCGGGACATGACACAAAGTCTCTATGCCCGCATCGATGCCATCGAACGATTTGCTGCCGACGTCAGCCACGAGTTGAAGAATCCGCTAACATCTTTGCGCAGCGCAGTTGAAACCTTGCCGCTTGCCAAGAAGCAACAGCAACACAACAAATTGCTGGAAATCATCAACCACGACGTACAGCGACTAAATCGGCTCATAACCGATATATCAGATGCCTCACGGCTGGACGCTGAGTTGGCACGGGATGATGCTGAATTGATTGAACTCGATGATCTGCTTGAAGGATATCGCGATACCTATGATGACATCAGCGCAAGTTCAAAACTGGAATTGCCAAAACTAACTCTGACTATTGAGTCGCCCGCAAACGACACCAATAATCGACAGAAAGGCCGTAAAAGACCTTCCTGGAAGATTTCCGGGCACCGGGGCCGCCTTAGCCAGGTCATTGCCAATCTGGTGGAAAATGCCCGAAGTTTTGTGCCCGAAGCCAACGGAAAAATTACCATCCATCTCTCCCGGCTGGAAAAAATGGCCGTCATCAAGGTGACCGATAACGGCCCGGGCATTCCACGGGAAAACGCTGAACGCATTTTTGAACGGTTCTACACTGACAGACCGCCAAGCGAGGAGTTCGGTCAGAATTCTGGTCTGGGATTGTCCATCACGCGGCAAATTGTCGAGGCCCACGGGGGCACAATCGAGGCTGGCAATATTGGCGCTGCAGATGGCAGTGGGGCCATGTTTACCGTTGCAATTCCACTGTCATCTGCTGGCAGCTGACATGAGCTTGAAGCGGACAAAAAGTCAGCACGGCTGTGCCATCGTTTTAGGGTCAACCGGACTGATGATCCTTGGTCCATCAGGCAGTGGTAAATCCCGTCTGTCGCACCAGTTAATCGAGCAATGGAGAAGTCGGCACAACTATGCGCGCTGGGTAGCAGACGACCGTGTGATTGTGGAACAGACAGGCAATTCCTACCTGGTCAAGGCACCGCCCTCGTTGCAAGGTTTGGCAGAGCACCGTTTCCGGGGGATCGAAAATGTTCATTGGCAATCCAAAGCTGTCGCTGATCTGGTGGTTCAACTATTGCCGGGAAAGGCACTGGAGCGGTTGCCTCAATCAACTCATCATCGATTGGTACCGAACGGGCCGACAATTCCCATGATGAACGTGCCGCAGGATCATATTTCTCAGGCAATCGAGCTAATCCATGCCCGTTTGGCAGAGAATTCAATGATTCTCCTGCCTGAATCCAACTGATTCACCCGGATCGGCAGTTTTTACTTGCAAGTGCTGAATTGCCTGTAAATATGAAACCGAACAATGGACGCGCTCTCGCTTGACAGGCAATAGATGATAGGACTTGTGCTCGTCACACATGGCTCATTGGCCAAAGAATTCCGGTTAGCACTGGAACATGTTGTTGGACCACAGGAACAAGTGGACACTATTTCTATTGGCCCCGACGATGACATGGAACAACGCCGCCAGGATATTCTGGAGGCCGTTGGTGGTGTTAATTCAGGTTCTGGCACAATTATTCTTACAGACATGTTTGGCGGCACACCTTCCAATCTTTCCATTTCAATTATGGAGCCGGGACTGATAGAGGTGGTAGCCGGGGTTAATCTGCCCATGTTGATCAAGCTCGCCGGGGTGCGGATTGATGATGATATGGACGCAGCCCTTGAAAAAGCTGTCGAATCCGGCAAGCGCTACATCAATATTGCCAGTAAGGTTCTTTCGGCCAAATGAACGACACACCTGGATCGCGAGTCCGCTCTGCAGACATTTGCAACAAACGCGGCCTGCACGCACGGGCATCAGCAAAATTTGTCAAACTTGCCGAAACTTTTGATGCCGATATCAGAGTAACCAAAGGTGGTGAGACCGTAGGAGGCACATCAATTATGGGTTTGATGATGTTGGCCGCCTCAAATGGCTGCAGCGTGGAAATTTCAGCAACCGGACATCAGGCAAAGGAAGCTCTGGATTCACTTCAGGCCCTGATCGACGATAAATTTGGTGAAGGCGAATAGCCGCACTACAACCGACGCAGCGCAACCCCGTCCACCGCGTGATTGCTACCTTTATGCAGAACCAGGTCGGCCCGCTGTCGCGTCGGCAGAATGTTTTCGCGCAAATTGACCAGATTAATTCGGGTCCACAAATCTATGGCAATCGCCAATGCAGCACTATCGGACACCTGGCTATAGCGATGAAAGAAGGATTCTGGCTTTTGAAACGCGGTTTCCCGAAGCCGCATGAAACGCGACACATACCAGTCTTGAATAATTTCCTCTTCGGCATCGATATAGATTGAAAAGTCAAAATAGTCCGATACGAATGGAACCGAATTGCCGTCTTTTGGCAGATCGCTGACCTGCAGAACGTTGATACCTTCAAAGATCAAAATATCCGGCTGATCGATGGTCACAAAACTGTCCGGCACCACATCATAAACAAGATGGGAATATACCGGTGCTTTTACATTGCGCTCACCGGCTTTGATGCGGGAAAGAAACTCCAGCACGTGACGTCGGTCAAAACTCTCCGGGAAGCCCTTGCGATCCATCAGCCCTTGTTTGCGCAGTTCGGCGTTGGACAACAGAAAACCATCGGTCGTAATGAGGTCAACTTTCGGACTGGCTGGCCACCGGGTCATCAATTCCCGCAAGATCCGGGCAGTGGTTGACTTTCCCGCGGCAACGGAACCTGCAATGCCAATTACAAAGGGCGTTTTCTGACCGCGAAGATTGAGAAACTGGCTGCGCTGTTTGAACAGTCCAATTGTAGATTCCACGTGCGAAGCCAGCAGACGCGACAGCGATAAATAAATCCGTCGAACTTCATCCAGGGCCACCGGGTCGTTAAGCGCCCGCAGCCGTTTAACCTCTTCCTCGGTCAGAGTCAGCGGTGTATCGGCACGAAATTCGGCCCATTCGTCAATCTCAAACTCCAGATATGGAGAAGGTTGTTTCGGCGACTTAGGCATTATTGGTGTTCCGTGAAGTCTTTTCGGCGATTCCCGATTGGGAAGTACGATGCTCAAGTTCAGCCATGACCTCGCCCACACTCACCCCTTTCATGTGAAGCACGACCAGCAGGTGATACAGCAGATCAGCCGCTTCGGCACATACACCATCGGCGTCTCTTGCCAAAGCTGCGATGATCGTCTCAACAGCTTCTTCACCCAGCTTTTCTGCCGCTTTTTCAATGCCTCCGCCAACCAGTTTTGCTGTCCATGAGGACGGGTCGCCGCTGACTGCTCGGTCGGCGATTATCTGCTCGAGTTGTGAGAGTGAAAACTGGGTCATCGGGTTTGGCTACTTATACTTTCTAGATCAATTGTCGCATTGCGATGCCGCACCGTGCCATGTGTTGCTTGGCCTGCGCCACCGTAAATGTCCCGAAATGAAATATTGAAGCAGCAAGTACTGCATTTGCGTGTCCAATTTCTACAGCTTCGACCAGATGATCAAGCGTGCCGGCCCCGCCGGAAGCAATTACCGGTACGGACACCGCATCGGCAATAGCGCGAGTTAGGGGCAAATTATATCCGTCTTTGGTCCCATCACGGTCCATCGAGGTTAGCAGAATTTCCCCGGCTCCCTTCTCAACCATCAACTGGGCGAATTGAATGGCATCGATGCCGGTGGCATTTCGCCCTCCATGGGTAAATATTTCAAAACGATCTGCTTCGTCTGATTGGCTGACTTTTTTGGCATCCAAAGATGCAACGATACACTGATTGCCAAATTTATCGGCTGCCCGCGCAATCACATTTGGATCATTCACCGCCGCAGTGTTGAAAGACACTTTGTCAGCACCCGCCAGCAGCAGATTTCGGACATCGGCCACCGATCTCACCCCGCCGCCAACTGTAACCGGCATGAAGCATTGCTCTGCCGTTCTGGCAACGACATCAAGGATGGTATTGCGGTTATCCGACGACGCTGTGATATCAAGAAAGCATAGCTCATCAGCCCCTGCAGCATCATATGCCCTGGCCGCTTCCACCGGATCTCCGGCGTCGATCAGGTCCACGAAATTGATGCCTTTGACCACCCGACCGTCTTTAACATCAAGACAGGGAATGATCCGTGTTTTGAGGGTCATTTCGCCGTTCTCAATAGTTTGAGCGCTTCGGCCGGATTTATGCGGCCGTCATAGAGCGCACGACCCGATATCGCTCCTTCAAGAAGCTGCGCGTCGGGACGGATCATCCTTGCAATATCATCCATTGATGCCAACCCACCGGATGCGATCACCGGAATCGTCGTGCTGCGCGCCAATTCCAGCGTGCTTGGCCAGTTGATGCCGGTCAGCACGCCATCCCTGTCGATATCAGTAAAAATAATGGCTGCAACGCCCGCATCTTCAAAACGAGTCGCCATTTCGATGACGCTTAGTTGTGATGTCTCGGCCCAACCTTCAACGGCAACCTTGCCGTGTCTTGCATCAATACCAACAGCAATTTTATCTGGAAAACTACCACAAGCCTGGCGAACCAGATCGGGGTCACGCACCGCAATCGTTCCCAAAATTACCCGGGATATGCCTTTGCCCAGCCAATATTCCATATGCTCAAGTGTACGGATGCCTCCACCGAGTTGAACCGGATTGGTGGTGGCGGACAATATCGATTCAACCGCATCTCCATTGACCGCCTCACCGGCAAAGGCACCATCGAGATCAACGACATGCAGCCAGTCGAATCCTTGATTCTGAAAAGCTTTTGCCTGATCCCCAGGATCAGAATTATAGACCGTTGCCTGGTCCATATCGCCCAGCTTCAAACGAACGCATTCGCCACCCTTCAGGTCGATTGCCGGAAACAGGATCATGGCGCCCACCTTAAAAAATTGGCGATCAAGGCGAGGCCCAATGTCTGGCTTTTTTCCGGGTGAAACTGGGTCCCTGCCATATTATCTCGAGCAATCACCGCTGTAACATCCATTCCATAATCGCTCACAGCTACAAGATCATCAAAATCCTGGGTCTGAAAGTGGTAGGAATGCACAAAATAGGCGTGATACCCATCCGCTCCAGTCGCAATACCCTCCAGAAGCGGGTGCTGTTTGCGAACCTGCAGAGTGTTCCAGCCAATTTGCGGTACCTTTAAATTTGGGTCAGTTGGTTTCATTTCAACCACGTCCCCGTTGATCCAGCCAAGACCATTCGTGGTGCCTTTTTCCAGTCCCCGCGACGCCATGAGCTGCATGCCAACACAAATACCGAGAAACGGAACGCCCTTGTCACACACCTTTTCATCCAGCACGTCTACCATGCCGGTCACGCCATCCAATCCTGCACGGCAATCGGCATAAGCTCCAACTCCTGGAAGCACAATACGATCGGCACCGCGCACCACATCTGCATCACTGGTCAGCAGAATTTCAGACTTGATACCAGCATCGCGCGCAGCCCGCTCAAAGGCCTTGGTCGCGGATTTCAGGTTTCCTGATCCGTAATCGATGATTGCAATTCGCAAGACTTACGACTCCCGAGGAGAAAACAGGCCAAATACATCTGTTGAATCTGCCGACCCCCGCGCCAATTGAGGAGAGGCATCGGCAGGTGCTGAAACAACCTGCACCTTCTGGCGGGCAGGCTGGTACTGCTGGTCATCCAGAAAATGGCCAATTGCTGCTGACTCGCTGGCCGCCTCAATCAGACCTACCATGTTCATGCCTTCATTTTCTAGTTTGCGCCGGTAAAGCTCTCTGCCTTCCAACATCAGAAAAAATCCTGGTAAGGCATAGATAAAAAACGATATTACTGCGAGGGGTGTTGTCAAAAGCGCCAGGCAAAATGCCCAGAACAGCAGGCAAAATGCCAACGGCCACCACAATCTGTGGGCGATCAGCCAGATCGGCGGAACCAATAATGCCCATGTAGCCGAGCTTTCTGGTATGGCGACCAAGTTGTCGATTGCCGAGACATCCTGTGGGTCCGAACCGAATTCCCTTGTACCGTAAATTGTATAGATCATGGTCGATCCATCATCACTTGTTCAGCGTGCCTTTGGTAGACGGAATGACGTCCGCCATGCGCGGATCCGTCTCGGTGGCCAAGCGCAAGGCGCGGGCGACCGCTTTGAAACAGGTTTCGGCGATGTGGTGGGCGTTCACCCCATAATGGGTTTTGACATGCAGGGTAATGCGCGCCGCTTGCGCTAGAGCGTTGAAAAACTCGCACACCAATTCAGTATCAAAAGTGCCAATTTTTTCGCGCGGAAAATCAACATCCCAGATCAGAAAGGGGCGTCCCGACACATCTATCGCTGCGCTGGTCATGGCCTCGTCCATGGGAAGATCAAAAGATGCGTAGCGACGGATTCCCCGTCGGTCTCCCAGGGCCTCATTTATGGCCTGGCCCAACGCAATACCACAATCTTCAACCGTGTGATGATCATCTATATGTAAATCGCCCTTGGCGCGAATGTTCATGTCGATCAGCGAGTGCCGAGAAAGCTGCTCCAACATATGATCGAAAAATCCAACACCAGTACCAATATCAAAAGTGCCCGTGCCATCGATTTCGACACTGATGGCGATATCAGTTTCATTTGTGGTGCGAGAGACGCTGGCTGTGCGGGCCATAAATTGGCTCCAAGACTGTGATTTCAACAGATGTGAGCTGTCTTATAGACCTGCCAGCAAAGACGCAATTGCAATCCGGAAATCATTCCATACATAGTGGAGCGGTGCCAACGTGCCGAAATGGATGTTGGCGAGACGTCACGTTTGGAGAACGAAGTGAGTAAAGATACTGAATCATGGTTGCCGCCCATTCATGCAACCACCATCATTATGGTCCGCAAGGGCGGAGAAGTTGTCATAGCCGGCGACGGACAGGCATCCATGGGCCAAACCATCATGAAATCAAACTCCCGCAAAGTTCGGCGCCTTGGTGATGGCGATGTTATTTGCGGTTTTGCCGGATCGACAGCTGATGCTTTTACTTTGCTGGAGCGATTGGAATCAAAGCTTGAGCAATATCCCGACCAACTTATGCGCGCCTGTGTGGAACTCGCAAAGGACTGGCGCACAGACCGATATCTACGGCGTCTTGAGGCAATGATGCTGGTGGCGGACAAGAATGTCAGCCTGTGCCTGACCGGTGTTGGGGATGTTTTTGAGCCGGAAGATGGCGTAATGGCGATTGGTTCGGGCGGAAATTACGCTCTGGCTGCTGCCCGAGCATTGTACGACACCAAGGCAAAGCCCCAGGCCATTGCAGAAAAAGCGATGAAAATCGCCGCAGATATTTGCGTTTACACCAACCACAATCTCGTGGTCGAAACGCTTAGTGAAGATAAATAAAGGTCAAACCGCCCCATGAGCAGCACCAATTTTTCGCCACGCGAGATCGTCAGCGAACTCGACCGTTTCATCATTGGCCAAAACGATGCCAAACGAGCCGTCGCAGTTGCGATGCGCAACCGCTGGCGGCGTCAGCAATTAGATTCACCTATGAAAGAAGAGGTGATGCCCAAGAACATCCTCATGATCGGCCCAACCGGTGTGGGCAAGACAGAAATTTCGCGCCGACTTGCCCGCCTCGCCGGTGCACCCTTCATCAAGATCGAGGCCACAAAATTCACCGAGGTTGGCTATGTTGGCCGGGATGTAGAGCAAATTGTCCGCGATCTGGTCGAAATTGGCATTGGGCTGGTGCGTGAGAAAAAGCGCGAGCAGGTAAAGGCCAAGGCCCATCTGGCGGCCGAAGACCGGGTACTGGATGCATTGGTGGGAAATACTGCCAGCCCCGCCACCCGATCCAGTTTTATGAAAAAACTGCGTGAAGGGGATCTTGACGACAAGGAAATCGAAGTTGAAGTCGAAGATACCGGTTCGCCTCTCGGTGGCATCGATATTCCTGGCATGCCCGGTTCCCAAATGGGCATGATTGACTTGGGTGACATCATGTCGAAAGCCATGGGTGGTCGCAAAAAGACCCGCAAAACCACAGTTAAGGAAAGCTACGAAATCCTCATAGCTGAAGAAAGCGATAAACTTCTGGACGACGAACAGGTGGTAACTGAAGCCATCGCGGCGGTTGAAAATAACGGCATCGTTTTCCTCGACGAGATTGACAAGATCGCAGTTGCCGGGGAGCGCGGTGGCTCGGTGTCCCGTGAAGGGGTGCAACGTGATCTTTTGCCATTGGTTGAAGGCACAACTGTCGCGACGAAATACGGACCGGTTAAGACTGACCATGTTTTGTTTGTTGCTTCGGGGGCATTTCACGTTTCAAAACCCTCGGACCTGTTGCCGGAACTTCAGGGACGTTTGCCGATCCGAGTTGAGTTGCGCGCTCTGACCAAGGAAGACTTTGTGCGAATCCTGACTGAGACCGAGGCAAGTCTGATCAAACAATATGTCGCCCTGATGGGCACTGAAGAGCTGCATCTCGAGTTCCATGACGAGGCCATAAATGCCTTGGCAGATATTGCGGTTGAGCTGAATTCGACTGTCGAAAATATTGGCGCGCGCCGCCTGCAGACTGTGATGGAGAAAGTTCTCGACAAGGTCTCGTTTGATGCGTCCGACCGTGCTGGTGAAACAATCACAGTCGACGCAGAATTTGTTCGCGAAAACGTCGGTGATCTGGCCAAGAACACAGATCTGTCTCGTTATATCTTGTAGCAGCGACGCCAAAAAGCGTTGCAGACGAGAAACACAACCCGATCAATCGGACGGGGGAGATAATTTTGACGCTTGTCGGAACTCCCCTGTCGCCATAAGGATGTGGAATGATCAAGCCCGCCGCAGCTGTCACATTCGCATTTCTCATTCTGTTTCATTCGATGCAGATGGGCGTTGCTGCGTCTAAAGTTCCACCAGGCAATCGCAATGCTAAGCAGCCTGCCATTCCTGGCGGATCCATCAAACGTACCAGCGGCACAACTTTCGAAAAAAAGTATAAGAAGATTCGCAACCTTCTGGCACGGGATCGCAAGCTGATATCGAAAATAAAGTCCGCCGCCCGAACTCATTCCATCGATCCAATTCATATTATCGGCGCGCTCGTGGGAGAACATACCTACAATGTGGATGCCAAGGACCGATTGCAAAGTTACTACGTCAAGGCGCTTGCATATCTTGGTCAGGATCTGACTTTTAAATATGAGCGGACAACTCTGAAAAAACTGCTGAAACACTCCAGTTTCTCCAACTGTGCTTCAATTTCCAATGCCTATGACAAATGGACTTGCCGTGAGGCAGTGTGGAATCGAAATTATCGAGGCAAAAGTTTCGCCGGGCAAAGATGGCCAAATAATCGATTCGGAGCCGTATTCTTTCAACCTCTCTATGCTGGCCAGACATTTGGACTGGGACAACTCAATCCGCTGACCGCTTTGAAAGTCAATGATATGGTTCGCGCCAAGACACGGCGTGAACCGAAATTGTCGATCAACAATGCACCGCTCATCTACAATACTATCATGGAGCCGGATTCCTCCCTGCTGTATATGGCAGCAGTAATTCGGCACTCTATTGACGCTTATGCCAACATTGCTGGTTTCGACATATCAGGCAATCCCGGGATCACCGCCACGCTTTATAATCTGGGAAACGTAACTGTTCGTGCTGCAAAACTGCGAAACATCAACGTCAAGCGTAAAGCCGCAGGCAACAAGCCGGTATTGCCGAAAGAGAATTATTACGGATGGCTGATCAATCAAAAGCAATCCGACCTCAGATCATTGCTGTGACCCGTTAGGGTTTTGCAGCAGTTTTAATATTCCCTCAATTTGATCTTCGTCCAATTTATCTACTTTTTGTGCCAGCAAGTTGGCCATATGAGTGGCGTCCGCAGACAGTTCGGACGTATCAATTATGATCTTTGGATCAGACAGGGAAGCCAGTTTCTGCAATGTGTCTGCGTCATCCCAGATGACATTGAAATAGCCAACAATGCGTTGAAGCAGGGCCCAGCTGGGTTGGCCACGCCGACCATGTTCCAGTGCCGATAAATAGGCCGGTGAGACCCCAATAGCATCAGCCATGGCTTTTTGTGTGACTTGGCGTTGAGCACGCAACGCTCGAAGATGCAGTCCCAGTGGTGTCATATCTCAGAGCCGCCTGAACTTACGAATACGCACATAAAGCGCTCCTTCACCACCGTGGCCACTTTGACTTTCCCGATAGCCGTTGACCAATTGCGAAAATGCAGGAAGTGAAAGCCATCTGGGTACATTGGCGCGCAAAGCACCACGACCCTGATCGCCTTTACCGGTGATCACCAGGACAATTCGGTTATTCGCCCGCTGGGCCATCTGCAAAAAATCCAGAAGTGCAAATCGCGCCCGGTCCTGTGTCATTCCATGAAGATCGATACGCGCGTCAATAGCCTGACGTCCCTTGCCAATGTTCTTTTGAATCTGGTCCTCTATGGGATGGGTGATTAATGACATTGCTTGTTTGGGCTGAGATGGAGGCGACCATTGAGAGACAATATCCAATTTCCGAGAAGCCGTTAAATTGCCCGGTGAGGTGGCTTCCAGCAGCCTATTCATTTCTTGCTTCAGCAAATGGCCTTTTTCTTCTGAAAGCGGTGTGACGGTTTTCGCTACCTGTGTCCATATCCGGCTGTCTTCCGCAGTTAGCAGAGATTTTTTTCCAGCGTTTTTCTTGCCCGACTTCATGGAGAAGGCACCAACAGTGTGAAATGAGCCCGACTTCTGATGTTGCCCGCACAATGCCCTGCCACCGAACCGGAACCCGTAAAAATATCACCCCGCTGCACTCCAACGATTGCTGAGCCGGTATCTTGTGCCACCATCAGTCTGGCAAATTCCTTGCCTTCATCCAGCAAATCATCGGCGGCAGCAACCCAGATGGGAAGCCCATAGGGATGAAGATTGTGATCGATTGCGAGGCTACGCCCCGGGGTCAATGGCACTTGCGCTGCACCTATTGGACCATCATCGCCAGCTTCAGACTGGTCGATAATCTTAAAGAAAATATAAGAACGGTTTTCCGCCATGAATTTATCGATTGCTTCAGGATGCATTCGCATCCATCCAGCAAGGCGATCAGCCGTCATATCTTCTGCTGGAACGCCCGACTGCTGGCACAAAACCTTGCCAAGCGAAGTATAAGGATGACCGGACTTTGCAGCAAACCCTATCCGCATCGACGACCCGTTTGGCAAGGTCAACAGTGCCGACCCCTGAACATGTACAAAATATGCGTCGGTCTTGTCCTTCAGCCAGACCAGTTCCAGGTCCTGACCACTGAGCGCACCATCCTGAATCTCGGCACGGTCAAAATAGGCTTCGACACCACCATTGCGGCGGCGGCCGTATTGATATGAAGGATCAAGATCTGTTGGCCGAATTTGATCATCAATGTCTATCAGATCGCCCGGACGCCCATACAGAGGAACGCTGAACTCCTCGCATTTTTCCAGCGTGGCCGGGAGTTCAGGTTCAAAATACCCAGTAACAAATCCACCCATATCTTCGCGAATACCAAGGGCATAGGGTTGAAAATTATCTTCAAAAAACTTTTTCGCTTGCTGCCTGGATGGCGATTTCAGCGACACGCCACGCCGGACACACTCGATCAGTGCATCTGCATCAACCAAGCTTGAAGGGTTGTTATAGGTCGCCTCAAGCATATTTCCCACACTGCGGCAAAACACTGAATGGGCAGCAATATGGTCGTCACTTTGCCAGCCAGTTAAAGTCTCAAACGAAATTGGCACAAGCGGATCGCCCCCGGATTGGCTGACCGACTGCACTGTATCTACCTGTTTCATGATCGTTTGAGTATTTGGAGACTAGTCGTCGGTTGCCACAAGCTTCCAGTTAGGATCGCGCGATTTGATTGGGCGGGCAAAAGTCCACACATCGATGACTTCGGCAACTTCCTGTAGATCCCCGTCAATGATTTCATCCTGGTTATCAAAAGTAGCTGAAATCATCTGGCTGATAAATTTTACCGTAATCTGCGCCTCGTCCTTGCTCAATTCTGCTGCCGAGAAATCGGCGGTTTCGATGCCGACAAAACTCGCCTGAACTTTTTCACCACGCTTGGTTCTGTCGTCGATTACGGCAGCGAAGTTCTCGTATACATCTCGTGACAGCAAGCCTTTCAGGGCGCGTTTATCGCCATCAGCGAATCCGGTTACAATCATCTCATACGCCATTTTGGCACCGTTCAGGAACTGTTCCGGGTCAAAATTGGGATCGCGCGACAAGATCGACGTCAACCCTTGTTTCAAGTCTTTGTTCTTGGCCGCAATTTTGGAGATTGCAGCTTCCACTGCGCTTGCTTCACCCTCCGATTTTCGGCGTCTGTTGGTACCCGGCAATGTGACGACATTGTCGTCATCTTCATTATCCGTATAGGGCTCATAGGGAGGGCGTTCATTTCCATTGCGGGTTCCCAATACGCTGCGCAATTTCCAAAACACAAAAAGTGCAACAGCTAGTGGCAAAAGGGTGAAAAGATCAATTTCCATAATTGTTACACAACCTTGGTGCGGAGGTTTGGTCGGGTTCATTCAAACTCGACTTAATGATTGGTATCTAACGACATTGATATAGGACGACAGGGCTTTTCATTCAAATGTCTTGATCAGACCTGCAATCACCGGCAACAGTTCCTATATGATATAAGATTGATCAAAATAGTGAAACACCTGCCAATGCCTTTCGCCTTCGTCCCATTTCTACTTCTTGTAGTCCCAATTGTGGAAATTGCCACCTTTATCGCTATTGGCGGCCAAATCGGCATCGCACTTACTTTGCTGATGATTCTGGTGACCGCCGTTATTGGCTCAATATTGCTGCGCATTCAGGGACTCAGCCTGATTCAGGAGATTCAGTCAAAAGTCGCCAGTGGTGAAGTACCCGGACGCGCCCTGGGCGACGGGGCGATGATTATGGTTGCTGGTATTTTGTTGCTGACACCGGGATTTGTGACCGACGGGATCGGTTTTTTATTGTTTGTACCGGCGATTCGTACGGTCATCTGGAGTTTCCTTGCCTCACGGATAAAAGTTGGTCGGCCCGGTATGGATCCATTTGCACAACAGCAACAGGAACGCCGTGCAGATCCATATGATGCAGATGGGCAAACGATTGAACTTGATCAGGATGAATACAGCGCCGGTCCGTCCGATCCGGAATCTCCCTGGAACCCGGACAACAAACCCTGAACCAAGGTTTCCTTGCCAGTAGCGCGTAGCCGTGTTAACGCCCAAGCCGATTTTACAGACAGCCCCAGGGGCTGACTGTCCATGGACCCGTATTTTGAAAGCGACATAGTTGAATGGCTAAGAAACCCACCAAAAAGGAAACAACAGCAAAAGAGGCCGAAGCAGCCACAACTAATGGCGCTGGCGAAGCCCCTTCGCTCAATGTTCTTGCGCAATATATCAAAGACCTTTCCTTCGAAAATCCCCACGCACCTCATTCGCTGCGTCCGCGTGAAAATTCGCCTGAAATCAACATCAACATCAATGTAAATGCCAATCCATTGTCCGAAACCGACTTTGAAGTCGAGCTGAAGCTTGAAGCAAATGCCGGTGAAGGCGCCGACCAGATGTTCAATGTTGAGCTGATTTATGCTGGTGTTTTCCGCCTGACAAATATGCCGGAAGAAGCAGTTGCTCCAGCAATTCTGATTGAATGCCCTCGTTTGTTGTTCCCTTTTGCACGGCAGGTTGTAGCTGACGCCACTCGCAATGGCGGATTTCCTCCCCTGATGATCGATCCTGTAGATTTTGCTGCTCTGTTCCAGCAACGCATGGCGGAAGAGAAGGTCAAATCCCAAATGACTAACTGATTTTCTGGTCAATCATGCTCACTGGGTTGATGTGAGCTGAAACCAGACCTTTATAACCGGGTTCTGTTTTGCAGAGCCCGGTTTTTTTAATTGGAGTATTTTGACCAGATCGCCTTGTCGCCCATCGTTTTAATCAGGGCGTCATGGGCACTGATTTCCTCCTTGGTAAGGCGTTTTGGTAATGGTTGCGGTCTCTGGCGGCCGGCGGTCACGGTATCATCGGCCTGATTCTGCAAAACCGATTCCACGTCGGTTGCCACTTCGAGACTCATACCAACCTGCCGCCCACCAGTTAATTCGATATAGACGTCAGCCAACAATTCTGAATCAAGCAGCGCGCCATGCAAGGTGCGGCTGGCGCGTGATATGGCAAATCTGTCACAAAGCGCATCGAGACTGTTGCGGGCTCCCGGGAATTTGCGCCTGGCGATTGCTAACGTGTCGACAACCCGGGTTGTATCGATTGGAGATTGTTTTACCCGCGCCAGTTCCGCGTCGAAAAATCCCACGTCGAACCTAGCATTGTGGGCAATCAGAGTACCTTCAGAAAAAAACTCCAGAAATTTTGGCAATATACCTTCAAACGACGGTTTACCCTTCAACTTCTCCAATGAAATCCCGTGAATGCGTTCCGCATCCGGGTGGATTTCGCGATCGCCGGGATGAATGTATTCATGAAAGGTCTTGCCCGTGGGAAACCTATTGATCAGTTCGATAGCACCGATTTCAATAATACGGTCACCACTATCAGGATAAAGGCCAGTTGTTTCGGTATCGAATATTATTTCACGCATCTGGGTCTGCCTGGTCTAAAACATCGGTCTGGCCGGATTTATCGGCTGATTGTAAGGCTTCCTTGATGATCTGATCTACCCGTTGGCGCGCCCAATCCAGACCTTTTGAGGTATCTATCAAATAGGTTGCCCTCTTTCGCTTTTCGGCATCCGGTACCTGGCGCTGCAAGATGGATTGGAATTTTGCTTCGTCCATATCGGGACGACTCATTACCCGATCTCTTTGAATGTCCGCCGGAGCGGTCACGACAATGATCCCATCAACCCGATCCTCGCGCCCGGTTTCAAACAACAGTGGAATGTCCAGAATTGCCAGTATGGCACCATGTTGGATCACAGATTTGCGAAAATCCTCTTCTGCCTGACGTACAAGTGGATGGACAATAGCCTCCAATTTTTTCATCGCTGTTTCATTGCCGACGACCTGTTTGCTTAGCAGGTTTCGGTCGACTTCGCCGTCGTGCGTGGAACCAGGAAATTCCTGTTCAATCAACGGCGCCGCTTTGCCAGCATAGAGTTGATGCACGATCGCATCGGAATCGTAAACGGCAATTCCGAAGTCGCGAAACATCTGGGCCGTGGTGGACTTGCCCATTCCGATTGAGCCGGTTAGCCCCAGGAATATCGTCACGATGCTTCTCCCAGGTCGTCTAACAAAATTTTACGCAAAGTTTCATCCACAACTGGGCGAATACCGAACCATTTTTCAAAACCGGGAACCGCCTGATGCAACAACATTCCCAATCCATCAACAATCGGCATGCCTAGCTGTTTGGCCTGAGAGAGCAATGGTGTCATCAACGGTGTGTATACGATATCATGAACTATGGTTGTCGCAGAAAACCCTTCCAAATTTAACGGTTTCTTACGATCATTCATGCCGATTGATGTGGTGTTGATAATGAAGGCTGGCGCGAGGTTACCAGGTACAGCCTCAACAATATCAATCGCTTGACAGGTAGCACCAAAATGTTCAACCAGCGCCTCCGCTCTGGCCAGAGTGCGGTTGGCGATGATGACATTGGAAAAGCCTCGCTCAACCAGTGAGTAAATCACCGCCCTCGATGCGCCTCCTGCTCCCAGAACAAGGGCGCCACGGACCCGGTTGTCTTCACAATCCCAACCCGGATGCCGGTCATCAAGATTCGCCAAAAAACCGTAGCCATCGGTATTGGTGCCTCGCAATCCACCCTCTCCAAGCCAGATCGTGTTGACCGCCTGCAGGGCTCGGGCGGCGCGGCAAGGTTGATCTATCAGACCGAAAGCGGCTTCCTTGTGCGGCACCGTAACATTGCCACCAACAAAACCCTCGCTTTCAAGATCAGACAAAAATTGTTGCAGGCCTTGGGGTGCACACGGCCGTTTTAAGTACTCGCCGCTAATGCCATTTTTCTTCAACCAGTAATTGTGAATGAGCGGTGAGCGGGAATGATCGACCGGCCAACCTGTGACAAAGGCGCGTTTAACATCAGCCATCAATTGCCTCCAACTGCCTCAGCTGGTCAAGCAGCGGCAGCAGCGGAAGACCAATAATCGAAAACATGTCGCCTTCCATCGAGTCAAACAGTTGAATACCCCGTCCTTCGATCTGATAAGTGCCAACGCTACCAAGGGCCGCTTCGCCCACATCGCTTAAATGCCGCCCGATAAAGCCTGGCGACAATTTTCGCATGGTCATGGCGCAATTGGTGACATGTCGCCAGATCGTTTGGCCGTTTTCTACCAGAACAACAGCTGAGTGCAGATGGTGAGTTTTGCCTGATAATTGCAACAGCCGCCTGCGGGCTTCCTCCATGTTACGACATTTGTGAAGCACATCCTGTTTAAATGACAATATCTGATCGCACCCAATGACGAGATTTCCGGTGTGGTGTTCACTCACATCAACGGCTTTTGCTTCTGCCAATATCAGGGCGCGATCTTCCGGCAAAACATCAGCCTGCGCCAAGGGGGCTTCGATCGCACGCTCATCAAGATCTGACACAATCTGCCCAAAGGACAGGCCTGCATCATCCAGAATTTTGGCGCGATGGCGGCTCGCCGAAGCGAGAATTAAATCTCTCATATCTGCTATTCTAAACCGTCCAGGTTGATTATTTTCGATTGCGCCGCAGCGCTAGAATGGCTGCTGCGGTTTCTTCCACTGATCGCTTGGATACGTCAATCATTGGCCAGTTGTTTTGTTTGCACAGGCGTCGCGTTAAGGCGAGCTCTTCCTGAATCGACGCACGGTCGACATAAATGTCGCCTGTCAGATCCCGGTCAAAAGCCAGCAGGCGATTTTCGCGAACCTGAAGAATGCGTTCGGCTGATGCAACCAGAGCCACAACCAATGGTTGCTTTGCCGCAATTATTTCCGCGGGCAGGTCAACACCTGGGACCAACGGAATATTGATTGTTTTGATGCCACGTTGTGCCAGATAGATGCTGGTCGGAGTTTTGGAAGTTCGGCTGATGCCGATCAGAATGATTTCCGCTTCCTCGATGTCGTCAGGCAAATTACCGTCATCATGGGCCATCGCGAACTGAACTGCTTCCAGGCGATCAAAATAGTCTTCATCCATGGCGTGCTGCGCACCGACGCGCCCTGACATCGTATCTCCCAGAAACCCGTCAAATACTTTGATTACAGGGTCCAGCACATTGACTGCAGGAACCCCCAGAACCTTGCATCGATTTACCAAAATGGCTTCCAGTTTCTGATCCACCATGGTGTACAGAACAATGCCGGGTGTAGCATCAACGCCATTTAAGGCTTTTTCCAGTTTCTCTGCGCTGCGCACCATAGGAGTGACATGTTCGACAGCCCGCCAATTGGTATATTGGGCCGCCGCCGCCCGCCCGGTCGTGCTAAGCGTTTCGCCGGTAGAATCGGAAATGAGATGCAAATGAAAGAAAGTTTTCTTGCTGACCTTTTCCCGAGCCCTTTGAATCCAGCGTTTCACCATTCGGTCAATTCCTGCTTTGTCAGTTGTGGATGACTGTGAATAAATCAGCTCCAAATTGATAGGCACCCATTTTGCCCCCATTGGCAACAAATTCATCCCCACACAAACCGGCAGATACTCAGGAATTCACAGGTGGGCAAGACTGGGGATGGTTTACCCCATCCCACATATCTCAAAAATTTACACAGGTTTTCTGATCTCAACTCCTCGTACAACAGTTTGAAATAAAAGTGATAAATGTTTTTTCCCCGCAATTCTTTTCAGAACCGATGCAATAACCTACATAGCGCTTAAGGCGAACTGGGTTTTGAGATTTGGGAATTGGTTAAAATTCTCTTAATTCACAGACTCTAATAATAATAATAAACGCGTTTAATCACAGCTTTTGGGTAAACGCTTTGTGGAAAGCAGATCAGAAATGCAATCAGCCAGTGCTCAACGAAAGGTGTTAAGGGTTTTAGCAGGGGAGACCCTGACAATCCCACCAATCTGGATGATGCGTCAGGCAGGCCGATATCTGCCGGAATATAAAAAGGTAAGGAAACAGGCGGGTGGCTTTCTTGATCTTTGTTACAATCCCAAACTCGCGGTGGAAGTAACGCTACAACCAATACGGCGTTTTGGTTTTGATGCAGCCATATTGTTCTCTGATATTCTGGTTATTCCAGATGCTCTCAAAGTTGGTGTGCGGTTTGAAGAAGGTCGCGGACCTATCGTTGAAACTGTCGACCAGATGCGCATTGCCGAACTGGAAACCGAAGGGGTCATGGAGCATCTGGCACCTGTGCTGGAAACCGTTGAACGGCTGCGTGAGGAATTGCCCGATGAAACCACACTATTGGGCTTCTGTGGCGCTCCCTGGACTGTTGCAACCTATATGATTGCCGGGCACGGAACACCTGATCAGGGGCCCGCCCGTCAGTTTGCGTTGAATTATCCCGAAGCATTTCAAGGTTTGATGGATATTTTGGTTGATGCGTCAGCCCAATATCTGATTGGTCAAATCGATGCCGGGGCGGACGCTGTCCAAATATTTGATTCCTGGGCATCTGTTCTTGATGAGGATCAGTTTGAAAAATGGTGTGTTGAACCGGTAAGACAGATCGTCGAGCGGGTGAAAATCGAACGGCCGCAAGCTAAGATTATCGGTTTCCCTAAAGGGATTGGTGCTTTTTACTCTGGGTATGCTGCGGCAACGGGTGTGGATATGATCGGGTTGGATTGGACCTTGCCTATGTCGTTTGCACGGCAGTTGCAGGCTCAGACGCCGATTCAAGGCAATCTGGATCCAAAACGCCTGATTGCCGGTGGGCGTGCGCTTGATGAAGGTGTGGATGCAATTCTTTCGAATCTGGCCAACGGGCCTCTGATCTTTAATCTGGGGCACGGCATCACGCCAGAAACAAATATTGCGCATGTGCAGCAGATGGTTGCTCGGGTGCGTGGAATTCGGTCCTAGAGGGTTAACAATGGATTTATGGGTTAAGGCTCTCCACATTATTGCGGTCATATCCTGGATGGCGTCTTTGCTTTATCTGCCAAGGCTGTTTGTCTATCACTGTGGAGCTGAAATAGGATCGGTTCAGTCGGAAACTTTTAAGGTGATGGAAAGTCGTCTGCTTAAGGCAATTGCCACGCCGTCTATGATTGCGACCTGGCTGTTTGGGCTGTGGATCGCTTCACTCTATGATGTCTGGGCTGATCCGTGGTTTATGATAAAGTTGATTTGCGTTGTGTTGATGACATTTATGCATTTTCTGTATGTGAAATGTGCCCGATCCTTCGCCACCGATAGCAATCAAAAAAGCGAAAAGTATTATCGGGTGATCAATGAGGTTCCAGCCGTATTGATGATCATTATTGTGATTATGGTTGTGGTGAAACCATTCTAGCCGAATGCCGGTCTGTCATTTTTTGCTTGCAGTCTTGGCCCAAGGCCTCTATTTGCAAATTCACCAGCTGTGCTATCGCCCCATTCGGGGTCCTGCCTTATTAGCATGAAGCCCTTTCAATGATGATTGCTCTTCCCGACTAGTCGGACTGGTGTTTTCCCCTGCAGGTGTAAACGCCTGCCCATTAGTTATTTGGATTGTAGTATGGAACAAATGAAGCTCCAGGAATTGAAAGAAAAGTCTCCCAAGGATTTGTTGTCCTTTGCGGAGACGATGAATGTTGAAAATGCCAGTACACTGCGTAAGCAGGAATTGATGTTTGCCATTCTGACCAACCTTGCTGAACAGGAAATTGAGATTATCGGGCAAGGCGTGGTGGAAGTGCTACAGGATGGTTTTGCCTTCCTGCGATCCCCCGGCGCCAATTACCTGCCCGGTCCGGATGATATTTATGTGTCACCATCGCAATTGCGGAAGTTTTCCCTGCGTACTGGTGATACCGTGGAAGGTCCCATTCGCAGTCCCCAGGAAGGTGAGCGCTATTTTGCCCTGTTGAAAGTCAACAGCGTCAATTTTGATGATCCTGAAAAAATCAAACACAAGGTTCATTTTGATAACCTGACCCCGCTTTATCCCGAAGAACGTTTCCATATGGAGATCGATGATCCGGAAGCCAAGGACTTGTCGGCCCGTGTGATTGATTTGGTGGCACCTTTGGGTAAAGGACAGCGTGGGTTGATTGTTGCCCCTCCACGGACGGGTAAGACCGTACTGCTGCAGAATGTGGCACATTCTATCGCCACCAATCATCCAGAAGCCTATCTGCTTGTTCTACTGATTGACGAGCGACCGGAAGAAGTGACCGATATGCAACGCTCGGTGAAAGGTGAAGTTATTTCCTCGACTTTCGACGAACCGGCAACACGCCACGTCCAAGTCGCCGAAATGGTCATTGAGAAGGCAAAACGCCTGGCCGAACATGGACGTGACGTTGTGATCCTGCTGGATTCTATCACCCGTTTGGGTCGTGCCTATAACACCACAGTGCCATCTTCTGGCAAGGTGCTGACGGGTGGTGTGGATGCCAATGCTCTGCAACGTCCCAAACGGTTCTTTGGTGCAGCCAGAAATATCGAAGAAGGTGGATCACTGACCATCATTGCGACTGCCCTGATTGATACGGGTAGCCGCATGGACGAGGTCATCTTCGAAGAATTCAAGGGAACGGGTAACTCTGAAATTGTATTGGATCGCAAGGTTGCTGATAAACGTACCTATCCGGCGATGGATATCCTGAAATCCGGAACACGTAAGGAAGACCTGCTGATCGAAAAATCCGATTTGCAAAAGATATTTGTTCTGCGCCGGATCTTGTCATCAATGGGCAATACGGATGCAATAGAATTCCTGATCGACAAGCTCAAACAGACTAA
Organism: Rhizobiaceae bacterium; assembly: GCA_014238155.1. Classification (GTDB taxonomy): domain Bacteria; phylum Pseudomonadota; class Alphaproteobacteria; order Rhizobiales; family Rhizobiaceae; genus Pseudahrensia. Next base: position 110,462 of record JABABQ010000028.1, read on the forward strand.
AAATAATGCAGAGTTTTTCGATTCGATGAACACCTGATGCCTTGATCGATCTGTATTGATTCGGCTCCGCATCAATTATTTGAGGTCAAAGCCTTGGCAGATACGATTTTTGCATTGTCCAGCGGATCCCTGCCAAGCGGTGTGGCAATAATTCGCCTGTCCGGCTCCCTGGCATTTGATATTGCTGGGAGTATCGTGGGCGAATTGCCCCCTGCCCGCCACGGCAAATTGTTAAACTTGGTCGATCCGACCTCAAAGGCTCTGATTGACCGTGCTTTGGTGCTGGTATTTCCTGGTCCGACCAGTTTTACCGGCGAAGATGTTGTTGAGTTCCAATGTCATGGAAGTCGATCGGTCGTTAACAAGCTGTTTGAAGTACTTGCTGGATTTAGCGACTGCCGAATTGCAGAATCCGGGGAATTTTCTCGGCGGGCTTTTGAAAATGGCAAGTTGGATCTTACAGAAATCGAGGGATTGTCTGATCTCATTGCTGCTGAGACCGATGCGCAGCGGATTCTTGCCCTGCGCCAATCAGGCGGCCAATTGCGTGCACTCTATGAAGGTTGGCGTAAGGATTTGATCCGCAGTCGGGCACTGATAGAGGCGGAACTGGATTTTTCAGACGAAGAAGATGTGCCTGGTGGTGTCAGCGACCAGGTCTGGGCGATGATGTCTGAATTAGCAGCAGCGATTGAGCGGCATCTGGATGATGACCGTCATGGCGAAATTGTCCGCGGCGGCTACAGGATTGTCTTAAGCGGGCCTCCAAATGCCGGTAAATCCAGCCTGCTAAATGCTCTGGCAAGGCGGGATGTGGCGATCGTAACACCCGTTGCCGGAACAACCCGAGATGCAATCGACGTTAATCTCGACCTTGATGGCATTAAGGTCATTGTCACAGACACCGCTGGCATGCGCCGAAGTGACGACTTAGTAGAGCAGGAAGGTATGCGCAGAGCGACTTTAGCGGCCAACAAAGCGGATCTTGTGCTTTGGCTTCAAACGCCGGGAGAACCATCGGACTCTTTACCGCCAGAAGGGGCGGTTCTGATTTGGTCGAAATCAGATTTGGCCCATGCCGGACCGGTTAATGATGGATTAACCATGAATACAGTTGATGACGATGGTCTGGAATCGCTGATGGAATTTCTGCATCACAGACTCAAGCCTGTTTCCAAACTGGGTGAAAACCCGGTTGTAACGCGACTAAGGCATCGCCAGGCCTTGGAAAATTGCCAGGACTGTCTCAGACTGGGAACTACCAACGGTGCAGATATTGAGATCCGTTCTGAGCATTTACGCCGTGCTGCCGACCATTTAGGCAGAATCACCGGCCGCGTGGATGTTGAAGATCTGCTGGATGTCATTTTTTCTGAGTTTTGTGTGGGAAAATAGCGATTTCATGATTCACGTGAAACATTTGGCAGTGTTCTCAATATGACCCGGTTTGCGATTGTTTCACGTGAAACGAATCTTTTGACCACTTCGATTACAGACCTTATACGAACCTCAACCCTTAAGCGGAATGGCTGGACAGAATGGACGAGCTGAACTTCGATGTTGTTGTCGTTGGTGGTGGCCATGCAGGCACTGAAGCGGCTTCAGCGTCGGCACGAATGGGTGCTCGCACAGCATTGGTAACGCTGAGTCGAGAAACAATTGGTATTCTCTCCTGTAATCCGGCCATTGGTGGACTTGGAAAAGGCCATCTTGTTCGTGAGATCGATGCTTTGGACGGCCTGATGGGGCAGGTGGCAGATGCCTCGGGCATTCAGTTTCGCATGCTCAATCGACGAAAAGGACCAGCGGTGCACGGTCCCCGCACGCAGGCTGACCGAAGTCTCTATCTGGCCGCCATGCAGTCAATATTGGCCGAGCATGCAAATCTGAGCATTGTTGAAGGTGAAGCTGCCCGACTACTTCATGCTGATGGCGAAATTGAAGGGCTGATGCTGGCATGTGGGCGATTGATTAAAGCGCCGGCTGTCGTACTCACAACCGGCACCTTTTTGCGCGGACTGATCCATATTGGCGAAAAAACGATACCAGCTGGTCGGATGGGAGAGAAGCCGGCTGTCTCCATGGCGGAATCCCTGGAATCTTTGAAATTGCCGCTGGGGCGTTTGAAAACTGGAACACCGGCACGTCTGGATGGACGCTCGATTGACTGGGATCAGTTGGAAATGCAGGCGGCGGACGACCCTCCCGTACCATTTTCAACGCTGACTGACAAAATCAAAATCCCGCAGATTGAATGTGGCATAACCCGAACCAACAGTCGTACGCATGAGATAATCAGACAAAATGTACACAGATCCGCCATGTATTCTGGTCAGATTGAGGGGATCGGACCACGTTATTGCCCATCTATTGAAGACAAGATCGTAAAGTTCGGGGAGCGAGACGGCCACCAGATATTTCTGGAGCCGGAAGGCCTGGAAGATCATACGATCTATCCCAATGGAATTTCGACGTCTTTGCCTGAAGAAGTGCAAAAAGAATTCATATCTACCATTGCCGGCCTGGAGCGGGCAGAGATTCTGCAGCCTGGCTATGCCATTGAATATGATTATGTGGACCCGCGCAGTTTGAAACCGACCTTGCAGACCCATGTGTTGAGTGGATTGTTTCTGGCCGGACAAATCAACGGAACCACGGGATATGAAGAAGCCGGCGCGCAAGGTCTGGTAGCAGGCCTCAATGCAGCGTCGTTTGCGGGTCGAGGACAGGAAATAACCTTCAGTCGAACCCAGTCCTATATTGGCGTTATGATCGACGATTTGGTTACCAGAGGCGTGTCTGAACCGTATCGCATGTTTACCTCACGGGCAGAATATCGGCTGAGTTTGCGCGCCGACAATGCAGATCAGCGTTTGACGCCGATTGGACTCAAGATTGGATGTGTGGGGCAGCAGCGCGAAGCGCAATTCGTGAACAAGGACAGCAGATTGAAACTGGGGCGTGCGCTGTGTGAATCCTTGTCGATGACGCCAAATGAGGCCAGAAAACATGGATTTTCAATCACCATGGACGGGGTTCGGCGCTCGGCTTTTGAACTGATGAGCTATTCCGAAATTGGATTTGAGGATATTAAGCGAATTTGGCCGGAACTGGAGTCAATTAATGAGCTGGACGCCAAACAAATCGAGATTGACGCTGGATATGCGGTGTATATGGAACGCCAACAGGCAGACATCGATGTTATAGCGCGGGATGAATCTCGGGTCATACCCGAAGATTTTGATTATGATAAACTGTCTGGTCTGTCTAATGAATTGAAGCACAAATTGAAGTTGGTAAAGCCCGCCTCAATTGGTCAGGCAGGTCGCATTGATGGAATTACACCGGCCGGATTGACACTGATCCTGGCCCATCTGAAAAAACAGGAAGCACGAAGCAAAAATAGTGCACATAACCAAAAAAGGGCCGTGCGTTGATAATGGATGTCAACAGTGTTTCACGTGAAACACAACAACGACTCACAGATTTTCATGATCTTCTGATTCAGTGGCAAGCCCGCATAAACTTGATTGCATCGTCCACGGTCGATCAAATCTGGCAACGACACATTCTCGACAGTCTGCAAATTTATGGAGCGATGGATGATGCTGAAATCGTTGTCGATATTGGAAGTGGCGCTGGATTTCCGGGTCTGGTTATCGCCATTATGATGGCTGAAAAAGGAGCCGGGAGAATATATTTGGTTGAGAGCAATGGCAAAAAATGCGCCTTTATGAATGCGGTTATCAGAAAAACTGATCTACGGGCGGCCGGAGTGCATGTTGAAGTGGTCAATGATCGCATTGAAAATGCCCTGCCACAACTTCCTCTGCCAGATGTGGTTACGGCACGTGCTCTTGCACCGCTTAATGATTTGTTAACCTTAACGAAAGATTTCCTGTCTTCTGGATCTGTTGGCGTGTTTCCCAAGGGTCGTGGTCATGGCGAGGAAATTAAACATGCCCAACAACATTGGGAGTTTGACATTGGTCAGTCAGACAGCCAGTTGGAAGACGCATCAGTGATCCTAAAAATATCTGCATTACGCGCACGATGAGACTATCATTTTTGCTGTCAGCGTTTAGGACTGTGCCGATGCAGAATAACGCCGTGATGCGGATCATTTAATGAGCATAAATCGCGATATCCGACCCAGAACGATCGCACTTGCCAACCAGAAGGGTGGGGTGGGAAAGACCACAACTGCCATCAATCTGGCAACGGCATTGGCGGCGATTGGTGAGGAGGTTTTGCTGATCGATTTGGATCCCCAGGGTAATGCCAGTACGGGTTTGGGTATTGGGCGCGATGAACGCGACGCTTCAACCTACGATCTGTTGATGGGCACAAAGAGTTTGATCGAGGTGGTTCAAAAAACCGCAGTTCCAAGACTTAGCATTGCTCCGGCAACACTGGACCTTTTGGGTGTTGAAATGGAAATTGCGTCGCAGTCTGACCGACCCTACAGGTTGAAGAAGGCGATTGCCGGACATCTCGGCCGGTCACCAGACTTTACCTATATCCTGATCGACTGTCCGCCCTCGCTGAATTTACTGACGCTGAATTCGTTGGCGGCTGCGGATTCCATTTTGGTTCCCCTGCAGGCTGAGTTCTTTGCTCTTGAAGGCCTAAGTCAGTTGCTGCAGACCGTTGAGCAGGTCAGATCGACCATCAATTTGAGACTGTCGATTCAGGGTGTGGTGATGACCATGGTGGACAAGCGCAACAATCTGTCAGGACAGGTTATTCAAGATGTTCGAGAAACTTTGGGTAATCTCGTCTACGAGACAACGATACCCAGAAATGTGCGGATATCCGAAGCTCCCTCCTTTGGCAAACCTGTTTTGCTGTATGATATTAAATGTGCAGGAAGCCAGGCCTATTTGCAGCTGGCTTCAGAATTGATCCAGCGGGAAAAACAATTGCAATCTGCGTTGACTGAGTGATGCGGATCATAGCTGATAAAGGCGGAAACGATCATGGCTGATGAACCTTCAAAGCAAAGACTGGGCAGAGGCCTGGCCGCACTGATTGGAGAAATGGACAAGCCGATAGCTACAGATGCGGCTGAAGCGCAGGAAACTTCAGAGGCAAAGATTGCGACCGACAGGGTAGTGCCGATCGAGTCCATAAGGGCCAATCCAAATAATCCGCGTCGTAATTTTACAGAAGAGGATCTGGAGGAACTTTCCAGGTCGATCGCTGAGCATGGTGTGATCCAGCCAATTTTGGTGCGCTCTGCGCGCCCGAGCCAGGATTCGAATAACGCTATTGATTATGAGATCATCGCAGGTGAGCGCCGCTGGCGAGCGGCCCAACGGGCCGGAATTCACAACGTTCCGATCCTGTTGCGGGAAGTCGATGATCGTCAGGCCCTGGAACTGGCAATTATCGAGAATGTTCAGCGGGCCGATCTTGATCCGGTTGAAGAGGCCTTGGGCTATCGTCAACTTATGGATGAACATGATTACATACAGGCCGATCTCGGCAAGGTAATTGGTAAGAGTCGCAGCCATGTCGCTAACACATTACGGCTGTTGAATTTGCCGACTTCAGTTCAGTCCATGCTGTCGGCAGGAACGCTATCAGCCGGTCATGCCCGCGCCTTGATTCCCATGGATTCACCAGAAGCTCTCGCCAATCGGATTGTGGAGGAAGGATTGTCAGTCCGGCAGGTTGAACAATTGGCGGCTCAAAAAGCGCATTCATCAATATCGGGAGGTGCCGAGTCTGGAAAATCAGCCAAAGATGCAGATACGATGGCGTTGGAAAACCGGCTGGCTGACGCACTTGGCCTGAAAGTTTCAATCAGTCATAAATCAAGCGGCAAAGGAAGAGTTACCATTGATTACAAAAATTTGGATCAATTGGATGCTCTGTCAGACAAGCTGACATTTAAACGTGAACGGCTCTAAGTTCCACTTATTTGGGTTAGCTCCCCCGTCTTCGAGACGGGATCGCTTTAGCGCGAACATATACGAATGATCATACTTTCCAGAAAAATGAACCGGCTCTGGGAGCTTAAGGTTCATTTTTCTGGA
>JABABQ010000043.1 GCA_014238155.1 Rhizobiaceae bacterium
CCGGTGAATTGCTTAAGTCTCAGTTAAGTGGTTTCAAACCCACCTCTATCTGTCGGAAAGGTGAAGTTAAAAGTCATAACCTCCTGTGCTTCCGTTTAGCAGGTTGGGTTGCGCCATAAGGGAACGCGGTCAGCTGTCCGCAAACCAAAGAGCCGAAATGGGTGCTTTCAGGCATCACTATCTAACTAAGGATTGGTGCCTGTAAGCATCCTCTCCGAACCCTGCCATACGACGAGTCCGTTGTATTGAGCACAAACAATACCCAGACGCATGGAATTGCGGGCGTGGGAACGGCTCGGTTTGTTTTGCGCTCGCGCAGGCGGCTTTGCCGCCGCTCCGCGGGGGCGGGCCTGACCGGCCCGGACGGCTCTTCGCCGTCTTCTACGGGCCAATCAGAGATTGTGGCTCGCCGCTCGCCGCTAGCTACACCCGGTTTTGAACGTTTGGATGCAGATTATGGTGTCGTGATCACGTCACAATCAACCCAGTACAGCAATGCGAGCCAGATACCGGGCATAGACGATTTGCAGGATTGCCAGCGAAAACAAAATCAACGTGAAAATGATTTCAAAACCGCTCATCGTCTCCTGCGCCGGTACTTCTGCAAGAAACAGATTGTGGATGGTCGTCACAATCATGAAAAAGAACCCGGCAGAAAGGAGCCATACGGCCAGACGAAACCTCATTAAGACAAAAATGCTACCCAGGACATACAGCCACACAGCCAGAGCCCAGCGGCCTTTTGCCCAAGCCGGAAATGCATTGAGAAATGCCAGCCTTTCCGGGGTGAATTGTGCCAGATAGTCAGCATTCCGACTGACGGTCATAACATAATCCATGGCACCCATACCGTTCCATAACAGCATGACAATCCCAATGACCCAAAGATGCCAGGGTGTTTTCAATTTTCAGTCCCGCCTTTGTTTTTAGGCAATTTATCAGGACTGGTCATCGGCGCAACCGGGTGATCACGTCTTCACAAATTGTGCTTCAACCAACATCGATTTTCGAACCTGTCAGACAAGCATGACTGTCTATTTCATACAGTTTCGACACATAGCAGCGTGTGGAACCGCATCAAGGCGCTCGGCGGAAACCGGATTTCCACAAGCCACACAAATGGCAAATTCTTCATTCGACAACCGGTCCAGCGCGGCATCAATTGCAGCAATTTCCTTCAGTCCTTCACGCCCTTGTGTTTCATAGACTTCGTCAAATTCACTTTCTGTAGCATGTTCACTGAAATCCTGGCTTTTGGGGTCATCCAGCTTGTCTTCCAGACTCACCAGAAGTTTTTGCAATTCATCCTTGCGCCCCATCAACCGTTGACGGAATTCCTCAACGTTAATCTTCAAAGCTTCCATGCGGGAACACTCCTTCTTGCTGCTTGGCGTCAACAGCCACCAATCTGTGAACTGGCCAAACTATGGGCTCGGCTGAAACCTGACACCTTGATCCTGATCAATAAATTCGCGGGGCCTGACGCAAGTTTTTGGGCAACCTGAGCCAACCAAATTCGAAGTTATATGATTTCCAATTGACAGGCGTACAGCATCTGCGCACTGTCGGGACCGGACACAACCGACGGGCAGGAGGGCGGACAATGTTTATACAATTCGACATCGCACCTTTGGGACGGCGGGCGACAGGCTGTGACCTGGTGGTCAAACCCGGGCGTTAAGCACTGCTGAGCTCCGCGATATTAGCAGCGCGGATTATTCCAAGTTTCCCAGACCTGTATTTTTGATGACCCCTATAGCTTCTCCGCGCGTCGCCGTTGATATCGGCGGTACATTCACCGACACCGTTTTGGTGGATGAGAATTTCAATGTCTGTGCATCAGCAAAAACACCTACCACGCCACAAAATCCAACCATCGGTGCATTGGAAGGCGTGAACCGCGTATTGACGGATAGCGGTGCTCAATTGTCGGACATTGTTGGGTTTGTTCACGGAACCACGCTTGCCACCAATGCATTGATTGAACGGTGTGGGGCACGGACTGCCGTGATCACCACTGCGGGTTTTCGCGATATTCTTGAGATCGCTTACGAACGTCGCTACAGCCAATACGACATCAATCTGTCGAAGCCCGATCTTCTCGTGCCGCGCAGCCGTTGCTTTACAATTGAAGAGCGGATGCTTGCGAACGGCTCTGTCTACAGTCCGCTGGATCTCACCGCCCTCCCCCACCTGATCGGGCAAATTGACGACTGTGGGGCCAATGCCATCGCAATTTGTCTATTGCATGCCTACGCAAATTCGAGTCACGAAATACTGCTCCGCCAGGCGCTTTTGGAATTGCGCCCGGATCTCACAATTTCAATATCAAGCGAAGTCAGTCCCGAAGCACGCGAGTTTGAGCGCATGTGCACGACCGTCGCCAACGCATATGTTCAGCCAATGATGGCACAATATCTCAACTCCTTACAGGATGAGTTGCGGCATCAGGGATTGATCTGCCCGGTTTTGATGATGACGTCCGGTGGTGGCATGACCACGCTGGAAACTGCTGCACAGCACCCAATCCGATTAGTGGAATCCGGTCCGGCAGGCGGCGCCCTTCTGGCCGCACAGATAGCCAGCCAGTTACGGGAGGATATGGTCCTGTCTTTTGACATGGGGGGGACAACCGCAAAATTGTGTTTGATTGATCAGTTCCAACCCCAGACGTCTCGAAAGTTCGAGATATCCCGTGCAGAGCGATTCATCAAAGGCAGCGGCATGCCGGTGCGCATTCCGGTCATCGAGATGATAGAAATAGGTGCCGGTGGCGGATCAATTGCATCAGCCGACCGCCTCGGCCGGATTAACGTAGGACCGGAATCCGCCGGAAGCGAACCCGGACCGGCAGCATTTGGCAAAGGCGGCGATCATCCAACGGTAACAGATGCCGACATTGCACTGGGCTATATTGAACCGGGGCGCTTTGCAGAAGGACGCCTGTCGATTGATCGAAACGCGGCAGAATCTGCACTGGCTGTCCTTGGCAGCAAGCTCGACCTGAGCATCACGCAAAGCGCCGCCGGCGTCAGCGAGATCGTTGATGAGAGCATGGCCAGCGCCGGACGCACTCACGCCGTTGAAGGTGGCAAGGATCTGGCAGAACGTACCATGATTGCCTTTGGTGGTAATGGCCCGCTTCACGCCACCCGCGTCGCCCGCCGGTCTGGCATCAAACGCATCCTGGTTCCGCTCAATCCGGGTGTCGGCTCAGCGGTCGGCTTTCTCTTCGCACCCATTTCCTTTGAGATCATTCAAAGCCGCTACAGTTTGCTCAAAGCCCTGGATGTTGCGGAACTAAACTCATTTTTTGATACTATGATCGACGAGGCCACCAATACTGTCCGACAAGCTGCGCCAACCGGAGATTTGCTCGTCAAAAAGTCGGCTTTCATGCGTTATCATGGCCAAGGCCATGAAATTGAGATTGCGCTGCCCAACAAAGATCTGCGGGATGCCCACCGAGATGCGCTTACCCGGGCATTTGAGGTCGAATACAGCCATCAATTCTCACGTTCTGTTCCCGGCATGCGTATTGAAATACTGAACTGGTCGGTGACGGTTTCAACCCTTGCTCGCCCAATTGAAAAAACCGCATCCCTGTCAAAATCCAAATCCAAATCCAAATCCATAACCGGCGGCGAGCGGCTGCCAATTGTCTGTGACTTCAGTGGTGAACATGTCGAGGCTGCGGTCTTCATGCGCAACAGCCTTGAACCGGGCGACGCCATCAACGGCCCTGCACTGATTATCGAACCACAAACGACGACGCTTGTGAGTTCGGATTTTCACGCCAAAGTCCTGCTCGATCATACAATTCAATTGCAACGGCATGAAACAGGAGGCTGAAATGAATTTATTCTCCAAAACGCGCCAGCAGGTTATGTGGAACAGGCTTCTTGCGGTGGTTGAGGAACAGGGGCAGGCACTGATCAGAGCCGCCTTCAGTCCCATCGTACGCGAATGTGGAGATATATCTGCAGGAATATTTGACGTGCAAGGTCGCATGATGGCACAGGCGGTGACCGGCACCCCCGGCCACATCAACACCATGGCCGAAGCTGTCAAAAGCCTGCGTGATCTGTTTCCAATTCAGACAATGCAGCCAGGCGATATTTACCTGACCAATGATCCATGGATTGCGTCCGGCCACCTCAATGACTTCCTCTTATTGATGCCGGTATTCCATGATGCGCGGGTGGTTGGCTTCACTTCCTGCACCTCTCATCTGGTGGATCTCGGTGGCCTCGGCATGGGGCCGGAGGGGACAGATATATTCGATGAAGGGCTGCTTGTCCCTCCCTGCAAACTGCTTGATCGCGGTGAAATAAATCAGTTATTGCTGGATATTGTCAAAGCCAATTCGCGTGAACCGATCGCCAATGAAGGTGACATTTATGCACTGATTGCCTGCTGTGAAACGGGCGGTCGACGACTGGTGGAAATGATGCAGGAGTTTGCCATAGATGATCTCGGCGAACTGTCCGATTACATTATCGACACGTCGCGTCGTGGAACGATTGACGCAATTGCCGAAATTCCAAATGGCTGCTGGACAAATACGTTGCTGGTGGACGGTTATGAAAAAGAGGCCGAGCTCGTTGCCTGCCTGACCGTTGAAGATCACAAAATCATTCTTGATTTCACCGGCACTTCTCCATGTTCGCAAAAGGGCATCAACGTGCCGCTCAACTATGCAACCGCCTATTCAGTGTTTGCCCTGCGCTGCATCATCGGATCAGACATTCCCAACAATGCTGGGTCACTGGATCCGTTTATCGTACGGGCTCCAAAAGGCTGCATCCTCAATGCCCAACCACCCTCGCCTGTCGCCATGCGCCATACGCTGGGGCAGATGACCCCGGATCTTGTCTATGGCTGCCTGCGCCAGGTGCTGCCCGAACTGGTTCCAGCGGAAGGAGCGTCATGCATGTATGATCTGCCGATGCGATCTGCCCCGGAAATTGCTCAAATTGGTGGTGAAGCTTTCGCACTTGAGCCGGCGCATAATGGCGGCACCGGAGCCCGACCAACCAAGGACGGATTGTCTGCAACAGCTTTCCCAAGCGGCGTCTGGGGCAGTCAGGTTGAAATAACCGAAGCCAGTGTGCCGGTTATGATCAAGTCGCGTCAGTTGCGTCCTGACAGTGGTGGAGCTGGCCGGTATCGTGGTGGTCTGGGTCAGCGTATCGAATTACAATCTGCCAATAACCAACCCTTTCTGGTCTTCCTGTCGGTAGAGCGCATCAAAAATCCGGCCAGGGGTTGCAAAGGGGGCAAGGCCGGCGCCCCCGGTCGAATCCGGCTGGATGACGGCCCTGACCTGCCGGGCAAAGGTGAAGTTCGCATTGAGCCGGGTCAAACGTTGATTTTCGAAACCCCCGGTGGCGGCGGATACGGGCCTGCGCATCAACGATGTCGGCAGGCGGTTTCAGCTGACATCAAGGAGCAACTGGTAAGCAGTGCAACAGCCCAAAGTGACTACGATTGGAAACCCAATGAAGACGGTTGATCACATCGCCGCCATGGCACCTTATGCCCTGGCAGATTTTTCTGTTCCTGATGCTGTGAAATTGGTGTCGCTTGCTCAAAATGAGAGCTTGCGACCACCCAGTCCACGTTCATTTGAAGCGGCAGATTTGGCCAATCAATCATCGGCGGAATACCCTGATCCCGACTATCCTGAACTGAGACGGGTGATTGCTGATCTGCACCACATTGATCCTTCAACAATCCTGTGCGGCGCCGGGTCAATGGAACTGATCACCAGCATTGCGCAGGCCTATGCGGGACCGGATGCTGAGGTTTTGACCAGCGAATTTGGCTACGCGCTATTTCGCAACGCCGCCGAAAAGGTTGCCGCCCCGTTTTGTCTAAGCGCCGAGCCTGATCATAAAGTCTCGATCGATTCAATGTTGGCGATGGTCACAGAAAAAACCCGTCTCTGTTTTATCGCCAATCCTGGCAATCCGACAGGGACAATTCTGGCCAATTCAGAAATCCGCCGATTGAGAACCAGTCTGCCAGGGCCGGTAATGCTGGTGGTCGATGAGGCCTATGGCGAATTTTCTGATGCAAATGAAGCCCCCCTGTTTGATCTTGCAGAACAGGGAGACACGATCATCTTGCGCACATTGTCGAAAGCTTACGGCCTTGCGGCTGCGCGCGTTGGCTGGGGCGTCTTTCCAAAAGACGCTGCTGAGCAGGTGCGGAAATTGATTATACCAAGCAGCATCAGCAAGATCAGCGCTGCCATGGCGTCCGCCGCACTCACGGATCAAGACTATATGTGGGAAACCTGCAGGCAAACCGAAATCCTGCGCTGCAAACTGATTGAAAACGTCAGGCAATGTGGACTCGCCTGCCGCGATTCCCACACCAATTTCATCCTTGTCGAGTTTTCCGACATCGAATCTACTCAATCTGCTGATCGTGCATTGCGACAAGTTGGTCTGGTAGCCCGCGGCATGGCTGGCTATGGACTGGCGAACTGTTTGCGAATTACAATTGCTTCTCAAGACAAGATGGAACTGGCTGCAGCCACACTGGAATTCTGGGCTCAGGAGAATCTGACATGACCAGTCCTCCAACTTCACGCGGAGTTGCACGCATCGGCGTGCTGGTTCCCTTCACCAATGTAAACTTGGAATCCGATTTAAACATGATGCGGCCGCCGGGTGTCTCATTTCACTTCACCCGCATGGGTGGATATGACGTCGCTGAGGTGCCCGATGCCAAACAGATGGCAGGTCTGGGTGCAGCTGATCTGGACGAGCCCCTGTCCCTGTTGGTTGGGGCAAGACCCGATCTGATCATGTACGGATGCACCTCAGCCACTTTGACTCATGGAACAGAGTTTGACTCAATACTGGCCAAAAAGATTCAATCCATCAGCGGCGCCCAGACCGTGACAGCCGCCGGGTCGCTAATTTTTGCACTTGAAGCTCTGAACGCGCGAAGTGTCGCATTCGCCTCGCCCTATACAAAAGACATCAATAAGGCGGCAATTCAATTTCTGGTCGACAGTGGTGTGGATGTGGTTTCGGCCGCTGGGGTTGAGGATGATCTGGGAAATTATGGTCAGGCAGAATTGACCCCGAAAGACGTATATCAACTAGGCCTCAAAGCAGTTTCCAACGACCCCGAAGCACTTGTTCTCTCCTGCACCGAAATGCGCAGCGTCGAAACAATTGTTCAACTTGAGGAGCAGCTGATCTTGCCCGTTATCACGTCCAATCAGGCAATGATGTTTCAAGCCCTGAAGATGCTTGCAATACCCTGCTCCGACGTTCCGTTTGGGCGGTTATTCAAGGAGAGTGATAGCCGTGGGTGACTTTACCAGGATTGCGGATTTCGTCTTTACATCAGCTCAATCGATCCCTGAAGAAGTGTTATCGGCGGCCTCCAGATTGCTGCTGGATACAATCGGCGTAGCGGCGGGGGCTACTCACCTGCCGGCAGCCAGAATTGCACGACAAACCGCCCTGCAATTATTTCAAGCTCCGGTCAGTGGAGCTGTACCTCTGTTCTTCGATGGCCGCATGGTCAGTGTCGCGGGGGCAGCATTTGCCGGGGGCACGCAAATTGACAATCTCGACGCTCACGATGGGTATAATCCAACCAAGGGACATATTGGTTGTGCGGTGGTGCCTTCCTTATTTGCTCTGGCAGCGGCCCACCCCAACCTGTCTGGCCGGGAGGCTTTGGCCTGCATGGTAATTGGTTACGAAGTCGCCACTCGCGCTGGCCTCGCGCTGCATGCAACCGTCAGCGACTACCACACGTCCGGAGCATGGAACACGCTGGGAGTTACCGCCATGGGCTGCCGATTGGGTGGCGCAACGGTGGAACAATTACGCCAGGCTTTTGGCATCGCAGAATACCATGGGCCGCGCAGCCAGATGATGCGGGAGATCGCAACGCCGACAATGTTGCACGATGGATCGGGCATGGGAGCGTTAATCGGCGTCATGTCCAGCCAGATGGCGCTGCAAGGCTTTGAGGGAGCACCTGCTGCAACGGTCGAATCTGAAAATGTTCAGCACCATTGGAACGACATAGGGCAAAACTGGACACTGCCATTGAACTACATAAAACCATACCCCGTTTGTCGCTGGGCTCACGCCGCTCTCGACGCTGTGTATGCGCTGATGAAGCAAAACACTTTTCTGGTGGAAGATGTCCAGTCGCTGACCGTCCACACTTTCAATGAAGCGGCACAGCTTTTTCCTGGCATCCCGGACTCAACCTCCAAGGCTCAATACAGCCTCGGCTATGCCGTTGCCAAAATGCTGCAGCACGGTAGCATTGGCGTCGAGCAGATCACCGAAACTGCATTTGATGATCCCGTCACGGCTCGGTTACTTGACCACATCACAATCATTGAAGATGCCCGACACAGTGATCGTTTTCCTGAAGGCCGCTGGTCTGATGTCACGATAGAACTCTCCAGTGGGCAATTGCTGCGCTCCGGTGATGTTCACGCAAGGGGTGGACCGGAAGCACCTATGAGTGAGACAGAAATTCTGGAAAAGTTTTTCACTTTGAGCAGCATCGCAATCAGTTCCGAACGGGCGCAAAGCATCGTCGATGCCTGCTCGGTCCTGCTCACAAAGGATGGAAAATTTTCGAACCTTGCGCGGTTGGTCACTGCACCGGTGAGAGATGAAGCACTATGAACAATCACCTTTCTCCAAAAGTTATTATTCACACCGCTGAACCTGCACCGATGCTGGCACGTCTGAGTGAGCGTCATCCCACAATCGAAGCTTTAGGGTGTTCGACTTATCTGGATTTGCCTTCAATGCTGGAATCATTCCGCCCGGATGTTTATTATGGCATCCGTTTCGCCGGCAGCGACAGATTTCCAAGAGATGCGCTTTTGGGTGAATTTGCACCCAAGTGGATTTCAATCGGCGGTTCCGGCGTTGATCATCTGAAAAACTGGAACTCAGATCAGGTAAATGTGACCAACGCGGCCGGCGTTGCGGCTTCGATGATGGCAGAATTCATGCTTGGTGGTTTTTTGCATTTCACCCTTGATGTTGCGGGTTTGCAACGAGATAAAATCGCTCGGAACTGGCAGCCTGACCGCCATATGGTTCCTTTATCGGGCAAAACCTTGCTGATCATTGGACTGGGGCAAACCGGTTGTGCGCTTGCGCAGCGGGCCAAAGCATTTGGCATGAATGTCATTGGGACAAGAGCGCGGCCCAAAACCACCGACTATGTCGATGAGGTTTTCACAGCTGGTGATCTGAGCGCGCTCTGGCATCGCGCAGACTATATTGCCGTTTGCGTACCGCTGCTCAATTCTACACGTGGGTTGGTTGATGGTTCGGCATTTGAGCAAATGCGAAATGGGGTGGTTCTCGCCGATGTGTCCAGAGGCAGTGTCGTCAATAGCGATGCACTGGTCAGTGCACTCGCCAGCCACAAGCTCGGGGGAGCAATCCTCGACGTGTTTGAAATCGAACCTCTGCCTTCAACCCATCCGCTTTGGGAGGCCGAAAATATACTGATATCACCCCATTGTTCGAGTGTGTTTGACGGTTGGGAAATGGCGTCGTTCGAGATGTTTTG
This sequence comes from Rhizobiaceae bacterium, assembly GCA_014238155.1. Taxonomy (GTDB): domain Bacteria; phylum Pseudomonadota; class Alphaproteobacteria; order Rhizobiales; family Rhizobiaceae; genus Pseudahrensia. The sequence continues at coordinate 9,586 of JABABQ010000043.1, forward strand.
CAACAATATGGATAATTTCATTACCGGACGCCCGCTTTCCAATCTGGTAAATCCTGAACATGGGTATTAGAACATTTACCAACAACTGATTTTGGTGCGCCGGTGCGAAGCAGCGCCTTTGCCCATGATGCCAGGCCGTCTTCTCCAGTCATGGTTGAGCATCGACTGACCGGTGCCGATAAAATACCAATTTCATTGGCGCGCGCGCGTGCTATTTTAACGACATGATCAAGCGCACCGAGCTAGCAATTAACACCGAAACATCCCATCAAATTCTTTGGCGCTGTCTCGATACCGAAGGCGTGGATACATGCCTATTTTCTCGCCAGCCAGATGGGTGGCAACTTTCTGGAACGGCCATATTCAGGCATCAATTCGAAATCGTCCGGCTCGACTACCAAATATGGTGTGACCCCGACTGGAACAGTTTGGCGGCGCGGGTGAACGGTTGGAACGGATCCAGGGAACTCAATATCGACCTGGAAAGAACCACCAGACATGGTTGGCAGTTGAGCGGCGCACCCATCATCGGTGTGGATGGTCTTGTCGATGTTGACCTTGGGTTTACACCAGCCACAAATACAAATGCCATTAAGAGACTCAACCTGCGACCGGGAGAAAAGGCCGAAATCACTGCCGTTTGGCTGGATATAGGCGATTGGACATTCAAACCGCTGCCCCAGATCTATCATCGCCGCTCGGATCAGCTGATTACCTACATATCACCCTTAAATGATTATCAGGCGGACCTTGAGGTCGACAGTTTCGGCATAGTGCGCTGCTATCCAAACCTCTGGCAGGCTGTTTGAGGCGATTGAAACGGGTGATATCGTTCCTGAGTGGTCGGTTAAATAAATTGCAACTTGTTGATTTCGCTCAAAGCGGCGGCGCTTGATGCCCGCGATAATGTGTTCACAAATCTCAACAGACGACCATTCACGTTTCTATGACTTTGTAATCGGTGCAGCAACGTCCGGTTTATTGGATCATTTGACCGTACCCATCGTGTTTTCCAATTAGAGCCATTGCAATTGATCTGCCTCAACCAAATTGCACCAGCTTTGTTTTACGCTGATCAGACGATTATTGAATTTTCACCGCGAAAGGAAGATCGATTATGAAAACTCTGCTTGCCATCCATGAAGTCGATGGAGACCTTGGTGACCTCAAACAATTGATCAATATCGCCCGACATGCGGGAGCGCATCTCAATATTGTCGTGCTTGGGGTTGTCCGCATTGTACCGATGACAGCGGCCCCTGGTGTTCCCGACTTTTATTACAGCGAAACCAACAGTGAAATGATCGAGGCCGGCAAGGCGAGGGTAACCGAGATAGAGGCGCTGGTGGCTGCTGAAGATGTCTCAGCAACCATCACGCTTGAGTGTCGGGATCCTGCCCTGATTGAGCAGACATTCCTGCGTCACGCAATGTTTTGTGATGCCACTTTGTTTGCCAATCAGAGCGTCTTGAAAAATGATGTGATCACCCGGGCCTTCAACGGCGCACTTATGGAAACAGGAACGCCAATTCTTGTCCTTGGACCAGACGCTGTCTCACTTCCAACGGTCAAGACCATCATGATCGCCTGGAACGGTGAACCGCAGGCGGCCAAGGCGGTCCACGAAAGTTTGCGCTGGATCGAAGGTGAGGCCGAGGCACATGTGGTGCTGGTTGATCCAGATGAATATGCGCACGGTCCCAATCCCGGTGATGATCTTGCAACCTATCTGGCGCGTCAGGGTCTTAAAGTTTCCGTGGATCGGCTTCCCGGAGGACGTCGAGACGTTGGGGACGTTTTGCTGGAACATGCGATCGACATAAATGCAGATCTTCTGATCATGGGTGCCTATGGCCATTCCCGGCTGCGCGAATGGTTGCTCGGCGGTACAACGCGAGACATTCTGCAAAAGGCACAAATACCAGTATTGATGGCCCATTGAACCAGCGCCTCAGGCCAGCAGGTCTGCCAATATTCCAGGAATACGGTCAGCAATATCGCTGGCAACAAGTCCCGGGCCAATCTGAATGGCGGCCTCTCCATGGATCCATACCGCCGCGCAACAGGCTTGAAAATGTGGCATATTCTGAGCCACCAAGCCGGCAATCAAACCGGCCAGAACATCCCCGGTACCGGCCTTGGCCAGATAGGGGCTTGCGTGGTTGTTGCAGACCAGTTGACCATCCGGACTTGCAATGACCGTATCGGCAGACTTCAGCACGACAATCGCCCCGCAGACTACAGCGGCGCGTTGTGCTGCAGATATGTGGTCTGCTTCAATGGCTCCGAATATCCGTTCAAACTCGCCAAAATGCGGCGTTAGAATGCAATTTATGTCAAGCTGCGCAAACAGATTCTGCGCCGGCAAACCATCAGCATCAAATATCCGCGCCTTCAAGTTCGTTGCTGCCAGCAGTTCTTCATGATGTTGTTGGGAAATACCCCCGCTGCCGCCCAGTCCGACGTCCATTTTGGTCGGTCCGGTCGATTGAACCATGATATCAGCTGGCAGGCTGCACCGATATATATCGCCGTTAGCTGGCGCCACAACACTTACCAGACCAGCCCCGATACGGCTGCAGGCAGAGGCCGCCAACCGTGTTGCGCCGGTTAATTGGGGTGCAGCATATATACCCACATAGCCGCGATGATATTTATTCGCATCGCGGCCAGGTGCTGGCAGCGCAGATTTCCACAAATCGGGGTGATTGACGATGACTGCCATCCTGTTGGTCTCCGAATGCTGTCCCCACCATGTCTACAATTCAACCGACCAGCATTGATGCAGGTCAATCCTGAATTAGCGGTGCGTTATAAACTACGCTTGGGTCATGTTGGGTCAACAACACTTCCCCAGTTTCCCAGGGTATTGCAGTCTGACGCACCCGGGTGAAGATTGTCAGCTGAGTCAGGCGCTTGCCCAAGATTTGTTGCCTGCCAGCCCAGAGCTTTCAAACCGATCAGAGCATCATCGCCAAAGCTCGCGCCGTGAACATAATCTGCATCTCGCATTACCCATTCACCGTCTATCATCACCCCGTATAGCCTGCCGGATTGCTGATCAGCAAAACGCAGTTCAGGCATTGATCTGGCACATTGCAGCAGGAACTGAAGGTTGTCCTCCGCAGATTCAGCCGAATCCAGATAAACCTGTTCTGGAAATAACGCTTCGACATCTATTTTCTTGTAGCGTTCAATATCGAGCAATTTTGACACGTCCAAAATGGTCAAGCTATCATTCCAGCCAAAGGCAACCGTTCTCGGCAAATTGCCCTGCTCGACACCGTTATCAAGAAACTCATGATGAACTTTTTTTGCTGAAGAGGCCCATGAAAAAAACAGCGCCGGCATTCCGGTATATGCTTCAATATTATGGTCCAGCAAATCATCGACCGCCTTGTAACGCCCCGTAGTTAATCCCCTGTAATAGGCACGCTCCACAGTCGCTTCCGGTGGCGTGATCACGTAAAACATGAATACCGTGTCACCAAATCGGGTCAACAATTGGCTGGACTGATCGTTCCCCACACTGAAACTATCGAAACGGAAACGATCAATCAGCAAATGAGGTATCGTACCGGCTTCCGCTCGCCGTGCCATCTGGCGATCGAGCTTGCGGTCAATAAGCGCCAGTTCATGCCCCGTCAGCATGGCACCATATTTGCGGTGTTCGCCCAGCGATTCATAGTTCAGCAGAAATTTTCGCCAATAATCGGGGCTGACCAAAGCGAAGTCTTCCCAGGCAATCCCCAGCCGCTCGGCCAATGCTCTCTGTTTGGGACGGATTGTGCTTTTGCCGGCGGCTGATGCACCCTTCACATTCATAATGAAAGGTTTTTCCTGACTAGGTAGAAAGCGGTACCCCTCCGCCCTTGCCCCTTTTTCAAACAGCGGTGCAACAGCTTCACCCAGTTGCAGGCTGGCCCAATCATTGAGCACCAGCCCGGTAGCCATCTGTACAATGGTTGCATCATCACCAACCAAACGCCCGCGATGACCTATAATGCTGTTTACAACCGTCACCAAAGATTTACGGCATATGTATTCAAACTCGGTTTCGGCTTCTTGTACATCGCCTTCCAACTCTGCCAGCAGTTGTTCGAGTGTGAAGGATTTATCCGGCTTTGCCCCAGCGATTCCCGCAAAGACACGGCTTATAATATTTGGTTTTGGTGATGGCGACGGCTTAGTCCCCGAGCGGCGCAGTTTCGACAGTCTGAGCTCAATTTCTTGTGTCGCGTTTTTCCGAACCGTCTCAAAAATCGCCCTCAGATTGTCCAGTTCCGGCTCGACATATCCGTCATAAAGACGACCAACCATGCCGCGAAGATTTATGCCTAATTCTTCGTAGTCCGGGCCATCCGGCACCGACAGAGTAATGGTCACCCGGATCAGCAGACCATGGATGATCAGTCGCTCCGGTCGAAAAACCACAATATCAAAAGGTGACATGCCGCTGAAGTCACTCAGTTCATGTGCGGTCTCAAAACCCGTCTCCACATTTTCGGGGCAAAACATTGTCGAAAGCGGTAGTACTTCACGGGGAATGCTGGAATTCAGCCCCGGGCACCAGGGTCCCTCCTCGTCACGATTGTGGGCGATGATCAAGCCTCCGCGCGTCCGCTCCGTATTTTATCTCGAATAAATTTCAACAAAGGCAACAGGATCAGAACAATAGCGATTACCGTAATCGGGCCGGCAATGGGACGGGTAATGAATATGCTGAAATCACCGTCGGAAAACAACAGGGACTGGCGCAATTTTGGTTCAGCAATCGGTCCCAACACGATGGCCAGAACAGCCGGTGCCACTGGATAGTCCAGTATCCGCAGAAAGAAAGCGGCCACACCGACTATAACCATCAGCCAGACATCAAACATATCTTGATATGCAGCGAAAGTACCGACCAGCGACAGGACAAATATCAACGGCGCCAGAATCGTGAATGGCATGCGCAACATCCAAAGAAATATTGGAATAAAGGCCAGATTGACCAGCACCGCGACGATGTTGGAAATGTAGAAAGATCCAATCAGTGGCCAGACAAAATCGGGTTGGTTGGTAAACAATAATGGTCCCGGTTGCAGCCCCCAGATAACCATTCCGGCAAGCAGGACGGCGGTGGTGGGGGAGCCTGGAATACCCAATGTCATCATCGGCAGCATCGCGCCTGTTGAAGCTGAATTGTTGGCCGCTTCCGGAGCGGCAACACCGTCTGGTGCGCCTTTGCCGAATTGCTCAGGATTGCGGCTTGTAAGCTTGGCAACGCCATAGGACATAAGAGAGCCCGGTGTCGCACCCGCCGCAGGGAGAATGCCGACAAAGAAGCCCAGAGCAGAACCAATTGCGGTACCCCTCCAGGCACCGGCAAAGTCGCGAAATGCGGCCAAAATACTGCGCGTGCTCACATCGACTTTCGACATGGTGCTGCCATAGCGCGACGTATTAATGGTCCACAGCATTTCTCCAATGCCATAAACGCCAATAGCCAGCACCAGGAAGCGGATACCGTGTGAAAAGCCGGTAATGTCAAAGAAGATCAAGCGCGGCTCGCCGGACACGATATCAAATCCAACCGTCGCCAGTACCAGACCGATGCAGATCGAGAAGATAGTCTTGGGAATATCATCGCCGCCCAACCCGACAAAGGTGGCAAAGGCCAACAACATCAGCGCAAACACTTCCGGATCGCCGAAATCGAGTGCAATTGAGGCCAATGCCGGTGCAAAGGCTGTAAACAGGATATTGGAAATGGTACCGCCAACAAACGAGGCAAGCGCTGCAATGACCAGCGCCACGTGGGCCTTGCCGGCAATCGCCAGAGGTCGACCGTCAAATGTTGTTGCAACTGCCGTCGACGCACCAGGAATCCCTAGCGTGATCGATGATATGGCGCCGCCATACATGGCTCCGTAATAGATTGCCGCTAAAAAGATCATCGGTGAGGTCGCCCCACCGGTATAGCTTTGTATGACGAAAGTGAAGGGCAGCAGAATTGCCACACCGTTGACAGATCCAAGGCCGGGCATTGCGCCGACGAAAAGACCGACGACCACACCAATTATTGCCAGTCCAAGATTGACCGGTTCCAGCGCAACCGCGATACCACCAAACAGAGAAGCTAAAACGTCCATAATAAATTCCGTTCGAATCTGAGTGCCGAGCCAACCTTGTTCAAAGGAAGATGTCGTAAAGCGGGATGAACAGCGGCTCCAGATATCCCTTGGGCAGTACAATGCGCATGGCGATGTCGAAGAAGAAAAAGCTGATGACGGGCATCAGGATGGAAATTGACAAAGTCTGTTTCCATGAATGACGTCCTAAAAACCGGATGTAATAGATCAGGAACAGCAACATGCCGCCGTAAAAACCGGTGAAATAGATGGCAATCAAAAATCCAAACAGGCCGCCACCAACCTGAAGTAGCATTTTCCTGCCGTATGCATCGAGAAATAGTTCCTCAGAAACGGAATTCGGCGATGTGCGCCGGTACCAGTTTACACCGATCCAGATGCAGCAGAGCAACATAATGAGGGATAGCCAGAACGGCCATGCTCCACTGCCGGGACCTTCACCCTCGATCATCCAGATGTTGTCGAACCGGGCGATGTCAGGGTTCCAGGCAGGGGCTTCGCCGCTTTTCCACATCAAACCAAGGCAACAGAGTCCAAGTATGATGGCAGTCACAATTTCCGCTCTGCGCATGGTTCCAGCACTCCCGGTATTTGGATTATCAAACAAACCTTTTGGCTTTTAGTAATCCCGTTTTTTTATTCAGCAGCTCCCGCTCACCCGATCTTCACGATCAGGCGGGGCAGCGTAATTCGACCTGTTGAGTTTGGTGGGCGGATTTGGCCCGCCCACCAAATATTGACTTATTTGATTGCGCCAGAAGCTTTCAGGATTTTCTGATGACGGTCACGCTGTACGCCCCAATAGGCTTTCAGGTCAGCCCCAGCCATGTAGTCGCCCATCAAAGACTTGTCTTTTTTGTATTTCTGCCAATCGGCAGACTTGTAGACTTTGTCAAACAGGCTGGAATAATAGGCCGCTGCATCAGCAGACATTCCCGGCGCACCAACAACCGCTCGCTGCATAAAGTAGGAGAAATCTCCGCCTTTTTCCTTCAGCGTTGGGACATCAGGGAACATCGGCAGACGCGCGTCGGTAAAGGCAACCAGCGGCACCATGTCCCCGGACTCATAAAAACCGAGAGCTTCTGAGGGATTGTTGACCGATGAGTTCAACTGTTTACCTGCAACCTGTTTGGCCACAGCACCACCGCCCTTGTAGGGGATGTACTTCATGTTCAGACCATAGGTACCGTTGAGGTAATCGGTAATGATGTTGTCCTCGGAATTTTTTCCGGTTCCGCCCATCACCCATTTATTTCCATCAGCTTTGGCTTTGGTGAGATATTCCTCAAAAGTCTTAATACCTGAATCCTTGTGCACCCAGAGCAGAAATGTGTCTTCAGCCATGCGGCCGACCGGGGCAAATTCCATGATGTCAACATTCAGGCCTGGCTGACGCAGAGGTGTCGTGAAGAACGAGTTCAGCGTTACCATGATTGTATGATCGGGGTCGTTTGCGCCCTTGGCTGCAACCAGTGCTTCAGCACCGGAACCACCAGACTTGTTGGTTGGAACAAGCGGTCGGGGAGACAGTTTTTCTTTTTCGATAATCGCTTGCATCAAACGGGCCATCTTGTCGGCACCACCGCCCTTACCCGCCATGATAATGAAGTCCACTGGCTTATTGGGTTCAAATGCCAGTGCAGCTGTCATCACAGCAGAACCGGCTGTTGTTGCAACAAGTACGGCCCCTCCGACCAAGCTCATGATTAGTTTCTTCGATATCGCCATTTTGGTTTCCTCCGGTTTGGCTCTGCAATCACACCTGTGACTGCCCTGTTAAACTTGAATATCTTGCCGCAGATTGCGGTGTTCAATTATTCTCTTCATGTGTGCTTTGCTCCGACAAAGCAGTAGGTTTGCTGACTAATGGACAAAAACCACGGGCATTTTGGCCGTATCGACCACCGCCTGAGTATTCCCTCCAAACAGCGTTTCAGTTTCGTGGCTGTCGCCATATGCGCCCATGATCAATGTGTCGGCGCCGATGCTTTTTGAATTCGCCAGCAAATCTTTGCCAACGGTACCGCTCGGCTCAATTCGCTGGACGGATGAGTTGACGCCCCGCATGCTCAAATAGTTGATCAGATCATCGGTAGTGGCTCCGTTCACCTCGCCGCCCGACGTCAGCACGGTCACCGTATCAGCCTGCTCAATTAACGGCAAAGACATTGCCACCGCTTTTGAGGCCTCAACGGAACCATTCCAGGCGATTGCCAGATTGGCCCCAAGGTCATCGATTACGGTATCTGTGGACGGGCACATCATGACCGGTCGTCCGGTGTTAAACAATGCGGCCTTAAGGGTATTGGCTCCAAGATTGCGATCCACATCGGGCTGTGCAACGCAAATTATGTCGGCAAGACGGCCATGGCGCTTGATCACATCCACCTGACGCCCCGCCTCTTCAACCCACGAAGCAGTAGCCGATGTTCCAGAAGAAGGGGCGGCCATTGCCAGCTCCAGTGTTTTGGCCAGCGCCTGCACTTCTGCTTGAAGTCCATCCGCTTCCATATCCGCTACACTGGACGCCTGCTCAAGGATTTGTTTTTTCAAAAACGCCGGAACCGGCACGCCAAACGGCATCAGGTCTTCGGGCCGCGGACGACAATGGGTGATTGTGACATGAGCACCAAACCGCCGAGCCAGCGCAGCCGCGTGGGCAAGAACATTATCTCCCTTGCCATCGCCGCGAACTGGTACGAGGATTTTGCAGATCATGATTTACTTCCCATAATGGCACCTTATTCCTAGAACAGTCCTTCGATGAGGCCATCATCGTTGAGCATGATGCTCTCTGAGGATGGGACCCTTGGCAGGCCTGGCATGGTCATGATTTCTCCACAGACCACCACGACGAAGCCAGCTCCTGCCGACAACCGC
>JABABQ010000032.1 GCA_014238155.1 Rhizobiaceae bacterium
CCCTTCGCTCCGCGGGGGCGGGCCTGACCGGCCCGGACGGCTCTTCGCCGTCTTCTACGGATGGTTCAGAGCCAGGGAGCGTGGAGATAAGATTTTTGTCGGCGGCGTCGCGCGCCAATTGACGAAGGTGCCGTATCAGGCGGCGAAGAGCCGCCCGGTCGAAAGACCGCCCCCGCGGAGCGAAGGGCGCAAGCCCGACAGCGCGAGCGCAAAACAAACAAAAACTCGAGGCCAGAACATCAACCCACACAATGCCCCCGGCGATAATCCAGCGCATTCCGCGCCCTCCGTATCAGGCGGCGGCGGCGAAGAGCCGCCCGCGCCTGATGGCGCGCCCCCGCGGAGCGAAGGGCGCCAGCCCGACAGCGTGAGCGCAAGCGCAAAGCGCGCACCCAGAGTATCTTTACGCCTCAACCTGCACTTCTTCGCCCGCCATCCACACTTGCTCAACCTTCAACTGGCCGCCCAGATGGATGATATTGGCCACCTGTCCGGTGGCAAATGTTCCCGACACTTTCGGGTTGTTCAAACAGCGTGCCGGATAGAGCGAGGCCATGCGCAGGGCTTCGTGAACCTCCAGCCCAACGGTTTCCACCATATAGCGCACCGCCGAACTGAGTTCGAGATCAGCCCCGGCAAGGGTTCCATCGGCCAGCGTCAAACGCCCGTCCCTGCGGAAGATGGTGCGGCCATTCAGGTCAAACTGGCGCTGGTCGGAGCCAATTGTCGACATGGCATCGGACACCAGAAATATATCCGCGGCGTCATTCTTTGCCGCCAGCGATATGGAAATGACGGCAGGGTCGACATGATAACCGTCGGCAATCAGGCCACAATGGAAGCCCAGGGGGGCCAAAGCTGCACCGACCATGCCCGGCTGCCGATGGGATATCGGGCTCATGGCGTTGTACAGATGGGTGATGCAGGACGCCCCCGCCTGTCTCGCCTGACCGGCCTGTTCAAAACTTGCGTCGGTGTGACCCAGGCTGACGATAATGCCGGCGTCGGTCAGTTGGGCAATCTGGGAATTGTTCACCGATTCAGGCGCCACGGTCACCATCAGGCCGGGCAATTGGGATCGCGCTGCAATCAGTTGTTGGCAATCATCCTGCTGCATCGGCCTGATCAGATTCGGGTCGTGGGCACCCTTTCTCGAGATTGCCAGGTGCGGACCTTCCAGATGCAGGCCGAGAAATCCGGGAACCTGCTTGTTGGCCGCCTCAATGCCGGCCTGAATGGCACGCCTTGTGATCTCGGGCGTGTCGGTGATCAAAGTTGGCAACATGCCGGTGACGCCAAACGGCCGATGGGCGGCCAGGATGGTTTCAATGCTCTGCAAGGTTGGGGAATGATTGAACATCACGCCACCGCCGCCATTGACCTGCAAATCAATGAAGCCGGGGGCCAGCATTCCGCCTTCGACCCTGATCTGCTGATAGCCGTCTGGACCGCCGGGAATATCGTTGCGCAAACAGATGCCGGCAATCAGCCCATCATTGACCAGCAGGCCATGCCGGTCATGCTGATTTTCACCATCAAAGATGCTGGCCCCCGTCAGGGCAAATTTGCGGCTCATACGGTTTCCGTCACTTTCTTCAGATTGCGCGGTTTGTCGGGATCAAACCCGCGAAGCCGCGCCAGATTTTCGATGAAGGCGTAAAATGAGATGACCAGCAATAGCGGGTCCGTCAGCGGATGGCCGGAAGATACAAATGGCAGCCGGGTTGCTGCCTCAGTATTGTCGCTGGTGGCAAACACGTCGCCGCCCTGATCAACCAGCTTGTCGGCAACGTCGCATATGGTTGGCTGTGATCTGTCCCGGGCAATCAGGGCCAGGACCGGATAGTGTGACGCAACGATCGATACGGGGCCGTGCAGGACTTCAGCGGAACTGAATGCCTCACCCTGTATCTGGCAGGTTTCCTTGAATTTCAAAGCAACTTCATTGGCAATTGCAAAGGAAGGACCACGCCCCAGCACAAACAGCGCATCAGCCCGCAACAGGCGACGGGCGAGAGGTTCCCAGTCACATTGAATGGCCCGTTCTGCAAGTTCAGGCAATTGGTGCAAGGAGGTCAGCAGGTCGGTATCTTTTTGCCAATGGGCCAGCAGCAGCAGGCCCGACACGATTGATGTGACAAAGGTTTTTGTTGCCGCCACACTCTCTTCTTTTCCGGCCTGAATGTTGAGCGTGTGATCACTGGCCTGAGCCAGGGGCGAAGCCATTTCGTTGGTAATGGCCAAGGTGGTTGCCCCGCCCCGGCCTGCCGACGCCACCATGCTGACAATGTCAGGGCTTTTTCCCGACTGGGAGATGCCAATGCAAGCGCTGTCTTTTAACTGAAGTTCAACATCATAAATTGAACTGACCGAAGGGCCGATCGACGCAACCGGAACTTTCGCAGTCAGTTCAGTTGCATATTTCAAATAACTTGCGGCGTGGTCAGAAGACCCGCGTGCGACAGTGCAGATCAGTTTTGGATCTACCTGCCGCAAGTCCTCAGCAGCCGCCTCAATCGCCGACTGCGACTTGTCGAGCAGTCTTTGCAGAGCCTGCGGAATGTCTTCCACTTCGGCCCGCATTTTGGTGTGAAAATCAAACATAATTCATCATCAACTTTCATTGGATATCTGCAGTTCGGCGACAAAATCATAGGCATCGCCGCGATATACCGAGCGGGTAAATTCAACAATCTGGCCGGTTGGAAGATAGGAAATTCTTTGAATGCGAAGCCCTGCCGAACCGTCTGGCAGGTGCAATAGTCTCGCGTCCTCTCCGGTCAACATGTCGGCGGATATACGTTGAATTGCGCGACTGGGCTTGTTGCCGCTTTTTGCCAGATGCGAATACAGGGACTCACCAATATTCTCGGGGTCGGGCAGAATTTGTGAAGACAGGGATGCCCGCTCAATGGCCAGTGGCTGGCCGTCTGCAATTCGCAGTCGCGAAATTCGAGCGACATCTGAATCGGCGGTCAATCCAAGGGTGATTGTCTCTTCCGGTGAAGGTGGGAAGATACCTTTTTCCAACCATTGCGATTCGGCTTTCAATCCGCGCCTTTGCATATCTTCGCTGAACGATGTCAGGCGCGACAGGGATTGCTGTACGCGACCTGCCTGAGGTGCAACAGATGTCCCTGACCCCTGTTTTTGCACGACCAGACCGTCACTAACCAGTTGGTGCACCGCTTTGCGAATGGTCACCCGCGACAAATTGCTGATGCTGGCCAATTCTCTTTCTGAGGGCAGCGCCGTTCCGGCTTCAAGCTGGCCGGAGCGTATCACCGATTCAATATGCTGACTAAGCTGCGCATAGAGGGGCCCGGAATGGGCGCGTGACCAGGACTTCGGCGATAATAATTCCAGAATGTCGGAAGCCATATTATTGGGCTCCCGTTGAAAAGCGTTTTCGGGCGAGGTTGGCGGCTCCAACAACCGCATCTCCCAATGGTTCACCGACCCGATCGCGATAATAACTGGACAGCATTTTGGCATAGATCGGACCGAGACCTCCGATCATGCAAAATCGTGGTGCATCATCAGATAGGATGTGATCCAGGGTTTCTTCGATATCGGAGATGGCGCGTCGAAGAATGCGCCGGGCGATTGGATCGCGCTTGTCGACATATTCAAATACCAGCGGAGCCAATTCACCGAATTCACCAGGTCGTGCCGTATGGGCATATTCAACCACCGTCTGCGGATCGTTTTCAAACCGGCCCAGCACCGTTTTTGTCAAAGCCGATCCCTGATGGATGCCGTCGTAACTCAACAATGTTTCCTGAAGCAATCGCCGACCAAGCCAGGAACCGCTGGCCAGGTCGCCAACGGTAAAACCCCAACCACCGACGGTACGCACTTTATCTGCGATTCGAGAAATAAAAACGCTGCCTGTGCCTATGATCGCCGCAACGCCATCAGCATCGCCGACCGCACCTTCCAAAGAAATCAGCGCATCGGTCTCAATGTGACAGGATTTGAAAGGCATATCCTGGACAAAGCGTTGCGCAAAATCGCCAATATTGGCACCCGCTAGGCCCATAAAGACGGGAATAGACGCCAGATCATCCTCCGCCAAACCCGCTTCCTGCATCGCAGCGCGACAGGCCGACAAGACATTGCTGCCAGCGCGGTCATAATGGGTCATGATATTGGCAGACCCAGACCGGCCGGCCCCCAGCGGTTCACCACGCGAATTGATGAGCAGTGCCCGGCACCCGGTACCACCACCATCAATTCCCAAAAACGCATCCATAGAATTTGCCATGCATTCAGTATACCAATCTAATACCATTTACCAAGAGGTATTTTCGGTATTTGTGGAGAATTTTTTATTTTCCTTTTATTACAATTAGATAAACAAAAATTCATCGCCGCTGTGAAAAAAATGGTTAACAGCATCTGGACAATTGGTATTATTTTGGCATTATGTCGAGATGGAAGTTTCTACGACCAATTCTCCCGCCACTGAATCCCTGCACGCTTCGGCTGCCGGGATTGACGGGCGCAGTCCTGATCAGATTTTGAGCCTGTTGCATCAGGGGCAAATGGCGGCGACTGAATCAGTCAAATCCGGCCTCGATCAAATTGCAGCTGCTGCAAAACATATGGCAGAAAGTCATCTTGCGGGTGGGAAACTAATATATGTCGGTGCAGGCAGCTCCGGCCTGATGGCTTTGGCAGATGGGCTTGAATTACCCGGTACGTTCGGCATTCCCATGAGCCAAATCCGCATCCTGTTTGCCGGAGGATACGCCAGTCTTGCAGACATGAAAGGTGGCCCCGAGGATGATGAGCAACAGGCTCGCAAGGATGTAAATGCAGCCAATATTGAACCGGGCGATTGCGCAATTCTGATTTCTGCCAGCGGCACCACACCTTATACGCTGGCCGCCCAGCAACATCTTCAATCACTTGGAGCAACCACTGTAGGTCTGGCCAATAATCAGCCTTCTGCGTTGCTGGAAAACTGTGACTTTGGGATATTTTTGCCAACACCGCCGGAAGTGATAGCCGGATCAACGCGCATGGGAGCTGGCACTTCGCAAAAAATTGCGTTGAACATGCTATCCACCCTGTTGGGTATTCATCTTGGCCATATCCATGATGGCATGATGGTCAACTTAATAGCCGACAACGCAAAACTGCAGGACCGCGCCCGGAGAATGGTCGCCAATATTGCCAATTGCAACGAACAAACTGCTGACCGCGCCTTGGCAGGAGCTGACGGGTCGGTAAAGATCGCAGTGCTTCTCGCCGTCGGCCAGAAGAACGTAAAACAGGCTCAGCAGCTGCTGGCCGCAAACCGGGGGAAACTCAGAGCGGCACTCTCCGATCTGACCGTTTCACAAACCTCAGACTAACCGCGCCGCAGGCGCATAACAGGGAGATAGATATGAAACGCAACTCACTCAAACTCATGCTGCTGGCATCTACCATATTGGGGGCAGCAACAGCGACCCATGCGGCAGATGTTACGCTGACCATCGAAAGCTGGCGCAACGATGACCTCGCCATCTGGCAGGAAATGATTATTCCGGCCTTTGAAGCGCAAAATGCTGGCATCAAGATCAAGTTCACCCCCTCTGCTCCGGCAGAGTATAATGCCGTTTTGAATTCAAAACTTGAGGCTGGGTCGGCTGGTGATCTGATTACTTGTCGCCCATTCGACACGTCGCTTGCGCTTTATGACAACGGCCATTTGGCGTCACTGGCTGACCTGGCAGGAATGTCAAATTTTTCTCCGGTATCAAAATCAGCCTGGATCACGGATGATGGCAAAAACCCGTTCTGTGTGCCGATGGCGTCGGTCATCCACGGATTCATCTATAATGCCGAAGCGCTGGAAGATGCCGGTGTCAAAGTTCCGACCACAGAGGCTGAATTCTTTGCGGCCCTGGATGCTATCAAAGCCAAGGGCAACTATATCCCCATGGCGATGGGCACTGCTGACCAGTGGGAAGCTGCCACAATGGGCTACAACAACATCGGACCAAATTACTGGAAAGGTGAAGAAGGCCGTAACGCGCTGATCGCCGGCACCCAGAAATTGACCGACGATGGTTGGGTTGCTCCCTACCGTGCTCTGGCCAGATGGAAAGACTATCTGGGAGATGGGTTTGAAGCCCAGTCCTATCCCGACAGTCAAAATCTTTTCACACTTGGCCGTGCTGCCATTTATCCGGCAGGTTCTTGGGAAATCTCTGGCTTTAACGCTAATGCCAGTTTCAAGATGGGTGCCTTCATTCCGCCAGTGCAGAATGCTGGCGATGAATGTCACATTTCGGATCACACCGATATTGCCATTGGCATGAACGCGAAAACCAAAAATGCTGCGGCGGCGAAAATCTTCCTGAATTGGGTGGCATCATCTGAATTTGCAAAAATTTATGCAAATGCCCTGCCCGGCTTCTTCCCGCTCTCCAGCGCACCTGTGAAACTGGAAGATCCGCTGGCTCAGGAATTCATTTCCTGGCGTTCAAAATGTAAGTCAACAATTCGTTCGACTTACCAGATTCTTTCCCGCGGGACGCCAAACCTTGAAACCGAAACGTGGAATGCTTCCGCGCAGGTGATCAAAGGGGCAGAAACTCCAGATGCCGCTGGCAAGCGACTGCAGGACGGCTTGGCATCCTGGTATAAGCCACAACAGTAAGATCAACATTAGGGCCGCACAAAGGTGCGGCCCTTTTTTTAACCAATCCAGCGCAATGGGGAACCCAATGGAAGAATCAGCTCACAAGCCACCTTTCAGATCGCACATCCTGGTGTTCCTGGCTCCTGCGTTCATTATCTACACCGCATTTATGGTCGTTCCGCTGTTTGGCACGATGCAAATGTCGCTGTATTCGCAAATAGACGGAGTGCAAAAATTCGTCGGTTTGGACAACTTTGCGACGCTGTTCGGCGATGATCGATGGGCCCAAAGTTTCTGGAACGCGTTGGTCAATAATACGTGGTTTTTCGTTATCCACATGTTGGTTCAAAATCCGATCGGCATTCTGCTGGCGGCTTTGTTGAGCAGCAACAAATTACGCATGCGGGCGTTTTACCGCACCTCTATTTTTATCCCCACCATCCTGTCATTTGTGATTGTCGGGTTCGCCTGGAAACTCATTTTAAGCCCCTTGTGGGGCGTTGCTCCCAGCATGCTGGACGCGATCGGCCTTAAGAGCCTGTTTGCACCCTGGCTGGGCAAGGAAGAATATGCGCTTACCACGCTTGCTCTGATATCAGTTTGGCAGTTCGTCGGCATACCGATGATGCTGATCTATGCCGCCATGCTGTCGATTCCTGACGAAGTTCTTGAAGCAGCCGAATGTGACGGTCTGTCCGGCATGGCGCAGTTTTGGAAAATTAAACTGCCGCTGATCCTGCCCTCTATTGGCATCATATCAATTTTGACATTTGTCGGCAATTTCAACGCCTTTGACCTGATTTATTCGGCTCAGGGGGCTTTGGCTGGGCCAAATTACTCAACCGATGTGCTTGGCACATTCATGTTCCGCACCTTCTTCGGTTTCCAGCTGCAATTGGGCGACCCGAATATGGGATCGGCCATCGCGTCGGCGATGTTCTTCATCATCCTTTGCGGTGTTTCGATATATCTCTTCGGCATCCAGACGCGGCTGCGCCGTTACCAGTTTTAGGAGGACACCATGACCACTTCACAGTCCATTTCTGCATCCATGTTGTCCTCAAAAACCGCACGCGCAGTTGCTGCCCATGCGATCTTGATCACCTACACAATAATAGCTTTGTTTCCGGTTGTTGTGATTGTCATCAATTCATTCAAGTCGCGCAACGCCATTTTTCGCTCGCCGTTGTCGCTTCCCGATTCGGAATCATTCAGCTTGGTTGGATATGAAACGGTGATCAAGCAGGGCGACTTTGTGCTCTATTTTCAAAACAGTCTCACTGTCACGATTGTATCGCTGACCATGGTATTGCTATTCGGCGCCATGGCGGCATTTGCCCTGGCTGAATATCGCTTTCGGCTCAACTTGCTGACCGGCCTGTATCTGGCGCTCGGCATCATGATCCCGATCAGACTAGGCACGGTGGCCATTCTGCAAATGATGGTGGCCAGTGGGCTGGTAAATACGCTAACGGCATTGATCCTGGTCTATACCGCCCAGGGACTGCCACTCGCCATATTCATTCTGTCTGAATTCATGCAGGGCATTTCCGACGATTTGAAGAATGCCGGGCGGATTGATGGCCTGTCGGAATATCGGATATTCGTGCGTCTTGTGCTGCCCCTGATTCGTCCCGCTATGGCGACAGTTGCAGTGTTTACCATGATCCCAATCTGGAATGATTTGTGGTTTCCACTCATTCTGGCACCGGCTGAGGAAGTCAAAACCGTAACGCTCGGCGCGCAGGTGTTCATCGGACAATTTGTGACCAACTGGAACGCCGTTCTGGCCTCACTGTCACTGGCCATAGTTCCGGTGTTAATATTGTATCTGATCTTCTCAAAACAGCTCATCAAAGGCATCACCTCCGGCGCTGTCAAATGAGCAAGACTGCCAAACCATTGCGGGTACTTGTGGCCGGGCTGGGCAATATGGGGCGCAGTCACGCGCTGGCCTATCATGAGAATGATGGCTTTGAGATTGTCGGCCTGGTCAATCGATCTGATCTTCAGTTGCCAGCGGAACTGGCAGGTTACCCCTTTGGGAATTCCTTTGAAGTCGCTTTGGCGGATCTGAAGCCGGACGTGGTGTCGATCAACACTTATTCCGGCACCCATGCTGACTACGCAATCGCAGCAATGGAAGCCGGCGCCCATGTGTTTTTGGAAAAACCCATCGCAACAAATGTTGAAGATGCACAGCGGGTGACTGAAGCAGCCCAGCGGCTCAATCGCAAAGTGCTGGTCGGCTATATTTTGCGCCACCACCCATCGTGGATGACGCTCATCGAGCGAGCCCGCGAGTTGGGTGGACCTTATGTTTTTCGTCTCAATCTCAATCAGCAGTCTTCAGGCGAGACCTGGAAAACCCACAAAAGCCTGATGGAAACAACTTCACCCATTGTCGATTGTGGCGTGCATTATGTTGATGTGATGTGTCAGGTCACCGACGCCAAACCCGTCAAAGTCAGTGGCATGGGACTACGGCTCAGCCAAGAGATAGACAATGACATGTATAATTACGGACATTTCCAGGTCACTTTTGAGGACGGATCCGTCGGCTGGTACGAGGCCGGGTGGGGTCCAATGATGTCGGAAACAGCGTTTTTCGTAAAAGACATCATTTCTCCGAATGGCAGCGTTTCGATCGTTGTTCCTGAAGGCACAAAATCCGATGATGTCGACGCACATACCAAGACGTCGCTTATTCGGGTTCACAGCTCCAAGATTGGCCCCGACGGCAGATTTCTTGCTGACGACCAGGACTTATCGATGGATGATGAACCCGACCATGACGCGCTGTGCGCACGGGAACAGGCCTATTTGCTGAAGGCCATTCGCGAAGACATCGACCTGAACCGACATCTTGGGGACGCGGTGCAGTCTCTCAGGATTTGTCTCGCCGCTGACACAAGTATCCGCACCGGTAAAGAAATTCATCTCTAGGATTGGGGTAATATTTTGGGATCTCTATCACTCAAAAACATTCACAAGTCATTCGGCGACGTCGAAGTGTTGAAGGGAATCAATCTGGAGGTTGAAGATGGCGAGTTTGTCATATTCGTCGGGCCTTCCGGTTGTGGAAAATCGACTTTGCTGCGGATCATTGCCGGTCTGGAAAATGAAACATCCGGCACTATCGAAATTGACGGCGAAATGGTCAACGCACAGCCACCGACCAAACGCGGCATCTCTATGGTGTTTCAGACCTATGCTTTGTATCCGCATCTAACTGTGCGAGGCAATATGAGCCTGGGTCTAAAACAAGCTAAAATACCCGCAGAAAAAATCAAAACCCAAGTTGAACAGGCTTCATCCATGCTGGCGCTTGATGAGTATCTCGACCGTCGGCCGGCCGAACTTTCGGGTGGACAACGGCAGCGCGTAGCAATCGGCAGGGCGATCGTGCGCAAACCGGATCTGTTCCTGTTCGACGAACCGCTGTCCAATCTCGATGCAGCGCTGCGGGTTAATACGCGCTTGGAAATCGCCGCTCTGCATCGCCAGCTTTCAGCGACAATGATTTATGTAACTCACGATCAGGTTGAGGCAATGACGCTGGCTGACCGCATTGTTGTTCTCCACGATGGCTACGTTGAGCAGGTTGGCACACCGATGGAATTGTACAATTCTCCGGCAAATAATTTTGTCGCAGGATTTATCGGGTCTCCGCAAATGAACTTCGTCCCGGCCCATGTTTTGGGCGATGACAAGTCAACAACCGTTGGAATTCGCCCGGAACACATTGTCCTGAGCGATGATGATGGAGATGTGTCTGGAACAGTGTCTCATGTCGAACGGTTGGGAGGCGATACGAATGTCTATCTGGATTGTGGCGAAGCTGGCCTTGTCTCAATACGCCTGTTCGGCGAACACTATTATGAAGTGGATGCAAAACTGTCGGCCAAGTTTGACCCTGCCCGCGTTTACCGCTTTGATCAAAACGGCGATACAATCACCGGCTAATTCTGACCAGGCATTCATCCGTTGAAGATTCTGAGCGCGCGCCAATCGGTTTCACTACTGTTTCTGGTCAATGGATTTCTGCTCGGAACCTGGGCTGGCAAAATTCCATCGTTCGCTGATCGACTGTCTTTGAGCGAAAGTGCTGTCGGGTTGATGATTGTCGTGTTTGGCGTGGGGTCAATTCTCACCATGCCAGTAATTGGCGTCGTAATTGCACGATTTGGGACGGCAACTGTCACAAAATTTTTAAGCCTTGCCGCCGCAACAACGATTTTATGGATTACCTTGTCCCCCAATGTCGGGTTGGCTGGCGTGGCTCTGTTTGCATTTGGTGCTCTGATTGCCGGCATGGATGTGGCAATGAATGCCTTCGCCGTTGAGGTGGAGAAAAAATTCGCCAAACCCATTATGTCTTCCTGTCATGGATTCTGGAGCCTGGGCGGCCTGGGTGGTGCAATCATCAGCGGTATTTTTCTGGAATATTTTGACCCCTATTCCCACGCGATGGTCACAACATTGTTGTCTGTGTTGGTTGTGGCTGGGGCTATGCCGCAATTGCAAAACAGCGGTTCTTCCGCCCCCGTTGAAAAAACCAAACTGGCATTTCCGCGCGTGCTGTTGCCCTATCTGGTGGGATTTGTAGCTTTGTGCGCAGCGATGCCCGAAGGTGCCGTGCTCGACTGGAGTGCGCTCTATCTGAAGCAGGAACTGGGGGCCAGCGCCTTGACGGCATCCTTTGCTTTTGGTGCCTTCTCGGGAACCATGGCGATCGTGCGTTTCTTTGGCGATCCTATCCGCGCGCATTATGGAGCCGTTCGGACCATGCGCGCCTGCTCCATAATTGCCTTTGTCGGGCTTTTGATTGCCGGAACCGCAAATTCTGTAACCATCGCAATTGCCGGATTTCTGATTGCCGGCCTGGGCATGTCCAATCTGGTACCGATAGCATTTTCGGCTGCCGGAAATTTGCCGGGACTGGCTCCTGGAATTGGGTTGTCGATCGCCACGACGATTGGCTATTCAGGACTGCTGGTGGCACCTGCAGCTTTTGGGTATCTGGCTGAAATTCTCACCTTTAGCACTGTGTTTACTGGATTGGCTGCGGTGCTTTTGCTGGTTGTTTATCTGGCACACATTGTCAGATCTGCCGACGGAGATTCAGGAAATTCTACCTTAAATAGTTAGCCAGAAACCTGCACCAACAAGGCTGTGGCATCGTCGCTTTGCTTGAATCGAGGATATTTCTGGCCGTCTGAATCTGTCACCCGTTCAATCTGCCTCAACTCATCCATCAACGCGACCAGTCCTTCGCCCAACGCCGCATCAAGCAGCGTTTCGGCTGAATATCGGTGATAATCCGTCACCAGCGCGGAGAATCCGTCGCTGCACAAAAGCGCGTGGTAACCATCACTGATCGACAAAGCCTCAGTCCATAAATTCTTGGCCGCCATCGGTTCAAGTCCCAAGGTCCACACCCCGCTTTCCTCGGTATTCTGCATCGCTCGAATTGACCGCAGATCTTGCAGCGTGGTTGCATCTTGAAGCAGGTTCTTTTGGCTACCAAATCCACCCAGCCGCTGCAAATGCCGGGCTGCACTTTTGCTTTCGATGCCCTCGAATTTTCTCATCGGGTTGACTAGTTTCACTTCGCCATCGGCTTGTAGAAACAAGGTACAGTCGCCAAGCCCGCTAAATCGTGCGGTGTTTTGATCCATGTGCAACATTGCAAAGCTGGCGGACGGCCAAGCATAGCGCGGAACGGTCTGCTGATCGGCGGTGGTAAAAAATTCATCGCGCATCTGACTGATGAATGTTGCAACACCGGGTGCAACTTCGGAACCTTGTGATATATTCTGCTCAAAATACATCACCGCTTTAGACGCCAGCCAGGCCGCATCCGTGCCATGTTTGACAAAGACCTGCTGGTCCCCCAATCCGGTCGCCCCATCGATAACGAAAGCACATTCGCCATTGTGACCATGTGCATCCTCGTTGGTTCGGTCCGTCGAGCCCGCATCTGTTACCGCTTCGATGACTCTGAGTTTGGGGGCCATTTGGAACCATCTTCCTGCATAAATTGACAATTCCGGGTTCGGATTACCCGAGGGTCTGGGTGCTGTGTATCAATGAAGATCAGCATACATGAAACTGAGGCAATAGGTCAGCCAAAACTGCAGCTACGCAATCTTGTGATTGGAATTGTCCGATCAACTAGTCAGGTCAATTTGGACTGCCTATAGTCAATGCTAATGCCAGCATGTGAGACATACACTTGAAATCTGCACGAGAATTCCAACGGAAGCCGACGGTGCTAATTGATACAACTCAACAACTTGTGAGGCGCATTTCATGAGCTGGCCATCAAACTCCGATGGTATCTTGACGCCCCTGCAGGTCATCGAACTTAATCGCAAGTTTGAATCCAGTGACGCGTTGCTGGGGTTTGAGGTATCGGATGATTTTGTTCAGTTTAATCAAAAGGATGACATGTTCACCCGCGCCTTTTGGGATGAGGCGATCAGATCAAAAGATACCGATGACTTCTTTTCATCCTACCGGATGGAGGCCGCACCTCGCCGCGGAGAAGGCTTTAACCAGAAAGACTTCGCGCTGCGAAATGCTGCCTGGGCGATATCGGATATTTTTTCAAACCGGGGAAATGATATCGGCGAACGAGAGGGGTTTCAGGCACCTATCGCAAATGACACGCCAGTCGCAGCAGACAAAATAAAGATCGACAACCCGCTGGCGGAAAGTGCCGAGATCAAGAAACTGGCGAAAATGTTTGGTGCTGACCTGGTTGGCATTACGGAAGTCGACGAGCGCTTTCATTATTCGCACCGTGTCGATACGCGCGACTTCACGGAAGTACCAAACAAGCTTCCCGACGGTGTCACGCATGTCATCGTTATGGGCCACGCGATGGATGCTGATCTTGTCGACACCTATCCCTCTGCTTTGGCCGGCGTCTCTACCGGGATGGAATATTCGCACGAAGCCGCAATTGTCGTGCAGCTTGCCACCTACATTCGCAACCTCGGCTATGAAGCAATTGCCTCCATGAACGATACGGCGCTGGTGATACCCTATGCCATCAAAGCCGGTCTGGGAGAATATGGACGAAACCAAATGGTTCTCACACCAGAGTTCGGACCTCGGATCAGATTTTCGAAAATTTTCACCAACCTGCCATTGATTGCAGATACGCCGCAGCCACTTGGCATCAAGCAATACTGTGATCAATGCACCAAATGCGCCAAAGCCTGCCCTCCCAAAGCGCTGCCTTTCGGTGGTCCCACAGTTAAGGCTGAAAATCAGTCGACCCTTGCAAATGTCAAAAAATGGTCGGCCGATTGTGAAAAATGTTTTGGCTATTGGGCTAAGTTGAAGACCGACTGTGCCATATGTATGCGGGTATGTCCGTTTACACACAAAAGAAGCTGGTTGGACCGCTTGTGGTTTACACTTGCTACCAGTCGATTTCGTGGGTTGGCTCTTTGGCTGGACAGTCGGCGTGGCTTGCCGACCCGCCTAAAACCTGGCCAATGGTGGGAACGTTTACAGGGTCATCAACAAACCTCAGATTGATCTGAGCATAGGCGCCAACCAATTCTGACATCAGACCAGGCAGGCGGGATGCCCCTGCCATTTCGCTTTGCCCCCTGCCAATGTTGCATATGCTGTCGCTGTTTATACGACTATAATGCATACCATACTTCCGGGATTACACGGGATTGGATAGATGGTTGAACCTTCTGAACATAAACACTCTCAACCCAATCAACTTAAACGTACGCTGACCCTCCCCTATGTTGTGCTCTATGGTCTGGGGGTCACGGTTGGTGCCGGCATTTATGTGCTGGTTGGTGAAGTCATCACCCGTTCCGGACAACATGCACCGCTCGCCTTTTTGATCGCCGGGCTTGTGATGTTGTTGCCAGCGGCGGCATTTGCCGAGTTGACCGGGCGCATGCCATTTGCGGCCGCTGAGGCCCATTTTGTCGGAACAGGATTCTCATCTCCGCGTTTATTCCTGCTGGTTGGGCTCGCGGTAGCACTGGTTGGGCTGGTGTCGTCTGCAGCCATTGCCCACGGGGCTGTCGGGTATTTGTCCCAGCTGCTTGATTGGCCGACCCATGTTCTCTTGATCATGGTCATTGTCAGTACGGGTGTTATTGCTGGGATAGATATTCGCAGTTCTATCGCCATGGCCGGCTTGCTAACGTTGATTGAAATTGGTGGCCTGCTGTCGATTGTGATTGGCTCGATCTGGTCCGGCAACGAATTGGTACTCCAGGCTGCCAAGGCTGTTCCCACGTCAATGTCACCAATGCTTTGGGGAGGAATTGCCGCTTCGAGCCTGCTCGCGTTTTTCGCCTTTATCGGATTTGAAGACATTGATTCCATCGCCGAAGAAACCGTCAATCCTCAAAAGACACTGTCCCAGGGTATTTTTATTACACTGTTTGTCAGCATCGCGATCTATATTCTTGTGGTGCTTGCATCGCTGGCAGCGGTGTCCATATCTGATATCTCGGGGCACAGGGCGCCACTTGCCATCGTGTTTGCAAAAACGACCAATTTTTCTCCACTGATTATCACTATGATCGCAATTATCGCCACGGTGAATGGTATCATTGTCCAGTTGATCATGGCTGGCCGCGTGATATACGGACTGGCAAATCGAGGCTCCATGCCGACAGTACTCGCCCGCATCAATCCAACAACAAATACGCCAATAGTTGCAACAGGACTTTCAGTTGTTGTTGTCTTGGCGCTGGCTCTCACATTTCCAATTTCTCGCCTCGCAGAATGGACATCGGTGATCACCCTGGCGATCTTCATTCTGGTTTGTGCGGCGCTGATTAGAATTAAGAAAACCGGCGAGCCTGCCCCGAAAGGCACATTTATTGTTCCCGTCTGGGTCCCTTATGGTGGCATAATTGCCTGTTCGGCGCTGCTGCTGTCTGGATTGATTGCCAGTTGAAGACACTGACATAACCGGTCTTCACAATGTACCATGCCAGTTAGACCAATTACGAACACGGAGCCATGAACCTACATAATCTCTCAATTGCTGAACTGGCCACGATCTTTGCAATCGCCGCAACAAGCGTATGGTTTGCCGGTACGCGACTAGCAATTTATGGCGATGAGCTTTCCGAAAGGCTGAATATTTCGCGCGTGTTTATCGGGTTGATTTTTCTCGCTACCGTAACAGAGTTACCTGAAATCATCACGACAATCACCGCTGCCCGGATGGGCAATGCCGCACTGGTTCTTGGAAATATGTTTGGCGGCATCACCATGCAGACGGCCATTTTAGCGGTCGCGGATTTCTTTGTTGTTCGAAATGCATTGACGTCTTGGCCACGAAAACCAACTCATGCGCTGCTGGCGGTTTTGCTGATTGTTTTGCTGGCCATGCTTCTGGTAATCACTTTTTTGGGAGACGTCTCGCTGGCGCTGAATGTCGGTCTGGGGGCAATCTTGCTGTCCGGTGCTTATCCTGTCGTAATTGCCATGCTGCGAAAGTTCGATCAAAAAGAGAGCTGGGCGCCCATTGATCTGCCGGACGAAAGCCAGCAGGAAGTCGGATTTTTGTCACGCGACAATCATCTGGACAAAACATCAACCCGCTCGCTTTTGCTGTTTTCCGCTCTGACAGCAAGTACCATTCTTATTGCCGGAGTGGGCTTGGCTATGACGGCGGATTCGATTGCTGAGAAAACGTCACTGGGATCCTCTTTCATTGGCATATCCCTGTTGGCGGCGGCCACTTCTCTTCCAGAACTCAGCACCACTTTCGCAGCGGCTCGCATGGGAGCGTATACCATGGCCCTTGCCAATATATTCGGCAGCAACCTGATAATGCTGGCGCTGATATTGCCAGCTGATTTGGCCTATCGAGGCGGACCGATTCTTGCGGAAGCGGAGCCAAGCGCACAATTCAGCATTGCCACAGGAATAGCTGTTACTGCAATATATGTTGTGGGCTTACTGATCAGGAAAACACCCAGTCTGCTCGGTGCTGGACTGGATTCCTGGCTGGTCATGCTGGTCTATATGGGAATGCTGTTTTCATTGTTTTATTTATTCTAGGATCGGCGGCAATTAGTATTGGTCATAGCCAGAAAGGCTTGTATCACCGGGAATTATTCCGCATGTATCCAGCAGCAATAGTTGAGTTCACTGAATCCGCATGAAACCATTTCTCATTTTGCAACTGCGCCCTGAAACCGAGGCGTCTGACGATGAATATCAGGCAATTCTCGACAAGGGCGGGTTGGAACCATCGCAAACCGTACGAATAAGGCTTGATCAGCATTCGATGCCGGACACTCTCAAGCTTGAAGAATATTCCGGAGTCATTGTCGGTGGCGGTCCAGGCTGCGTAAGTGATCTTGAGTCGGAAAAACCTGAATTGGACAAGCGTATTGAAGATGCCATTCTTGGTGTGATGCCCGCCATCACCGAGGCAGATTTTCCGTATATGGGCTGTTGCTACGGTATTGGCATTCTGGCGCATCATCTGGGCGGCAATGTCAGCAAGGAGCGGTTCGGTGAGGAAGTCGGCGCTGTGGAATGTGAACTGACCGCCGATGGGATCAATGATCAGTTGATGCAAGGGTTGCCAAACAGGTTCATGGCGTTTGTCGGTCACAAGGAAGCGGTGCAGCACCTGCCGGATGGTTGCACCCACTTGCTGGCTTCAGCTCCCTGCCCTTTTCAGATGATCCGCTACAAATCCAATGTCTATGCGACGCAGTTCCATCCAGAAGCCGACAGTGATGTGTTTGAAACACGTATCAAAGTTTACAAGAACAAAGGCTATTTTCCACCGTCCAAGGCCGATGAACTCATTCAGTTTTGCCATCAACAGGACGTTGGCATTCCGGGACAAATTTTGAAGAAATTCATCGACACTTACAAATAAACGCGGTCCGGATGCGGATCATCGCAGTTATTTACTAGGCGACGGGATTGACCTGCAGATTTCTTTGATGCGAGCGACTGTGCTTCAACAATCTGACAAATATCATCACATGGGTGACAATCAGTAGCGGCACCAGGAAGGTTGGGATATACCATGCAGCTGCAAAATGTGGCACCGCTTCCGCCTGACGCAGCGCGTTGATTAGGTCAGACGAGCCGACAATGTTGAATATCCACACAAGGCCAATGGCCAGGGCCAAGTTTCTCCTCAGTGCGATCAGAGCAAAGATCGCCAGAATTCCGCTCGCCAGATCACCGTAGCCGGCAGCAGCAGCAAACCCTGCGGGCATGGTATCTGCGACAACTGCGGGAGTTAAGAATGTCATGCCAACATGACGAAAGGCATGCGGAATGATCAATATCCCCAACGCCACCTGCAGCGGTTTGGTCGCAAGCCACGGCACCGCGTACCATCGCGCAAGCAGGCTGAAGACCGTCAGGGTGAGAACAAATTGCAAAAGGAAAATCTCTGTGGTTTCCATGACTTAACTCCTAGTTTGGGTTGAGGGGTCTAATGAGGGCGGTAAATCAAGTCTGGATCGAAGAGTCGTGCCCGAATTATCGCACTAACTTTCAGCACTTGATCTTGATTTACCTGCATATACATATTAATTTCCAAAAAAATTCTAACTCGTCTCAACTAATTGCAGCATGTCGGCCAAATCGGCCCACCGTTCCCGACCAAAAACATCAAGCATTTCTTGTTGGGTTGTCTGCCACAGAGGCAGCGCCTGGCGATATATCGCTTCCCCCTGTGGTGAGGTTTTGACGATGCGCACCCGTTCGTCTTCGTGATATCTGGCATCTTCAATCAAACCGCGTTTGGAAAGAACCTCAAGATTCCGGGTGAGCGTTGTGCCATCTGTCACCAAGGCATGCGACAACTGGCCAATATTTTGCGGACCATTCATCACAAGCGCCGCCAACAGGGTGAATTGCGTATTACGCAGGCCAACAGGCTTTAGTCCAGCGTCGTATGTTTTTGCTACAACCCGCGCTGCCCGGCGCAGCCGAAAACTGACGCAGCAAACTGGAGACATGGGGTCAAATGAGGTTGTCATGAGGTTTGTGATCGCAAGGAACGTTAATTATCTGTATATGCAGATAATAGACTCACAACCCGATGTCAACACCGAGCACGACCCACATAGGGGGTCTGTGTCAGATGAAGTTTATATAAAAATCCCTTTGGGCCTCAAACGACAGATCCTTGGTTTTTGCCACTTCTTCCAGTTTCATAAATGCATGGTTGTCCACGAGTTCCTGACCAACCGCTGCACACAGGGCTTTGTCATTTGTCAGGTCGCCTATGGCTTCCTCAAGTGACCCGGCGGCACCAGTTGTTGCGTCATTTTCATCAAATCCATTTCCGGTTTCAGGGGGTGGCAGCTGGTAGTCATTTTCCACTCCCAGAAGCGCTGCCTGCAATACGCTGGCAACGGCGGTGTATGGATTGGCAGAAGCATCCGCCATGCGGTGTTCAAGCCGTGCTTTGCTGCCGCCTTCTTCAGATACGCGTGTCGTGACGTTACGATGATCGCCACCCCAGTTCTGCCAATACCCGGAAAGCGAAGCGGGCTGCAGACGGGCATATGAATTTGCCGTCGGCGCGGTAAGCCCGGCCAACCCCTTATGGTGGTGCACCAGACCGGATACGCAGCTGCGAGCCAGGTCATTCATATGATCCGGACCACCCTGAGTGCCGGTATCAAATGCATTCTTTCCGTCCTTATCGAGGAATGAGAAATTGATGTGCAGGCCACTACCACCGGCCTCTTCAATTGGCTTGGGTATAAAAGTCAGATGTACTCCCTGTTCGAAAGCGAGTTCGCGGGCCATTAATCGAAACAATACGATGTCATCAACTGCCTTCAGCGCGTCATCAAATGTTAGTGTGTATTCGAACTGGGGCGCGTCATATTCGGCCGTAAACATTTCGACGGGAAAGCCAAGCGCTTCGGCGGCTTCCCAAATCTCGTCGTTAAAATGTAGCGGATCGGTGAACGGGCCGGTTCCGTACACAACGGCGCCAGGGCTGTCGTAAGGCTCCAGCTTTCCCGCTTCATTCTGCTGCAGTACGAATCCCTCCAGTTCTACGCCGACTTTCGGTGTCAGCCCTTTGGCTTCCCAAGCAGCAATTGCTCTTTTCAATGCTCCCCTTGGGCAGACGCCTAGTGGATTTCCAGCAGCATCGTAAAGATCCCCAATGGCAATATCTGTATTCTGGTGCCAACTCTCGCGGACATCATCGGCCCTCCACCGCATTTCCATATCCGGCAGGCCATCCATCATCTTGGAACTGGGCGACGGCAAAAGATCACGGTCGTAATGGACTCCAAATACGCTTTGGCAGAACCGTGTATGCCTGGCCTCGGCTTTAGCAGCAGGCAGATATTTGCCCCGCATGATACTCAGGTGATCGCAAAAAACTGCGCGGAGGCGATTGCTCATGAAAATTCCCCTAAACTAAACAAACAGAAATCGGCAGCTGTTTCAAACCGCCAACAAAATTGGATCGAACAAATTTGTGCGGCCCCGCCACCGTGATATGGCTGATGCGTTTGGCCAACTCTTGAAACAGCACCCGCACTTCCAGACGGGCCAACCACATGCCGAGACAAAGATGCGGACCACCCTGGCCAAACGCGAGATGTCTGTTGGGAGAGCGGAACAGGTCCACATTGAATGGCTCATCAAATGCAGCATCGTCGCGATTGCCGGATACAAACCAGTATAAAACCTTGTCGCCTTCGCGAAGGGTCTTGCCGTGCATTTTGTGATCACGAGTCGCGGTGCGTCGAAAATAGACGGCAGGTGATGCCCACCGAATGATCTCGTCAGGTGCAGTTTTCCAAATTTCGCCATCCAAACCACCTTCTTGCATCTGGCCCAGAAGCTCGGGCTGAACGCACATTGCATGGATGCCCGCAGAAATTGAATAACGGGTCGTATCATTGCCGGCGGCCACCAGCAGGCAGAAGAAGTTTCGAAATTCGTTTTCCGAAATTACAGAACCGTCCTCAGCCGGTTGACGTATCAGATGGAGAATTCCATCCGTTTCACCGGCGGCATTTTTAGCGTCCATCAATTCAGTCGCATAACCATAGAGCTCAGCACCAGCGGGCGAATTGAAAGGCATCATACGGTAATCGTTCGTTGTCAACTTATCGAGAACGTGCTCGGTGAAATCCGGGTCGGTATTGGAAATCAACGCATCTCCCTTTTCAACCAGCCAGGGTAGATCCTTTTCCGGGACTCCAAGAATTCTGCCCAACATGCGCATGGGAAGTTCGCGCGATATCTTGTTGGTTGCATCAAATGTTTCGGTGCTGAGCGCATCATCCAGAATATCAACACAAAGCTCGCGAATATCCTGCTCAAACTCAGCAATGACTGGTGCGGAGAACGCTTTTTGCACTTTCATGCGCATGGCGCGGTGTTCTACTCCATCGGTCTCCTGAAACGTCCGTCGGGCGAGGTATTCCTCATGGGTCTGATCCTCCATCCGTATGCCACAGGCAGAAGAAAACACTTCAAAATTGCGATTCATCTCCAGAATATCGGCATGACGAGTGACGGACCAGAAATCCTCTCCCCCTTCATAATGCGTCCAGTACAGCGGGTCTTCACGGCGTAAACGTGAGAACGTATTGTGAGGTGCGCCATCAACAAATGTATCGTGGCTGGTCAGATCGGCATGACCGTCATCTGTTGGTTTCCAGATTGTCATATCAATAATCCAGCCATGTGTTCTCTCAAACTACTTAACATGCTACATATTGGCTGAATAAAATCTAGGGCTGATCGTTATGCATTTGGCAATTCTGGTGACCAATACCGATGAAAGCAGCTTTGCCGATCGTCATCCCAAGGATGGCGAAAAATTCAGCCGTCTCATTCATGCGGTGCGCCAGGATTGGAAATTGAGCGTTTTTCAAGTGAAAAATGATCAATTCCCAGATATGTTAGATCCGTATGACGGATTAATTCTCACCGGCAGCCCGGCTTCAGTTCATGATGGCAATGAATGGATTGACCGGCTCAGATTGCTGGTCATCAAAGCCCATCAGATCGGACAACCCATATTCGGCGCCTGTTTTGGCCATCAGGTGATTGCTGAAGCGCTCGGTGCAAAAGTTGGTGACAATCCTTCGGGCTGGGTTCTGGGAACAGTGGAAACCAGCCGCGTGTCCATACCTGAATGGGAAGCCGACCTACCCGACAAGCTCAGTTTCTATGCAGCTCATCACGAGCAAGTCCTAAATCTTCCTGACGGTGCTGAGCTGATACACCAGGCGCCAACCTGCCGAATCGCCGGCTTTCGTGTTGGCAATCAAATTTATACGACCCAATACCATCCAGAAATGGAGCATGAATTTATCACGGCTCTTACCCATGAGTTATCAGGCGAATTGCCTGACGATGTGATTGCCGCGTCAACCCATTCCCTCGCTGCAAGATCACATTACCTGGAATTCGCCGAGTCCATAGCCCGTTTCTTCGAACTGCACCCATCAAATTAGCAGTCGTTTGCTGCACGGATCATTGAGTCGGTTGATCATTTATTGATAGGCTCGCCCTTCACACATTCTGCAGGTTCGAAAGGTTCCCCGTTGCGCTCCTCAAAAATGGTTCATGTCGTCAGCTGCCATGCGGCCGGTGAAGTTGGAGATGTTATTGTCGGAGGGGTTGCACCACCTCCGGGGGATACGCTGTGGGATCAACGAAGCTGGATAGCGTCAGATGAAGTTTTGCGCAATTTTATGCTCAACGAACCTCGCGGTGGCGTGTTTCGTCACGTCAATCTTCTGGTGCCGCCGATCAATCCGGAAGCCGATGCTGCCTGGATCATCATGGAGCCGGAAGACACCCCACCAATGTCTGGCTCCAACTCCATGTGTGTCACAACCGTGCTGCTGGAGACCGGCATTTTACCCATGCAGGAGCCGGTTACGTCGCTGATTCTGGAGGCCCCTGGTGGATTGGTGCGCGTTGAAGCGGAGTGCAGCGCAGGCAAAGTAACGAAGGTGTCAGTCACCAATGTGGCCTCTTTTGCCGACCAACTCGACAAACCTTTGGAAGTTGAGGGACTGGGCACGCTCACCGTGGACACAGCCTTTGGGGGCGACAGTTTTGTCATTGTAGACGCTGAACAGGTCGGTTTGGAGATCGTACCGGACAATGCTCGCGAACTGGCGACGCTGGGTGCAAAGATCACCAACGCCGCCAATCAGCAGATCGGGTTTCATCACCCTGAAATCTCTGACTGGAATCACATTTCATTTTGCGAATTTGCCGATCCCATCCGCCAGGAGAATGGCCAGTCGATAGGGCTCAACACGGTGTCGATTAAGCCCGCCAAGCTGGACCGCTCTCCCTGCGGCACTGGCACATCTGCCCGTATGGCCGTACTGCACGCGAAAGGCCAGATGAAAGTTGGTGACCGGCTGCTTGCAAAGTCCATCATTGGATCCGAGTTTGAAGGCGAGATCTTAAAAACTGTGCAATTGGGTGATCAGATCGCGATCGTTCCAAAGATCTCCGGTACCGCCTGGATCACCGGCACCCATCAGGTGACGCTCGACCCCACCGATCCATGGCCGCAAGGCTATCGATTGAGCGATACCTGGCCCAAATTGAGGTAGGCATCGCCGCTGCTGACCCGTAAACCAGCGGTGATAAATTCTAACTGAAACATTTGCTGAATGGTGGTGCGGTCGGAAATAACCTGTCCGGGCTCGAAGGCAATTGCCGGAGATTTTTCATACGCTTCGTCACCCGATCCAGATTACCGTCATGGAAAGCTTCAGTCATCGAACTGACAGTGGCGAGAACGTCTTTTTGATCTCTATTCATAGGTTTATCCTGTTTTGCATTTGCTGGAGTTAGAGTGAGCAAGCCCGCCATACAGAGGGCGAGATACGGTGGGAATTTATGCATATGCATTGTCCTTTTGTTGGATGCTGGCCGCGCCTGGCCGTAGCCGCAGGCATCACGCTGCGGCTGGTGAAAATGATCGGTAGGTTTCGAGTTAGCGAATTTCGCCTTCAAAAATGCGGGCAATAGCAGTGCCGAAATCCTGCGGGCAAGACAGCGATGAAGTCGCAGTTTGCAACTTTAACACCGTCAGTTCCCATTCTACCTTTTGGGCCATGGCGACGACGTCATGATAGTCAGGAGCATCGCCGCCGGCATAGCGGATATGTTTTGGATCCACCCGCCCGGATTTAACTGCCGCAGGCAGGCGCCGTGCGCAGGAACATTTTGCCTTGGTATTGGCTATCCCGCATCTGTTGGCGGTGAAGGCGACAACGTCGCTGCGGGCTCGCGACAGGCGCTTGCGAAAATTGGCCTGAGATATTTCGAGAATCTCTGCAGTTTCTGAATGGTCAAACTCCAGAATATCGCCCAGCACATAGGCAATGCGGTGTTTCCGGTCGAGGCAAAGCAACATCGCCATGGTGCAGGACATGCGCAATTCATTGAGCATAGGCTTCGCGAGAAAAATGATACCGAAAGTTACCCGATCCAGCAGCAGTGAATGGTCGTTTCGTGCCGGCAACTCGGAGGTGACAAAACTCATGCCTCAGCCGCACACTTGGCCGCTGTTGTCACGACCAGCAGGCCGGTCTGCTTCTGAGCGCTCCAACAATACAACTGATCAAAATTGTTGCGCATCACCATTGAATTCAACCCGGACTTTTAACCCAGACTTAAATTGCTGATTTAACTGGGAAAGAATCAATGTGAATGCCGAATTAACCCTAATTTTCATAGATTTATTCGTAAGCCTGATAAAACTGATTCAAGCTGCCAAGTGCCTGAATTTTCCTGTTTGTGGCTCCATTGGTTGCCAACAGAGTCCGTCCAACATGGTTATTCATGGCGATAAAAAACTCACCAAACTCCATTCAATTGACCACAAAGACCGTCAAGTGCGAACACGTTGGTTTTGTGGATCGTAGCGGCTAAATTCATCAACCGAACAGGGAGTGACCATGCCAACATGCTGTACGGCAAGTAGTTTACCTGTCTCCAACTCACCGGGGTCAACGAAGCCCATGGCGATGTTTTGACCGATGCGATAGCCCCACGCTGCTGAAGTAACCGTCCCAACAACTTCGCCATCGCAAAGGATGGAATCGCCAGGATGTGCCGGAGCTTCTTTCGTGTCCAATGTCAAAGATACAAAACAGCGACGTGGCCCGGTCTTTTGCATCTCAATCAGTGCTGCCTTGCCGACGAATTCCTTGTCGAAATTCACAAACCGCGCCAACTCGGATTCCAACGGATTAAATTCTGTAATCAGATCGGCTTTCCAATGTCGGTAGCCTTTTTCCAACCGCATGCTTTCGGTTGCATTGAGGCCAAACGGTTTCATGCCAAACGGTTCACCAGCTTTTTGCAGCAGCACATAGGCCAGTGCCAGTTGTTCATTTGGTATGTGCAGCTCCCAGGCCAGTTCACCGCTAAATGATACAGCCATCGCCACCGCTTCAACATGACCGATATTGACTTTCTGGCAGGTTAGCCATTTGAAGTTTTCGGCGCGCCAGTCAGTGCGCGGCGCGGCAACCTGCAAAACTTCGCGCGACCTTGGACCGGCAATTACGAGGATTGTGTGGCTGTTGGTCAAACTGGTGATTGTGATGACACTGTCCTCACCGCTCATCGATGGAAGCTGCTCATGCAGCCAATCCCAATCGTGATCTTCCGAAGCGGCAGCTGATCCATACCAGACACAATTGTCGGTCAGATTGGCAAGCGTCGCTTCACCTTTCACATTGCCCTGATGGTTGAGAAAATACGCCAGACCGACCTTGCCAGCCTTGCGGTTGATCCTGCTGCACATAATGCCATCCAGCCAGTCATGCACGTTGGTGCCAGTGATCTGATATCGGTTGAATCCCGAAACCTCCATAATGCCGACATTATTTTGAACATTGGCAATTTCCTGACCTACCAAATCAAAAGTATTGTTGAAGCGGAACGAATGCACTTCCTCAAAATCGGCATCGGGTTTGAAATAGAGCGCCCGTTCCCAGCCATTGACGACACCAAACTCAGCGCCCTGTTCTGCCAGTCGATGGGTAATCTGTGTGGTTTTGATGGGACGACCTGCCGGGCGATGCTCATGCGGCATGTGGAAGCGGAACTCGTTTTGATAGTCCTCGATTGCCTTCAGCGCAGTATATTCTTCGTTGGCATACCGGGTAAAACGACGGGGATCGAGACACCAGGTATCGTAACAGGCTTCGCCATGAGCAATGATCTGCGCCAGCAGCCAGCCGTGGCCGCCGCCTTCTCCCAAACCGGCGCGCAGACCGGTAATGCAATAGGCATTGCGCTTGCCTGGGATCTTGCCGACCAGCGGCAATCCGTCCGGCGTATAGGTGATTGGACCATTGATGATCGACTTGATCCCTGTGGTCTCCAAACACGGCAGTCGGGCAAACGCCCCCTCCATCACATCCACGACACGGTCAAGATCGTCGGGGCAAAGTGCCATGGTGAAATTGGGGTCGATGCCGTCCAGACCCCAGGTCTTGCAATCCTGCTCATAAAATCCGATCAGCAGACCTTGTTTTTCGGCACGTTGATAAAAATCATCGGTTGGGCAACGGATTAGTGGCACGCGAAAATCACCACCCATGTCGACAATCTCGGGAATGTCTTCCGTCAGCATATATTGGTGTTCCATCGATGCTACGGGGTGTTCCACTCCCATCATGGAACCAACCTCGTTGCAACGATAGCCACCCGCATTGACCACTTTTTCGCAAGCTATGTCGCCTTTAGTGGTATGAACTATCCAGGTCCCGTCCGGGTTTTCTGTTAATCCCGTCACCGGGGTGAACCGATAGACTTCGGCCCCGGCCTTGCGGGCGCGCCGCGCCAGCGCCTGACACAATTGTGCCGGATCGATGTCTCCGTCGTTGGGATCCCACAGCGCTCCGAGCAGATTATCAGTGGTGATCAATGGATGACGCCGCTTGCATTCCTGTGGATCGAGAATTTCAAAGTCCACACCCATGCCCCTGGCCATCGACAAAAAATGTTCATATCCGTCCATGTGATCCTTGGTTGATGCCAGACGCAAACCACCCGTGCCATGGTGATAATTGATGGGATAATCCGGATCTTCAGACATTTCCTTGTAAAGACCGATTGAATGAGTCTTCAGGCCAACCATTGTCTGATTGCCACCAAAATTAGTCACTTGGGCCGCTGAGTGCCAGGTTGTGCCCGACGTCAGTTCGTCGCGCTCCACCATCACACAATCGGTAATACCTTCCTGCGTGAGGTGATAAAGTGTGGAACAACCGGCAATGCCGCCACCAATGACAACGACTTGTGTGTGAGATTTCATGGTTTCAACGTCCTGAACGCCTGTTTCTTGGCATTTGCTTGGCGAGACGTGCTGCAGGACCGGCCCCATGGCAAGGTGAATCCACATACTCATGGCTAGTTTAAGTATAATCGAAATCAAACTTCGATTTTCTCAAACTGCATCATCATCAAAAACATGCACATGAGCTGGCAGCGTAATTTCGCCTTCGCCCTGATGAAAAACGTCGCGCAAACATTTTCGCAAATCTGTCGCTGCGCGTTCAGGCACCGTGCTCAGAATATCCTTGCGTGCATAGAGCGACACGTTTCGGCTGAAGTTCGGCATTGGCAATTTGTAAAAGCGGAATTTGTGAAGCGTATCCCGACGGTGGGAAAGCGTTCCATGCACCGCCGACGCCGTGCTGATTGCCCACCCCCCGGTGGCAGTTACCATTGAGAACAGGGTCTGGTTGGAGGAGAACTCATGGACTTTTGGCGGCACAAATTTTATCCGGCGCAATTGTGCTTCAACCTGGCGCCCCATGTGCTGTTCGCGCGCATAGCGCACCATTGGATAGTTGATCAAATCGGCAAGCTCAGGATTGGCCGGAACGTTTGGACTGGTCACCAACATATATGGATCGCGCATCAGGGGGTGTTCCTCGATCCAGTCGACAGGGTCCATCGCATCAACCGCCACAATCAGATCGGTGGCACGGCTGTTGAGGATCGAAAAATTTTCATGACTCGGTCCGCTTTTGACGACAAACCGGGAATTGGGAAATGCCTCACTCAACGACGTCAGCCAACGCGGCATGATGTGGTTGTCAAAATCTTCCACCACAGCCATGCGCAGCGTGAAGTGCGGCGATTCCTGTCTTGTGGTCAGTTCAGTAATCGCTCCATCGACCTCGTCCAAAATACGCAACGCCCGCTGGCGAAACAGGTGCCCGGCTTCGGTCAGTGCAAATCGCTGGGCGCTGCGCTCTACGAGGCGTGTGTTGAGTGCTTTTTCCAGGTTGGACAATTGCAAAGAGACTGCCGAAACGCTGGCCCCTAGACGATGAGCCCCCCGCGAAACAGACCCTTCTTCCACCACCGCAATAAAGGCCTCAATCGCCCGAAACGAAAGCTTTCCGCTGCCCTTATCCATCATGATTTACTCAAATATTGTTTTGAATTTTTCAAAACAACGCATAATGGCTTGTGTCTGGGTCGGGCAAGAACAAAATGACCATCCAGCGACAAAACGAACAGTGCAAGTTGAGAGCACAATGAGAAAAAGTGGCAGATCAGGTGGACGGGCCTCACGGGTGGCAGCCCGCACCGCCGCTGTTTCCGAAATAAACCCCTGCCCTCCGGGTCAGGTCGGCGGCCAGTACCGGCCACTCAACGACCATGATTTGAAGCGCGTGATCGATACAGCTTTCAAAATTCTGTCGGATATCGGCATGTCGGAAGTTCCTGAAAACTTTCAGTCGATTGCATTGCAAAAAGGTGCCGCCCTGAACCAACTAGGGCGGCTGACATTTTCCCGCGACTTGATGGAAGATATTATCGACGGCGCCGCCAAAAGCTTCATTTATCACGGTCGCGATTCAAAACACGATTTCGAACTTGGTGGCGACAGGGTCTATTTCGGTACTGGCGGTGCAGCGGTGCAAACGCTCGATCTGCAAACTGGTGCTTACCGACCATCAACGCTGGCAGACCTTGCGGATTTCACCCGTCTCATTGATACGCTGGAAAATGTCAGCTGGTTTACGCGCTGCTGCGTGGCAACCGATGTGCCAGAACTAATTGATCTCGATGTCAACACGGCCTATGCGCTGTTGCGCGGCACTACCAAACCCGTTGGCACCAGCTTCACAATTGCCGAGACCGTTGATCCCATCATTGACATGTTTGATACGGCACTGGGTGGTGAGGGCAGGTTTGTCAAACGCCCGTTTTGCAAGGCGCATATTTCGCCTGTGATCTCGCCGCTGAGATACGGAGAAGATGCAGTGGAGGTTACGCAGGCCTGTATTCGTCGACGGGTGCCAATCAATTCCATTATTGCCGCCCAGTCCGGTGCCACCGCTCCTGCACCACTAGCTGGCATGTTGGCGATGACGACCGCGGAAACCCTGGCCGGGCTTGCACTGGTCAACCTGCTGGAGCCCGGCTATCCGATGATATTTTCCAATTGGCCGCTGGTGATTGACCTTCGCACGGGCGCATTTTGTGGCGGCGGCGGTGAAATCTCGATCCTCAATGCTGCGTCAGCGCAAATATCCAACCATCTGGGCCTGCCATCGGGTGTGGCCAGCTCGATGGCGGATGCAAAATCGGTCGACGCGCAAATGGGATCGGAAAAAGCCATGAGCGCTGTTGCTGCAGGTCTTGCCGGGGCCAATATGGTCTATGAATCGTCCGGCATGATGGCAAGCCTGCTGGGTGCGTCATTTGAAGCCTTCATCATCGATAACGAAATGCTCAATCATGTCCACCGGATGATACGCGGCATTGAGGTGACCGACGAGACACTGGGATTTGAAACCATCCTTGAAACCGTCACAGGTGAAGGCCACTTTCTTGGCTCCAACCAGACAATGGGCGCCATGCATCGTGACTATTATTACCCGGACCTTGCCAATCGCGACGATCCGCGCACCTGGGAGCAAAAGGGCAAAGAAGACATCTGGCAGACGGCCAATCAAAGAGCCGTGGACGTGCTTGCCCAACATCATCCAGACTATCTCAGCAGCGCTGCTGATCAGAAAATCAGACAGGCAATGAATATCCTGCTTTGACAATAGCAATTTACTTTGGAATCTGATCGAAATAAGTTTCCGGGCTGGGGCGCATGATCAGGGATTTGGAAGAACAATGCAGCAGGTGGATCACAAATCAATAATTGCGAGCCTTTCCGCCGAGCAACGGACCAGGCTGCTGGAACGTTCGGACTCGATCGGACTAAAACATCTCGCTCTGCATCTGGGAGCGATCACAACAGGCGCGACGCTGATCGCCTTGCAAGTGCCGTTTCAACCGTTGATCCTGCTTCTTCAGGGTATCCTGATTGTCTTTCTGTTCACCCTGCTGCATGAGACTGTTCACCGTACTCCGTTCGCCAGCGACAAGTTAAACCTGTGGTCGGGGCGGATATGTGGGTTCTTGGTATTTCTTGGCCCGGAATGGTTTCGCTATTTTCATTTCGCCCATCACCGTTTTACCCACGATCCCGACAAGGACCCCGAACTGGCAAGTCCCAAACCATCAACACCATTGCAATATCTGACATATCTTTCGGGAATTCCGGAAACCATTCAGCGCTTTCGCACGCTGTTTCATAATGCGTTTTTCGCCAATTTCGACGCATTTGTCCCTGCCAAGGGCAAGGCCAAGGTGATGCGCGAAGCGCGGACCCAATTGGGACTCTATCTGACATTGCTGATTATCAGCATCGGATTTGGAACAACGCTGCTTATCTGGGTCTGGTTGGTTCCGGTACTCCTGGGCGGACCATTTTTGCGCGGCTATTTACTAGCCGAACATGCCCGCTGCCCGCATGTGGCTTCAATGCTTGAAAACACCCGCACAACATTCACCAACCCCCTGATGCGGCTACTGGCCTGGAACATGCCATATCACATCGAGCATCACGCTTATCCGGCGGTGCCGTTTCATAAACTGCAAGAGTTTCACCAGTTCACTAAATCCCACAGCCAGGATTTGCAAAACGGTTATTTGCGGTTCAATCACGCCTACCTTACAGATAGTTGGTCGGGCAAACTGGACGTCGACTGAATTCCCGTCGAGCCAGTGGAAAACACCCTGAACTGATCAGAATTGCGGAGACAAATCGTGGATCGATTCAATCTGGGCAAGTACGGAAGAGAAATATCGACCCAGTCCCAACAGGTACAGTTCTGGTTCGATATGGGCCTCAACTGGTGCTATGGTTTCAACCATGAAGAAGGGGTGAAGTGCTTTGAAAAGGCACTGGAATTCGATCCACATTGCGTCATGGCCCATTGGGGCGCGGCCTATGGAACCGGACCGTTTTACAACAATGTCTGGCGGCAATTCAGCCGACAGGAAGCGGATACTGCAACCCGGTATTGTTTCAATCACATTCTAAGCGCACGCCAACACTGCGACCATGCCTCTGCGTGGGAAAACGATCTTGTTGAAGCGCTGGCGATGCGCTTTCAAAAACCCTACGGGGTATCGGGCGGTGAATTCGACCAGTGGGATGACGCATATGCTGACGCGATGCGCAAAGTCCATCAAAAACA
Source organism: Rhizobiaceae bacterium (assembly GCA_014238155.1). Lineage (GTDB taxonomy): Bacteria > Pseudomonadota > Alphaproteobacteria > Rhizobiales > Rhizobiaceae > Pseudahrensia. The sequence goes on from JABABQ010000032.1 coordinate 31,213, forward strand.
TCTCGATGATCATGACGTCATGGCACTGTTTGCCGAGGCAATGATGACCCGCACGCCATGGAAATTGTGGGATGTGAAAAGCGGCCAACCCGCGCAAGGGTCCGATGCACTGGAAATCCTTAAAATTGTCGAGCGTTCAATCGAGCTGAAAGATCAAGCAGGTGAGCCACAGCATCCGGCTATTCTTCATCTGCACATTCACGCGACCGAAATGTCAAATGAACCCGAACAGGCAATGCGTTCTGCCGATATATTGGGAACATTATGCCCCGATGCAGGACACATGAATCACATGCCCGGACACGTCTATGTTCTGTGCGGAGACTACACGAAAGCCAAGACCGCGAGCGAAAAGTCCATTGTGGCCGACAATAAATATGTCGATTATGCCGGGGCGTTCAATTTCTACACCGCTGCCCGGGCCCATGATCTGCATCTGATGATGTATACCTGCATGTTTTTAGGGCAGTACAAACCTGCCATCGCTGCGGCGGAACAGATGTGCGCAACCCTCACAAGGGAAGTTTTAAGCGTCAGGGATCGCCCCCAGCTCGCCATCACCATGGAGGGCTATTATTCCATGAAAATGCATGTGTTGGTGCGATTTGGTCGCTGGCAAAATATTGTTGAGGAACCGATGCCGGATGATCCGCAGCTCTATTGCGTATCCACAGCCATGCATCATTACGCCAAAGGAGTAGCGCATGCGTCGCTAAAAAATTTTGAGGCGGCAGACCGAGAGAGAGCAGCGTTTTATCGGGCCGTTGAAAACATTCCCGCAGACCGAAAGTTTTTTAACAATGACGCCCGTTCAACGCTTGCAGTTGGTGAAATGATGCTGGAGGGCGAGCTTGAATACCACCGGGGCAATTACCAATTGGCCTTTCAACATCTGCGCGAGAGCGTCAGTCGAGACGACAATCTTGAATATACCGAGCCCTGGGCGTGGATGCATCCGCCACGTCACGCGCTGGCGGCATTGCTGCTGGAGCAAGGTCAGTTTGAAGAGGCCGAAACCATTTACCGCGCCGACCTCGGCCTGGACAAAGTGTTGCAACGATGTGCCCAACATCCCAACAACGTATGGTCGCTGCATGGGCTGGTCGAATGTATGCGCCAGCGCGGTGAGCAGCAGGAATTGCCGACAATGGAAATCAAACTGGAAGCGGCTCTGGCCAGAACAGATCTGACGATTACCTCGTCGTGTATGTGCCGGCAAAATTCATTGGGCCGCTGACATTCATTGCGGAATTTCAAGTTGATAGAAAGCCGCTGCCGATTCAGGTATTTGGTTGAATCGCGTGTCAAATATGGCCTGCATTTCCCGGCGTGCCAGTCTCTTTTGCAGGTCTGAGGCGTTGGAATAATGCCGCACCAGATGCAAGAAATGGATGTTGAAATTGTAGGCGCCGCCAAGTTGCGGTTTTTCAAGCAAGACCGCATCACATGAATTCGACGACTCTCTCAGGCAGGGCACATGGGTATTTATTCCTTCCTCAAGATGCCGCATTTCATGCATCAGGATGCCCGCAACCCGCACTGGGTTGTTGTCGGCCAATACCAGGTTGTTCAGTATGATTTTACGACTTTCGAAAACTGTCTTTCCGGCACGGGAAAACAATAGGTCATGGTCCAGCACAGGAGATTGCCGCTTCAACCTTTGGTAAAAATCACCTTTGCGTTTCGAACCGACAGTTTGTTCAGTGTCCAGACCGTCAAGAAACTGCAACGCTCGAACCAGCCCTGATACAATCGAGGGACATTCAAATTCTGCACGGTTCCAGGCTTTCGAATAGTCAAACTCCGTTTGATATTTGTCCTGCCACAGCTTGTTTAACTGCCCGCATTGACCGTCGAACAGAGATAGGTCGAGCCTTACGGGCAGCACGAATATTACAAAAACCATCACAAGAATCGCGCCAAGCAGGCAAAGAGATTGCATTTCGGATCGACTACTTTTCTGGCGGGCTCGCGGATCAAACATGGATTGAGTCTCGCTGGTTTAAGTCGACACTACAAGCAACCAACGAACCCAGGCGCTGCTCAGCTATACGCCTTGATCAGTTTAGCGATGTGATCCGATACGCCGCGCGCATCCACTTCAGCCGCCCGCACCAGGGCGTCAAAATGATCGCTCAGAGACCGAACGCGCTGACCCTCGCGGAAAGCCAAATAGAACTGGCCAACATAGATGACCGCCAGATTTGGACCGAACACCGTCACCGGCGCGCTGAATATTGTCCGCGCATTAAACACAAACAATCGCAGCCGGGGATACATGCTTTCACAAATATCAGCGATGAAATTCAATTGTTCGTGACGTATCTGTCGGTTAACGCCTGCATAATAGGCCGATCCGGACGCGCAGGCTTCCAATTCGTGCAACGGTAGAGCAATTTCATAATCTGACGCTCCAGATTCTAGCCATTCCATCTGATCGCGCATTGCATCAATTGCCTGGTCCAGCCCGAGGTTGCGTTGAGACGAATATTCCCAGTCCAACATTCCCTCGGTCTTTAATATGTCCGGCAGGGTGGCGGGCACGTGGCGAATTTTGTACCCAGTAGATTCACGATGCCATTCGAGCAATTGTGAATCAGCTGAGCTGCGCTCCGCCGGACTCATCGACATGGCAGCGGCGACAATGTCGCCGGGCCTTTCCGGTCGGTTGGTCAATCCCAGAAGCCAGTCACTGCTCACTCGAAGCACCGCCGCAGCATCAGCAGCCAATTGCGCATTGGGCAGACGCGGCAGATCGTCTTTGAGCAGTTGACCTATGGTCGAGCGGTCCACTCCGGTGCGACGAGCCAGTGCGGAACGCGACATCTGACCGCGATCCATCGCCAGCATTAGGCGTTTTCTGAAAATATCCGACCGGTCACGTTTATCCATAAAAATACACTTTGCAGATTTTTATCACCAACTTGGATATTAAGCAGCGAATATACAGAATGTCCAGTCGACCACTTTGGGCATAGTTGTGAGACAAGGAAACCAAAACGAGGCCATCACATGGACACGCCAAAGAGAATGATCTGCAAATCCGTCACCTGGCAAATCGCCGGTTTCTTTTCAATGATGCTCATCGGATTTGTGTTCACCGGTTCGCTGACTGCCAGCGGTGGCATAGCGGTCGCTGGATCAATCGCCGGCTTTACAAGTTATTTTATCCACGAAATGATCTGGTCAAAAATCCATTGGGGACGCAGAGCAATGGGCCTATAATCAATGGCTTTGAACGAAATGCGCAACAACCCATGCGGCCTCTTAATCGGAGTTGCCCTCAAGAAGCGATTGCTGAGCGCGCAATTGGCGACCCACAAAGGAGGTAAATGCTCTGACCTTTGCTGCCTTGCGCACGTCCGGATGGGTCAATACCCAGAGGTTCGTCTCCATATCAACAATCACAGATGACACCCTTTCCACGCCAGGCTCTGGATCACCCAGACAACAGGGCAATGTCGCAAGCCCCGTTGCGCTGCGTGCCAATGAACGCAACGCCACAAATGTGTCGGCGGTTGTTTTGATCCTATCGGGAGGAATATGCGTGCCAATCCACTGGGCAGCAGGAGACCGGGACAACGTATCTCCCAAACCAATCCAGGGCATTTGCGTCAACTCCTCCAATGCGGGTGTTTTGCCCAGACCGGCGATTAAATCGTGGTGACCATAGACCGCAAAAGCAACGCCCGAGACCCGTTGGCAAATCAGATTTTCCGGCGGGTTTATCGACGCCCGAACCGCCACATGAGCATCTTGACGGGACAAATTGAGTCGGCTGGTCGTCACCATCGTGTCAATGCGGATTTGCGGGTGCAGAGCGCAGAACTCACCAATAATGTCGGCCATGACGGCTTCCAAAAAGCTGTCGGTAGTTGTTACTGCAATAGTACCTTCCAAACGCAGATCGTGGCCGGTAATACGGCGATCAATCTCGCTGACCCCGTCCTGAAGTTCCCTGGCCAACTTGACAATCGCTTCGCATTCAAGCGTTGGCGTATAGCCGGATGGCATTCTGTCAAACAGCTGAATGCCACGTTCTTCTTCGAATTTCGTAATTCGGCGAATGACGGTAGTGCCGTCCACACCCAAAACCCTGGCCGCACCGACCGCAGATCCAGAATCCACCACCGCCACCACAAATCTGAAAATGTCCCAATCTAGGCTCTGCATATATGCAGATGGTGCCTGCATTTCGGGATATTGTCCAGCATATGTGAAGAGCCTATAATCTTGCTTTGGCTGCCTAAACGGGTGTTGCTGCAATCACAACTGGATTGAGGAGAAATTTAAGATGAAGTTGAAGATTATGTTGGCTGCGGCCGTATTGATGAGTAGTACTGGCCCCGGCATGAGTGCCGAAGACCCAATAGCCGTGCGAAAGGCAATAATGAAGAATGTTGGTGCGGCCACTGGAGCCGGAGCCAAAATGGCCAAGGGCGAGGCAGAATTCAGCGCCGCGACTGCGGAACTGGTCTTGCGGACCATGAATACTGCGTCTTTGGGTTTCGGCGAACTGTTTCCAGCTGGAAGTGAAACGGGTGGAAAGTCCATCGCATCTCCAAAAATCTGGGAAGATCGGGCTGGCTTCAACGCGGCGGTCGCCAAGTTTGCCTCCGATACCGCAGCTGGCATTGCCGCCAAACCTGCGGATCTCGATGCCTTCCGCGCAGCGTTTGGTGCGGCCGCATCTAATTGTAACGCCTGTCACAAGGCATATCGTATCAAACAGTAGGCCAGTCTGCGGCAATCGACGCGCTTCAGGCGGCCTGCCCGCCCGAGCGCCCGGCACAATCGGCAGTTTCGGATCTTCCTGAAACTGCCGAATTCTTGCCTGACAAGCGTTGGTTCTGACGCAGGTTCAGGCCACCATTGTCAATGCAATCACCAGAGCGACCGTCCCCCAGACACAGGAATTGATGAACGAGCGGATAATACCGCTGTCCTCTTCTACGGAAATTCCGAGCCCATTGAGCACCAGGTTGCCGGGTAGAAAGAAGAGGTTGAGAAGAAATTTCGCTACAGGCATGGCAGCTTCCTTAAAGTGAGGATTGCAGATTTTGAACCGAGGCTGGCTGCGACCAGGCTGGAGGTGAAGCAAAAGGATCTGATGTTCGAGACAACCACAGGCTGGTGGCAATCCGCTGGGCGGCTTGAGTGACGACATCGGCAGCCTCGCTGGTGAATACATTTTCACAAATGCTGGAAAACAATCGCAGCCATTCTTCAAAATCTTCTGACTGAATGTCGGTGATCTGCAGATGTACTGGCACCGGGCGGCCTTTGTATTCTCCACTCTTGAGCAGCACCGACCTCCAAAAACCCTTCATCTTTTCAAGATGTGGATCCCAGTCACCACTCAAATTCCGGGCGAACAGTGGCGCCAGACGCGGATTGGACTGGACCAGAGCGTAAAATTGATCGACCAGTTGAGATATCTGTTCCGCCGTAATCGATGGATGCATGCTCTCGCGTTTGACTGCGGGGCGGGCCTCAAAACTTGACATTGTCAGCTCATTATCATTCATTTTAAATGCATCTTTTATTTAGGCGAGCTTTCTGCTAAATGCAACATATAAAATGAATGTATATGGAGAGCCTTGATGCGACTCAACCAGGCGAGCGATTTTGCGCTGCGAATATTGATGCTACTGGCTGATAAGAAGGCACCAATGACCGTCGAGGTGATTGCTGGTAATCTCCAACTGGTCAAATCTCATGTGATGAAGATTGTTGCCAAACTGGCGCGCGCTGGCATCGTGAAATCCTCCCGCGGCCGTTCAGGTGGGATCAGTCTGGCGCGTCCGATGGCCTACATTTCCGTTGGCGAAGTTGTACGTGTAATCGAGGCCGATTTTGCTGTTGTGGAATGCCTGCGCGCGGGGCAGTCCAACTGTGTATATTCCTCTCACTGCAAATTGCGCGGTGTCATGAATAATGCGACCCGTGCGTTTATGCAGGTGCTGGATCAACAAAGCCTGCAATCCATTTCTGTCCCCCTGCCCCACGAAAAGTAAATGGCACGGGTAATCCACCCCAACACGGGCTTGGCATTCCTTCCAAATCAGGCGAACATGCACGAGTTGAGGATATTCATGGCATGATTCTGGAGCTTCAAGTGTCGCGCCTGTGGGAGGGTAAATGTTGATCATTCGAAAATACCTTGTAGCGGCAGTCGCAGCAGCTGCATTTACTGCTGCGAATTCTGCTCTGGCCTGGGGCCAAAGCAACACGGACCAGCATACAACGGCTCAGATTCTTTCCGACCTTCAGCAACAGATCAAGACACAACTTGAGCAATTGCCAAGATCGGGAGCGGCCCAGAAATCACGAGCAAAAAATATATCCAATTGGTATGCCGAACGAGACTATCAGCCCCTATGGATTGACAGCAGCAAAGTGACGGACGCGGCGGAGCGAACCATATACCAGCTTCTCACCGCATATAAAGATGGATTGAGTGCGGCCGACTATAGCGGTGGAGAGCTTTTTTCAATGGTCGATTCCAGCGAGCCGCAAGATCTCGCTAAGCTGGAAGTAGGCCTGTCGAACGCCGCCGTGGTCTATGGCCAGCATTTGCGTTCCGGACGGGTGCAGCCCAACACAATCAACCGCGAACTGGTGATCTATCCCAAACAATTGTCAGCTGAAAAATTGCTGTCGCGGCTGGCCGACTCTGCGACACCGGCCGATTTGCTTGCTTCACTTCCTCCTCAAACAGATCGCTATTTCCGGCTGCGCAACCATCTCATTGCTTTAAAACTTCAGGAAGCCAATGGCGGCTGGGTGAGCATCCCTGCTGGCGATGTGCTCAAACCTGACATGGAGGATGAGCGGCTCGACATACTGCGCAAACGACTCATCCAGAGCCGTGACCTGGCCAAAACGGCGCATCAGGGCACAATTTATGATGGAGCTTTGGTTGACGCTGTCAAACGGTTTCAGGCGCGTACCGGCTTGGCCATTGACGGGGTGGTTGGTCCGACCACAATGGGCCAGTTGAACATAACGATACAGCAGCGCATTGCTCTGGTGACGCTCAATCTGGAGCGACGCCGCTGGATGCAGGCCGACTTCGGCAATCCTTATGTTTTTGTCAATCTGGCGGATCAGGTGTTGAAACTGGTCAAGGATGGAAAAACCATCCACGCGGAACTGACTCAGGTCGGTCAACCCTATCACCGAACACCGGTTTTCGCCGACGTGCTGGAATATCTGGAATTCAATCCCTACTGGAACGTCCCTTATTCCATCGCCACCAAGGAATATCTGCCAAAGCTGAAAAACAATCCCTACGTATTGCAGCGGCAGCAAATAAGAGTATTGCGCAATGGCAAATCAGTCGATCCTGGTGGCGTGCCATGGGCGTCGTATTCCCGGGCCAATTTTCCGGTTCGTTTGCGCCAGGACCCCAATCCGAAAAATGCTTTGGGCCGCGTCAAATTTATGTTCCCCAACAAATTCAATGTCTACATTCACGACACCCCGTCGAAATCCAAATTTACCAAGGATTCCCGGTATTTCAGCCATGGCTGTATCCGCCTGCGATCGCCCATGGATTTTGCTGAAAAACTACTTGGGTTTCAGGATATTACGCGCGGCAGGATTGATCGTATTGTCGCCTCCAAGAAACGCACTGTTGTCAAACTCAAACAAAAAATCCCGGTGCATGTGACCTATCTGACTGCCTGGGTCAACAAAGACGGATCAGTGCATTATCGTCGTGATATTTATGGTCGCGACAAAATATTGGCGAAGGCTTTGGCAGTTAACTCCTGAGCTCGGATCTATATCTGCGGCACGATATAAGTCGGCACTATCTGGCTTTCGGCGATTGGGCTGGCAGTATCGCGGCCACGAAACAGGCCATGATCGCTGACCAGTACGGTTGACCAGCCCTGTGCTGCACCGCCCAAAATATCAGTGTGCAACGTGTCTCCGACCATCGCGATGCGACTTCGCGGCTGTTGCGGTCCCAACCGTTGCATGACCATATCGAATACTGAAGGAAACGGCTTGCCATGAAACACGACTTCAGCATCGAAACGTTTGGCGATGCGATGACCGACAAAACCGGGCTCTGTCGAAAATGCTGCTTCCAGCGGTGCAATAACGTCCGGGTTGGCCACAACCATCAATTTCAATTGCTTCTCGTAGGCGCAGTCCAGCAACCGCTGACGTTCAACATTCCACTCCCACGTGGACAATAAAAGAAACGCTTCGGCCCAGTCGTAGTCGGCGGGGTTGTCTCTCAGCATGCGCGTTTCAAGATCAAAATCCTGAGGCGCTGAATCCGTCATTCCCATGACGCCCCAGCGAAGCGGTGGCAGTGTCGCGATGAATTGCTGCGCGCCCATGCGGCTGGAAATAATTTCCTTTGGAGCAAAATCAAAGCCGAATTTTTGGAATTTCTCGAAATTTCGGTGAGCTGGAAAGGTCGCCGAATTGGTCAGGACGAAGACCTTTTTTCCCATGTCACGCAGAGCGGCAACGGCGTCAGTCGCCCCCGCAATGGGCGTGCTGCCGACATTCAGAACACCGTAGGCATCAAACACAAATACGTCGATATCATCAGCAATCTGCAACAGACCGCTCGCCCTTTGACTGATGTGTGGGAAGGTCGCCACGGGCAGACTTTCCCGCACTGCTTGATAAAATTCGAATGCGGAATCCGCGTTGAAGCCTTCGTAATAGACCCCGTAATGATCAGATAATGGCACCGCGCACCTTTGCGGAAACCCATTCGCTGACGATGACGGTTACCAGAATTACCAGCAGGATCATCGATACCTGGGTCCAGGCCAGTGTATTGATGGAACCGTTCAACTCCAGACCAATTCCCCCGGCTCCGACAAGTCCCAGGATAGTCGACTCGCGGATGTTAATGTCCCAGCGAAAAACACCAATGCCGGCAAATGTCGGCAATACCTGCGGTACAATCCCGTAAGCCATCTTCTGAGCGCCAGAAGCGCCAGTCGCTTCAATCGCTTCGACCTGAGAGTGATCAATTTCCTCAATGCCTTCATACAAAAGCTTGGCACAAAAGCCGATGGACCGCAGACCGATAGCTATGGTTCCTGCAAGCACGCCAGGCCCGAAAATAAAAACCAACATCAGCGCCCAGATCAGCGAGTTCACCGAGCGCGATGACACAATGATGAAGATTGCAATTGTGCGAACGATTGGGTGGGGCGTCGTGTTGCGAGCCGCTGCAAAAGCGACAGGCACGGCAATAATCAGGGCAATTACAGTTCCCAAAGTTGCGATATTCAGAGTATCCCAAATCGGCGCCCACAGTCTGCTCATGTAGGATATTTTCGGTGGAATCATCCGCCCCCCGATATCGGCAGCCTGACTCGGTGCGTCCTGAACAAAAAACCAGATGGTTTTATCTGAAATGCCCTGCCAAGCATAAGCCGCTATCGCCAGCGCTACGAGCCAGCCGAACCAAATTGCCCATTGCTTGGACGTAGTGCGCCGTTTCCAGACCGGGCCGCTATCTGTCTCTATCCTAGGCATCTATTGTACATACTTTCTCAAAAACCCGGACGTGTATTCCAGCGCCATGACAATCGCGATGATGATCAACAAAATGGCGGCCGCTGTATCGAACTCGTAGCGTTCAAATGCCGTATTTAACGTTGCGCCGATACCGCCACCACCGACAATGCCAACAACCGCCGATTCACGGAAATTGATATCCAGACGATAAACCGAAAGACCGATCATGCGAGGCATGACCTGCGGTTGAATGGCATAATTGATCCATTGAAACCAACCTGCCCCGGTCGCCTTGATAGCTTCCGCCTGAGTGGCGCTCATGTTCTCAATATCTTCTGCAAGAAGCTTGGCATAGAATCCAATTGTTCCGATGGACAAGGCCACAAAACCTGCAAACGGTCCAAACCCAAACAGTTTCACCGCAAAAATCGCCAGAATAATTTCGGGAAAGGTCCGCGATCCGCCAATGATTCCACGGTTCAGCAGATAAACCCATTTGGGCGCCAAATTTTTTGCCGCGCCCAATCCGATCGGAATGGAGAGCGCTATGCCGGCAATCGTTGAAATGATCGCCATCCATATGCTTTCGAAAATGCCGTCCCACATCACCCCAAGATTGTCGGAGAAATTGGGGGGAAAGAACGCCGTCACGAACCTTTGACCGCGCGGCAAACCTTCAGCGGCGCGCTGCCAGTTGACCTCCATCGTGCCGAATGCCAGGGCCAGATATATCGCCGCCCCAATTATAATGCCCCAGCGCAACAGAGGGTTTTTAATGAAGGGTGGTTTGCGCCAACTGTTTGGGAATGACTGGCCAGACTCTGGCGAAGTGACGCTCATGTCATGCTCCCCTGCACTGCCTCTTCTTTGCTGTCCTTGCCGTGTTCTCCACCGTCGCCGTCGCCGTCGCCGTCTTCATCTTCGACCTTTTCAATGGTCGCTTCCCAATCTTCCTCGCCGTAAATCTCAGTCAGCACGTCAGACGTCAGACCATCAGGTTTCCCGTCATAGACGATTTCACCCAACTTCAGACCGACAACTCGCTGGGAAAACATCTGGGCCAGAAGCACGTCATGGATGTTGATGATGGCTGCGAGACCACGCTCTTCACATAGTTCATTGATCAGCCGCATGATTTGACGAGACGTTTTGGGATCGAGGCTGGCCGTCGGCTCGTCGATCAACAAGAGGTCTGGATTTTGAATCAACGCCCGGCATATACCGACCCGCTGACGCTGCCCGCCCGACAATTCATCGGCCCTCTTGTCGGCCATCTGCATCAGGCCAACCCGGTCGAGCAACCGATAGGCTTCCTGTACATCCGTTGCAGGGAAGTGGCGGAAATAGCTCCTCCAGAAACCGACATATCCAAGACGCCCGGACAGCACATTTTCCATCACGGTCAACCGCTCGACCAAAGCATATTCCTGAAAAATCATGCCCATGCGACTGCGCGCTTTGCGAAGTTTGGACGAAGACAGACCGGTCAGTTCCAAATCGCCGAGAAAAGCTTTGCCGCCAGTTGGTTCTACCAATCGGTTGACACATCGAATCAGTGTCGATTTGCCCGCTCCCGATGGCCCAATCAGAGCGATCACCTGCCCGTCGGGGATCTCAAGGTCCACGCCCTTGAGGGCCTCATCGCCAGTTTTATAGCGCTTTTTCAACCCTTCAAGTCGAAGCATGCAGCATCCCCATTTCCCCGTTCATTGAAAGCGCCGGACGGTCCAGAAGGCCGCCCGGCGCTGTTCATTTTATTATTAAAGTATGCTCTATTTACAGTCGTAGCTGACGCCGTTGGCAGCATCGATTTTGCGAATAACATCCCAGTCAAATTTGTGAGTAATGCCGACAAATCGATCAGCCTTTTTGAACTCCTTTACGAAATTCTCATCTTCAGACCACGGGAAAGTCCAGAAAGCCTGTTTCACTTTGGCAACCAGGTTCGGATGCAGATTGTGGGCATGGCCATATCCGGTTGTCGGAAAGGTTTGCGATTTATAAATTGAACGCACCTGGCCTTCTTTGACCACACCACGGCGGATCATACGCTCCAGCACAGAGTTGGCGATCGCGGCAACTTCATAGTCGCCGTTTGCCACACCGAGGATGGAGTTGTCGTGTTTACCAGAAAAAGTCGGTGTAAAATCCGTGTCAGCAATCAGACCGAACTCGCCTTTAAGAATCGCCGATGGTGCCTTGAAGCCCGAATTCGAGGTTGGCGCTGTAAAGGCCATCGTCTTGCCCTTGATATCAGCAGGTGTCTGCATGGCAGAATCGGCCGGTACAATAATTTCCATCTCATAGCCGAATGAACCATCGTTATAAGCCATCATGCCGAACGGTACGAAACCAGCACAACTCACCGCGATCGGATTGGAACCGGTGTTGAAACCAGCCACGTGCAAACGGCCCGAACGCATGGCTTCAAGCTGAGCCGCATTCGACTGGACCGGGAAAAATACCACGTTTTTGCCTGTGGTAGCTTTCATGTGACTGACGAAACCATCCCAGATATTGGCGTAAACGGCAGGATCTTCAACCGGAGTATAGGTAAAAATGATGGTGTCTGGATCGACCCACTTGCTTTCATCCATCGGCAAGTCTGCTACCTGATCCAGGTTGCGGTCACAATAAGCAACGTCAAGCGTGCCGCGGCTGCATTCTTCCTGTGCCTGCGCAGGAATTACCCATGCAAACAGCAACGCCGCAAAAGCGCTAAACAGTATTTGTTTGATTTTCATGATTTATTTCTCCCAAAAACTAAAATCCTACCAAAGTGGAGGGTCGAGAGAGTGTATCGGTTGATCAATCGGAGTCAATCGATTGCAGGTGCCCAGTTGGAGGAACCGACCCAACCGAATCCCACACAATCAGAAGGAGTATCCTCTATTAACCTTTTGAATATATTCAATTTTCTTGAAATCTTTCAGGTCAAGGCCCAGCGTCAAAAAATAACTGTACAGAACTCAATAATCACGACGGTGAAAGAAGCTTCTTACTTTCCATCAGCTTCTGCCAAAAGCCACTGCCTGCTTGCGCGCCTCATTCAACGCGCTTTTCACCGTCTCGCAACTGCTGGAATAACGGCTCGAGGGGATCGGAACCGATATCGAGTGAATTTCGCCGCTCCAGTCCCTGAAAGCAAAACCGATGGCACTGATGCCCTCCGTGTGTTCGTCAAGATCGTAAGCCAAGCCTTCTTTGCGGATCAGATTGATCAGGTCCAAATATTTCTGCCTGTTCACCGACCGACCCGTACGAAGCCATTCCGCTTCCACCAGTTTCATCAAACTGACATCGTCCATTTGAGCTAGCGCCGCGCGGCCGTTTGCAGTTGTGGTCAACGGAAACGCCTCACCTACCGATGAGACCGTGCGCAAACGGTGTAGGCCCGGCACCTGATCAAGAAAGATCATGCCGGCACCTCGCTGAACCGCCAGATCAACTGTTTCACCCGTAACTTGCGCCAGTTCCGACAGTAGCAGCCTACAACTTTCAACAATATCGTAGCGGGCATGATCGGCCATTGAGTGAAACTCCGGCCCGAGACGCAATCCACCTTCAGCGCTGGAGGCAATGACCAACCGCTCGTCCTGCAATGCACCTACAATACGTTGCACGGTGGATCTCGGCAATCCAACCTGCCGGGCGATCTGACCAAGACTCAACCCCGTCTCGCTGTCGCGCAGGATCCTCAGGATTGCTGCGGCGCGCGCAATCACCTGAATGCCTGTAGTCCGGCGTGATTTGGCATCCACCTTGCTCATCAACGGCTTTGACCCATTCGCAGACCTCGTTTGTCAGGAGTCTTCCACAGATTGACCCACAATGCGGTACACTAATTCCACAATCTTGACTACAATGCAATACAGCTATACCGTATTGTGATTATTCCTGGCGAATACCCAGGAACCAACGCTGCGTTTGGGGCCCGCGAGTTCCAGCAACAGGAGGAGCGGCAGATGACAATTTCAATTCGTGGCATCGAATTTCAGGAAAATACAAACAATGATATGGGGCTGGAATTTATCAACCTGAGCCACCGCTTTGGCTATCAGTGCCCAAACTGGCCCTATTTCAAAGACGTTGCGATTGAGCGCAAACATTACATGGCAAAGTCGGGTGTGTTGAGCCAGACGATCACCACCACAATGCATGTCACCACACACATTGATGCACCGGCCCATGTCGTGCAGGGCACGCCGTTCATCGACGAAGTCCCCCTGCCCCATTTCTTTGGCACCGGTCTGGTTGTTTCAATTCCCAAAGATAAGTGGGAGCAGATTACCGCTGACGATCTGGAAAAGGCCTGCGGTCACGCAATCCGCAAAGGAGATGTCCTGATCATCAACACCGGTTGGCACAAGCAATATGAAGACGGCGATTATTTCGCCTATTGTCCGGGTCTCGTTCCGTCGGCAGCTGACTGGATGGTGGAAAAGGGCGTTAAGGTGGTTGGCCACGACACCCAGGCCAACGATCATCCGCTGGCCACAGCCATTGGCCCTCAGCGCAATGGTCCTATACTGCCGCATCTGGAGCAGGAATATTTTGACTGGTCGGGAGGAGTCGATTGGAAAGATGCTTTTCCGGAATGGGAGCCAGTACACAATAAACTGTTCTCCAACGGCATATTGGGGATTGAAAATGTTGGGGGAGATCTCGATTCAGTTACCGGCAAACGCTGCACCTTCGCCTTCTTCCCATGGAACTGGGATCGCGGTGACGGATGCATCATTCGCCTCGTGGCGATGCTCGACAAGGGCCAACAATATCGAATTGAACCAGGCGAGGACTTTTAAGCCATGCTGGTCAACCGGTTTGTAGAAGCACAGAAATATGAAGCTCCCAACCACTGGGATGTGACCGGCCTGCGACTTCAGGGATTTGCCGAAGGCGGGCCGGAAAATCAGTGGGTGGGTCTGAGCCAGTTCCTGCCCGGCGGCGGAGCTGGTCCCGACTCAACTCCTTTTGAAAAGGTTTATGTGGTGCTCGATGGTGAAATGACCGTCACAATTGATGGGCAGGATACGGTTCTGGGAAAATACGACTCCTGCACCATAGCCCCCCACGAGATGCGCAAGATTGAAAACCGACGCAACGATGTTTGCGTGATGCTGGTCGTCATGCCCTATCCGCCAAAAGCAAGCTGAAAGGACGTCTCATGAGTGGCAGTCCCCTCACCAACCCTCTTTCCATGTTTGACGTTAAAGGCAAAGTAGCTCTGATCACCGGAGCTTCGGGCGCATTTGGTATGGTGGCAGCCCGGGTGCTTGCGGGTGCCGGATGCAGTCTTGTATTGGCCGCCGGCAATCAACAGGCATTGCAGGACATCAGCAAGGAATGCCGCGATGGTGGCGCCAGCGCCGCGGCGGTCAACGTTCGGCCGGATGACGAAGCGTCCTGTCAAAAACTGGTGGACGAAGCGGTCTCGACATTCGGCCGACTTGACATTCTGGTTGTTGCTTCTGGCATGAACAAAGTGGCCCTGATCAACGACATGGACCCTTCCACCTTTACCGATGTCATGGACGCCAACGTCACGCAAAGCTGGCTGATGGCCCGTGCGGCGGCCGGTCAGATGAAGGCCCAGGGAGAGGGCGGCAAAATTGTGCTGGTTTCCTCCGCGCGTGGTCTGTTGGGTCATCCGGCTGGATATACTGCCTATTGCGCTTCCAAGGCTGCTGTCGACGGCATGACCAAGGCGCTCGGCTGCGAATTGGGACCAACTGGCATCACAGTAAACGCCATTGCACCAACGGTGTTTCGCTCGCCTCTGACTTCCTGGATGTTTGAAGACAATGATGAGGCAAAAAAAATCCGGGCAGGATTCCTTTCTCGGGTTCCGAAGGGACGCCTTGGAGAACCCGAAGACCTTGCCGGACCGTTGCTGTTCCTGGCGTCGAACGCGTCCGATTTCTACACCGGACACATTCTTTATGCCGACGGTGGATATACCGCCGGATGACCAACCAATCGAACTCCATTGTCGGTGTTATCGGTGCTGGCCTGATGGGTCACGGCATTGCCCTTGTAATGGCGCGGGCCGGACATCAGGTCGAAATCTGCGATCCGGTTTCCGAATCCCGTAATACCCTGCACCACCGTGTCACTGATAGTTTGCTCAGCATAGGGGTCGATGGTTCTGAAATTACGCATATCATCTCACGCGTTTCGGTGCATCCCGACATCAAAACAACAGTTGGAAACGCCGATTTTGTTTTCGAAGCTGCTCCTGAAAAACTTGCCTTGAAACAGCAGTTATTTGCTGAAATTGAACAATACGCGCCAGCCGATTGCATTTTGGCTTCAAACACTTCGGTGATTCAGATCAGCTTGATCATGGAAGATCTAAAAACCAAACACCGCGCTCTGGGAACCCATTGGTGGAATCCACCACACCTAATCCCATTGGTGGAAGTCATCCGAACCAAATGGACCGATGATGCAGCAATAGAGGCTATGACAGAGTTGCTCGATGAGGCTGGTAAAACTCCTGTCACGGTAGAAAAGGACGTGCCTGGCTTCATCGGAAACCGTTTGCAACACGCGCTGTGGCGAGAGGCCATCAGCCTCGTTGAGAACGGCATCTGTGATGCGCAAGCCGTAGATACTGTTATAAAAGCCAGCTTCGGTCGGCGCTTGGCGGTGCTCGGTCCGCTGGAGAATGCGGATTTGGTCGGCACGGACCTGACGCTGGACATCCATGAAAATGTGTTGTTCGATTTGGAGAGCCGAAAAGGACCATCCCCCTATCTTCAGCAATTGGTGAAGGACGGCAGGCTTGGGATGAAATCGGGAGAAGGGTTTCGGCCCTGGACCGACGAAGAGGCCAATCAATTACGCGGCAAGATACCAACTTATCTGGCAGAGGTGTCGCAACTGCTGAACAAGTAATTCAACGGCCGGGAAATTCCGGCAAATTATGGGAGAAACAATATGAACTGGACTCCACAAGGACTGAACCGTCGACGGTTTTTGACCATTGCGGGTGGCAGCCTCGCTGCTCCTGCGGTCCTACGCTCAACCCGCGCTTACGCCGCCGACCCAACCATTAAAATTGGTTATGTCAGCCCCAAAACAGGGCCCCTGGCAGGTTTTGCAGAGGCCGATGATTTCATCATCAAGGGATTGACCGAAAAATTCGCGTCCGGCATCGCTAATAATGGCAAGAACTGGAACATCGAAATTCACGTTCGTGACAGCCAGTCGAATCCAAACCGCGCTTCTGAAGTTGCTTCGGAATTGTTGCTCGGCGAAGAAGTTGACATCATAACCGCTGCAGCAACGCCCGACACAACCAATCCGGTTGCTGATCAGGCTGAAGTCAACGGCACTCCCTGCATCACCACCGACTGTCCCTGGCAGCCCTATTTCTTTGGTCGTAACGGCAATCCCGCAGAAGGATTTGAAAACACCTTTCACTTCTTCTGGGGCCTGGAAGATGTGATCGGTGCATTTCTCGATATGTGGGGCGGTTCAGGCGTCGCCAAGAAAGTTGGGGGCCTGTTTCCCAATGATGCTGATGGCAATGCCTGGGGTGATCCAAATCTCGGTCTGCCAAAACCATTTGCAGGGGCTGGCTACGAACTAACCGATCCGGGTCGCTATCAGCCGTTGAGCGATGATTTTTCGAGCCAGATTCAGGCATTCAAAAACGCCGGTTGTGAAATCGTCACAGGCGTGATGATCCCGCCTGACTTTGCGACATTTTGGTCGCAGGCGGCCCAGCAGGGTTTCAATCCAAAGATTGTCACTATTGGTAAGGCGCTATTGTTCCCATCGGTGATCGATTCTCTCGGCGACCGGGGTAACGGTCTTTCTTCTGAAGTCTGGTGGTCACCCAACCATCCGTTCTCGTCTTCACTCACCGGCGTTTCTGCCCGTGACCTTGCAGACGGTTATACTAAGGACACCGGCAAACAGTGGACGCAGCCAATTGGCTTCCGCCACGCATTGTTTGAAGTTGTGGCAGATGTTGTGTCGCGCGCAGAAGACCTTGAAAGCCCTGAATCGGTGACAGCGGCCATTGCAGCCACCAAATTGAACACCATGGTTGGCCCCGTAGACTGGTCCAACGGGCCGGTAAGAAATGTATCAAAAACCCCATTGGTATCTGGTCAGTGGCAGAAGGAAGGCGACAATTACGATCTCAAGATCGTCGCCAATGCCGCCGCGTCAAATATTCCGATCACGGGCGAACTAAAACTTCTGTAGTCCAATCTGTTTTGGCGGGGTGACACTGCTCCGCCAAATACATGATCTTTCTATTTTGTGCGGCACTGCGCTGACATAAATTATTCGGTATTGCTGACCTCATGACCACCATTCTCAAGCTGGACAAACTGTCGAAAGCCTTCGGAGCGGTGATTGTGTCCGACGACACTACTTTTGGTGTGGAAGAGGGAGAAGCACTTGGCATTATCGGTCCGAATGGGGCGGGCAAAACGTCGATGTTTAATCTGGTAACTGGTACGCTGACGCCGGATTCCGGTCGCATCGAATTTCTCGGGCAGGACATAACCAGGCAAAGCGCCGCGTGGCGGTGTCGCGCAGGAATGTCGCGCAGTTTCCAAGTACCGCAGCCTTTTGGCGGCCTTTCCGTGTATGAAAACGCCCTCGTCGCCGCCACCCAGGGTGCAGGTTTGAAAGGCCATGCAGCGGAAAAATTATGCCTCGATGTGCTGGAAGATACCGGGCTGTTGGACAAGGCAAACACTCTGGCAGGTTCGTTGACATTACTGGATCGCAAGCGACTCGAGCTCACAAGAGCGCTTTGCGCAAAACCGAAATTACTGTTGCTGGATGAAATAGCTGGTGGTTTGACCGAAGCCGAGTGTGTCTCATTGGTCGACACGATCAAGGCAATCCACAAAAGCGGAATTTCGATCATCTGGATAGAGCATGTTGTGCATGCCCTGCTTGCGGTTGTTGACCGCCTGGCAGTGATCGATTTTGGGCGTTTGATCGCTGAAGGAGAGCCCAAACAAATAATGGCGAGCAAGCAGGTACAGGAAATCTATCTGGGTATCGAAGTCGATTCGGAGATGGATGCTCATGAGTGATTTTGAACTTTGTGTCGCCCAGTTGGAAGCCCACTATGGTGACTTTCAGGCGTTGTTTGGCATTGATTTCAACGTGTCAAAAGGTGAAGTCATCGCAGTCATTGGATCGAACGGTGCGGGGAAATCAACATTGATGCGTTCGATCAGCGGTTTGATGACCAATGGCGCTTCTCAAGTGATATTTCAGGGGGAGCCGATTGGTGCTTTGCGTGCCGATGAGGTTGCCGCTCGAGGTATCGCGCTGGTTCCCGAAGGGCGACAATTGTTTCCGTCCCTTTCGGTTGAGGAAAATCTTATCATCGGTAGCCAGATCGGCAGAACTGGCTTCTGGTCTTTGCAGCGAGTCCATGAACTGTTCCCGATATTGCAGGAACGACGTCACCAGCCGTCCACATCGCTCTCAGGTGGCCAGCAACAGATGGTTGCAATTGGTCGTGCCTTGATGGCCAATCCTGACCTGCTATTGCTGGATGAAGTCAGCCTCGGCCTCGCTCCGGTGGTGATCAAGTCAATTTATGAAGCGCTTCCCCGAATTATTGAAGGCGGCATGAGCGCAGTCATCGTCGAACAGGATATATCAAAAGCACTTTCAGTATCGACCCGTTTTTATTGCCTTCAGGAAGGCCGGGTGTCGCTGGAGGGCAAGTCCGGCAGCCAGACACGCGAAGAAATTTCCCGCGCCTATTTCGGAGTTTGACGCAGATGGATTGGATAAATTCTATCGTTCAGGGCGTTCTGCTTGGCGGGTTATACGCCATGATTGCCGCCGGACTGTCGTTGATATTCGGGGTTATGCGGCTTGTAAATATCGCCCATGGTGACTTGATCATTCTGGCCGCCTATCTTGGATTGACCGTTGCAACGGCGCTTGGGTTGTATCCTCTGATTGCCCTGCTCATCATTGTCCCGGTGATGGCCATTATTGGCTATATCTTGCAGCGGGTTATCCTGAACAACACTTTGAGCGATGATATCCTGCCGCCGCTTCTTGTGACATTTGGCCTGTCGGTAATCATCCAAAATGCACTGCTGGAAATCTATTCCGCCGACCCGCAAAAAATGGATCCTGGTGCACTGGGAACCGCCAGCGCAAATATCGGTGGAATTTCCGTCGGCCTGTTGCCCCTGTTGATGTTTGCAACCGCAATTGTGGTGATCGCCGGGTTGCAGTTCATATTTTATCGTACGGCTTTGGGGCGGGCATTTCGCGCCGTCTCCGACAATCAGGAAGTGGCCCAATTGATGGGCCTCAACAAACGTCACGTTTATGGTCTGGCGATGGCTCTATCGCTGGCTGTCGTTGCCATTGCTGGCATATTTTTGGGCATGCGCACCAGTTTCGATCCATCGATTGGTGGAGGTCGCCTGATTTTTGGATTTGAAGCGGTTATCATAGGCGGGCTGGGGAATTTATGGGGGACCTTGATTGGAGGGGTGATCCTCGGTGTTGCGCAAAACATCGGCGCTCAAATCAATCCCGGATGGCAGGTGTTGGCTGGCCACGTGGTGTTTTTGGTGATCCTCGCGTTCCGACCACGCGGGCTGTTTCCGCGAATGACGGGGTGATATGATGAATTCATCCGAAACCCACACCGTGGTTAGATCTTCACGCGCCAGCTACATGGCCGGGATTGCAGGCATTGTCGTGCTGATCGTTCTGGTTGCCGCTCCGCTTTGGGCGGGTCGCGCCGACATGCGGCTGATGAGTGAAATCTTTCTCTATCTGGCGCTTGCCAGCCTGTGGAATCTGTTGGCGGGCTATGCCGGACTGGTCTCAGTCGGCCAACAGGCCTTTGTTGGTTTTGGCGGCTACCTGCTGTTTGCGCTGACTATTTTCGGCGGCCTGCATCCGCTGTTGGCAATCGGCGTGGCCAGTCTTTTTGGGGCCGCGATGTCGGTACCGGTCGCAGCACTGATATTCCGCTTGCGAGGGGCGTATTTTGCCATCGGCACCTGGGTGGTTGCGGAAGTGTTTCGACTGACTTTCGCACAGATATCGGCACTTGGCGGTGGCTCAGGTTCATCGCTGCCAGTAAAGATCGTCAAATCCGTGGCCTCTGGCCGTACCATGCGGGAATGGACAAGCTACTGGCTGGCATTGGGGCTGGTGGTGCTGGTTTTGGTAGTCGTCTATCTGTTCCTGCGCTCCCGCAAAGGGCTGGCGCTGACAGCTATTCGCGACAACGAGCTGGCGGCGGGATCTCTGGGCATTGACATCTGGCGCACCCAGTTTCTCGTCTACGTGGTGACCGCGGGATTAACAACAATGACCGGCGGGTTGATATTTTTACAAAAATTACGCATTTCGCCTGACGCTGCATTCTCGGTCAACGACTGGACCGCATTCGTCATTTTCATCGTGGTGATCGGCGGCATCGGCACAATAGAGGGGCCGATCATCGGGACGCTGGTCTATTTTGCCCTACGTGAATTTCTGGCAGACCTCGGCACCATCTACCTTATTGTGCTTGGAATTGTCGCCATTCTCATCATGCTCAAAGCTCCCAAGGGGCTCTGGGGCCTTATTCGAGCGCACTGGGGGTTGGAATTGTTTCCCCTGACTCATCGCGTCGAGACTAAAACTTCAAAGGAAGATCAACATGGCTAAACCACAAAAGAAAACCATCATCACATGTGCTGTCACCGGGGCAATTCACACGCCAACCATGTCCGATGGTCTACCCTACACGGCGGATGATATTGCTGGTCAGGCTATTGCCGCAGCTGAGGCCGGGGCATCAATCCTGCATTTGCACGCCCGCGACCCAAACGATGGTGGTGTATCCATGGATATCGATCATTTCGGCGCCTTTTTGCCACGCATCAAGCAGGCGACCAATTCAGTCGTCAACATATCAACCGGCGGATCGCTAAAAACGACGATCGAAAAACGCATCGCACCAGCCATGCGGTATTCCCCGGAAATGTGTTCGCTCAATATGGGGTCGATGAACTTTTCATTTCATCCATTGGCAAAACGCTATGACACCTGGAAGTTCGACTGGGAAAAAGAATATATAGAAAATTCGGACTCCTACATATTCCGCAACACGTTTCGCGATATTGGCGTGGTTGCCGAAAACCTGGCACCCCATGACATCAAATTTGAACACGAATGCTATGACGTTGGCCATCTTTATAATTTGCGGTTCTGCATGGATATTGGCTTGTTCAAGGCACCTATTTTTCTGCAATTTGTGTTCGGCATTTTGGGTGGCATCGGCCCTGAAGTGGACAATTTGATCTTCATGAAACGTACCGCTGACCGACTATTTGGCGACGACTATCGCTGGTCTGTCCTCGGTGCTGGAGCAGCCCAGATGCCGCTCGCCACAACGGGCAGCCAGATGGGCGGCCATGTTCGCGTCGGTTTGGAAGACAGCCTGTTTATATCACGCGGCAAACTAGCCGATAATAATGCTCAACAGGTGGCAAAAATCAAACGTATCGTGGAAGACCTGGGCAGTCAGGTTGCCACGCCGGATGAGGCTCGGGATATACTTGGGCTCAAGGGTGGCGACCGGGTCAATTTCTGATCAAAAGCTTCCAGACCACGCAAAGCCGGACAGGAGAAATGGCAATATGAGCAGCAACAATACTGGTTTGACCCGCCCGACAGTTTACCAATTTGCCTTTGGCAAAGCGATAATTACAAATATTTTGGAGGGGTATTTCCATCGCAATGACATGCACCCCTTCATCGCTACCAATGCCGATGCGAGTACGGTTGAGGATCTTGCTCATGCCCATCATCTGCCATTTCCAGCGATGGAACATAATTTTGTCGCCACCGTCATCAGGACACCGGACAAATTGATCGTGGTGGATCCGGGCTTTGGCGCGGCGGCTCCCGCCCCGTCAACAGGATGGTTCATGAAAGGTCTGCAAAAAGCTGGATATTCCAAAGATGACGTCGACATGGTGTTGATCAGCCATTGTCACCCCGATCATATCGGCAACGTTGCCACCGATGGGGTCGCGACATTTCCCAATGCGGAGATTGTCATAGGCCGAACTGAGTTTGAATTCTGGAAACGAGGCGAAGGCATCTCAGAAATGCGTCAGCCAACCCTCGCGCTGTTCCAAAAAACATTGCTGCCGCTGGAAAATCAGTTGCGACTGATCGAACCTACGGATGAGATCTTGCCAGGCCTTCATCCGATCAATGCCTTTGGTCATTCGGCCGGCCATCTGGTCTTCAGGCTGTCGTCTGGCGGCAAGCAGATGTTGTTGCTGAATGACACAACTCCGCACTATGTGGCGTCGTTTGCCCATCCTGAATGGCATTTTTCCATGGATGATGATCCGCAGGCCGCCGCTGCGACACGCCAGCGCATATTGGATATGGCAGCCGAGGAATCTTTGCCGGTGATCGGTTATCACATCCCTTTCCCGTCGCTTGGCTTCGTAAAATCCAGGCAGCAAGGTTTTGAATTTGTCCCGGCGTCGTATCAGTTTCAACTGACGTAAATTACTTGATTGCCTGAGGATTGATTGGCGAACCGGCACCGCCGGGTAAATGCAAAGGCGGTGCGACAAAGAAAAACTCATAGACCGCGTCTTCGGCGCAGTCTTCTGCCAGTTCCTTGACGTAGAAAATTTCGCCCATCGAAATTCCGATGGCCGGAATAACAACCCAGTGCCAGGGTTGATTGGCTTCGGTGGTTTCATTGGGACGAACTTCACACCCCCAAGTATCGGCACAGATTGCTGCAATGTCGGTTTCTTTCAACCAATGAGCAGTTTCAAATGCCAGGCCTGGTGCGTCGCCGCCAGCATATCCGGACCAGTCACCTTTGGCGAGACAGCGCTCCTGGTGGCCCGTGCGCACAATAACAAAATCTCCTTTTTTGATTTCCACCCCCTGATCGCGGGCGCATGAATCGAGGTCGTTATTGGTAATTGCATAGCCATCATCAAGTGACGCGACGCCTTTGTGGCGAGCAATGTCCAGCAGGACACCGCGCCCAACCATCTTGTCGCGGACATTTTCAATGCCCAGTTTCGCAGCACCCTGAACTGTAACTTCCGTCGCCTCATAGCCATTGTACATTTTATCATCGAGGAATATATGCGCCAGCGCGTCCCATTGAGTTGACGCCTGACAGGGCATGTTAATGCCATCATCGGCATAGCGCAGATAAGCTTTGCCATCTCCATCCTGTTTGCCGATAGCGGCGTCAGTGCCGGTTGCCAGCATTTGATGAACCGGGTTCCAACGCCCGCCAAACAGACCCGACTGGATGGGCTCTTTCAGTGACAGTCCAAGGGCAAAAACCTTACCTTTTTTGATCAGACCGGCAGCGGCGACAATATCGGCCGGTTCAATATTATTGAGCGTGCCGATCTGGTCGTCTTTGCCCCAACGTCCCCAATTGGAAAGCTTCTTTGCGGTTTGATATATTTTTTCTCGAGTCAAAGTCATGGTCAGCTGTCCGTCTGTTTTGAAGCGAAATCATGGATCGCAATGGCTTATTTATCGATTGAAAAATAACTCGAAGCCGGTGTCAATTGCCAGAGCGCAGGGGACACGACTTGCGGTCACCGGCAAGCTGCGATATTTATCAAACGATAACCAGAGCCGTTCACCATAAAATGAGGCAGGCCATGACCGACACCATCATTCAATTGCATGATGCATTTGATGAAGGGTCGCTGAATGACTATGTGAATCGGGCTCGCGAATTGGCACCAATATTGAAACAACGGGCGGATGAAACCGAAGAATTGCGGTGCCTGCCGGGAGAAACGGAAACCGACCTTCATAATTCAGGCATTTTTCGGATGATGCAGCCGCAGAGGGTCGGTGGCGCAGAACTGGATTATGTGGCGCTGATAGATGTCGCTGAAGAACTCGCTAAAGCAGATGCTTCTGTCGCCTGGAATGTCGCCAATCTGAGCAGCCATCACTGGATGCTGGCAATGTTTCCACCGGCCGCTCAAAATGCCGTCTGGACCGATAACGCCAACGCGTTGATTGCTTCGTCGTTCATCTTTCCTACCGGTCGGGCTGACCGGGTTGACGGGGGATACAGACTGAGTGGACGCTGGCCATTTTCTTCGGGAGTAGATCCTTCCACATGGAACATGCTGGCAGGAGTGGTTCAACCCGACGATGACACGCAAGCTGCGGAACAACGCATTTTTTTACTGCCGAAAAGCGATTATTCCATCATCGACACCTGGTTCACAACGGGGCTGAAAGGCACCGGGTCAAAAGATGTCGAAGTGGACAACATTTTTGTGCCGCAAGACATGACATTGGCCGTCAAAGAGGTGGCCGGAGGTGATACGCCCGGATCAAGTCTCAATGCCGGGGCACTGTATCGCGTGCCTGTTTTTGCTTTATTTCCGTTTGTGCTTTCCGGCTGCGCCGTGGGAAATGCTCAAGCTTGCCTCGACGATTTTATTGCCATTACCCGACAGCGAACGTCGAACTATAATCGAGCCCGCCTGTCAGATTTCCAATCCACCCAGATAAAAATTGCGGAAGCCGGTGCCAAAATTGATGCGGCCCGGCAGATCATGCGTTCAATCTGCATCGAAGCCATGGAACATGCCCGTGCGTCGCAGATTCCCGACTTGCTGACCAAAACCAGATATCGCCGTGATGGCGCTTTTTCTGTTCGACTTTGCACTGAGGCTGTCGATCTTCTGTTCGCCGCCAGTGGTGCAGGTGGATTGTTTTCATCCGGCCATTTGCAACGTCAATTTCGGGAGGCGCATGCAATAAATGCGCATATCGCTTTTAATTTTGACGCCGCGGGCTCCAATAACGGTCGGGTCGAATTGGGCCTGCCGTCTGAAAATCCGACACTTTAGGGGCACAATCATCAATGAGCGATTTGGCTTCTTCCGAAAAAGACCTTTCTGACCCAGTGGAAACAGAATTCGACCCGCGATTGCTGCGCGATGCGCTGGGCAGTTTTGCAACCGGTGTTACAATCATAACGGCAGCCGGTGACAATGGTCTGCGCGTTGGTCTGACCGCCAATTCATTCTCGTCTGTGTCTCTCAATCCGGCATTGGTATCATGGAGCCTTGCTTCCCATGCACCCAGTATGCCGGTTTTTCAAAATTGCTCACATTTTTCAATCCACGTTCTCAAACGCGACCAGGAAGAACTGGCCATCCGCTTTTCCCAATCTCGTGATGACAAGTTTGACGGGGTGAATGTGAAGGAGGGCTTGGGTGGAGCACCCGTCCTAGCCGAGTGCCTGGCCAGTTTTCAATGCCGCAATGCCTATCGCCATGCCGGTGGAGATCACATAATTTTTCTGGGCGCTGTCGAGAAGTTCGAAGTTGATGGCGGCGCACCTTTGATTTTTCATCGTGGAAAGTTTGGCGATTTGATGCAACAGGAGGGATAGGTTGGAAATCATGGTTGAAAAAAAGAAACAATTCGATGTCATATTTGAAGGTGTTGGCACCACCGGCCCCAATATGCGTAACGACATCTCGGTTGAATGGCCGATGATGAAAGAAAAATTCGAACTGGCCACAGATGAAGGCCCGTTTCACGGTGGAGATGGCACCGCACCGCCGCCGCTTGCATTGTTTACTGCCGCGCTGACTGGTTGTCTGATGACCCAGATCCGGGCATTCGCCAAACGCCTTAAGATCGAAGTCGAAAATGTTGAGGTCAAAGCGCGGCTGCACTGGCGAGGCGAACAGCACGGAATGGAGCCTTATGTGACATCACCGGTTGGATTTGGGCTGGACGTTGATATTGATTCAGACGCCTCTGGCGAGCAACTGAAACATTTGCTGGAATGCGCCAAAAAGGGATGCTTTATTGAACAAACTCTGGCTCAAGGTCTGATTGTTGACCACAGGCTTATGCTGGACGGTGAATGGCACGACGCCTGAAGGCGCGCCAAGTAGGATACAGCCCATGAGTGAGACAGCCCAGGCCAAGCCACGCAAAAAACGCCTTTCTTCCACCGAAAGGCGGGCGGAATTCATTACCAAGGCCATCGAATTTTTTGCCGAAGAGGGATTTGAAAGCAGCACCCGCGACCTGGCCAAACATCTGGGCGTCACGCAACCGCTGCTGTACCGTTATTTTCCCAGCAAAAATGATCTCATCAAGGAAGTCTACCAAACGGTCTATCTAAACCGGTGGCGCGAAGAATGGGACATTTTGCTGTGTGACAGAGAGCGCCCCTTACGAGAACGGCTACAGACATTTTATGAAGCCTATACCGACGCAATATTCACCCGCGAATGGATGCGTATTTTTCTGTTCTCCGGCCTCAAGGGTGTTGAAATCAACCGGTGGTATGTGGGGCTGGTCAACGAGCGAATCCTCAACCGCATCCTGACGGAATACCGGTTCGAAAACGGAGATAGTTCTGATCGCCAAGCAACACCGGAAGAACTGGAGCTTGCCTGGGTGATGCACGGCGGAATTTTCTACTATGGCATTCGAAAGCATATCTACGAATCGCCTGTACTCGCTGATAAATCCCGAATGATTTCGGACGCACTCGATGTGTTTTTGATGGGAATTGGTGAGACTGGTTCAGCTTTTAAAGACTAAATGCCTGTGTTGTTACCACCACTTATGCGCCACCACGCGCTGGATAGTTATTCTCAACTGCAAACGGCACTTTTGACAGCAGGAACTCAAGGTCGGGGCGCGCCCATGGCATATTGGACACGTCAACCATATAAAGACGTCCATCTGGCCGCACCCAGAACAGACCAGGCTCACAAAATGTGTCGGCTTCGGCGTCCTTGATCGCTTTGGAAATATAAAGGCCCCAGGCTCGGGCGTCTGATTCCGACAGACCATAGCCAACGGTCAGGCCGTCAAGTTGCCAATCACTGGCGGTCTGTTTGGCGAGGTCTTCGTCATTCATTGAGATGGCAATCGTTGAAAACCCAGCTTCCTCATAGCCCGTCTGCAATGTCAAAAGCTTCTGCAGATAGGATTTGCAAACCGGACAATGCAAGCCTCGGTAAAAAATTACCATAGTAAAATTCTTCGGCGATTGCGCCGACAATTCCCAGTTATCGCCGGCAACAGTATTTACACTAAGCGCGGGCACCTGCGCGTTTGGAGTGAGCATGACTGACATTGTTTATTTCCCTATATTGGCACCGGTCAAAGCGGGTGCACCCTCAAGTTTTCTGTAAATTTGGTTCCGTTGTCGCGGATCAATTTGGCAATCGACAAGATTTGACGAACCTGTTGTTGGCCACTCGACAACCTCCCGAACCTTCAAATTGGCCCGTGCAACGGGTGCATCTGCAAAAAATTCCAATTCTGACCATCGGCTTATTTATAAATCGATAAATAAAGGATATAGAAGGAACAGGCAACATACTCACCAGGAAGTGATGATGCCGTACGGCACCAGGAGGCGTGTATGAAAGCTGCCGATTTTGACTATCAACGACCATCGAATTTGGAGGCTGCGCTAGATCTTTTAGACGACGAGTCAGGAGATGTTCAGGTTCTGGCTGGCGGCCAAAGTTTGATGCCGATGATGAATTTTCGTCTGGCGCAACCAGAACTGCTGGTCGACCTGAATGGCCTGGAAGACCTGCAGTTTATTCGCGAGGCTGATGGACACATTCAAATCGGGTCAATGACACGCTATTGCGAATTGGAAAACTCACCGTTGATCCAACAGCATGTGCCGCTTTTCTCCAAAGCCCTACCCCATATTGCCCATGTGGCAATCAGAAACCGTGGAACAATCGGCGGGAGCACGGCGCTTGCTGATCCGGCCGCTGAAATGCCGGCGCTGTTGATTGCACTTGATGCTATTATCGTCGCCCGCTCCCGCCATGGTGAGCGCTCGATCAAGGCAGCGGAGTTTTTTCTCGGGCTGTACGAAACCGCCCTGGAAATGGGTGAGTTGATTGCATCGATATCCATTCCAATATCCGAAGCCGGTTGTGAATGTGGATTTTATGAACTGGCGCGCCGCCACGGCGATTATGCCATGGCCGGCGTGGCCATCACGGTGCAGACGACCAATCCCATCAGCGAAGCCCGCGTTGTATTTTTTGCGGTGAGCGATCGAGCCACCCGAACCGAGGCAGTCGAAAATCAGTTGAACGGAGTGTCCACATTGGCAGGAGAGGAAATGAAAAATGCGATGGAAGAAATAGGCAAACTGGATTTTCACGGTGATCTGAACGCCGACATTGCCACCAAACAACATCTCGCCAAAGTCGTATTCAAGCGAGCGATTGCGGAGATTTTTTCTTGATAAACAGCCAGAACATCTCGTTAGTCGTCAATGGCGAACCAGTTTCAGCCTCAGTTCCCAATCGCACCAATCTGGTGGATTTCTTGCGCAATCAATTGGGTTTGACCGGATCACATGTCGGCTGCGAACACGGGGTTTGCGGAGCCTGCACATTGGAAGTCAACGGCTCAATGATCCGGGGTTGCTTGATGCTGGCCGTTCAGGCAGACGGCGCGGAAATTACTACGGTTGAAGGTTTCACCAGCCGAGACAAAGCAGCACAACTGCAGCGCTCCTTTCAGAAAAACAACGCTCTGCAATGCGGCTATTGCACCCCCGGCATGTTGGCCAGTGCGTTGGAATATGTTGAAGCGGGAGGCGGAGCTGATCGCGCCGCCATTCGCCAACATCTCTCCGGCAACTATTGTCGCTGCACCGGTTACCAGTCAATTGTAGATGCCGTGGTTGACGTAATTGAACAGGGAGCAAAGCAATGAGCGGCCCGCTAACCCTGTTTGACAAGCCCAATTCCTATATCGGCAAATCAGTGCCGCGTCCCGATGCGCGGCGCCTCGTGGAGGGGCGCGGCAAATATGTTGACGATCTGCAACTGCCGAGAATGCTGCATGCAGCGTTTGTCCGTTCTCCCCATGCTCACGCCGAGATTGGTATCATTGACACGGCGGCAGCAACCGCCCTGCCCGGCGTAATTGCCGCATACACTGCAACCGATCTTGCCGATCACGTCAGCCCCTATGTCGGTATTCTCACCCATCTGCAGGGTCTGCGCTCGCCACCGCAAATGCCTCTGGCCGTAGATCGGGCGCGCTGGCAGGGAGAACCGGTGGTGATGATTGTAGCGCAGAGCCGCGCAATAGCAGAAGATGCCTGCGAGTTGGTCGAGATTGACTTTCATACGCTGGAGGCAACTTGCGACGCCAAAACCGCCCTGCAAGACGATGCTCCGGTGATTCACGCGGAATTTGACAGTAACCTCGCCTGGCAACGCACGGTTGATGCCGGAAATGTTGAAGAAGCCTTCAACCGCGACGATGTCACCGTGATCGAACGGGAATTCACTTTTGGCCGTCATACCGGCGTTACTCTGGAACCACGGGCCTCGGTGGTCGAATATGATCCATCGGAAGAAGTGCTGACTTATCATTATTCCGGTCAGGCTCCTCATATGATGCAGGCTGTACTGGCCAAACATCTGAGACTATTGGAAGAGAATGTGCGCATCATCGCGCGGGATGTCGGCGGATCATTCGGCATTAAAATTCACACCTATGGCGACGACGTCGCAACTGCAGCAGCGGCAAAAATTCTTGGACGCCCGATAAAATTCATCGCCGATCGAAATGAAAGCTTTGTTTCGGATATTCATGCCCGCGATCACACGGTGCGCGGGCGTCTGGCAGTTGATGCAGAAGGAAAGATAGCAGCACTTGAAATTGATGATCTGACCGGCATCGGTCCTTACAGCATGTATCCGCGCACATCGGCGATCGAATGCAATCAAATCCTCAATCTGACAGGCGCGCCTTATGCGATTGATAACTATCGGGCGCGAGGGACCGTCGTTTTCCAGAACAAGAACATGATGTGTCAGTATCGGGCTGTCGGCCATCCCGTGGCGATGGCGGTCGCCGATGGACTGCTGGAAGAGGCAGCCCATAAAATTGGCATGGATGTGGTTGATATTCGACGCCACAACTTGTTTGCCGATAATGCCTATCCGACAAACTCTGCTGCAGGGATGAAATTTGACGATCTGTCGCATCAAAAAGC
The DNA here is from genome assembly GCA_014238155.1 of Rhizobiaceae bacterium. Classification (GTDB taxonomy): domain Bacteria; phylum Pseudomonadota; class Alphaproteobacteria; order Rhizobiales; family Rhizobiaceae; genus Pseudahrensia. Next base: position 61,778 of record JABABQ010000032.1, read on the forward strand.
GCTCGAGAAATTGGTCAAATTTATGGATTACGACGCGTTGCGTCAGAATCAGACTGAAGCACGAACTCAAAACGTTTATCGGGGAATTGGCCTGGTTTCCATGGTCGAAGTGACCAATCCCAGTCCGATGTTTTATGGCATTGGCGGAGCGCCGATTTCTGCTCAGGACGGGGCCAGTGTCAGACTGGACGCGGCAGGTGCGCTGCATGTTTCAGCCTCAATTACCGAACAGGGACAAGGCACCAATACAATCATTGCCCAGATCTCAGCTGGTGTGTTTGGTGTGGATATTGATCGGGTTAAAGTGACTACCGGGGACACGGCGACCACCCCCTATGGTGGCGGCACTTGGGCATCACGCGGAGCAGGAATTGGCGGCGAAGCCGTTTTGCAGGCCTCCCATGCTTTGAAGCAACAGGTTCTGGATGTAGCGGGGGTGATACTGCAGGCTGTTTCAGATCAACTGGATATCGTGGACGGACACGTGGTCGACAAAGATGCTGGCACGCAGCGAATCTCACTCGCGGATTTGGGGAAAATTGTCTATTATCGAGGCAATGAACTTCCCGCCGATGTGACACCGGAACTGATTGCCACCCGCCATTACCGCGTCACCGACTTCCCTTTCGTTTTTACCAATGGCGCGATGGCTGCCCATGTCGAAGTCGATGTCGAAACCGGCTTTGTAAAAGTTTTGAACTTCTGGGCTGTTGAAGACTGCGGGCGGGTGATCAATCCCAAATTGGTGGATGAGCAAATCAGAGGTGGCGTTGTGCAAGGCATAGGTGGTGCGCTCTACGAGGAATGTATCTATTCCCCAGATGGTCAGTTGCAAAATGCTTCAATGGCCGACTATCTGGTGCCGATGGCTGCGGAAATGCCGGATATCCACATTGACCATATCGAGACTCCCACCAAAACATCGGTCCTTGGTGCTAAGGGTGCGGGTGAAGCTGGTACAGGTGGCGCGCCTGCCGCAATCATGAACGCCGTCAACGACGCGCTTCGACCGCTGAGTACATCGCTGCATCAGATGCCGATGACCCCGCAAAGGATACTCAAAGCCCTGGGGAAAGTTTAGGGTTGGTCAACCAGACAAGGCATCCATTTGTCCGCGATACCAATCGCCGATCTCGCTGGCGGTCATCCAGCAAACTCCTTCATGACCACCGATATAGTCGAACAATTCTTCCAGATAACGGATGCGATGCGGCACGCCGGTAATGTAGGGGTGCATGGAAATTGCCATGATGCGTGCATTGTCCGCACTCTCCTGGTAGAGCCGGTCAAACTGGTCGATACCACGGCGCAGCAGTTCATCCGAACGATGTTGTTGTAACGCATAGACGGCAATATCGTTTGTCTCCACCGTATAGGGAATCGTGGTAATCATACCAAACGGCGTCTCGATATCCTGTGGCAGATCGTCAATCACCCAGTCCGCGACATATTCAATACCGTGCTGGCGCAGCAGATCCAGCGTTTCATCGGTTTCCGTCAGTCCCGGACATTCCCAGGAACGCGGTGCAACACCGCAAAAATCGGCCAGAGAATCGACAGTATTGGCAATGGCCTGGGATTGATTTTCCAATTTATGGGTCGGCCCCTGCAGGAAGCCGTGCCCCATAAATTCCCAACCTGCCTCTTTGCCCGCTGAGGCGACGCGTGGATAGGAGTTGCAAACATTGCCGTTGATTGCCAGGGTCGTTGGAATATTCCGATCGGTCAACGCCTTATATTGCCGCCAGAAACCGGACCGCATGCCGTATTCGTGCCAAGACCAGTTGGGAATGTCGGGCAGCAAAGGCTGCCCCATTGGGGGAGGCAGAACTGTGCGTGGCATCGGTTTTTCAATCTGCCATTCTTCGACATTCAAAATCACCCAGACAGCCATTCGTTTGCCGTGGGCAAACTGAAGTTTTGGGCGGTCAACAATCGCCTGATAGGGTATCCGGTCGGTCAGACGCATCGCTGAGCAGCCATAGATGAGCCAATCGCACATATTGCGATGCGCATGATGAAAAAACCAAATTCCATAATACAATACTCTCTTAACAAAGGCGGAGCTAATCCAACAGCTGAGGCTCAAATATTTTTTCAATCATTTCTGATAGATAGGGTCCAATAGTCTGATGAAACAATACGATCACTGACATAAAAAAGGGCGGCCAATGGCCGCCCCAAATGACCCTGATTTTAAAGGCTGCTCAGGGTTTAGTTCAAAGTATAAGGATGCGGCCACTTGTAACCGGTGGCATTCACCGCTTCGAGATAATTATTCATGACCTCTGTGCCGGGCATGCCACGTCCGTCGGCATCTTTTGCCTGACGGCTTGGAAATCCAGCAAGCGATTTGGCCCATCCAGCACGGGCTTCTTCTGGCAAAACTTTCATCTTGGCGCCGACTTTTGCCAAACCTTCAAGGCCAGCTTTCTGGCGTGCATTCAGCGATTTGCCGGCTTGCTCCTCATAGCCACGACCGACCTCAACCAGAATTTTCTGAACCTCAGCTGGCAAACGGTTGAACGACCGCAGGTTCATGGTCAGTCCGTTCACACCCATGGCTCCAAAGCCGATCTGAGTATAATGCGGTGCTGGCTCATAAAATTTGAAGCCGAGATAGGCCGATGGGAACATCAACCATCCATGGTAAACCCCGGTCTGAAGCGACAAATATCCGTCCGGCAATGTCGACTGAACCGGCACAGCACCGGCAAATTCCAGCCATGGCAGGTTTGGTCCAGCCCCACCGACTTTAACGCCCTTGAGATCATCAACTGTGTCCCATGGGTCGGTTGTACCCAGATGATAATTGTCCCACCCGTGCAGGCCAAGCAGCTTTTGCTTGTACTCTTTCTCAAATGTGTCGGTCAGCCACGGAGTTTTGTCATAAACAGCGCGTGTGGCCTGCATCTGCTGTACTGAATCCTGAGGCCCAAACGGCGCATAATAAGGGAAATTATGCAAAAACAGCTTGGCGGGCTCAAAGCAGAAGCAATAAGCTCCAATATCTAAAATTCCGTTCTGCACTGCTTCCAAAGTCTCCGCAACGCCGGCAATAGATCCACCATATCCTTCGACAAATTCAACAGTGTGTTCAGTTTCTGCTGCCACGCGCCGCTTCACTTCCGGCACAAAATATTTTTCAAGATCTGACACATAGACCGCAGGTCCGCTGGGGTGTCCGGCTCCTGCGCGCAAAGTGAATGAATCAGCACTGGCCGTGGTTACGGCACCAAGGGTGGTCGACGCAAACAGCGCCATCACCGCAAGTTTACCCAATTTATTTGAACTCATGAATTCCTCCCGTTGTAAACGCCTCAATGGCGTAAATCTGTGCGTTGCGACAAAGCTTTTCGGCTTATTTATCGATCGCTAAACGAATTGCCATTTCTTCATAAACATCAATTGGGGTCAAGGGGCCTGACGGTGCAAAGATCGTGGATAAGCCACATCAAACCGGCAACTACCCCCCCGATTGCCAGTATTTTACCGCTTCAAGTGGCCAAAGCAGCATCAAAATGTTCAACAACAATCCGTCACGAATGAAGAAGATAGTGAAGGCTTCCGCAAGGATGAACAGCAATATGCTCGCCCAGACGGGCAGCAAACGGGCCAGATGGAAACCGACAATCATGGCCAAACAATCCGAGACCGAATTGAGAACGCTGTCGCCAAAATAATCCAGCGAGATTGTCGCTTCACGATAATGATTGATAATTGCTTCGGTGTTTTCGACAATTTCCCAGGCGACTTCGATTAATGTTGCCACAATCAGCTTTGAACCTATTTCGTTGAAAAACTCGCCTTAATCTCGGCAGTCTTTGCTGATTCAGTTTCCTTGTTGATTTGGGAGATTGATTGCGATGATGGGACCACGTCAGGAAGCGCAGGCGGCTCTGTTTTATGAGTTTTGCTTAGAGGATCATGTTCCGGATGATCACTCATTACGGTCGATTGACCGTTTTGTTGACCTGTCCAGCATCCGCCAGCACCTCGCAGCGTTTTACAGCTCAACCGGACGCCCTTCGATTGATCCCGAACTGATGATCCGCATGTTGCTGGTTGGGTACTGCATGGGTATTCGGTCTGAACGACGCCTGTGTGACGAGGTTCATCTGAACCTGGCGTATCGATGGTTCTGTCGCCTCGACTTGGGCGATGCTGTTCCAGACCATTCGACCTTTTCCAAAAACCGGCATGGCAGGTTCCGTGACAGTGATCTATTGCGGCATGTGTTTGAGACAGTCGTTGCCCGATGCATTGATGAGGGCCTGGCCAGTGGCCAACGTCTTGCCGTGGATGCCAGTTTGATCGAAGCCGATACCAATCGTCAGAACTCCACATCGAAAGAAGAATGGGAGCCGGACAAGATTGATCCTGAAGTTGCGCCGCGTGCTGTGCGCGAGTATTTGGACACGCTGGATGATGCAGCTTTTGGTGCTGCCACTCCCGTTCAACCGAAGTTCACCTCCCATTCTGATCCGGCATCACAATGGACTGCAGCACGCAAAGGACCTGCCTATTTTGCATATTCCGCCAACTACATGATCGATACGGACAATGCTGTGATCCTTGATGTCGAAGCGAGCCGATCAGTTCGACAGGCCGAACTTGGTGCCATGCAGACCATGATCGACAGAACCAAAAATACTTTCGACATCAACCCAGAACGTATGATTGCGGACACAGCCTATGGCACAGGCCCGCTGCTCGAATGGCTTGTCGAAGAACGTGGCATAGCTCCCCATATTCCAGTGATAGATAAATCTGGTCGCAAGGATGGAACATTCGAGCGCGCCGATTTTGCTTATGATGATGAGAATGACATCTACATATGTCCGGGTGGCAAAGAACTCAAACAGAGCCGTCGTGCTTTTACTAATCCACGTATTCCGAAAGCTGATAAGTATGGAGTCATTCGCTATCGCGCCCAAAAAGCCGATTGTGATGGTTGTTCGTTGAAACAGCAGTGTTGCCCGAAAGCGCCCCAGCGCAAGGTAACCCGAACCATCCACGAACCTTCGCGTGATGTCGCCCGCAAAATCTACCAGACCATCGAATACGCAATATCATGCAAGCTACGTAAAAAGGTAGAGATGCTGTTTGCCCACCTCAAGCGCATTCTGAAACTCGACCGGCTTCGATTACGAGGGCCATGCGGAGCCAAAGATGAATTCCACCTCGCAGCAACCGCCCAGAACCTCAGAAAACTCGCAAAATTGATCCCAGAACCAAACCCAGCAGCCTGAGAACCAACAAGAACAACGCTGTTTCGAATTCGAACTGCAATTACAACAAATCAAACAATGAGTTTTTCAACGGAATAAACCACTCCCGGCGGTTCGCAAGAACAGCCATGCCAGACCATAAAACGCCAGGCCGTGCAAAATGTGACTGGGGGTGTACCAGTCGGTGAGATGTTGGGAATTTTCTGAACTGATCACCACACCATGCCACAGTTTGATGTATCCACATTTGCAGATCGGTTCGCGGCCCATCGATAGTAATATAGCGGCCATCACGACTACGATGGTGAAGCTGATTAGCAGAGCTGTTTTATGGGAAATTTGCATGTGGGCCAAAGATTAACCGCAAATCGGGTATCAAAAAACAATTATTTGAGCTTTGAGACAAGGAACACATCAAAAGGCATCGTGCAGCAGTTAAGGGTGTATTCTCTTCACCGCGACCTCACCGCTATTTATCGATCGCTAATTTCGCTTGAGCCTGATCGGGGCTTCCGTTAGCCTGTCCCCACCTTGTCACCAGACGGAATATCTATCATGAGCATCTGCGGTCGATGAACGTGCCTATACGTCTTTCCAGAGCGATTCATCTGGTATCAGCTCTGTGGACTTTGGGTCTCGCTATCCTCATATTTTTTGATGTGGCGGGTCGTGGCCTGCTCAATCAGCCGATACCGGGAACCAAGGAAATTATCCAAAATTCGGTTGTCGCGATTACATTCCTGCAATTGCCTCTGGCGATATTTACCGGCTCCATGCTGCGAACCACAATTTTCGCCGACGCCGTTTCGCCATTTTTTCGTCGATTGCTGCGTAGTTTTGGTTATTGCCTGGGGGTCCTGTTTTTTATCGGCCTGGTATTGAGCACCTATGAATCAGCTTACGATGCCTGGCGGATTGGAGAATATGAAGGAGAAGGAGCCCTGCGCGTGCCGACCTGGCCGGTTCGTGGTCTTGTTCTGCTTATGGGAATCTTCGGGGCTTACGCCTATATGGCGATGCTCTTTTATGACTGGCGCAACCGTCTGATTGACGAGAATCAGGCGCCGGGATCGGTATGACCACCTTGAGGAGACTTCAAAATGGGTGGTGATATTGCACTCTGGATGCTGGCCCTGCTGGTCGGCATGATCTTATTTGGTGTGCATATTGGCGTCTCCTTTGCCATCTGCAGTGCGTTGGGCGTGTACCTGATGCTGGACAGCGTGGAAGCAGCGCTTGCCATTTTAGGCAACACCGCATTTGAGGCGGTTCGAAAAGACGTTTTTGCAGTAATCCCCCTATTTGTACTGATGGGCGATTTTGTATCGCGATCGGGGGCGGCGGCCGACCTTTATCGAATATGCGACAGGGTACTGCGTCGACTTCCCGGGCGTCTTGCCATTGCCACGATCGCTGGCAACACGGTGTTTGCTGCGGTGACCGGAGTGTCCATCGCTGCCGCTGCTGCCTTCTCCCGAATTGCCTATCCGGAAATGCGTAAACTTGGCTATAAACAAACCTTTGCGCTGGGTGCTGTTGCTGGCTCAGCTTGTCTCGGCATGTTGATCCCACCATCGGTACTATTGATCGTCTGGGCAATCTTGACAGAGATGAGCGTCGGCGCACTGTTCATTGCTGGCATCCTGCCGGGCGTGGTTCTGGCCACATTGTTTTCCGGCTACGTCATAATCGCAGCCATTCGCAATCCAAAAATCGCCCCCCCTTTTGAAGCACCACTGGTTGAAGACACGCCCGAAGAACGTCGCTCAGAATTGATCGGCGGGCTTGGCATTCTGGGACTAATACTGCTGGTCATAGGCGGCATCTGGACCGGCGTTTTCACTCCAACCGAGGCCGCCGGATTTGGCGCAATTGGAGCGTTGATTATCGGCGTTATCAAGGGAATGCGCGGTCGAGAGATCCTGGAAGCCATATTTCAAGCTGGCAAAACCACCGCCCCAATCATGTTCCTGCTGATCACCGCACAAATGTATTCGCGGCTTTTGGCTCTGGGCGGCGCCGTCAACTATATCAAAGGCACGTTCCTGACCCTCGGGGTCGATCCATTCATGATCATCGGGCTGATGGTTGTAATCTGGATATTGCTCGGCATGCTGATCGATTCCGTGTCGATCATTTTGCTGACTGTACCAATTTTTGCACCTATCGCCCTCACATTGGGCATCGATCCCCTGGCATTCGCCATATTTGGAATTCTGGTGATCGAAGCTGGCCTGTTGACGCCACCTTTCGGACTTCTGGTTTACACGGTCAAAGGCTCAGTACCCGACCCGACCGCCAGTCTGGCAAAAATATTCAAGGGATCATTCCCCTATTTTCTGCTGATTCTGGTCGCGGCTTTCATCGTGCTGTTAATTCCGCAGCTCGCCAGTTGGTTGCCCGAAATCATGCTCCGATAGTGGCGAGCGGCGAATATTTTGTTGTTGATTGGCCGAGAAGCTGCAAGGGTTGCAACCCCGATGCCGCTTGGCAATCTTCACCCAATTCAATAGAAAACCGGGCCACACCCAAATTTTAAGGAACCGTCACATGGCGCGCATTGCTTCGCTTGACCCGGAAAATCTCACCGATGAACAGCAACCGGTGTTCGACGCCATCCGGTCGGGACCGCGAGGTGAAGTCGTTGGGCCGCTGGCGGTTTGGCTGAACCGCCCCGCCCTTGCTGACAAGGCCCAGCAACTTGGGCAATATTGCCGTTATGACAGTTCCCTTCCCCCACGCCTGTCGGAACTGGCGATTCTCGTCACCGCCCGGGTCTGGGACGCGACGTTTGAATGGCAATCACATGAACCTCCAGCCCGCGCTGCAGGATTGGATAACTCGATAATCGAAGCCCTGAGGCGCGATGAAGAACCGGAATTTCAAGATGCGAGTGAGGCGGTGGTTTACGAAGTTTCCAGGGTACTTAACCTTGAGCGGGGCATATCGCAGGATTTGTATGCAAGAGCCGAAGAACTGCTTGGCAAAGACGGATTGGTCGATCTGATCGGCGTGCTCGGCTATTACGCCCTGATCTCCATGACTATCAAGGCTTTTGATGTCGATCCTATTACCTGACACCTTGAATATCAGCGCCACCAACCCAAATTGTGATACTGTACAATAATTGATTGCCGCAATCTCGGCTCACTGGGCTAGGTTGATTGCAGGATCACAACTCCAACGGACACGATTGATGACCGACAACACAGAATACACTCCGCCAAAAGTTTGGAAATGGGACAAGGAAAACGGCGGTAAATTTGCCAGCACCAACCGACCGATCGCTGGTGCCACCCACGAGAAGCACCTGCCCGTTGGCGAACATCCTCTGCAATTGTATTCCTTGGCCACCCCCAATGGCGTAAAAGTGACAATCATGCTGGAAGAATTGCTCGCGCAGGGGCACAGCGGCGCAGAATATGATGCCTGGCTGATCAAAATTGGTGACGGTGATCAATTCGGAAGCGGTTTTGTCGGAGCCAACCCGAATTCAAAGATTCCCGCCCTGATGGACCACAGCGACGCTGGGAAAAAACCCGTTCGGGTATTTGAATCAGGTGCAATCCTGCTTTATCTCGCTGAAAAATTCGACGCATTCCTTCCAGCCGACCCCGTCAAACGCACTGAGGCTCTTAATTGGTTGTTCTGGCAAATGGGCAGTGCACCTTATCTCGGTGGCGGGTTTGGGCATTTCTATGCCTATGCGCCCTTCAAAATGGAATATCCGATTGACCGGTTTGCCATGGAAACCAAACGCCAGCTTGACGTGCTGGACCACCAATTGGCTGACAATAAATATATTGCGGGAGACGACTACACAATCTCCGACATGGCAATCTTCCCCTGGTATGGCGGACTGGTGTCAAACCTGGTTTATTCGGCTTCCGAATTCCTGCAAACAGACAGCTATGAACACGTAAATCGCTGGTCGAAAATGTTGTTTGAACGGCCAGCTGTGCAGCGTGGCCGCATGGTCAACCGCACAGGTGGGGACCTGGACACCCAATTGCATGAACGCCACGATGCAAGCGATTTTGAAACCAGAACCCAGGACAAGCTGGAAGCCGCTGAATAGTTATTTAGTGCGACGTATTTCTCAAACGTGCTGATCAAACAGGACAGGATTGCCATCCGGATCGACCACGATGAAACTGGCAGGCCCCTTTGAGGTCTGATCAACTTCGTTGAGGATTTCCAGTCCATCAGCTTGGTATTGCACCTGTAGCTCGCGGATATCCTTAAAATCGTCAACCGGTTGGCCGTTCTGATCCCAGCCGGGATTGAAAGTCATCGTATTTCGCTCAATCATATTCTGAAACAAGCCGATGACACAGCCATCATTTGTCAGGATCAACCAGCTCTGATCCACATCACCAGCCAGTTTGGTGAATCCCAGTTTTTCATAAAATGACAGCGACACCGCAATATCTTTGACATTCAGACTATTCGAAAACGCTCCAAGCGCCATAATGAATCTCCTCTGGCAGTTCCTTCGTTGTTGTTATGATTTCACAAAAACAACGCAACACCAAACGGTGCATTTGCAGACTTGCGGCAATGCAATTCACCTACACCGGCTCCGTCGCATAATCCCGTTTGCATGGGAAGTTTGCCAATTGGCGCCGACATTACGCGCGAACTGCTCTTTGCTGAGCCCAGATCTTAAGATTTGGATCCTAGATCTGGGAAATCGGTATGCGGGTTTCGGCTTTCAAAGTTTGAGGCCAGTCATTCCTGACGTAGTCCCATGCGGCCAGGGCGATCATCGCGCCGTTGTCTGCAGCCCATTTCAAAGGTGGCAGGCACAGGATCGCCCCCTCCTGCTGTGCCAATTGTTGAGCTTCTTGTCTGATCTGCGGGCTGGCGGCCACGCCGCCCACAATGGCAAAGCTTTTTGAGGGATATTGCCGAAGCGCCCGTCGGCTTTTGGTCATCAGCACGTCTATACAGGCTTCAACGAAGGCAGCGCAGACATCGGCCTTGTCGTCATCCGGATTTTGCTCCAGATGTCTTGCGACAGATGATTTCAGCCCGGAAAACGAAAACTCAAAACCATCTTTGATCAACGGCCGCGGAAACTTTACCCGCGGGGTTCCAATCTTGGCCAGTTTATCCACCGCTGGACCACCGGGAAAACCCAAGTCCATCATGCGCGCCACCTTGTCATATGATTCGCCCACGGAATCATCGCGAGTTGACCCCAGCAATTCGATGGAGTGCTGGTCTTTCAGGTAAGCCAGAAAAGTGTGACCCCCCGATACCAACAGCACAAGTGCAGGATAACTCAGCCTCTTCTCTCCCAGATCAACGCTTCTAAGATGGCCGCGCAAATGGTTGACACCATAAATTGGCACGTTCCATCCAGCGGCAAGACCGGCGGCAAAATTTACACCAGCCAACAGCGATCCGATAAGCCCCGGACCACGGGTAACACCAATTGCCCGTAAATCTGGTCCTTGCACCTGTGCATCGTCCAGTACGGATCGCACGGCAGGAAGCAAAGCATGCACATGAGCGCGGCTGGCCAGTTCAGGATACACCCCACCATAGCCCGAATGAATTTCAAACTGGTTGATCGTTTTTTCCGATATTACGAGGCCGCTCTCATCAACCAGCGCCAATGAGGTATCGTCGCAGGAAGTTTCAACGCCAAGAATAAGTTCACCTTTACTGGCCATTCAATACTCTATCAATCTCACTTTCGGGGACAACGCCGATCCGCTCGATCGCAACCGGCTCGACATTGCAATTGACCAATGTCGAAGGCACCGTATCTACCGATCCACCGTCAATGGCAAGGTCAGGCTGCATTTCCAACTGATCGAGAATATCAATAATCAGGGCAGGCGTATCAAATCCATGGCGATTGGCGCTGGTGGCCAAAACCGGCCCCGTCCGACCAATCAATTCCAACAGGAAATCATCGTCGGGAATGCGCACTGCAATTTCCTTACGCTGCTTTAGCCAGTCTGGTGCGGTGTTGGCATTGATGCCGAATACCAGCGTCAAAGCGCCGGGCACAAATTCTGACTGCAGCAATTTGCGAGCCGGTAGGCTCACATCGACTCCCAGTGCTTCAAGCTGTGCCACATCTGCGACCATGATCGGTAAGTTGACGCTGCCCGGTCTGCTCTTGATTGCGAACAAACGAGCCACCGATAGAGGCATTGTCGGCAATACGACCAATCCATAAACCGTGTCGGTGGGCACCAACAAAACGCCGCCATCGTGAAGGCAAGCTTCGGCATCTGCCATTGCATTGATTGCATGGCGTTGACTTATTTCTGTGGTCATGTCCGCCTCCTTTCAATACAATTCTCCCGCGCGGGCGGCGAGCTATGAGCGGCGAGCGACGAGTAGCAATTTGCTCACCACCCTGCCAATTGGCTGTTCAAGATCATCTGATGAGTTCGTTAATCGGCCCCGCTGCGCTGGTTCGATCCCGACTATTAAAATCATCCAATCCGATCAGAGTTTCAAAGGCCTCCAGGCCCGGACTCATCAGGTCGACAAATTCCATGTTGTAATCAGCAACACCATCCCCCCACGATTTCGGCGAAGGTCCGATCCATGTTAATTTCTGGTCCTGCCAGCCCAGTTCAGCAATCATCTCTTCGGGTTTTCCCAGGACCAATTCACAACGCTCTGCTTGGTGATAAAAGCCCATAAAATAGTTGCCGTCGTGAGCACGCCGGGCCGAAATTACATGGCTTTGCGGAGAAGCGCCCGACTGTAACATCATCAGCTCCAGCCCGTTGGCTTCGACCATCTTAATGTTAAGCGCAAAGGCCAAGCCATTTGCAAATGCGATTCCGGAACGCGTCGATGTCAAACCACCGGGTCCAATATCAACAATTATTTCAATGATTTCAGATGCAATTTTGCCAGTTTGATTCAGCCCGTCTTCAAGTAATGCAGTAAGATCACGAGGTTGATCCTGCCCTAACTGATCAGAACGATACAAAAAACCATCGCCATCATGTAATGCCAGCTGGAAGTCCAGATTGCTGGTTTCAATGAAAAGTTTCAGCACCACAAATTCCCTATCCTATGCCTTCAAGGGCGTATTCAACCCTGACTTGCCAATGGGGGGAACGCCACGAAAATGCAAATTGGCGCGAGGCCGCGGTAGCGCTTCCGCTATCGCCGCCAAATGCCAGCGTTACATCCAGCACATCTTCAAAATCGGAACGGACCTTTTCGCCCCACTCAACCAACACCAGATGGCTGTCGAAATATTCGTCCAGCCCCAATTGACGAAACTCCGTCTCATCCACAAGGCGATAGGTATCAATGTGCAGTATCGGCATGCGGCTGGTATGATAAAAATTAGCCAATCCGTAAGTCGGACTGGTAACCGGATCAACGGCTTTTAATGCGCCGGCAAGACAAGTAACGAATTGCGTCTTGCCCGAACCCAATGGGCCATGAAGCAATACGCAATCGCCAGCGCGCAGTTGTTCAGCCAACCGGTCACAAACCTGCTGCAACTTTTCCAGATCGAGCGATTTCTCAATGCTTGCCAAGGCTTCACACACTTGTTCGATATTTCACTGAACATTCCGCGCCGTTCTGACCTCATTCAGCCCGTAATTGCAATTACCAGAGGTGAAAAAAGTTTAACTTGGTGCAATCAATACATACTGTTTATCATGCTCAACTCGTCTGATCCGGGAAGAAAATCTCCCAAATTTTGTCATCTTTTTGCTATGATCTATCCACTGGGGGGAGGCACTGTTAAGATGCCGACACCTCACACAACAGGAACTCTACATTGGCCCTGACACCGGTTCAGCCTGGATCAAAAAAAGCCAAACGCACCATTTCATTGCGCTGGATGATGATGCTGGGGTTCGGTGGCCTCGTGGCCTTGTCGATTGGCGGTGTGCTCGCAATGTCCGTAACCGCCAACTTCCGCAATACGTTTTCGCTCCTGAATGAACAGACCCAGCTATTGATCGCGGGAATTGAGCGCTCGGTGAAAGCTGAAATGGGCCAGGTGGAATTCGCCCTGACCGGCCTGCAAAGACTCCATCGGGACGGTACGATCGACCTCACCAGCCTGACCGACCGGCAAACGGCCTTGCAAACCAGCCTTCGCTCTGTTCAGGCGATTGAATCAATTCGCATCATTGGCGCCGCCGGGGATTTGACAGGCTACGTTCGCACTCCCAATGGCGACGTGAGGCCACTGCCGCCGCAAGAGCGGGACAACTCCAACACCATCATCGAGGTGAACACAGGTGCCGACAAAAGCAAACCTGTCTGGATCGGCGGCACGGTGCGCAATGGTCGACTTTCACATGACATCGTTCAGAACATTTATGCCAATGATCTGGTCATAGCGCAGATAAAGGCCACTATTGGTGGGCGTTCAATCAATCGGCTGGTAGCTTCGCTGGCGTTGGATGGCAAAACGACAACCTTTGTCCTGGATATTGAGGGCAAGCTTATTGCGCACTCTTCTCAACCAAATTTGTTTCGAACTACGCCACGCTATTCCATCGAAGACTTCCCTGCGTTGGGAATGAAGCAATTCACGAAAACTGAAAAAATTCCAACATTTATGAATGATGGCAAAACCAAAGCCCGATTTCAGGTGCACGCTACACAAACCGACGAAAACGGGCGCGGCGGTGGAAATAACTATGTATATGTCACCTTGCCGATGCATGTATTTTCAAGCCAACCCTACACCGTAGGCGCTTATGTCAAGGGTTCAGACATTAACGAAGAACTTCGCCGCGCCGGTGCAACGGTTCTGATTGGCATTATAGCGTTACTGATCACTCTGGCGGTCGCGATCTTTCTTTCTCACCGCATGTCCAAACCCATGCGCCGCATTGCTGATGCAACTAACCGATTTTCCAAGCTGGAACTTGATGGATTTGAACCGCTGCCAAAATCTCGGATACGCGAACTTGATACTCAGGCTGGCGGCATTAACAGCATGCACACCGCCCTGTCACAATTTTCCAAATATGTGCCTCAAAAACTGGTGCAGCGCATATTGGAATCGGGTGATGAGGTCACCCGGCCGGTCGAACGTCCTGTGACCGTCATGTTTACCGATCTGGCCAATTTTACTGAGGGAGCGGAATCACTGGATGCAGCGGCAATAACGGCGTTGCTGAATGAGCACTTTGAGCTGATCTCCCACCACATCACGCTGAGCCACGGCACGGTGGACAAATATCTCGGCGACGGGGTCATGGCGTTCTGGGGTGCGCCCGAATCCGATGATGACCACGCTGCTCATGCAATTGAAGCGGGTATTGCCATCAAGCAAGCGTTTGAAGCCCAATGTGAGCAGCGACGCGCAGCTGGTTCACCATGTCTGCAGCTGCGTATCGGGATTCACTCAGGACGCGCAATTGTTGGCAATATCGGAGGCGATGATCGCACCAATTATACCGTGATCGGGCACACGGTGAATGTCGCCAACCGTATTGAACAACTATGTAAATCGCTTATTGAAAGCGATGACGCCATCATCTCGGTATCGAGTGAATGTTACGAAGCAGCCGGGCAACCAGCCCAATTTAAAGCCGTTGGCGCACATGTGGTGCGTGGCAGTTCCAAACCCGTTTCTTTGTTAACTCATGATACGGGCCATGGCGGCAACGTAGTCGATATTCGTACTACAGCTGGTTGAGGCCGGATCTTGCATGGTTTAGGGTCAGAACCCATTAATCTGATGTATTCTGCGGTGGTGAATTTTGTTGCTGGCGAGGAGCAGAGACGCAGGAAACCTGTTGGTTTTCAAGGCTCTGCGACGATGTCCAGCGACTAAATTCGCCCCGCCCGGAGGGTTGGTCATGTCACGCCCGCCTAAAGCAAACCAATGCTCGAAAGGACCACCAGTCCTTGCTTGCGCTTGTTTTACTTTATTCGAACGTGTCATGACCAACAGAATACACCAGATTAATGAGTCCTGACCCTAAGCAGTTCTCATTCTCGCGGAATATTTTATGCAGCGCGACGGATTCAATTTTTAGCCGAGATCCGCGGGCCCATATTTCAGGATAATTGGCACAATCAGCTCTTCTTCATCAACCAGGTGACGGTTAAGAATCAGTTCAAACCGGGTGAGCACGTCAAGAAATTTTGCCGTATCACTTACCACGTTGACCGGGTCTCGAGGCATGATTACGCTGTTGGCTGCATCGGTAAACCCATGCAATTGCTCATCCAGCTCGTGATGATCTGAATCCAGAATGGCAAAACCCCGTTGCAGGCGCGAATCCAGGTCCATCAAAGTCGGAAAATAGTGCTCATCTTCCATGTGATGATGACCGTGCATCTGTTCTACAAAAAACCGGGCATAACGCGACAATTGCGAGGCATAGATTCGTTGTTCGATATCACGCTGTTGTGCCTGCTGGGTCAGATCAGACATCTTGGCCAATACCTGTCGAAACATCATGTGACGATCAAGCCAAAAGCTTATGAGTCCATGGAACCGGTCATTGCTTTGCCAAGCGTCGCGCGGAAATTCCTGCAATAGAACTCGCAGTGGATCAGGCAGGCCAGGCCGCATTTCAAGTTTGAGTTCACTCATCACAACATCTTCAGATAATTGGGTTCTACCCGGTCGACGTCTCGATTAGATTTGTCTTCACAAACCAATGAGCAGCAAAATTCGGCACACTATAGGGCAAGTCAAATGGAAGGCCACTGATATTTGCGCTCAATCGGTCGTCGGTTGATGTGTCAATGCAAACCCGTTGATTGTCATCGCATATCCGTTTTTGTCCACCATAATGGCAAGTTGATGTGCCTGAGACAGTTGCCGTTGTGGTTTGGTCAATTGAATAACCCCTTATGTATCGCTCCTTTGCTAACCTTCCACCGATCCGAAGCCAAACATTGTTCTGGATCGAGAAGGTGTACGCAGTTATCCGGTTGCGGAGGTTTCGCGACGATTGGGTGTAAGCAAACACTCGCTGTATGGCTGGATGAAGAACTTATCGCAGCCGCAACGCAGCATGGCGCGATGTGGTCGACTACATTGAAATGTTTTACAACCCAAAAAAGAAACATGCGAGAAACAGGATGCTGTCGCCCTATCCATAGAGGTTGAACCCAATATCAAACCGATGACGAAAATTGAAGGTGTATAGCCATGAAACGAATTAAAGGGATTAACGCGTGGGTGGTGCTTGGATCGCTGGTTACGTGCATGGCGCTTTCTGGCATTACAGACCAGTTCGTTGAGTGGCGCGATTGGTTCGAGCACGGCTTCATGTCTCACTGGCGTAATGCCAAGATATGGACCGTCGCGAACATTTTCTTCTGGTTCCCTTCGCTTCCATTATGGGTCTTGGATTATCTTGTTATAGGGCTGGTTTTCCCAAGCAGTTCTAAAGTGATGCTCGCTCACCGATCTCCGGGGACGAAATCACGCTACACCTTGCGATTTATCCGTCAGTCCATAAGCGACGTGCTGTCTTGGCCGATACAGATACCCTTCGCCATAGTGCTAAATAAAAGACTTAACCGGCGGTCTGATTACAATGAAAAGTTATCGGTTGCAGCGGCCCATATGTATGTCAATGTTCTGGCTCTATTGTCTTGCTCGATCATGTTTTTTATCCCGCTTTTACTGGTCGCCACAGATTTCCAACGTACTTTTGGCTAGCTGATGTTGAGCAATGCGATGGTAACACGGTGGCCAAACATAACCGGCTGGGAGACGAGGATACATCGCTTAGGATCGAAACTCTCACTACACATTTAATATACCAAAAATGGATGCAACCATCACACAAAGTGAATACTGTTATGGATGGGAGCATCTAACGGTGACCCATTTCAGACAGTGATGGCGATGCTTGGGGTGGATTTTCCGCAACCCATCGGACTCAGTCGGCAAATCGAATTTGCGATGACTCTATTATTGACATTGACCTGAGACCCAACTCTCCTCCAGTCATTTGGAGAATTCGTCGATTTGTTTTTGACCTTATGCTGCCTGTTTTTGCAACACCATTTTCATGGCGAACTCGTTGGGCGTGATATTGCCCAATGATGAGTGCGGTCTTTCTTCGTTGTAATCCTCCTTCCATTTGTTGATCTGATCACGTGCATGCGGCAGCGACAACACGAGTTTCCTTTAGCTGATTGGGTAAATTGAAACCAAGACCGTACGGCTATGTGCAGACCTAGTGAACACCTACGGCTCATGTTACCGCAAGCAGCGATGAGCGCTCGGCTCGCGCTTGTGAGCAAACCTGCGCGGCTTCCTGGCCAACCCAACTGGCGATCAAAATGGTCGATCTCCAGCTGGCCTATGAAGCAAACTCACGCAATGTACGAGTCTTAGCCAACGCCACATTTCCGTGCTAAGCTTTCCGCACAATGAAATCAAAGTGGATGGGTAGATGTCCGACATAGACCAGATAAAAGCATTCGACAGTGGTATAGCCGAAGCAATCAATATGAATGATGCCGCCGCCACGGCAACGTATTACGCTGATGACGCCGCGATCCACCCACCTGGTGCCGGGCGCATAGACGGCAAAGATGCGATCCAGGCCTACTGGCAAGCCGCCATTGATGCAGGCCTCAGTGAGGTCAGTATTGTGGCCAGTTCGGTCGATATTAATGGCGACAGTTCAATTTCGGTTGGGACGCTTTCTGGAAAGATGGGAGATGCCGCGCTTACAGGGAAATACATCGTTGTTGGCAAGAAAACTGACGAGGGCTGGAAAATGGTTCAAGACATTTGGAACTTTGACGCCTAAATCAGTTCGCGGTGACACTCTTTGCTGAAACGATCTGGGTACGGTCGCCTGTACTCAGATCGGATTTGGCTCGTTCGTTATCAAATGTCCGGACCAACTCCCTTGCCCTGCGTGTAGCTCGCGCCCTGATCCGGGTTGCGGTCTCTTCAAGTGTGGTGTCTTGCGACATGCGCGCATGGGAAGCCAAAACCGATGCCTTGTCAGACCAACCGCACCTTGGGATGTTTTTCCTCTGTGGCGTCCTGCACACGGTGCATAGTGTGGTTCGATCTGCATGAACGCCAGCAAAGCCAAAATAACATTGCAAAACTTTTCGTCGTTAAGTAGAATTTTGGTTCAACGTCAAACCCAAGCAGATTTGATCTGAAATTCATGGGAACCGACGTCTCAGCACATCGAGCGAGTATACATTGCAGACAAGCCCGTTGGTTCAGAACATCGCTGATTGGCTGTATCGACGGGCGCTGGTGTCTGCTGATGTTGAGGCCACGGTAGGTGGGCTGGGCGAAAAACTGCTCGCTGGTGGCATTCCGGTCAGCCGTATCAATGTCGGCGCCATGATGCTGCACCCTGTCCTGGGCGCGGTTGACGTGACCTGGGACGCCAAGACCGCGAAAGTCACCTCGCAGGCGGTGGCGCGGTCTGTTACAACAAGCGACGCGTTTCGAAATGCGCCGTTCTTTAATATGGCTCTAGACAATGTCAGGTTCGAACGGTTCGTTCTGCAAGACGAAAACGTTCGCAAGAGATATCCCATTTTTGAAAGGTTGTGGGCGCAGGGGATCACCGACTACGTCGCATTTTCCGAGACATTCGGCCAGGACCGAAAATTCGATTGGGCGAAGTTGCCGTCAAGTGCGGAAGGCGCGTATCTGTCCTACTCGACCAAGCGCCTTTCCGGTTTCGACGCGGATGAGATTGCAAGACTAGCAGAGCTTTCATTGCCTTTTTCCCTGGCGTTGAAGGTGGCGTTCGACAAGATGTTGTCACTTACGCTCTTGCAGACCTACCTGGGCAAAACGCCCGGGACAAATGTCTTTTCAGGGGATACTTCACGAGGCGATGGGCGGATTATCGACTGCATCTTGTGGTACAGCGATTTGCGCAACTCGACATCTCTCGCCGCCTCTATCGAGTTAGATGACTATCTGACATTGATGAACGAATATTATACCTGCACTGCCGGGGCAACACTTGATCATGGCGGAGAGGTTCTGAAGTTCATTGGAGATGGCATATTGGCCATCTTTCCCTATGATGAACAAGCTCGCCCTCCGCAGGATATGGCGAATGCAGCAATCATGACGGCTAAAGACGCGATTGCCCGAAATTCCAACAATAACGCCCGTCGCAAAGATCTGGGTCTGGATCCTTTGAGCTTCGGGATCGGACTGCACGTCGGCCAGGTCATGTTTGGAAATGTCGGAACCGAAGAGCGGCTGGACATGACCGTTACCGGCCCTGCTGTAAACGAAGTGACACGGTATGAATCGCTAACTAAGGATCTGGACGCGCAGATCTTGACGTCCGCGGAATTCAAAGCTTTTTACGATGGTCCACTACAAACATTTGGAATGCAGACATTGAAGGGCCTAGAGACTGAGATGGAAGTTTTTGGAGTGCCTACTTGTGAATAAGTCCATCAGATTTAAGATTTAATATTCGGTCAAGCGTCATTGCGAACGGTCTGTTCCAGAATTCCCCATTCGCGATAAAATCAGTCAATCGCCAGCGACTAAAGTAAGCAGAAAAGTAAGAACATATTTTTCGCTAATTATTTAGGTCTTTTATATCAATATAATACCGTGTGTATGTGGTGGGTCTGGAGGGACTCGAACCCCCAACCAAGCGGTTATGAGCCGCTGGCTCTAACCATTGAGCTACAGACCCGCATCCATGTGGACGCACCCGTCTGCTACCCCAATTTTAACGCGCCAACAAGGCGTTTCTGGCACCATAGAGGCGCAATTGGACACATTTGTCCCACAGTGCAAACCTATTGCTGCAACAATATTTTTAACCAGTTGGAGAAGTCCATGAATATTGCACCGATATTCGCCCTCGGCGCAGCGCTTGCACTACCACTCGCATCCAGCCCGGCGTGGGCGGACACGGCAAAGTCGGCGTTGATATCCGTTTCTGCGACGGGATCAGCAACAGCCACGCCGGACATTGCCCGAATGAATCTCTCTGTTCAAAGAGAGGCAAAAACCGCAAGAGCGGCATTGGATGCCAACAATACAGCCATGACTGAAATTCTCAAAAGTTTGCGAAATTCCGGCATCCAAGAACGAGATCTGCAGACCTCCAATTTTAACATTCAGCCCCGCTATCACTTCCCCACGTCTTCTTCCAGCTCGCCAAAACTTCGTAAACTCGTTGGCTATGTCGTCACCAACAGCCTGACAGTACGGGTGCGTGATTTGATGAAGCTGGGTGCCATTTTGGATAAAGCGGTCAGCCTTGGTGTTAACAGTGGCGGTGGAATTGCATTTTCAACCGAGAACCCTGCGCCAATCATCGAACAAGCGCGCACCAATGCGATGGCGAAAGCAATCAGCAAAGCAAAAACACTGACCGAAGCTGCAGGTGTGAAACTGGGCCGGATTGTCGAGATATCAGAAACCAACCGGCAGCCTCCTCGCCCCCGCGCCATGGCGCGTATGCAAGGCACCGCGATCAGAAAAGTTGCGGTACCGGTTGCAAGCGGAGAAAACAGCTACTCCGTCAGCATCACTGTGAAATGGGAACTGGATCAGTAACGTTTCGCAACTGCGTTCGATTGAGACAAAAAAAAAGGGCGCGGAGGTTAATCCGCGCCCAGTGCAGGTAGGAAGAAAAGTTGGTCAGAACTTAACGACTTCTGACGAAGCGAAGTGGGCAGCGTTTGCTGTTGCCGAAGCCCATGATGACCCGTTCGCCCCATTTACGGCCGGACACGATAATCCGGCGATGACCGACCCGAACGACGTGGGCGTGACGCAGGCCCTTGCGGCGTGCTTTGCGAACCGCCTTGCGGGGGCTGCAGCTGCGATGACGAGGACGCTCCCAATGGTCATGACGGTCGTAACGGTCGTATCGACCGTGATGGCGGTACCCGCGGTCACCAAAACCGATGGAAAAACCCGGGCCACCGAAATAAATGCCACCACGTACTTCTGCGCTGGCGGTTCCGCTGGTCGCGACAATGGCACCCATTGCAACGGTGCCTGCGACGATGAGTGATTTAATCTGAGAGTTAAACATGATGGGCCTCCTTTGGCTCAACCGGCTGCCTCAAATGACTGGTCTGAGAGGGGGGTGGGCAGCTGATGACACCAAATTGGCAAAGCGGCGCTGAACGATTTTGGAACAGCCCGTTCATCCTCCGTTCAGACAACGGTATTTTTTATCTAATATGTTGAAAAAACTGAATTAAATAGACAGAATAATTCGTCAAAGCCAGTGGAATTAGTACCCTGGAGCCCGTATGACTTTGGTAGGAACCTGGTCAAAAACTGCATCAGGTACAAAAAAATCAGCTGCCAATGGGGATTCGATGTCATTGGCATAATTCGAGAAATCGCTGACACCGTTCTTCCGCAATATCAACTCATCGATGAAAAAATTGCCGGTGCAGGATTGGGCTTGTCGTGTCAGGATGCAATGCGCGGCATCCGCCAGGATTTCAGGCTTGCGACTCATCTTCACCATGGCATCGCCACCAAGTAAGTTTCGCACAGCAGCAGTATCGATGACGGTCAGCGGCCAAAGAGAATTGACGGCGATCGACAGTTTGGCAAATTCTTGCGCCATGCCAAGTGTGCACATGGACATACCGTATTTTGCCATTGTGTAGGCCACATGGGGCCCGAACCATTTGGGCGACATGTCCAGAGGTGGCGCGAGATTCAGGATATGTGCATTGGGTGACATTTTCAGATGTGGCAGGCAGGTCTTGGACACCAGAAACGTGCCACGCGTATTTACCTGATGCATTAGGTCAAAGCGCTTCATTTCGGTCATTTCGGTGGGGGTGAGCTGAATGGCGGAGGCGTTATTGATACAGATATCAATTCCACCAAACGCCTCGACTGCGGCATTGACGGCGGCGTTGACCTGTTTTTCTTCACGAATGTCGCAGACCACCGGAAGGGCTTTGCCACCGGCGGATTCGATTTTTTCAGCCGCGGTGAAAATAGTTCCCGGCAATTTTAGATGTGGTTCGGCAGTTTTAGCAGCGATTACCACATTGGCACCGTCCCGGGCAGCACGCAGCGCGATGGCGAGACCGATACCGCGCGATCCGCCTGACATAAATATGGTTTTGTCTTTCAAAGATGACATGCCAACCCCTCGCCTGTTTGCCTCCGGTATCACTCTAAAGATATGCGGGAGATAGGCAAAGCAGCCGGGGAAAGAAAATTGCCCTCCAAAAAGCCTGCAAAGATCAGTTTAAATGTAGCACGATCTGGCGATTGTGGGGTCGAGAACGGTGCTCAAACAGATAGAGGCCCTGCCACGTACCCAAGAGCATGCCCCCTTGAGAAACCGGAATGCTGAGACTGGTTTGGGTCAGCGCTGCTTTGATATGAGCGGGCATGTCGTCAGGCCCTTCAGCTGTATGGATCAACCAGCTCATTGCGGCATTATCACCTGGTGGTACGAGTCGATGAAAGAAATTCTGCATATCCTGTTGAACGTCAGGGTCAGCGTTTTCCTGAATCAGCAGCGAACACGATGTGTGTCGAACGAAGACCGTCAACAGAGCGACATCTACCCCTGCCCCACGGACAAAGCGCTCCGCCTTGGCGGTGAATTCCGTTAATCCGGGGCCGTTGGTCTGCAGAGAGATCATTTCCTGGTGTGACATGGACCAAGCAGCCTTAGCGAAAAATTGACTTACCCTGTTCCTTGATCACCTGTTGAGCCTTGCGGATGCAGGCGTCGTTGCACTCGTCGGTTGACGTGAACAGATCAGCACGGATGAATTGATGGGTTTGGGTTTCGCCATCGACTTCCATCGAAATGGTGCCAGCCAGCCTGTATTGAGCACCTTCTTTCATCGGCGTGGGAGTAATCAGATATCCCTCGTGCTCCACAGCAGCACCAGCCGCCGCCTTGCCATCATTGTCATTCCCAGCACCGCCACCGCCGCCGAAAAGTTTTTTTAGGAAGGACATCGTTTCTCCTATTCTCGCCATTGCGAGCGCCCTGCAACGACCGCTATCGCTCGCCGCTGGCCGCTAGCTGTCCAGGAAGCTGCGCAGTTTGCGCGAGCGACTTGGATGTTTGAGTTTGCGTAGCGCTTTGGCCTCGATCTGACGAATGCGTTCGCGAGTCACGCTGAATTGCTGGCCGACTTCTTCAAGCGTATGGTCAGTATTCATGCCGATGCCAAAACGCATCCGCAAAACACGTTCTTCGCGCGGGGTCAGACTGGCCAGAACGCGGGTTGTGGTTTCGCGCAGATTTGACTGAATTGCCGCGTCGATTGGTAGAATGGCGTTCTTGTCCTCGATAAAATCGCCGAGATGGGAATCTTCCTCATCACCGATTGGCGTTTCCAGCGAAATCGGCTCCTTGGCTATTTTCAGCACTTTGCGCACTTTTTCCAGTGGCATGGCGAGCTTTTCAGACAATTCTTCCGGGGTCGGTTCACGACCAATCTCGTGTAGCATCTGCCGGCTGGTGCGAACAATCTTGTTGATCGTTTCAATCATATGCACCGGAATACGGATGGTGCGGGCCTGATCGGCAATCGAACGTGTGATCGCCTGACGAATCCACCAGGTTGCATAGGTGGAGAACTTATAACCACGGCGATATTCAAACTTATCAACCGCCTTCATCAGGCCAATATTACCCTCCTGGATTAGATCCAGGAATTGCAGTCCGCGGTTGGTGTATTTCTTGGCGATGGAAATCACCAATCGAAGGTTTGCCTCGACCATTTCCTTTTTGGCGATTCGGCTTTCGCGCTCGCCTTTTTGCACCTGATGCACGATGCGGCGGAATTCAGATGTTTCAAGGCCGGTCTCATGGCTCAGCATTTGGATATCGGCGCGCAATTCCTTGATTTCAGACTTCTCTCCAGCAACGAACTCTTTCCAGCCCTTGGCGCCCAGATTGGCAATCCGCCGCACCCAGTTTGGGTCCAGTTCGGCACCGCGATATTCTTCCAGAAAGTTTTCGCGTACAACGCCGTATTTTTCGGCCAAACGCATCAACCGACCCTCAGAAGATACCAGACGCTTGTTGATATCATAGAGTTGTTCAACCAGGGCCTCGATACGATTATTATTCAGCATCAAGGACTTGACGCTTTCAATGATCTCTTCTTTCAGTTGTTTCAGACGACGGTCCTGACTTGGCGACAATTTGTCGTTGGTCATGCGTTTTTCTACGTACTGATCCTGAAGACGACGCAATTTTTTGTAGTTACCGGCGATTGAATCGAAAATTTCCAAAACCTTCGGCTTCAGCTCTGCTTCCATCGCTGCCAGCGACAATGCAGCTTCGTCATCTTCGTCATCATCATCATCATCGTCGGAAGTGGTGTCTTCACCTGAATCTTCGCCCGGTGTAGAGTTTTTCAACGCTTCAACTGCTTCAACGGGATCTCGGCCTTCGGCGATTGCCTTTTTGCGGGCCAGTGCCTCAGGAGAATGTTCACCGCCCGATCCCTGACGTACAGCTTCGGCAACCGATGCTGGTGCGTTCGGGTTGACCGGCACGTTCTGCTTGGCATCGGGGCCAGCATAGGTGGCCTCCAGATCAATAATATCGCGAAGCAGAATATTTTCTTCGAGAAGTTCGTCGCGCCAGATAATGATTGCCTGGAAGGTCAGTGGGCTTTCGCACAGTCCGGCAATCATGGTTTCACGGCCAGCTTCAATGCGCTTGGCAATTGCGATTTCACCTTCGCGGGACAGCAATTCAACCGATCCCATTTCACGCAAATACATGCGGACCGGGTCATCGGTGCGGTCGGTAGGTTCTTTTTTGGCTACTGTGGCCAGTGCCTTTTTGCCGGCTTCGACAATTTCAGTTGAAGCTTCTTCGGCGGGTTCTTCGGATTCTTCCTCTTCGACCACATTAATGCCCATTTCAGACAGCATCGACATCGTGTCTTCAATTTGATCGGGGCTAACTTCTTCGGAGGGCATGACCGCATTGAGTTGATCAACGGTAACAACACCGCGTTTTTTGGCGGCCCGGATCATTTTCTTCACGGCATCATTATTCAAATCGAGTAACGGGCGGTCGGCAGTTTGTTCGGATGCGTCAACAGTCGCTTTTTTTGCTGTAGCGGCTTTTGCCATAGGGATCTCTCTTAACCAGCGGGGCCTGAGCGGGTGTCGGGCCTGAATTTGAGCGACCGGGTCGGCAAAAAAATGAAAAAACATTTTTTCCAGTGCCGATTCGGCCAGCAGATTTTTCGCGCGGATATTACCCGCACGCTGTTAATTCCTGATTAACCCTGTCGGACTTCTTCAGTCATATCGCAGCACTTTTGGCTCGATTGGATGACAGGTGTTAATGGGCTTATGACGCGAAACCGGAAAAGTCGCAAGCCGCTTTCTCATCACAGCCTCTAAGTTAGGGCTAAATCACCCTATTTCCAGAAGAAAAGGTTAAAAAGAACGTGCTGCACGGCCCGATGGCAGGCCAAAACCCTCGATAAGCGCCTCGGTGCCTTCTTCGCGGGCAATTTCCGCTTGAACATCGGCCATGCGAAAAAAACTCGCCTCGTCTCCAATTTCGTTGCAGGCGCGTTCGGCGGCACGCAATTCCTGTTTGAGGTTTCGGTTGCGCTCATAAAGTGACAGGGCCTGCAGCCAGCCTTCAACGGCGTCTTCAAATGCCGCCTCCGGGAGGCACTGCCACATGCGATTATTGCGCACCTGACTTTCCAGAAGACCCATTTCCGCAGCAAATCCCTGTTCTTCGATACTGCGTTTTACATCTTCGAGAGACGGCTGCTCGTCGCGTTCACCAGCCTCAGCAAAAACGTTCAGCAACGCAACATGCACTTTTTTCAATATAGGGTGTTCAACTTCCAGAGATGCAAACTGATCAAAATAGCCAATACCAATGGCCGGATGGTTGAGAACTGATACCAACAGCGCGCATTCACGCAAAGGAGGCGGTGCGGCGGCTGGACCGGATTTGACCAGCGAGGAATTCATCAAACTGTCGGATACAGCAAACTTCTGACGCGAAGCAACATTACGTGACGCGGCTCCGGATAATTTGTTCTGTCCGCGCTGCTGACCTTCCACGGTGCCGAAGAAACTGGCAAGACGGTCCCGCATATCCTGCTGATAGTGGCGTTTGACGTTTTCTTCGCCTACCTGACTAATTACCGCGAATACCGTTCTCTCAAGTTCGGCGCGCTTTTCGGGGGTATCGAAAACTTGCCCATCGGTTTCCCGACGCCAAAGCATATCAGCCAGTGGCCGCGAGGAATCGAGTATCTGCTGGAAGGCTTCCGGACCGGCACGGCCAATCAGGTCATCTGGATCTTCGCCTTGCGGCAAAAGAGCAAAACGCAGAGAACGCCCCGGCTTTAGGCCCGCCAGTGCCGTATCGATACTTCGGAATGCGGCCCGCAATCCGGCTTCATCACCGTCAAAACACAGAATCGGTTCGCCGCCAACCCGCCATGCCAGTTCTATTTGCGGCTCCGTAAGCGCCGTTCCAAGGGGGGCAACTCCGGTTTCGTAACCAGCGGCATGAAGCGCAATCACGTCCATGTATCCTTCACAGACGATCAGATTTCCGCCCCGTTCGACGGCCTTCCGCGCTTTGGCATAATTATACAGAATGTTGGATTTGGAAAATAATTCTGTTTCAGGTGAATTCAGATATTTGGCAGGCACATCAGCTGACAGCGCGCGTCCTCCAAACGCAATAGGGCGTGAACGCGCATCAAGTATGGGAAACATGATGCGATCGCGAAAGCGGTCGTAAGAGACTGAAATATCTGATCCGTGCACCACCAGTCCACAGGCTTCTATTCGCTGTTGATCAATGCCCTTTGAAACCAAATATTCTTTCAACGCGTTGCGGCTTGCAGGCGCATAACCCATCTGGAAATCGTTCTGCACAGACGATGGCAGACGCCTGTCACGCAGATAGGCCCGCGCCTTGGCACCGTCTGCGGTTTGCAACTGATCACGGAAAAAGCCAACGGCCAGTTCCATGACATCATATAAAGTAGCCTTTTTCTGCTCTCTCTCCATCGCACGAGGATCAACGGCAGGCATGGCAACACCGGCTTCATCGGCTAAACGTTCCACCGCTTCTGGAAAACTGATCCCGTCGAGTTCGGTCAAGAACCGAAAATGATCTCCTGACACACCACATCCAAAGCAATGATAGCGACCCTTTTGGTTTTCGCAGTGGAAAGACGGAGATTTTTCTCCATGAAACGGGCAACACGCCCAGAAATCGCCTTTCGACTGATTGGACTTCTTGCGGTCAAACGTCACCCGTCGCCCGACAATATCCGCAATTGGGATTCGGTCGCGTATTTCTTCAAGAAAAGAAGGCGAATAGCGCATGGTGGGCTCCGGTTTCTCACCAGATATAGGAGTGATGGCAGATCAGCGCGAGTCAGATTGACAACCTTGCCCGTTTTTCACAGGCAAGACGCGGTAATTCGGCAATTAGCCGAGCAGTTCCTTGACGACTTTGCTGGCCTGGCCAACGTCCAGTTTGCCGGGATAGCGCTGTTTGATCGCATTCATACATTTGCCCATATCGCGCAGGCTTTCGCCACCAACTTCGGAAACGATCTTAGTGCAGGCGTTGCGCACTTCGTCCGCATCCATCTGTTTAGGCAAATAAGCGCGAATGATTTCCATTTCCTCGCGTTCCTGCGCGGCAAGCTCCAGACGGTTGCCTTCTTCATAGAGGCGAGCGGATTCTTCGCGCTGCTTGATCATTTTCGACAGGATTCCGAGGATATCCTCGTCGGAAACCCGTTCCTTGCCCGCGCCGCGGGCATTGATGTCACGATCCTTGATTGCAGCGTTAATCAACCTCAGGGTGGAAAGCTTGCGCTTTTCGCCTGATTTCATCGCGTCTTTCATGCCGTCTACCAGACGTGTACGCATCTTTTGTCTCCTGTGATGACTTTCGCCACCTTGATGAACAGCCGTTTCAGATCGCCCACACTATCAAGGCGTCTTTCAACATGCAATTTCCATGTGGGGCTTGGTATCCGCAAAATGGGTGCTATACAGCGCAAGATCAAGCATGGATAATACGCAATTGCTGCATAGCTGCCCTGTTCGGGAGCGACTGTTTGTCCATTGCCAAGATCGGCATTAATTACGAATCATATGGAATTCCGATCATGAGCCAATCCCCTCCCGCACCCTGGACGCTGACAAAACCCACGGCATTACTGATACTTGCCGACGGTACAGTCATTGAAGGCACAGGTGCCGGCGCATCCGGAACAGCCGAAGCAGAAGTTTGTTTCAACACTGCCATTACCGGCTATCAAGAGATCCTGACCGACCCATCCTATGCTGGCCAAATCGTCACTTTTACTTTTCCACATATTGGCAATGTCGGGGCCAATGAAGAAGATGTTGAAACTCTGGATATGGATGCTCCGACGGGGGTGGCAGGTGCGGTTTTTAAGATGCCGATTACAAATCCGTCCAATTATCGCTCTGCAAAGCACTTCAATGACTGGCTGGTGGCGCGCAATATTATTGCGCTGTGCAATATCGATACACGTGCACTGACCGCCCATATTCGCGAAAGCGGGCTGGCGAACGCGGTTATTGCGCATGACCCAGACGGAGACTTTGACCTTGCCGCCCTTAAGCAGCGCGCTGCCAATTGGGCTGGTTTGGAAGGTATGGATCTGGCACCCAGTGTCACGTCTGAAAACACAGGCCAATGGTCGCAAAAACCGTGGGTTTGGAATCAGGGATATCGCGAGAGCCAAGCGCATGCGCACCACATTGTAGCCATGGATTTTGGTGTGAAACGCAACATTTTGCGACTTTTTACCGGACTTGACTGTAAAGTGACGGTGGTGCCGGCCACTGCTAAAGCCGAAGAAATTCTGGCCCTGCAGCCAGACGGAATATTTTTGTCAAATGGCCCGGGCGACCCGGCGGCGACCGGGAAATATTCAGTTGAACAAATCCGCAAACTTGTCGACAGCGGTCTGCCGGTGTTTGGAATTTGCCTTGGGCACCAAATGCTGGCACTGGCGCTTGGAGCGACCACTGTAAAAATGCATCAGGGCCATCATGGCGCCAACCACCCGGTAAAAGACCACACCACCGGGAAAGTTGAAATTGTATCAATGAATCATGGGTTTGCCGTGGATAGTGATAGCCTGCCCGAAGGCGTTGAAGAAACTCATGTCAGTTTGTTCGACGGCACCAATTGTGGCTTGAGTTTGACCGGTAAGCCTGTATTCAGCGTCCAGCATCACCCGGAAGCGAGCCCTGGTCCGCAAGACAGTCACTACCTGTTCCGGCGGTTCCTCAATCTGATCAAACAGACCAAGGGTGAAGAGTTATTAAAAGAGCGGGCCTGATCGGAAGCTTCCCCCCGAACAGGTGTTCCCAACTCAATAGCCTTCGAATACCCGCGTGTTGCATTCACCAAGTTTGCCGGTTTCAAAACCGCGATAGAACCACGCTTTGCGCTGTTCTGAGGTGCCGTGATTGAAACTTTCGGGCACCACATATCCCTGGGTGCGCTTTTGAATGGCGTCATCCCCAATTTGCGTTGCGGCGTTTAAAGCTTCTTCCAAATCACCTTTTTCAAGCAGGCCTTTCTGATCGGTAAAATGCGCCCAAATCCCTGCAAAACAATCCGCCTGCAATTCTACACGAATAGACATCTGATTGGCTTCGGCCTTTCCCATGGAACGGCGAAGCTGATTGAAACGCGGCAGAACTCCGATGACGTTCTGCACGTGATGTCCGACTTCGTGAGCGATCACATAGGCGTTGGCGAAATCGCCACTGGCATCAAACTGGCGCGAAAGAGTCTGAAAGAACGAAGTATCGAGGTAGACTTTGCTGTCACCCGGGCAATAGAACGGTCCTGTCGCCGAACTCGCCTGACCACAGGCTGAGCGGATGCTGCGGGAAAACAAGACCAGTTTCGGCTCGGGATATTCGCGCCCTTCCTGTTGAAAAATTCCGTTCCAGACATTTTCGGTTTCGGCCAGAACCACGCCTACAAATTGCTTCATATCATCGGAACTAACAGTCCTACCGCTTTTGGTCCGCGGTTGAGGCATGGGTGTCGGGCGAGCTGTTTGATCTTGCTGTTTCGGCACCAGACTGCCACCGCCGCCGCCGGTCAACATGTCGAGTGGATTGATACCGCAGGATTTCAGCACAAAGAACAATATGACGATAATGATTATGGTGCCGAACCCGCCACCTCCGGCGCGTCGTACGGGCCCCCGCCCACCGCTGGTTCGTCCACGACCCAATCCGCCAGGCAGGCGAAGTCCGCCGCCGCCGCGCCGGTTGGGTCGGCCAAAACCACCGCTGCCTCCGCTGCCGGCGTCGTCGTCGCGAACGTCTTCAATGTTAGAACTTTCCTTGCGTCCGCGCCAGCGCATGGCGATTCCTCTATGCTTGGATTACGGCATCTGGTTGCCCATTTTATGTGAAGACAATAAGTCGCAGAAACTTTCCACGCAAGCAACATGCATAGCAAATGACCGGGTTGAATTACATATTTGCAGACAAACTCAGTTCCCAACCGACCTGTATTAAGACCGAAACTCTCGCTGATTCAGACAACCAGCATTGGAGGATATGCCAATCGGCAGATTTGCCGCCCCTTCATCCACGAAAATGCTGTATCTTGGGGTTTCGCGGTTGTCCCGCTTCCCCTATAGAGACGCCTTAGCCACGACATTTTGCTCTGAGCTCCGGTGTTTCACTGGACGGGATTCCGCACGGGATCAGAGTAGGTCAAAACTAGTCAGCCAGGGCCCGTAAAATGCCAAAAAGACAAGACATCGATGCCATTCTCATAATTGGGGCTGGCCCCATTGTCATCGGTCAGGCGTGTGAATTCGACTATTCCGGCACTCAGGCCTGTAAGGCGCTTCGGGCGGAGGGTTACCGGATTGTGCTTGTCAATTCCAACCCGGCCACGATCATGACGGATCCGGAACTGGCTGATGCAACTTATATCGAACCTATCACCCCTGAAATAGTCGCCAAAATAATTGAAAAAGAACGGGCCGACCATCCTGACGAAAAATTGGTGCTGCTGCCAACCATGGGCGGTCAAACAGCCTTGAATACGGCCTTGTCTCTGGAACGGATGGGTGTGCTGGAAAAGCACGGTGTCGAAATGATCGGTGCTGACGCAAAAGCGATCGACAAGGCGGAAGACAGGGATCTCTTCCGCACGGCGATGGATAAAATTGGGCTGGCGACCCCCGCATCGGCCTTTGTCAATACAACTGAACTGAAGAAACAGTTCGCAGCCGATCAAAAACAGCATTTCGCCCAGAATTCTGATCGGGATAAACTGCAAAAATCCTGGGACGCTGGCGAGCAGTTTCGCCGGGAACGCCACCGAATCACGGCTCAGATGCAAGCGCTGGATGCCTTTGAAACCACCGGCCTGCCGGCCATTATCCGCCCTTCATTTACGATGGGTGGCCAGGGTGGCGGCATCGCTTACACGCTGGACGAACTTTATGAAATTGTGCTTTCCGGCGTTGAAGCCTCACCAACCAACGAAGTGCTGGTGGAAGAATCTGTTTTGGGCTGGAAAGAGTTCGAAATGGAAGTGGTGCGTGACAAAGCCGACAACTGCATCATTGTCTGCTCCATTGAAAACGTCGACCCTATGGGCGTGCATACCGGTGACTCGATTACTGTCGCGCCTGCCCTTACGTTGACGGACAAAGAATACCAGATGATGCGCAATGCCAGCATCGCAGTACTGCGGGAAATCGGTGTCGAAACCGGTGGTTCCAATGTGCAATTTGCTGTCAATCCGGCCGACGGGCGTCTCGTGGTTATTGAAATGAACCCGCGGGTGTCACGGTCATCTGCTTTGGCATCGAAAGCGACAGGATTTCCTATCGCCAAAGTCGCAGCGCGTCTGGCGGTTGGCTACACACTCGACGAGCTGGAAAACGACATTACCGGAGGTGCAACACCAGCCTCGTTTGAACCTAGCATCGACTATGTTGTCACCAAAATTCCACGTTTTGCCTTTGAGAAATTTGGCGCAGCTTCCGATACGCTGACCACCTCAATGAAATCAGTTGGCGAAGTCATGGCAATTGGCCGGACATTTGCTGAAAGCTTCCAAAAAGCATTGCGGGGGCTCGAAACCGGACTGAGCGGCCTGGACGAAATCTGGATAGATGGTTTCGATTCAAAAGCTGAAACCGAAGAAGGCCGCAAGGAAAACCGCAACGCCATCCGCGCAGCTCTGGGGACTCCGAAACCGGATCGCCTGCTGAAAGTGGCACAGGCCATGCGAGTTGGAACCAGCCTTGATGAAATACATGCATTCTGCCGCATCGATCCGTGGTTTCTGGAGCAGATGCAGGCGATCATTGATATGGAAGCCCGCGTGACAGCTCATGGTCTGCCTACAGATGCAGCGAATATGCGGGCCTTGAAATCCATGGGCTTTTCTGATGCCCGGCTGGCGCATCTGTCTGGCGGCCAAGCAAAAGATGTCGCTGAAGCGCGTGCCAAACTCAACATTTACCCGGTCTATAAACGCATAGACACCTGCGCAGCCGAATTCGCCTCGCCTACAGCCTATATGTATTCAACTTACGAAACACCGTTTGCCGGCAACTTGCACAGCGAAGCCGGCATTTCCGACGCCCGGAAAGTAATGATCCTGGGTGGCGGGCCAAACCGTATCGGACAAGGCATCGAATTTGACTATTGCTGCTGCCATGCTGCTTTCGCTCTGGCTGACGCCGGCTACGAATCGATTATGGTCAACTGCAATCCGGAAACCGTATCGACCGACTATGACACGTCCGACCGCCTGTATTTTGAGCCTTTGACCGCGGAAGACGTGCTTGAAATCATTCGCACAGAACAATCGAAAGGCGAATTCCTGGGCGTTATCGTTCAATTTGGCGGGCAGACACCTCTTGGTCTGGCACACTACCTTGAAGAAGCAGGAGTGCCCATTTTGGGCACGTCACCTGATAAGATCGATCTGGCAGAAGACCGCGACCGTTTCCAGAAATTCCTCAACGAACTCAACCTGAAACAACCAATCAACGGCATTGCTCGCTCAGTTGATCAGGCGCGCAAAATTGTTGCGCAGGTGGGCTATCCTGTTGTCATTCGGCCGTCTTATGTTTTGGGTGGTCGGGCCATGGAAATCGTCCGGGATGATGGGCAGTTCGAACGCTACATTTCCGAAGCCGTGGTGGTTTCTGGCGATACCCCAGTGCTGATTGACAGCTATTTGACCAATGCCATCGAAGTTGATGTCGATTGCCTCAGCGACGGCATAAATACCTATGTTTGCGGCATCATGGAACATATCGAAGAAGCGGGAATACATTCAGGGGACTCAGCATGCTCGCTGCCGACCCACTCACTAAGCTCAGCCATGCTGGACGAGTTGGAACGGCAGACTTCAGTCATGGCTTTGGCATTGGACGTGGTCGGACTGATGAATGTGCAATATGCGATCAAGGACGACGTCATTTATGTTCTTGAGGTCAACCCAAGAGCCTCACGTACAGTACCTTTTGTTGCAAAAACGATTGGCGTGTCGATTGCCAGAAATGCGGCGCGCATCATGGTGGGCGAAAAGCTGGACGAACTGCTACCAACTCGACCCAATGCCCGCGACTTGGACCATGTTGCGGTCAAAGAGGCCGTTTTCCCGTTTGCCCGCTTCCCAGGCGTCGACACGCTGCTCGGCCCGGAAATGCGGTCAACCGGCGAGGTTATGGGGCTCGATCGGGATTACGCCATGGCCTTTGCCAAGGCACAATTGGGTGCTTCCAACGACCTGCCGCGCGAAGGAACGATCTTCATATCTGTCAAAGGTGACGACAAGGCCCGCATTCTCGACAGTGCCCGTAAGCTGCAAGATCTAGGCTTCTCCATCCTCGCAACCGGCGGCACACAACGCCATCTTGCAGAACATGGGGTGGCCTGTGAACGGGTCAACAAAGTGCTGGAGGGTCGTCCCCATATTGAAGACGCCATTCGCAACCGTCAGGTGGATCTCATTTTCAATACAACCGAAGGTCAGCAGGCATTGAGCGATTCTCGCTCGTTGCGACAAGCAGCCTTGATGAACAAAGTGCCGTACTACACAACAATCGCCGGCAGCATTGCAGCGACCAATGCCATTGAAGCGATAATCAAAGGTGACATCACGGTCAGCCCTTTGCAGGACTATTTTGGAAATGCAGCATAGAGCAATTGAGGTGCAATGACAGAACCGACACTACGCCAAGCCACACTGGAAGACGTGCCGCAAATTGTCGCTTGTATTGATGCTGCCTATGAATGCTATGCTAATTCGATTGCGGACCTGCCACCGGTGTCAGCCGGACTTGATGAGGACATCCTCACCAACCAGGTTTGGGTGATGGACCTGAACGGGACAGCTCTCGGCATTTTGGTGCTGGTGGTGGCAGACGGGTTCATGAAACTGGCAAATCTAGCGGTTCATCCAGATCATGGAGGCAAGGGCTTGGGCGGGGCACTGATTAAACACGCCGAGCAAGAGGCCTATGAACAGGGTTTTTTCGAGATGAGACTGAATACCCACTCCGATATGACAAGCACTCAACGTCTTTACCAACGTCTTGGCTGGAAAGAGACCGGGCGCAATGGCACGACGGTGACGATGAATAAAACTCTGACCTAATCAATCTTGACAACATAATTGGGGAAGTTTCAAACCATCGAACAGATGGTTGTGCCCGACGAAATACCTGTTATCACTGCAACTTTGCCACCTTTTGGATGACGCTGTGATTGCTGCCCCAACTCTTGCTGAAATCGAAGCTGCCAGCGCGGCACTTGCCGGTCGCATAGTTGCGACACCAACATTGACGCTGAATTCGGACCGTCTGACCCCGTACCTGCCAGGTGGCGGCGCGCAGGTGCACATGAAAATGGAACTGTTCCAGCAGGCGGGCTCGTTCAAGGCCCGCGGCGCATTGCTGGCGGTCGATGCATTGACCACGGATCAACGGGCAGCCGGTGTCACTGCCGTATCTGCGGGCAATCATGCCCTGGCCGTTTCCTGGGGCGCCAGCAAGGCCGGCATTTCCGCCAAAGTTGTGATGCCCGATTCAGCCGACAGGATCCGTGTTGATGGCTGCAAGGCTCTGGGAGCCGAAGTGATGTTGGTCAAAAATGTCGAAGAGGCATTTATCGAATCCGACCGACTGGTGGAGAGAGAAGGTCGCACCATGCTGCATCCTTTCGAAAGCCCGTTTATGACACTTGGAGCGGCAACTTGTGGCCTCGAATTTGCACGCAGTCGTCCGAATCTGGAAGTTGCAGTCATCCCGGTTGGTGGTGGCGGCTTCATCTCGGGCATGTCGACGGCGATAAAGCTGATCATTCCGGATTGCCATATCATCGGCATCGAGCCCTTTGGGGCGGACAGCATGTATCGAAGCTTCGAACAAGGGGAAGCTGTCGAACTCGAATCTGTCGACACAATCGCCGATTCGCTCGGCGCGCCGATGGCCCGGCCAAACAGTTTTGCGATTACACGGCAAAATGTCAGCGAAATCGTTCGACTGGAAGACGATGAACTTCGCGAAGGCATGAAATTGCTCTATGACGGGTTGAAAATCGTCGCTGAACCGGCTTGCGCTGCAACAACCGCAGCCGTAACCGGTCGGCTAAAACAACAACTTGCGGGACGCAATATTGGCATTGTTGCCTGCGGTTCCAACATCAGCCACAACAAATTCAACCGGTTGACCGGGACATAAATCCAACTTGACGGCCTGAATCGCTGCCCCATATAATAAGCGTTGAAGTCGACGGAGGTTCAAACATCTCCTCCGTCGCGAAAAATCGAAAATCACAACCATCGGACCTGTGGTTCACACCGCATCCGATCATTAGTGTAAAACCAAGGAGGAGCCACAATGGAAAAGGTTCCCATGACTCAGCCGGGATTTACCGCGCTGGAAATAGAATTGAAACGCCGCCAGTCCGAAGACAGGCACCGAATCGTAAACGCGATAGCAGAAGCTCGCGAACATGGCGATCTGTCGGAAAATGCCGAATATCACGCTGCCAAAGAGCAACAGAGCCACAATGAAGGCCGCATCATGGAGCTGGAAGACATTGTCGCCCGTGCGGAAGTGATCGACATCTCGAAAATGTCCGGCGACACCGTCAAGTTTGGCGCCACCGTACGGCTGGTTGATGAAGAGACCGACGAAGAAAAACATTATCAAATTGTTGGAGATCAGGAAGCGGATGTTAATTCCGGCAAGATTTCGATTTCCAGTCCGATTGCTCGGGCTCTCATTGGTAAGGAAGAGGGCGACAGTGTTGAAGTTGCTGCCCCGGGCGGTGCGCGCGCCTATGAAATATTGAAAGTGCAATACGTTTAATCACGAAGGGTTCCAAAACTCTCAATGATCGACCTCTACACCTTTGGCACGCCCAATGGCCGCAAGGTCTCTATCGCTCTGGAAGAGATGGGGCTGAACTATCAGGTCAACTCCATCGACATTATGAACAATGAGCAGTTCAGGGCAGATTTTTTGAAGATTTCTCCGAACAACAAAATCCCCGCCATCGTTGATCATGATACGGGAATATCATTGATGGAGTCCGGCGCAATTCTACACTATCTGGCGACAAAGTCCGGCAGGTTTCTGCCCAAAGATCCCCACCACCATTGGCAGGCGCTGGAATGGTTGAACTGGCAATCCGGCGGCTTTGGCCCGATGTTGGGACAGGCGCACCATTTTTTGCATTTCAATCCCGGTCGCTCGGACTATGCCGAGAGTCGTTTTGGAGAGGAAGCGCAAAGATTGTACGGTGTACTGGACGGACAATTGGTCGGGCGCAATTTTGTGGCCGGCGAGTATTCAATTGCCGATATGGCAATTTGGCCATGGGTCGCACGGTTTGAGTTTCAAAAGATCGACCTGAATGCATTTCCCAATGTATTGCGTTGGTACCGCACAATTGCAACGCGGTCCGCCGTTATCGCCGGTTATTCGGTGCCAGTCGATACGGAAATTCCAAACCCGTGATAAACCCCGACCTGAAAATTCTAATTCTGACTGACGGCAAAATCGGCGATCTCATGCAATGTCGGGGAGTCGCCTCGGCTTTGGCGGAATCCGACAATATCTTGGAATCTGTGGTCAGTCCTGGTTGGCTGACCTCGCTCCCCCTGCCCTATATGCCGTTATCGGCAGTTGACCGGCAGTCCGCATTAATGAGCACCAACGCTGATATGATCATAGCGTCGGGACGACGCACGGTTCCTTACCTGCGTGCTTTGAAAAAGCGTCGGGGGCGCGAGTGTTTTGCGGTATTTTTGAAAGATCCAACGATGCACCACGACGTCGCAGATATGATCTGGGCGCCAGAGCACGATCAGTTATCGAAGCCCAACAGCATATCAACCGCCACATCACCGCACGCGTTCACGGCTGAAAAACTCGCCGCAGCGCACCAAACAGCTGCTGCACGATTTGCTGATTTTGGGTCACCTAATGTCGGGCTCATTCTGGGCGGCAATACAAAATCTGTTAGTTGGTCCGGTGGGTCGCGTCAACGTCTGATGTCGGCATTGCAGTTGATGCCGGCTAAAACAAATGTGCTGGTGACCAGTTCTCGCAGAACGCCGCAATCCTTGTTGAATACAGTGCAACAATCGCTGGAACCGTACAATTCCACTTTGTGGGCCGGGGAAGAAAGTGGTGGCGAAAATCCATATCTGGAAATGCTGGCCTGGTGCGACCGACTCATTGTCACAGGCGACAGCCATAACATGGTGTCAGAAGCCCTGGTCAGTGGTTGCCCGGTGCATGTGTTTCGCCCCGACGATCTGCACAAAAAAATGCACGCTTTTCTGGATGCGCTGGAAGCTGCAAATCTGGTTCAGGAAATACAGCAAGGTTTTGACAAACAGGTGGGCACACCAATCAATGCAACACCGCAGATCTGCGCTGAAATTATGAAACGATACGCAGCCAGATCAGGCAAATAATTCCGCTGGAACAGTGGTTTGCGGAAATGCCAACTGTTCGCGAGCCCGCCAATCCTGCGTCACATAGTTGATGATGATAGATTTTCGAACTCCCTGAAGCGGACGCGGTTCGAATCCGTGCCAGGTATCATTGGAAGGTACAAAGATCATCGCCAGATTTGGGACAAACGGAGATTCACCAACATGTGTATCCTTGTCTGCATAAATGCTTGTTCCAAGCGATCTGTGGCCCTCACCGTCCGACAGATACAGTAACATTGTAAATGACTTTACGCCGATATCTGTATGGGGCTCCAGCCAAAAACCGTCGGTATCTTGTGCATATTCAATGCGCAGGAAAGTATCGCTCAGATCGGTGTTGAATTTTGTTTGGACAGCGGTCACGACTTCTTCGCTTTGCAGTGCTTCGGCAAGCAATTTGCAGGCATTGTATTTG
The DNA here is from genome assembly GCA_014238155.1 of Rhizobiaceae bacterium. Taxonomy (GTDB): domain Bacteria; phylum Pseudomonadota; class Alphaproteobacteria; order Rhizobiales; family Rhizobiaceae; genus Pseudahrensia. The sequence goes on from JABABQ010000032.1 coordinate 100,402, forward strand.
CTGCAATTGTCAGCATCAAAATAGCTGCGCGACTTATTGTGCACTTCGCGCGTGCCAGATACGCCACCCAATTCTGGTGCCGGAAAGGGCAGATCCTGCAATTCCGCCAGCACTTGCGATGGCACAACATCGCTGACCAGGAAATATGGGTAAGGATCAGAGTGTTGCTCTGCTGCCGCGAAACTCGCCAAAATGGTTTTCTTTATGTCGTTTAAGCTGGTCATCGCGGTTCACTTCAATTGCCTGGAATATGTAATCCTCCCACTTGCGTTTGGTTTATCCCATAGCGGGCATGGAAACAATCGCAGCTGATAAAATCTTCTCGCCTGCCCCCGCTTCAAGCTTGATCACTTGTTTGTTCAAATCCGGGGATGGACGCTTGCAACCCTTGTAACTACCCCCGTCTCGCTCCTAGATATGGGGCTGGATAGAACTGTTAAGGCACAGAAAATGGCCAATCACCACACCAAAGTACTGATCATCGGATCTGGTCCTGCTGGCTATACTGCTGCGATTTATGCAGCACGCGGCATGCTGGACCCCATCCTCGTTGCCGGCATGCAACAAGGTGGTCAGCTGACAATCACCACAGATGTCGAAAACTATCCAGGATATGCAGATCCGGTTCAGGGTCCGTGGATGATGGAACAAATGCTGGCGCAAGCTGAAAATGTTGGTGCCCGGATCATGTCGGACTCTATTACCAAAGCGGAACTCAATGTCCGCCCCTTCCGGTTTCAAACCGAATCCGGAGATACCTACACCGCCGACAGCGTTATCATCTGCACCGGTGCGCAGGCCAAATGGCTGGGCCTGGAATCCGAAGAGAAATTCATGGGTTTTGGTGTATCCGCCTGCGCCACGTGCGACGGTTTCTTCTATCGCGACAAACATGTGATCGTGGTCGGTGGTGGCAATACAGCGGTTGAAGAAGCGTTATATCTGTCCGGTCTGGCTGCAAAAGTTACCGTCATCCACAGGCGCGACGAATTCCGTGCCGAGCGCATATTGCAAGACCGGCTGTTCAAAAAATCAAATGTCGAAATTATCTGGGACAGCGAGCTGATTGAAATCAAAGGTAAAGATGGCCTGATGCCTTCGGCTGAATCAGCAGTTATCCGCGATCGCAAGACAGGCAACATTCAGGACACCCCTGTGGATGGTATCTTCATCGCCATCGGCCATGCACCGGCTGTTGAATTGTTCAAAGATCAGTTGAAACTGAAGTCGTCCGGCTATCTTTGGACAGCCCCTGATTCAACCGCCACAGAAATTCCCGGTGTTTATGCCGCTGGAGACGTTACTGATGACATTTACCGTCAAGCTGTAACTGCTGCGGGCATGGGCTGCATGGCGGCACTTGAAGCGGAAAAATACCTCGCCGAGATGGAAAGCATCGTCGAAGCCGCGGAATAGCGCGCCGCAATCAATCGACGTAGCAGTCGAGTCACCTTTGATCTGGGTGCACATCTTTCAATTTGCTTACAAAGTGCGAGATTGCCCGCGCCGAAAACTTACATTTCTTGCGAATGTTTCCAGCCGGTTGATTGTGCAGACCGAGCTTGGGATTTTCCCGATATGCACGTTTTGGACGTATGGGCCTGGGAACAAAATTGCCACCACAGGTCGGGCAAACGTTGTGAAGAACACTTTCTACGCAGTCGGCGCAATAGGTACATTCATAGGAACAAATTCGCGCGTCAGCAGATGCAGGCGGCAGATCCTTGTCGCACCATTCACAATTCGGGCGCAGTTGAAGCATTGGTATTTCTCCAGAAGGATCGGTTGCTTGGGTGGACAGGAGTTGTAACAGATAATCACAGTTTTGAGCGATCACCTTGTTGAATAAATTGCCGTGACGTAGGCTTGTTCGACCAGGCAATGTCTAAAGGGAGAAAACACATGCAACGGATGACCGCAAAGGACTTCGAACCTGAACTTTTGGAACTTTATGACTACTATGCCCACGGCATTATGACGAAACGTGAATTTCTTGATCGCGCTGGTAAATTCGCTGTAGGTGGTGTGACCGCCGTGGCGCTGCTCAAAATGCTGAGCCCGCAATATGCCATGGCTGAACAGGTGTCGTTTAACGACCCTGACATCAAGGCGACTTATGTGGATTACGATTCACCCAACGGAAATGGCAAGGTGAATGCCTATCTGGTGAAGCCCCGAGAATCCCCTGGGAAAATGCCGGCTGTCCTTGTAATTCACGAAAACCGTGGCCTCAACCCCTATATCAAAGATGTTGCGCGGCGCGTGGCCAAGGCAGGATTTATGGCTTTAGCCCCTGACGGACTGACGTCTGTCGGTGGGTATCCCGGCAACGATGAAGAAGGCAAGGCGATGCAAAAGACAGTCGACCGGGCCAAATTGATGAACGACTTTTTTGCAGGCTACGAACACCTGGCCGCAAGAGATGATTCAACTGGCAGGGTAGGCTGCGTCGGCTTTTGCTATGGCGGTGGCGTGTGCAATGCATTGGCCGTGGCCTATCCGGAACTTTCAGCATCGGCACCCTATTATGGTCGACAGGCGAAGGCGGAGGACGTTCCAAGAATTCAGGCACCTCTGCTGCTGCACTATGGCGAGCTGGACAAGCGGGTCAACGCCGGCTGGCCAGTTTATGAAGCAGCGTTGAAAGAGCATGGCAAAAAATATACTGCTCATGTTTATGAGGGTGCCAACCATGGCTTTCACAACGATTCAACACCTCGATATGACGAGAAAATGGCAGAGCTCTCGTGGAATCGAACCGTGGAGTTCTTCAACCTACACCTGGCATAGGGTGGTTCAAGTTCGACAAAATAGGCTTGGGGAAGTGATGAATATTTACCCCAGGCCTTTGACCTGCCCAAAAAGCTCCCTATTCTGACAACGATTCAAGCCTGCGCCCCACTGTTTGGCATTGGCACAAGAGCGGCGGGAACCTGCTATGCCCATGGACTGGGATAAATTGCGCATATTTTACAAAGTTGCCAATGCTGGCAGCTTCACCCATGCGTCCGAAACACTGAATCTCAGCCAGTCTGCAATCAGCCGTCAGATTTCTTCTTTGGAATCAGAAGTGGGGGTGCCGCTGTTTCATCGCCACGCGCGGGGACTCATTCTTACCGAGCAGGGTGAAATTCTGTTCAAAGCGGCGGAAGATGTCACCGATAAATTGGAAGCTGCGGCAGGCCGATTGAGCGATTTTCGCGGTGCTCCCAAGGGCCCGCTCAGAGTTACAACAACAGTCGGCCTTGGCTCTGCATGGCTGGCCATTCGGATGCGGGAATTTGTTGATCTCTATCCCGATATTCAAGTTGAACTGATCTTGAGCAATGATGAGCTTGATCTCGGCATGCGGCAGGCCGACTGCGCGATCAGATTGCGACAGCCGCTGCAACCCGACATCATTCAACGACGATTGTTCACGGTGCATTTTCATGTATTTGCCACCCAGGACTATATCGACCGGTTTGGCGCCCCGGAGTCGGTAAAAGAACTCGACAAGCACAGACTGGTTGTCTGGGGTGATGGAACCCCAAGTTATCTGGCAGATGTCAACTGGATGCTGACAGCTGGCATGCCACCCGGCAAGGCCCGTATTCCGGTTTTGAAGATCAATTCAATTCTCGCCATCAAACGCGCCGTTCAACGTGGCGCTGGTCTGGCGCTGCTACCGGACTATTCAATTGAGGACGATTCCGGTCTGATACCTGTCATGTCATCGGCTGATATGGATGTTCCAAGTTTCGACACCTATTTCGCCTATTCATCGGAATTGCGAAATTCAGCCCGACTCAGCGCGTTTCGGGACTTTCTGCTGGATCAGGCTAAGAACTGGAGTTTCTGATCCCTTAATCTTTGGCAAATCGACCTAATCTGTTGACTAATTTGCAACACTACAGCCTAATTTTGCGCCTGCTGCAGGCCATGCCCTCACCGGCGGGGGCCGGAAATACCGTGTTTTTAGAGTTTTACGACACGGGAATAATATTGCCTGAAAACCTCATAACTTCCTGAAAAAGGGAAAGGAATTTCACCTGTTTTTCTTACCAACTGCACAATAATCGAGCAGTTCCAGCCGACCCAATCCGACAACAAACCCAAGCTATGCACGTTACGCATAGCTCCCATGCATCGGACGTTATTGTAAATCTACGTTAATAAATCCATATCAGAAGGGAGAGACGCGCAAGGTTATCTCCTCCCAACCTGCGTCGATCCTACAGATGGCAGCGGTCTTCCTCCCTGACCCACCATCTTATCCTTAGCCGGACCGTCAGGTCCGGCTTTTTTTTGCCCAATTTATGGTTCAGATTCTCTTAAACGTTTGAATTCGGTGTTTTCACCAAAATTCCGAAAAAAACTGAAACCCGCACCTTTATTATTTGCTTAAGTCGAGTTAGAAATACTGAAGCAACAGGATAGAGCACCGTTTATTTTGTTGGAATCGTGCAAAATTGGCGTATCGATTTTGTTGGTCGAATATGTTGGTATTTGCTGAATCAGGTAAATGAATTGCCTGTAGATACTAAGTAAGTTTAGTGCCGGGGAGAGAAATTATAAGCTTTCCGCGCAGCAGCCCGCAAACTATCCAGGCTAATTTCACGATCCAGTGGAATGTCATTTCGGTGTTTAAAAGAAAGGGGTGTGCTTCTGTCGCAGGCAGCCGCCCCGGGGGTCGAACTTCCCTCAGGTTCGGCCCCCTCTTACTTTTTGCACCACAGTTTTTTCCGAATTTCGTATCTCAAAATCCAGACGACTTAACGCACTGATATGCGTGACAGCCGCAAAGCATTGATTGATTTTGCGGGTGGAACCGGTCGGAAACGCGGCTTCGCCAAAATGGCGATGATTATTTCAAGGAGCCGCAAAACCGTTGGATTCGTTCACATGCGCTCTTTAATGATTCTGTATCAGTAGCATAGGAAATACGGAAGTTTGGCCCCAGACCAAAAGCCGAGCCGTGTACCACAGCGACGCCTTCCTGTTCCAACAGCGCGGTGACGAAGTCTTCGTCAGTTTCCAGAACATTGCCGCTTTCAGTGGTTTTGCCCATCAGGTCTTTGCAGGATGGGAAAACATAGAAAGCACCGTCAGGTTTTGGACATTGCAATCCACTAGCCTGGTTCAGCATTGAGACAACCAGATCACGACGTTCTTCAAACGCCTGTTTGCGCTCTTCCAGAAATTCCTGAGGACCATTCAAAGCTTCAACCGCGGCCCACTGGGTGATCGAAGACGTGCCGCTGGTCTGTTGTCCCTGAATCATATCCATGGCTTTGATCAACTCGATTGGGCCGCCAGCATAACCAAGACGCCAGCCTGTCATTGCATAGGCTTTAGAAACACCATTCATGGTGAGAGTGCGGTCATACAGACCTGGCTCGACCTGGGCCGGGGTGGTGAACTCAAAATCGCCATAGACGAGGTGTTCATACATGTCGTCGGTCAAAACCCAAACGTGGGGGTGGCGCATGAGCACATCGGTCAGGGCTTTCAACTCATCGCGTGAATATGCAGCACCTGATGGATTCGACGGTGAGTTGAACAAAAACCATTTGGTCTTTGGCGTAATCGCAGCTTCTAATGCTTCGGCTGTGACTTTGAATTCCGACTCCATCGACGTTTCAACGTAGACGTTTTCCCCACCGCAGATTGCTACCATTTCCGGATAGCTCACCCAAAATGGTGCCGGTATGATGACTTCATCACCGGCATTCAGCGTGGCCATGAACGCATTGAACAAAATCTGTTTGCCGCCGGTGCCTGCAATAATCTGGTTCGGTTCGTAGGTGAGGCCGTTTTCACGCTTGAACTTGGCACAGATTGCCTCGCGCAACTCGATAATACCTGCAACGGCGGTGTATTTGGTTTCACCGCGATCAATCGCGTCCTTGGCTGCCTGTTTGACATTATCGGGGGTATCAAAATCCGGCTCTCCGGCCCCAAGTCCGATCACGTCCATACCCTGTGCCTTGAGTTCACGCGCCTTCTGGCTGACTGCGATTGTTGCAGAGGGTTTTACGCGTGAAAGTGAATCGGCAAGGAATGCCATGGGACCAGTCTCCTGATTGAAAAATAGCAACCCGAAATGGGTTCAAACGCGCGCGAAACTAGGCCCACATCAACCAAAGAGCAAGCGTAGATCGGTGATTTCGCTATCTGATGACGGAATCTTCCGCCGATACGTGGGAATTGACGCGTTCCAACCGAACTTTAGAGGCTTTTCCAGTCGGCTGAATGCGACTGATGGTCAGCTGTTTGAATGGGTGGATCCGCCATCAACAACCGAGCAATAGGCCAGAATCAAAGCCAGAATAACGGCCATGGAAAAGAAGATGGTGAGGACAATAATTCCGAAACCGGGCATGGGATACTCCTGTCATTTTGGGCAAAAATGACAGGAAAAGCGTTGTGATCCTTGATTTATGTCAAACAAATTTCGATTGACGACCTGCTTGCAATCCAGGAGCACAGATTGTCAAGATACAATCAGTTTCTCCAACAGCGCCCAGGCCATTGCTCGGCAGATCAGCTTGGGTCAAATTGGTTTGACAAACAGCCATCTGCGCGTCTCAACAAAACGTGCCGAAACGGGCCAATTCAGGAACAATCGCCATGTTTACGTTATACTCGATGCCGTCGTCAGGAAACTCCTACAAGGTGCGACTGCTGCTGGCTCATCTGGGACTGAGTTATGATCACGTTGCGACCGAATATGATGGTGACAATACCCTGACCCGAACCGGAGATTTTTTGCGTAAGAACCCAACGGGCAAAGTACCAACAGTGGAATTTGAATCAGGCGAGTGCCTGTCAGAATCGAATGCAATCTTGATGTATTTTGGCGAGGGCACCCGATTTGTTCCCGCGGACCGGCTTGCGCGGGCCCGAATGTATCAATGGATGTTTTTTGAACAGAATTTCCATGAAGCAACGGTCGCCGTTCGATCAGCCGTATATATCTACCCGCAACGGGAAATGGACCGCTCCCCCGAGCGACTCGCCGCGCTGCTTGTAGGCGGCAACAAATCACTCGATGTGATGGAAGTTCAGTTGAACAAAACCCCTTATCTGACGGGGGATGCAATCACCTTGGCCGACTTGTGCCTTTACGGTTATACCCACAGTGCCGACAAAGGAGGATTCGACGTCACCAGCCGCAGCCGCAGCAGTGTCGCAGACTGGTTGGAAAGAGTGCGTCAGCAAACGGGACATGTGCCGCTCGACTGGTTACCGGTCTGACATTTTGGATATTAAGTCGGTGAATTACATGGAATCTCATACTTTGCGTTAACCATTTGTTAACCATAAATCACCGTCTTGCCGTAATTCCTCCACGTTGCAGACAATTTCGCTCGTCAAAGAGTTACAATGGCGCATTGCCACAAATTTATTTGAAGACCCGTGGGATTCTGCCTGTGGGATTAGTAGGTATACAGATGAAAGTCGCAAACGATCAGCAAGCACTTGCCAGCAAAGTGCACCTGGCAAATCGCATTCACGGCGCCGTGCGCGCGATGCTCATCTCGACTGTCGTATTGGTCGCAACTCTTTTTGTCGGCTTGTCGGGATTTAGTGCCTAGAGCAAACTTGACCAAAACGGTTGCTCATCCTACCCCTGACAGATGATCTGGCTCACCCGCATCTTAACCTTTGTTCTCGGTTTTTGCTCTCTTTGGGGCGTGCTATTTTTGGTGGTCACGACCTATGGCTGGGAGAAAGTCTGGTATTCGATACACGGGCCGGCTGATCTGGGAGCGATTGAGTTCGCCGATCTGTCCAAACCCTCCCACCCTGATCAGGTGCTGATTTGTCCGGAACTCATCTGCAAAAACGACGACCGCCACACCGAAAGTCCGATTTACGCTATCGATGTCGACACATTGCATACTGCTTTTCTAAAGATGCTGGAACCGGAAACCAGTCTTTACAGAGTGGACGATGGAAGTGATCCGATGCGCTTTCGTTACGTCCAGCGCAGCCGACTGCTGCGGCTGCCTGATACCATTAGTGTGCGGCTGTTTTCTCTCGGCGATGGTACCTCATCCTCGTTGGCGCTGTATGGCAGAAGCCAGGTTGAAATCCCCTATCTGAATGAAAACATCAAACGTGCAAACCGCTGGATTGATCGGTTGAAAGACCTGGAAAAGAATCCAATCTGAATCACTTCAATGGCTTCTACACCGGCAGTTTCACGACCACACTCAACCCACCCAAATCGCTGTTGTGCAAAGATATTTCTCCGCCATGCGTGTGTACAATATCCTGGCTGATAGCGAGGCCGAGCCCGGTACCGGTTTCATCCTGATTTCGCGCGTCATCAAGCCGGACAAATGGTTTGAACACTTCTTCGCGCAAGTCCTCTGCAATTCCGGGTCCGTTGTCATGTAATTCCAACTGCAAGGCATTTTTACGATGCTTCACTCTAACTTCCACTTTGTCGCCATGCCGCAGCGCGTTCAAAACCAAGTTAGACATCAGGCGAGAAAATGCCGTTGGTCGCACAACGATTGAGGGATTGCCCTTTATTTTGACCTTGAATGTCTTTCCCAACTTGCCTGCCTCATCGTGGAATCGCTGCAGGACGTCCTCAATATTCAGCTCGCTGGCTTCTTCGCCCGTATCGCCCCTTGCAAAATCCAGATAGGCTTGCAGCATGTCCTGCATATCATCCACATCACCCGACAAGGCCTCCACTTCTATAGATTGAGGAACCAGCGCAAGCTGCAAGCGAAATCTGGTCAGCACGGTGCGCAAGTCGTGACTTACTCCGGCCAACATAGACGTTCGCTGATCCAGCGCCCGCTCGATGCGATTGCGCATTTCCAGGAATGCATCGGTTGCCTGCCTGACTTCCAAAGCTCCCCGAGGGCGCAAATCGTCCGGTGCAATCTGCCCTTTGCCAAACAGATCTGCAGCCTCGGCCAATCGTTGGATCGGCCGGATCTGATTGCGCAGAAACAAGATCGCGATGATCAACAGAACAATCGATGCACCAACCATCCACAAGAGAAAAATATGGGTGTTGGAGGCATAGGCCTGTTTGCGGGGTACGAAGACCCGCAAAACTTTTTTCTCCAGCCTGATTCGAATTTCAAGAATGTTTGAATCCCCCAGAGTATCAATCCAGAAGGGTTTCTTGATTCGGCTGGCCAATTGCTGGCTCAGCGCCGCATCCAGAATTGAGAAAAAAGGCTTCGGCTTGGGTGCCGGGAAGTCTTCGAGCGGCAAGATCCTCATATCCAGCGACAGACTTTGACGAGCTATCGAAGTGATGGTTTCAAAATCCGTATCCTGGGGATAGGTCTCGATTACATCGACCAGCGCCGAGATATCCCGCACCACAGCAGCAGACAGGCGGTTGGTCACCGATTGCCAGTGACGCTCCATGAATACAAATGCAATGACTGCTTGCAACAATAGCATTGGGGCGATGATGATGATCAGCGACCGGCCATACAGGCCCGTCGGCATGGCAGCTGCAAACTTGCGGGCCATGCTCCGCCAGTAGCGGCGCAACGGGCTGTATCGACGCGGGCGTTGAGACTGTCGGGGAGCGGCAGGGTCTGGCGTCAACGGCAATCTGTCAGATTGATCACTCAATGCCGGTCATTCCTCTGCCGGTAAGATACAAGATTTGCCAAGCCTATTCGATTTGCAACTTATATCCAATGCCACGCACTGTCTGAAGCCAGGTGGGGGTTGCCGGATCAACTTCGATTTTGCGGCGCAGGCGGTTGATCTGCACATCTACGGTGCGCTCGCTGGCGGTTGCGTCTTCGCCCACCAGGTCCAGCCGCGGCACCACCTGCCCGGCATTTTCAGCAAACAGCACCATGATTTCGCGTTCCCTGTCGGTGAGTTTGATGGTTGTGCCATTTTTCTTCAACTCACGCGACAAAACCGAAAAAGTGTAAGGCCCAAACAATACCTGTTCGATGCCGGGAGGTTCCTCGACTTTGACTCGCTTTAGAATACTGTTGATGCGCAGCACAAGTTCGCGGGGATCAAATGGTTTAGCCAGATAATCGTCGGCACCAGCTTCCAGTCCTTTAATACGTGCCTCGATTTCTCCCAAGGCCGTCAGCATCAGCACGGGAACATCCATTTTCTGACGAATGGCATTGGTAAAGTCAGTGCCATTTTCTCCCGGCATCATCACATCAACGATTAACAGATCGAAGCTGAGCCCGGCGAGCTTGCGACGCGCGTCTGCTGCGTCAGATGCGGTGGAAATCCGAAACCCCTGCTCGGCAAGATATCGTGACAACAAATCGCGGATGCGCCGGTCATCATCAATCACAAGAATATGTGCTGCATCGTCGGATAATAAAGTCGCACTGTCAGCCTTAGCTGTTCCAGATTGTGGTGCCTGCAAGGTGTTCATTGTTAGATGCCTTTCCAATGCAGGCTGCTCAAAACCGGAACAGCTCTATTGATCCTGCTCCATCAACCCATTTACCAAATCGCGCTCTTCCGGTTCGATCATCCCGAATAGAAAATCGCGAATGCTTTCCCGGTCCTTATTCTTGATACCTTCAATGGCACCCTTAATTCGGCGAGACTGCATGTGGGTCAATTGAATGGAAAGATTGCGGCCTTTTTGCGTTGGATACAAGAGTCGTTGACGACGGTCTTCAGGGCCGGCGATCTGAACCAGATGGCCACTTTCCACCAATTGTCGCAAAACCGGACCAAGACTCTGCTTGGTGATGCGTAGGATTTCGAGCAATTCTGCCACCACCATGCCGGGGCGTCGGTTGACGAAATGCAGCACCCGGTGATGAGCTCTGCCAAATCCATATTCTTCCAACATGCCATCGGCGTCGGCGATAAAATCCCGGTAGGCAAAGAAAAACAACTCTACCAGAGGAAAGTCCAGATCCTCGTCCGGTTCCGGTGGGTCGAAAACCGGTTGGCCGGCACTATTTTCAGTTTTGTTTGCAGCGAGGCCAGACATGAGCGGACGTGGTATCCAGATATTGCATTTAGGTCAGGACGGTTGACATAACACATGCGGCGTCCATAGTAACCTAAGATTTTGATAGGGGCGGACCGGCCCCGGCACAACAGCAAAAGAGGTATTTTATGGCTGGCGTTCCGTTTGACCAACTGGATGGAGACATCTGGTATAATGGAGAATTCGTCGAATGGGAAAATGCCCAGGTGCATGTGCTAACCCACGGGTTGCACTATGCAAGCGCCGTATTTGAAGGCGAGCGGGCTTATGGTGGAGAGATTTTCAAGCTAACTGAACATACCAAACGACTGCATAAGTCTGCCGAATACCTGGGATTTGAAATTCCCTGGTCGGTACAGGAAATCGATGACGCCTGCGTTGCTGCCTTGAAACGGCAGGGCTTGTCCAATGCCTATATCCGTCCTGTTGCCTGGCGCGGCAGCGAGATGATGGGAGTCTCTGCCCAGGACAATAAGATAAACCTGGCCATCGCTGTGTGGGACTGGCCTTCCTATTTTGATCCGGCGCAGAAGATGAAAGGCATACGCCTTGATATTGCTGAATGGAAGCGGCCGGATCCGGCGACCATTCCATGCAAATCGAAAGCTGCCGGTCTCTACATGATCTGCACTTTGTCAAAACACGCAGCAGAAGCCAAAGGTTATGCCGATGCGTTGATGTTTGATTATCGCGGTCGAGTTGCAGAATGCACCGGCGCCAATATTTTCTTCATTAAAGACAATGTAATCCACACACCGACGCCAGACTGCTTCCTCGATGGTATCACGCGCCAAACAGTGATTGACTTGGCCGAACGCCGCCAATTTGAGGTGATTGAACGGGTCATCATGCCCGAAGAAATGTCAGGGTTTGAAGAGTGTTTCATCACCGGTTCAGCTGCTGAAGTCACTCCGGTATCAGAAATCGGACCTTACGATTTTAAGCCCGGAACGATCAGCAAACTGATGATCGAAGACTATGAAAACGAAGTGACTCCGGATTAGGTCGCGCCATTATCACCCAATCTTCGAAGAATATGAATCAGTGAAAAGTGGAACTTATAGTTGACTTGACGTAAGGGAAGCTGAATTATCGGATTTAACCCGCACTGGGCGGGCAACCATTGCGGAGGAAATATCAATGGAAGCACTTTTACCAATCGTTATTCAGGTCATTGCTGGTATTATGGGCGGTGGTGGCATCGCCTCTGTGCTCAAAGGCGTAAATATGGGAGCGACCGGTAACCTGATCGCCGGGGCTCTGGGTGGCCTTGGTGGTGGCTCCATACTGGGCATGTTAGGCGGTGCCGGTGCTGGAGCGGCAGCAGGTGATGCTGCTGGCGGCGGCATGTTGGGAAGCATGATCGGCTCAGCAATCGGTGGCGGCGCGGGTGGTGCCATCTTAACCGCTGTTGCTGGAATGGTAATGAATAAAATGAAGGGATAGTTCCCTCGATGCCATTTATGGTGTCAACAATCGTGGTAATGAACGGGTGATGTCGGAAAATAATCTCGACACCACCCGTTTTCATGAGGGATTTTGAATGGCCAATCTTCAAATCACCATTGTAGCTGTGACCGCGTTTCAGCAAAACTGCACGCTGATGTGGGATGAAGAGAGCAAAGACGGCGTGATTATCGATCCAGGCGGAGACAATGACCGCGTCAAAGAGGCAATCTCCGAACTCGGCATTAAACCGACGGCCATCTGGCTGACCCACGGACATATCGATCACGCCGCCGGCGCCATGGAAATGAAAGAGGATTACGGGATCGATATTGTCGGGCCGCACAAAGACGATTTGCCGCTGCTTGATGGGTTGGAAAAACAGGCACAGATGTTTGGTCTTGAAGGTCAGGTGCGAAATTGCCGGCCAGACCGATGGCTCGAAGAGGGTGAAGTGATGCACATTGGGGAACATCAGTTCGATGTTTTTCATTGTCCGGGTCACGCACCCGGCCATGTGGTTTTTTATAATAAAAAGGCAGGATTTGCCCATGTGGGGGATGTATTATTTGCCGGATCAATCGGGCGGACCGATCTGCCGGGGGGGGACCACGAGGCGCTAATCAACTCGATCAAGACCAAGCTGATGGCCTGGCCGGACGACGTACAATTCATTTGCGGACATGGTCCTGCCAGTTCTATCGGGCAGGAACGCTCCAGCAATCCCTTCCTGGTTTGATTGTTCCATTATCCAGCCGCACTGGTTAACTATGCTTCCTGGCAATTTGCTGGTTATTTTGCTCACTTCACCCTAGCAAAAGGCCTCACTGAAAAGAGTTCAAGCGAGGCCAGGATGTTGAATGCATTTATCCCACTTATGACTACTGAGAAATGTGGCGAATGATTTCCGTTTCCAGCATTGAATATTCACGGCAGTCTTTGCCGCAACGTTTTTCAATTTCGGCGAGTTGCTCGCGTGCCTTGTCGACTTTGCCCAATTGCAGAAAGGCTTCGCCCATATATTCCATCACCAGAGTATAATCCGGGTCCTCACGCAGAGCAGCGGCGTAATACGTCAGGCCTTTTTCGATGCGACCAAGCTTGCGGTTGGAATATCCCAAATAGTTGAGAATACGTGGGTCATTCTTGTTTTCCGCGAGTTCCAGAACCACGATCGCTTCTTCATAACGCCGGTTATAAGCCAGGTCCCGCGCAGCTTCGTATATATTATCGTCGTCCAGTTCGCTGGATTTCTTTGGCAGCACACAAAGGCGCTTTTTCTTGTCCCACACTTTGCCATTGATGCAGGTGGGAGTTTCGATCGTGGAGCCGCCATCTCCGGCCGCGAACACCGAACCGGTGAACGCCGCGCCGCCAAGCAAAATGCTGGCCGCCAATGCGGTTTTTAGAGATTGAGACAACATGTTATTCTCCAATTTGTCTGTACCGGTCGACGCCCCTGAATGCTCAAGTTACGGTTGGACGCCCTTCGAAGTTTCAGATTAGCGTTGAAAAAAGACTTTGTCATGTGACAGGTGGCAAGTCGTGAAGTGCATAACGTTATTGTGCTTGCACTTTATATAGCTTGGTTCTAGCAGATTATTCTGCACTGCCTTTTCTGGAATTTGAATAATGTCACGCAGATCAGCAAACCTGTTGTTGCTTGTTGCCGGCCTTGTATGGGGACTTGGTTTTGTCGCGCAGGAAACGGCGATGGAGGATATCGGCCCCTTCACCTTCATGACTTTGCGCTTTGCCCTGGCTTCCCTTGCACTCGTGCCATTTGTGCTGATCGAACACCGTCGGACAGCGAATTCTGGTAAAAACGTGCTGGCAATTTCGCCAGGCGACTGGCTGGCAATTTCAATAGTCGGGCTGATGTTTTTTCTGGCGATGGCATTTCAGCAAATCGGCATGTTGGGCACCACAGTTTCAAATGCTGGAGTGTTGACGGGACTTTACGTTGTTTTGACACCGATGCTGGCATTTTTTGCCCTCGGCCAAAGACAACCCAAACTCGTCTGGCCCGCAGCCGTCTTGGCATTTTTTGGCATCTGGCTGCTCGGTGGCGGTGGTTTGGACCAGCTGACGTGGGGAGACTGGTTTGTGATATTCGGAGCGATTTTCGCCGGATTGCACGTCCTTGCCATGGGCCATGTTGTGACCGGCCTGCGCCGACCTGCTGCAATCGCATCTGCGCAGTTTGCCGTTGCTGGCGTTTTGTCGGCTTTGGGATTTATCTCTGCCCGTCTCATGCAGTGGCAATATGAACCGTTGGTATCGGTGCAAACCATGCTGTCGGCTGCTCCTGAAATCCTGTATGCGGCGTTGTTTGCAGGTGCGTTGGCGTTTTTGTTGATGGCAATCTGTCAACAATATACCCGTGCAGCTGATGCAGCTGTCCTGATGTCATCCGAGGCATTGTTTGCAATAGCTGCAGGAGCTGTTTTGCTGGGCGAAAGACTGACCTGGATCGGATATTCGGGTGGAATCTTACTGTTTTTGGCAATCACGATAACGAGTCTGTCGGCCGCCAAATTCAAGGAATCTGTAGCTTAATTTCAAAAAGTGCTTGCAAAAGTCTCAAAACCGCAGCCATTATTTCGCAGTTCGGGTCAAAATATGCCCGGAGACTGGAAACGAGCCGTTTGATTGGGCAGTTGTTGCTGTCAAATTCAGACGGGCCCAGGGAAGCCTTTTGATCGCGATGAGCGGGTCAGATGCGTGATGCCCCCCTTCCCGAAGGCAATCTATAAAAGAGCATCACTTCCTTTCCCCGTCGCAGAAGCCTGGATTTTCTGCATGTCTAAATGCAGGCATCACACTTGGGAAAAGGAAATCCCCTATGCAAGGCACCGTAAAATTCTTCAACGCCGCCAAGGGTTATGGGTTCATCACGCCTGATGACGGCGAGAAAGACATCTTTGTGCATATCTCTGCTGTTGAACAATCGGGTCTGGGGTCTTTGGAAGAAGGCCAGAAGATTACTTTTGAGGTCGAACCTGACAAAAAGGGTAAGGGTCCAAAGGCCATCGACTTAAAACTGGTCGTTTAACTCGCATAAATTTAAAACTCTCCACGATCTCGCATGAGTTTTATTGCATACGTATGCAATATCGGGTGCCTTGAATGTCACTTCTCTGCAAATGCTTCAACTGCCCGTTTTGCTACGACGGCTCCCCATTCCTGCACAAAATGGCCCGCTTCCTCTATGATCATCGGTTGCGGACATCCGTTGATGATTTCGCGCATTTTTAACATGACGTCTGGTCCCAATACCGGATCTTGTGCGCCTATGGCCATGAAACTTTGTCCCTGCCACCGAGTTTTCCAGAAATCTGCAGCGCGCTTGCTGGTCTCGGCACCCGTCATGCCGGGTTCAACCATCACCATTTCCGGGAAACGGCGCATTCCGGCCTTGAACGTAATGTCCGGGAATGGTGCATTATATGCCTGCTGTTCGGCTTCGCTGAGTATGGGTGTGGTTCGTTTCATCAATGCGCCAACATTCATATCCGGATTGGCCGCGACATATGCCCGCCAATCGAGAAAAGCCTGACTTGGGGCGCGTCCCATCGCCAGGACGGTGTTCATAATCAACAATCGGTCGAAACGTTGTGGCATGTCTTGCGGCAGGGTAAGCCCAAGAAGCCCTCCCCAATCTTGCACAACCAATGTAATATTTCTGAGGTCCAGCCGTTCGATCAGGGCCAGAATCATATTGCGGTGAAAATGAAAGTCATAGATGGCATCATTTATGGGTTTGTCCGAGCGGCCAAACCCGAGCCAGTCAGGCGCTATCACGCGGGCACCACCGGCAACGAAATGTGGGATCATTTTCCGGTAGAGATAGCTCCAGGTGGGCTGTCCGTGGAGGCACAGATAGGTCTGTTCGGTGTTTTGTGGTGCTTCATCGACATAGTGCACGCGCAGACCTTCATAGCCGGCTAAATCGTCGACATAATGAGGCTCATACGGCCAGTCTGGCAAATTCAAAAACCGTTCTTCCGGCGTGGTCAGAGATGGAATCTTGGACACGAAATTTCCCCTTGAGATCAACTATGCAGCACCGGGAAGGCAGTATTTAACCTAGCGTATTCTGTAGCTCAACTTCAATGCGCGGGACCAGACCGTCCAAACACCGGTTCTGACCAGTGTTTGCCAATATCTCACATCAGCCGCTCGCCGTTGGGAACTGACTTATCAATTGTGGCCAGTACGATGTCACCATTTTGATCGGCATAGCCCAGAGTCAACACTTCCGATCTGACGGGCCCTATCTGACGAGGTGGAAAATTGGTCACTGCCATGACCTGGCGTCCAACAAGATCTTCGACCGTATAGTGGACCGTGATCTGTGCAGAAGACTTCTTTTCGCCAATCTCGGGGCCAAAATCGATCAATAACTTGTAGGCTGGTTTGCGGGCTTCTGGAAAAACTTCCGCCTTAACGATTGTTCCGGCCCGTATGTCGACCTTCATAAAGTCATCGAAGGTAATCTGCTCGGGCATGTTCAACCAGCCAGTTCACGTGATCTCTTGGTCGCTGCGGATACAGCTTCACGTAACAGGTCGGGGAAACCGTCTGCTGCCATCAGAACTTCAAGCGCTGCCTGGGTTGTGCCATTGGGAGAAGTAACATTTCTTCGCAGCTGGGAAGGGGACAATTCCGATTGGCGCATCAGTTCGCCGGCGCCGCTGACTGTTGCTTCGGCCAGCGTTGCTGCAAGTTGAACCGGCAAACCGGCTGCCTCACCTGCCTCTGCAAGAGCTTCAGCAAGATGGAAAACATATGCAGGACCGCTGCCGGAGACACCGGTGACGGCATCCATCAGCAACTCGTCCTCGACCCATTCCACCTGGCCAATGGCAGACAATACTTTCGTCACGATCGATCTTTGAGCATCGCTGACGCGGGTGTTTGGCACACATACGGTAATGCCACGCTGCACCATCGCGGGGGTGTTTGGCATAGCACGAATAACGCGCGGGCTGACATCTGCAAATGGGGCGGACAACTTGGCAATCGTTGTGCCGGCGGCAACCGACACAAGCGCGTTTTCACCGTCAACAAGACCGGCGAGTCCGGGCAACACCACTTCCATAATCTGCGGTTTGACGGCGACAACAATAAAATCGGGCCGCTTGGCGTCCTTGGCGTCGGTGACGTGATTGACACCCTGCTCTGCCATCAGGTCCAGCATGTAAAGTGGCGGTTTGGGATCAATAACCGTAATGGTTGCCGGGTCATGTCCCGCTGCAAGCCAACCACTCAGCATTGCGCCACCCATATTTCCGGCGCCTATCAGACATATGGTCGGCGAGACGTGCAACTGGGAGGACATTACACTTATGCCTCGCCAACCGTGTCGAACAGCACGCTGTCCAACGCCTCCGTCGCGGACTTGCCAGCCCAGACGACGAATTGAAATGCCTGATAATACCGTTCGCAGGACGACAGCGCGGCCTGCAGTAAACATTCTATTTGTGCTTCATTGACCTCTGCACCACCGGACAGTGGAATGGCCTGCCGAAACAGAACCGATCCATCCTGAGGCCAGACTTCAAAATGCCCGAACAGCAATTGTTCGTTGATCTGCGAAAGCAGTCGCATGGTTTCGATAAGGCGCTTTTTTGGCACACGCATGTCAAACCCGCAGGCAATGTGCAGGGCTTCAAAATCTTCCATCCAGGAAAAGGAAACGCTGTAATCCGTCCAAATACCTTGAACTAGAATAGCAATCTCGTCATCGGCTGAACGTTCAAACGACCATTTATTGAAATCCGCAACCTGCTCAATCGCATCGACTGGATGACTGCCTCTTTCCATAAGTGACTCACTAATGCCCATCAAAATTCGCTCTTCCTTCAAGCACCACTACTCAATCAGGCACCGCATAGTGGACGCCTGTTCAACGATAAAACTTCGCGGGAAAACCCTGAAACGCGAAACCGTCCCGAATCATTTATTGAATTCACCATAATACGAGATGCGTCCCAACGAACCCCGCTGTGCAAATCATGCACAGAATCACAGACTTGGACGTTGAATCAAAGTTTCGAATTATCCCGGTAAATGATTCAAAAGAATCAGATTTTCAAAACTTATCCACGGGCAAATTTATTATTGGAAGTTTACCCAAATGGGCCACTATTTTTTTGCTGCGGTTTTGCGTGCCGCCGACTTCTTGGCAGCCGGCTTTTTGACAGATGCCTGAACCACGGTTTTCAGCTCTTCAATTTCGGCTTTCAGAGCTTCATTTTCCATGCGCGCCTTTGATGCCATTTCCTTCACGGCTTCAAACTCATCGCGCTGAACCAGGTCCATTTGCAACAAAAAACGTTCGGCCTGGCTTTTCATCGCTCCTTCAACTTCGCGCCGCGCGCCCTGAGCGACACCGGCGGCGTCTGTCATCAATTTTGCAAACTCATCCATCAGGCGAGATGGTCCTTGATTGCCTTGGTTCATGACTTTGCTCCAAAAGTTGATGTCCGACCTTTACCTAGGACCTTGCATCCACGACTTCAACCGCAAGTATGCCGCAGCTTGATGCCGCGTGAGTTTCCGGGCAAAACCAAAACCACCATCCCAACCGGACATCCCCAATGCAGCCGATTGCCAATTTCTTCTCAGCCATAAGCTTTCCGGCCATCGATCCGGTCTTAATTCAAATCGGCCCGTTTTCCGTTCACTGGTATGGCATTGCCTATGTGGCAGGAATCCTGCTGGGCTGGATGTTTGCCAAGAAAGTCGTCAGCACGCCCGCACTCTGGCCCCACACAGGGGCACCGATTAAGCCGGTCCAACTGGATGATTTTCTGACTTGGGCGGTGGTCGGCATTATCGCCGGAGGACGTCTGGGCTATGTGTTATTTTACAATCTGGCATATTACCTGAGCAATCCACTTGAAATACCTGCGGTTTGGGATGGAGGCATGAGTTTTCACGGTGGTGCAATTGGCTCCATCGTTGCCATGATCCTGTTTGCCCGGTCGCGCGGTTTTTCAGCCTATTCCCTGCTCGACGTCATCGCTGCAGCCTCCTGTTTTGGAATTTTCTTTGTTCGCATCGCCAATTTTATCAATTCGGAATTGTGGGGGCGCACCAGCGATGTCGCCTGGGCGATGATATTTCCCAATGGCGGCCCCCTGCCACGCCATCCAAGCCAGCTTTACGAAGCCGGGTTGGAGGGATTGGTGTTGTTGTGTGTTCTGTCGATTCTGATCTTCCGCTTTAAAAAACTTAAAACACCGGGATTCATCGGCGGAACCTGGGTGGTGGGCTATGGTGTATCGCGCATTATCGTCGAATTTTTTCGCCAGCCTGATGCCCATATCGGCTATCTTGCAGGTGGCTGGCTGACCATGGGCATGATCTTGTCGCTGCCGATGCTGGCAATTGGTATTTGGGGCATGATTTCTTCTCAAAATCGCACACCCTGGCACAGCAATACCGAAGACCAGGCTGCATCTTGACGCCGCTTGAGCAGCAGATCCACCAGCGCATTGCGGCAGACGGTCCCATGCCTCTGGCCGAATACATGATCGTTTGCCTGACGCATCCCGAGTTTGGGTATTACACATCTGGTCACCCGGTGGGCGGAAAAGCTTCCGGCGAGACTCCGCCGGGAGATTTCATCACGGCACCGGAAATAAGCCAAATGTTCGGCGAATTGATCGGCGTGTGGTGTATGGAGGTCTGGCAGGCCCTGGGATCACCAAACCGGTTCAATCTGGTGGAAATCGGCCCCGGTCGAGGAACCCTGATGAAAGACCTGCTGCGGGTCTCCCAGGTTCTTCCGAACTTCATGGCGGCAGCTCACGTCTATTTGGTTGAAGTCAGCCCGACACTGAGCCATGTGCAGGGTCAAAATTTACCATCACAAGCGAATATTAAGTGGATTGCTGATATTGACGATCTGCCCGATCGGCCAACAATTATCATCGCCAATGAATTGCTGGACGCCCTACCCATCCGGCAATGGTGCAAGCACGGTGCGGACTGGCTGGAACGAGCTGTTGGAATAGTGGACGAACAGCTGACCTTTGTGTTGCGGCCCAACAGGCTGGAACTGAGCGACCTGCCGCCAGACCATGTTACCCGTCCAGAAGGCACTTTGTTTGAGACAGCACCCGCCCGTGAGGCGTTCGTGGCGCGCGCAGCCGAATTGATTCAATCAAATACCGGTGCCGCTCTCTTCATTGACTACGGCCATTTAAAATCCGGCTATGGCGATACATTTCAGGCGGTGCGCGATCATGTCCCTGCTAATCCGCTGCAGCTGCCCGGACGCACCGATTTGACCAGCCATGTGGATTTTAGTCCGCTGCGCGCGGCTGCCAACAGCAACGGCTGTGAGGTGCCGCAACCGGTCACTCAAAGGCAATTCCTATTGACATTGGGCCTGCTGGAACGGGCGGGACAACTGGGAGCCGGTCGCCCGTCCTCTGTTCAATCTGAGTTGCAACAGGCGGTTGAAAGACTGGCGTCGCCACAGGGTATGGGAGATCTGTTTAAGGTGATGGGTTTTGCTGCTCCAGCGAGCGTGGGCAATCAGTTGCCTGGATTTTCCTGAATTGAAAGTTTCCGGTTGCACCGATTCAACCAAAGGTTAGGTTTGGCTATCTAAAGCTGGTCCTCAGGTGCCATGAGCAATATTTTTCCAATTCAAAGCCAGTCGCTGGACGATTTAGAAGGAATCCAACACGGATTTTTCACCCGACAAGGCGGCGTATCCAAAGGCATTTATGCCGGTTTGAATGCCGGACTGGGCTCCGGTGACAAACGCGACGATGTTGTGGAGAACCGCCGTCGCATCACACAGAAACTGGGTGTCGCGGAAAACAAACTCGCTTCCCCTTTTCAGGTACATTCACCCGATGTGGTGATTGCCGAGCGCGCCTGGACGAGTGACCACCCGCAAGCCGATGGCGTGGTAACCAGTCAGCAGGGATTAGCGATTGGAATCGTCACCGCCGATTGCGGACCTGTGTTATTTGCAGACACTGAAGCAGGCGTAATTGGGGCATGCCATGCGGGTTGGAAAGGCGCCCTTGGAGGGGTGCTGGAGAACACGGTTGCCAAAATGATTGAGATCGGAGCTCAAACTGCTTCCATCACGGCGATATTGGGCCCGACCATTTCGCAAAAAAACTATCAGGTTGGGCCAGTATTTCCTGACCCGTTTCTCGCGGCCTCTGCCGACAATTCAAAATATTTTTCAACCTCCGACAAACCGAATCATTTTCAGTTTGATCTGACCGGATATATCGTCGATCGGCTGGCAGGAAGCGGTATACGAGCTAGTGCTGTTAATCGCTGCACCTATGGAGAAGAAGACAATTTCTATTCCTATCGCCGCACAACCCATCGCAACGAATCCGACTACGGCCGGCAATTGTCGGCCATTGTCTTGAATGACACCTGACAGGATCCCGGACATGCTACATTTCTCCGAGCAGGAATTTGCCAACAGAAAAGCCCAACTGATCAAAAACGTGCGGGAGCGCGGACTGGATGCAATTCTACTGTTTGCCCAGGAAAGCATGTATTGGCTAACCGGTTATGACACATTCGGTTTCTGTTTTTTCCAGTGTCTTGTAGTCAAGGCTGATGGCGAGATGATTTTGCTAACGCGCTCAGCAGACCTACGGCAGGCCCGGCACACATCAAACATTGAAAATATAGTCATCTGGACAGACGGTGGCTCTGCTAATCCGGCAGTCGATCTGCGCGACCTGCTGTCTCAAATGGACTTGCTCGGCAGCAAAATCGGAATCGAATATGATACCCCCGGACTGAATGCGGCCAATGGTAGAAAGGTTGATGACGCGTTGCGCAGTTTTGCTGATACCAGTGACGCTTCCGATCTTGTACACCTGTTGCGCCTGGTTAAAAGCGTTGAAGAAATTGTCCATGTACGCAAAGCAGCCGAACATGCAGATGCCGCGTTCGACGCTGCGCTGAAGACCACCAAAGGTGGTGCAAACGAAGCCAAGATTCTGGCCGCCATGCAAGGCGCTGTGCTGGAAGCGGGTGGGGATTATGCGGGCAATGGCTTCATCATCGGGTCAGCAGAAGATGCTCTATTATGCCGCTACAAATCCGGGCGCCGCAAATTATCAACGAATGATCAACTGACGCTGGAATGGGCCGGTGTTTCAGCCCAGTACCATATGGCTATGATGCGGACTTTGGTGATCGGCAAACCAAAACCCGACCACCAACGGTTTTTTGAAGCAGCGCGAGATGCCCTCTTGTCTGTGGAAGAAGCCATGACCATCGGCAATAATTTTGGTGACATTTTTACCGCCCATACCCGTACTCTGGACGCTGCTGGACTTGCCCGCCATCGCCTCAACGCATGTGGCTATTCTGTCGGTGCCCGATACGCACCCTGCTGGATGGACGGACCGATGTTTTTTGCCGGCAATCAAACCGAAGTTGCACCCAATATGACCCTGTTTGCCCACATGATTATTATGGACAGCGACAGCCAGACCGCCATGTCTCTGGGACAGACCTATTTGACGACTGAGGGCAAACCGCAACAGCTGAGCAGGCATGGCCTGGAGTTTATTGTTTTGTAATGGGGATAAAGCGACGAATCTGGCTGGCGAAATGATCAAGCTGTTGTTAAGAGTGGCCGACAAACTCCGCATGCAAGATCGCTAACCCGCATGAAGCTCTTTTCTGGAAACGCTAACAAGAGTCTGGCGGAGGAAATTGCCCGCTATCTGGACATTTCGCTCGGCCAATGTGAAGTCAAGCGCTTTGCCGATCAGGAGATATTTGTCGAGATACAGGAAAATGTCCGCGGTGAGGACGTGTTTATCCTGCAATCGACCTCCTATCCGGCAAATGACAATCTGATGGAACTGCTGATTATAATCGACGCGGCGCGTCGGTCATCTGCGCGGCGCATCACAGCCGTACTGCCCTATTTCGGCTATGCCCGGCAAGATCGCAAAGCCGGACCACGGACCCCCATCTCAGCCAAGCTGGTTGCCAATCTGATTACCGAAGCTGGAGCCGACCGCGTGTTGACGCTGGATCTCCACGCCGGTCAGATCCAGGGATTTTTTGATATTCCAACGGACAATCTGTTTGCGGTGCCGGTAATGGGCCGCGATTTGCGGGCAAATTACAATGTCGACAACCTGATGGTTGTGTCGCCGGATGTTGGCGGTGTCGTACGTGCCCGTGCCTTGGCACGTCGCCTCAATGCCCCGCTGGCGATTGTTGACAAACGCCGCGACAAGCCCGGAGAATCGGAAGTCATGAACGTGATCGGTGATGTATCCGGTCGCGACTGTATTCTGATCGACGACATTATCGATTCCGGCGGCACTTTGTGCAACGCAGCTGAAGCCTTGTTGGCCAACGGCGCGGTCTCGGTCACCGCCTATATTTCACACGGCGTATTATCCGGCGGTGCCGTTGCCCGGATAACCTCATCGATGTTGAAAGAACTGGTGATCACCAGTACCATCGAACCCACACCTGCCGTTCAGGCCGCCCATAACATCAGGGTAATCTCGATTGCCGACCTGATTGGCGAAGCCATCAACCGCACGGCGCTTGAACAATCAGTTTCCAGCTTGTTCGACTAGTCTCGTATAGCCTTGATCAGTGCCGCGATAATTTGGGCAGAGCCCTTGCGTCATGCGGTTTCTGGGTCTATAGCACCGCCACCGTGTCGACACCCCTGGAGGGAACACGGGTCAATCTGGAAATCATGACACCTTGTCGGATCACACTCCTGATTGAGCTGGTTTGAACTGAACTGTTCTGGCAGCAACCTCTGACCAACGCTTAGGAGCATATTATGAGCGAAGAAAACAAGCTCGAGGCCCAGGCGCGTGACCGTGTAGGCAAGGGGGCCGCACGCGAGCTGCGCAGAAATTCAATGGTGCCTGCCGTGATTTACGGCGACAAGAAACCCCCTCTCGGCATCGCCCTGTCCCACAAGGAAATCACCCAGCGGGTTCACGCTGGCGGTTTCATGACCAATATTTTGTCAATCGACGTAAACGGCGAGGCTCACCAGGTCCTGCCGAAGGATTATCAGCTGCACCCTGTTTCAGACAAAGTTTTGCACGTTGATCTGCTACGCGTCTCACGCCGTACCGTCGTGACTGTTGAAATTCCCGTTCACTTCATTAACGAAGAAACCTGCCCCGGCCTGAAAGCTGGCGGTGTACTCAACATTGTACGTCACACCGTTGAGGTCAACGTGCCGGCTACATCGATTCCAGATGGTTTCGAAATCGACCTGGAACCATTTGACATTGGCGATTCCATCAACATTTCTTCGGTGGATCTTCCAGAAGAGGTTGAGCCAACCATTGTCGACCGGGACTTCACCATCGCGACTATCGCTACTCCAGCAGCCTTGCGCTCTGAAGATGCAGATGAAGAAGAAGATGAAGAAGGCCTGGAAGGTGATGAAGAAGGTGCAGAAGGTGAAGGCGACGGCGTAGAAGATAGCGACGGCGAAGAATAAGCCGGAATTTGCATTAACTTGATGAAGACGGGACGATCCCATGCTTCTCATTGTTGGCCTGGGCAATCCAGGCCCGAAATACGAAAGACAACGTCATAACGTTGGATTCATGGCGGTGGATGAAATTCACCGCCACGAAGGCTTTCCCGCGTGGCGGCCAAAATTCCAGGCGTTGATTTCAGAAGGTCAGATTGCCGGACAAAAGTGCCTGCTGGCCAAGCCAATTACTTTCATGAATGAATCCGGACGAGCCGTCGGCGAGATCGCCCGCTTCTACAAGATTCCGCTTGCGGACGTGGTTGTTCTCTACGATGAACTCGATCTGGCGCCGGGAAAAGTGCGCATCAAGACCGGAGGTGGCGCTGGTGGCCACAACGGCATTCGTTCCATTGATGCCCATCTGGGCAAAGACTATCGACGAGTCCGCATCGGCATCGGTCATCCGGGTCAAAAAGACCGAGTTAGCGGTCATGTCCTCGGTGATTTTGCGAAGCCCGACACGATCTGGCGCGATCCGTTACTGGACGAAATAGGACGCAATGCCGATATGCTTGTCAAAGGTGACGATGCCGGTTTTATGAATAGACTCGCCCTGCGCACGCAATCCAACGAGCCGCCCAGCGCTCGCGGACAATCATCTTCAAAAAAGAAAAGCCATATCCGGCAGGCCAACAAAAATACCCCTGTGGCAAATGTTCCAAAGACCGGTCCGATGGCTGATATGTTAAAAAAACTGTTCGGTGACAAAGACAGCTAATCGCGTCCTCCCGACATTAAAGAAAAGAAAAGAGCGTCGAAATGGGTTTTAAATGCGGAATCGTGGGCCTGCCTAATGTTGGTAAATCCACTCTTTTCAACGCCTTGACGCGTACGGCATCGGCTCAGGCTGCAAATTACCCGTTCTGTACCATCGAACCGAATACGGGCGAGGTTGCGGTGCCCGACACGCGGCTTGGGAAGGTCGCCGCAATTGCCAGTTCAAAGGAAGTTATCCCAACTCGCATATCATTTGTTGACATTGCCGGACTGGTCCGCGGCGCTTCCAAGGGCGAAGGGCTGGGCAACCAGTTCCTTGCCAATATTCGCGAAGTTGATGCCGTCGTGCACGTCTTGCGTTGTTTTGAAAATGACGACATCACCCATGTCGAAGGCACGATCAATCCCATTGCCGATGCCGAGACAATTGAAACAGAACTAATGCTGGCAGACCTCGACAGTCTTGAGCGCCGCATTGAACAGATACGCAAGCGGGCCACCGGCAAGGACAAAGAAGCGATTATCATCCTGCCGATGATGGAGGCCTCTTTGAAGCTGTTGCAAAACGGCCAGCCGGTACGCGAATTGCTCGATGGCATCGCTGCTGAAGACCTGACCATTCTCAAGGGGTTGCAATTGCTAACCTCAAAGCCTGTTCTATATGTCTGTAATGTCAGCGAGGATGACGCGGCCTCCGGCAACGATATGTCGGCAAATGTTGCAACGATGGCAGCCGAACAGGGTGCTGGAACGGTGGTGATTTCCGCAGCAATTGAAGAAGAAATTGCCCAATTGCCAAACGACGAGCAGGGAGAGTTCCTGGAGATGAACGGTCTCACCGAGAGCGGCCTGTCGCGGCTTATTCGCGAGGGCTATGAACTGTTGTCGCTAATCACCTATTTTACCGCCGGACCGAAAGAAACCCGCGCCTGGACTGTCCATAAGGGCACAAAAGCGCCTGGGGCTGCTGGTGTGATTCATACCGATTTTGAACGTGGCTTTATTCGCGCGCAGACCATCGCCTACGATGATTACGTGACATTGGGCGGCGAAGTGCCTGCCAAGGAAGCGGGCAAAGCGCGCGACGAGGGCAAGGAATATGTGGTGCAGGATGGCGATGTGATGCTGTTCAAATTCAACACCTGACTGGAATTTCAGATTTTTCATTTGCTGCAACTGGAGAAGATTGACCTTGCTGACATTTGAAGATTTCACACTTGGGCGGATATTCGAACTGCCACCGTACACGATCACCGCTCAGGAGATCATCGAGTTTGCGCAGGAATTCGACCCGCAACCATTTCATCTCGATGGTAACTCTGAGCAAGCCATGCAGGTAGGCGGACTGATTGCCTCAGGCTGGCACACGTCGTCGATCTTGATGCGGATGATCTGTGAAGGCTATTTGCTGGACTCCCCGTCACAAGGCTCACCTGGCCTTGAAGAAGTGCGATGGCTGAATGTGGTGCGGCCAGCAGATACCCTGTCTGCAACCGCGGAAGTAACGGCCAGCAGAGTGTCTAGATCCAACCCGGCCATTGGCATCGTCTCATTTGTCTACAAGATGCAGAACCAGCACGGGGAAGATGTCATGAGAACCAAGGGGGTTGGCATGTTCAAGACTTTTGCAGGTGCCAGATCATGAGTAAAACACCAATCTACAAGTTACTGAAAACCAACATGCAGCTGGAACTGGGCCACCATACCTTTGAAACCGAAGAAATATTGCGCTTTGCCAACAAGTTTGACCCGCAAGTTTTTCACGTCAGCGAGGAAGGTGCAAAGGACAGTATTTTTGGGCGCCTGTGCGCTTCCGGTTGGCATACTGGTTCTGTCTGGATGCGGCACAATATTGACAATTTTAAAGAAGAATTGCTGCGACTTACTGACTATCAGGGTACCGAGCCGGTGATTGGCCCTTCCCCCGGTCTGAGGGACTTGCGGTGGCTTGCTCCGGTCTATCCCGGCGACACGATTAGTTTCTATTCAAACATCAGCGACAAGCGCACCAGCGCCCGACGACCCGGTTGGGGAATATTGATGGTAAATTCTTATGGTACAAATCAGGATGGAATTCAGGTTTTGTCGATGGATGGAGCAGTGAGTATCAGACTGGATTGACAAAGATCGTGAAGTCCGGTTTTGCTTAAATCTGATCTG
Organism: Rhizobiaceae bacterium; assembly: GCA_014238155.1. Classification (GTDB taxonomy): domain Bacteria; phylum Pseudomonadota; class Alphaproteobacteria; order Rhizobiales; family Rhizobiaceae; genus Pseudahrensia. Next base: position 128,226 of record JABABQ010000032.1, read on the forward strand.
CTCGGAGCCCTTAGTCTCCCTCAAATTCAATCAATGTACGCACAGGAACCCCCAGGGATTCAATTTTCTTTCGACCACCGAGATCGGGCAAGTCGATCACAAAACAGGCGGCGACGACTTCAGCACCCATTTCCTTCAGCAACTTTACCGCGGCTTCGGCTGTGCCCCCCGTGGCGATTAAATCATCGACCAGCAAGACTTTGTCACCGGGCCGCACTGCATCGCGGTGCATTTCCATCTCGTCGACCCCATATTCCAGACTGTAGGCAACTGAGACCTTTTCGCCGGGCAGTTTTCCCTTTTTGCGGATCGGCACAAAGCCGGACGTTAGCTGATGTGCAATCGCTCCACCCAAAATGAACCCACGCGCCTCAATCCCGGCGATCTGGTCCAAACCAATTCCAACATACGGGTGCACCAGCGCATCAACTGCACGGCGGAACGCTCTGGCGTTTTGCAACAATGTGCTGATATCGCGAAATACGACGCCGGGTTTTGGATAATCTTCGATAGCCCTAATGGCGATATTGAGTTCCTCTGTCAGAGATTCTTCCATAACGATATTCCAATCAATTTCAGGGCTATAAATTCAACAAAAAAGGCTCCGGAACGGAATTCCAGAGCCCTAATTCAGAATTCCGTTAAATGCCTAATGGGCAACGTCTGACCAGATTTTCTTCTTGGTGAAGTAAAGCAGACCAGCAAAAATTATCAGGAACAGGATCACGATAAACCCACGTTGCTTGCGCTGGTTCAGATTCGGATCGGCTGCCCAGGTCAAAAATGCGGAAATATCACGAGCCTGCTGTTCAACGGTCGACTTGGTGCCATCGTCAAACTCGACAATATCTTCCGACAATGGGTTCGCCATCGCCAATGCGGAGCCGGCAACGAAATATGGATTGTAGTGCAATCCATCCTGCACCGTCGTGCCTTCCGGTGCGTCCTGATAACCCGTCAGCAATGAATAAATATAGTCAGCACCGTTTTCAGCATACATTGTGAAGATATCGAAGATAAAGGTTGGAAAACCGCGCTCAGGAGCACGTGCCTTGGCCAGCAGCGACATGTCGGGTGGCAATGCACCGTTGTTGGCCGAAGTTGCTTCCTTGTCGTTGGCATAAGGGCCTTTGAAGCGATCGTTAGGAAGCGCCGGGCGTTCAAACATTTCGCCGTCATTATTTGGCCCGTCGGTTACTTCATACTCTGCTGCGTAATTTTTGATCTGTTGCTCGCTATATCCCAGGGCCGACAGATTGCGATAGGACAACAAATTCATTGAATGACATGCAGCACAAACTTCGGTGTAGATTTTCAAACCACGTTGCAATTGGGCCTTGTCATAATGACCGAATGGGCCAGCAAAGCTCCAGCTTTGTTCAACTGGCTTCTTCAAAGGATAGTGCGGTGTACCGCCCTCTTCTTCAGCAGCGCCTGTGGCAAATGTCGAGCCAGCTAAAGCCAGGCTTGATGCCACGATGACAGCAGATAATTTGGAGGTGAGTTTTGTGAAGACCGTCTTCATTTTTGTTTCTTTCTTTACCGGTTGCCCGTTTGGCTACCTGAAACTGGTTGAACACCGCAGCAGAGGCTGCGGTGTTGCGTTAGATGTCTAGCTCTGTGCCTGAGATTCAGCTGCATCACCGCCGGATTGCGCCAATACCGCATCAGCAATGCTGGCTGGTCGCGGCAATGGTTTTTCAAACCAGCCGAGCAGCGGCATTATGACGATGAAGTGTAGGAAGTACCAAAAGGTGGACGCTTTCATCAGTGGGATCCAGATACCCTCAGCAGGCCGGGAACCAAGATATCCCAGGAACACCGCGTTAATTGCAAACAGCCAGAAGAAAATTTTGAAAGTCGGGCGATAATTCGCTGACTTAACATCTGATGTGTCAAGCCACGGCACGAAGAACAAGACTGCAATTGCTCCGAACATCGCCAGAACACCACCGAGTTTGGAATCAATCAATACGATGTCGGTGAATGGAATGCCGATATTGAAGTCGATGGCCCGCAGGACCGCGTAGAACGGCAGGAAATACCATTCGGGAACAATGTGTGCCGGTGTCTTTAACGGGTCTGCCACGATGTAGTTGTCGGCATGTCCCAGATAGTCTGGCAGGAAGAAGACGAAATAACACATGATGATCATAAATACGACCATGGCAAACGCGTCCTTGACGGTTGCATATGGCGTGAACGGGATCACATCTTGCTTAGATTTAACTTCGACGCCCGTGGGGTTGGTCTGGCCGGTGACGTGAAGCGCCCACACATGAAGGATGACAACGCCTGCAATCATAAATGGCAAAAGGTAATGCAGGGAGAAAAACCGGTTCAGCGTCGCATTGCCAACGGCAAATCCTCCCAGCAGAAACTCTCGTACGGTCTCACCAACCAGCGGAATGGCGGAGAAGAAGTTGGTGATCACCTGGGCACCCCAGTAGGACATCTGACCCCAGGGTAGCACATACCCCATAAATGACGTGGCCATCATGAGCAGGTAGATTACGACCCCCAAAATCCACAAGACTTCGCGGGGCGCCTTGTAGGAGCCATAATAAAGCCCGCGAAAAATATGGATATAAACTGCAACAAAGAACATCGAGGAACCTACGGCATGCCAGCTTTGTATTGTGTTGCCGTAACTGACATCACGACGCAGCAGATGCACACTGTCGAATGCCATCGTCGATTCCGGAGTGTAGTGCATGGCAATTACAATGCCGGTAACAATCTGGGACACCAGCATTACCATCAAGATGCCGCCAAATGTGTACCAGTTGTTCAGATTGCGTGGCACAGGGAAGGAAACAAAACTGTCATGGACAAGACGCACAATCGGCAGCCGCGCATCCATGAACTTGCCGAAACCGGTGGTCGGATTGTAGGTGGAATGACCGCTCATAATTTAGGCTCCTGCTTTTTCTTGGCCGATGACCAGTTTTTCTTCGCTCGCGAAGACAAATGGTGGCAGCGGAAGGTTGGTAGGTGCAGGACCTTTCATTACCCTTCCGGTCACATCAAATTTTGATCCGTGACAGGGGCATAGCCACCCTTCAAGCCCAGTATCAACCTTGGTCGGAACGCAACCCAGATGGGTGCAGTTAGCACCAACAATGGCCCATTCTTCTGCAGCACCTTCGGCGGCTGCAATGCGGCTGTCTGCGGCTGCGAAATCACGGAAATCGGACTCCGGGGCATTTTTGGCAGAAGCAACTTCATCTTCCGTCAAATGACGAATGAAATAAGGCTTGCCGCGCCATATTACTGTGATCAGCATGCCAGGCTCGACCGCCGAGATATCAATCTCGACCGGCCCACCAGCTGCTTTTTCCCGCTCATTGGGCCCCATCTGGCTAACCAGTGGCCAGGCCACGCCGCCAACAGCAACTGCACCGGCAGCACCGGTTGCAATGTAAAGAAAATCGCGGCGGGTTGCGTCGCTCGCGTGTGCTTCACTCATGGAGTTATCCTCTCCGGTATTACATTCTTTGGCAGACTGTTGCTCTGTGCCGCACCGGCATACAGACAAGCGCGCGCCACGGCACGCCCCACAACATACTGCCCTGCGTCTCTGTATTCCGTATCGGACCATTTTGTCCAGTTGTAACGGGGTAGGAAACCCAACTTGTCGCAAGATTTTTTGCCTGTTGCGGCGCGAAGCGCCTGTCAATGGCCAATTTGTCCCCAAATCAGCCAGAACATGGGAAAAATATCTGTTATGGCGCGACGATGGGCTGAGCCTTAAGACTCGGTTCTGAGACGGCAATACCTTCAAATATACTGCCTTCCTCAAACCAGGACTTGGGGGCCGGAGCACCCCATAAAGTCTGGCGCTGCGGATCCTTCAAATCCCAGTGAATTGGCTCATGATCGGGATCGATTGTCTGGTAATCTGAGCAATATATTTCGATGCGGTGATTGTCGGGGTCACGGATATATAGAAAAAACGCATTGGAAATGCCGTGGCGGCCCGGACCGCGTTCAATATTGCCGACATAGCCCGTGGTCGCCATCAGATCGAGCAGGTCGAGGATTGCCAGCGGGTGCGGCACCCAAAAGGCCACATGATGCAGGCGCGGACCAAATCCATTGGTGAATGCCTGATCGTGGACACCTCCCTTGCGATGCAACCAAGAGGCCCATAGTGCTCCGGTTTCGGCATCCGACGTGTATTCAGTCGTTCTGAATCCCATTTTGTGGTAAAATGCCGTGGCTTCATCAACATTGGTCGAGAAGCAATTGAAGTGATCAATGCGCAGCGGTTTGACGCCTTTATACTGCGCATATTGTTGGTGGATTGGTGGCAAACGATCCATCTCATAATGCAATTCGATCGGCATGCCGGCATTATCAGATGTCCGCAGGGTGCGCCCCTGATGGGCCCGTTCCACCCAGGCGACATCACGCCCCTGCCCGCTGAACCAGTCATGGGCCTTGTCGAGTTCTTCCTCCGCCCAGACACGATAGCCCATGGCAGCAATGCTGGCTGTTTCTGACTGGACAAGTACCACACAGTGATGGCAGCGCTCTTCCATGCCACGCATATAAAGTCGCTCGGCGGTCTCATCGGTAACTGCCAGGCCAAGAATGTCACTGTAAAATTTTATCGATGCCGCCATATCTGTCACGTTCATTTCAATATGACTGATGCGCAGAATGTTGAACGGCGGGTCTAGTACAACTGGAGGCAGGGTCATATCTATACTCCCAACTTGGTGATCTTGTGCTCGCCCAATGCGATGGCGATGTTTTTGGTTTCCATATAAAAGTCAAACGACCAGTCGCCGCCGTCGCGGCCAATGCCGGAGGCCTTTGTACCACCAAACGGCGTTGGCAGATGACGGACATTTTCCGAGTTGACCCAAATCATGCCGGCATCAAGTCCCTCGCTGAAGCGCAGTGCACGGGTCACGTCATTTGTCCACACATAGCCAGCCAGTCCGTAGGCTACCGAATTGGCGATCTCCAGTGCTTCATTTTCGTCGCCAAATTTCATTGCCGTCAGCACTGGTCCAAAAATTTCTTCCTGGGCAATCCGCATATCCTGAGTGGCATCAGCGTACAGCGTAGGATTGATGAAATATCCAGCAGACTCTCCGGCCTCTCCGCGAACCGCAATGCGCGCGCCGTCGTCTTTTGCGACATCGAGATAAGACGTCACTTTGGCCAGATGGCGCGGATGGATGAGCGGCCCAATTTCCGTTGCCGGATCAAGCGGATGGCCAACTTTGAGCTTTTGCACCCGAGCTTCGAGCGCGGCTACGAAGCGGTCGTAGATGCCTGCCTGAATCAGCACCCTTGAAGAAGAAGTGCAGCGCTCTCCATTCAGCGAATAGATCATGAATATTGCGGCATCCAGCGCTCGGTCAAAATTGGCGTCATCAAACACCACAACCGGGTTTTTACCACCCAGTTCAAAGTGCACCCGTTTCAGCGTTTCCGACCCCTGCCGCATGATCGCAGAACCGGTTGAGCTTTCGCCGACAAATGCAACGGCCTTGATCCTTGGATGTTCGGTGAGAGCTTTTCCAGCTTCTTCACCCATGCCGTTGACCATGTTCCACACGCCTTTCGGTAAACCTGCTCCTTCGGCAATCTCTATCAGCAAACGGGCAGTCAGCGGCGACCATTCGGCAGGTTTGTGGACAACGGTGCAGCCTGCTGCGAGTGCTGGCGCAATCTTCCACGTCGACAACATGAAAGGAGTATTCCAGGGGGTGATCACTCCGACTGGCCCAATGGGAGCGCGGGTGGTGATGTTCATATGATCGGGAGTAGGCAGCGTTTGGCCGTCCCGAGCAGCTTCAGCCCGATCGGCAAAGTAGCGAAAGTTAGCAGCACCGCGCAAAGCCGCTTTTGACATGAATCGTATGGCCTGCCCAGTATCCCAGCTTTCAACCAGTGCAATCTCGTCAGCTCGTGCAACAATTGCATCAGCAACGGCGTGGAGAACTTTCTTGCGCTGTTTACCCGACATGTCGCGCCATGCAGGGAATGCGGCATGAGCGGCCTTGGCAGCCGCGTCTATATCCGCGGCAGAGCCTTCGGCGACATCACAAATGACGCTGTCATCCACCGGTGAGCGACTCTCCATTGTCTTTTTGGAGATCACGTCTTCGCCATTAATGCGATGCGGCAGGACCTTGCCCTCAAACTGTTTCAGATGACCGGCAAGTCGATCTAGATTGGATTGCAGCTCAGACATTAATTTGCTTCCCTTTTCAAACGTGCTGCCAGACCATTGCGTTTGTAAGACATGTCCGGATCATTGATTTCGATGTCGACAGAGACGGCCATATAGCCCTGCTCTATGGTATCTGCGAATGTGTTGCACAACAGGTCAAATACAACCTGCCCACCCATTTGGCGGGTTTCCAAGACCCGACCGGCACCAATACGCATGATGACCGCAATAAAGGCGTTGTCGGGATGCTCGTCCGCGACAGAATAGGTGTCGATCGGGTGCATACGTACGCGCACACCTGCCAGCGGGAAAATACCCGTTGCAACCACAACATTGCTTAGACGTCGGGCTAGGGCAGCCATGTCATGCTGGTCAGACAGATTTGCAGAATGTTCGACGATGAGATGGGGCATAGAAACTCCTTGTTGAGAGAAATATTATTAACATGTTAAGTAATATGCAAGGAGAAAATTTAATGCCTCCAGTTGTCCGCCCTTGAAAACTGCATGACAGGCCATACTCACGATTATGCGTAACAATCGGCCAATCCCGATCTCACACATATCCAAAGCATCTTTGCCGATTGACAAATTTTCTGTTTCGCCTGAATTATTGGCCCGTAATCGGGCCGTCAATTTGTGGTACCGGAAACATTCAATTGATCATGCGATCGCCCCTTTATGCGAGATGGACAAGCCGATGAGCGAGGAAACAACTGTCAGCTTCACGGAAATGAAGCACGGCACTCTGGAAGATTACGAACTTCTGCACGAATTGGAGAAGCCGTTCCTGAGCATGACTGCAGACAGGGTTGTTGCTGAGTTGCGCCGTCAGGGAGAGGTGTCTTTGGAAGGTTATAAAATCACCCGGCTCGACCACGCCCTGCAATCTGCCAGCCGTGCCCACCGGGAAGGGGCAGACATCGACTGGGTTGTGGGAGCTTTGCTGCACGACATTGGTGATGGGCTGGCTCCGCAAAACCATGACCGCATGTCTGCAGAAGTGATCCGCCCATTCGTGCGTGAAGAAGTATCATGGGTTGTCGAACATCATGGCATTTTTCAAATGCTTTATTATGGCCACCATTACGGCTGGGACCGAAACGCCCGGGACCAGTTTAAGGATCATCCCAGTTTCGATGCCTGTGCAGAGTTTTGCGAACGTTGGGACCAGTCGTCTTTTGACCCTGATTACCAGGCTGAAAGCCTGGAGTTCTTTGAGCCGATGGTGCGTGAAGTATTTGGCCGCAAGGCCCATGACAGCTCCGTGCAACGGTCGGGTTACGCCGCTGGCTTGCCACCGCTTGCTGCCTGATACTGGAACTGATCATGAAAATCATAGTTGATGATTTGCGCGGTCCAGAAATAGCAGCACTGCTGGAGGCCCATCTGGATTTAATGCGGTCCCAGTCGCCGCCCGAAAGTGTGCACGCACTCGATCTGGACAGTTTGCGCCAACCGGATATTACATTCTGGACCGCCTGGGAGAACGGCGAACTGTTGGGATGCGGTGCCCTGAAGCAAATGCATGATGGGCAGGGAGAGATCAAATCGATGCACACGGCGAAGATCGCCCGTGGGAAAGGTATTGCCGCCAAACTTTTAACCCATCTTGAGGATCACGCCAGATCGATGGACCTCACCCGACTGAGCCTGGAGACCGGAACGCAGGATGGTTTTGTTCCGGCTCGCACGCTCTACACCAAATTCGGCTATGCACCCTGTCCGCCCTTTGGCGATTACGCAGAAGACCCCAACAGCACCTTTATGACAAAGCAGCTGTCGGGTTGATATCAACGCCGTCGCGCCAGATGGGCGACAACATTTTCGATCATGCGCATGCCCGCATCCTGTCCCAGTGACATTATGCTCTCCGGATGGAATTGCACGGCCGCTACCGGCTCGCTTTGATGCTCGATGCCCATGATGATGCCATCTTCAGTTTCCGCCGTTATCCGCATTGCATCCGGCAAAGATTCTGCGTTGGCATAAAGCGAATGATAGCGTCCGATTGTGGTGTTCCTGTCGAGCCCGGAAAACAGCAATGAATTATCCTGCAGCGTAATCCGCGAGGGCTTGCCGTGCATTGGCACGTCCAACTGATCCAATTTGCCACCAAAAGATTCAGCAATTGCCTGAAGCCCCAGACAGACCCCAAATAGAGGAATATTCCGGTTGCGGGTTTCGGCAATCGTTGCAGCACAGCCAAAATCCTTAGGGTTTCCCGGTCCGGGCGACAAAACAACGAGATCAGGGTCAACCTGATCAAACATCTCCGTCGGTACCGGTGTACGTATGGTCGTCACAGCAGCGCCAGTCTGGCGAAAATAATTTGCCAGCGTGTGAACAAAACTGTCTTCGTGATCGACCAGCAGGATGCGCACACCGTCGCCAACGCTGGCGGTTTCTCGCCCCGATCCCGCCGCATTGCCAAGGCTTACATCGCGGATGGCAGTCAACATGGCTGATGCTTTCAGCTCGGTCTCGGCCTCTTCTTCTTCAGGATTGCTGTCATACAGCAACGTGGCACCAGCACGCACTTCGGCAATACCGTTCTTGATGCGCACGGTGCGCAGTGTCAGGCCGGTGTTCATGTTGCCGTTAAAGCCGACCATGCCCACCGCCCCACCATACCAGGCCCGCGCACTCTTTTCATTCTCCTCGATGAATCGCATCGCCCACAATTTGGGGGCACCCGTGACCGTTACGGCCCAGGCGTGTGACAGGAATCCGTCAAAAGCATCCATACCCTTGAGCAATCGACCTTCAATGTGATCAACTGTGTGAATGAGACGGGAATACATTTCAATCTGGCGACGGCCGATCACCTTCACCGATCCAGGTTCGCAGACGCGGCTTTTATCATTTCGGTCCACATCGGAACACATGGTCAGTTCCGATTCATCCTTTTTAGAGTTGAGCAATTTCAAAATCTGCTCACTGTCCTCAATCGGGTCCTTGCCGCGTCGGATTGTGCCGGATATCGGACAGGTTTCAATGCGTCGCCCCTCGACGCGCACAAACATTTCGGGGCTCGCACCAACCAGATATTCGCCACTGCCCAAATTTATGAAGAACGAATAGGGAGACGGATTGATCTGTTTCAACTTGCGTGAAATTGCCGAGGGAGAATTGACACAACGCTCGGTAAACACCTGCCCTGGAACCACCTCAAACAGATCGCCGCATTTGAATTTCTCTTTGGCCTTTTCAACCAGACGGGCGTATTCGCCCGGCTCGTGATCCCCCCTGCCCGGATCCTGGGAAGCTGGTACGAAAGGCACATCTTCACCACCACGCTCCAAACCTGTTGTCTCAAATTCACCGATGGCGAAATCATAGCGTTCATGCCATGCCTCGGCGGCGTGGTGATCAACCACAAGAATCTCATCGGGCAAGAACATCACCATATCGCGCTGATCATCGGGGCGCTCAAGTTTTAGGTCGATCGGGTCGAACTGGAAGCAAAGGTCGTAGCCAAATGCACCGTAGAGCGCCAGATTCGGATCGGCGTCACTGCGGAACAGGTCAACAATAATTCGCAATACCGAGAACACCGTAGGACCCCGGGATCGCATTTCTTCAGATATAACCCCGTCTGGTTGTTTGACCTGAATATCAATGCTTCGATCCCGCCGAGAAACAGCATCAAAATGAGGATGGTTCTGCAGCGCGGGCTCGATAAATTGCAGCAGGACAATGCCTCGATCATTGTAGGCCTCAATCGCTACTGAACGTCCTTTCGACACGACTCCCAAGGGCGGATCGACAATGGCTGTATCCCACCGGGTATAACGTCCCGGATATTCATAGTTTGATGAAAACACCGCTCCCCGCCGACTGTCCAATTTGTCGATATAAGACGAAATTGCATTGGCGTAGGATGTCGAAAATCTCTGCCGGGTAATTGTGACACCACCGTTGGTAGTGAATTCAAACAAGGGGTCTGTGCTGTTCATCTGCCATCTCGCTGTTTGACTGCCAGACCGGGACATAAAAAAACCGCCCGGAAACTGGGCGGTCAGGGTCATTTTGCAAAACTATCCCGTGGCCGCCTTTAGCGAGCCCACCACGAAGAAAGATTTTTGCGTTTCATCATCATGGACAAATGTCTAACCCCGGCTGGGTCTGCATGCAAGTGATCTTGTGAAACGTTGACTGGCAAATGTGTTTCGAAGGGTCCGGCCGACTTTGCAACCACCCGGACCCTTCGTCACCGCCCGTCCCCCGGGCGTGGTCATTTTCCTACGTATCGTGTGGCGCCCGTATCCTACCAGCGCGCGCTGCACCAATGACCTTTGTCTATATTTCCGCATGCCATGCAGAATTATTATAATATGCTTAACCTGCAGGTTTATATCAAATGAATTTTAATTAATCTACTGCAATAAAAAATCGACTAATATTATGTCTTTACAATAAGTAAGGGCAAAATTTAGGATTTATTTCAGATTCACATTATCGATTTTTTCTGCAATTTTCCAAAAATACGCAGAAAATCACTCAATGATCTGCAAAAAAATCAAACGGTGACAACTGATGAGAATTGCACAACTAACTAGCGGTCCAAAACGTCGCGCATTTCAACCAGATTGGCGCGCACTCTCAGGATATAAAATCCCATCGTCGCCAAATGTGTTGGCATGATCCAGCTCGCCTCATGGCCGTTGGAAATGATTCCAGGTGTCAAGTTGAGGGCCGAACGCAACTGATCTTCGGTGCGCACCCAAATCTGCTCGAGATTACGATTGGCAACCACTTCGCTGAAATCGGTCCGGGCCGCAGCCAAAATGCCGGAATAGGCGTAAAGCTCACCATAGGCGAACCAGAATCGGTCATCAGCACGGGGATCGAACCAGCCCATATTGCTGGCCTCCATGCGGGTGCGCAATATATCAGACGTCGATCCGATATCCTTGGTGATGCGATCAAAAAACTCCAGCAGATTATCCGGGCGGGCATCAAAGTTGGTGACGCAAGTCTGCAATTCCTGATTGAACGCGGCGAGCTTTTTCTGTGCCCGACGATAGTTGGACTGGGTGGTGGTGCGGAAACCGAATGGGTCGAGGGAGAAATACCAGCTGTCTTCGTCATAGGCCAGGCTGGTACGCGCATCCTGTAGGTTTTGATTGATGCCGGATGTGCCGCGAACGCGACCCAGACGATCAACCAGTTCAATAGTGGTGCGGCGCAGCGCTTTGTTGATGCCGAGTTGGAACGCCGCCTTGTTGTCAAAATAAGGCGTGTTTTTCCAGGGAATGCCGAAAAAGCCCAGTTTGGCGAAAGGAGTCGAAGGAATCCAGGTATTCTGGTTGACGTTGAAATCGATCAGATCGGCGGTTGCCTGCACAATGCTGGACTGCTGACAGCGTTTTGCTGAATCATCTGCGCCGCTAATTGTAGTGCCTGCTGAAGGTGTTCCGGTTTCGGTGGCATATGTTTGAGCATAATCGCGATCATAGCCAGGCCAGAACTGAGTGATGGCGAAAAGATAAACATAACTGGCGATAATAAACAGGACCACCAACCCGACACCTGACTTCAGCATCCAGCCCCGCTTGGTATACCACTTGCCAAAAGCCACAAACGGCCAAAGCCCCAAAGCAATCGACCAACCAATCCCCTGACCGATCAGATTGAATATGCGGGCGAATAAATTGACGATTGGATCTAACATTGGCGACTTTCGGTCCCGACAGATTATGTGTGCGTGCCGAACATCTTGGTTCGGAAGTGTGATTTGTTACTCAAGTAGGTGTCCTGCACCCGTTCGACAACATGTTGCTTCAATCCGCCACCCCACTTGGCATAGTCGGAATAGAAGGCAGGCTTGTTGAAAACATAGCGGGTTACAAAATCAAACGGCACGTAATCTGAGATCAACCGATTGACCAGCCACTGATCATCGTGCCCGGGCTTGGCCCGTGAAAGGATAAACTTTCCACGCGCATCTATTTCTTCCAGATCGACCGTGGCCCAGGCTTCATATTCGCGTTTGGCCCATAGCAGGAACGGCAAGGTTCCCTCTTTTTCGACAAGTGAAGTATTTGAATTCACCCAGCTTTTTAACCAGCGATTGGAGGTTGGATTGTGCTTGCGTTTGGGTGCCTTGTGAAATGCCAGCATGGTAATCAGCGTTTCGATGCGGTGATCGAGATAACCGGTGCGTTCAATCCATGAGCCGCGCGGAATATCGACCCGACCTGTGTCCACCAGAAAGCGATAAACCAGATCGAGATCATTGCGGTCGATATAACTGACCTGCCAGGGGCGGCTGCGGCGGAACCCGGGTGCCGACGAATCGCCAATCACTGTCGTCTCGCGCTCGTCGATGAATACATAAACACCACCAAAATGGCTCGACCAGAACGTGTTGTGTCGAAACACCACTTCGGTGGGGACCAAATCATTGGTGCGAATATCACCGGTGGACTTTGCCAAAGCGACCATCTCATTAAGCATGTCATCGTCGCGCCAGGCGTCCGGTTCTTTGGTCAGTCGATCCATCTTGAGGCGCAGATCAAGTGCTCGCTTGGCGAGATTCTGCCCGGTAAACACCTTGAACTCGACCTGTTCGATCGACAACAGGTCTTCAATATCATGAGCTTCCAGAATGGGGTCTTCGATCTCGCCATACACAACATCCTTGATGGTAAGCGCATTGATGGCTTTGGCGTTACCTTCAAAAAACTGATGCATCAGTTTTCCGGTGTTGGAAAAAGCTGTGTGAACCACAGGCAAATTTACCTGGTTGGGAGACAAGATAATAAATCGCCGATTGATACCGTGTGGATCTAGATATTGCGGATCGTCAAGTTCCTCAGCCACTTCTGGAGAAAAACCCGTCATGTCGATGCGAAATTTCGTTAGCCCGGTCTCTTTCAGGCCAAAGCCCGACAGTGCCTGATTATAACGCTCAATCAGATGCGGCTCAACAACCGGCATCATGCGACCGAAGATCAGTTCAGATTCTTCCAGCAGTTTCACCAGCGCCCGTCCTTCTTCATGGCTTCCATTTCAACAATCGCACGCTCCCGTTGGCGCTCGCGGCGAATTATTTCTTCGACAGCAGCACTGTCCGATTTGTCGGTATAGCGGAATTCTGAGTCAGCGTAGCGGTTGATCTCCTGCATCACCATATCCATCGTGAAGGGTGAACGCAGTTCGGCAATCATGTCTCGCTTGGCATCATATGGTTTGTGCATAAATACCTCAGGCGTTTCAAACCACACGTCCGGCAATTCGATGTCCATCGCCCGCATCTTGATGGCATCGGTAATATTCTTGATGGCGCGACCGGTAAAGCGCGGCTCGGCTCTTTTGATCATGTGGAGATAACTGCCAATATCGGCCAAAGTCTTCGGCTCTCCAACATCGTTCATATACCGGTCGTAGACAATGACCATGCCCTGTTCCTGTGGTTTGGACAGGTCGGCATAGGCCTCACTAACTGCTTTTTTTATCACCTGCGCTTCAAACAAGTCATGATCGCCCAGCGGAATCTTGTGGTTTTTTCCTGCCAGAAGTGCAAATATATCAATGTAGTCATCGCGGGTTTGAGGTCCGTCCACCAGCCAGCGAGCACCAGCCCTTTGGCGCAACGCATCGTCTACATTTTCCGGATAATTGGAGAACATGCCGAAAGCACAATTTCCGCGCACGACGGTTTTTGCACCAGCAAAACTCTCCATCAATACAGCAGTCACTTCCTGCTGGCCCGCGGAGGCCCGATCGTCAGAGCGTTTGGCAGCCACCTGGTCGATATCATCTACCGTGCCAAAACCGATCGTCTTGCTGTTCAACACATTGGTGACAAACTGTTTGCAGTTTTGACCGGACTTTCCCTGATAGGAGGAAATCTGGTCAACTCCGAAATTCTCGTAAGTGAAGCCGTATCCGGCCACCTGACAATAGTCGTTGATCATTCCGGCAATCATCTGGATCAGGATCGTCTTGCCTGTTCCCGGTGAACCGTCACCGATGAAGGTGAACAGGAACCCGCCCAGTTCAACAAATGGGTTCATTTGCCGCTCAAAATCGTAGGCCATCAACATTTTTGACAGTTTGATGGCCTGATACTTGGCAATGTGGTTGCCGATAATTTCGTTCGGTTGTTTGAACTGCATCACCAGTCTGGAACGCTTCGCTCCTGGCGCCACATCAAAACCGTTCAGCTCGAACCCATCGCTTTCCAGGCGCAAATGCACCTGCTCAAAACTTCCCAATGCCCCGAACCGAGCTCGCCTTTGCAGCAACTCATCCATAGACAGGCGCACAGATTCACGCGCGCGGGCGGTCATGGTTTGATCGTCGGAACAGGACTGGATAGCCTCATCAATACAGGCGATCAATCCTTTCAGCGCGTCCTGCGGCGTGTCAAAAAGGAAGTCAGGTTCGCCGACATCATTGGCAGGTTCACCCTCCTCCGGCAGCATTTGCAACAAATAGGCGGCAGCTGAAAATGCAGCAATATAGGCAGACGATTCAACCAAGGCGCGAAACCGGTCCATTTCCTCACCCGACAAGTCGCCCGCCAGATTCTTGCGCGTTAAGGCGTCCAGACCGGTCTGCTCAGCAAACTTGTCACCGATTGCCAAGGCAACCGCCAAAGCCCTTCTGGTTTTGAACAACAGACCGTGCTGTGCCAGCGACAACAATCCATCTTCGGGATTGATGGTGGCGATGGATTTAGTGAACTCAACTTTGTGGGTGTGTTTAGTGCCGGCGGTGGAAACGGTGGAGACAAAGCGGCGGCGGGTGCCGGCAATTTCGGTCTGGCTTTCGGTTTTTCCGGTTTTGACCTGCACAAAATTGGTCACAAGTGACTGGGCAACCGCACGATGCGTTTCAATCTCGGATTCACGTAATGTGGTCAGACCAATATCCATATCTAAAAATCTCTCAATACCTGGCTGCCGGAAATTACGTGAGTGCTGTAACCGGTGAAAACAGCTTCGGTTTTGCCGCTGGCATATATTGCCTGATAGGCCTCATGGGGAATTAATGCGTGTCGCTGATAGGCGCTGACGCCCTGTTGAACAGCCTCAAGATCATTGGTTTCTATGTGATAGGTCTGCTTGGCCGGCGTCGACCCCCACAGGCCCCACTTAGCGGCGGATTCCGATACCGAAAACAACTCCTGTACTGTCCATGTCAGCATCCATGCATTTTCCTCACGGCTGACTTGTTCCAAAATATTCTCAACGATTCGCCCATGACTGGTGACCCCTGCAGAATAGAACGGCCCCATCACAATGCGCCGCAATTGCACCGGATGCAGGAACTCAAAATCACGGTCCATATTGTCGGCAATGGTCGCCAACGTCAGACCGTAGGCTGAATTCTTTTCGCAAAAGTCATCGAATTGATGCGCCAGTTCCGGATTGAGCAAGCCTTCGATGGGAAACGGAATGTCCAGATCCTTCTTGAGCCGGTCACCATTCATCAGCAGTTTTTGCATGCTCTTCGATGAATCTTCGATCACAGCGATATAGACCATCGGCAGATTGGCGCTGCCGTCGAAAGTTCCCCAGTGCACCACATAGAAGGGTCTTCCCGTCTTCGAATTGACGGACACTTTTATTGTTTTGGGCAGGATAAATGGCTGAAACACATCTCCGTCCAGCACTTCTTCCAGATAAAGTCGCTTGGCCATTGCCTTTTGCAATGCACCGGGAAATTTTTTCTTCAACAATATATAGTCAACCATGTCCTGCCGCAGCGTATCGGCTGGCGGCATCTCAGCTAATTGCTTGCCCGCAGTTTTGGCGTCGTTATCCAAATCCAGCACATTGCGATACAGGGGATAGCCGCTTTCTGCCTGATTGATCCTGAATCTCTCGGCAAAGGAAATGCGGTTTTCCCAGGCTCTGAACGAGTGATTCAGCCGGTCGATATACCCGGTCAGAACACTACCAATCAGCCCATGATTGTAGAGCGGTGAATCATCTTCACGCAGATAGGTGTCCAGACCATCGAGTGCAGCATCAATGGCGCGGAAATATCGGCCAACGGTGTCAGGCTGGCTTTGCTGTTGGTTATCAGTCGTCACCATGGTCCGACGTCACGACTACGCCTGGCCGATATATTCGGCCTTGTTGTGCTTATCCAAGACTTCCTGAAAGCGCCGCGCAAATGCGTCATCGGCCAATTGCTTGCGCCGTTGGATATCCTTTGTAGAGACCATGTTCTTTTCATGCATTTCAAGCAGGTCCCCGATATGACTTTGAGCTGCTGCACCGATACCGGCCATGGTGCTTTCTGCCGCCGTATCCACCTGATTACCCAATGTGTTGATTTTGTGCGCAACGTCTTGTTGGGCCGCAGTCTTCAACGAATCTTCAAGTGCTTTATACAGAACAATACGTTGTTCTGTATCTATGGAAAGCTTGTTGATCAGTGTCGCCTGGGCAGCTTTTTGGTTGTTCAGCGAATCGACGAATGTCTGGAACATCGACGTATAGCGTTCAAGCGTCTGACTTTCGGCCAGTAATTCCTGCTCCTTGGCCTGCATGGCATTATATTCTGTTGCCAGTTTAGAACGCTCTCCTTCCAGATCAGTGCGCTTTTTTTGATCAGTGGCGACGGAAATCTGGTTTTCCAGATCCATCAGCATCGGATTCAGTTCTTCAATGCGGTTTTGGGTCGTTTCCAACTGGGAGACGGTTTCCTTGCGACGCTCAATAACCGACCGAAGACTGGCTTCTGACGTATCGTATCGCTGATTGAGAATATCTTCCTGATTTTTCAGAATTCCAGTGATCGTATCAGATTTGGTCAACAACTCCTGCAGGTTGCCTGCAAGTGACATGTTGCGAACCCGGTCTGTGCGCATGCGTTGGGCCCGTTGTTTTGAAAAAATACCGACAAAGCTCTCCCAGGCAGTAAAACTCTTCATCGATTCAAATTCAGCACCAAAAACATTGGTTGCATCTTCCAGACCGATGATCAGATCTGCAATATTGCCTTCCATCGCCTTTTGCTGGCGCAGCACGTCGTCGATGCGGGCGTTTTCAATGTCGAAATCGGCGTCACCAATCGACTCAGATTTGGCCAGTTCTTCAAGCAGAACACCGCTTTGTTCGATCTTGCCGCGCATGTCTTCAACGTTTGCGCGGGTTTTTTCAATTTCACGGTCAAATTTGGTCATATCGGACATGGTGATTTCCTTCCCTGAACAGTATTTGGCTTAACGGAAATCTCACCCGTACCAACAACATTATTTCTGCAGAATTCCAATTTGCTCCAGATAAAATCTGAAACAATGGAATCAGCTATCAATCTATTTCCTTATTGTTTGAACAATATAGGCAGGGTGGGACAAAAATCCAACATTTGCTCGGATATTGCTTGCTACAACCGTTCAGGCGGCGAGTTCAGGCGCCGAGTTCACGCACCAACACCTTCAGCACCCGCAATTTGGCACGTTCATAGAAGCTCTGAGGTTCACCTTCCAGGATCGCCACACCGCGCACCGCCATTTTCGGGTGGGGCAGATTATCCTCAAAATTCGGTTCAAGGCCCACCGAATAAGCAGCCTCCATTGGTCGAAGTTCGTCTTTCTTGGCTTCCTCAACTGCTATAGACCCACCAAATGGCAGCGCCAAATAGGGCTCATCCAACTGCTGAGAGCTCACTTCAGAGATGTTTGATACGATGGCCGTGATGATCGGTAGTTCGAGGTTATCAGGAACGAAGCGCGCCGACGTGCCAACGGCAAAACGGAAGACATTTTGTTCACTGACATAGCCCTTGATGCGGGGGGCCTGTTGAGACTGCAACATGGCAAGCGGCGAGTTTGTATTGATCCACAGACCTACATGTAACTCAGGATCAACGTCGATAATGGTGCCTGCAAAAGGCGCACGGATCACCAACTTTTCGCTTACGCGTTCAAGACCTTCGATCTCTTCCCTGACGGATTCCAGTTCATTGGTCAAAACTATCAATGACGCCCTGTCCTGATCATCAGAACCAGACCGATCGATACGGGTTTCCAACAACAGTTTGCGTTCACCTGCCAGGACCAGATCGCGATCCAACTCGGGCGACTGCAGGCGAACCAGAATTTCGCCTTTTTCAACTGCACCGCCTTCAACAAGATCAAGTCGCACAATGCGTGCCGGCAATGACGCAAACAGGGA
Source organism: Rhizobiaceae bacterium (assembly GCA_014238155.1). Lineage (GTDB taxonomy): Bacteria > Pseudomonadota > Alphaproteobacteria > Rhizobiales > Rhizobiaceae > Pseudahrensia. The sequence goes on from JABABQ010000032.1 coordinate 146,561, forward strand.
CCTTTCCTGTTTTGCTGTCATCAGTGACGGTATGGTGATTTGTGTCGACCAAGGGATGATTGCCAAAACCGTCAGACCGGTGGCTGCAAGCGAAGAAAACCAAAAGCGTTTTGAAAACATAATTTGCCCCTTAAGAGACCACCAAAATTTCATCTCGCGCCAGACCGGTAACAGGATGAACCAGAGAATTTCAACGACGAACAAGATGATCCCGATAACCTTGATGAAGAATGTGTAGACCAGCAGCGCGATACCCAAAAACAGGAAGAAACGATAAATCCAGGTGCACCAGGCATGCAGGATGACCAGTCGACGCATGCGCGGAGAAAGAACCTCCGGCGCCGGTTCGCCCAGCCCGAACAACAGTTCGCGAAGCCGCCAGCGGGCCATATCGAAGCTGCGGTTCTGCAGGTTCTGAAATCCCAGCGTATCTGAGAGAATATAGTATCCATCAAACCGCATCAGTGGATTGAGATTGACTGCCAACGAAGTGATCCACGATGTGGTCGCCACCGCAAATACGCACAGCCGCAATCCCCCTTCGGGCAGAAAAACCCACAAGATAGTTGCCAACGACGCCAGGATGAGTTCGGTAAATATTCCAGCCCCATCGATCATCAGTCGTTGACGTCTGGAGCGCAATGTCCAGGCTCCGCTGGTATCGGTGTAGAGCACCGGCATCAACACCATGAAGGCAATGCCAATGGTTGGCACCCGCAGTCCGTACCGTACGCTCATAAAGGCATGGCCCAATTCATGCAGAGACTTTACGACAACCAGACTTGCTCCGTAGAGCATGGCTCCCTGCCAGGAAAGCATGAATTGAAATGTGCCGGTAAACTGTTCCCATTGTCGGGAGACTAGATAGAGCCCGGTCATGCCAAGCAGAACGAAAATCCAAACTGCGGTTCGCGTAAATAGCGGGCTGACCATCCACCATGTCGTCCGTAATATCCTGTCAGGACGAAACAGTGGGACGCGGAAAAACAGATAGGAATGCATTGCGGTGGTCAAAAACGACTTTTTCGCGGATTCATTCTTCTGCGCCATGGTCTTGTAATCGTTGCCGGGAATGTCCCTGACAAGCGCATTTGAAATCAAAAAATGAGTTGCATCACTGATTTCTTCCTTGGTGACGTTCCTGCCGAATTCGGCATTGATGCGTCGCATAAGGCCCTGCACGCTACCAGCCCGCCAAAGCATTAGCATGTCGAGCAATTCCCGGCCGATTTCAAAATAGCGGTTGGATACAGGATCAAATATTACCCAGGCGGGCGCGCCATTGGTCTGGGCTGCAGCCGGCACGATCTCCAGATCATCCCTGAGAATAGGGAGCGCCGCGTCCTCCTGTTGAGGATCTTTTAGTAGCCCGTCCATTGCCGAATCGCCGAAATGGGTTTGCGCAGCAGATAATATCCCAGCTTCACCTTGTCGCCATATACTTTTGCGGTTCCCCGCAAACCAATGCGCGGTGGTGTCTGTTCCGGATTTGCTGCAAAATCGGCCCGCACCCGATATGACAAAACCCCGTCACCATCGGTCCGGGCGTGAAAGCTTGCGCTGGAAACCGATGCCTTGACCGGTTTGAGCGGGTTGCTGTCGAGATATAGTTCGACCCGTGCCTGTTCCTGCAAAATTATTGCGTCAGAAACCGGAAGGTTGATTGCAACCTCCACCTTGGATGGATCGGCTATGCGCATGATGCGTTCGCCAACTGAAACCGGGCGTCCTGTCCAGGTTTCCTTATCTGCAAACAGGACCAGACCGGATGCCCCTGCAGTCACCCGCGCATTTTTTAACAGCTCCTGGGCAAAATCATACTCACTGGCCTTTAACTTCAGCTCGGACTGGGCAATCGATAATTCCCGCTTGGCGCGGGAATCTGAAAATGACGTGCGTAGGCTCTGCTGATATCTGGCCTCCGCAACTCTGACCGCCTGACCAGCAAGTTTGACTCGATTGCGCAAGTCGGTGTCTGCAAAGGTGAACAGCAATTGTCCTTCCGCGACCGTGGAATTGGGATCAACTTCGATCGACTCAATGGCTCCGTCTGCGGGTGAGGCAACAATGAATGCATCAGTCGGTGATACTTCTGCGGGAGCCAAAACCGACAGCGGAACAGGATAAAAACCTGCAGCCATGATTGCCGCTCCGCTGATAATCCAAAGTAAGTTGCGAGAACGCATCTTGCGCTTGACCTGCGTTGGTCCTGTCAGCGCTTCCCACGAATGCGAAAATGTTTCGCAAAGACGTGCAGCAGCCACCAAACTGCGTTCATCCCAATCTCCTTCACGGGTAAACATCAGGTGCGCAAATACCGTGCCGTCACGCAGTTGCAACGGCACAAACGCCACATTGGCAAAGGGATAACTGCTAGCGTCTAGATCATCACTGGCCGCTTCGGCGCGTACATCAAACGAGACGACTTTAGCTGTATCCTCACCGGTTAGCTTTAGTTTGGCTAGCCGTTCGACCCACCGAATGAATGTCGAGTTGCGATCAATGGCTGAAAGAGATGAAACGGCGACAACCCGGTGTTTTGCACCACCTGCACGCATTACCAAAAGTGCCTGACGATACTGCACTGCAACTCTTGAGCCATTGACCATCAGATAGCCGAGTTCGGCTTCGGTCTCAGCTTTGCGTGCTTCCCGTTCCAGGTTCAACAACGCATTGGCAATGTCGGATTCTCGTGCCCGGCTGGGACCTGGTCCATTGACGCCAGACCGGTTCGCTGCGGGATTGACCTGTGCAGTCTGGGTTGACCGAGAGGACGACGAGCCTCGATTTTTTACCGCAGCTGCATTAGCAGCGTTAGCCGCGGCGATCGCAGCAGTGTCGACACCGGAGCCGGCAACAGCATCGCTGTTGGTTGATCGATCAGGCTGTTGGGAGCGGGATGACTGTTTGGCCTGAGACTGCGACATAGATGTTTCAAATTCCGGGTCATGCGGGCGAGGGCAACCGGCGAGCGCGTCAGCTCAACCCTGCGCCTGCTGTCAGACTAATTGGTGGGTGGGTCAAATTTTGCGGTGCCGCTCATTCCCGTCAGGACATTGCCCGGGTGGACGACAAATGTACCAGTGATCCTGATTGTCTGGCTGACGGCGTCAACCTTGGCTCCAAGCCGGTCTACTTGTGCGGTATAGGATTGTCCAAGTTCGTCAACGTCAAACTGAAACCGAGTGCCAGGACGCACCCAGCGTAGCCACGTTGAAGGCACAATCAAATCGACTTCCAGCGTGCTGTCATCCACAACCGTCATGATCGGTGCGTTGGCGGCTGGAATTTCGTGCGTTTGGGCATGACGTTCAACAACGCGACCATTAAATGGCGCATTAATCTTGCACAGACCGATAACTTCGGTCAGACCATCGACATTGGATTTCGCGACGGCCATGTCGGCAGCTGCATCACGGACTTCCTGAGCCCCGGCAGCGCCACGCGATTTCAACCGAACTTTGCCACGGTGGTGAGAGCTGGCCTTGGTCAGATTAGCTTTCGCGCCACGCAGGTCGGCATGTTGCCGCGCGCAATCAAAAATCACCAGTGATTCACCCTTGCGAAATTCTTCTCCGGCCTTGAACGGCATCACCTTGATCTGAGCAGCAACACCTGCACCCAGCGTGACTTCTGCATTGGGAATGACAACGCCACGAGCGTCAAAATCGTTTTCGGATTTGACCGTGCCGGTGATCATCATATCGATGCCAAACTCTGCCTTGGACAGAATTTCCCGATCCCGCTGGGTCATTTTTTGAACCGCGCTGGACGCATTACCTGCCAGAGCGGAATAGGAAGTGGAGATCAGGCCAGCCACCAAAAAGAGAGAAAAAACGGTTTTGATTTTCATTTCAATGGTCCTTTATGACGCCATGCCCGGCGCCGCCCAGCGTATCTGCCAACATCTAGTTCTGGTTCTCACGGTTCAACATGGTCGTGCGGTTCCCACCGTTCCGCAACTTCTTCCAGAATGAAGATTTGGGTTTATTTTCAACATGCACGATTTCTGAATCGTATTTCGATTTGACTTCCAAGGCGGTCCAGCCATGTGTTTCAGCAACGATAGGATCCACGGATTTCGGATCGCCTACCTTTTTAACGGAACCTGTCACCACGTGGGCTTTGGCCGCACGTCGGGCGCGTGATGAACCCGAAGTGTCTCCCCGTTCAATCCACACCTGACGTAGTGCATCAGCCAAGCCGTCGACGCTGTCATCTGCCCGCAAATCATCTGCATAGGGATCGATGCCCATTGAGGCATAAATATTTGCATAGGAATTTTGCAGATCGGCATAGGCGATGTCAGAAGCAACCTGGCTGGCAAGCGTATTCATTTCTTCGCGGATCAACGTCTGCTCGCTGGCCTGGCCTTCAGCAAAACTGGAGCGAATTTGTTTGACGATGCCGGTTTGGATTTTGAAATGTTTAGCCGCTGTTCGGTAAATCTTTTTGGAGTGGCCATAACGCACCGTGCTGACATGCACCTGGGTCATGATCGCCATTGTTACAGCCAGGGCGCGCGCTTCAAGGGTTTCATCCTTGGCTTTTACCAGCCGCTTTTTGGCAGGGTATTTAAAAACATTTAGCAGGTTCCATGTTGCCTTGGCACCCCAGCCCACCCAATTGGTATTGTACAGATACTGGTCGGAATCCCAGTTGGCGCCGGCAAAAATGTTTGCCGAAGGCAGCAGTTCCAGCAATGCCTTTTTAGATTCTTTTTCATTGATCCGCAGCTTGTACTGGATGTCTCGAATCTCCGGACGATTTTCCAGAGCTGCATAGACCATTTCTTCATTGGACAATTGCAATTCAGTGCTGGTTGCGCGGCGGGCAGGCTGGGCCAGTGTGAATTGCTCACCTGGGCGAATATTCATCAGAGCTGCAAGCTGAATTTTTGCCAGTGACAGGTCCTTTTGCAGACGCTGAATGCGCTGCTGAATTTCAACCAGTTCACGCTGATAAGTCAAAGCAGTCAGTGGCGAAGTTTGCCCATCTTTTTGCAGAGAGGCGGAATTCTTCAAGGCTCTTTGAGCCCGACCTTCCAGTTTGCGCAGGCCGACAACAAGACGATCGGCCGACACCGCACGCCAATAGGCGGTGCGGACGTCCTCAATGACCCGGTTGATGATCTTGCGGCGCTTTTCGCGCGCTACCAGAACTTCATCGGCAGCTTGTTCGGCGCGGACTTTCGATAGGCCAAAATCAAGAATATTCCAGGACAGGGTAATGTCTTCTTGAAATTTTTCGCGGTCTGGGAATTCGGACGATGAAGCGTTACCACCATCATTGTTGCGTCCTACATAACCTGCAGAGGCAACTAGATTTGGCAGGGTTTCCAACCGAGCTGTTGCCAACTGCTTGTTGGCCAGGGCTTCATTATATAGTTCAACGTGGAAATCAAGATTGTAAAGTAAGGCGCGAGCCATTGCCTGATACAGGGTGACCGCTTCGGCGACAGGTTCCTGATCCGAGGTAACCTCGTCCAGCTTATTGTCGGCAAAACTGGTGAGAGCTCCCGTTGTCAACGGCTTTGGTATAACCGTGCAGGCTGATAAACTTAATGCCATCATGGCGGAGAGCAGGATACGCTTCACAATTTATTCCTCGCAACGCTAATTTCCCCGACATTCTGTTAACCATTTCACACAGAATTCGCGGTCCCGCCTAATATCTGTGTTTGTGCCTAACGAAGACTTAACACCCCCAAATATTTATCAATTTTTTACTATAAAAATCCCACGCAATTCGCTGCAACACAGTTGAATCTAAAGCTTTTTGTCGTTCAAAATTGGCTGGCATAATTCTGCAATAAAAATTGCGGAAAACAACCTTCAATCAAGACTGGATACCGAGCTGTTCTCAACCTTGTTGATCATGCAGATTGATAGATCCTCGGATATCGCCCAAATTCAATTCGGGTGGTTGCGAATCGGTTGTTTCAGAATCTTCAGGCTCACGTTCGGCCACAGGCAGATCATCTGGGCTGTTTTCGACGTCAATTACTGCACCTGAGGTAACATCGATCACCACATGCTTGTTGAGCTCGTTACCGGTATCCAGAATGATCGCAACCTGCAGTGAAATTTCGCTGATATCCTGTGGTGGGGTCGCAGAGATAAAGCCTTCGCGTACCAACTTCATCCAATCCGGCAATTGCTCGCTGCCATCATAGAAAAATGTTGTTGTGACAGTTCGTCCATCCCGCTGTGGATCAAGCTGGTTATCCAATTCGATATACAGAGCGCCCTGACGGTTTTCTGCCTGAATGGTTAGCCGCTGCAGACGTTCGTCCCTGTGAACATCACCTTCAAGTATTATGCCATCGGTCAGGGCCATGTAGCCAAATGTTCCGGCAACACTCCAATCACCGTTGCCTTGGTGCCCCGAGTCTCGCAGCCAATCGGTCGAGTTCGCCATGCGATCCATGGCGTCTACCTGATCGGGAATGCCCGCGTCGGATCCAGACAAAGTGGCTTCCTGCAACGGCTCAATGCCCTCGATAGTAGACAGGATGATGCCCGTGGAGCGATCGAGGCTGGTCGTGCCGTTAAGTTCGGCAATATCGTCGATCACGGTGGTCAGGGGATCGTTGATTTGGTCGTCCTGAGTTTCGTCAATTGGTTCAAATTCTATCAGATCGTCAAACGTGGCGAATGGCGATTCCACTTCGATCAACGAATCATTGATGACCAATATATTGAATTGAACCTGAGCAGTTCCTCCTTGCCCGTCATCCGCTGTAATATTGATCAAATTTGTCATTTGGGCACTGGCACCAGCAGCGACAACGCCAGAAATGCGTGCAAGGATTGGATCGAAACTGACACCGGCGGGCAATCCAGTCACCGACAAGGTGATCAAATCACTGTCGAGGCCACCATCAACAAACAAAGTGCCAACATCAATATCGACCAATTCCGTCTCGCGCACGCGAATATCGTCGATGGAAGCTGTGGCAACCGGAGCGACATTGCGTGGATCGATGGTCATGTCGACAGATGCGACACCACCATCGCCATCATCGGCACTTACTGTGACAACAAATGCACCACCCAGGGAGGCGTCCGGCGGAACAGTTCCGCTGATCACACCGCTAACTGGGTCAATTCCAGCCCAGGTCGGCAAACCAGTGGCCGTATAGGTGATGGCGTCATTGTCGGCGTCGCTAAACTGAGCAGACATGTCCAGATTGAGAGCCTCACCCTCATTAATTGCAACTGTCTGGTCGGCAGCAGCCACCGGCGCAATATTAAGCACAGAGATGCTGAACCCGGTGAATACGACCGAACTTACACCGTCATCGACCGAAACACTTATCACATAGGGGCCGGTTTGAGAGGCGGATGAGTCAAGCGCGCCACTGATCACACCGCTGCCAGAATCAATGGTAATGCCGGTCGGCAGGCCACTGGCACTATAGACCAGCGCATCACCGTCGGGATCATCAAAGAACCCGGCCATCGGCAGACTAATAATGTCACTGTCGTTAAACGTTACATCGGGCGGTGTGGTGACAAGGGTTATCGGATCATCCACGGCGGTTACATCGAAAGTAACATTGGCGGTTGCTGTCGTCTGGCCATCATGGATGACGTAACTGACAATGGCTGGCCCGTTGAAATCGGCGTTGGGCACATATTCAAGCGTGCGGCCATCTGCCCCCAATGTGATTGTACCACTGGCAATAGTAACGCTGCCTGTGGGCATAATGGACTGGCCATCGATCAATTGGATCAACAGAGTATCACCTTCAACATCGCTATCATTTGCCAATACCGGATCAAAGAAAACAAATGCGTCTTCAACCAGTACAACTGGCCCATCATCCACCGCAACGGGTGCATCATTGACCGGTTGGACATCAAGGTTGATTGCTGCAGTGTCGGTCAGCACTCCATCGCTGATTGTGTAGGAGAATGCGACCGGCCCAAAATAGTTAAGTGGTGGAGCATAGGTCAAAGTGGTGCCGTCAGGAGCCAGATCAACACGCCCGAGGCCAAGATTAACAAAACCACCAGGTGCCACCGCATTGCCGTCGATTTGTGTAATCGTCAACGTATCGCCTTCGAAGTCAAAATCGTTGCTCGCTACAGGATTGAACGTGGCCGGAACGTCTTCGGTTACAACAATTGCGACGGGGACGCCGTCATCAACCGCCATTGGAGCATCATTGACTGGGGTGACGGCAATTGTCGTCGCCGTCACGATGGAATCATCTTCGCCGTCATTGACAACAAATTCGATATTGCGATTTACAGTACTGGGATCCTCAGATGTCGAGAAATATGTCAAAGCCCGAAATGCGATTTGATAATCGGCTAGTGATGCGATTCCGCTCAGGGATATGGTAATCGATCCGGGAACGGTCAGTGCGGTGGACGGTACAATGCTCGCAGTGATCGAACCCGGTAATGGGCCGGCCTGCAGCAGGTCTCCGACCTGGCCATTGGTCAAAGTTACGGTGGCGGACGCTGCAGTGACGTTATCTTCGTCGGTGATCGACACATCGCCATCGACGATAGAGATGGCAGCAGCGTTTTCGGTGTAGGCAGTTGTGAAGCCGCTGCCGGCAGCGCTGAAATCCAGATCAACTATCGGCGCGTCATTGAGAATCAGAATATTGAGATTGACAGTCGTAGTGTCGGTCGCACCGCTGGGGTCCATGGCCGTGTAGGTAAAAGAAGCCGTACCTGAATAGGCAGGTGTTGGGGTAAACACCACATTGCCACCCCCATCAAGAATAACACTGCCGTTTACCGCTGCCTGCACAGAATTGATGATCAATGTATCGCCGTCGGCGTCACTGTCATTTGCCAGCAATGTCGCCTGAGGCAGGGTGAATACTTCATCTTCATTGAACGAGAATGTGCCATCAGGAAGAGCAACTGGAATGTCGTTGACCGGCATCACATTAATTGTTGTCAGGCTGGCAACGGAATCATTCAGGCCATCGCTGGCAATCACAGAGATTGTGCGCACAGCGGCTCCGGGACTGTCTGAAAAGGATTCAAACGTTATCGCCTGCAAGGCTGTTTGATAGTCAATTGCATTTGCACTGCCGGTCAACTGAACGTTGATTGAACCCGCGACCGCCAGACCTGTTGCCGGCGTCACCACCGCACTAATGCCTGCTGGCAAGCCACTTACATTGAGAAAGTCGCCCGCCTGACCATTGGTTAAATTCAGAGTGACGCCTGTATAATTTGTTCCATCTACATCGGAAATGAACACGCTTGGATCAACCACGCCGATTGCTGCAGCATTCTCGATGTAAGATGTTACATAGGTCGTTCCAGCCGCTCCGGCGTCAAGATCGACTGCGGGTGCATCATTAACCGCGGTAATAATCAAAGAGACAGTGGTTGTATCAGTTCCACCATTGCCGTCGTCAACTGTATAGTCAAAGGAGGCCGGGCCGAAATAATCCAAGTTGGGTATGAAAGTAACACTGCCACCTGCCAGTGACACTGTCCCGTTGACGGCAGTGTGGACCGACTGGACCGACAGGCTGTCATTTTCGATGTCGCTGTCATTGGCTAACAGCAACGCTTCACCAATCACAAAATTCGTGTCTTCGTTAAACGTATAAGCACCATCGGCGCCCGCCACCGGATCATCGTTGACGGGTGTCACAGCAATTGTGGAACTGGCGACTGTCGAAGTGGAAACACCATCACTGACCGTGATATCGATACTACGCACCACGTTGCCGGGATCGTCAGATATCGAAATATAGGTGATTGCCAGTAACGCGGTTTCATAATCAGCAAGAGTAGCGCCGCCAGAAAGAGTTACGGTCACGGTACCTGCCGATGTCAGCGCTCCTGATGGGCTGATGCTTGACAGAATTCCGCCCGGCAATGCGCCAACCAGCATCTGGTCGCCCGTTTGACCATTGGTCAGTGTGATCGAAGCACCGGTCAGGCTGGTATGGTCTACATCTGTGATCTGAATGCTCGGATCAACAATGGCGACTGCTGAGGCATTTTCCACGAAAGCCGTTGAATAACCCGAACCGCCAACACTTGTGTCCAGATCTACCACTGAGGGGTCGTTGACGGGATTGATCGTCAGATTGACCGTTGCTGTATCCTGAGCACCGTTGCCATCGTCTATTGTGTAGGTGAACGATGCCGGGCCAAAGAAATTTGCCGACGGCGTGAAGGTGATTGTACTGTCCCCATTCAAAATCACGGTCCCGTTGACCGGAGATTGGACCGACGTGATGGTCATCACGTCCAGATCGGGATCATTATCATTGCTCAGCAATTCCGCGGGCAAAATTATCCGTGGCGTATCTTCATTCAGCGTCAATGCATTATCGACTGCAACCGGTGCGTCGTTGACCGCAATTGCTGTCACTGTCGTTGTGCCGACATTGGAATCATCAATGCCGTCATTTACGGAGATGGACAATATTCTGGGAATTGTGGACAGGGCATCGGTCAGCGACCGGTAGGTCACAAGTTTCAGCGCGGCTTCATACTCTGCCAGCGAAGCCGTCCCACTCAATGTCACTGTGATCGACCCCGTACTGGTCAATGCAGTGGCGGGCACGACTGTTGCAGTGATCCCGGCGGGCATCGATCCATGTTCCAGTATGTCGCCAATCTGACCATTGGTTAGAACGACGCTGGCGCTGTTCAGGTTGGCATGATCAACGTCCTGCAACACCAGACTTGCCGACACGATATCAGTTGCCGGATCATTTTCCGTGTAGGTAAAGGCGTAATTGCCATCACCGCTGCCGGTATCCAAAGTAATGACCGGTTGGTCATTCACGGACGTGACCATCAAATTTACGATTTCGGTGCGTGTACCTCCCGCACCATCGTCAACCGTATAGGTAAAAGATGCCGGTCCGAAATAATTTGAGTTGGAGGTGAATACAAAATCGCCAAAACCATCGGTGATGATCGAACCGTTTACCGGACTCTGCACCGAAGTGATGGTCAAAACGTCGCCATCCTTGTCAGAATCATTTGCCAGTAAAGTTGCCGGGGCGATGGTGATGGAGGTGTCTTCGTCGAATGTGAAGAGCCCATCGTCAAGCGTGTCGGGGATATCATTGACGCGCTGAACATCTATTGTTGCACTTGCAATTAGAGACGTCGCCAATCCATCTGTTGCTGATACCGTGACGGTTCGGGTCGAAGTTTCTGGCAGATCCGACAGGTTCAAGAACCCAACCGATCGCAGGGCAGTTTCATAATCTGCGACACTGGCTGTGCCGAAAAATTGGATTGTAACGGTTGAGGGTGCAGTTAGACCCGTTGCCGCTTCTGCCGGAACCAGGGTGGCCGTGATTCCAGCTGGCAATGCGCCGAAAGTGAATACGTCATCAATCTGACCGCCGGTCATCACCACGTCAGCGCCCGTCAGATTGGCATGATCCACGTCGATCAGAGTACCAGTCAGCAGGAACATGGAGGTCGACGGGTCGTTTTCAACATAGATGATTGCATTGTCGATGCCTGGTTGAAGACCATTCAAGTCGACCCGTGGTGCGTCATTGACCGGTGTGACATTGATATGAACCGTTCCTGTATCCTGTCCCCCTTCACCGTCATCAAGCGTATAAGTGAAAAATGTCAGGCCGGTAAAGTCGGCATTCGGGGTAAAGGTAATGTTTCCAAAACCATCCAGCACTGCGTTTCCGTTGGCCCCGCCATTCACCGCAATGATGTCGAGTGGATTGAGATCGACATCGCTGTCGTTCAACATCAGTTCTGCCGTTGTGATCATGATCGATGCATCTTCAACGACATCGTAAGGTGTCGGGATGCCATCAGCGCCAGCAACCGGTGCAACATTGTTGCCGACCACATAAATTTCGGTTACAGCGGCGGCCCCAGGGCCATCGTCATCAGTTGCGACGAATGTCAGCGTGCGGGTCCCTCTTGTATCGTCAGCTGAATCGTTTTGATAGGCCAGAGCGCGAATAAAACTCTGAATATCTATGACCGAAAATTCGGGGCCGAAATTATTAGTAATTTGAATGTCATTTGCACCGTCATAAATTAACCTGAACAGGGTCCCGCCCTGAGAAACGGTTGTGCTTAGAGCCGTACCATAATCAACGACGACGCCACCAATGCGTATCTTCTCATTTCCGGCCTGGACAAATCCTGCAAGCGTAATCGTCAGCAAGCTCAACTCGGTATCGTCGACATCGACGATCACCGCATCCGGTGCCGTTATGCTCATCGTTGTTTCCAAGGGACCGTAAGTAATACTGAAAGTCGTCGCGGAAGTCGTGCCATCATCTTCCAGGTCAATCACCGCTGTCTGGTTTTCACCGACAATATTGACGGTTACGGTGGCTGGCGTCGCTGACTCAGTTCCATAAGCATCGACAACGCGATAGGTGAATGTGTCAACCGCAGGCTCACCATCTGCCAGATAGGCAAATGCACCGTTGGGATTGTACGTCAGCGCACCATTGGGATTGACCCCGACAGTGGCCCCGGAGGCAAGTGTAACCGCGGTGCCGCCGGTGATGACAACTCCGTCCAGTTCAGAAATTTGAAGGGCGTGTCCTTCGGGATCGGAATCCAGACCACCGGGGTTGGTGATCACGTTGATCAAGGCCGTCGACGTTTCAGCTGTTGTGACACTGTCGTCAACCGCCAGGGGTGCCGAATTGTCGCTGACCGCAATTGTTACACTTGTGTTGTCTACGCCGATTGCCGAATTGAAGGAACTGACAATCCGCAAGCCAAAATCTTCAACATCCTCGAAATTCGGGTCGTCGACGATCGGAATATCGATATACAATTCTACACCGACATTGGCCTCACGGGTGAAAATGATGGAGTCTCCATCTATAATATTTCCCCCGACATTATGTGAATACTCGTCAGCGATACCGTCAGGACTTTGCAGACCCACCGTCGCACCGGCCCCATTGTCCCCAACACCATCAAAAATGATGTCACGATAGTTGAAAGTTATCTTGCTACCGGCTTCGTCGAGCACCACCTGAAATGAACCTGTTCCGGCCCCGTCGCTGGCGTTTTCAATGCCTTCCCACTGAATTACGAATTGACGCTGTCCTTCAATCGCACCAATTGTCTCAACATAAATGTTGCCACCTCCAGCGTTAAGATCATCCCAAAATGGTGCGATAACCGGACGTCCTGACAAAGCCGTTCCGTCGAGGCTTGCGTTATTGGCGTCGGCACCCGGGCTACCAAATGTCAGATAGCCATTGGAAGACACAAAGACGGAGGAAAATGAGTCCGCATAGAAATCAAAATTGAAACCGATACTGCGTCCGGTAATACCATCATCGCCGAGATTGAGAGCGTTGCCTGTAGCGGAGATATCGATGAAAGTTCCCGCAGCAGCAACATATTGCGATGAATAATTGGTCGCCGGTGCAGTGTAGGTGATATCTGTACCGTCAAAGGAAAAATCTGTTTGGCCCAAATTGGCTATGCTGTCATTGATCGCATCAACCAGCGTTGCGTGATCTGCTGCGGTGGTGGTGCCCTCTTCGAGGATGACTTCGGCACTAATTACGTCTCCTTGGGCAACTCCACCTTCAATTTCGAGCGTAAAACGGGCGTCGCTGCCCTCGACCACGCTGGCAACACTTGATAGCCGCCAGCGCGGTTCAACCTTCACCGTGACAATGCCGGTATCCGTACTCAGATCAGCGTCTTGGGCTGTGTAGTTGAATTTTACCTCGCCCGCGAAAGAGTTGGAGGCGTGAAAAACCAGATAGCCAAACGGGCTGAGCTCGACTGTGCCCTCTCCTCCTACCAGAACGACCGGTGTGACCGTATCGATGGCGACGCCATTAATATGGGTGACCAGCGGAGCCCCGTCGGGAATAAAATCGTTGTCCAACACGTAGATGCTGACGCTTTCACCGGCAAAAGTTGAAGCCGTATCATCAACCGCCACGACTGGGTTATCGGCATCATTAAGTTCAATCGTCAGCCCGACGCCAAAGCGCGTTGCACTCAACAGTTGCACACCATTTTCTGCCGATACTTCGGTGGCGGTTGCGGAGACGGTCAAATTGTACACAGTATCGACACCGGTAATTGGCGGGCTGAATATCAAACCCGGCAGATCAATAATCCCAAAACTAACGCTGCCGCCAGTGATTGTCAGAGGTCCACTATCCACGATCATCTGCGCACCGGCTGGTATGCCTGATATTGTAATGTCAGTGATCTCCTCTGACCCGTCGGTGTCAAACAGGTCGACAGAAATTGTATCTCCCAAGGGAACATTTTCATCGATGCCGGCAAATGCCTGCTCAACGATTAATATTGGAACGTCGGCAACCGCATCCACTCTGAAAGTTACGGTCTGGCTGTCAAAACTCATCGAACCGTCTATTTCGAAATTCTCCGTGACAAAAACAATGTCGATATCTTGGTCAGAGTTTTGAACCGGCAACACCCTTAATTGGGTTCGATCCCATTCGGTAATGTCAACTTCGAAAAGTCCATCCTCGGCGGTGAACGAAAAAACACCATCGGTCAAAATAACCCCGTTGGGTATATTCGTGGCCAACACAATTTGTTCTTCCGACGGGTCGTCTGACAAGCTGGATACATCAATCGTGGCTGAGGAAACGTCTTCGTCTGACAGGTCATCCGGCTGAATGACGGTAAGCGTCACGGCATCGATCACAGGCTGGATATCAAAAGTCGCAAATCCAGATGATGAGTTTATGCCATCGCTGATCGAGTAGGTAATGGATTCATTGCCACTATAATGCAGCGCTGGAATATAGGTAAAACTGCCATTTGCATTGAGTGTCAGCGAGGCTCCGCTGGGCGTCGTGTGAGCCGCTCCGATGGTGATTGATGCAGAGTCGGAGTCCAGCGCTCCGATGATCGTCAGGCCGGAGCCCTGTGGATCGGAATCATTAGACAGCAACCCGGTCGCTACATTGGTGATGATTGATGTGTCTTCATCTTCCGCATAGACATTCGTCCCGGCCACCGGGTTTGCCCCGGCGGTTGCAAATTGAACGGTGGTTTGCGCAACATCAGATGTGATAACGCCGTCATAGATGGTAAATTCAAATATCCGGTCGGTGACCTGATCAAAACTTCCGTCCGGGTTGCCATTTGAGTAAGATATTGATTGCAATGCGGTTTCGTAGTTGGATATTACCGCTGTCCCAGTGAGCTGCAGAATCCGTTCGGTACCCGTATCAGTATAGCCTGCAGCAATACCAAGCGCTCCCAACAATACTGGATCGTAGTTAATCACGTCACCAGCGGAAGCATTAGTCAGTGTCACCGTCGCATTGCTCAGGAACTGGCTATCGAGGTCATATATGGACAGATCAATGTCGGTCAGCGTTAACGGCACATCATCGTCCGTTCCCATCTGCGACCCGTTGATATAGGTGGTCAGGTAGTCCTCTCCGGCAGCCGCACCATTGAGATCAATCAACTGGGTTTTGGTCGTGACCGGTGTTGGAAAAGCGGACATGTCACGGTCGCCGTCCATGTCGAAATTTGTGATCAGCGTGCGCGACGTATAGGTGACGACAAATTGATTGGCGCTGGCCCAGGAAAGACCAAGGTCAGAGCCAACGGCTCCGGTTCCCAATTGTGTTCCTGTGGCGGTTAGTCCTTCAAACCCACTGCCAACCTGCAGGTCGCTGCCAATATTGACGGTGTGAGAAACTATTTCTTCCGATTCCACAGCGACGGTTTCACGGGTATCAGGAGTTCCGGCCAGCCCTTCAATATCCTTAAAAATCAAGTTGAATTGCTCTGGCGGTGCAAGGGTTTCAGTCCCCGCCTCGTAGATCGCCCAACGCACCACGACGCTGCCCACTTCGAGGATATCCTGACCTCCAGCTGATCCCACGACATTGCCGATATTGGTCACGACCACACGGAAATCATCCAGGGAACCATCTGTTGAAGCAACGGATTCAAATGTTGCTGACATGCCGTCGGTCATACCGATCAATGTCGCACGAATATCGTAAGTCTGGATCGGACCGCCACCTGGATCAAGAGTGACTGCATCACTCCAGGTAGCGGTCGTATTGATGGTGCCAACAATGCCATCATCGAGATGGCCGATGGTTGGATCCGCCGCCGTCTGCAATTCATAGCCCGGCAAAATACCCTGCCAATCCGGCAGCGTGAAGGAGCGGGCATCGACTTGGCCGTGCATAACCTCAAGGTCCCAGTCACCGGACAGAGATTCAGATCCCGTCAGATCGTCTGAAGCTGCAATATCGGCGCCGGTAGCAGAAGCGAGCAGACCAGCGGCTTGTTTGCCGATGTCCCCTTCACCAAAGTTACAACCATATATCAAAATGTCGCCGTTCTCCCCCAAAGCTGCACCAATCTGGCCCAGCGCATCGGCGTAGGTGTCGGCAATGGAAGATGCATTCAGTAGCGTGCTACCCAGTTGCAATGTGCCCTGTGTGCCGTGAGAAAAGATGTGAACGGCGTCGTAACCGCCAGAATCTGCTAGAATGTCAGCAATCTGCTGAACTCCATCAGTGTCTGGATTAATGACATGGATGCTGACGCCAGGTTCAAGAGACGCGATCAACCCTTCGCGGTCTTCAATCGCGGCGTCTACAAAGACAATTTCGCGGTCTGTTCGGCGGGGTGTTGCAGAGAGACTTTCTGCAACCTCGTCTTCCCCGTCACTGACAATTGACGGACCTTCCGTTTCATTCCTGTTAGAATCCTCACCGTCTGCAGGCTGCGGATATTCTAAATAATCATCGGCCAACTGGCTGTGGGCAGCCTGACCGGCAATGTCGAGTGCGGTTTCAGCGGCGGCGGCATCCAACAATATGCGAGGTTCAAGCACCCGCATGAGCAATTTGCCCTTTTCAGAGTCTACCGGCGCGTCAGCAGGTTCTCGATTGAATATCGAGTGAAACGATCCAGCCATCTCAATTCCAACCCTCGCCCAGGTGACACACATTCGCCCAACAGAAGCGCAAAATCGCACGCGCTCGCCGTGATCAACCCGCACAATGCAAGAGTTATGGTTAGAAAGCCCTTAACATCTGTGCACTTTGTTGTTGCTTGGTAACCGAATAACGCAGGCAAAATCTGTAATTTCACTCAATATTGTTGTAAATTTGCTGCTGAATGTCCTTTGACCGGGATGCCACGACGTGTAGCGTAATTAGTGCCGCACCTTCACGATCCAGCCGTTCGGGGGTGTTATGAAACGAGTTATGATCGTCGGACAACCGGGATCTGGTAAATCCACCTTGGCCTGCAGGTTAGGGGAGCGAACCGGGCTACCGGTAGTCCATATTGACCACATCCACTGGAAACCCGGCTGGATTGAACGCGAAAACTCGGAAAAAGCCGTGCTGTGCCGCAAAGTCCACCAGCGTGAGGAATGGATATTCGAAGGTGGGCATTCTGCAACCTGGCCCGAGCGCTTGCACCGCTGTGACACCATAATCTGGCTTGATTTTCCAATCTGGCTCAGATTATGGCGTGTGATAAATCGTACGCTGCGCAACCATGGCGAAAACAGGCCCGATCTGCCTGATAATTGTCCAGAACGATTCAGGAGTGAGTTCTACCTGTGGATCTGGCAGACACGTCATTTTGCCCGCGCAAAGATGTGCAAATTATTTTACACCGCCAGCAGGCACAAGCGGCGGGTCAAATTGACAAATGCGCACCAAGTGTCCCGGTTCCTGAATCAACTGGAAGACGTACAATCGTCTTTCGACTAAATCACAAAAACATCTTCAGCTGGTTGTTGGGGCCAATATCGCGGTCTTCCCAGTGGCGACGGCACAGGGAGACATAGCTTTCCTCACCTCCAATGGCCACCTGATCTCCTTCCTCCAGAACCCGACCGGCCTCATCCAGCCGTACCACCATCGTCGCTTTGCGCCCGCACCAACAGATGGTGCGGATTTCGCGCAGGGAATCGGCCAGCGCCAGTAATTGCGCACTGCCGGGAAACATCTTGCCCTGAAAATCGGTGCGCAGACCGTAACACATGACAGGAATGCCCAACCGGTCAGCAACTCGGCACAATTGCCAGACCTGGTCGGCGCTGAGAAATTGCGCCTCGTCTACCAATACACAATTTAAACTCTGCACTTCATGACGTTCGTTGATCCGCTTATAAAGATCGTCTCCCTTGGCGAAAGTTTCCGCATTTGCTTCAAGACCGATGCGCGAACTTATGACGCCAATGCCGCTTCGATCATCCAGATCGGCGGTCAAAAGCAGAGTATTCATGCCCCGCTCGCGGTAATTGTGGGAAGCCTGCAGCAAGACCGTCGACTTGCCTGCATTCATCGCCGAATAGTTGAAATAGACTTTCGCCACTCTAAGACCGCCAGTTCTTGCACTCCGACAGATGTAGACGTGTCGGCGTACCCAGCCAACAGCCCAGCGTTTTCGTCCACAGCACGCAACCGCCTGCTATCTGCTGAGGCCTTGATCGGCAAGCTTCTGCAGATAAGTGGCCATCAGCGCATCCGACTGTCTGCCGAGCCGGTGCAGAATATCCCAGGAATAAATGCCGGTATCATGCATATCGTCAAATAGTATCCGTACCGCGTAGTTCCCTACCGGTTCAATTTTGATCATTCCTACATCGCGCTTACCGGGAATGATTTTTTTCTGGCTTGGGTCATGGCCCTGAACTTCTGCGGATGGGGATTCAACCCGCAATAATTCGGCCGATATTTCAAACCGTTCTCCCGTGTCAAAGGTGACGGTGAGCGATTTTTTATCTTTTGACACGCGCAGTTCTGTTGGGACGGGCAAGCGGCTATTCCAATTAGGGTGCTAATTTCGTATGAAGCATTGTCAGCCATCCAGCCACAATGTGAAAGCCCATTTGTGTCTCAATCATTAAAAGACTCAGAAGTTTCTAAATATTTGAATTCGCTTTTCTCCCGTGCAATTGCAGCAGCGGATCCGGCCCAATATCTGGCTCAGCATTTACCGAAGCCACCCAGGGGCCGTACACTGCTGGTCGCTGCAGGCAAGGCAGCTGCCTCGATGGCACGAGCCACCGAATTGGCATGGCCCGCCGGTGCACCGCTTTCCGGCACTGCCCTGACCCGTTATGGCCACGGCATGGCATGTGA
Organism: Rhizobiaceae bacterium; assembly: GCA_014238155.1. Lineage (GTDB taxonomy): Bacteria > Pseudomonadota > Alphaproteobacteria > Rhizobiales > Rhizobiaceae > Pseudahrensia. Next base: position 165,651 of record JABABQ010000032.1, read on the forward strand.
ACGGATCGAGGTGATTGAAGCGGCGCATCCCGTGCCCGACAATCGTGGCCATGAAGCGGCTCAATCGCTGATAAAGCAGGTCCAGGAACTGGATGTTGATGATTTGTTGCTTTGCCTGATATCCGGTGGAGGATCGGCTCTGTTGGCGCTACCGGCCGACGGCATTTCACTGGACGACAAGAAGGCAATAAACCGCGCTCTGCTGATGAGCGGGGCCCCAATCGGCGAAATGAATACGGTGCGCAAACACCTCTCGGCAATCAAAGGCGGCCGACTTGCCCAAGCCGCAGCTCCTGCCAAAATCCTCACTTTGGCCATATCCGATGTGCCATTTGATGATCCCAGCACTATCGCCTCGGGACCGACCGTCCCTGATCCAACCAGCGTTGCCGACGCCGTTGAGCTGCTTAAACGCTATGACATTGAGCTCCCCGAATCGATCCGCGCCCATTTGGAGGGTGGCACTTGTGAAACACCCAAACCGGGAGATCCGGCATTTGACCGTTCCGAATTCATGATGGTATCGCGCCCCGCCGACATGCTGGACGCGATGGTGATGTCGTGCCGCGCGGACGGTCATGAAGTTGTGAGCCTGGGAGCCGATATTGAAGGTGAAGCAAGTGAGGTAGCCTTCGAGCACGCGGCAATGGCTCTTGTTGGTAAAAATCAGCTCATCCTGTCAGGGGGCGAAACCACAGTCACCGTCGAGCAGGACCAACCCTGCGGCCGCGGTGGGCGAAACTGCGAATATTTGCTCGCCCTCGCCATTGCTCTCAATTCAGCACCGGGCATCTATGCCTTGGCTGCTGATACCGATGGCATTGACGGCAGCGAAGATAATGCAGGCGCTGTCATCACTCCCGACACGCTTTCACGGGCAAAAGCAGCTGGTCTTGATGCAAAGGCAATGTTGGACGTTCACGACGCTTACACATTTTTTGAAAAACTGGGCGACCTGATTGTCACTGGCCCTACGCGCACCAACGTCAATGATTTTCGCGCGATCTGGGTGAGTTAGCAGCGCAAATAGGTTGGCAGCGGAATTCGAAGTGGCGAATGGTCGATGGGGGCAAACGCCAAATCAACGAGGTGGGAAATGCTTCATCATGTCAAAGTCGGAAACGGCACACCTGTTTTAATCCTGCACGGATCCCGGTTGGATCACCGCCACATGATGGAATCTCTGGAGCCTGTATTTTCCGAACGGCGCGATTGGCAACGTATCTATGTGGACTTGCCCGGCCACGGAAAAAGCCCTGCGCGCAGCGACATACAAACTCAGGACGATCTACTCGCTTCGGTCGTAGACTTCGCTGCAGCGGTTCTTCCCGGTCAGCGATTTGCCATCGTCGGAGAATCCCGTGGAAGCTATCTCGCACGAGGATTCGTACATTTGCGTCCCGAATTGGTAACCGGGGTCATGCTGATCGCCCCTGGTGGCAGTCCGACTGCCGACCCGGATCGGTTACCGTCTCATCAGGTCTTGCAACCTGACCCAACGCTGCGCCCTTCCCTGCATGAGCGCGAAATGGGTATGTTTGATACATTTATGGTGGTGCAAAACTGGGAGATTATTGAAAAGTCCCGGCGCAGTAAAATCCCGGCCTTTGAACTGTGGGACGAGACGCAGGAAGCCCGAATCGCCGAGGCCTTTGATTTTGCCCATGACGGGCGTGGCGAAACATCGAAATTCGAGGGACCAAGCCTTATCATCGCCGGTCGACAGGACAGCATGTCCGGCTATCTGGACGCGGTTGACCTGTTGCCGCAATTTCCCCGCGCAAGTCTGGCCACTCTAGATTCTGCGGGGCATGGACTGGCATGGGAACGTCCGGAACTGTTCAATGAATTGCTACGTGATTGGCTCGATCGATTGACTTTGGCAGGCTAGATTTGCCCTGCGCATCCAGCGATGACCCCAATCTCACTCAACGATGCCACAAGTGGAATCGCCGACATTTTCGCACACTTTCACCCTGTGAATTTCGCTTTCCTGATCATCTTCCCAAACCACCTGTACCGCCGCCCATTGAGCGGTGCCGAGCGGCATGGATTTGTATATCCGGTTTTCAACGACTTCGCTGTCTCCCATGCTGAAAGGAGTCGCTTTATTGCATTCGACCAATTCAACGCGCTGATCGAGCGCGTCAGAATTGATTGAGTAACGGATTTCCTTCAGGCGGCAATGTAGTACCTGCAATGCAGTGAAATAGATTATCTGCCGTCCGCTGAAATTGCGAAACTTTACCCAACCAGTTGAATTGTTGGCGTTCAGCATTGCTTCATACAGCGATCGGGGAGGCAACGTTTGTCCAACGGCAGCAGTGACATGGCAGATCAGCAAGAACGAGGCCAATGTAGTGGCAATAATGGGCCGCATGAATTCCTCCCGGCAATTGGTGGCCCGGTATGATTGTGGGCGCTCCTGCAACAAGACTGCAGATAAATTCAATATTGATCAAGTTTAGAGCGTTGATGCCACAGTTAAGAACTCTTTTTCCAGACCCTATTCCTGCAACATCAGTTTCATGCCGTGATGGGTGGTTTGGAACCCAAGATCTTGATAAAACTTGCGGGTTTTTTCGCGTTTCACATCAGTGGTAAGTTGCACCAGAAAACAGCCCCGGTCACGGCAGATTTGAATGGCTTGCTTCATCAATTCGGTGCCAATGCCCTGTCCCCGCAAACTGGAATCCACCCGAACACTTTCGACTTGACCCCGCACACTACCCAACCGCGACAAATAGGGGATGAAAGTGATTTGTAAGTAGCCAAGCAACACGCCCTGCCGCTCGACAACCAGCATATGCTGATTTTCATCCCCATCGATGGCGGCAAAAGCTGAAGTATATCTTGCATTCAGGGGCAGTGACGCATCTTCGCGCAGCCGTCCTAATTCATCATCGGCAAACATTGCGACAATGGATTCAAGATCGTTCCGGCGCGCCCGGCGAAATTGCAACGGCTGTCCCATCGGCCTTCAATCACATAAATGCCTGGATGCCGGTTTGTGCGCGTCCTAGTATGAGCGCATGAACATCATGAGTGCCTTCATAGGTATTGACCGCTTCAAGATTCATTACGTGGCGGATCACACCATATTCATCTGACACGCCATTGCCGCCATGCATATCGCGCGCAACACGCGCGATATCCAGTGCCTTGCCGCAATTATTGCGCTTCATCAGACTGATCAGCTCGGCTGGTGCATTGTGGGCATCCATTAATCGGCCGAGCCGCAACGAACCCTGATATCCCAGGGCAATTTCGGTCTGCATGTCAGCGAGCTTCTTCTGGATCAGCTGATTTGCGGCAAGCGGCTTGCCAAACTGCTTGCGATCCAGAGTGTAGGAACGGGCTGCATGCCAGCAGAATTCAGCGGCTCCCATGGCGCCCCAGGAAATACCGTAGCGTGCCCGATTCAAGCATCCAAACGGCCCGGCCAGACCGGAAACGTGTGGCAACAGGTTTTCTTCCGGTACAAACACATCTTCCATCTGAATCATCCCCGTGACGGAAGCACGTAGCGAGAACTTTCCTTCGATCTTGGGTGTTTCCAACCCCTTCATGCCGCGCTCCAGAATAAAGCCGCGAATTTTGCCGTCGTGATCGTCAGATTTGGCCCAGACCACCATGACATCTGCAACTGGAGAGTTCGTGATCCAGTTCTTGGCACCAGAAAGTGCATACCCGCCATCCACCTTTTTGGCGCGGGTGAGCATGCCACCAGCATCGGAACCGTGGTCTGGCTCAGTCAGCCCGAAGCAGCCGATCAGTTTACCGGCTGCGAGGCCGGGCAGATATTTTTTGCGCTGTTCTTCGGTACCGTAGGCAAAAATTGGGTGCATCACCAATGACGACTGAACCGACATGGCCGAGCGGTATCCGGAATCCACGCGTTCAACTTCGCGGGCTACGAGACCGTAGGATACATAGTTGACACCAGCGCCGCCATATTCTTCTGGAATCGTCGAACCAAGCAGACCCAGTTCCCCCATTTCAGTCAAGATATCCCGATCAAACACTTCGTTACGATTGGCTTCAAGTATGCGGGGGGCGAGATTTTCGTCAGCATAGGCTTTGGCTGAATCGCGAATAAGGCGCTCATCTTCCGTTAACTGGTTTTCCATCAAAAACGGGTCTTCCCAATTCAACGCAGGTGGTTTTGCCCGGGCCGTTTCCGGAGTGTTTGCATGATCTTGATCAGTTTCTACAGTTTCGGGATTGGTCAGCACAGCAATTGCTCTCCTAGCTGAAAAGGGTCGGCATGTCTTAGCACTGGCGCAACAAAAAGCCATTATGTGCAAGAATGAAAATTGGCATCAGATTTCGAATTTGGGGCAAAAACGAACAACGTCCTGCGTCCTAACTCTTCACATACAGTTTTGAACCAAAGGACAGGGAAGGTCAAATACCTGATCGACCAGGTAGAAATTGCCAGACTGTGACTTGGCAGCTGGTCACTTTCGCTTGTCCGCTGTCTTGACGCGGACACCGGATTCGATAAATCCTAAGACAGGTCAATTTTCACCAAATCTATTGCGGAAGTACCGGATTTCCATGGTCATTAAAGAATTGGAACAGCACATCAATCGGGCGCTGGTCGATACGGACGTGCCCTTGGCGTCGGCAATATCGAAGAACATTCCGATCTATGACTGCGCCAGTCTGAGTGGCGCCTTGGTGCCGGGAGAAAAACGCTCCGCACTGAAGGCCGAAATTGCCACCAACATGCTCAGCGGATCCGGTGTTTTCGTGCTTAAACACGCCTTTACCGATACCGGTGTAATCGATGCTGCAACCGAAGTTTTCAAAGAAATTATCGCCAAAGAAAAGTCTTCCAAGGGTGCTGGCGCTGACCATTTTGCCGCTGATGGTGCAAATGACCGCATCTGGAACAGCCTGGAAAAGCTGTGCCTGGCAAGCCCGGAAACTTTCACCACCTATCACAGCAATTTATGGATTGAACTGGCCAGCGAAGCCTGGCTCGGGCCGGCGTTTCAGATGACGGCTCAAGTCAATCTGGTGCGCCCGGGCGGTCAGGCACAGGACGCCCATTGCGACTATCATCTGGGATTTCTAACGACCGAACAGGCGCGCGCATATCCACCTCATGTTCATCTGTTTTCCCCCCAACTCACCCTGCAAGGTGCTGTGGCTCATTGCGATATGCCAATCGAGGCTGGCACAACAAAATTGCTGCCATTTTCACAAACCTGGGCAAAGAATTATTTGAGCTACCGCGATAAACAGATCAGGCAGGTGTTTGAAAAACGGCATGTTCAGCTGCCACTTGAAAAAGGCGATCTGCTGTTCTTCTCGCCCGGCCTGTTTCATGCGGCCGGCAGCAATGTCAGTCAAAATGTTGAAAGGATGGCCAATCTGCTGCAGGTTTCCTCCGCATTTGGTCAAGCAATGGAAAGCATCGACCGGGTGACAATGTGCAAGCTGGTCTATCCGGTGCTGGCGAATGGCCAATACAGCGAGGCACAAACCCGTGCCGCCATAGCTAGCACGGGAGAAGGTTACCCCTTTCCAACCAGCCTCGACACTGACCCACCAGTGGGTGGGCTGGCACCGCAAAGCCAACAGCAATTGATACAACAAGGCTTGGCCCAGGGCTGGACATCACAACAATTCAATGATGCACTCGATGGGCGCCAGACCAAACGAAAATTTGCAAGTTCCTAAGATCGGAACCCGTCAACTAGGCGATCAATTTTACGCCTGCATGCGGTCCACCAACCAATTGGTGATGAACCGCCAGATGAACGGACTTAACGCAGGATTGAATTGCGAGCTATTTGGGGAATTTCGCTGCGGTGAATGCCTATATCAAACAACTCACGGTTGGAGAGTCTGTTCAGTTCGTTATAGGCCTTGCGGGTGTTGTTCCAGCTGCGGATGTTGTTGATAACGTCCATTTTCGTATTCCTTTGAGAAAAACATATCCTTTGGACAGGCGAATGGTCAATTGATACCCCGCCTGTTCCGTTGACTGAAAAATAGGATTATTGGCACCTTTTACGAGTGCAAATGCTGCAAATATGCCCTGCAAAAACGACATGGCTTATTCAGAGACTTGCACCGATTTAGGGCCTGCAGACAAACAATTCCCTGAGAAATAATCCATCCTGAACGGCAGCTAATTTCGAGTGCCAGCTAGCTATTCTTTCTTGGGTCTCCGTTGTCCCAAACAATTCCACCAATTCTGTCATCCGCGCTTCATCGGCTACGATCTGTCGTGCGCAACTGCTCTCATATTCGCTGGTCAGGTCAACCTGTTCGTATCCGTCCGATGAAGGTGCTCTGGCGGCATAGCTTTGAGTTTTGTTACGCTGCGGATGCAACGTAACGCCAAGGGAGCAGTTGGTCGATACGAGTGATCTTGTGATCGGCGATACGGGCAAGAGTATCGGTAAG
>JABABQ010000027.1 GCA_014238155.1 Rhizobiaceae bacterium
CGAAGAGAAAGGATCAAACGAAAAACTATCGAAATGCGGCGCTTGCAACACCGAAAACAAGCCGCATAATACCAACAAAAGATGAGCTAAAGTCTCTCTAAGTCAGACCGCCATCTGTCTCAAATACCCTGACTACGAACAGTGTCGAGACATCAAGCTCCTGGACAGCGATATTTGCCATCGATGGCAGTCGCTTCAAGGCGGTCAAACTCGAAGGCCAGGAGCTATCCATGCTGGTTTGCAATCTGCAGTCATGATGGACAAAACGCGACGTTAAACAAGCGCTGGAGCCTGCGTCGTCGCTGGAAAATCGCTGTTTTTCGATTAGGCGTTTGCCAAACAGGAAATCGGGGCAGGTCTCACAGATTACAATCCTTATCAACACATTCAACTTTGGACTGCGAAACACTGGTGGGCGTGGCGGCAAAACTTGAATGGCAAGGGCAATCGCCAAGTCAGAGAAATTCGCATTAACCCGAGTGCAGATTGATACTCCACAGGGATTACAATAATTCTCCTGGAGTTTATTACCGCAATTATTTAAGCGAAATACCCATCTTATGAAGACCAAGTTCCGCCGTCTTGCAAGTCAACGGAGTTTGTGTGTTTCCCTTGGGGCTGCTTCGTATGTCTACACCGCTGCGAGCATAACTAAGTTCTACACCACTGCGAAAGTGACGGAGCACTTCGTTCGGAGCAAGGCCAGTTCCCATTTTGAAGGCTGCTAAGAGCACGGCATCGATATCGAATTTTCGCAGGCACATTCTTGCAATTGCAACCGTTTCGCCAAATTGTCGAATTTTCAACTCCGTAAGAAGGCTGCTCTGGGAATGGGCAGAAGTGGTTATCAAAAGAGCAAGCGCAACCCCGCTCAACAACTTAATAAGCGCCATAACTATCTTTCTTTTTCTCGCGATCATTGATGTAAAAGGCGGTGGATGGTTCCGAGCCTTAACCATTTGAAGTGCATATCGCCGCGGCGTGGCGCAGACAAAAGCGGCGAACTTCCACCAGTGGTCGCATTTTTCATTTCAATCGGTACCGCCAAATTCTAATTCCCCGCACCGGCAAAATTTGTCGAATTACGATTAGTGTTTCGTGTTTGACGATGATGGCAGCTTTCTCAAATTTTCGACTTTTCTCAATTTTTTCCGTTCCGGCACTTCGCTGGCTTTCCTGGTGTTATTCAGCAAGCCCATGCGTTTGGCGTTGTAATGTTCCGAATAGGCGCACTCGTTGCAGGTAGTAGTCACCAGAGGGGCGAATGTCTTGTCGCTTGTCGAAACGTTTTGGAGTGCATTCAACATATACATGATCTTTTGAACGTTCATTCGGCCGCCACATTTGGGGCACTGACGGAAGTCGGCAATTTTGCGTTCGAGCCACTTCTCAGCCCGATGCAATTGAACTTTATTCATTATCCGAGAAGGAGACATGCCGAACCTTTCCAACAGTCGAAACGAATACACAGTAAGAACCCGAACCAACGCGATTCTAGGTTGAACTTCCAAACTGGAACACTGCACGATTATTCATGGCGCTCTCCCGTTTGACGGCAATTTTTCATTTGAGCGATGGGATACAACTCGGGCTTGTGCCGGCTCGGCGAACGTTGGCCATGCCGTATCGCCGATTGGCTCAAAACCCCGGGCTGCACTGGAACCAGATGGGTCGAAAAGATAGAAGGCAGCAAAAGTGAACAGGAAGGCGATCAGAAGCCGCGAAAGTATTTGAGCAATCTTCAACTTGGGACAAGGGCTTTTGGTTGGAGCGGTTTGCGCTAGAGAGAACACAGAACTCAAACGCGGTTATTCAGCTTCCACGGAATAGATCCAGTGCGCTCTTCTCAAGGTATGCCAAGGAGAGAAGCGCGGAGGCAAGATCAAACCACTTCGAGATGCAGCAGAACGGAATATCAAAGATATTCTCCGCCCCCATGCGTCAATTAATTGCAGTCGCCTGGCAAAAAAAAACGACAAATAGCTGCGCCCTGTACGTGTAATGTTCAGAGTATTTAACAAGATGCAATTTTTGAACGAGCCGGGTAGGGGGCGAGATTGTCAATTTGTGAAGTGAACAATGAAAACTTGCGGGATTTGCGTCGCGAGTCTGGTTTTACACAAGCTCAGTTGTCGAAACGACTGGGATTCAAGCAATGTAGCATTTCAAGATGGGAGTCCGGATTAGTTCCGATCTCAAATGATGTGCAATCGGACTTGATAGACTTGTTTGAGAGCAGCAATGGCAACGTGCACCCCATGATTTGGCGTTTCATTCGTCGGCACAACCATATTTCGTTGATTTCCAAAAACATGCGATGTTTGAAGCTTTCGCAGGTCTTATGTCGCGCATTCAGGCTGGATCCTGATGAGAATAATGGATTCGATGCGGACCAGATTTTCAGCGTAATATTGGATCAATTGCCAGATTGTCATCCGTTTTTTTCCGACAAGATATTTGAATTTGGATCTGATTCCCTGGAAGTGGATGCTGATCTTCGGGCAGAACACCAAAACGGTATCTCGATTGCTGTCCGAGTAATGTCGAAAGTTCATATGGTGAAACTCGATGCTTATGATGGTGTACTTTTGATAGAGTCAAATATTACCGGACCTGAAACGAGACTTAGACCTAATATACGTACATTAGAATCATCATATATTCTACATACAGGCTAATATATTATTTAATATGATTGGGTGAGCATTATGCAGATGAGCAAGGTTTTGAGCTGTGTGATTGAGAGGCAGGATATGCTTCGACCAGACTTGGTCACCGACGGAAAAACGCTCAAAGCTCTGCGTAGGAAACGGGGATTGACGCAGGAAGAACTCGCAAGTGCCATGCAACTGGAAGTTCGGTCCATTCAGAGATGGGAAGCGGGAGCGGTCAAACCCCACCGGCGGAATATTCGAAATCTAAACGATCGCTTACAGAAAATAGACTTGTGTCAACACCCTCTATATCACCTGCTATTGGGTCAGGACGGTGCTGTTGCCATTTTGGACGGTTTTGCCAATTACCAGCACGCGAACAACGAATTTGAGTCACTCACGCGACAATTTGGCTACCAAAACCTGGAAGGCCTATATGCCGGAGATGTGTTTAAGTTTTGGAGAATTGACATTCCGAGAATCACAAGTGTGGATCCGCGCGCCTTGGTTTGCAGCAACATCAATTCTGTAGAATATTCTGTCCGCGACCACATTAATGGAATGCAGGTTCCTCTAAGGCACCATGTGTTTGTTGTACGGCAAAAGAGTTTCGCAACAATGCTTGTTCACGAGGTTTATGCGGCACCTCTGGAGGATTGCAATTATTGTCACCCGCAAGTTTCAAAACGGACGAATCCTTTGAATAGCACCTAGTTTTACAGACGCCTTGAGATGCTTATCTCATTGAAACCTTTGGCAACCGGCCCCAAAAGTTTGTTCCTGGCCTAAGAGTAACCCCAACCGATCTACAAGTCAGCTTCGCGACGACTGTCGGACCCAAGTTCAGTTTAGAGTGCGTAACAACACAGCTGGTTGAACCGGTCTTCGATAGACTAAAAGACCCACCAAGTTAACAAATGGTTTACGATATGACCTTCGATTTGAAAGACATGAGAACGCAATATGGATTGTCCCAAATACAACTTGCTGACTTGATGGGAATAACCCAATCAACAGTATCGCGGTGGGAAAAGGGATTGGAAGTCATTAGACACAGCAGACGCATGGAATTATTGGATTTGTTTTCCAACCGGAACGGGAAACTTGATCCTATCGTGAAACGACTCGCCGCCAAAAACCCAAACCTGGCTTGCTTTGACTTCAACTATAATTGCCTGGCCGCCGCTCAGTTTTACAGCGAACATATCAAAGTCGATGAAATCGACATTATCGGCAACAATTACGAACACATACTGAACTCGGATTGGTGCACTGACGTATATGAAAACGTTCCACTGGAAGAACGACTTTACTATGAGTATGAGCGCACCGTCGATCTGGCCACTGAAACCAATGCCGGCCCCTTGTCTTACCGTGTCAGTCAATATTACATGCAGTTCGAAGATGGTCCCGGTCTGATGGTATCCCTGCCCCGCCAGATACCTCCTGTGGGCAATCCCCGGGTGTTTCGAAAGCTCACATTGGAAACGCTTGATAGCGGTTCAATGAATTGCTGCCCATCTATGGACCGGCAAACAAGAGACGGTTGATACAGCTCTCATGGCAATGAGAGGCGCCACGCCCCATTAAATTGCCTGGGGCAGGCCGAACCTTCTGTGTTTCAGATGGCTTCGCATATGCACGCAAATCTGTGGACGGTAAGTCAAACACTGCATTTTTATGCTAGTTGACTCGTTCCACGACAAGCTTGATGTTCCAAACACAAAGATACAACGTCCGGTTTACCGTTCATCTTATAGGAATGCGAAGCCACCTGCTGAACGACTTTGGGTTCGCCAGGGGATTTGCGCGGCTGGTCAGCAGAGGGCTTGCTTTCATGAGCTTCGCGCGATTCAGATGGCTTCGCCATCACAGGCTAAACTTTGGACAGAAAAAAAACACTGCATTTTTATGCATGTCGATGTGATTGATGAGTTCCATAATACTGTGTGCGTAATTGCACTGTGTCTGATTGCATCAATCATATAACAAGACCGCCAAACCTACTGTTGCATAACAACAGTAGGGGCAATTATACTACCCTTTAAGGATTTCCTGGGGTTTTGCTTGAATCGGGTGGCTTGGCCAACCCAATAGAATCTTTAGACTGAAAATGAATCGCTGCACAATTATGCAAACCAGTTCTCTCAACCGTCTAGCATGGCGCTCTATGCATATTTGTGCAGTTGCGTTTTGACCTCAGCGGAGGCCAATAATTCGTGAGGGCGCAATTTCAGCGCAATGTTCGACCGCGAATCGAGATGGAAGCAGTTTGTGAACTGTTATGTATGTTGTCCAAAAACCAGAATCGACATCTACATAGTGTGGAAAATTGGGACGCCTGTTTCGTGTTTCGGCAAAGCAGAACGACGAGGATGGACCCGGACGCACATTTCACAGGGGCTAGGTGAAGATGCAGAGCCGCATGAAAAACGCATCTGACGAAGATCTGCTTGGTTACTTTAAAAATGGCGACGCAGAAGCATCTCGAATCCTAACATTTCGATTAACTCCAAAGTTGTACATGCTCGCATATCGAATATTGGGTAATTCTGCAGAGGCGGAGGACGTGACGCAGGAGGCATTGATGAAACTTTGGATTCGCGCTGACACCTGGGAAAGAAAAGGAGCGAAAGTTACAACGTGGTTATATGTGGTAGTAAACAATTTATGTATAGATCGGCTGAGAAAAAGGCCTTCTATCTCAATAGACGATGTTTCTGACCCTGTATCTGAATCGCCCAACGCTGAGGAAATATTACAATCCAAGGAACGCGAACGAGAGTTAATGTTGGCACTACAATCCGTGCCGAATAGACAAAGGGTGGCTATCATCCTCAGGCACATCGAGGGGTTACCTAATCCTGAGATTGCGAGTATCCTTGAAACAAGTACGACGGCGGTTGAAAGCTTGATAGCGCGGGGAATGAGAAATCTTAAAGTCAAACTGGTCGGAAAAAAAGGTGAGTTAGGGTTTGGAGATGCGTGAAAGCGAAGAAACAGATACAGACCATATATTGATTGAGCGACTTCGTAGTATGGGAGATATGCCTCCCGCATATGATTTGATGTCAAGAATAATGACAGACGCCGACAAAATTCGACACTCACGACAACCAAGCGTCTCGCAGCCGCCAATCTTGGTGTTAGGAACAGTTACAAAATGGCTGGGCGGATGGGCCGGGCTGGCCGGTATGGGCGCAACTGCCGCGTTAGGGCTTTGGATAGGCTTGAGTTTTCCAGTTGAGGTTGAACGAATTACGCCTGCTTCCATTTCAAAAGTTCTGCACGGCCACGATGATTTTGATTTGTTCTTTCACCACGATACATTCGTAGCGAGTGACGACGTATGAGAAGTTTACTCAAAATATCGACGATCAATTGGCGGGTTGTACTGTTAAACACCTCGCTTTCAATAAACTTGCTTGTTGGTGGAGTAATAATAGCAACGCTGATTGCAGGACCTCACGGTGAAAGTGATGAAGAGTTGGATGCCAAACGCCAACAGGGAACCCCGTTTATCTCAGCCTTGACAAATGAACAGCGCATTGAATTGGGCGAAAGGCTGCGTTCACTCGGTTTTGGTCACGACGGAGAGCATGTCAAAATGGGCATATCCGCCCGGAAGGTTATGAAGGTTTTAACCGCGGAAAATTTTGATCTGGACATGTTTATTCAATCAGTCAAAGCGCATGACAGCATAACCGAGAACAGAAGAGCTGTTGTTCAACAATTGTTTATTAAAACTGTATCCGACTTTGATACAGCTGAGCGGGATGCCTATACCCAGCGACTGAATGTCATGCTTCACGAGTTTATATCTGAGTTCATAGAACACTAGTGCAAAACTAACCGGCACGGCGATAAGAATTTCAAGTACCCAGATATTCAGCAAATTTCATGAATATACCTTGAAACAAACCCGCTTTGCCTGATGAGCTCGATTCGGTGACTTAGTGCCGGCCTTCCGGATTGTTGGGGACCCGTAACCAGTCTGAGCAATTTGGTCCGACGTCTAATTGAATATCGAAAATGGTCACCGAAATTTATTTTCACAGTGCTCAAGATTTCCGGAAACAGGTCTTCGACTTTCAAGCCGAATATTTGGCTTATCCTGTGGTTCAACAACTGATTAAAATTGGGATTGGCAGCAATGTACGTGCAGTGAAGGTCGAAGATGGCTACTGGCAGATTTTGGTTCAAAAGCAGTTTTTCGAATTGAGATATAGCATCATTTGAGCCATTCAATATTTCCTTTAGACACTGATGATTACCTATGCTTGGAACAGCTGAGCCGGTTTCCCATCGATAAATTGTCGTGGTGCTAACCCCAATTTTCTCGGCTAGTTGTTCCTGGGTTAACTCCAACATTTTGCGTTTTCTGGATATGTCATCGGGATTCATTGAATTACCCTATCGAGATCAAAGCTGAGTTTCCGTAAACCAACTCAAGACAAACGGCGAAATAAACGGAACAGATCCGAACTGCGCGGCATCGCCATCCGATCTGCTGTCGGTAAAAAGTCAGCCCCAACATCAGGGGGCGAACCAAAAGGCCGGGGCCGACGTCTACTCGCCATCATCTATTCAAAGGCCCATCGCCGCCGCGAGTGATAGATGAACAGCAAGTTGGACAACGGCAACATGCCTCAAGAGAGACCTTCAATACACGACACGATTATTTATCTGCGCTAACTCCAACGCCCCGCTTACGCAGTATTGTGCCATTTTTGGAAAAGCGACCGGCCAGGATTTGGAAAATAATGTCGGACGGGCCGAAATGACCTTTCCGCGCAGGTGGTTGCAAGCGGTTGGGGAGGGGACCACCAACCTTCGGTCTGGATTGGGCAAATGGCCATGATTTACGTATATGTCGACCCCCAATTTGATGGTGCGAAGAGCCACGCCAGATGAAGTGCGTTTGCAGGACTACAGCTCGCAAGGCAATCTGAAGAACTCTTCAGCTGCCCAAGAGCTCTTCATCCTGGTCAATACCCAACAGCTGCCAAAATCATTTTTGTGGAATGGGGATGCGCCAATTTTTTATCGTGTTGTGTGCCAACAATTCTGCGGGTCTTGAGGACACATCATCGACCGGGGGTAGTGGTGTTGCGACATCGGGAGACCCTATCGGATCGCTGTGTAGAGAGGCCTTCTTCACGTCAACGGCCTTCATCGATTTTGGGTCAAAACAGGCCTTGTAGTCGAACTTGTATATCTTTGAGACCAATTCCAGCGTGGCCATTTCAAGAATGGTGCGAATAGCCAGCTGGAGCGGCTCCTGAGATTTGGTTCCGGCTTCAATATTGTACAAATTGTCACCGAAAAACTTGAAGACTCCGGCCTTGATTTCGTATCCCACCACCTGCTTTTGCAAACTGACACTTTTGACGACATTGAGATTCGCCGTATTAACCAGGCGCAGATCGGCAGCAACGCCGATCGTGAACTGGCGCACCCGCGGTCCGATGCCGGCTATCTCCGTGGTAAATCCACCCGAGGACAGATTGTAGTTCAGCTCCGTAATTCCACCGACGATGTAAACCTGAGATCTTTGCACATTGCCACTTGGCTTCGGGATCCAGTTGATCTGCCGCTTGCGCCCGTTTGCATTGATCAATCGAGCCTTCCCGTCTCCGAGACGTTGAGCGTTCATATATGCGTATTCACGGTCTGAAACTGTGGTGTCGAATCGCTCGCGAACCGCAACCGTGTTGCCAAGTTTACCCAGTGCCGAAATAACCATTAGGCTACCACCCTGGGTTATTGCGCTACCGCCTTCGCCCTCGGAATATTTGCCCGTGTAGTCTTTGACGTTGCCGACCGCAATGGAAACACGTGGCAGCTTTTTTTCACGAATATGGTTCGACAGGCATGCGAAGGCGGGATTGACCGGTGTGGCGTTGTCGATGACGTCTGGCCCTTTAACAACGTAACGCTTGGCGGTGCTGAAATTTTCAAATTCTCTGTGAACCGACTGGCAGCCAGAAGCCAGCAACGATATCGCGAGCACGAAAATACGTTTCTCTAGGCAAATTGATTGGAGCATCTTACTCTTTTCTATGTTTTCGTAAATTCACGTTTGTCGACAATCGTCAGTTGACGGTCATCCCGTCGCAGACCGTGACGTTATCAACTGTTGATGTGAATGTGCTGTTGTCGGCAGTTTGTGTGCTCGTCACCGATTGGTCTGACGTGCCTCCACCGTTAAACGTGCCAACGTCGGAACCAATTTCAGTTCCTGTAATGGTGGAGTCCTGATTGCCCTCGTTGGTTTGGGCAATGTCCAGGTCGCCATCGCCATCATCCCAGGATTCTGCATCGTTAGCCCTGGCTTCAGATTCAATATCTACTTCGGAGACGCCGGTGTATGAGCCGGTCACGGCTTCCAAACCCGTAGTATTCGTATTGGCCATTGCGGTGGATTGAACCATGCAGTTTATCTGATCTCCATTGATTATGGTATCGCCCGCAGCGGCTGTCCCGCCGGCGCCTGCTTGTGAATCGTAAAATCCGGATTCCTTCAACAGCTGCAGTTCCAGCATTTTCAGTTTGTCTTTGTGCGTGAACCGAAACGGAACGCTTTCGCCCAGTCCGTTTGACAGGCCGGGCGTTGACAAAATCATCGAAGCCAAGATTCCACAGGCGAGGGAGCGCAGCCATTTGGAATTGGTAAAATCACTTGTAAGCAATATTTTATCTTTCTGTTTCGGAGATGGTCAAAAACATGGGGCCAAAACAAGCGCTTCGGCCCCATGTCGGGTTCAAGTCTTCCGCCGCTGTTAACGCATCCGGATGATATTGGTGACGGAGTTGGCCACAGCAGAAGATATGACAGTATTGTTGGAAACACTAACATGGGACGCCGTGGTGCCGGTCACATTTGCCGACATGTTCACGCCGGTAACGCTGGCCGTTAAATCGCCGGAATTGTTCTGAACGCTGGTCAGCCCGCTGCTGTAAGCTGTGCCCCCAGCATTGCCGGCAAACTCAACCTGGTTCGACAGGGTATTTCCGGTTGCAGTCGAGCCAACTGAGTTATTTTGAATGGACAGATCACCATTCAGCGTATCGGTACTAGCAGTAGTCCCTGCGGTCATCGAGAGGTTCACTCCCGAAACAGAGTTGGAAAGGTCGCCAGAATTGTCCTGCAACAGTGCCATGCCAATGTTTCCATCCGCACCGCCACTTTCGCTGTTTATCTGGTTGGTCATCCTGTTTGCCGAGGTGGAGGATGTGAAGTCATTGTTCGCAGTAGTCATGTTCCCAAAGGACGCACCGCCAACGGTCTGACTGAAGTTCGCATTGCTAATCGAACCCGCCGCGTCGGCGTCGTTGTCTTGTGAAACGGCGATCGCGATCGACAGTTCCAATCCACTATGCTCGAGAGCTACGATGTTGTTGGCAGTGTTGATCTCGATAGCAGATACAATCTCGTTGCCTAGAATCGCCGTTGTACTAACGTCGGTAGCAGCGCTTCCCAAACTGGCGATGTCAATGTATCCATTGATGTCGTCGACACTTGAAGTTGTTGTGCCCTTTGAGGTGTTTTTCTGGGATAGCGCGATCGCGATGTCACCACTTGCATTCACCGAGGTATCCGCAGTGACGCTGGCCGAGCCCGCGGCCCCCGCTGAGGTGAGAGCACTTGCATCACCAGAGACGTTGATCTCATGATGGTTTACCAGTGCAACAGATTCCACCTTGTTGTTGCCGATTTTGAGCACTGAATCTCCGGTGACGGCGCCCGCAACAATTTGCATATCGATTATTGCGGTGCTGGAATCGACTGTGCCTGAATTGTGCTGCGTAACGCCCATCAGGGTCTCCGCAACACCGCCGGAGTTGGAATCGTCATAACCAAAGTGGTTAACGCCAACATTGGCAAATGCTTCGGAGCGCAGATAATTGTTCGAAACTTCGCCGGTTGCACCGGTTGCAATTCCAAGATCCAGGCTGTAATCGTCTGGATCGCGCGTGGCTGGAGTTCCGGTAAGCTGACCGCCATTGGTTGCTGTTACCGCGCCGGAATTGTTCATCACTTCGTCCACATAGGGATTTGATTCGACTGGAGTGATGGTATTCGAACCGGGTTCGGTAGAGATATCAATTACGATGTCCCCGGCAAGGGCGGAGCTTGAGAGAAGAGTGCAGATTATAGCTGCAGAGAAACTTCTTTTTTTCATGGTGTTTCCTAGGTTGACAAAAGAATTACAGACACATCAGGTACTGAATTTGCCGAGCACAACTTGCCCATCAGCAAATGATTCCCAATCCGCCTCTGTAAGCTCTAGTCTTGCCGGTAGGGCGTTTCCAAAAACACGACACGAATATTGATGTTGGCCAACCGGACCAGATGGGGCCGACCAGTGATATTTTTGCAACATGGGCAAACCTGACCGCTGATTGCCGATTGGCCTTCGCATCGTGCGAACACTAAATAGCCGGCGAATCGATGGTGGCTGGTTGGTCTGGTAATGTGACCTGGCTCATCGAAGGAGGCATCAATTGCGGGTCCTTGCTGGCAAGAGCAGAACGGTAAACACCGCAAAACCCCTGGTTTCTGGTTGATTAGACTGATCTGATACCTGACCTGCTTAACGCCGTGTGTGACGAACCCATATTCGCCCGCATCGCGATAAATTGCCCGACAGATTAATTGTCCAAAGATGGATCAGCTGGGCAACGTTTGCGTCGGCAACGTAGAGCTGAACTATAATTTTCGGACGGTAAATCGGATCCGTCCCCCCAAATACTTCACCAGAATTGACCCAATGCATATTTGTGTCGGGGTACTGCCCCCCCCCAGAGGTTATTGAACCCGGATGAACAATGACGGGCTGCTGCCGCTGAGCTGGCAGTGGGGATTTTTGGGAAAACGATGGTGAATACAGCAAGTAGTGTGCGAATTGATGGGTGTCAAAAGATCCGCCTGATCGAGTTTGGATCGGGGAGTTTTGATAGGGATTCGGGAGCAGCGGGGCGCGCGGGCCTGCTCGGACTGCTTTGCGGAATTGTGTCTGAATGCATCACATGCGCGAGCCAATTAGGGAGTAAAATCCAATTTCTCACCTTCAGGCTTGTGCTGCTGTTTGTGTGTTCATTTCTTGCTATCAGTGTTGCGGCGAGCAACAACGCGGTAGCTCAGACGGGTCCTGTGCCGACCATTACGGCATCGGTCGGCCTTTTTGACCCAACAGTTCCAGAGACGTTTACAGCCAAGGTTACCTTCTCTGAGGCGGTTACCGGTTTTGAAGCTGGTGATCTGACGGCGACGAATGCCGCTGTCACAAACATTACCGATGCGAGTGGAACTGGAACTGAGTTTACAGCCACCATCACACCGGACGGCAACGGCAATGTGGTGCTTGACGTTGCAGAAGCTGTTGCCCAAAGTCTTGGCGGCCTTGACAATACGGCAGCTTCTTCGTTGACCGTCACCCAACGCCCTGTGCCGATCATCACCAGCTCGGTGGTATCGTTTAACGAAAGTGATGTTGGTACAAGTGCGGCTGAATTCACTGTTAAGATCACCTTCGATCAGGAGGTTGATGACTTTTGGATAGACTTTGTACTAGGCAACGATCTGAAGGTGACGAATGCCACTGTCGGACGACTGTCTCCCGGGCAGGGGCGTGGCACTGAGTTCGAGACGACCATTACGCCGAATGGCGGTGGCCATGTTTTGCTGAGCGTCGATGAAGGAGCTGCTCGGATACCCGGAACACCTCTGCAAGTTTCTGTAGCTGCTGTCGACGTACTCGTCCGGCAGACGGATGATGTCGGGCCTAAGCCTTCAATTAGTGCGTCGACAGAATCGTTCGATGTCGATCTAAAAGAGTCGTTCACTGCCACGGTTACTTTCAATGAGCCTGCAAGGGAGTTCGCTGATGGAGATCTGACAGCGACAAATGCGACGGTCGGCAGTCTTGTTTCAACGGGGGGAGATGAAACAGAGTTCGAAGCGACCATCACACCGCTCGGCACTGGAGATGTTGTGCTTGGGGTTGCAGCTTCTGTTGCCAAGGATGATTCGGGTAATGACAATACCGCCGCCAGTTTGACGGTTGATCAGACAGAGGAACCCATTGCGAGTATTGAAGTCGAAAATAACATCAGTAGCGTTAAAGAAAGTGAACTTGGTACAGATGCGGCTAACTTTACAGTTAAGGTTGAGTTCACTGAAGCGGTAACAGGTTTTGTAGACGGTGATCTAACGGCCACGCATGCTGAAGTCGGCAGTCTTGATCCAACTGGTGGAACTGGAACGGTGTTTTCAGCCACCATCACACCGCTCGGCGGTGGAGATGTTGTGCTTGACGTTGCAGAAGCTGTTGCCAAGGATAATTCGGATAATGACAACACTGCTGCCAGCGTCACTGTTGAGTTAATTGATGACGTTGTTCCGACCATCGCCTCGGTCACGACAAACATTGACTCCTTTAAAGAAAGTGAAGTGGGCACAACTGCTGCTGATATTGTTATCACGTGGACTTTTTCGGAACCCGTTTTTCATACCGACAGGAGGGATCGGTTAAACGTCAGCAACGGCGAGTGGAAAATTGATGGTTCAGGCCGCACGGAAACTGAAACGAGTTATAGCGAAACCATCTCTCCCACAGGCGCAGGTGATGTGGTTGCTGAACTTAATATGTATTATGTCAAGGACTTGAATGGGGTTTATGGGGCGGCGGCGGATTTATACTATACTACTATTAACCAAATAGATGATGTTGGGCCCACCGCGACCATCGCCACCGGCTCGGTGAGTTCGTTTAATGAAAGTTCACCAGGAACGTTTATCGCTACGGTTACCTTCAATGAGCCGGTTACGGGATTTGCCGACGGTGATTTGACCGCGAGCAATGCAACTGTTGGAATTCTCTCTCCGACCGATGGTTCTGGAACAACGTTCACCGCCACCATCACACCAAATAGCACTGGCAATGTTGTGCTTGGCGTTGCAGCATCTGTTGCCAAGGATGCTTCGGATAATGACAACACTGCCGCCAGCGCCACGGTTGATCAGATCCATGATGTTGCACCTGCTCCAGTGATCACCAGCAATGCAAGCTCGTTTAATGAAAGCGCGCCCGGCACGTTCACCGCCACGGTTACCTTTTCTGAAGCGGTTACCGGTTTTGAAGACGATGATCTGACGGCAACGAATGCTACTGTCGGCAGTCTTGATCCAACTGGTGGAGCTGGAACAGTGTTCACAGCGATCATCACACCAAACGGCAATGGTGACGTTGTGCTTGGCGTTGTGGCTTCTGTTGCTGTGGATGGTGGCGGTTTAGCCAATACGGCAGCTTCTCCATTGACCGTCAACAAAACCAGCAATCCCGTGCCGATCATCACCAGCGACGCCAATTCATTTAATGAAAGTGGTGTTAGTGCAAGTCCGGGTGTCACCTTCACAGCAACGGTTACCTTCTCTGAGGCGGTTACCGGTTTTGAAGCTGGTGATCTGACGGCGACGAATGCCGATGTCGGCAGTCTTTCTCCCTCCGATGGGACTGGAACAGTGTTCACTGCCACCATCAAACCACACGGCATTGGCAATGTTGTGCTTGGCGTTGCAACCTCTGTCGCCATTGGTGTTGGCAACCGCGACAACAACGCTGCCTCTGATGTCACAATTTACCAAATCGATGACGTCCGGCCGGCACCCACAATTATTGCGCTGCCAAATTCATTCAATGAGAGCACCAAGGCTCCGTTTAGTGCCACGGTTATCTTCTCGGAGGCTGTAAGATGGTTCGCCGATAATGATCTGACGGCATCGAATGCCAACGTCGGCAGTCTTTCTCCCTCCGATGGTTCTGGAACAGCGTTCACAGCGACCATCACGCCGGACGGCAATGGTGATGTTGTGCTTGGTGTTGCAGCTTCTGTTGCCAAGGACGCTTCGGATAATGACAACACTGCCGCCACCGTTACCGTCACTCAGAACGATGATGTTCGGCCAACAACCACACTTTCGTCATCCGTCACGTCCTTCAACGCAACTGATGTGGGCACAGATGCAGCGAAGTTCACCATCACGGTGTCCTTTTCGGAGCCAGTACAAAGTAATTTTGTATCGGAAGATTACACACTCACCAATGCGACCATTGAGGGCGGGTTTTTTTCTCCCTCCCTCATGTCAGGCGAAACGGAGACGACGGCGATCATTGTGCCGGATGGCAATGGGGATGTGGTTTTTACCGTTGTAGCCAATTCTGTGCGCGATTTTGGTAATCCAGCTAACTATGCTTTGGCTCCAGACAGCCCAATCACGATTGCTCAGACGGGTGATGATGTTGCACCGACGGTTGCCATCACCAATGATGGGCCCAGGAACAGCGGAGAGACAGGAAAGATTGATGGTTCGGGCTCCACCGATACGGGCGGAATTGCCTCCTATCTTTGGCAAGAGGTTGATGGGCTGAACAGTGATACGGTATCAAGCACGGTCACATTGAGCGACAGTACTGCTGCTGCACCGACCTTCACAGTGCCAAGCGTGGCCAGCACGACGTCATTGTTCTTCA
>JABABQ010000039.1 GCA_014238155.1 Rhizobiaceae bacterium
GACGGCTCTTCGCCGTCTTCTACGGATGGTTCAGAGCCAGGGAGCGCGGGGATAAGTTTTTGCCGTCGTCATGGTGAGGCGAAAAGCGATGGTGCCGTATCAGGCGGCGAAGAGCCGCCCGCGCCTGATGGCGCGCCCCCGCGGAGCGAAGGGCGCCAGCCCGACAGCGTGAGCGCAAAACAAACAAAAACTCGAGGCCAGAACCCAAACCAACACAATGCCCCCGGCGATAATCCCGCACACTCCGCGCTCTCCGTATCAGGCGGCGAAGAGCCGCCCGGTCGAAAGACCGCCCCCGCGGAGCGGCGGCAAAGCCGCCTGCGTGAGCGCAAAACAAACAAAAACTCGAGGCCAGAACATAAACCCACACAATGCCCCCGGCGATAGTCCCGCACACTCCGCATTCTCCGTATCAGGCGGCGGCGGCGAAGAGCGGCCCGGGGCGGCCAGGTTGCCAAATAGTGCCATCACACAAAACGTATTTGTATTTCGGATATTTGCCTTGGTCTGGCACATCGTTGCGCCGACTTCAGCCAGAAAAAAATGGGGCAGGGAGATTGCTCTCCCGGCCCCTGATCAATTCAATTTCAATCGCACTTAAAGCGAGTAATACATGTCGAATTCAACCGGGTGTGGCGTCATTTCGTAACGCTCGTTTTCTTCAGTTTTCAGATCGATATAGGCTTCGATCTGATCTTCTGAAAAGACGCCCCCTTCGGTCAAGAATTTCATGTCCTTGCGGCACGCATCCATGGCTTCGCGCAACGATCCGCAAACGGTTGGGATCTTTTTGAGCTGTTTGGGCGGCAGGTCATAAAGATCCTTGTCCATTGGTTCACCTGGATGGATCTTGTTTTTGATACCATCAAGACCAGCCATCAACATGGCGGCAAACGACAGATATGGGTTGGCCATCGGATCGGGAAAACGAACTTCCATACGCTTGCCCTTGGGTGAAGCTACGTGGGGAATGCGGCAGGAAGCGGAGCGGTTTTTGGCAGAATAGGCCAGCAAAACCGGCGCCTCGTAGCCGGGAACCAAGCGCTTGTAGGAGTTGGTTGAAGGGTTGGTAAAGAGGTTCAACGCCTTGGCGTGCTTGATGATTCCACCGATATAAAACAGGCAGGTTTCCGACAGGCCGGCATATTGGTCGCCAGCAAACAGCGGTTTACCGTCGCTCCATAACGACTGGTGCACATGCATGCCGGTGCCGTTGTCGCCAAATACCGGCTTGGGCATGAAGGTTGCTGACTTGCCATAGGCATGAGCTACGTTCTGCACCGCATATTTGTACAATTGCACTTCGTCCGCCTTGCGGGTCAACGTATTGAACAACATCGACAATTCATGCTGAGCCGCCGCCACTTCGTGGTGATGTTTTTCGACAGATACGCCCATTTTGCCGAGAACGGTGAGCATTTCCGAACGGATATCCTGAGCACTGTCGACCGGATTTACGGGGAAATAGCCGCCTTTGGTCCGAGGGCGATGGCCCATATTGCCGGCTTCATATTCGGCGTCAGTGTTGGTTGGCAGTTCGTCGCTGTCGACTTCAAAACCGGTTTTGTATGGGTCGGTTGAGAACCGCACATCGTCAAACAGGAAGAATTCTGGCTCCGGGCCGAAATAGGCTGTGTCACCAAAGCCTCCAGACTTGATGTAGGCCTCGGCGCGTTTAGCCGTCATCCGTGGGTCACGCTCATAACCTTCGCCTGTATCAGGCTCAAGAATGTCGCAAAAGATCGCCATTGTGGAATGGGCATAGAATGGATCCATGTAGGATGTGTCCAAATCCGGCATCAGCACCATGTCGGAATCGTTGATGGCCTTCCAGCCTTCAATGGAAGAGCCGTCAAACATGGCACCGTCTGCGAATAGGTCTTCATCGACCTGGCTGTGATGGACTGTGACGTGCTGCATTTTACCACGAGGGTCGGTAAAGCGCAGGTCGAGATACTCGACATTGTCATCTTTCATTTGTTTCAAAAGATCGTTGGCAGTAGTCATGGTAGTCCTTCCTGAGTGGAATGCCTGATGGCTTGTGTTTTTGGATTAGACAGCTTCCGCGCCGGTTTCACCGGTGCGGATGCGAATGGCTTGTTCAATGGGTGAGACAAAAATCTTTCCGTCTCCGATGCGGCCGGTTTCGGCTGCCTTTCTAATGGCTTCAATAGCGCTTTCCGTCTGGTCGTCATTGACGACAACTTCGATTTTAACCTTGGGGAGGAAATCGATGACATATTCAGCACCACGATAGAGTTCGGTGTGACCTTTTTGTCGGCCAAAGCCTTTGGCTTCAAGCACGGTGATCCCTTGCAGACCTACTTCCTGAAGGGCTTCTTTCACTTCGTCGAGCTTGAACGGTTTAATGATCGCTTCAATCTTTTTCACGCAGTCGGATCCTTATCCATTGCAGCCTGAGAGGCCGTTTGGGGTTGTGGGACAATCGCCTTGAGCACTACATCATGTTTGACGTTGCGCGCACGATTAACCGTGACAATGCATGAGTTGTGCCAGTTCCGTTTGTTGGAGGAATTTAATTTCGATTTGCCTGTTTTAGGGGCAAAATCCGGTAACTTGGGCCCGATTTTGATCAGGAAAGGATGTTTCACTTCAAGGTTCTGCACAATTAAAAGGCAGATGGACTAATTTTCAGGCAGTTTCCACAGTTTGCCGTTCCAACTACAGATTGGTGAAAACGGATTTCAAAGAATCGTGCAGGCCCGGTATGGCGTCGATCTTGGCCAGCGTATTGGTGGCAAAAACCAAATCTGCATTTCGGGTGTCCGTGTCTATTGATGCATCCAGAAGACTTGCCATTCGATCGGTATCCGCCCTCAACACATCGCCACCTCTCCTTCGTCGCGTTGTGTTGCTGATCATTTGTAGATAATCAAAGGCCTTTTGCTGGGGGGGCGTCAGGCCAACGGCCCCGGCATACTCAAAGTCAATAAACATGATGCCATCCCCATCTTCATCGGCCAATATATTCCCCATATTCAGATCCATGTGAAATATCCCTAGATCATGCATGGACCTCAGGGTGGGAATCACTCTTTCCATGATTCTCCAAAAGCGGTCGGGATTGGCAATTAACTGATTAGATACACGTGGCCAGTCAACATGCGAACCCATTGTTGCATCCTTGCAATGCCAAATTGGTTCCGGCGACAGTCCGATCGGATGAAGCAGTGAATAGGCATCCCATTCGTGGGCAAGTCGATATTTCATCGGCAGCAAATAACGCGGACTGGAGTCATTTGGAGGTATTGGCCCTGGTTCAAAATAGGGGTTCAATAGTCTTAATATGCCGACATTTCTGCCATCGTTTTTTGCCCAATAGATCGAACTGCGATCACGTGACTTCGTGGGTTTTGCATGCAGGCGAATCTCGCGGCCGAGCGCGGCTGAAATTTCATTTTCCAACTCACGACGTCGCGGGTTCAGCTTGTACAGCTGGTAAATTTTTTTCAGTATGCGTGCTGGTGAGCGCATAAAATGCCGGGAACCCTTTTCCATTTACGGGAAGCGGAAGTCCATCAGGAAGTTAGCGCGCGAAACGCACGCCGATCACTCCCATCACTATTGCCCCGTTTGCTAATGCCGTATCAAATTAGATAGGGCGGTCGCTGATTTTTCCAAACCATGTGAGTTGTTAAATACCGTATAGTGTGTCGGATTCCTATCAATAAGAAAAGTTTGCATGTCCACATCGTATATTTCGTGACCTTTGCGCGTAAATTCAAGCTTTCGTTCCATCAAAATGTCATGATCCACCACCAAATGTATCACGGGTATTCGCAAGCCAATAAAACTGGAAATCTTGTACCCCTTGCAAAAACGCGGTTCGTCGGTTTTTCGATTCACATAGATGAAATCAGCGAGACTGCGGTCAATGAGGGTGAGCCCGGGCCGTCGAAACACCGATCCATACCAGAATTTTAGCCTGAGGGCGACCGATGCCCGAAAATAGGCAAATAATGCAAACTGCTCGTCAAATTTTTCACGAGGCGTTCGCATGAGCGGACGCATCAGGGCTACCATCAACTTGTAAATCAACGACTTGCGATACAAATGTTTGCCAGTGAACAGGCGCTGAACCTGGGGTGACGTTTCCACCAGAGCTCTTAATATCGACGTCTTTCCAACCCCGTCACAGCCCATAATTGCAATCATGTTGGTTCTGCGGGGCGCTCCCAGCATCCAGGCTCTTAGCTTGGTCAGGAGAAAAGATGCTCGCACAGACCCTGCTGATCTTTTGAACGTCGCTCCCAGTTGAGATTCCAACATTTCTGCCGTCAGATACAGCATATCGTTGCTAATTGCGCCGCCGCCAATCAATTCGTCAAGCGGGGATGTCAAGGTAGTTGGACCGTTATTGCGCAAACTCTGTCGATAGAATTTGAGCCGATGCCGGATGCCCCGTGTGCTCAAATCCCGTTGCTTGCTGGCCAGGTGATGGATATAGATGCAGGCCTCCAGATGAATGGGAAGTCGGAAAATTGCCCCAGTGTGGGCAACAATTTTGCTCCGGCAGTCGGCGTAACACAGCATTCGCGCACTACGGTCGATTTGCCAAAGTTCAATCCACAGGTCGAGTTCAATGCGGTGTGCACCATCGAACGAAAACAGGCACAGTGCGACCTTGCGGGGGTTTCGTTTGACAACCCGAAAGTGAAACGTCCCTTGTAGCGCAAGTTGGAACGCGAATTCGAGGAGCGAATTTACAGACTGCGGACTTCCCAGCAAGTCGATATCTCCACTATCGACGCAGCTTAGGTCCAGTGCTGTTTCGCGTAACAGCAAGAATTGATAGGTACCATTGCCCTCTATAAGGCGTTTGAAATGATCAAAAAGATGCTGTTTTGACTGCAGCTGCATCGCCGCGGACGAACCACTTTCATCATCTAAGGCGTCGTTCATTCAAGGCATCCGTCTCAATCAGAAGGTCCGCCTTACTCCCATTGAACCGTCTCGAATGATCGCGAATAAAGGCTCGCGATGGCAGATTTTGGGGCGCCAGCAAATCGCTTATAATTTTGCAGGATTACTTTTTCAATGGCAATAATATTTTTAGACCAAAGCGCTGGGTTCTGGTGGCAATTGAGTCGGCACATGCCGCCGGGTCGTTCGATATTTGGCCCCGCTGAACAAATGCATAATTATTGTCGGAAAACTTGATGGCGATGCCTTGCTAAATGCAATCGGATCGGGCAGAGGACGGCAGCTGAATCCCTGCGGGTGTGGCGGAACTGGTAGACGCGCCAGATTTAGGTTCTGGTATCGAGAGATGTGGGGGTTCGAGTCCCTTCACCCGCACCAAATTTGCAGGTGTTGAGCCTAAGCTTGAGGACAGATTGTCAACTATTCCCGAGCGTAGACGTCTTCATAGCGGATGATATCATCTTCGCCCAGATAAGTACCGGTCTGCACTTCAATCATCGCGACACGAACTTTGCCCGGATTGGCCAGGCGGTGAACGGCACCCAGCGGCACGTAAACAGATTCGTTTTCGCTCACCAGTTTGACTTCGTCACCAATTGTTACTTCTGCGGTTCCTTCAACGACGATCCAATGTTCAGCCCGATGATGATGCGACTGGAGGGATAGGGCGGCTCCGGGATGGACGACAATACGCTTTACCTGGAAGCGGTCCCCCATGGCCAGACTGTCAAAAAATCCCCACGGACGATGGTCACGCGGAAAAGATTCTGCCTGACGCACATTTTTGCTCTTCAACGTGTCGACGACCTTTTTTACGTCCTGTGCTCGCGTCGCGTCCGCCACCAGCACAGCGTCTGGCATGGCAATTGCCACAATGTTTTGCAGTCCCAGGCCGACGACTTCCAGTCCTTCATCTTCCGAGCGCAACAACGTATTGGTACATTCAATGGCAGTTGCCTGACCAAATATTGCAACACCGGTTTCATCTTTTTGGCTTTCGCGCCAAACGGCATCCCAGCCACCAAGATCTGACCAACCTTCCGAAAACGGTACAACAACGAGATTGTCTGCTTTTTCCATCACTGCGTAGTCGATTGAGATGCTTTCTGCCTTGGTCCAGGGCTCTGGTGCCAGTCGCAAAAAGCCGAGATCAGGTTGAGCCTCACTCACAGCAGCGGAGATCGGTGCGATCATATCCGGGCAATAAGCATCAAATGCATCGATAATAGCCCTTGTGGAAAACAGAAATATTCCGGCATTCCACATGAAATTACCGGCGTCCAGCATATCCTGCGCATGGTCGGCATCCGGCTTTTCAATGAAACGTGTCAGAGGAACTGGTGAATTTTCTTCCGACACTGAAGCTTCATTCAGTTCCAGATACCCATAACCGGTGTCGGGGTGAGTGGGGGTGATGCCGAAGGTGACAATTTTTCCAGACTTTGCAGCAGGCAACCCATGGCTGACGGCTTCACGAAAGGCGGCCGGGTTCGGGACAACGTGGTCTGAGGGGGCGACCAGCATGATCGATTCTGGATTGATGCTCTGCAGTTGCAGCGCTGCGGCCAATATTGCCGGGGCGGTGTTGCGCCCTTCCGGTTCGATGATGATGGTTCCCGGATCTATTCCAGATGCGGTAAGCTGTTCGCTGACGATGAACCGAAAATCGGAATTGGTCAGTACTAGAGGAGATGCGTATCCCTCGCCAGACAGTCGTTCGGCCGAAGCCTGGAATAAGGATTGCTCACCCACCAATTGCGCAAATTGCTTTGGATAGCTTTTGCGTGACAAGGGCCAAAGTCGAGTGCCTGATCCTCCACAAAGTATTACGGGCGTTATCATTTTGGACCGTCCTGGTTGGCTTGACGTCGGCGATTCTAGGCGCGCGACCAAATCTATCGCCAAGGAGTTATTTTTCCATCAATGATGTAGAAATCATTGGTGGTGGCCTAAATGTTAAATGACTGTCGTTTCAATTATGCTGGGGCGTTTCACCTTTAGACAGAAGCATAACCTGAGTTTTCGTGGTAGTTTTGGCACTCATCTTTTGTGAATGTGTTGATGAGTTTTCCAACGTATCGCCAGGCTTCTTCAGAGGTTCTTTTCTGGGCCATCCGCAACCAGTGTTTGTTTTTTGCGAAGGTTTGTTCGATTGGATTGAGGCTTAGCGAATATGGCGACAGGAACCACCGGCGTACACCAGCGGCCTTGATAGCTTTGCGTATAGCCTTTGATTTGTGGCTGTCCAGATTATCCGTGATGACGATGTCGCCGGATTTGAGAGTAGGCACCAGAACCTGATCGACATAGGCCCGGAACCAGTCTCCATTGATAGGGCCATCAATGGCACATTGTGCGGTCACTTGATCACCCCGCAAAGCGGCAAGGAATGTCATCGTGTTCCAATGTGCATGAGGCACCAAGCTGCGTAAACGTCGGCCTTTTGGCGACCACTCCCGTAGTGGTATCTTATTGGTTTTGATCCACGTCTCATCAATGAACATAAGCTTGTTTGGGTCAAGTTTGGCCACGAAGCTCTTCCAGCGTCGACGCTTTCGGGCAACGTCGGTGCGGTTCTGCTCAAGCGCGAACATCGTTTTTTTTATAGCTCAATCCTTTCCGGCGTAGAAAAAGCCGTACCGAATTGTGGGATACAAATACTCTTCTCGCGGCGAACATGTCCTTCAATCCATGCGACGTAAGATGCCATGTAGGGTTGATCTGATCCAGGATGAAGTCACGGTGAGCATCAAGGACAGGTTTGCGATGGCCGCCAATCTGGCCCGGTTCAATAGAACCGGTCTCGCGATAGAGCTTGTGCCACTTGATTACAGAATCCTCCCCAACTTGTAAGGAACGCGTCTTGCCGATGGATTTTCAAAAGAGAAATGCACAGATGGATGAGCGGGTCAGGCAGGAAGTTTTCATTCCCTTTTCGGGTCAAGCCCAGATGCACCGGGCCTGTAGGCAGTCTGTTTGCCGGCGAACCGGGGCTTGTTGCAGCCCACCACGGGAAATGTGCCAGCCACCGGTGGATTCGAATTCCGAGGAAGCGCGCTTTATGAGCGTCCGCATGC
This sequence comes from Rhizobiaceae bacterium, assembly GCA_014238155.1. Lineage (GTDB taxonomy): Bacteria > Pseudomonadota > Alphaproteobacteria > Rhizobiales > Rhizobiaceae > Pseudahrensia. Next base: position 8,022 of record JABABQ010000039.1, read on the forward strand.
CGTTTTGCATCGCCGTAATCTGGGATGATGTTCGAGATCAATTCATGGACGAACTCAGAAAGGATTTGGGGTATCCGCCACCGGGCGAAGCAGAATCAAAAACGCCAACCTCGCGGCTGGCGTTTTGAATATTGTCTGCAGAGAAAAATTCAGCGTCAGCTGCACCCCGTCGTCGAGCCACAGGAGTCACATTTCATACACGTGCCGTTCCTCACCAGCGTGAAATTCTGGCATTCGGGGCAGGCTTCGCCTTCATAGCCCTGCATTTTGGCCATCGCCCGGCGCTGGCCTTTGCTTGGCGTATGGGCGGATGCGACTTCACCCAGATCAATGGTCGAGCGGGTGTTTTCTTCGTAGTCGCGCTTGAAAGCCGTGGCTTCGTCTTCCGCTGCCGCGGCAAAGGCCAAAGCAGCCTGCTGCTGATCCGCAACCGACACAGCGGCGGCCGTGGCGGAGGTCGCTGGCGCCGCCGCAGTTGTTGTGGAGGAAGCGATGGCCGTAACCCGGGATGAGGTGACAGAGGAGGCGGCGGGTGCGGCGCCGCCGCCACCGCCGCTGGTGACGCCGCTGCCTCCTTTGTCTGTTTGACCACCGCCATTGTTGCCGAGGGAGCCTGCGGGGTCGTTGCCGATGCTGGATTTATCGACGACTTGCAGTTTGCCGCGGGTGAGGCCGCGGGAGACGACTTCGGCCTTGCCTTCCTTGACGCCTTTGCCAAGTGCGGTGGAGCCGAAATCGGACGTGTCGACATGAGCCAGATCGTGACGGTCGAGATAGGAGACGGCCAGTTCGCGGAAGACATAATCGAGAATGGAGGTTGCGTTCTTGATCGCGTCATTGCCCATGACAATGCCGGCGGGCTCGAATTTGGTGAAGGTGAAGGCCTCGACAAATTCGTCCAGCGGCACGCCATATTGCAGGCCGAGCGAAATGGCGATGGCGAAATTGTTCATCATGGCGCGGAAGGCGGCGCCTTCCTTATGCATGTCGATGAAGATTTCGCCGAGGGTTCCGTCGTCCATTTCGCCGGTGCGCAGATAGACCTTGTGGCCACCGACAACCGCCTTTTGGGTATAGCCTTTGCGGCGGTTGGGAAGTTTTTCGCGCTTGCGCACTTCGACGACGCGCTCGATGATTTTCTCGACGATCTTTTCAGACGTCATCGCTGCACGGGCAGTGGCGGGGGCGTCGATGAGAGTTTCCAGAGCATCGCCGCCGTCTTCATTATCGTCGTCGTCGTCCTCAACCAGCGCGGCATTCAGCGGCTGGGAAAGTTTGGAGCCATCGCGGTAAAGTGCATTGGCTTTCAGGCCGAGTTTCCAGGACAACATGTAGGCGGCGGTGCAGTCTTCGACGGCAGCGTCATTGGGCATGTTGATGGTTTTGGAAATGGCACCGGAGATGAACGGCTGGGCTGCTGCCATCATGCGGATATGGCTTTCGGTGGACAGCGAGCGTGTGCCGATACGGCCACAGGGGGTGGCGCAGTCGAATACGGCAAGATGTTCGTCTTTCAGGCCGGGGGCTGATTCCAGCGTCATGGCACCGCAGCAATAAATATTGGCGGCCTGGATTTCGTCTTTGGCAAAGCCGAGCGCGGCCAGCATGTCGAAGTTGAAATCGTCGAGCTGTTGATTGGAGAAGCCGAGAACATCGTGGCAGAATTGTTCGCCGAGCGACCATTTATTGAAGGCGAATTTGATGTCGAATGCCTGGGCGAGGCCAGATTCAACGGCGTCGATCTGGGTCTGGGTGAAACCTTTTTCTTGCAGCGCACCATGGGAGATGGCGTTGGAGCCTTTCAGCGTGCCATGGCCCACCGCATAGGTGATCATCTGTTTGATGGTTGGGTCGTCATAGCCGAGCTTTTCAAGGGCTTCGGGGACTGCGCGGTTGATGATCTTGAAATAACCGCCACCGGCGAGCTTTTTGAATTTCACCAGCGCGAAGTCGGGCTCGATACCGGTTGTGTCACAATCCATGACCAGACCGATTGTGCCGGTAGGGGCGACAACGGTGGCCTGGGCATTGCGGTAACCATGGGCGTTGCCCAAATCAACGGCACGATCCCAGGCTGATTTGGCGTGGTCAGACAGACCGACCCACAGGGGCTTGCCTTCCAGGGCACCATGATCGAGCGGCACCGGATTGACGGCGAGTTCTTCATAGCCACCGACATTGCCGTAAGCGGCGTTGCGGTGATTGCGCATGACCCGGGCCATGGCGTCCTTGTTGGCATCATAGCCAGGGAAGGCGCCCAGTTCTTTTGCCATCTGGGCAGAGGTTTCATAGCAGACGCCGGTCATGATGGCGCTAATGGCACCACATACTGCACGGCCCTCGTCACTGTCATAAGGAATGCCAGCAGTCATCAGCAGGCCACCAATATTGGCAAAGCCAAGGCCGGTAGTGCGATAGTCATAGGACAGCCGGGCAATCTCTTTTGACGGGAACTGAGCCATCATGACGGAGATTTCCAGAACCATCATCCACAATCGGCAGGCATGTTCGTAGGCTTCCACATCGAAGCTTTTGATGAGGTCGTTCTCGGCGCCATCGCCGCCATCGTAACCGCTGTTGCCGCCGCCGTTCTCGCCGCTGCGGCGGAATTGCAGCAGGTTCAGTGACGCGAGGTTACACGCCGTATCGTCGAGGAACATATATTCCGAACATGGATTGGATCCGCGGATTGGACCGCCAGCCGGGCAGGTGTGCCAGTCATTCATGGTGGTGTTGTAGTGCAGACCTGGATCGGCTGACTGCCAGGCTGCATTGCCGATTTTGCCCCACAGATCGCGGGCACGCACGGTTTTGGCGACGCTGCCATCCCTGCGAGCGATCAGATCCCAATCTTCGTCGTTTTCAACGGCTTGCAGAAACTCATCTTTCAACGAGACGGAATTGTTGGAGTTCTGGCCGGAAACGGTCAGGTAGGCATCGGAATCCCAGTCGGTATTGTACACGGGGAAATCAATGTCTGTGTAGCCCTGTTTGGCCAGCTGGATCACCCGGTAAATGTAATTCTCGGGCACCGCATTTTTCTTGGCTGCGCGAATTTCGCGTTTCAGCGCCGGATTCATATTGGGATCAAAGCACGTGTCGCCGGGACCGTCGCAGTTGATGCAGGCCTTCATGATCGCGGTCATGTGACGGGAGACGATTTTTGATCCAGTGACGATGGCAGCAACCTTCTGCTCTTCCTTCACCTTCCAGTCGATATATTCCTCGATATCGGGATGGTCTATATCAACCACCACCATCTTGGCAGCACGGCGGGTGGTACCGCCTGATTTGATGGCACCTGCGGCCCGGTCACCAATCTTCAAAAACGACATCAGACCGGAAGATTTACCGCCACCAGAAAGAGGTTCGTTTTCACCACGAATATGAGAAAAGTTTGATCCAGTGCCGGAGCCATATTTAAACAGGCGGGCTTCACGCACCCACAAATCCATAATGCCGCCGTCATTGACAAGGTCGTCACCGACCGACTGGATGAAGCAGGCATGTGGTTGGGGATGTTCGTAGGATGACTTTGATTTGGTCAGTTTGCCGGTTTGAAAATCGACATAGTGGTGACCTTGTGCTGGCCCATCGATGCCGTAGGCCCAGAAAAGACCGGTATTGAACCATTGTGGAGAGTTGGGGGCAACTTTTTGAGTGGCCAGCATGTAGCAGAGCTCGTCATAATATGCCCGTGCGTCCTCTTCGCTGTCGAAATAACCGCCCTTCCAACCCCAATAAGTCCATGTGCCAGCCAGCCGACTAAAAACCTGCTCAGCTTTCATTTCCGGACCATATCGGTCCTTCTTGGAAAGTTGTTTCAGAGCGTCCTTGTCTTCGACTGAACGCCAAAGAAAGGAGGGTACGGAATTCTCCTCGACTTTTTTCAGAGCCGCGGGGACACCGGCCTTTCGGAAATATTTCTGCGCAATAATGTCACTTGCCACCTGGCTGAACTGTTCTGGAACCAGAATGTCTTCTAGTTTGAACACAACCGAACCATCAGGGTTCTTGATCTCGCTGGTCGCCGTGCGCATGGGTACATTGGTGAAAGGCGATTGGCCGACAGTCGTATAGTGGCGTTTAATGCGCATCTTATTGGAATTCCTAAATTTTTAGAATCCTGGCCGCTGAGCCAGATCCTGTGTTCCCCTTGGCCGCACCGATAAGTGGTTCGACATTATCTTAGTGGAGCGTTCTGGAGCTGAAATTCCAGAACATTCCCAATCAAATCCCCCAGTTTGCAGTCGGACTATCGAGACCGTTGCGGACGTTGCCGCAAAGGGTCGATAATTCCGTGCCGCAACACTTTATTTGACGCTAAATCGAATATTTGAGTTTCGAGCCACTAGAGCTGCTTGGTACTCAAATTCAGCTATCTGGTATGAATGTCAGGCCGTCGACCGCTTTTCATTCCGATAGCCTACTACGATATATAGCGCATCGTGATGACAAACACCACAATATATTGTGGTTAAGAAAAGATTAATGCATATTTGTCACCGTTTTGTCATCTTGGTCGGTGACTCTGATCCGGCACACAAAACCCCAACCACCGCCCTCAATATTTCACTGGAAACATTACTGGCGGCGTTCACTACACTTGCCGAAATCTGAAGTCATGGAGCTAACTAAAACCGATCACTCCGCCGTACTTGGCTGACCAGATAAACCTAGCAAACCGCCCGGGTGGGTCAATATGCGTGGCGATCTCAAAACTGGAGCTCCACAACAATTATTCCCCCGTCAAGGATATCTCAAGAACCTTGGTGGAGAGGTAAAAGAAAGGAAAAACAAGCCTTTTGGAACCGCGTCGACTCAGAATTTGGGGTGGTAGTGCACACCAAAAAATAAATATAAAAAAATATGTTGACCGCGGTGGCGATTGACGGGTTGCTGATTCCGTATTGCGAAAATCACTGCATATTGATCAAAATGCGCAGATCGAGTGCTAGATGTTGTGTTTGGTGAAGAATCACGTTGGTCAGATGATCTGGATAAGTCCGGTGGTATCGAATCACGGGAATCTTGATCAGCCCGGTGAAAAGCGCGTACCGGATTGCTGATCACCACCGTCAATATAATGAAAGCCAGGGGATTGGTGTGGAGCCTGGACCCAGGTTCATATCATTGCGTGTGAAATCGGACACGACGATAAAGTGTTTGTGCGGGACTGAACCAACGGAATGTAAATTGTTTAGTCCACCGCGCCCGCGCCAGCAGACACGGCCCACATTCTTTATATGAAGACAATGTGAGAAACAAAATTCTCATCCTCATGGAACTTTGAAATCCGGTTCCTCACCGCTGCACCGTTGGTTACCTATGTTGAGACAGAACCAATAAGGGTCTGTTATGTCTTCAACTTCGCATCTTGATTTTTCTCGTCAGCTGGTCGAATCGACCAAGCAGTCTGGTCTTGATGTGTTTCCGGCATTTTTCAATGTTGCTGGAAAACGCATTGTAATTGTCGGCGGTGGTGATGAAGCGGCGGCTAAGTTGCGGTTGTTGGGTGAATCGAATGCTCATTTAGAAGTGGTCGCACCGACAGTGTCCGCTGCGATGGCCCGGGCACTGAAAACCGTGCCGGCAATCCATCGTGATCGTCAATTTGAATTTGAAGATATCGCTGACACAGCGCTGGTATTCACAGCTCAAGAAAGCGAACAGGACGACCGATTGGTTGTCGAAGCTGCTCGCATGGCAGGCGTTCCGGTGAATGCAGTCGATCGCCCGCATTTATGCGATTTTATTACACCTGCGATCGTCAACCGGGCACCGGTTGTAGTTGCGGTTTCAACAAATGGTACCGCACCCGTATTTGCCCGTCGCATCAAAGGTATGGTTGAGAAAATATTGCCTCCACGAACCGGAACACTTGCCAGATTTGCAGAGTCGTTTCGTGCCCCGGTTGCACAGAGCAATCTGGACGGTCGAGGTCGGCGTTTATTTTGGGAACGGTTTTTTGATGGCGCACCTGCAAAGGCCGCGCTTCAAGGAGATTTGACAGCAGCTTGCGGATCAGCCCGTCAACTGTTGGGGGAAGACATTGCTCACCCCGGGCACGTGTCTTTGATTGGGGCTGGGCCTGGTGCGGAAGACCTGTTGACCATACGGGCGCACCGGGTGCTGCAAAATGCAGATGTTGTATTGCACGACGCATTGGTACCACTGGAAATTGTTCGCATGTCTCGTAGGGACGCGGAAATTATTTCGGTTGGTAAGCGCAAAGGATGTCATTCGAAGTCGCAGGACCAGATCAACACACTGCTGGTGGAAAAGGCACGGCAAGGGCTCAATGTAGTGCGCCTGAAATCTGGTGATCCGATGATTTTCGGACGGGCAGGGGAAGAAATTGCCATTCTGCGTGCCCATGATATTTCCTATGAAATCGTTCCTGGCGTCACGTCTGCACTGGCTGGCGCCGCAGAAGCTGAAATCCCATTGACTTTGCGCGGCACGGCTTCATCGGTCGTGTTCACCACTGGCCACGATCTGAACGGCAAGCATTTGCCGGATTGGGCTCAATTGGCGCTGAGTGGGGCGACAATATCGGTCTATATGGGACGTACTGTTGCGCGTCAGACGGCCTTGCGTTTGCAGCAAGCTGGCCTGGCCTCCGATACACCGGTCGCTGTGTTGGAAAACGTTGGCCGGCCCAATGCGCGCCGCCTGGTCGGTACACTGAACGAATTGAAAAACCTGCGGGATGAAAGATCCTCCCAGGCAGCGGCTCTCATCATTATTGGTGAAGCCGTTGCCGCCATCCGCCTCGACATCTGTGAACCGCTTGAGGTGGAAAACCATCAAAACGAAAAACAAGGACTGGCAGCATGACCACTTTGAAAACGCCTATCGCTTTCACAGCAAACAACCTTCTCGATGGTGAGGCTGTCTGGCTCGGCAGCAACGGTGCCTGGGTCAAATCCGTCGATTCAGCCAATGTGTTTTCCACGGAAGATGAGCGGCAGATCGCGATTGAAGCTGCTGCCCGCGCCGATAAGGAAAATCTGGTGGTTGAGCCATATGAAATTGAGGTGGCGCTCGAAACAGGGCAGGTGAAACCGCTTACGTTTCGCGAACGCATTCGTGCCGCTGGCCCCACCATGCGTTTGGATCTCGGCAAGCAGGCGGAGCAGGTCACCACATTCGCTGCAGTTGCTGCGTAAACACACGAAAGCCCATCGGGGCTGAGGAAAATCTCTATGTATCGCTATGATGAATTTGACCGCGAGTTTGTTGCCGCGCGGGTGGCCCAGTTTCGAGATCAGGTTGCACGCCGGGTTTCCGGTGAATTGTCAGAAGACAATTTCAAGCCGCTGCGGCTGCATAATGGTGTCTATCTGCAGCTACATGCCTATATGTTGCGCGTCGCGGTGCCTTACGGCACGTTGAATTCGTCGCAGATGCGGATGCTGGCCCATATCGCGCGTAAATATGACCGAGACTATGGACATTTCACCACGCGCCAGAACATTCAATTCAACTGGCCGAAACTTGCCGAAATTCCTGATATTCTTGAAGACCTCGCATCTGTCGAAATGCATGCGATCCAGACATCCGGTAACTGCATTCGTAATGTCACGGCGGATCACTTTGCCGGGGCTTCTGCTGATGAGGTTGCAGACCCACGCCCCTATGCGGAAATACTACGCCAATGGTCGACGATTCATCCGGAATTCCTGTATCTGCCGCGCAAGTTCAAGATTGCGGTGATTGGATCGCCAAACGACCGAGCGGCAATGCAATTTCATGATATCGGGCTGGAGGTTCGCAAGAATAATCAAGGCCACCTTGGCTTGCGGGTCTTCGTTGGCGGTGGTCTGGGACGAACACCGATGATCGGTAAACTGATCCGCGATTGGCTGCCCGAAGAGGATATGCTGTCGTACTGCGAAGCGATTTTGCGAGTCTACAATCTGTATGGACGCCGTGACAATAAATATAAGGCGCGCATCAAGATCCTTGTTCATGAAACCGGATTGGAAGAACTAAAAAAGGACATCGAAGCGGAGTTTGAACGCATCAGGGATGGTGTTTTGAAACTGCCCGAAGATGATGTCGCCGCCATTTCTGACTACTTCGCTCCACCGCAATTTGATCAGGTTCCTGCGCGCAGCGATTCGCTGGAACAGGCAAAACTCGACAATCGCAGCTTTGCCCGCTGGGTTGAGCAAAATGTGTCTGATCACGCGCAAACCGGTTACGGCATCGTCACGGTTGCGTTAAAGGGCACCGGCGAAGCACCGGGCGACGCGACATCAGCGCAAATGGATGTTCTGGCAGATCTTGGCGAACGCTTTTCCCACGACGAACTTCGCGTCAGCCATGAGCAAAATGTTATATTGCCCCATGTTCGGCTCAATGATCTGAAAACCGTTTACGATGCTCTGCTTGCGGCCGGTATGGCATCACCCAATGCTGGTCTGATTACAGATATCATTGCTTGTCCGGGTCTGGATTATTGCGCCCTGGCAACGGCACGCTCAATTCCGGTCGCGCAAGAATTGTCGCAGCGTTTTGCCGATCTCGACAAACAAAACGAGATTGGTGAGTTGAAGGTCAAAATTTCCGGTTGTATCAATGCCTGTGGTCATCACCATGTGGGTCATATCGGCATTCTTGGTGTCGACCGGCGTGGTGAGGAACTTTATCAGGTGACTCTGGGCGGTTCCGGCGATGAACAGGCAGCAGTTGGTGAGATTATTGGTCGCGGGTTCGCTGCAGATGAGATTACAAATGCGGTTGAAACGATTGTTGATACCTATTTGATCCGACGCCTGTCGGACGATGAAACATTCCTCAATGCCTATCGCCGACTTGGCCCACAACCATTCAAAGACGCTTTGTATCCTGCAAAGGAGGCTGCATAAATGTCTACTTTGTTTGTTGATGGTGCCGTTCATGAAGACCGTTGGGTCAGTGTCGACGGAGAACAACCCGTGCCCGATGGCGAAGACGTTATCGTCTCGCTTTCAGTGTTTGAAGCTCAATTTCATACGCTGGTCACCCGCAATGCCGGGCGGCTCGGTGTTTACCTGGAAGCAGGTGATCAGGTCGGCGCCATTGCTGATCACTTGGACCATATAACATTGGTGGCGCTGGATTTTCCATCGTTTGCCGATGGTCGGGCGTTTTCGAAGGCCCGTCTGCTGCGCGACCGATACGAATTCGAAGGTCAGATTCGGGCCACCGGAGACATTCGTATTGATCAGGTTTCGCACATGCGCCGCAGCGGTTTCGATGCGTTTCAGGTGAACCATCAGCCAACCATAGACTCTTTAATCGAGGTCAAGGATTCAGGCCTCAACCTTTTTTATCAACCTGCCGTTGGCGATGCTGCTGAACGGATAGTCGGAAAAAATTGGGCGCGCCGCGCTCTTTAGGAATCAGTCATGAAAATTCACGTCACCGACCCGCGCGGCAACAGCGCGGAATTGCAAGCTCTTGAAGGATTCCGGGTGATGGAAGTCATTCGTGATTGGTCCAGTGAATCCGGCATTGGCATCAAAGCCGAGTGCGGCGGCGCCTGCGCCTGCGCCACCTGCCATGTGCGTGTGGACGAAGTTTGGCTCGACAGGCTGCCAGAAATGCGTGATGACGAAGAAGACCGTCTGGATGACGTCTTCGACGTTGAAGAAAATTCGCGTTTGTCTTGCCAGTTGATCATGAGTGAAGAACTCGATGGACTGAAGGTGACAATCGCATCAGATGCATCGATCAGTGTCGAAACACCAGTGGCTGCTTAGCGGCGAGTGGCGGCGGAGAGTGGTGAACGGTGTGTGGCGGTGAGTGGTCTGAACTGCAAACTACTGCTGATTCTGAGGTAGCCCGTCCGCAATGTCGTAATAGTCCCCCTTGTTGGCAACAAAAATGTGTCGAGCGAGTTTCGTTTGGGTGGGACCATCAAAGGCGCCCATGGATATGGCGATCCAGTGAAGGTGGGGTGGGTCAAAAAATAATGACGAGCCACAGACCGAACAAAATCCACGCCGCACTTTGCCAGATGATTGATACCAGGTGACATTTTCCTCACCGACAATGGTCACCTTGTCTCGTGGAACATCCGTTGAAGCTTCAAAGTGTCCCGACTGTTTTCTGCATTTGGAACAATGACAGGCAGTGGGGCCGGGCAGTTCTCCTTCAACGTCAATAGTGACGCGACCACAAAGACAGGATCCATATGGCATGAGTCTTCCTTGTTGATATCGTTGCCCTGCTGAACCGTCATGGTGGCATGCTGCCAGTTGAATTTGTTACTCGTCAATTGCCACTGGTCAAAAAATACCCTGCAACCATCACAATCAGGGCGTAATTTTGCCGCTTCCGCCACACACTCTGCATCACCTTGAAGTTTAGGGAGAACGGGAAATGGCAACACGGGCCAATTTACGGGCAGGCCGCCGCGTAATTACTGCGCGCTGGCGGATGTGGGTTCTGGAACTGATCGTATTTGGGGTCAATCAAGCCAAGGCATCCCTGTTCGGGGGCTTGTTGCTCGCTTTCATGTTGCTGACCACCATCGTCGAGCTGCCGTATTTCCATCGCTATGATTACATCTTCATTTTTGCTGTTGTAGCGCAGATTCTGCTTTTCGCCTTCGGCCTGGAAAGCCGTCGGGAAATGATGGTGATTTTCGGGTTTCACGTCGTTGCAACAGTGATGGAGATCTACAAAACATCGGAACTGATAGGATCGTGGAACTATCCCGAACAAGCCGCAATTGCAATTTGGGGCGTGCCGCTGTTTGCCGGTTTTATGTATTCTGCTGTCGGCTCCTATATTGCCCGGGCCTGGAAGTTGCAGCAATTGCGCTTTGAGAATTATCCGCAGTTGGTTCACACCTACCTTTTGGCATTCCTGATCTACATAAATTTTTTCACACATCATTTTTTCTGGGATATGCGATACCTGCTTGTCGTTTACGCAGCAGTGATATTCTGGCGCACGCAGGTTTGTTTTACGGTCATCGTTGAACGTCGCATGCCATTGCTGCTTGGTTTTACGTTGATTTCGTTCTTCGTTTGGATTGCAGAGAATGTTGCCACATATGCAAATGTTTGGCTGTATCCGAGCCAGCATGGCGGCTGGACTTATGTATCTCCCAACAAATTGGGTGCATGGTTCCTGCTGATGATTGTCAGTTTTGTGCTGGTGTCGCTGCTTTATAGAAGGACATTGCGCCGTCAATTCTGATCGCCCAGTGAGAATCTTACCGAGTATTGATGTTAAACACCGGGCCCGGGCTATTCGTTTGATTGAACTGGATTTACTGCGGACGACCGGTTACGGTCCCGGTGCTCTGTGGGAGGAACTCATTGCAACGAAAACTGGCTGCGATACTAGCCCTCGACGTCGTCGGATATTCTCGCCTTATGGGGCAGGATGAAGAAAAGACGTTGGCGCGATTGAAACAATTGTTTGGCGATGTGGTTCGACCAGCTGTCACCAAACGGCAAGGTCGTATCGTCAAGTTAATGGGCGATGGTTTGCTGGCTGAATTTCCAAGCGCGGTTGAATCTGTGAAATGCGCAATTGAAATCCAAAATATGTTGGTTGAAAGAGAGGCTGGAACTCCAGAAGACCAGGTTATTCAGCTGCGCATGGGTGTGAATATGGGGGACATTATCATCGAGGGTGCCGACATATATGGCGATGGTGTTAACCTGGCGGCCCGACTGGAAGCGGTGGCGGATCCGGGCGGCCTGTGTGTGGCTGACAGTGCCTATCAGGCAGTTCGGGACAAGCTGCCCAATGAGTTCAGCGATGGCGGTGAAAAAGAGCTGAAAAACATCGCCCGCCCTGTCAGGGTCTGGCATTGGCAGAGGGGAAAAAATAAAAAACCTGCGGTGCCGGAACCGCAGGTTCCCAAAATTGGAAAATCTTCGCTGGCAGTGTTGCCGTTAGAAAATATGTCAGCAAAAGAAGAGCTTACCTATCTTGCAGATGGACTCACAGAAGATATTATCACGATGCTGGCCCGGTTGCCGGGATTCCTGGTCATCGCCCGAAATTCCAGTTTTGCCTATAAGGGGACATCTCCGGATATTCGGCAAGTGGGCCGTGAACTTGGTGTCAATTATGTGGTTGAGGGTAGTTTGAGGCCGGTCGGCAAAAACATCCGCGTTACGATCCAGTTGATCGAGGCCGAAACGGGCAATCATCTATGGGCCAATAAATTTGACCGCCCGTCCGATGAAGTTGATGAAATGCAGGACGAAATTACGTTAGGCATTGCGACGCGTCTGGAGCCTGAACTGGCCAAGGCTGAAGTGCAGCGAATAAAGAAACGAGACGAGTCGAACGTCGATGCTTGGGGATATTACAATCAGGCTGCCGGGCTGTTGAGCGCCAAGGGATGGCATAAGGCAACATTTGTCGAAGCAAATGATCTGCTGAAAAAGGCCATCAATCTCGATCCGGAATTTGCTCTGGCGCGCGCCTATCTGTCGCTGATCATGGCGCTTGGACATATGTTCGGCCTGTCGCCGGACGGCCAGCAAGACCGGGACCTGGCCATCAATATGGCCGAGCAGGCGATTATGATGGATAACAGCGATTCGTCTGTTCTTGGCTTTGCTGGTTGCGCACTTAGTGATGTTGGGTTGATCGATCGCGGAGCCAACATTCTGCAAAGAGCGATTGATTCTGATCCGAGCAATCCGCAGGCCTGGGTAGCTTTGGGGACGGCGATGCTCCGTGCGGGTAAAGCTCGCAAGGGTGTGAAATATCTTCAACATGGAATGCGGATAAGCCCGCACGATAACCGTCTGTCGTTTTGGGGCACCAGCTTGGCCTATGCGTTGTTTCGACTCAGAGATTATTCCAGCGCGCTGAAGGAAATTGAGTTGGCGTGCCAACGTGATGAAAGCAATTACATGGCGTGTGTGGTTCTGGCGCTCATTGAGATTCATCAGGGAAATGTGAATGAGGCAAAACTGGCGATCAACGAGGCTTTGCGGTTGCGCCCTGAATTGCAATGTACAGACGTGCAGGCATTGATTGGCAGGCGTGGCGTTCGGATGTTGATGGACGCACAACTGCTCAGTTAGACAATGTTTTAAACCAAGGGAGGAAATTGAAGTATGTCGATCAAGGAAGCCCAGGAACGCAAAATTGAAATATTCAAGACTCGACCTTCAGCGGCGCAAAGCACTGGACAAACGCATGTCCTTTTGAACTCAGGGACAAGTTGCGAAATTACCCAGGGTGACTGGAAAATGGTTTGCGATCAGCCAAAGCTCTCCGGCGGCGGTGGTGAAGGGCCCGACCCAGGTGTGTTTGGGCGAGGGGCATTGGGAGCCTGTCTTGCCCAGGGATATGCTTTGGTTCTGGCTAGGCGCGACTTAAGTTTTAAGTCAATATCGGTGGAAGTCCAATCAGATATCGACGCCCGAGGTTCAACGGGAATCGATGACGCGATTCCGCCGGGATATCAGGCTTTGCGTTTGCTCGTACAGATTGAAAGCAGCGAAGACCCGGTTGCAATCAGAGAAGCAGCCGATTTTGCCGACCAACATAGTCCGTGGTTTTACAATTTGATCACGGCCATTCCTGCCGAGCGAGATATCGTCGTTAAGACTTTGGTCTAGTTTGTTTTATGGAAGGCGTTCCAGATTTGGTCGTCAGCCCTTGATCGGATTAATAATCCGTTTCACTTCGGTAATTTCGCCAACTGGAATTCCGGACAGCCTGCCGTGTTCTTTGATCAATTCTTCATTTTCAGCTAGATAAACACAATAAGACTCATCATCTGTAAGATAACTTTCAACCCATTGCACTTTAGGGGCCAGTTGATCCAGTGCCGCGTTGGATGCATCCGTCGTTGCTCTGATTTGTTCTGCAGTAGCCTTGCCTACATCGGGCAGATCACGCTGGATTATGTAGCGTTTCATTGTTGTTCTCCACTAATATTCAACCATGCAGAAATTGCAGGGCTTTTCAAACTGTCGTCAAATCATTGATTGAGGGATTTGCAGCGCCAGAACTGTGACCTTGGCAGAGCACAGTGTCAATATAATTGCAGGTTTGTCGTCCGGTATCAAACCCAATGCGCCGTTAACCTCCACCGTGACAATCGATTGCAATTGTTCGCCAGCAAGCAAAGCACCAACAGCACGTTCACGCAGGTCAATAAGATAAGGCTTGGTCATCTGTGCAGGCCTTCAACTCCAGCACAATACTTGAATCAGAAATCAGGCAAATGGGAATCCAAACGTTACAGGCAAACCGTGAACGGCCTGTCTTATGATTTCTCCGGGTTCTCTGCGAAGATTAGGCCTCTGCCCGACACGCTATTTGTGTTGGGCAGAGGCGGTGTCTGGATCGTGAACGGCTTGGTCTTTTAGGACCGTTCTAGAGCGTGACCAGCCACCGTTTTCGCATGAGGCCTGAACGGATACGCAGCAGCCAGAAAGCTCTGCATGACAAGCAAAGGACATGACGAAGATGACGGATGATAGCATTGGAATTGATATTTCCAAAGACCACCTGGACGTCCATCGGTTGAGCGGTGGTCAATACGCCCAATTTACCAATACAAGGGAAGGGTTTGCGGCTCTGCACCGCTGGATCGGCAGCACCGCAACTGCACGTGTCGTGTATGAAGCCACCGGCCCTTATCATGGCACTTTTGAGCAGGCACTGCGGGATCATCTGCCTCTGGTTAAGGTCAACCCGTTACAGGCACGACGTTTTGCGCAAGCCAGTGGAACTCGTGCAAAGACAGATGCTGTTGATGCACGGATGCTGGCGCGGATGGGTGCGGCATTCAAGTTTGAGCCAGACCCGCACCTGCCCGAAGACCTTCCTGATCTCAAAGAGTTACAGATCGCACGAACGGCCCTGATCAAGGATCAGACACGGCTGAAGAACCGGTTCCAAACCCAGACCCTTGCCATCACACGCCGTCATACAAAAGCGCGCCTTGACCAGATCGCACGGCAGCTAGCGCAACTCGACGAAGAGATTACCTCCCGGCTCACAGCCAGTCCAAAACGACAAAAGGCCTACGAAATCCTACAATCCATTCCGGGGCTGGGGGCCACAACCGCCGCCACCATCCTGATCGAGATGCCTGAGATAGGAACCCTCACAAACAAGGCCGTCGCCTGTCTTGCGGGCCTTGCACCGATCACGCGTCAGTCGGGAAAATGGAAAGGACAGGCCTTTATCCAAGGCGGGCGAAAATTCTTGCGAGATGCCCTCTACATGCCGGCCCTCGTCGCCGCACGCTTCAATCCGGATTTGACTAGGAAATACCAATCCATGAAAGCCGCCGGAAAACCATCAAAAGTCGCCCTCGTCACCATCATGCGAAAACTCATCATCCTTGCAAATACACTCATCAAAGATGACAGAAAGTGGGTCAAAAATGCGGCTTGACAAAAACGGATACTCTAGGCGTCCTTCTGGTTGCAGTCTATTGATTGCGAATTGGTAGGCGATTTGGCTACTTGTCGGGAGCTCACGTTATCGGGCATTTGTACCGAAACATGGAGACCTTCTCTTATCCCATTCACTATATAATACCTAATTATTACAATAAGTTACTGAGTAATTCAGGGTGTCATGCAACTTTAGCGCGAAATTTGGGTTTGTTTCGGGATTTTGCCATATTTACCCTCGTCGGTGCTTGCTCTGCTGTCCTTTTCTGCCAAGCCAGCCAGGCCTGAAATGCCCGACGCCTTTGTGATCGCGCCTCACTCAGATAGCGTTTGAGCAAGCGATGTTGTTTGCCGTCTCCTTGCGCAACCGATTTGCCAATCCGAGCCAGCAAGCGTAATTTCAAACGCCTCTGCGAAGCCGTTACATCTGCCTTGGTCAACTCATCCAGAATGAATGAGGCCATGTTCTGAAGGTCTTTCGCTGTGTCGCCGGATCGGCTTTGCCCGCCTCGAATTGCCGCATCGCCTCCTGGGCTGCGACCAGTCGAACTTCGGCCTGAGCCAGTTCGACTGCCCTATATCCCCGCTCGTCGTCTGGAAGCAACGCGTTGGGTGCAATGTCGGGTTCGTTTCGAATGATTGCAAGCCAAACAGCTACGCCTTTTGGGTCTGGCTGTGCTGTTGCGCCGTGGCGACGGGCGTTGCCAGCGACAATCGACTTGCCAAGGGCGGTTCTTGGCCCAGTGCTCTTTTGAGAATTGGTGCGATTTCGGGAAATGATGTGTTGTTGCGTCATCCGTCTATCACTTCCGCCTCGACAACATCTACCGTAATCGGTCGGGCACCAATCAACGTGTCGTAGTCGCGTTTCACTTCGCGGCGGCGGCGCTCGAGTTCCTGAGCTTTCTCATCGTGCCACACCACCGACTCTTGCATGTCGCGATATGCCTCGCCCATCAGTTCAACGGGGTCCATTCCAAGGCTTGCGATTTCAGCATACGCGACCTGCTGCGTTTCCCGGACTTCTGAGATCGCTCTGAGCGCCAACGATTCACCTTGTTCTTGGGCCGCGTCCTCGTCAAAAGAAAACGGCTCTTGCCAGTCGTCCGCTGTGCCACCAGCCTTTTTGTGCAAGTCCCAGGCCTCATTGAGGGTTTCATTACGGATCGCTCTGCGCTCATCAACGACGGCGCTGCATATGGCGTCGTGGATAATTCTGCGCACGCTGGTCTCGCGCATGTGACGGTGCTGCAGCAACTCCCGTTCAATCGCGATGAGGTTTTCTGCAATGACGGCTTCGTAAGGGGTTCTCGGTGCAAGGGTCAACGTCATGCCCTCGTGAAATCCATCAAAGGAGCCTGGATCTTCGCCGACAATCGGATCGCGCGCGGGCAGGATGTCCGCAAATGAAGTCAGGGTGAAGCGGGTTGGGTCGGGAGCGGTGAGGTCAGTCGACATAGTGTCTTTCCATTTATATTGTGCACTCATCCCCCTTTGTCGTGCGGAATTCAATTTGTCTTCCCCGTGGCCAATAGATAGCCCGCCGGGCGCCTGGCTTCAACACATAGTGTTGATTAATTGGAGACAGCCGATTGCCCCAATTAACCAGATGCCGGGAATGCCAATGGAGAAAATCGTTGCACCGGTGAGCTTTTGTTCAGGCGGCGGGAAGTGGTTTAATGAAATTCGATTTGGTCAGGAAGAAGGTTTGTTTGGTTTTGCAGGGTGAATGCGAATGCCGGGCGCATCGTCGGGAGTTCCGATGAATTCGATACCGGCGGATTCTAGTGCTTCTTTGATGGCTGCTATGTTTGCTTGTGTGCTTTGAGGTACGCCGTTAATCGCTTCAATCCGTTTGATTGTGCTTGTGCTTACCTTGGACACATCTGACAATGTCACTACGCTCCAACCAAGCGCGCAGCGAGCAGATCTAATTTGAATACCACAAATAGTTGAAATTTGGTTCATTTGATACTATATATATCATATGATCGGATCAGCAAATTTTCACTCCTCGTATGATTGGCGTTTTGAGTTTAGTCGTCTAGAAGGCGCATATGCCCCTTCAACGATAAACTCATACTATTCTGACGTTCAGGCCTTTGTCGACTGGTGTTTGAAGGAACGACAAACTCCATTTCCTGCTGATGTTCAAACCGTATGTGACTTCATTGAGGATCAGGGCAAAGAAAAAGCGGCGTCCACTGTCCGACGTCGCCTTTACGCAATTCGTAAAATTCATCGTTTGTTGCGTCTACCCGATCCTACGCACGATGAAGATATCAACTTGTCGTTGAGACGTGTACGCAGATCTAAGCTTACGCGTCCCAAACAGGCGAAGGGGCTTACAAAGGACTATTTGGAAAGATTTATTGCGGATGAGCCTGGCACGCCTTGGGGACTCCGCAACAGGGCCATGCTGTCATTGGGATACGAACTCCTAAGCCGACGATCCGAACTCGTGGCCCTTCAAACCAATGATATCGAGTTTCGGGCAGATGGGACCCTACAGGTAATCGTGCGGCGGAGCAAATCGGATCCCTTTGGTCGCGGAAGGTTGGCGTTCACTTCGCGCCCGACAGCAATCAGAGTAAAAAAATGGCTTGACTGGCGTGGCGAAGAGATTGGGCATCTATTTTGTCCAATTTATCAGGGCAAAGCGGTTGATCGCGACCTGAGCACGACGACAGTAAAACGAATGATCAAACATGCTGCCAAACGGGCAGGTCTGGAATCAAAAATTGTTGATGAATTCAGTGGTCATTCGCTTCGCGTTGGCGCCGCACAAGACCTTCTCAAGATGGGACACGACACGGCCGCCATTATGAGGGCAGGTGGATGGAAGTCAGTAAATGTTCTTGCTCGATATCTTGAGCAAGCTGAGCACAATGTGTGGGCGTAAGATCAATCGCTTCAATGATATGTAGAAGTTTAGACTTGATCTGACAGTTGGCCGTTTTGAGGCGATGATCTGTAGGGTCAGATTTGGTCTACAAACTTTTCCTTCCAGATTTGTTTCCCCTCGATCATTGTCTCGAAAGGTGTTCTTCCGCAACACATTTTTCCCTGATGGGCTCGATGCATGTTGTAATGATCAAGCCATCCAGCGTCACCTTCGACGTGCCCGTCAGCTTCGTCTTTTTCGACGCGCCGTTGCGGTGGTTCTTCTTGTTCTCTTCCGTGTCCGAACTGAGATGATCGTCGAGTTCGGCGTTCAATATTCGCTCAGAAAGAGCCTTCTTCAACTCGTCGAAAAGACCGTCCTTGGCAAATGATTCTTGCGAATCGCGGCCAGCCAGAAACTGATCCAAAAGTTCTTTTTCAATAGCCATAATGATGTTTCCTTTCTTTTCATCATTGTGGCCTCACACACATAAATTCTGACAGTCCCGATGAATGCGGCACCAACACCAAAATGGCAAGATCAACAGGCCGAAGCCTGCGTGGCAAGCGTTGCCGGGCCTCTGTTCCCCACGGACACTGGAAAACTACCACGCTCGTGGCGGCGCTTACCACGTCCGGCATCGCTACTCCGATGATCCTGGACGGGCGATGGATGGCGAGATGTTCACGGCCTATGTCGCCCATGTTCTGGTCAAAGAACTACGGCCGGGGGATGTAGTCGTCATGAACAATCTTCCTGCACACAAGGTTGACGGGGTCCGTTCCAGTATTGAAGACGCCGGTGCAAAGCTGATGTACTTGCCGCCCTATTCGCCGAACTTCAATCCCATTGAAAAGGCGTTTTCACAAATCAAGGCTTCCTCAAAAAAGCGGCAGCGAGGACAAAAAAAACTCGATGCTGCAATTGCAGCTGCAATCGATGTTGTGTCACCTTAAAACGCAGTCAACTACTTCGCCGCATGCGGAAACGAAAGCGATACAGTGTGAAAGGAAAACGCTCTTGCGATAGACATGCTGAATATGGTGCCTTGATGTTTCATTTCGCCGCCTCGCGCTACAATAGCGCTCGCCTCTTTACAGTAGCAAGGATGGGACCTCACTTTACACGGTCGGTCAGGCCAGCGCCGAGAAAGGTGCGAAGTAGAATTTTAATGTCGAGCGGCAAGGTACGCAAAGCCAGATACTTGGCATCTAGCCGCGCAAGACGTCTTGGTTCGCTCATATCATTGCCATTTATTTGGGCGAGACCCGTAATGCCGCATTTAGCGTCCAACACATTGAGCGAATTTCGTTCATTGATGAGATCTTTCTGAATTGGAAGACAAGGGCGCGGGCCGACCAGTGACATTTGATTGAGCAGTATGTTCCAGATTTGAGGTAGTTCGTCTAATTTCAGTTTTCGAAGTACTTGGCCTATTTTAGTAACTCGCGCAGCCGATATCTCATGCGTGCCTGCAGTCGGAGTCCCTGCGTGCATGGTTCGAAATTTATAGCAGAAAAAGGGGTGACCGCATTTACCGATGCGCTCTTGAATGAAAAGAGCCGGTCCGGGTGACGTCAATTTGACTGCGATCCAGATCAATATCAGCAGCCACCAAAAAAGTCCTAGAACAGTCACGCAAAACAGCAAGTCCATCAGACGAGACCCGGCACAATAGGTTCGGTTTTTCATCTGCCGGTCGCTAACAAAAATCTCGTCGCTAACCCCGGAATTAACAGTCGCAGCAATGGTTTTAGCCACAAGTCCTGAGTGGACCGTTGGCCGGAGGCTCGCAATTAGATCGAAGGCAAATGGACGGAGTTGAGGCGGTACTCGAAACAGAATTGACAGATTGCCAGCATAGCAATTATCACCATATACAGCCGGCAGGTTCAGGAGCGTCACTTCGAGATCAGCGACTTCATCGGCCAAGTAGTTTTCTGCTTCGATTTTGGATATTGCATAATTTGATGTCCGTCCCTCCATCGAATGAATAGTGGCGGGGTAGATTAAATGTCGGACTGCACTTTCACGCATCGCCAGAACAATAGTCTTCAGCAGCTCGACATTAACCTTCCGAAATTCCTCGAGGCTGAGTTCTGCATCCGAGTTGACTACAGCCAAATGAAGCACGGCATCTGCGCTTTTCAGAGCTGATGCGAGGTCACTATAATCAGCAAATTCACAATTATCAGGAATATGGGAACCAAACCTTTCTTGATTTCGTCCAATCAACACCAGTTCAATGCCTCGGTCTAAAAGATGCGGCACGACCTGCTGTCCAACGAAGCCGGACGCACCGGTTATAGCTATTCGCATTGAGACTGTTACCCGTCGTATTGGTGGCGACGCGCGGCAGCATCAATCAACCAGTTTTCGAGCCGGTCATATATCACTTTAGGTGCGAAATTGTTCAAGAAGTATTGCCTTCCGTTCCTACCCATTTGCTCACGTTTTTTTGTTTCCATATCCATCATCTCTACTATGCTGCGAGCCAATTCTTCTGGAGCACCGGGTGATGCGACAAGACCGGCTTTCGCAATTTTGATTGTTCGCGCGGCTTCACCGGCCAATGAGGCGATAATAGGTCGGCCACAAGCCATGTAGCACTGCAACTTGTAAGGTATAGTCAGGGAAAAGATGTCGCGATTCTTAAGTGAAATCAGCATCGCATCGGCATACGCAAAATACCCTGGCATGTTCTCTTCCGGTAGTCGGCCCAGAAATGTAATACGATCAGACACGCCACTGGCCTGCACCTGTCGCTTAACTTCGGGTAAATGACGACCGCTTCCGGCGATAACCCATTGCAGCTTTGACCGGTGGTGTAACAGTTTAGCGGCTGCGATGATGGTTTCGAAGTCTTGACTTTCCCCGATGTTACCCGCGAACATTATGTAAAACGCATCGGAATCTCCCAGCTTCTCTTTATGGGCGATCGCACCGCGTGGCTGGGGCTTGAATCCATCTGGCGCAGTGTTTGGAAATACATGGATCTTACTACTCTCAATACCGAACCTTTCTAACATTGGTCGAAAGGCAGGACTCTGTATCAGAACTATATCGGCGCGGCGATAAATCCATCCCGACATGCTGTGAAGCAGCCCAATGAGCAGTTTATTTCTCGTGTTCAGTGTATAAATAGCACTCTCTGGCCAGATATCCTGTACCCAACAGACCAGTGGCACCCGCCTGCGCCACTTTTGCACGATGGCTGGAATAATCAGAGTTACTGGAGATGGTTCGCTGGCAAAAATTACATCGGGTTTATGGGCAGATTTTACGACCGCAATGCTGCCTGATACGGCGTAGCTCAGATAGTTCCCGACTAGCGAAAACGCAGATTTTCCGCGTGCAAGTGTGCGTACGCGCTCGATTTCAATTCCCTGCCAGGTCTCGCTGCGACGTAGCCGGTTGGAGTATCCGTCGAAGAATTTACCCGTTGGGTAATTGGGCACGGAAACGGTTGCCTTGATCGAATGACCACGGCGAACCAGTTCTTGTGCGATTGAATTATTGGAAAATTGCTCGGGGTGAAAATATTGGGAAATAAATGAAATTCTCATATTGTTTTCAGTACGTATGGTAAGATTCCGAATTCTCAGGTTATTGCCAATCCCAAGGACAGAGTGGAAGCAGAATCGAAATATTGGATAATTGCGACCTATACAGCTTTTTCTTGCACTTGTCTTCATACAACGTCGATGGTCAAAAGTGTTCGCGTATGACCATTTGCCGAAGTTGACGTTTTCTTGCGTGAATTAATGTCGGAGTGCCACTGCGCCAAAGTTGGCGCCACCCTGGCTATTGAAATGTTTAACGAAATTTTGGCAGCTTCTGTTGAAACTGAATCCTTGATCCAATTTCCCCATATGAAATAGAATTGATTCTCGTGGTAGGAACCCAAGTCAGTCGATGTTTGGCAGCCATGGATTTCTCGTCCTGTCCAAATAGATCCAAGCAAATGGATAATTGCAATTATGGCGGAACGCACTTCCGGAATATACTCCCTTATCACGGTACCAGCATATTATACGGCCATGCAGGATATGCTTGGTGGACGAAACGGCCCGGAATATATCAGTGCCACGCTGCTGA
Source organism: Rhizobiaceae bacterium (assembly GCA_014238155.1). Lineage (GTDB taxonomy): Bacteria > Pseudomonadota > Alphaproteobacteria > Rhizobiales > Rhizobiaceae > Pseudahrensia. The sequence goes on from JABABQ010000039.1 coordinate 30,393, forward strand.
ACTGGGCCGCCAAGCGCTACATCACAATCATGCAGATTCAACCCGGCAAGCCCCAACAGAACGCATACATCGAGCTATCCCAACTTAACTGATAGTGGCCTGAATAGATCTTCGAACAACTTTGCGACCACTTATTATTGGTAAACATAACGACAACGTGAGGGCTGAGGGCAGCCAACTCATAAACCCTGTGAACGAGAACCAGCCAATTGCCAGTATAATAGACATTCCCATTGAAAGATAAAAATATTGAACTCTGCCTCGATAGCGATTCGCGCCCAAATAACCAAACAAAACCCCAAATAAAGTGGCTAGTGGCAATCCAAATAGTCCGAAATTTGCCCACGTCTCACCGGGAATCGTCACCGCTTCGCCGGTATTTGGGTAGCCCAAAGCCGCAGTGATTTCGTAAGCACCGTAATTCTTTGGTTTGTTTTCCAGAATGCTGCGTGGCACATATCGGACCGCTTGATTGATCAGTGTAGATCCACTTAAGTATTCGGTTTCATTTGGGAAGGCATGAACAATGTGAACCAGACTATATAACCCTGCTCCTTCCTTAAAACGACGAAATTCTTTACTGATTCCATCCTGAACACTGAAGCCCGCAACACCCCACTCTTTTGCGCTAATATAAGATCGTCCAGAGCCGTAAGCCGTGAACACGATGACGACCAGTGACATTGCCCAAATAAGTTTGCGACGTTGTCGACGACCTGCTTTTCGTGGTTCCATGACTTGATGTGACGCACGACCATAGACTTGTTTTCGAAACGCAAGATGTTGCCCGGCGAGCAACATTAGTCCGAACAATAACAAAGTGCCACGATAAAATGTCGAAGCGCTTACCAAAAACCCAACAACAACAAGGAACCACGCAGTTCGGCGTAGTCTTAATGTCCGCCGCTCTGCAAAAATAATCGCACACAGGCTCAAGGCCACATCGCGTGAAATCGCAGCCAACAAGGCGTTTGCTTGCTGAGAAAAAGTCTCGTTGGCCTCAAAAACACTTCGACGAAATTTCACCATCGATAAAAAATATTCGACGGGGCCTCCCAATAGTTCGATTACATTTAGCTGTGTAATCAGGTAAATGGTTAACGACAGGACCAAAATGAAAAGCGCTCGTTTGCGTATTATATACGTGTTGTCGGTTTTGTTTGCGCTGTTTCCGACCAAAGCATATCCGGTTAAATAGCCAAGATAGATAAATGCGAAGCTGATTCCTCCGACGAGTGCCCCAAAAGCCACGTCTTCTCTCGTGAATTTAGGAATATATGGGGGTTTATTTGGCATTTCGCCGGTTATAATCATCGCGAGTGCAGGAATAAATAAATCGATCAAAACGAAACAGAAATACACCGAGAATATTGCCGTCAGGCCATGGCCCTTCAAAAAGTCGGAATAAGTTTTTGCGCCACCAATTAAGATCAGCAGGATTAAAAATATTGTGGCTAGGAGAATAATTACCATCAATAAAATACCATTGTTCGTGGCATCATGTTTTCTTAAACCCTTGATTCTGTAAGTGCTATCGACAACGAAATATTCACCGGAATAATAAATTTTCGCCTGGCTTCAAGTCGCCCATATAATTTCTTGTTTGGTTGTAATAGAGCTGACTGGAATTTTCAGTCACAAATGTCTGGGACACAATCGTGAAAATAGCAATCGTCACTGATATTCTATCGACCAATGGTGGGGGCCTGTCCAGCGTTACCAAGGGCCAATTGGAAGGGTTTCTTGCCAACGGAGCAGAAGCACGAGCTTTTGGCGTCGCCGACGACCTCTGGTATGAGGAACAACATCGCTGGCCGAAAGCGAATGTACGGTCATTTTCTCCCGTCAGTTTGCGTACACCGATTGCGTTCCTGCAAATGAGTCGCGAAATCGTGGATTGGAAACCAGATATCATCCACGTCAATGGGATTTGGTCTTATCACATCTACGCAGCATATAGAGCCAGCTCTTTACTCAGTGTTCCATATGTTGTCGCACCACATGGTAGTCTGGCACCAACCGCGCTGGCATTTTCGCCCACCAAGAAACGAATTGCCAATTTGATATATCACAAGAATTGTTTGCGCGGTGCTGCGACCATGATGGCTTCAACTAATACGGAAAATGATGAAATGCGCTCCTATGGGCTCTCCCAACCTGTAGAAATTGTAGGCAACGGCATTGATACAACTGGCCTGATAACAGATGGGAAGGCTCTGCATAGTGAGAGGCGAAAGCTTCTGTCATTGGGCCGACTTCATCCAATCAAGGGCCTCGACATTCTTGTCCGTGCTTGGGCAAAACTTGAGAACACGTTTCCCGAGTGGGACCTAATAATCGCGGGTCCGGACAATGATGGGTACAAAGCTGAATTGCAAGGAGTGGTGAATGAATCCGGCGCGTTGCGTGTCAGTTTTCCTGGTGCAGTTTATACCAACGAGAAGTTCGAACTTTATCATTCTGCCTCGGCATTTGTACTGCCTTCAAGAGCTGACAACTTTGCGCTAACCGTTGTGGAATGTCTGACGACCGGAACGCCAGTTCTGGCGGCTCAAACCACCCCGTGGTCTGAGCTGGAAACAGTTGGTTGTGGTTGGTGGGCTTCACTTGACGATTTTGAAAACGCATTAATGCAATTGTTGGCCACTCCTGAAGATCAGCTCCAAAAGATGGGACAGGTCGGGCACAATTGGGCGACGAGTAATTATACCTGGCCAAAAGTTTGCGAAAAATTGCAATTGTTGTACCAGAAAAATTTAACAGGATGAAAATGATGCCAGCAGTATCCGTCGTGATGGCATGCTACAACTCCATCCAGACCATTAATTCGGCAGTTGACAGCATATTGGCCCAGACGATGCGGGATTTCGAATTCATTATTATAGATGATGGATCCACGGACAATACTTTGGATTGTCTGGCGGAATATAAGGACCCAAGACTTCAAATAATCAAATCCGATGGCAATCAGGGTCTGACCAGAAGATTGAATGAGGGGCTTGGATTGGCTCGGGCCGATATTTTTGCCCGCATGGATGCCGACGATATATCCCACGTCGACCGACTTGCCCGACAGCTTGAACTTCTGAAATCCAATGCCGAAGTGCACGGTGTATTTTCACAAGCCGAAATCATTGATACCGATGGCAATGTAACTGGGATTAGCCGTACTGACTTCGGTGGCCGTTCTCCGTTACAATATTTGCAAGACTGTGGAAATGTTCTCATTCATTCTACTGCAATGGTGCGGAAGAATTTGATCACACAACTAGGTGGGTATGACGATCAGCTGAGGACAAGGCAGGACTATGACCTTTGGTTGAGATGCTTGGAGACTGGCTCCCAATTCATTGTGCTTTCGGAGCCTTTGCTGAAGTTGCGCGTACACAGTGGGTCGATTTCATCCCAAGGGCGGCAAAACTGGCAGCTCAATACGGTTGTAGCAGCGCGATCAATGCTTCGGACCAATGGTTCCCCGGATATCCCATCCATTGATGAACTTATGAGGGTCGCAAGACAATTGACTGCAGTGCAAAACTATGTGGATGCGGTCGACAGTAAGCGCCGATTGCGGTTGAGTAACGGCCCTTGGCGGATGTTGGAGGCCCTGAAAATATTGGCCGACCGTGGCCCCAAAGGACTTGCAGATGCGTTGAAACCCTCCTCCTTGGTCGATGCGCGTAATTCAATAGTAGAAGTTTTATATGAGAGCTCCACAGCGCAAAAAACTCAATGAGTTATGACATCAATCGTTGATGACGAACCAGAAAAGCCAGCGCAGCTAAGCGACTTGATAGATTGTGCGACTGGGCAGAAACTTGATCAAGGAAACAGTTTACTCCTTTTGATCGTAACCCTGCAATCGATTCTGCCGTATTCAGTTCAGCAAGCAAATTTTGGCTCAAGGACGCGGTGGGCAGTGAAAATCCTTGTTTCCTGTCGACATTGAACCCAGCGGGAAGCAATCGGCGGGCCAGAGCTTTTTGCACCAATCGTGTTCCGCTGCGGGTTGCGCGTAAATGAGGAGGAATTTTGCGAAAGCAAAATTCTATGATCTGCTTATCCAGCCAGGGGGCACGCACCTCTAATGAGCAAGCCATCGAGGCCCGGTCCACTTTGGTTAGAATATCGCCGGGCAGATAGGTACTGAAATCCATCCGGGTCATTCCCTCGATGGGCGTCTTTCCCGTCGCGTATAATGTCTTGCGGACCAGCATCGGATTTTCCCAATCAAATTTTAGCGGCCCAGTCGTGTCTAAATCGATTAGCTGGCGTCTTTCCGATGTGTCGAAATATGGCGAATAAGCTATTCGTAATCCTTGGCGTCCAATTCTGAGAGACCTTAAGAACGCTCGGCCTCGTGTTCCCAATTGGAGATGGCTGGCCAACTGACCCGCCATTTTTACGAGTGGGTCTGGCAAGTATCTCAATTGGTGCGCGACGCGTTGTGCCTGGGCGTAGGTTCCGTAACCTCCGAACAATTCGTCACCTCCGTCGCCGCCAAGAGCCACTGTCGCGAACTCTCGGGTGAGTTTTGAAATGAAATAGGTGGGCACAATTGAGCTGTCTGCCAATGGATCGCTAAAACTTGAAAACAAGGCGTTGGTGGAGAAGTCGAGTAATTCACGTCCATCGATGACATGGTGGTCGGTTCCAAAATAGTCAGATATCTGATGCGCGAATTTAGTTTCGTCGAATTTTCCATTGCCTGGAAAAGAAACATTGATTGTTCTGACGTTTGACGACGACCGCGCTGCGGCCGCGGTCACCAAGCTGGAATCGAGCCCCCCGGAGAGAAAAATAGCCACGGGGACGTCACTTATTAGGCGTTTGCGTACCGACTCGCAGATCAAAGGTTCGAGTTCTTCGGCAAGTTCATCAAGGTTACGACCTTGTCCGTCCCACCCGCTCGGCAGCGACCAATAGGCGACCGATTGGGGCACATCTGCCCGCCCGCTTCGTAGGTCAATATGTAACATGTGACCCGGCTTTACCTGTTGGACTTCTTTATAAAAATTCAATTCTGGAAGAATGTAGCCCAGCGCCAAATATGAATTTAATCCATCGGCATCAATCTCACGCACCCCTTCCAGAACGGCCGGGTCGGAGCCAATACTGATACCTCCTGATTGATCCTGCCGAAAAAACAGCGGCTTTTCTCCAGCTCTGTCGCGGGCCAGAAAAAGCGACATTGGTTTTCCCTGCTCATTGGTTTCCAAAATGGCGAGAGCAAACATTCCATCGAACCTTTGCAGAGCATCTTGTCCCCAGACTTCAAATGCATCCAGCAAGACTTCCGTATCTGAGCCACCTCGAAATTTTCTGCCGAGCAGTTCGAGTTCGGACCGTAGTTCTTGGAAGTTGTAAATTTCGCCGTTGAACGTTATCCAAAATTGTCCATTTTGGGATTGCATCGGCTGCTTTCCCAAATCGGTCAATTCTACTATAGCCAGACGTCGATGACCGAGCGCAACCGTACCACAGTCGCTAATGAAGTGATGTGCACCATCAGGACCCCGATGGTTCATTTGAGCAAGGCGACGATCTATGTCTTGACCACAAAGTTGACCTTCTGGATTAAATCGTCCGTATATTCCGCACATCGGTTGCTACCTGCTTCAATTTGACCGTAGAAACATAAAATTGGCTTCCTGGTAGTTGACGGTGTTCCAATCGCCTTGAGCCGCTGCAATCTGATAATCCTTTGTCAGTTTGTGAGGTTCAAACCCCAACTGGGATAATGCTTGCCCAACTCTTTTTGAGTATTCTGATTTGGCTTCGATTATCACGACGCGAACATGATCAGCAATGGTCTGACGAGCTCCGAGGAACACCTCCTCCTCAAAGTTTTCGGTGTCAATCTTGATGACGGTTGGGGTCAAGCCAGATTCTCGCACCAATTCATCGATAGTTCTTACCGAAACCTCGATTGACTCAAAGCTCTGATCAACAGCGCTTGCAACTCTGTGGTCATCACCCATGAAATTCCACGCACAATATTCCAACCCAAAATCGTTGACGGTCGCGCTGCTTTCAGTTTTTCCAATCGCAATGTTGTGGACTTCAACGTTTGAGCAGCTTTCCACGTTCTTGCTCAATTGTGTGAAAGTTGATGGGGTTGGTTCAAAGGACACAACATGTCCTGTAGGACCCACCAGATGAGAAGCTAATACTGAAAAGAAGCCAAAATGGGCACCTATGTCCAGAACCGTATCGCCAGGACGTACGGCGTGGAGAATAAACGAGGTGACACATTCGTCAAAGAATCCATAGGTATAAATGCTGCCGGATACGACTTCCGGCAAAATTACATGCATTTCTTGCCCGGTAAATATTTTTACCACCAGAGGTTTGGTTTTGCCCCGCAGTTGCGCCAACCGTCGCCTGGCAATGCGTAACGCTATTGGAGAAAACAGTTTGGACAGTCGACTAGCGTGCTTTTTGTTGTAAGCGGATCGAAATGCGAAATTCGCTGCTTCGTTTCGAACGACCTCATTTTGGTCTTTATGCGTCATCGGTGACCCTTTGGTTGAATTTTAATTGCGGTACTTGCAGAACGGCCCACACAGATTGAACTTGGCCAGAACAGATCAGTGTATATTGAAATCCGGCAGGAACGTTTTGTAGATCGCCAACCTTGGCTGTCAATTGAGTATTGAACTGATAAGTTGGCAACACGTTTATCATTCAACCGCCTCCAAACTCTGATCAACGGGTGGATAGTGGATAACCTAGTTTAGTCAAGGCATCTGCCGCGTAGGATTCGAAGACATTATGAGCTTCGTCAGAGAATTCCTGACGCCATCCTTCAATGGCACCCTTTCGAAGGAAGGAATGGCCTCCGTTGCTGGCTATTTCAGCAGCTTTTGCACGTTTGAAGCTCCGCGCCTCAACAATTTGCTCCAGTATCAATTGGTTGGGCACCGGTTCGGGAGGCGACAATGTAACGAGTGCCCGGCTTAGCGAGCCTACTGTGTCCCGTCGAAATTCTTCATAGAACACATCCACGCGCCCCTCAAAATCAAACCACGTATTTACAAAGTCCGTCCATGTAAAAGCAGGCGTAAGTGGTTCTGAGAATTGTTGCTTGATAAAGCCTGGCAGATTCGATCGAACGTCATCGTAGTCTTCAAACGGAAAATTCTGACGATAGAGATCCACTTGAAAATGGTTGCGAGGGTCGTTTTCGAACTTGAAATAACAATGGTGATAGAGTGATGTCATAACGTCTCGTCCGTCCCTCCAGACAACGATTGGCCGGTGAATTCCGGTTGTGCGCAGGTAGTGACCATGCATAAGGCACCGGCGCAATGGAGGGTGCTGGTTTTGCGGAAAAGGGATGCCGAGAGCGTCGGAGACCAAAAGCCCAATCCAGGTTCCACCAGATTTTGGATACTCGTTGATTACCTGTAAGTTCAACAATCGTGACGCGGCGTGCACCATAACCTTGCGTTGCACGGCGATGGTATTCGTAAGTCTGTTAATAAATAGATTTGGCATCTCAAAGGAACCGTGAATTTGTCGTTATTAGCATTTGCTGCACTGCCATTCGGGTGGATATCTATGTAGCAATCGCTTTCACAATCGTTAATTGCCCAAATGCGATTCCAACAAGACTCAAATTGACTACACTATTAGTGGTCCGTCCCACAAGAACCAGAGCTTGGAGAATAGAGCGAATTTAGAAACACCAGAATTGCAATAATTGCCAATGAAACGGCGTTGTACTCAATGGTTGTTGGCATTTCATATGAGGGGTCTTTTTGTGTCTTTGACAATTTTTTGAAAGATATTCGGCACCAACTGTTGCGACTTGATGATGATCGGCAGAAAAAATTCAAAGTAGATTTGCAGCAGATGCCTCATTCAACAATTAATCCAGATCGACCGGTCATCACACAAGGTGCAGATATTCCGCAGCATTTGGTATTGCCAACATCAATCGAGTATTGCAATGAAATCTCATTGCCTTATGAAGTGGTACTTCAGTTGTCCGTGGTACTGCGAAACCGGGGAAAGAAATATCCGATCAAAAAGCGGGAATTAGTATGATTTCGAGGTTACGCGCCCACCTCAGACCATTGATCAACAACGCCATTGGACGACGAGAATGGGTTCAAAAGCAGGTTCAAACGATCCCCGAAGGTTCGCTTTTGTTGGATGCTGGATGTGGAGAGCAGCAATACCGGGAGTATTGCGACCATCTTGAATATCGGGGGCAGGATTTTGGCCAGTTTGAAATCGATGAAGCTGATGGTTTCGCAGCTTCGGACCAAAAATGGTCGTATGGAGACCTCGATTATGTTGGCGATATCTGGGATATTGAGGAGAAGGATGCAACATTCGACGCTATTCTATGCACCGAAGTATTAGAACACGTACCACGGGCTGCAGACGCAATCCTTGAGTTTGGACGATTGTTGAAACCAGGTGGAAAACTGCTGTTGACAGTTCCGTCAAACAGTCTTCGCCACCAGGACCCATACTATTTTGTCGCGGGATATAGTGATCATTTCCTGCAATACTGGCTGGAGCGGGCCGGGTTTGACGACATTAATATTGCCCCTCAGGGTGATTATCATCGTTGGTTGATGTGTGAAGACCTGCGGACAATGCGGTCCGGCGGGTTATTTGCAAAGATCTTGGTTTTCCCCTCATTTGTGTATCGATATGTCAAGCAATCCAAGCCAACACAAAAGTCGATAGCCACTCTGTGTTTGGGATATCATGTCCGCGCCGTCAAGAATTAAACCGATGCTAATATCTGTGAAGGAATGATATGGCTACACTGATTACTGGTGGGACTGGTTCTTTCGGGAAAACCATGTTGTCATCTTTGTTGCGTTCTGGCGATGAAGAAATCCGGATTTTGAGTAGGGACGAGGAAAAACAAGACGCTCTTCGTAACAAGTTGCAAGATTCAAGGGTGCGTTTCTTTATCGGGGATATTCGAGACCGCGAAAGCGTTGACCGTGCCATGACAGGTGTTACGAGAGTGTTTCACGCTGCAGCGTTGAAACAAGTTCCATCTTGCGAATTTTTTCCGCTGGAGGCCATCAGGACCAATGTTATTGGCTCTGAAAACGTCATTCGTTCTGCGATTGCCTCGCAAGTGGAAAGTTTGGTTTGCCTGTCGACCGACAAGGCCGTTTTTCCCGTAAATGCGATGGGTATCTCTAAGGCGATGATGGAAAAGATGGCGCTGGCGGCCGCTCGGGAAATAGGTCCTGAAAGCAAGACAACCATTTCTTGCGTACGTTATGGCAACGTTATGTATTCGCGGGGGTCAGTTATTCCGCTGTTTATCAAACAAATCAAATCCGGCACTCCGATTACCGTAACTGAACCCAAGATGACGCGATTTTTGATGCCGTTGCGCGATTCTGTCGCGTTGGTCAAATACGCGTTTGAGAATGCAAAACAAGGAGATCTCTTTGTCAAAAAGGCTGCTGCCTCGACAATTGAAGATCTGATTACCGCACTGGCAGAATTATTTGACGTTCCCGAACATCCGGTTTCTCAGATTGGCTGGCGGCATGGTGAGAAGCTTTATGAAACATTGACCAGCGGACAGGAGCTGGCAAGTTCGGAAGATTTGGGCGATTATTTGCGCATTCGCATGGATCATAGGGATTTAAATTACAATGCCTATTTCACCGAAGGTGAGGCCGATATAGTTGATCAGGAAGATTTTCACTCTCACAATGTCACTCGAATGTCGGTTTCTGACATTAAAAAATTGCTACTTAGTTTGGAAGAGGTGCAAGCCGAACTTCAAAATTGGCAGCAAGGGACAACCTCATGAAAATCGTTGTCACGGGGGCGACAGGTCTTTTAGGATGGCACTGTATTTGCCATCTCCACGCAGCCAATTGCACCGCCAAATTTAATGGCCGTCCGACCCCATATGAAATTGTCCCGTTGTCGCACAAGCAGTTCCAGGACCCGGAATTTCTACGGCAAGCTTTGACCAACAGCGATGCCGTTTTGCATTTTGCCGGCGTTAATCGTCAATCAGAAAATGACGATGTGGCCGTAGGTAATCCCAAAATTGCTCAGACCTTGTCTCAAGCCTATCGTGACAGTGGGTCCAATGCTCACATTGTTTATGCCAATTCAACCCATGCTCACGGGGATAGCGAATACGGCCTTTCCAAACGTCGCGCCGGTGCAATTTTGCAGAAAACCGCCACCAATTATTCCGATCTGATTCTGCCGCATATTTTTGGAGAGTGTGCTCGCCCTTACTATAATAATGTAACCGCAACTTTGATCGATCAGTTATGGGCTGACATTCCACTGACAATAAATCCAGACGGACGCGTGGAACTTCTCCACGCTGGAGAAGCCGCACAGATTATCATTGGTTCGGTATTAGACGGCACTGTGGGTGAGATTCGATGCCATGGAAAAACCATGTCAGTTGGTGATTTAGCGACAATTTTGACCAAATTTCATGAGCAGTACAAACAAAACATATATCCCGAGTGTTCCGATCCCTTTTTGTTGGCGATGTTTAACAGTTACCGAGCTGCAAGTTACCCCGACCATTGGCCCAAAGACTTGGTTCTTCACGAAGATGACCGCGGAAACTTGTTTGAAACTGCAAAAGGCGGCGGGGGCGGGCAAAGTTTTGTCTCACAGACCGTACCCGGGATCACTCGAGGAGATCATTTCCATCTAAAAAAGGTTGAGCGTTTTGTTGTTCTGGAAGGAGAGGCGATGATCCGTATACGTCGGGTAATGCATAATGACGTGTGGGAATTCAAAGTCTCCGGTGCCCGTCCTGTAGCTGTTGATATGCCTACTTTGCATACTCATTTCATCGAGAATATCGGCCAAAGCAATATGACTACCCTATTTTGGTGTCATGATATATTTGATCCCAGCAACACCGACACCTACGCAGATAAGGTGATACCGTCGTGGAAAAACTAAAAGTTATGACGATTCTGGGGACGCGCCCTGAAATCATCCGATTGTCACGTGTGATGGCAAGGTTAGATCGATATACAGACCACGTTTTAGTCCACACAGGTCAGAACTATGATTACACGTTAAACGAAGTTTTCTTTGAAGACTTGGATGTCAAAAAGCCTGACCATTTTTTATCAGTAGGTGGTGGAAGTTTGGGTCAAACTTTGGGGCAAATTCTGGAAAAAACCGAGCAAGTTCTGATCGAAGAAGCTCCAGATGCCGTCTTGATTTTGGGCGATACCAATTCGGCCATTGCGGCAATCATGGCGCGCCGTATGAAAATACCCGTTTATCACATGGAAGCCGGAAATCGATCATTTGATCGCAACGTACCAGAAGAAACCAATCGCCGCCTGGTGGATCACATTGCCGATTTTAATTTAGTATATACAGAACATGCGCGTCGACATCTTTTGTCTGAAGGGATTGAACACCGACGCATCTACCTTACCGGTAGCCCTATGCGCGAGGTGCTGGAACACTATCGACCTCAAATTGATGCTTCTGATGTGTTGCAACGATCCGGTCTGGATGCCGGCAGGTATTTTGTCGTTTCACTGCACCGGGAAGAAAACGTTGATAGCGCGGACCGTCTGAAGAGTTTGGTTGATGCTTTGAATGAACTGACTAGTCATCATGATTTTCCGGCAATTGTTTCGACACACCCACGAACAAAAAAGCGTCTGGATTCGTTTGGCATTTCTGCAAACGCTAATGTCAAGTTCATGGAACCTTTTGGGTTTCATGACTATAATCAACTGCAGAAAAGTGCATTTTGTGCAATTTCCGACAGCGGCACAATTGCTGAGGAGGCATCAATCCTTGGTTTCCCAGCGATTACGCCACGTGATGCGATTGAACGACCGGAAGGATTGGACGTGGGTTGTGTGATTATGACGGGTTTGGATCCTCGCACAATTGCTGATTCTGTGGCGGTAGTTACTGAACAGTTTCAGGAGAATGTCGCGCACGGCATTCCACACCCGGTGCCGCAGGATTATTGCATTACAAACACCTCGCAACGTGTTGTAAATTTGATTGTTGGTTCGACGCGCTTATCAAACAATTGGGATGGGATCAGGACATTTGAAGTGTGATGAAATCCGTACTCAAACGTGTTTCATGGTTGGAAAGCGTCAATGCTTGGCTTAAACGGCAAAAATTTCGACAGGATGAAAGATGGGTACAATATCACTATTCCGCTGTTGGAGATCAGTCTGTACCTGATGTAACTCATACCCTCCAAGGAAAGAGCCTGCCTTTTGATCATGTGTTTCTGGTTGGCACAATGGAGGCGCAAGATAGATCGGGTATGTTCCAGGCGGCTGAGGGTTTGGGCAGGAAGTTTAGCGCCTTTACAAAGGCCGATGGATCTTACGGATTGGCATTTCCAAAGACCAAGTTCGAGATCGACGTCCGCATTGAAAACACCGCAAGATTAGCGCAATTGATCGCCGATGCTCGACCTCAACCCGACTTGATCATCGGGCAAATGATGGGTCTCAACATGGATCCGGCACTGTTACAACAATTTAGGGATCAGGGAATAACGGTCATCAACATCGTGATGGATGATCGTCTGCCTGACTTGTGGCGGCCTTTGCCAAATGGCCTGCGCCGCGGAGGCATTGAACTTGCCCGCGCCGTCGACGTTACGTTCACAACATGTGCGGATCGTATTCCGTTCTATCATAAAGAAGGGGCCGCCGCTGCTGCAATTTCTCTGGGGAGCGATGGGAAAATTTTCAAGACCGATAAATCACGTGATATTGCCATTTCATTTGTCGGCAATCGATACGGTTACAGAAACCAAATCGTAAAGGCAGTGCAGGATGCCGGCCTGCCGATAGAAGTTTACGGTAAGGGCTGGCCCAATGGCCCAGTCGACGTGCATCGCGCCAGCGAGATCAATGTGCGTTCTCGCATTATATTGGGAAGTGGTTTGGTAGGGCATATGCGTGATGTCTATACTCTCAAACTGCGAGATTATGATGCAATGATTTCAGGAGCTTGTTACGTCACTCATCGCAACCCTGATTTGCTGCGCATGTTCGAAGAAGGCCGTCATCTTTATTGTTATGAGACACTGGATGAGCTTGTGGCAGTTTTGAAACACTGTTTGTCGTCTCCGGAGGAGACGGCGCAAATTGGCGCTAATGCCCAGGCATTCGTGATTGAAAACTACACCTGGGATAAGGTTCTTCGGGAGAGCCTGAAAACACTTGGCATGTTGCAATGAGCAAGGAAGTCGGGCAGCGCGAAGTCGTCAATGTCGCCTTGACCCAAGGGGCCATGATTCTTGGAACGGTATTTGCGCTTAAACTTCTTACCAACCTATTGAGCATTGAAGAGTATGGGCTTTTGTCAATCGCTCTGGCGATTGCAGCTGGGTTTCAGATTATTTATAATTCTGTCAGCAACGCCATTTTGCGTTTTTTGCCGATTGCCCAGGCCGAGGGAAATGTCGCCTCATTTAGGAATGGACTTAAGCAACTTGTCATCATTGCGTTAATTGCGCCGTGTGTTTCATTTATTATTCTATTGAGCGGGCTCAATATCCTGGATGAAACTTTATTGCCAGCTTATGGAATTGCCATATTGTTATCTGCTGCGGCTGGCATTCTGGCATGGTACCAAACTGTATTTTTGGGTTTGCGCAGGCGTGAATGGGTTTTGGGTCTCACCATTGTGGTCTATATTTTGCGGCCACTTTTTGCGGTTTTCCTAATCTTCGTTTTTGGACCACAGGCAGACGTGGTCATATTAGGGTATTTTTTGGTTTTGTTGGTGGCCCTTCCGCTGGCTTATCGCGCTGCAAATGGTGCATTGGATAAGGTTGATTTACCCCCTTCAATTGGCTCCAGAGCAGAGAAAAGCCTAAAAAATTATAGCCAGATCATTCTGCGCTACAGCATCTATTTTGTGGTGGCTGGTCTCTTTATTGCCGTCATTTTGCAGATAGATCGTTGGCTGTTGAAATCCTTTGTCAGCTTGGAACAACTGGGAATCTATGCTGCGATTTTGGCCATCGCGACTGTATCGGTGAACATGGTGTTCGGCTTCATGTCCCAGCTGATGACACCGGTGATCTTCCAAAGGTTTGGGCGGATGGATGAGGATACTCTAGAAGGGCATCGCGCATATCGCTTGTATATAGCTGTATCTCTTGTGCTGTATTTGGGACTGACAATTGGGACCGGTCTGTTGCAACGTCCAATAGTGGGTATTTTAACGAATGCAGAATTCATCGTTGGAGCAGGATTGTTGCCAATTTTAGTGGCTGCCCAAGCTTTTGAGAAATTGGGACAATCGATCACGTTGTTGGGTTTCGCAAAGCTTGTCACCTGGCCTTATCTTTGGGCTAGGATCGGACAGTTATTGCTGCTGTTGATCGGCGGCATTTGGGCGGTCCAGACTTATGGCACAGTGGGGATTGCCTACATCCAGGTGGTTGCCTCAGCAGTATTTCTAGTTCTGACAGCGGCCACCAATTTTTGGGTGTTGCGACCTTCCAGTGTACCCACCTGAGTTCGTTCCTGAAACCAGCTAAGTCGTTTGGTTGATCTTTAGGGGATCATCTTTTACAAGACTTTTTAACTGCTTGGCATGCTCGTGAAGGCCCGGCACTAAATGTGTCAAACTTATCTTCTGGACCTGCATTCACGGCGTGTCATCGGCTTGGCTGTCAGTAATCGGATGAAACGTGATCTGGCAATTAGGGCCTTAGAAATGGCCATAGGCCTACGTCGTCCGTCCAAAGGTTGCATCCACCATTCGGATCGGGGCAGCCAAGGCGGATTCAAACGGTCGTCGCAATGGGTACGTTTATATCTCATGTTAAGAGTTCGTCCAATGCTTCAGCCGGTGTTTTCCACCCGAGTGTTTTTCGGGGGCGGCTGTTTAGAGCGTGTCGCATTCATTTGAATTCATAGCCGCATGCATTGAAAAAGTTTCTGCATTCGTTTGGTGTGAACAAGTTACAAATTTGCCCGATGGATTGCCACACTTCATCATATGTTCTGGCGCAGGCTTTTCTGAGATGTGCCTTGAGTTTTGAAAATGCCATCTCGATGGGGTTCAGATCTGGGGAGTATGGCGGC
>JABABQ010000049.1 GCA_014238155.1 Rhizobiaceae bacterium
CGCCACACCGGTTTTAAACCCACATTCGTTGGGGTCGGCCTAGTCACCTGGATAAACCAAGATACCCTGCCGCAGAGCGCAGGTGGTGGCTTTCAGCCCAACTTCTGATCAGGATTGTATGAGGCCGATCATGCCGCATTGGTGATGGCAATTACAAGTTTGCATCCGGGGGCATCAAAAAAATTCTTCAAGAAAAAACCGAGCACCCTGCATCCGTGTCAGTTGGATCATGTTGATTTTCTACAATGGTGTCGATGGTCAAGAAAAACCTAACCCAAATACAATGGTGATGGCTGGCACACCTACGTGCCGGTGAAGTTGTTCGGCTTCAAGTGGGCGATATCGACAGCGCGCAAAACATCATCCGTATCGTGCAGGCCAAAGGGCGCAAGGATCGCAATGTCATGTTGCCTGAGGATATTCTGATCCTGTTGCGCGACTGGTGGAAGGAGCGGCCAACCGGACAGGATAAGGATGCTCCTGGACCTGAACGGGTTCTCTTTCCCGGATATTGCGGTAAACACCTTTCCTCCCGCCAGATATCACGATTGTTCAAGAAGGCAGCGCGGGCTGCCGGGATCATCAAGCCCGTCACACTGCATACATTGAGACACAGTTTTGCCACGCATCTGCTGGAGCGCGGCGTGGATATCCGGATAATTCAGGCACTGCTGGGCCATACAAAGCTCACCACAACGGCACGCTATGCAAGTGTGGCAACAGGGATGATTGCGGCGGTGGAAAGCCCGCTTGACGATCTGGCATCACTCAAATGCAAGAAGGGCAAACGTAAAAGAACCAGACCCAAATCCTCATAATCTTCCTTGCATCGTTCTTCCCGGCCCCGTCCTTCATGGGAGGTTGCGGATATTTTCCGCGACCATGGTGCGGCGTTTCGCAAGGCCAATTGCGGTCACATAAGCCTGGATCAGTTGAAGGTCATGAGCGCTATTGAACGTTGCCGTGGCTCCGTCCTCGACTTCGACGCGAATTCATCTCTCGCCTCCATTTGGGCGTGGTTCATCAGGGCCACACCTCATAAGGAACAATCGTTCGCTACGACCGGAAGTTCGTCGAATTCGCCTGTGAATAGTTCTCCTTCGGCTCCAAAGGGTCGCAAATACATATTCATGCAGTGGTTTCTCTCCATTGGGCCAACCATTGTCGTTGTTCATATTAGCGGCTTGGAAGGTAAGACATAATGCCTAGATTGGATGACCTACATATAGGACAAACTACATCGATCATTGCGGCATTGTAACAAAACGGTTCATCCTGAAATGAGCAGCACCCCGACAGCACCAGTTAATTATCAACGCAGTGCTTTCCATCGAATTTCGAAGATAGTTGGAATAAGTGACCGTGAATTTCTTGAAGTTGCCGATAAAATCCCGTTGGGGCTCGACGGTATCAGTCTGCTGCACGATGTATTGCTCGCAACAGGGAAATCGAAAAATTTGCTCCTTTGTTTGGAAGACATCCTGATTCTTCAATATGGATCGAACATCGAGATTTCTCACAGTCCTCTAAATAATCCACGAGATGGCCAAAAGATTATTAGAAAGAACGAAATCGTTGATCCTAGCATGGGTCTAAACGCTGCAAACCTGAGAAAAATTTTTGTAATGATCGAAGCGTTGGTTTTCAAATGCGTGCATTTGCGCTTGGAGTCTCAATCAAAGGAATATTCTGAACGCACGGAGACATATGAGGTGCGAGTTTGCAGATTGTATAATCACGGCATAATCGATCCAACTACAAAGCAATTGGCGGATGAATTATATAAAGTACGCTGTCAGTTCGCTCACTCTATTAGGTCCATAAAAAGATTAGATTACCTGTCCAAGAGCCTTGAAGACCGATGGAGCTCTTCTAATCCCACGCAACCCATTCGTTTAAAGCGCCTGTTTTTACCTGATGTCTATCGTTATTCGGAAAAACTTCTGCACAACTTTAAAGCAGTCCAACACGATCAAATAGATGCAGAAGGATTTCGACAAGCCATCCAAGAAGTCAAACTCAGACTGGTCAAACAATCCGGGTAGGGATCCGGGGGAGGAACCAGGAGGGCTGACGGCCCTTAGCTGCCGTTAGATCCGTTTGAGTCCAGATTCCAGAAGCGGACATTCGAAATTCTGGAATAAGTTTTGCGCCCAGACGGCGACGATGCAGACACCTTTGATTTCCATCTCTTCAAAAGTACTTATTGGCCTGTGGATGGTCTTTTAGTTGAGCAGGTCGGTATTGTTTCACCTCATCTACCTGGGGTACCAAATCTGCCTTTAACCGCTCGTGAACCGATGAATGCAGATTGAAAAATGCATCGACCTTTCGAGGTTTTACCTTCCATCGCACATTAATTGGCCCAAGCTTAAACATGTGAGTTTCTTCATGCTGCAAACCCAAAGGGTCTGGAGATCGAACGAGCATTTCCTGGTTGATCTTAATGTCCGGCACACAATCAATCAGTTCTTCAATCATCCAATCTAAGGAGATATCGCTGAGCCGTGACTCCTCCTCAAGATAACTGCCGCCTACATCGCTATGACACCCGGGAAACCAAAGCTGTTTCAGCCATTCTGGTTTTCTGCCTACAGTCTTTTCCGCTTCTGCCTTCATGGCCCATTTTACTCTCGGAAACTTCTCTCGATGCTCGTCGATAGCCAAAGCATGACGCGCATACTGAACGTCAGAATCGAGCCACTTGTCATAGTTCTTCATACTCCAAACTGCGCGATGTCCGTTTTTCCAGATTTGCGGCCAGTGGGCTGGGTTTGTCAATTTCAGAGGTCGTTCTGGGTCGGGCGAAAAATATTTGAACTGCGACACGCGCAACTTCATGAACCAGTAGATAGAATAGGCGAGCGCAATAGACAGTACCAAAGGAAACATCCAAGGCCACACCCAGAAGATTGAAGCGGTAAGAAGTCCAACTAGAAGAACACCTGTAGCGAATACCACCACGTTGGCTGTGGCGCTTCCAAGTGCTGCAACTGTGTCAAACACACCAATAAAATGGGGCTGAATGTTACCCTGCACGTCATCTACTTCTGCAACACCTGGTACTTGGCTCCCGTATTTATTCCGAAAACGGCGCCCGAGTTCCTCACGATTGTTAAAGAAAGGCTGCTGTCCCCTCGGGTATCCATTCCCGTGATTGTAAACATAATTCACCGCATCACTGGCAATCTTCCGTAATTTTTCTCCATATTTTGGAATTGGCGATCCATCCGGCATTTTTGTTGGAATACCACACAGGTTCATCACGTTCGCCACCGCCCGAACGGTATATGCTCCTCGAGAGAACCCGAAAAGTAGAACTCGATCACCGGGCTCGTAGTAGGAAATGATTTTTTCGTAGCAATCAATCACATTGTCATCAATGCCGGAGCCCAAACCCGAAGCGAAGATATTTTTGATGCGCCGCAAAGAAAGCCCCCCGGCCTCACCCGCCCCTAGCCCAGGATCATAGAAACAAATCTGCTCGTTGGGTTTGATTGGCGACGAAGGGCCGGGACGCATCGCTCTATACATTTTGTATATATTGGAAAGCCTTTGATCCGGACGCATGCCCCCGACTTGTCCAGTGCCGTCCGAAAAAATCAATATGTTTTTTGGCATTCTACTTCGATCCCTCAATCGAGATTGTTGTTCTTGGTTCCATCAGGATTCGAAACCGGTGTTTTGACCCCGTTGACCTTTCGAACGTGATAGTTGGAATAATTACCACACTCGATCTGATGGACAAACTGCGTTCTCGTCATTTTGTTTCCATTGTAATTATCGTGAAAGCGAAGATTGCGGCCACTGTCAGATTCGCTGGTTACGGATACTCGTTTACGTCCCATTTTTTCATCCTCTTAAATGAGAACCCCGGCTCCATGGCCGGGGTTCAGGTTTCAGGCAACTTTTGCAGTCGTCTCGTCGATGACGGCTGCGGACGGCGCGTTCTTCGAAACCGATTGGGCACAACTCTTTGCATTGTGCTTCTGTGTGTAGGTTTCGCTTCGAACCATGGTTTCGCCGTTTGAAGCTTTGAAGCGGGCGAAGTACTCGCCGTTCGAGGCCTTGACAATTTCCCATCGATAACTGCTGTCTGATTCACCAATCGACACGTCAACGATGGAGGCGCGCCGTGCATTCTCTTTGATGTATGAAATGCAAGACTGTGCGCTGGATTTGGTCGTGCGCGTTGGTCTGCAGGCGTTATCCAGCGCTACCGATTGCCTGCCGAACTTCTTCGTCTATTTGAAGGAGAGCCGCTTCCAATTTGTTATCCAAATTGTTCAACCCTCGATACGCATCTTTACGGTCCCTGATAACCAATACAACAAGCCTCTGCGGATTAATGGGATGAAATATGATGCGATACCGAGAACCTGCTTTCATCCGATAGAATTTCGGATGTCCTTTCAACTTCTCAATCACAGTTAGAGACTTGCCATCCCTGAATTCTCGCAATGCATTTGCGATCATTTTTTGATCTTGCCTCGGCAACTTTCTAAGTTCCCGTTCTGCCGAGGGCGATAGTATTATCTCGTCAGGGTTCATTTGCCCCTCCCATTTTGGGGAGCTATTCTATATCAAGCTCCGATAGTACATCTTCCATGTTACGTCCTCCCATTTTGTTGAATTCTTCAAGTGCAGATTCAGCCTGTTGTGTGTCGATTAAGGCTTCAAGTTCTGAAAGTCTGTCAAGCAATTCCAAGGGCACAATGGCTACTTTTCGACTGTGCTTTTTTACAATCACCGGTTTACCGTAATGCGCTTGGTCAAAGACATCTGAAAAGCGATTTCTTGCTTCCGATGCCGAATATTCTTTGAATTGCTCTATTTTTTGCATCTCCTTAGGTTCCTTTCTGTGGTGGTGGTTCACCGCATTAGTACGGTTTATACGATTTGTACGTTTTGTTGTAAAGGGGATAAATCAGAAACCTTTAAAGAACAGTTAAGCAACACTTCTCTGCCAATACCCTTTCCACTGGCGACTAACGGTCGACTTCATTGCATTTCCAACAACCCGAACCGCCAGTTCGCCGTTGCTTTCAAAGCGGTGGTCTTCGAGCCATGCAGCCTGATTTGCATACTGGTACAGGTATTGCGGGCTAACGTGGTGGTGCTGGCCTTGAACCATGCGACGCAGGCGAGGAAAGAAGCTTTCGACCATATTGGTGTGCTTGCCATGGTCTGAATAAACTTCGCTGTGCGTGAAACGTTCTCAATTGCGAGCGCTACGCCTTCACTTTCGTTTTTGGTTACGAAGGGCAAGGTGCGGCCAAGGCGTTCACGAAGTGCTACAACAACACGGCGCTTGCCTGTTTGGTGTTCTGCACGGCGACGGTCAACGCGATCTGTTACCTTTGATACATAAGGCCGGACTTTTCCGTTCCAAACTAACGTTCCCGATCCATTGGGTTTACCATTCTTCCATTGGCCATCGTATCTATTTCCATTAGACCACACATAGAAACCTTGCCCGTGAAATTCACCGGCCAACATCTCTCCTTGGTATCGGCCGCTCTTAGTCCAAAACACTCCCTGACCGTAAGCAAAGCCATTTTGGAAACTACCTTCGTATTTGGAATGATTACTCCACGACAACACGCCCTGGCCATGCACTTTGCCACTCTTATATTTCCCTTCGTAATTCTCCCATCTCCATGTGTCCTGAACCATGCACTTCCAATGCGCTTTCCCCAGCCACTCGGCCCGGCCAGCGATACACGTGCCATCAAAGGTGACAGATTCTCGTGCTTGAGGATCATGATTGAACAGAAGGCAAGGTTGATTTTCAGCTTGTTGCATTTGCATCTTGGTATCGCTGTGCCGGTCTTGTATGCGTGACATTAGTTCGTAGCTGATCTTGCCCGTAACGGGTATTTGCCAATCTGATTGATACACGGTGATAGCAGCAGTGGTCGGTATGTCGAGTTTTCCGGTTAGCTCATCTATATCATAGCCATCCTCTTTGAGTTTTTTGAACGGTTTTCACCATGGTTGCCGAATAAGATTGTGCAATTGCTGGTGTGATGAACATGAATATCATTATGACAATTGGAAATCGCATTTTTCCTCTGTTTCGGCAGCGCAAACTACTGGTGATGATAGATTTACCATGTCCGATCTGATCTATGAAATGAAACTATGGCCATTTGTGAAACAAGCCTGGGCGGAAGTTGATGGCCGTCTGATGCAGGTGATGCGGGTCTATGAGAAGGCTGAGGCTGATATGGAAAAGATCACCGGTGAAAGGTGACGACTGCCAAGAAGGATTGATCTGAAGTAATTTATCGATGTTTATTCCAACGTAGGTCCGCCTTGATGATCCGGCAGAGACTCACACCATTCACATCAGGCGGCTTGGTATCAATATTCAATCAACATCATAGGTAACAATTCCAGCCAATCAGGCGCCTACCGGCGGCAATGAGCAGGCGGAGGAATTCTACCAACGCATAGGTTTCGTGGCCAACCCAAAATATGGAATGACACTGCATCGCAACTTCGCGTCTGATTAATAAACGCCGCTGACTTTCCGATTAAACCCACAAATCCATTACAAACGGTTCTGTTTCGGTTGTAGAGCCCAGTCCTGGATCGCCATGTATACCCGATAACGGTCATATGTTTCCTCGTAGTCCAGCATGGCGCAGGTTCGGTCCACAGTCTCCCATGTGAACGGATTCTCTCCATCTATCTCGAACTTGGTGTCCTCGGGAAAGGGTCCAAAATGCCAGACGGAATGATCACCTTTGCGGTCGAACGTGAGTTCAAATGTCTCTCTGACTTCGAAGCTGATTGCCGTTGATCCGAAGACTGCAACGACAATAACCTCGAAGACAATACCACGTCCTTGACCATCAGGGACTTCGAACCCGACAAAGGATTTGCCGATATCGTGCTTTGTCCATCGGTGCTCCTTAGCGAGGTCGTCTGCATGTACACGACGGAATTGTGTGTAATGATCCATTTGATCGGCAATCTTCTCCAGAAAACCACACTGCCTCAACAATGTTTTATGATGCTCCAAAAGGATATCGAATATCCTGCTTGGGGTTCTGGTAGCCGCCCGATTCGGGGTGATTGGATGATTTGTTTGTTGGTTTTCCATTGCTATATTCCTCATTGCAATGCCACCATGATGATGACATCTGCCTGTATTTAGGGGACGAGTGTCAGCAACTGTGCAGGTTCTATAATTTTTCCGATAAATCACCCCGGATGGCCGGGAAATCTGCTGTCAATCCATTCGTGCCCTGTGTGGCAGTGCGGCCTTTAGACCGCAGTGTCGGGTTTATTCGACCTGTCCAGGAATCTTTCGATGCTGTCGGACTTCCCGTCCTTGTTCCAACAACTCACATCTTTAGTGTTCACGTCCACACGGGCATCAAGTTCCGGATAGTATGCCTGCGCTGCTGCGGACATGATTCTGGCAAGGTCGTCGCTGACCGTTGCGATCGTATCTTCATCACACTCCACGACAACAGCGTCATGAACCGGGAATATGATCTGCGTGGAGGTTTTACGGAAGTGCCGATAGAGATCGACAACCGCTTTCCGGAATACTACCCCGGCTCCTGCTTGTATGGGCGTGTTGATGTGCTGATTGGCTGAACCTCTGTTTGATGGAATGTGTCGGCGCAAACCCCCGATGATGGGTGCAAACCCACGCAGGCGACCATCTTGCTCCGCCCGGAGCATCATGCTGCCTATACCGGGGAATTGATCAAGGAAGGCTGCTCTTTGCCTTTTTGCTTCTGCCAACGGTATGGCGAACTGTTCAGCCACGGACTGGTCCTGCATATTGTAGATCGTAGCCAACACGAAAACCTTTATTCGGTCGCGCAGCTCACTCCGCTCGATTTTAAAGGTTGCCAGGTCCATCTGCTTTTCTTCTTCCGTCAAGTCTGACCAGAAGAATGTCCTGGCAACTGAGGCATAAACATCGCCGCTGTTGAATGCCTGTATCAGGTCCAAATCCCCGGCTTCTGCTGCGGCAATGCCCACTTCGATTTGGGCATAGTCGGCTTCGATGATTGCCCGCCCAGTTGGAGCGGTGATCACGGGCCGGAACTGGCGGGATAATCCGACCACATTCGGGGCTGAACAGGTGTTGCGTCCTGTCTCGGCCCCAAGTTGCCGGTGGTTTGGGTGCAGCCGATTATCGGAACCGATGAGTTCACCGGAAACAAACTGACCACCCAGTAATGTCCGGTAACTTCGAAAAGCCTGGATATGTGGGATGGCAGAATCCAACTCCTTGATCCTTTCAAGCACTTCATTGTTCGACGTAAGTTTTCCTTTGACAGACACCTTGTCCCGCCATCCCCGACGGCACAGAAAATCAATAACTTGCGCTGGGCTACCAGGATTCTTTAATCCTTGTTCCTTGAGTAGTTGCGCCTCACGATCAACTGCAATTCTCAAGCCTTTAGACAGGACCACAATCTTTTCCTTGGCGACCGGTACACCATCAAACTCCATCCGGGCATTAGCTTCCACATAGGGAAACTCCACCGAATACAGATGAGCGTTGAGGCCGGCGGCGATTATGTCGGGCTGCTGTGCCAGGTAGAGCCGCAGGGTAACCTCCGCGTCGGTCATTGCGTAATCGACCTGGGGTCGATCAAATGCGGACTCCGTCGGATGATCAAGGAAGGAATCCTGAAGCAAGGATTTTGAGCCTGCGAAGGGATGGGTGATACCATAGGCTTCACATTGCCCCACCAACGACAGCAGAGACGCTATCTGGGCATCGGCTTTTGCCAAACCGTCCCAGTCCTCAGCGCCCTGCGCTTCCTGTCTGAGCGTTATGCTGCGATGGCCGCGACCCAACATCAAAGCTCGTGCCGCCACATAGGTATCATATGTCTGAGTCAGAACCGGGTTAAGTCCCATCGCCCATAGCGTATGATACTCAGCCTTGAAGTTGTGTGCCACGAATACCGCGCGCATTCGTAGTAAATGGTCAAACACCGTAGCGATGCCTGGCATACGCAGGTCGAACATGAACCGGATGGCCTGACATTCTGCAGGTACCCATGCCGTTCCGCTCAAGATAAGCGGCTCCAGCGTTTTTGGATCATACCAGGTACCTCCACCCTTCAACGGTACACCAGGAGTGCGATAGCGATATTCTGTATCAATCGCGATGGCCCCCACGGGAAGGCGATACAAATGCTCAACGAAAGCCTGGGCCTCAGTTAGTGTCTCGAACAAGTGATCCGATTGAGCAAGATACGTCGCGCTGCGCTTGATGGCCCAATCTCCGTTACTTGCAGGACTGGTTTTTATGGCATCGGCCACAGTGTCAATAACTCGGAAGTTCATAGCCTCACCTGCCGCAATAGATCATCCAGAGGAGGGGTGGCCAACGCCTTATAAACGGTAGAGAGCGGCACGTCGTGTTTTGCCGCGATTGAACGATAACTCATGCCTTGTTCCTGGCCGGGACGTAGACGGTCACCCAAAGCGGCGCGGATTAACTCAGCCCGGACTGGGACAGCCAACGCTGTTCGTGCCAAGGATAGTTTGGAAAATGTATCAACTTCGCCTAGCGTGCTGGAAAGATCGTCCTGCTGGAAGGTGATGACCGTGGCGGGACTTGTGAACGGCCTCACCCGGCTGACGGCCTGAAGAACAACACGTCTCTCAATCATTTCAAGTACTGCCCGGGCGCGGCTAGCGTGGTATCGGCTTCTAGAGTCTGCCGACCCCGCCACTACACGCCGTTGGCCATTTTCCGTCCGGATCATGAGGTCGATTGCGTCATTTGGTGGCAACAGTTGGTTATAGGTTTCGTCCAACTGGGATTGTCGGGTGTAATAACCCCCGAGGCAGTAAAGTGCGTCATAGTCGTTCAAACTGTTTATACCGAGTATCCCGTAGTTTATTATCACGACATCAGCATGATCATCGCCGTCAGCTGCATTTTGATCTTTGATGGTTCGACAACTCAGGGCCCGACCCAATGTAGTTGCCAAATCTTCAATGTACCGCTTTAGCTGTTTCACAAAAGTTTTCTTTGTGACCAGAACAGTGCGTTTTCCGAGTAATTTGTTACGCAGGACAAGCGCCGCGAAAAAGCTGGCTACACGATTGAAGTGGTGTTCAGATGATAGAGACCGAAGCGATCCAACCGAATCGGCAATGTTGATGAACCGAGTTTTGGAATGTCTGAATACTGCCGGGGGTAGCCCCGAGGTAACGGTACGTTGAAGGCGTTCTTCGATGATCTGAGGCGGTAGATAGGGTGAGAACACCACCACATCACAGTCGCGCGTATTCGGTACCGGCACGCATTTATAGGCATCCTCCGAGTACCAGCGGGCAGCGTTTGCACCGGAAGTAAGCTGTATGAGATCGTGACCAATGTATCGGAAGTCTGATCCAAAACGGCCTTGCCCGGCCTTCTGGATGGCTAAAGTGACTCCTATGAAGCTGAACCTGGTTAACCGGGGCCAGGAGGTCAAGTCCTCCTTGCCGTCGAGCAACTGATCCATCACTCTGCAAACATCCAACAGGTGTTCCCCATCGGCTCCAAGTCGATAAAGGGCATCCGTGACCGCCTGCTTGAACCTGTCGATGTCTTCAAGTGATACTTGGCGAACCTGACTGGATGTCATGAAGCTAGCTTCATCGAACACCACCAAAGGTCGTTGTGCCTGGCAGGCATTCACTACCCGACGGATCAAATCCGGGTTCAACCCAATGTAGGATTCTGTTGCAACAACAAGCTTCGTTTTATCATTAATCTGATCGAACTGGTCAGGCCATGAGCAATCATTCTTGGAAGGGCAAAATTCGCAAAGGGTTGATTTGGCCAGGGCTGCGCAGCCGAATGTTTCTAACCGACTCCAATCTGCGTCCAGATCACCGCACCGTTTGGTTGGCCTCCGCTTCAGCACGACCATTTGGTCCTGCATGCCAATCACCACATCACTTGCCATGAGTTCGTCAATCAGGGCACGTGTGGGGGCGATGTAAATCACCAGGTCATGATCATGGGCGAGAGCGTGGGACAGGATGCCGCGCGCGGCAAAGGTTTTACCTATCCCCGGCGGCTCATTGATCAACAGCACTTCGCCATTTGGGCGAAGTCGGCTGTAGAGTGCAGATGGAGACAGGTGCTGGGTCCTGAAAGCATCCAACGTCGTCTCATCGACGACCCGTACCGGCGCCTCCATCACGCTTTTCTCACAAGCAGCAATCGCTTGGCGATCTTGTCGTGGGTGACCATTTCCTCAATCGAGTATTGGGGGATCACATTTTTCACATGCAGCACGCCCTTTTCCACCTTTTCCGTAAAGGCCCGAACCGCATCGGCCAGAGCAGGATCGAGATCAGTTTCAGATTCGAAGGTCAGTTGATGAACGTAATTCCGGCTCCGGACTATCCTAACAACCAACCGATCACGATCTGGCATGGCCAGTACCTGACCCAATTCGGTCAATAACTTTCCTGGGCCTTTCTGCCGGGTGATGCGCAGCACCTTCACCTGGCCTTCCAGCCTATCGAGAACCGGAAGTAACACATATTCGGTTTTTGAAAGGCCAGCCTGACAGGCAGGACAGACATCTCCATGGCACTGGGCGTATGTGCCTGACCAATCGTCTGTTGCTTCCAGGTAGTGGGCGCTTACTGGCACAACATCATGTGTAAACAGACTGATAAAGTTAGCATCCGTTCCGATACGAATAATCTCCAAAGCATCTCCATCAACTCCGGTTTCCGTTTCTGCGATGGCATCGAACAGGGAGATTGTAGAGCTGGCTGTGGTTTCGTTTTCGTCTTCGGTTGCGACCGACGGTTTAGATAGATTTGGCATTTTCATGCTCCTCGGTTGAGCCCACTTGATGGGGCGTTTCTGCGACAACTCAACCTGTTGGCGTTGCGTTGACATTTGTATTTACCGAGGAAGGTCAAAAACCATGTACGTTACAAAGTGGCCTCCTGAAAATTCGCTACATAACAATGCTTTAATAAAATAGTTCCTGCCCAAATCCTGAGCGGGAGTGTCGCGGCAGGTGTTCCCGAACTTGATATTCTTAAATATAGAGTATCAAGATCGGAAACACGGCAGTCATGATGCAGGCCGGTAGATTGGCACCGGGTCTTCTTCATCCAATGTGTCGTACCAGGTCCAGATCGCTTCGCTAATCAGCCGTCCGTACGGCACGCCGGTGGCAGATCGTATTTCCTCAACTGCCTCACGAGCAGCAGGTTCGATGCCACGGATCGTCCATTTTTGATCCTGTTCAGTCATATTCACTCCTTCCCCCGAGTGTCTTGATGTCTTGGGGTACCTATACTTATGGCTGGCAGACGTTTTGCCCTAGCTGGACGGCATTTTTTCTACAATTGGCGGTTGCTGGTCAGCAAGGAGCGGCCGAGAAAGCCCCAAAAGGCGCGGCAGTTCATCGGTTTGAATGGTGCCGCAGAGTTCAAAGGCAGACTTTTTAGTGTAACACTTCATTGGCTATCTGACACTTGCTGATGAAGATCGGTGGCCAGACTAGACGATCTTAGGAGATCATGACCACGGTACCAACATCGGATTGTCATCATGAATGATGCTATGCAGCCGCTCGCTCTCGGCTATCCCGCAGTATCCTGAACACACTGGCTCTTCCGATCTCCAATTGCTTGGCTATTTCATCGGGTTTAAAGCCCCTCTCTTTGAGTTTCAGGACTTCCGGGGTCTTAGCCCGTGCAGTCGGTTTACGGCCCTTGTATCGCCCCTCCTTCTTTGCCTTGGCGATACCATAAGCACGGCGCTCTGCCAGTCTATCCCGTTCAAATTGTGCCACAGCCCCCATCATTCTAACCAGCAACATTTGTGTTGGGTCCTTAGGGTCCAGGGGTTGCGATGATAAATCAGGAAGCAGCCAGATGACATCAGTATTGGATGGCCGAGTAATGGCTTCATCAGCGGCAGCAAGATCACGGAAGGCCCGATCCATCTTGGCGGCAACCAGACAGATACGTTTCTGCGGCGCAGCTATCCGATTGGCTTCATCAAGCATCCTGATAAATTCTGGGCGTTCAGCTTTAGTTGATGCCTCTTCATAGAAGAACCGGTCACAGTTCAATCCCTTCAGGGTAGCTATCTGATCTTCCCATCCAGCAGATTGGGTAATCCGATCCACCGATACACGAACATAACCCCATTTCTCCAATCCAGTCCTCCAATATCAATAGCTTCTGATAGCTTTGATATTGTATCAATAGGATAGTGATTCGTCAATTTTGATACTGAACTAGTATGATTACTGTTGTATCGTTGGGGATGTCCCGTGTGAGACCTTCCAATCTATCTGCTCTCATTGACGATTTCTGTCATACTCTCGCGTCTGCAGTATCACCGTGCTAATGGGAGCTATTGGTTCGAGGTTTCTCTGCACATTCCCTCGTGTGGGACATATTTTGACGGCACTGGAGGTTAGATTGTTTGATAGCCAATGGATGAGCTTGAAGAAAAATGCAGCTAGAAAATGGTCTCTGTATCGTATCTTGGTTCCGAGCGTTATAGGATTGCTATTATCTTTTGGATGTTATGCGCTGGGATATGTTTATTCGGATCAGAATTCTTCACTTCCGTTAGCGAGGTCCGGCTCCGCGGCAGCTGCTATTTTGATATTATTTTCCCTTTACAACGTTGGGAATATCCTAACCCATCGTCAGGCTCAGGCTGAGCCGTACTTCGAAAAAATAACGAAAGGTCTTTCTTTAACTGGTCAGCAAAGTCAGGAGAGAATCAGGAAAAAGCTCGTTGCGAATACGGAACATGCAACTAGGTCAGTAGTGGTCACGAATGCTCTTGGCTTGTCATTGGCAACTGTAGTGGACTTGCCACGGTTTAGTTCCGTGTCCTTGAATTGGATTTGATCCATCAAGGAGAATGAATATGGCACATCGCCACACTGACGAATTTCGCCGAGAAGCTGTCCGCATCGCATTGACGAGCGGGCTAACACGGAAGCAAGTAGCATCTGATTTGGGCGTTGGTTTTTCAACGCTTTCGAAATGGATACAGAAATCCAAGCCTCGGGATCTGCCCGCTACGGCTGATTTAGACTTGGCAAAGGAAAATGAACGGCTTCGCAAAGAGAACCGCCTGCTCGTGGAGGAGAGGGACATCCTAAAAAAAGCCACGGTGTTCTTCGCCAATCAAAGCAGATGAGATTTGCGTTTGTCGAAGAACACAAAAAGCATGTGCCGGTGGATCGGCTTTGCCATATTCTGAATGTTACATCTCGTGGTTATCGTGCCTGGCACAACCGTCCTGTTAGTCAACGGCAGCGCGATGACATGGTGGTTCTGGCGCACATCCGTGAACAGCATCATCTGAGCCTTGGCAGCTATGGCCGCCCAAGAATGACTCAGGAGTTGAAGGAAGCCGGTCTTGCCGTGGGCCACCGCCGTGTTGGCCGATTGATGCGCGACAACGGCATTCGAGTGGTCAGAACCCGCAAATACAAAGCCACGACCGATAGCAATCACCGCTTCAACATTGCGCCTAACTTGCTGGATCGGAACTTCCATGCGGATAAGCCCAACCAGAAATGGGCAGGTGACATCAGCTATATCTGGACCCGTGAGGGTTGGCTTTATCTGGCGGTGATGATCGATCTACATTCACGCCGCGTGGTGGGGTGGGCAGTCAGCAACCGGTTAAAAAAGGACTTGGCATTGCAGGCACTCAACCGTGCTGTGGCTCTACGCAACCCACCTCCAGGATGCATTCATCACACAGATCGCGGTAGCCAAGGCGGATTCAAACGGTCGTCGCAATGGGTACGTTCATATCTCATGTTAAGAGTTCGTCCAATGTTTCAGCCGGTGTTTTCCACCCGAGTGTTTTTCGGGGGCGGCTGTTTAGTGTGAACGCGACGGCTTCCAGTTCATCTGGACGATATTGGCTAAGGTCTGTGCCTTTCGGGAAGTATTGGCGCAAAAGACCGTTTGTGTTCTCGTTGCTACCGCGTTGCCAGGGACTTTGAGGATCACAGAAGTAAACGTCGATCCCCGTTTCAGACTTGAGCCTTTCGTGCTGAGCCATCTCTGCACCCTGATCCCAAGTCAGTGATTTGCGCAGATGTTCCGGTAGGTCCTGGATAGATTTAGCGATGGCATCGCGGACAGCCTTAGCTCCGTGCCCGGCAAGAGCTGGGCCGTTTTTCTGCCGTATGCCAGTTCTATGGCCTGGCATCGGCGGCAAATGGAGGAGAAGCGTAAACCGGGTGGTGCGTTCAACCAGCGTGCCGATAGCAGAACTCTTCAGGCCGAGGATCAAGTCACCCTCCCAGTGGCCCGGAACGGCCCGATCCGCGACCTCGGCAGGGCGTTCGCTGATCATGATTTCTTCCGACACAAAGGATCTTCCATTGCCCTTTCGCCGTGCTCAGGGAACACGCAGAGCACGGCCGGAACGCAGGCAAGCGACAAGTTCACGGCGCAGTGCGCCACGTCCCTGAATGAACAAAGCCTGATATATGGCTTCATGGCTGATACGCATGGTTTGATCTTCCGGATAATCCAGTTTCATACGGCGTGCGATTTGTTCCGGCGACCACGCCGTTGCCCAGCGACGATGTTGCCGCCACACAGAACGGCGTTTCGTCCAGACAACATCAGGGCCCGGTGCTACATCGCCGCCAACACCGGTAACATTACCTGACAGCCTGTCTTCAACATATTTGCGTAAGGCCAGGTTCTGGGCCAGTTTTGCTAACTTTGGGCGTCGTGCGGCACGGTTTGCGTGCCACTGTGCGGTCGTAGCACGATATGCGAACCCGCCACTGCGCGTTGCAGCATTGCGGCGCAACTCCCTTGATACTGTCGATGAAGCCCTTCCGATGTTGCGAGCAATGGCACAAACTCCCAAGCCTTGAGCCCTAAACAGCGCAATATCTTCCCGTTCCGCAAAAGAGAGGTAGCGCCCAGATATCGGCGGCGCTGATTTTGAATATTGTGATTGTGGCATGCCTCCAGCCTCCCGAAACCACCTGCTACCAACAGGTGCAGATGCGCCAACTTGAACTGCCGCCGCTTCGCTGGAAATACCTTCTCCTATCAATCGCCAGAACAAAACTTGTTGCTCTCGGTGGGCGGCCTTAGGTCTACCTGGCGAGCTTACCTTTTCTCGGCTGCTTCGACCTGAAGCCCGTTTGCGTATTGTCATCACAACCTCCAATCTGGACCCATTGCAACGACCGTTTGAATCCGCCCAATATTGCTCTCACGATTACCAAAAACAGATGCGGCTGCGGCTCTTCAAAATCTCAATGAGTGGCAAGGGAAATTGTTATGATAATGCCGCCGTCGAGACTTTCTTCAAAACCATCAAAGCTGAACTTATCTGGCGTCACAAATGGCAAACACGACAGCAGGTCACCGACGCTCTGTTCCAGTACATCAATGGTTTCTACAACACACGCCGAAGACACTCAGCAATAGGAGGAATCGCCCCAGTCAAATTCGAACGAAAATCAGCCTAAACGAGAACCGGATGCGGAATTAATACGGGAGATGAGGAATAAATGTTCGTGTAGAAATAGTTCCGCCGCTGGTTGGCGCGCTAACCATAGTCATTTTGGGAACTGTTTTCTCCGCAACGTCACCAAGATTCATCAACGGTCCACACTTCAAACGAAGACTTTCAAGTTTCGATTTTAGTGCTTCATTCGAATCGAGCTCGCTACGCGATTCTGTGCCAGAAATACCCATATCAATCGCTCTGAGAACAACACACGGCATCCCATTGTCAATCATGGTCACCGCAATACCCTCGATGCTATCGACCTCGTTTCCCGTCGGCAACAACGCCCCGCAAGTAGAGCCGGCGGTGTCTTGGAAAACCAAGGGGATCGGCGCGGAATTTTTCGGCACTCCATCAATTCGCGTGTCGCCATTGTAGTTTACTTTGCCGTCGGGCGTGTGCACTTCAGCTACAGCCACCTGTTCGGTATTCTCCATAAATATCGAAACCGAAGTATTGCCATCGGCCGCCTCTACAAGTCCGCGTTCTATTGCAAACGGGCCAACCCCGGCTAAAATATTGCCGCAATTTTGACCATCTGACACTGTTGCTTGGTCCACCGCAACTTGAAGAAATAAATAGTCCACATCGACGCCGACGCGTTTCGATTTTCGCACAACAGCCACTTTGGAAGTTAACGGATCTGCTCCACCCATACCGTCAATTTGCAGATGGTCCGGCGAACCCATTATGGAAAGCAACACGGCATCTCTTTCATCCTGATCTGAAGGAAGATCCTCAAAATGAAAATAGCCGCCTTTTGACGTCCCCCCCCGCATCCACATACATCTTATGCCTGCATTTTTATCAGACATATTTGAGGCCCTTTTCCGCAAGTTTTTCCCGCATGTTGTATAGATCAAGCCCAAGAACGCCTTGTTCAAATTGTTTGCGCTTGGCATCCTCATTGGCAATGCGAGCTAGAGCTTTTTCAAGCACACGCGCAGCTTCTTCTCGCCGAACAACACATACACCGTCATCGTCTGCGACGATAACATCACCTGCCCTGACGAACTCTCCTGCACAAACAATATCTACGTTGACCGACCCGAGTGTCTCTTTCACGCAGCCTTGCGCCCCAATCGCCTTGGACCAAACTGGGAAACCCATCTCACTCAGATCTTTTACATCTCGTACACCGGCGTCGATGACCAATCCCTTGCAACCACGGGAGAGCGCAGATGTTGCCAACAGATCGCCAAAATATCCTGCATCAGATGGAGATGAGGTCCCTAGGACAAGGATATCACCTGGTTTAATCTGCTCGATCGCAACATGGAGCATCCAATTATCCATCGGTGGAGCAAGAACAGTAACCGCGGAGGCGGCGACAGAGGCGTTCGAAAATATGGGACGCATATAAGATGCGAGCAAACCTTTGCGCCCCTGTGCCTCGTGAACTGTCGCAACACCACATTTGCCAAGTCCATCGATAATTTTTTGGTCAGCGCGTTCTATTTCTCGAATCACGAGACCCGGTTCTTGGGGCAAATGCAACATCACAACACATCCACACAGCTTGGGAAGATGGTCTGAAACCCTTCCGCATATTTTGCAGGACGTCCACCGGATTGACCGCCGGAATTTCGGCGAAAATGATTGGCGCGGTTTTCAGCTACATTGGTGTAATAATCCCAAAGGTGTTGTTGACCCTCCATGCAATGTATTGCAGCGAGCTTCTTGTCCCAGACCTCTGTAATGTCGAGAAATACATCGGGCTTCCAGCCCATTTGCTCAGTCTGGTGTGGCTCAAAAAGATAAAGCTGGGGCGCTCCCAAAACTTTCTGGCCCGGATTGTGCCCCCATGCCTGCGCAATCATCCGCGCTTCGAGAGCAACTTCCGTGGTGTACATATGATCGGTATTGTATTGATCATATTTCGAATGACTCATCATGAAGTCGGGTTGTACGGCGCGGATGATATCAACGATCTTGAATTTGGCATCATCATCAACTCGCAGTGGATAGTCGCCCAAGTCTAGAAATTGAATGTCGTGGAGTTCTAGAGCTTTAGCGGCATTTTCAGCTTCGCGTCTTCGCTCAGATTTGACTTTTTCAAGCGTCATGCCTTCTTGCTTCCAAAGTCGCGCACTTTCTCCGCGCTCCCCGAAGGACAAGCAGACAACAGTGACGTCGTAACCCAATTGTTGATGCTTTGCGATTGCGCCACCACAACGCCAGACAAAGTCGGCGGCGTGCGCTGATATGACGAGTGCCGTTTTGTTGTTGGGCATATTTAATTTCCTCCAATTTCCCACAACCGACATTGAACGCCGCGGCTGACAATTGCCAATTCAGAGTGTTTTCTTTGCTATAAGAAAATGATATAGGAATTCCTATATGATATCTGGATCAGCACTCAATATCCGTCACCTACGTACATTTGTCGCGGTCTATGACACCGGAACCACCGCTGCAGCTTGCCTCGTTGCCAACCTGTCGCAACCGGCGATTAGTCAGGCGATCAGCAAGCTGGAAGTACAACTGGAAGTTCAACTATTTTCGCGATTCAGTACCGGCATGGCCCCTACGCACGAAGCAGGTATTTTATACCGGCGGGTGCAACGATTCTTGGTGTTTTTAGAGGAAGCTGTCGCATTAGCGAACAAAACTGGTTTGAATCGAAAGCGGATCAGCACTAGCTCGGCG
The DNA here is from genome assembly GCA_014238155.1 of Rhizobiaceae bacterium. GTDB lineage: Bacteria > Pseudomonadota > Alphaproteobacteria > Rhizobiales > Rhizobiaceae > Pseudahrensia. The sequence goes on from JABABQ010000049.1 coordinate 19,190, forward strand.
ATAACCAACACGCAGTTGAAAGCAGTCATTGCAATTGGAAAACATGGTAGCTTTACTGGGGCTGCACGTGATGTTGGCACTTCTCAACCTTCATTGTTGCGTAGCGCGCGCGATTTGGAACGATTGCTTGACACCAAACTTTTTGTCCGAAACTCCAAAGGGGTCGACTTAAATTCAATCGCCAGGAAATTCGTTCGATTGATCAGAGTTGGAATATTGGAACTTGATATAGGGTTGGAAGAAATCTCCAACAGCCAAGATGGCGAGACGGGAAGCCTTCGAATAGGCGCATTACCACTTTCGCGTAGCGTTTTGTTGCCCTCCGCGATAAATTCCCTGCTTGACGAAAAACCTATGGCAAAAATTAGCACGCAAGATGGCACTTATAAAGATCTCCTTTTTGCACTTCGCCACGGAGAAATCGACCTGATTTTGGGTGCAATTCGCGAAGAACAAAGAAGTCAAGACGTAGTTCAACATAAGCTTTTTGACGATCACTTGGGTGTTTTTTGCCATCCCGACCATGCAATGAACGCAAAGTCTGCCGCGCCGGAATTTCTGGCCAAACAAACGTGGATAGTTGCTCGAAAAGGGACTCCTGCCCGCACTCATTTTGACACGTTTTGCGAACTAAGCTTTGGAAACCTTAGACCTCAAATGGTTGAAACAGGCTCGCTTTCAATCGTCAGAGGATTATTGGGCTCCCCGTTTCGATTGGCAGTTGTTTCCAAACTGCAGTCTCAAAAAGACGTTGAAATGAAGGCAATGGTTGAGTTGCCCATAGCACTCAACGACCCGCCTCGCTCAATCGGATATACAATCCGTTCAGATTGGTCCCCAACAGCGATTCAGTCGGCCTTTATTGATATTTTGAAGTCCAAAGCAACGCTTATTTGTCAACAACGCCAAAATATCGAAAGTGAATAGGATATTCGAAAACCCAATGACAAACCGTCGTTGTAGGGTGGTAAACATTCTTCAGCGAAGAAGAAGTCTATGGCCATTGAAACTCAATCGAAACTCAAACAGCAAAACATTTGCTTCATAGGATATGGAGAGGCAGCGCAGGCTTTTACGCAAGGATGGTCAGGGACGATTGATATTTCTATATCGGCTTATGATATCCGCACCGATATTGAGGGCCCTATCCGAGATAATCAGATTGATGCGTTTGAGCACAATGGCGTGCTAGGTCATATGAATTCCTGCGATGCCATTGAGGCTTCTACGATCATTTTTTCGATGGTTACGGCAGATCAGGCAGTTTCTGCGGCACAAGCAGCAGCGGTCGGCAACATTGCAGAAAAACTGTATTTTGACTGCAATTCAGTTGCGCCACAGACAAAACAAAAAGCGAGGGATATCATCGAAGCCGCTGGTGGAAAATATGTAGATGTCGCCATAATGGCTCCTGTTCATCCAAATCTTCACAAGACTCCGGCATTAATTTGCGGGCCCCACTCCAATCTCGCACTGGCGTCACTTCAAGCATTAGAACTTAATGTGAAGGTTGTAGAGGGTGACGTTGGTTCTGCCGCCGCAATAAAGCTCTGTCGCTCCATCGTCATCAAGGGGCTTGAGGCGCTATCCGCCGAAATGATGTGTATAGCCCAAACTTTAGGGGTCGAGGAATCCGTTATCCAATCTTTGGATCGGTCTCATCCAGGATTCGATTGGAAAACGCAGAGCAACTACGCACTAGACCGCATGATGGTCCATGGGCATCGACGGGGGGCCGAAATGGGAGAAGCGGTGGGCATGCTTCGTCATCACGGAATCCCATCGGACGTCTCTCAAGCTACAGCGGTTTGGCAAAATCGTGTGGCCGAACTTCAAGCAGCTTCTGGCCAAATTGCTGGCGAACCACCAATGTTGGTCGATGATGTTTTGCACCAACTTGGTAGGAAGTCACAAGCCTACTAGTAAACGGTGCCAGGAAGGTATAGCGCCAAGCTTGGAAACATCAGAATGAACAAAATTGCAAAAGCCATTGCGATCCAGAATGGGAAAATTCCCTTAAATATGGCAAGAAGCGACGTTCGTGGCATCAGGCTCTTAACCACAAAAACGTTCATACCGACCGGCGGTGAAATCAGCGCCATCTCCAACGTAATCACCATAAGAACTCCGAACCAAATCAGATTAATTCCCTGTGCTTCTAACATCGGCTGTATCACCGGAATGGTTAAAACCAATATCGCAAATCCGTCGAGGAAAGTTCCCAAAACAATAAGTGATACCAGGATTAGACACAAAAGGCCGGTTTGGGAGAGTTGCAAGTCTGTTACTGCCTCACTTAGTGCAAATGGTAGGCCGGTGAAGGCAATAAATGTTTTAAAAACAAAAGCGCCGAACAGTATATAAAATATCGAACCGCATGTGGTCAGCGTATGCTCAGCGGCAGTAAACAGTTTGCTTTTGTCCAAAGCCCCTCGAAGAAATGTGACAATCAATGCTAACGTTGCGGCTATCCCGGCGGCTTCAACTGCCGAAAAGACACCTAAATAAATGCCTCCGATTGAGATCACAATTATACTAAGAATGGTTGACGCCTTCGCCGTTTTTCTTATTCGCAATCCAAAGTTTTGGGCAATGCCTGTTTGCGGAGCTAGCTCAGATTTTACGGCGACTGCAAGCCGGATCGCCACTATAAATAGGAATGTTAACAATAGACCAGGCACAACCCCAGCCAGAAACAGCTGACCAATTGAAACTTCAGTTAGGATCGCATAGATAACAAAGCCTGCAGAGGGAGGAATAAGTATTCCCAACGTGCCGCCAGCTGCCACTGCGCCCGCCGCAAACCCGTCATTATACTTGTAGCGCTCCATTTGAGGCAACGACACGCGCCCCATCGTTATTGCTGCAGCTAGCGAAGAACCGGAGAGAGCGGAAAACGCTGCACACCCCATAATTGTTGCAGATGCGAGTCCTCCTGGCTTGTGCCCGACCCAGGAATGAGCTGCATCATACAGGTCGCGGCTCATTCCAGAAATGCTTGCCAAATTACCCATCAATATGAACATTGGTAGAATTGTAAGAGCGTAGGATGTGGCCTCTGAAAATATTTCACTGCCGATAACAGGCAGCGCTGCCGGGGGGCGAATCAGGTAAATTCCGACAGACCCTACAATAAGCATCGCGGTGCCAATCGGCATCCGCATCGCCAGCAGTCCAAACAATCCAAAAAAGGAGACTATGCCGATTTCAAGACCTGACATTTTTAGCTTTCAAGATAATTGCGATGTCAACAACCAATACGACTGCATAAAGGCAAAACGCAGCGGCAAGTGTCCAATAAACAGGTGCGTGAGGAAGCGAGAGATTGGCAGTAAATTCGCCACATGCCCTGCCGCAACTGCTTTTCAAAAGGAGAGCGTACACTGCAATTACACTCATCGCGATCCCGGCCGCAGAAACGAACAACGAGATCCATTTTCTGTGCAGTTCCGGAAGCTTTGTTACGAACATGTCGACAGCAATATGGGTTCTGGATATTGCTGCCAGCGCTAGTCCAGTCGATACAACACCTGCTAAAGTTAGCTTCGCCAGGTCCTCGAGGCCGAATATTGGGTTACCAAATAAATAGCGCGCGCCAACCCCGACAATTGTCAACCCAACAAGCCACAAAAGGAATATGGTTCCAAGACCGACAAGTATGCGATTGCCAAGTTGTATGGCTTCCTCCTCGCTCTGTTGAAGATTACTCATTTACCCTGCATCAGATTATAAACTTCACGACCAGTCATGCCGCCAGAAATCTCTCGCTCTTGCCACGCCTCAAACGGAGCTGCGATGGCGTCTGCAAATTCCTGTTTCGCTTCTTCGTCTAAGCGGATGATTTCAACGCCGTTGTCGGCTGCAAATTTTAATCCAGATGCTCCAGCTTTGGCGTAGGTCTCGCCACCCATTTTTGACAGACCTTCACCTGAAGCCTGGTCGACCCAAGCCTTTTCTTCCGTCGTGAGATTATCATACACGCCCTTGTTCATAAGAAGCACAAAAGCGGCTCCGGATAATGGAAGACCAACAGTCACATAATTTCCAGGTTCATGTAAAGAAAATGATCTGATGGCAGAAGGATCGATAACGATCGCATCAATAACGCCATTTGCCAAATTCTGATTCAAGACAGAGGCAGGTTGTGAAACCGGTGTTGCCCCAAGTGCTTCAATATATGGGGCATCGGCCTTGGTCGTTACACGAATTTTCAATCCGGCCAAATCGTCAACCCCGTCCACCGGTTTGTCCCGTGTAACCAATATTGGAGGTTCGTTTGCCCAAACCCCTAGCAGTTTTGCATCAAATTCTGCCTCTATTTTGTCCTGAACTCGCAAAAGCGCCTCAGTGCACTCTTTCGCGCTCGAACACAAATGGGGCGCCGAAACCGAAGTGGAAATTGGAAACAAGTCAGCGGTATAGCCTGGCAAAGCAAAACTGATATCCATTATACCCGAAAGCAATGCCGAGTACTGCTTTGGCGGTGCTGAACTCAGTGCACCGCCCGGAAACTGTCTCACACTAAGTTGGCCATCCGATACCTCAGACAGCTTTTCTGCAAATGGCGTAAAAACACCTTTGTTTAGCGGATGCTTAGGACCCATGAAATAGCCAAGCGCGAATTCATCCGCACTTGCGAATGCCGTTGCACCAAGTAGCCAAGCCAGTGTCAACGACAGCGCACTCAATTTCTTAAACATAATATCCTCCCATATGGTGAGGCGGTTCCTTCCCACCTTCAAGCTCGAATCTTGACACGAAAAAAGGCATTTGTCAAAAAAATGGACCATCAGTCCAATATTTTTTCACGTATGCAACTCAATGCTTCTTTTACATCAGCCAATTTCCATCAAAATTTCTGAAAGTGGCGTCGGAGGCCACTTAATATAGCCGCTAAACAGCCCCACCCACAGCTCGGGCTTTTTGCATAAAGGGAATGCACTCTTTGGAAAACAATTCTTGTTTATGTGTAGGAGAACAGGAAAAAACGTAATGGTGGTACGTTCCAAGGATTAAGAGCTAAATGACCAATCAAACCCCAAGACCCACGAGCCCAAAAATCTCTGTCTAATGGGCCATTTACAATTGTCTTGCATAGGTTTGAACACACCCTCGAATGAAGAAAATTGTACATCGATGGAATTGATCATCTGATTACATCTACGATAGATGTTGCGGAACACCTATGTTTCCTTCATGCATTCTACCGTAATACTATTAGATTCAGAGCAAGTTTTTCAAAACGCCAAATAGACCTATGAACCAGAAAATGTCGACTAACGATAATTCAGATAAAGGTGGCGCTCTAGGCCGCGGACTTAAGGTGCTCATGGCTCTCAACGATCTTGAGACTGGAACCGTAGCCGGTCTCGTCCAAGAAACTAAGTTGCCTAAGCCTACGCTTATTCGTCTTTTGCAAAATCTAGTCGATTTGGGCTACGCTGCACATGACGATGAAACGAGCACCTATGCAGTCACGTCCAAAGTTGCGTCGCTGTCGAGAGGACTGGTTGGTCGCGGCCCTGGGGATAGTGAGCTTCAGAACATCTTGGACAAGATGGCGGACGAATTAAAATGGCCTACGGAATTTCTTGTCCGAGACGGCGCCTCCATGGTCATCGAAACCAACAATAGAGCACGTGCTCCGATCAAGCTAAAACTGTTTGAGAGAAGGCGCTTTCCCATGTTGGCATCAGCTGCAGGTATCGCGGTTTTGGCATCTCGAACTCTCGGTGAGCGCGAAACGGAAATCAAGCGCCTCACTGGCAACGAATTTGAAGAAGCTGAAGCAAGGAACTGGGTTGAACGAAGTGTCGCAAATGGCTACGCACAGCGACCGCTTGCCGAGCTCGGCGAAAATATGACTGTGTCAGCCGTTGCCATACCAGAGCACTCTGCTGCTGTATCCTTGGTGTATTTTGAAGACGTCCTGGACAGCTCAGCTTTTGTGAGTCGTATCTTGCCGCATTTACGCAAGAGAGCCAGCGAAATTGCAACCGTCTTAACTCAATCGAAATAGAGAGTGGTCGGGTTTTCTACCAGCAGTGCTTTCTGCGCCGACACTGAGGGCGCAATGATTGGAATTAAATCCACTAACTGTCCATCGTCTGGAAGATGGCTTTTCATATTTGGATGAGGCCAATCTGTTCCCCAAAGGACACGATCACCGGCCATTTCAATGACACGCTGCGCGAACGGTATGACATCTGTGTAGGGCGGACCAGAGATAGATAGGCGCTCAGGGCATCCGACTTTAACCCAAAATTTTGCGTCTTCGATCAACCTCAAAAAAGATTGGAAGACTTTGTCATCTGTACCCGCAGCGATGTCAGGCCGACCCAAATGATCCACAACAACTCGAGTTGGCAGTGCCTTAAAAAAGGGAACTAAATCCTCCAAATCCGCAGGCTCAAAATATACGACAACGTGCCAACCTCGCTCGGCTATGCGGTGCGCAAGATTTAAACGCGGCTCCAATGGACCGGGGTCTACCAACCTGCGCAGAAAATTAAAGCGCACTGCACGCACGCCGGCCGCATCTAACACATCAAGTTCTGCGTCTTCAATCTCAGGCTTAACCACGGCAACCCCACGGCTATTGATTGGATCTCTATTTAGAAGGTCCACCATCGCCGAATTATCGGTTCCATGACAGCTCGCTTGCACAAGCACTCTTCGCTTGAAGCCTAATCTGCGATGCAAATTCATTAACATTTCTGCACTCGCATCTTGCGGAGTATATTTGCGTTCCGGAGCAAATGGGAACTTCTCGTCTGGGCCGAATACATGGCAATGCGCATCAACTGCACCTTCCGGCACAACAAAGTCAGGTAACTTCGGGTTGGGGTGCCAAGTTTTGGGCTCTCTTTGTTCAGCCAAGGGGCACGGTCCTCCAATGCTTATTATACGTTTACAGAACAGTACTCTACACATAATGGACCTAAGGTCTATTAAAAATTCAGTCGGGCAAACGCATGAAATTTACTGCTCCGCGTTACCAAGTTAGAGCTTTTACAAGTCGAGAACGATTCGGTCAGAATCCTTAACGGCGCGAGAGCAACAAAGGATCATTTTGGACTCTCTTTGTGTTTTACTAAGAACGTAATCACGATGCTCAATATCTCCCGCAAGATAGCCAGTTGCGCAAACTCCGCAAAGGCCGTCTGAGCACTTTACGTCCACATCAACACCGACTTCTGCCAGGACTTCGGTTATTTTCTTTTTTGCAGGAACGGAAACGACCTTTCCGCTAGAACGCAGTTCAACTTCGAACTCATGGTTCTCCCACTCAGAATCATCTGGAACGGAAAAATATTCTCGGTGTAGCGCATCTTCCGGCCAACCAAAGGTTTTTGCGGTATCGAACACCGCGTCCATAAATGCAGATGGACCACAGGTATATACCTGATCACCTGCAGTGTGGCTGTTTAGAACAGTGCTGATGTCCAACCTGTCCTCGTCGCTAAAGTAAAAGTGGACACGGTCCGCCCATGCTACCGCTGCTAGCTCCTCGATGAACGCGGCCTGCTTCCTGGTTCTCGCTTTATAAAATAGATCAAATTCTTCATTCTTTGCATGCAACTCGTGCCCCATAGCTATGAGGGGCGTAACGCCGATGCCGCCCGCCATAAGTATATGTCTGCCATCAGTCTCCACGACAGGGAAATGATTTCGCGGACGCGATACTACCACAGGTGAACCAGGCTCCATGAGTTCATGGATTTTCTTGGATCCTCCGCGACCGTCATCTTCGCGCAATATTCCCAGTATATAGGTACTGGAATCAGCAGGATTTCCCGCCAACGAGAACTGCCTGACATATTGCGGCGTAACCGTGATATCAACGTGGGCACCGGCTGAAAAAGAGGGTAAATCAGAGCCGTCTGCAGAAGCTATTTCAAATACGTCAATTTTTCCATCAGCTGAGCTGCTTTTTCGAGACAGCACCTTGCCAACAATCACAGGGGGGGAATTGCCCACCAATGGAGGTTTGTTCACAAGCTCCGATGTGTTGCCCTCTTTCAATCTTTTTTTGTACTCAGCGGGAGACAAAGCGCTTTCATATGCCTCAATTCCAGCTTCTCGGTCCAAGGGGCTGGGCATCGGTAAAGGTGGTGGCGCGAGGTTAATGGGATACATCGCTAGCGTTTGGTCTTCACGTTTCACATCTATGTGTTTGTTGAGTTCTCTCGTATTGGTGTCTTCGGCGCGACCAATCTTGCCGTCGGTTCGACGCGCAACGTCCCACCACCATTTTTTCACTCCATTAATCGATCCTCGATTGAGACCGTCATCCAATCGGGCCAGCCAACGCGCTGCAGAAGGCAAGTTCATTGCCGCCCACCGAAATGGAGCCTCAACAACCAAACCCTCCAAATTCCAAGGACACATCTTCATGCATCTGCCGCACATCGCACCTGCCAGATTGGTCATCCGGTACTGGGTGCATTTAGCCGTATCTGCTTTCCAAATTTCGTAGCCATTAAACATGACCTTTGGGCCAGATGAAATTGCACCGGAGGGACATTCCCGAGCACATTTGTTGCAAGAATTACAAAAATTTTGAAGACCGAAATCGATAGGCTTGTCCGGCTCCATGGGGAAGTTCGTTGTTAGAATGCCGGTCTTCAGTCGAGGCCCAAGAAACGGATTCAGGATCGTGTCGCCAATACGACTGACTTCTCCCAAGCCAGCGAGCAAAACAAGGGGCGTCTGGATTACATCGCTGTCAGCTGCAGAATGTGCTGTCGAACAAAATCCGAGGTTTCTAAGGTGTTGTCCAAGCACGCCACACACGAGAGCTGCTCTCATGTAAGTTCGCATGGATTGGGCTGATGAAATCCAATCATCGCCGCTTGCTCCAGCCATCGTTTCGTGGCCTTGATCAATCATGATTGATGCCGCGAATGGGTGTTGCACCGACATTTCCGAGCCGTCTTGTCGGTGCGAGTACCACACCCATGCGGGGGCTCTTGATACGCCGGCAATATCGGCACCCAAAAAGTGCAATGTCGCCTTTAGCGTCGCGGTGTTCTTTACGGGATCTTGGTATCCCGACGCAACGTCTCCTGCGGGCTCACCTCTTTGAAGCAAGGAGTAAACGTTTAGCGCCAATCGAAGAGCGCCAGCAAGCGGCGCCTTTGTAACGGAATAGCTGTCTTTAGAGGCTTCCAATGCAGGCTTGCCGAGATCACCAAACGCCGCCCTCAGAAACATTTCGCTGGATTTAGGTACTCTTGGAATTCGATCTTCATCGATAAATGTTGTTGGAGTTTCTCGGCGTTTCAGTTTTTCGGTGGGATATCGGCTGTGTTGATACGGCCGACCTTCCATGTCGATCTTGGTCCTGGGAGTCTTTTGCGCTGCAGCTCCAATCCACCAAGACGGACCAAAAGCGCGCAGCCGATCGATCGCGCTTTGCTTCCCAAGTGGTGGATCGGCGTCCAGGTCCAAATTGGTTGTGACAACGGCCACTTCGAACCGCGATCCGAAATACGGATTTGAAATTCCATCCTCAACTGGAGTGGCCAAACCTGCCGCCACAGCCGCTGCATGAAGATCAATTTCACTTGTCGTTGCGGAGTGGCTTCGCGCCTCAAATCCCAAAATCCGCAGATAGTTCGCCAGAACCACGGCCGTCTCTGATGCTCGAACTGCCGCTCGCCAGGGCTGAAGCCCCTGGATCCAGCTGCAGCCTTCTTCGTCGGAACCTGGATCACGGGGATAGTCATTGACAATAACCAGCGCATGTGAGTGCCCATCAAAGGGCGCGGAAGCCAACTCAATTGCGCGTTCCATTTGTTTGATCACTGCGAGTGGATTGAAACGTAGCCTGAGTTTTTCCTTGGACGCACTGAACGACAATCGAGATAGACCATCATGAACATGGGGCTTGTCCAGCAAGAGTTTCGGTTCAATTTTCGCTACTCCCACAGCGGCTGCATCAAGAAAGTAGCCGGCTGCCTTCAAGTGTCGCGTCCTCTCCTCCGGATCTTCTGGAATCTCCGCTTTGCTTTCAGCAACCCCACCCTCCCGCACAGCGTCGAGCGCGCACATAAATTCATCGATCGAATGACCGAGTTCGGTAGGTTTGAAATCGCCCCGAAGCAGACCGGTCGTGCTCAGGCCTTCAAAAATCGGATCCGCGACGCGACCAAGCTTTTCAAACGGGAAAGAACCCAGATGCACCGGTCTTGAGGAATGAGAGAAAAGACGCAATTCATACTCCCTATGTACTTGCAGGTTCAGATCAAGACTTAAAGGGAGCATACGATTGACGAAGCTTGATTGCGCATCCAAATACAAAGAGCATTATTCAATTTTCCTGCGCCGCTAACTTCGAATAGTAAAAAAAGTTGCAACAGGACGCACCGGCAAAATTATGTGAAGCCAAAATGCAGCGCAAGATAGACTACAGATTCAATGAGCAATTCACTTAAGCCCACCTCAGGAGCGATTCCCATTTAAGCGGGTGCGTCCGATCCCAATCCCTGCCTTGCAATAGGACAAATACACAAATGCCGACGGGATGTTCATCCAAAAAAATAAATAGTGGCACGACCATCGTAAAGACGTTGAAGATACCTCGCCCATTTTCAAATTGTTAGCGCACGACATCTCGAAAATTAAAGTTTATAAAAAATGGATCGATGGTCCATTTATTGACACATCGAGAAGAATGCTGTTTTTTGGTTTGTATTCAGACAAGGTGATCGGCGGGAAAGAGCATGCTAAAATCCAGAAAAACTCAGGTCGTGATTATTGGTGGAGGTCCTTCTGGACTGATGCTTTGCCATATGTTGAACCATCGCGGAATCGATGCCACTGTCCTGGAGCGAAAATCAAAAAGCTATGTTCTTCAGCGAATCCGGGCCGGCGTGCTGGAGGCTGGGACAGTCCAGTTACTTAAAGATGAGGGCCTGGGTGCCCGAATGGATTCAGAGGGACATTCTCATGATGCCCTGCACATTGCTTGGCAAGGTTTTGATCCATTCGCCATTGACACAAATTTGCACACCGGGAAAAAAATGGTCGCCTATGGGCAAACGCAAATTACTGAGGATCTTTACAATGCGCTCGAACGGCAAGGTGCCGACCTTGTCATGGAAGCCGAGGATGTAGAGGTTCATGAACCCGACAGCGAAAGCCCGTTTGTAACCTATGTAAGCGATGGGCAGACCCACAAGCTGGAATGTGACTATATTGCAGGATGCGATGGATTTCATGGAGCTTCAAGAAGAGCCATTCCAGACAGCATCCTCAAGACATATGAGCGGGTTTATCCCTTCGGTTGGCTCGGAATTATGTCGGAGACACCACCACTGAAAGACATCACCTACGCGCACCATCCAGAGCGAGGTTTTGCGTTGGCTTCGCAACGTTCGCAGTCGCTAAGTCGATACTATATTCAGTGTCCCGTGACCGACGATTTGGATAGCTGGTCGGATGAACGATTTTGGGATGAGATCAAGGCCAGATTTCCTCCCGAGCTGGCAGCACAAATCGTCTCTGGTCCGAGCATTGAAAAGTCGATTGCACCGCTGCGGAGTTTTGTAGCAGAGCCCATGCGATATGGGCGCTTGTTTCTAGCGGGTGACGCCGCTCATATCGTCCCACCAACCGGCGCAAAGGGGTTAAATTTAGCCTTCTCCGATGTGTTTTATCTCTGTCGCGCTCTAACCGAACAAATTTCGAATAATAATCAACGTTATCTCGATGAGTATTCACAGACCGCGCTTCGCAGAGTGTGGACAAACGTCAGAATTTCTTGGTGGCTAACTGGCCTGCTCCACATTTTTCCCGACGATACAGGGTTCGACAAAAAGATCCGCGAAAACGAGTTCTTTCACTTAAGAAAATCAGAGCGCGCTCAAGCCGCACTAGCCGAGCAGGTGGTTGGAGTGCCGTTCGATTATTAGTAGTTAAACATTCAACTTCTAAACCATGGCTTGCCGAATTCGATCAAGTACCTGCATGGTAACTAGTGCTTGTTGGAAAGAAGACTCTGGCTCGCGACCGTCCTTGATTGCCGATAGAAACTCTCGATCGATTAGTTCAATTCCATCGCTGCTATCGGCGACAAGACTGAGATCGATTTGCCGATCATAACCATCGTAAAGTTCGTCATAACGGGCAACGTAGGTTCCGGTATCGCCAATGTACCGAAACGATGATCCCAATGGTCCATCGTTGTTAAAAGACAGAGAAAGCGTGCACAGGGCACCCGAGGGAGATTTTAGTCCAATCGACATATCCATGGGAATGTTCATATCGGGATGGTTAGGACCCTTCATGCAAAAAACATGATCTGGAATCTCGCCGACCTGGTGCACAAACAGATCAACGGTGTGGCAGGCGTGATGCCACAGTAGATCGTCGGTCCAGGTGCGAGGTCTACCGTCGGCGCTGGAATTGGTCCGTCGAAAAAAATAGGTCTGGACGTCCAACTGTTGAACGCGAAAGTTTCCCGACTTGATCCGTTGGTGGATCCATTTGTGGCTAGGATTGAAGCGACGCACGTGCCCGACCATCCCCATAACACCAGCTTCTCGCTGAATGTCCACGAGTTCGCGCGCGTCGGCCAGGTTGTCGGCCATCGGAATCTCGCAAAAACAATGCTTTCCCCCCTGCATTACAGCCTTAGACTGCGCGGCATGAAGGGGAGTGGGCGTCGACAGGATGACCGCGTCGACGTTGGGATTTGCGATTAATTCATCAAGATCGGTGGTGAAATGATCAATTTTGCGTTCTTGCGCCAGCTCACGAATTTGATCTCCACATCGCCCCATAACCGAAGTTACCTCGGCGCCCTCAATTCTGGAAAGCGCTTCAAGGTGTTTTCGCCCAAAGGCACCATAAGCACCCGCAACTACAACTTTCATGCAGCTTCATCTTCAAAACAAATAAGACCACCAGCGGTATTTGAAACTGGGACGTGATAGTGCCTGTATACTTCCTTCGGGTTCTCCATCGCCCCTCTCATGATAAGCCACATGATAAGCTCGATGCCCTCTGATCCGGCGTCTCGCAAATACTCGTTGTGGTCGATCTTAGTCAAAGCCTCAGGATTGTCTTGAAGATTATCGAGAAACATCAAGTCAAACTCTTGGTTTACGAAGCCAGCTCGCTCTCCTTGAAGTTGATGGCTCATACCACCGGTGCCAAATACTGCCACGCGCAAATCCTCAGGATAGCTTTCAACGGCCTTACGCAGCGCTTTACCAAGTTTGTAGCAACGTAATCCAGTTGGTTGTGGGTATTTAATTACATTCACGCACAATGGAATCACCTTGCAAGGCCAGCTTTCAGGTCTGTCATACATCACGGTCAAAGGAACGGTTCCGCCGTGATCCACGGCCATTTCGTTGGCTATGGCGATGTCAAATTCATCAAAGATCAAGCACTCATTAATATGGGATGCAAAGTCTGCGTGCCCCTCGATATGGGGCACAGGACGAGGCCCGTAGCCTTCATCCGCGGGTTCATACTTTTCAGCAACACCCAAGACGAAAGTATTCACAACTTCCACCGAAAATGCGCACGCATGATCGTTGTAAACAAGAATTACTACATCCGGATTCACTTTCGAGATCCATTCACGTGCTGGATCGTAACCATCAAAAAGCGGCTTAAAATATTCATTGCGATCCTTCGCGTGATCACTTGCAGCACCAATTGCCGGCACATGCGATGTTCCTACGCCAGCCACGATCTTAGCCATCGTTGATGTTCTCCTTTTTTGAAACGTTCCCGGAGGGTGATCTGCCGCCTTCCATCATCATTTGTTTGAAATCATCTACGGTCATCTGAGACATCATTCCTCCGACTTGCTGCATCGAAAGGCCATCAAAGATCGCAAGCTTAAAAGTATAGTAGATGTTGCCCCCAAGATGGAGCATGCCAAGCCAATCACGCGTCTCGACAGCTCTCCGCTGCTCAGGGGTCAAACGAAAGCGATCCAAATAGGTCGCGCCATCCTCGCGAAAGGCTTCGCGATTTTCTTCTCGATCCAACGATTTGCAAAATTGATTAAGCTGATAGCCTTCTCGACATCTCCGGCCATTAAAAATATAAGTGCCCGGAATATCTTCATAGTCGGTATTTAAAGCCATCAATTGTCTCCATCTTTCAATCTTCCACGAAGTTGCAACCCGTTTCGTTCTCAACCCTGAAAAAACGATCCGTAAAGAATGCTTTCCGCACTGGGCTGTCGCTATCTTCTCCGAGCTTCTTATTTGGAGCTCGTTCCACCGCAGATTGTCTTGCCAGAGATCAAGCCAGCAAACCCAATTGCCGATCCTTGAAACAATCTTCTTTTCGTCGAACAATTGACCACGCGGTTTTGAACCGAACAAATTCAATCATCTGAAGAACCATTCGATTTACCTACCAACTCTGTGAAACCACTAAGCGCGGCGAATTTATTGCTCAAGCATGCTTAAGAATTGCAGTTGGGAATTCGTCGCTTTCCAGGGTGCGCGAACGGTGACTCCTACGCGACGGCCGAACCCAGCCAGATCGAAATCGAGTCGCGTTAAGAGGCCAAGCTCTTCTTCTTCTCGAATCTGCTGAGATGATGTGATCGCCAATCGATCACTTCGCGCCAACAAACCACGCAACATAGCACGAGAGGATGATTCAATTATATGAACATGTGGGACGCCGGCAGCAAGTAGGTTCGCTTCAAAGAAATCCCTAGTAGGTGTTCCTTTTCTCGGAAGAACCCAACTGAATGAGGGGGCTTCCTTCCAAGAGATATTCATTTTTCCGGCTAATTCATGGTCACATTTAGCTACTACTGAAAGAGGGTCTTCGATCACAAGTCTTTGTTCCACATCTGCAAACGGCAGATCTTCCCTGATTGCTCCTAATAGATAATCAATCTCTCCAGCCCGTAACCTGGATAGTAAGTGTGAATATAGACCATCGTGTATTCTTACAGTCGATTTTGGGTACGTCTCTAGGTACCTAGAAACCGCGTCCGAAATAATATTGGTTCCATCAAGGAATGAAACAGTGCCGACTGAGATTAATCGTGCGTCACGACCAACAAGTTCTTCCAGTTCTTCAATCCCATTTTGAAGGGCTTTGAACATAAGACCCGCATGTTGAGCCAACAATTGGGCTGGAGGAGTCAATTCGATGCCTTGTTGCGTCTTTAAGTAAAATTCAAAACCCGCGACCTTTTCAAGATCTCTTGCTGCTGTGTTGATGCTGGGCCGACTAAGCCCTTCTCGTTTTGCGGCCAGTGAGAAGTTTTTTGCGTTAGAAACAGCAAACAAAGCCTTCAATTGTGTGTAGGTAAGTCGCAATTGAAAGTCAGATGCTTTGCTGCCTTGTCTCTTCGCCTGTCGATTCGCTTTTCGCACACCTTCGGATAGTTCCGCGAGGGCTTCTTCTACACGTATCAGAAATACTGAACCGGCTGGAGTAAGAAACACACCATTCTTGCTACGCACAAACAAATCTTGGTCCAGTTGAGATTCAAGTTTTGACAGTGCTTGCGTAAGCGCTGGCTGACTTAGTGCTACCAGGCTCGCAGCTTCACTGATGTTTTTTGTCTTGGCAACGGCTTGCAGCCCCCGCAGGTGTTTCAAATTGAAGGCAACTTCTTTCATCCATAGACCATAGGGAAAGTAAACGGCGATTTAAAGCAGTTGGACGACCAATGCATTTCGCAGACCTTGGCAGCTATACGACCCGACATTTGCATTTGTTACGGACAATCTCCGCCCAATAAGCTTGGTGATTAGTGTTCTCGGCAATCTTGGCATCAACAAATACCAACATTGAACTCGTTGTCTTTGTCTTACCTACAGTGGAGCGAATTGCCACAAAGAACATGCAAGCTTAGTTGGCCGCTTCAAATTCAAGAGGGTCTTTGCCAGTTTCTGACCGAGGTAGTAATTGAAGGCAAATTTGATAGACCTGGTTATACTATTGCTCCTGCTTGCAGGAGCGGTTTCAGGGCGATAAGCTCCTTGCTCAAGAAGTCGATGAACCTGCGCACTCGGATTGTCCTCCTCAATTCCGAGTGTAGTAGCAACCAAAGGTTGC
Organism: Rhizobiaceae bacterium; assembly: GCA_014238155.1. Classification (GTDB taxonomy): domain Bacteria; phylum Pseudomonadota; class Alphaproteobacteria; order Rhizobiales; family Rhizobiaceae; genus Pseudahrensia. Next base: position 35,246 of record JABABQ010000049.1, read on the forward strand.
GGTCCAGAACCGGTCTCACCCCAGGTACCGGAATTAGTTCGGGGTAAACCGTTGTAAAGTAGACCGATGAATTGATCATCCCCAGGCCCTGTCGTGCCAAGGCAAGCTGTAAAACCGGGTCAGTGGTTGCATGACGCACAGAAGCCTGCGGAAAGGCTGTTTTCTCGACCCATTCCGGATTTTTCTCTGCCTTTTCCCAACCGATCCAGTTCAATCCCTCGCCTCGTGGGCCTGCCAGCGGGAGGTGTGTCTCCAGGTAATCTCTGCTTGCAATCGGGACTAGAGCCATGGGGTACAGTTTGCGAGCAATCACATCGTCATGAACTTCCTGCGCAAATCGCAACGACACGTCCGTTTGAAGGCGGTTTATGTCTTCAAACCGGTCAGTGACTTGAATTTCCAGATGAATATCGGGGAAGGTTTTACTGAATCGAGCAAGGATCGGCGCAACAATTTTGGACTTGTCACGGTTTGGTTCCGTGTCCTTGAATTGGATTATGTCCATCAAGGAGAACTATTATGGCACATCGCCACACAGACGAATTCCGTCGCGAAGCTGTCCGCATTGCATTGACGAGCGGCCTTACACGTAAA
>JABABQ010000055.1 GCA_014238155.1 Rhizobiaceae bacterium
CCGCCCAGAACCTCAGAAAACTCGCAAAATTGATCCCAGAACCAAACCCAGCAGCCTGAGAACCAACAAGAACAACGCTGTTTCGAATTCGAACTGCAATTACAACAAATCAAACAATGAGTTTTTCAACGGAATAGGCTCTGAGTGGTCATTCGCCAGTTTTCGGCCAGACTAATTTCGCTGTCCGCTTTGACGATTCTCGGTAACCCTGGCCCAAATTAGCGAACGACCGGTTCCCCCCAACATTGCCAGTTGGAGATATGTCATCATCCAGACATCAACGATCGGCAAGCCGGGCCAAACTATCTCAGAGCGATCGATTGCCGTTCGAATGAGTGATTGAGATTGACCATATAGAGATCACCCCAGGCAGGGTTTTGCTCACCAAACCCAATCGGCTCCGCGTTTGAAGGGCAGTCCGATCAACATTGCTGGATTTGCAGCAACCAATTTTGTATCGTTCAGGCATGTCTGAGCCTTTTGAACTTTACTCCCGTCAAATAGATGCTGATCCGTTTCCCGGATACACACTTCTTCGCGACAAATATCCTTGTTATTGGAGTGAAAGCGCAAATTTATGGATCTTGTCGCGGTATGATGACGTAGTCGACGCGGCGACGGACTGGCAAACCTATTCCTCACTCAAAGGAAATCTCATAGACGAAATACCCGGCAGGTCTGGTGGAACACTTGGGACCACCGATCCCCCCAGACATGACAGGCTACGCGCCTTGGCACAGGTTGCATTTGTTCGGAGAAACCTTGAACACCTCGCTTTGCCAGCTGTTGAACTGGCAGACGCTGCGCTCCACGAAATCAAAGATAAAAGACAATTCGACTTCGTCTCCGAGTTTTCAAGCCATGTGACCGTGGGCACGATATTTCAAATGCTGGGCCTGCCTGAACGCGACTCAACCGAAACCCGCAATGAAGTTGTTCTCTCGATATCGACTGATAAGGAAAAACGCGGGCGTAACCCCGAACTTGATGCGGCATTTAAGCGACTTGCACAGTTTCTTTCTGACGAAGTGTCAATAAGGCGCAATTCGCCTGCCGATGATCTGATTACCCATCTTGCGGAAGCCAAAATAGACGGTGATCGATTGAGCGACAGAGAGGTCGTGTTGACCACAACGATGTTTGTTGTCGCTGGCGTCGAATCACTTTCAAGTTTCATGAGCGTGTTTGCATTGAACTTGGCGGAAAACGCAGCAGCCCGAAGGAAGTTGGTAAAAAATTCGAAGAAGATCCCACAAGCGATCGAGGAATCGCTCCGCTACAATACATCGGCACAGCGCTTCAAGCGAACACTGACACGGGATGTTACGCTTCATGGGAAAACCATGAAGTCCGGTGATGCTGTCATTTTGGCATACGGTTCAGCCAATCGCGATGAGCGAAAATTCAATAATCCTGAGATATATGATATCGACCGCAATCCCAAGGGCCACCTTGGTTTTGGCACCGGCAAGCACTTTTGTATCGGGAACACCTTTGCCCGCATGGTTGCCGATATTGCCATGCGCCGATTGCTGGCAGTTATTCCAGATTTTTCTGTTGCTGCCCCCAACTTCGAGTGGGTTTCATCGTCAAATTTCCGTAGTCCGGTAAAGTTACCGTTGACCATTGAGATGACAAACTAGCAGATAGTGCCAAACATGCGGGTGACCCATTTCGTCTCGCATAAGGCAGTCAGGTAAGCCCTTCAAGTTCTGCTGTGTCCTCCGATCGATATCTCCTGCCATAAACAAAAACCCCACACAGATTGAGCTGTATGGGGTTTTGAGATTGTCGCCTAGATTTAGGTTTGGAGATTAAAAAGAGGCGGTGTGCTGTACATGGAGGGTAAACATTACTGTCAGTGCGATGGCTGCTATTGCGATGAACATTTTGCTTTCCTCCGTGTTGGTGATCTCACTTTACGGCTGGGCCAGAAAAGTTGCTGTGTGAAATTGCACACGTTGTGAATGCAGACGTTCAAAGTACCAGAGCCCAATCATGGACGAATGGCCGAGATGCGGACAAAACACCGTTTTGAGTTTTCAAGATTGTCCGTGCAGCGACATCCTATCAATTGTTCTTATTGGGCGGGACCAGCACAACAGAGCGAACACCGAGTTCCCTCAACGCTTGTTTGGTTTACATTGTTAGTTTCCCAACAATAGACCATTGACCACATAAAAACCGACACACATTCATACGATTGGGTGGAAGATTCAAAAAGTCGATAAACTCTCACAAACGACGCGAAGAGTTTCGCGAAGAGGGATGAACGGAACTGCGACCACGGCAACTTGCATGCGAATGGCATTTGGATAGTATTTGGAATTGTTCGCGAAAATAAACTTGTGAAATTTGATAGAACTCGAACCCACTATAGCTGATTGGCGCCAATATCTAAGAGACGTTCAACCGCGGCACCGACTTTTCTCGTACGCGAAACTGAATTGATCTGGAAACTTTATTTTTTGTTCAGCAAAAGTTCCAGAAAATGGGTGTGATGATGGCAGAAGAATACGACCATATCGTTATTGGAGGCGGCTCATCGGGGTGCGTGGCGGCCGCCCGATTGGTTGCAGACGGAGACCGGCGGGTACTGATGCTTGAGGCCGGGTATTCGCATCATCATCCCTTGTTGAATATGCCGCCGGGCATTTTCAAGCTGATCGCTGGCAGCAAGTACATGACCTATCATCACACCACGCCGCAGCAACACCTTGGCGGACGTGTGCACGACATCCCGCAAGGCAATGTTCTTGGTGGTGGATCATCGGTTAACGCACAGGTCTATATGCGCGGCAGGCCCTCTGATTATGATGAATGGGATGAGATCCTACGCGGCGAAAATGATGGAGCTCAATGGGACTGGTCTACAGTTCTCCACCATTTCAAGCGCATCGAAGGCAACAATCGTTTGCAAAACGACTTACACGGCGCCGAGGGGCCGTTGCTGGTTTCGGACCCAGGTCACATCGACGATGTTTCCCGTTGGTTTGTACAAAGCGTTCAGGCAATGGGAGAGCCCTACAATCACGATTTCAATGGCAGCGCCCAACGCGGCGTGGGATTTTACCAGTTCACCAACCGAAGTGGAAAACGCAGCAGCGCAGCCTATGCTTATGTAGAGCCGCTGAAAAATGACCCAAGGTTAACGGTTAAACTGCACGCAACGGTCCGACGTATCGAGATCACCGACGGCAGGGCAACTGGCGTCACCTACAAAGATGCGTCGGGACGCGAACACACGGCCTTTTCAAGATCGGATATCGTTCTGTCGGCAGGCGCATTGATAACGCCGAAACTGTTGATGCTGTCGGGGCTCGGGCCGGCCGAGCATCTAACGTCTAGGGGTATTGAAACACTGGTTGACTTGCCGGGAGTCGGTCAAAATTTGATCGACCATCCCGAGGTGCCCGTAATCTCTGTCGCCAATGGGCCTTACGGTTACTACAAGCAGGGCGTTGGCTGGCGAATGCTGAAAAACGGACTTCAATTCAAGATGTTCGGCAGTGGGCCGATTACCTCTGCTGGGCTTGAAGCCGGTGCTTTCATTAATCCCGTTGACCGCGACGCACCGCCGTCAATTCAGGCTTTTTGCGTGCCGATCGTGTATCTTGACCGGGACTTGCAAGCCGTTTTCGACGACACCTACGGCGTCAGCATAACAACAGTACTCGTCAAACCCAAGTCGCGTGGTTCAGTGGAATTGCGTTCTGACGATCCTTACGACATGCCGCTGGTGTCGCCCAATTTGTTACTTGATCCAGATGACATGCAAATGATGGTTGAGGGACAGCGGTTTTTCCGCGAAGTGCTGCTAAGCGGGCAATTGGGCAAACGGATCGAAAAAGTCATTGCACCCGCCGGGCCGGACCTTAGCGACGAAGTCATGGCAGATCATTGCCGCCGATTTGTCAAAACAAATTATCATCCAGCAAGTACCGCGCGAATGGGCCCCGACGGTGATCGCGAAGCGGTTCTCGACGCAAGAATGCGAGTGCGCGGCGTCAGTAATCTGAGGGTTTGTGATATGTCGGCCGTGCCCAATATCAATGCAGGAAACACTAACGCGCCGGCAATGATGCTGGGGGACCGGTGCGCCGACTTTATCCTTGGGCTTGATCGGGTAACCCCACCACCTGAGGCAACTTGACGGTTTTTCGGGGCACCCGTGCCTACCAACTAAATTTAACGGAGCAAGCTGATGATTATGAAAAAATTTCGCGTGGATGGGCAAACGGCGTTAGTTACTGGCGGCACGCGGGGTATCGGACTTGGCATTGCAGAGGCGCTTGCAGAGGCCGGAGCACGTGTTGTTGTGTCGTCAAAAACACCGAAGCCTGATGTTATTGCGCGGCTTCGCGATGCGGGTCACAAGGTTGACTATATCCAAGCGGACATTCGCGACGTGGATGGACCGGAAAAGCTGATCTCTGAAACGGTGAAATTGGCGGGAAAGCTCGACATTCTGGTAAACAACGCCGGGGTAGCACAACATGGTGAAACTGAAAGTTTTTCAAACGAAAACTACCGCCGGGTTATGGACATCAATGTTGATAGCGTTTTTCGAGCCTGTCGTGCAGGGCTGACCCAGATGCGCAAACAGCAAAGCGGCGTGATCCTGAACATTGGGTCAATCTCAGGATATGTATCAAACATCCCGCAGGATCAGGTCGCCTACAACGCATCCAAGGCGGCAGTGCATATGATGACAAAAAGTCTGGCCAGCGAATATGCCGGTGAAAATATCCGGGTGAACGCAATCGCACCGGGATATATTCAAACCGATATGACCGCTGGAGGGTTCGAAAATCCCGAATGGGCGCCAATTTGGAAAAGCATGACGCCAATGCCAAAAGTGGGCACGCCGCAAGACATCGGGGCGGCAGCAATTTATCTTTGTTCGCCCGCGTCAGGTTATGTCACGGGCGAAGTTCTGGTCATTGACGGAGGTTATCTGACGCGCTGAATTCATTTTGCGTCGTTTCTTTCGATGAAATCATTCAACGGCACCTCCTGTTCGGCATTCAAACGCGAGCGGTGATGATCGATGCTCAACCTCCATTTTCCTGCCGAAATTTAAAAGATCTATTTCAAGAACTTGGGATTAACTTCACGATTAAACGTTCCGACTCCGGCGGTCTGCGAGAACGCGCGCCGCGCCCGCCGCACCAACAGTAACATCGTCAAACTCGTCCATCAGCTAGATATCTTGATTTTGCGGCAGGATAACCAGGTCGCGGATGGTGACATGCGGCGGCCGTGTCAGCATGAACATCACTGCTTCCGCTACATCCTCGGAACGCATTCCCTCATGGGCCGCTACCTTGGCGTCGATGGCTGCCTTGTCAGACAATCCCCAAAGCGGGTTCAGCACAATGCCCGGCGCAACCGCTCCGATGCGCAAGTTGTGCGGGGCGATTTGACGACGTACACCGTGAACGAAGGACTGGATTGCGTGTTTCGAAGCCGAATATACAGGCTCCCAATGGATCGCCTGATGTCCGGACACCGAGCTGGTGACGATTATGTCGCCCAAGCGCTGGTCAATCATTTGCGGCAACACACGATTTACCAGCCGGAGCACACTGTTGACATTAACCGACAACAATTCGTCCCATGCATCCGGGTCACCATCCGCGGCATCTCCAGGAATATACAGTCCGGCATTGGCCAGAAGCACGTCGATTCGCCCGAAATGTGCCGTAACCTGAGTCGCAACTTGATCCACATCGGCGGCGTTGGTCAGATCGGCTGGCATGGCTATCGCTGTTTCGCCGATCTCTGACTGCACCTCATCGAGTCGCACTTTTGACCGACCGACGAGTGCGACTTTCGCTCCAGCAGATCCCGCGGCGATGGCCAGCGACCGGCCGATCCCCGAACTGGCCCCGGTCACAAGAACCACTTTTCCTGATAAATCCCAGTTCATGTTGTTCCTTTGCTGCCATCAGAGTGCGTCATTGTGATCGAATGCTTTGAAAACTTTATAGTTTGGAAATGCCAAGCTGAACAGCTGCTGGCGGCGCGTTACTCAGTCGACACATTCACGGCTTTCATTCTGACGATGCCGCATCCGTGCAGCTTGGGCAAAATCTTGCTCAAAGGCTCGTTGGTCAATCTGATAAATGCTATTCAATTAACGACACGGTTACATCTGTAACCTTGGGCTCGATCCGGACCTTGGTGAATATTCAATTCAAGAGCGACGCGTGGTAAAACCGGCCCATAGCGGTCACTCCGGCGAAGGTCGGAGGTTCCGCATAAATTCGCGAAAGCAGCCGTTCGGCGCGCGCCGATTGCAAAGATGCTGGATGACCGAGTTGTGGACATTTTACTGTTTTCAAATCTCGCGTTTATTCAACCTGCGACAGGCCCTCAGCGTCCCGAAGTGCCACTTGCAGACAACTGACGTTAAATGGCTTACTGTGGCGTAATTGCAAATTTGGTCTTCAATTTTCTGCGCATCGAGAACCGCCAACATGCTTAGACGACTATCAACAATCATGGCCGCTGATGTTGTCGGTTACTCCACCCGGATGCGTGAAGACGAAATCGACACGATAAATCGTGTGACACTGTTAAGCGAGCTGATTGGAACTATTGCGTCAGGTCATAATGGGCGGATCTTCAACCGCGCTGGAGATGGCTTTCTTTTGGAGTTTTCAAGCCCGGTAGCAGCAGTTCGCTGTGCCTACGACTTACAGCTACAACTGGGTGCTCCAGTGACCCAGCGAGAGATTGGACTTGTACTCAGAGTTGGGGTCCATCTTGCGGATGTCGTAGTAGATGGGGACGATTTACTCGGCGATGGAGTGAATGTTGCAAGTCGGATCGAGTCGGAAGCTGAGCCGGGGATGGTTCTTGTCAGTAATGCTGTGTTCGATCACGCCAAGCGGTCAGCCCAGCTCAAATTTGAGAACCAAGGTGACCGACAGCTTAAAAACATTGCCGAGCCAGTGACAGTCTACTCTGTAGAGGGCGAACTTGGCACCCACAGTTGTGGGACTGCTCTTATCGAGGACAACAGTCTTCCTGATGTTGCGGGTCTGCAGAAGTCCACCAATTCGATTGTTGTGATTCCCTTCAAGAACATGAGCAATGATCTTGAGCAGGAGTATTTTTCCGACGGCCTTACCGAAGACATCATCACCGAGTTATCGCGTTTTCCTAACATTCTAACGATCTCCAGAAACACAAGTTTTGGATTGAAGGGTGTTGGGGTGGATGCTCGTGAACTTGGCGAAAAACTCGGCGTAGGATTCTGTCTTGAGGGCGGGGTTCGCAAGTTGGGAAATCGCGTACGGATCAACGCATATCTTACAGATGCCGGGTCAGGCGACCAGCTTTGGACTGAGCGTGTAGATTGTAATCTGGAGGATCTTTTCGATTTCCAGGACGACCTGGTTGCCAAGATCGTTGCGAGTGTTGCTGGCAAGATTGAACAGCAACTGCAAGCCACGGCACAGCGAAAACGACCCGGTGACTTGGAAGCCTATGAATGTTTGCTTCGTGGTTTGTACCATCACCGGATCGGTGGTGTCACAAAGGAAAATGCAGAACAGGCGCTCCACTGGTTTGATGAAGCACTGAAGCGAGATCCAGAATATGGTCGAGTTCATGCATGGAGGGCGTGTGCGGTCGCTACTGTGGCGGAATGGACCGGTGAAGACGTATGGGATGATCTGGTCGAAGCGGGAAATTTTGCCATCGAACTGGATGAAACAGACGCTGAAAGCCATCGAATTGCTGGTTCTCTGGCGCTCTATGTCCGGGACTTCGAGCAGGCCACATTCCACTTCAACCGCGCGATCGAGCTTAATCCAAATCACGCGTTCATCGTTGGACGAATGGGCGAAATCCATAATTTCCTGGGAGACGGAGAGACCGCCCTCGAGTATCAGAAGCGTGCCAAGATGCTGGATCCGTTTTTGCCTGAATACTGCCGCGAACTGGAGGCAATTGCATATTACGTCATGCAGGACCATGAAGCTTGTTATCGCACTGTAGACGAATTTACGAGACTCACCCGGCGGGCGGCTGCTTATCGGACCGCAGCTGCAACTCACTTGAACAATCATGACAAGCTTGAACGAGCTGTTCGCGATTTATTGCTTCTTGATCCGAACTTTAAACCGTCTCAATTTATTCAAACTGAATACTTCAAAGACCGGGAGATAGCCAAGAGGTTAAAAACTGAACTGAAGGACGCCATTACGACGACCGCTCTTCGCCTCGCGGGTTGACTGTATTATCTCGTCCTTATTTCAAAATTTGATATGGCAAAATTGGGTGTCAAGACGCCTGATTGGGTCGCGATTTCAGCTGATCGCTGGTCCGAGTTAGCCAAGCGGTCTGCTATTCCAGTTTAGAAATAAGCCGATAGATGCGTCTTTTCCCCTCAACGCCTTTAAGTTCGTATTCACCCGTATCCTCGAACGACAAATTAGATCCTTCGAGCAAGGCAACCGTCCCAGAAGAAATCATAACATCTCCTGCATTTGCAATGGACATAACCCTTGCTGCGATGTGGAGTGCCAATCCTTTTGCGCCGTCGGGGTGAACCTCGATTTCGCCAGTATGTATACCCGCGCGGATTTCGATGCCGTCATTGTGAGCCAATTTGCATATGGCATCTGCGCAACGAATGGCGCGTTCTGTTCCGTCAAACATCACAAGCACACCGTCCCCCGTCGTTGACAATTCGTGACCGCGATACACATCCAATTGAAGTCGAATATGTTCGTAATGTCGTGATAAGAAATCCTTCCATGCCGCATCCCCCATTTGAGTGGCAATCGCGGTCGAGTCAATGATATCCGTAAAAAGTATTGTCGTAAGCACACGCTCGCCTGCAAGGGCTGGTTTTACCCAATTTCGTACACCTCTAAATTCGATTGAAATGGCTGGTTCATCGCCTACAACAAATGCGTCATGGCCTGGTGGAATGTTAAACGCCTCTCCCGGTTCGATAGTTATTTTCGCACCGTTGCCAAGAACAACCTGCATTCGCCCGGAAAGCATGACGCCTTGATGATGAACTTGGCAAGACGACGTTCCGATTAAAGGCTTGACGTCTTTTGCCCAATGAAAGCCCGGCTGGTGTATATATCGCCCAACATAGGTTTCACCAACGACAACTATTTGACCTTCCAGTCCGGGGGCTGAGACGACCTCATTGGGTTGATCAAAGGTCTTTGATTGCAACTCGCTCATATTTTGAACTCCTGCACAACTTCGCTGGTTTGAGATTAGCGAATTTGGCTAGCATCGACCAGGATTGTTCAATTTGGATCAAGCTGATCAGAATGAAAGATGTTTGTTGTGAAGCTCAATAAAGCCGATTTAGCGAACGCTTGTATACTGAAATTACATGCTCTCATTGGCGCTCGAACATCCGCAATGGGTCAAATTTTGCCAATGTCTGATTGGGAACCATCCAAGCAGCGACATCCTCAATTTGGTAAAGAGGGCTCGATCCTGACCTTGGCCTTATTCTGGACCGCACATTGCCCAACGGCAGGTGTGCGGAATAAACGAAGGCGATGAGCTTCCCATCACACCTCTACTTTTCGTGCACCGTCGACCGGGGTGGCAGGTCTTCTGTCACAAACACCGGGCAGACATAGTCTATCTCAATAAGTCGCATGTGACATCTTGTGAGGAGCCATTATGATAGCACTGATGCGTCATGATTTATTCTCTCTACCGGGGCCCGCTGGTGGCCAATGGAGATATTGGGAATGCAAGCTGTGTGGTATAAGGCTGCGATCGAAGGCGATGTGAATGAGGTCAATCGACTTGTTTCCCAAGGCTATGATGTTGACAGCCGGGACCGCTATGGACAAACGGCGCTGATGTTGTCAGCGGTGCATGGCCATAAGGCCCTGGTCGATGTTCTGCTCGCCCAGAACGCCAAGCTGGATGTCACCGCAAAATATGGACTGAGTGCCCTCATGCTTGCCATCCTCAACCGTCACATCGAAATTGCGTACAGCCTGATTAAGGCCGGTGCAGATACACAGCTGAGCGGCACCGGTGCACCTGGTTTTGCGGGAAAGACGGCAGTTGATCTCGCCAAAGAAGCCGGTTTGACCGATCTCGTGAACAAGATTTCTCGACCACAACCCGACAGGCCGTTGTCATGACCTTTCTTGGCCAACACAATAAGAAGCAGCTCTGGACGTACGCGTTGGCCATTCTGGTCATTGCCTATGGATGCCAATCTGTCTTGGCCCAATCCGGTAACGGAAAACGTGTTGCCGTAGCTTCGCCGGCTGAACTGATCGAGATCGTCAAAGCGCATGTCTGGCCGGATACTGATATTGTCACGCGAATGGCGGCACAACGCCGGCTCGAGCAGTTGGCTCGGGAAACGCCTGATACAGTCGTGCCATTGCTGGTTCGCGAGCTTGAGACCATCAAAAGGGGTGACAAGAGTACTGTCCATCAACGGATGGCCTTGATCGAAACCTTGCGCGACATCGGGCCGGGGGCCGAGGCGGCATCCAACGTGCTCATCGGGATCGTCCAGGACGAACAGGAGCCCAATGACTGGCTCAGAATGGCAGCCCGGATGGCACTTGAGCGCATCGGAGTGACTGATGGTAGAACAGCGCTGGAGAAAGATTCAAAGTCTCTCGCGAGGGAATTCGTAGGCACGGCAAGGAAGGAGGAAATCCGCCGCTTGGCAGAGCAAAATGCATTCTTTATCCGCCAGGAACTCCGAAGGTCACAGCCCAACGTGGGTGTTCTGACGGCCGGGCTCGATCATCTCGTGGCTTCCGGGGAGATTGCGGCAGACGTTTTGCCGACCCTGGTGAGGGCATACTTGGACCCTCGCCTCGGTGCCGGTGCGAAGACCAAGCTGGCCAAAGCGATATTCGCTGTTGGCATGACCCAAGCGCAGCTTGATGCCGCAGCTGCAAAGCCGGCAGCGGATTTTGATCCATTTGAAGACCTCCTGGCCGATGTTGCCAACCCCGATGATTTCATCAACGCACTGGCGATGCTGGAGCTCGGTAAACTCGGACCATCGCAGCGCGCTGTTGCTGCATTGATAGAAGCCCTGGTCGAGAAGCGCAGCCCCGGACCGGCGGCCACTGCTCTCGGCGAGTTCGGCAACAAGGCGAGCCGCGCGGTACCGCACCTTGTCAGATACCTGTCAGATCGAAGGATCGGAGCAAATGCCATGCAGGCGATTGCGAGGATCGGTACAAACAATGCCAACGTGATTAACGAACTACGCCGGATCGTGCGCATCGAGGATGCCGTCCACAGAAGCATGGCGGCTAGCACATTAGGCAAACTTGGCGTCCTGGACGCTCTGCCTGATCTACAATCCGTACTAACGGATAAGCGCAAGTACACCCTGATTCTTGCGGCCCAGGCGATTGCACAGTTCACAAAACAAGCTGCACCTGCAGTCGGCGATCTTGGCAAGCTGCTTGAGCATCCTGACGAAGACGTGCGACGCGCAGCCATTGAAGCACTGGGCTCGATCGGTTCTGCCGCCCGGCCATTGTCAATGACCATTGTTCGAGAGCTTAACAGCGAGAACGATCGGCTTCGCAGGTCGGCGGAAAGGGCGATCGAAAGGATTGGCGGGCCCGCGGCAGAAAGCACGAAATCAGCGCTGGCAGAAGCTTTTCGTGTCAGGGATCTGGTTGCCGCCAAGAACCTCATCGCCGGTAGTAAATTTGATGACCTTGCCAATTTGCTCGATCAGTTGCCGAGCGAGCGCAAACTCGCACTTTCCGAGGCATTGCAGAACCACGAGGTGCTGCGGGTCGCCTACATCACCAATGCCATTCGTGTGCTGTACACCGGTGAAGTTACAGCCGTGCGCAAGGTGATCGAAATCTCGCTTAAAGACAAAAATGGACCTGAGTTGTTGCGAGGATTGACGTGGAGCATCATCCATGGCGCCGGAGAAGTGAATGCTAAAGACTTGATTGCGAAACTGGCCGGAGAGCTCCAAATCCAGCTCAAGTCGGCCCCGCAGGATGTTCAAGGTCGCTTCAAAGGTTTTGGTATGCCCGGAGGCGACATCAAAAACTGAGCCAAATCAGTTTCACCGATTCAGACCTTGGGCTAAGTCCAGGTCGAGTTCGGTCCAATGGCGGAAGTGCGGACAAACTGCAATTTTGCTGATCTGCTGTCGTCCTGTCTGCGACGCAGGCCCGAACTGCTTGAGTTTAGGGCTACGTATCTTGTAGCCGATATACCTCAACCGGTTCGCGAATACCTTTCAAACTGACTTCACCTGTTGGTTCGCCCGAATATTTATCCTCAACCGCCGTATACGCGCGCGGGCTGAGTAAAATCTCGCCATCAGCTGCCATGTCGCACAACCTCGCAGCAAGGTTCACGGCCGTGCCTGATGCCGTATAGTCGGAGCGGCCTTCATACCCCACCATTCCTACCGTCGCATAAAGCAGAAGTGAACTCGACGAGCCAGCCATCACCCAGTCGCTTGATTACCTCGCCTCGGTGACTGGCGATCAATGGCTCGAAGATCTGGTGACGCAATTCACCAAACGCTGCGAGTGTTGCCGTTTCGTCCGCCGCCATCATCTTGGAATAACCGACGACGTCAGCGGCCATAATTGCTGCTAGTCTGCGTTCCAATTTTTGCCCTCCCAAGCCAGTACGTTAGCGACAATCAGATGTGAAATCTACGTTGGAATAAATCGCACAATTCATGCGCCTATAACCGCTAGTTCGAGTGCCGCCGTCCAGACAAATGCGCCAAAGATCTGGGGCCAGGTGTTTCCGTTGCGGCCATTGGAAAGTTATTGGCGTGAAAACGTCAAAAGGCTGCTCAGAGCCTATTTCGTTGAAAAACTCGCCTTAATCTCGGCAGTCTTTGCTGATTCAGTTTCCTTGTTGATTTGGGAGATTGATTGCGATGATGGGACCACGTCAGGAAGCGCAGGCGGCTCTGTTTTATGAGTTTTGCTTAGAG
>JABABQ010000037.1 GCA_014238155.1 Rhizobiaceae bacterium
CGCCCAGAACCTCAGAAAACTCGCAAAATTGATCCCAGAACCAAACCCAGCAGCCTGAGAACCAACAAGAACAACGCTGTTTCGAATTCGAACTGCAATTACAACAAATCAAACAATGAGTTTTTCAACGGAATAGGCTCGAAACGGACCTTGGGGCTAATGTTGCAGATGCCAGGTAAGTGGGCGAAGGGAACCCTTAACTGGCTTCAGCAAAGGTCCGATTCCCCCTGCGGATGCAGGAAGGTGAGCGCCCATAAAGTTTCGCAAAAGCAGCATTAAAGCGTCGCACACTGCCAAAACCTGCTTGGAAAGCGACCTCTGTAATAGGGAGTTTCGTCTTATCCAACAGCTTCTTGGCGCGTCCAATACGCAGGGTTTGAGCCGTTTGAAGCGGAGATGCGCCTACATGTTTTGCAAACAGCCGAGATAGATGCCTTGCACCGACCCCTAACCGAACAGCGAGATCCTCGACATTGCCCGTATCCAGTGCGCCTTCATCGATCAATCGCAGGGCGCGTTCAACGGTTGTTTTTGTTCCATTCCACGCAGCGCCGAATGGTGCAGTCTCTGGACGACAACGCAGACAAGGACGATAACCATCACACTCTGCCGCAGCAGCAGTTGGGTAGTAGCTGACGTTTTTCGTGAGCGAATGTTTGGCAGGGCAGACCGGACGGCAGTAGATTCTTGTCGTTTTAACAGCGGTGAAAAACTTTCCATCAAAGCTTGGATCGCGCCTTAGTCGCGCAGCGTTACATGTGTCAAAATCTAGCATCACAAGGATCGTAGCAATCCACCTGACGCGACACCAGACCGGCAGGCCGCACAGGTCCGAAAACGGCCAGTCTTTGTAAGGCGAACATCGTAAGTCCCTGTTTACGGTTTGATTCATCAATTGCGGGACTAAAGAAGATGAGCGAATATCAACTCCATTGTTTAGCTGAATCCGGTAATGCCTATAAGGCAGCCTTGATGCTCGAATTGTGCGGTCTGGACTGGTCATCGATTTTAGTCGATTTTCCTAATGGTGAGATGCGAACATCTCAATATCGCCAAGACTTCAATCAATTTGGCGAAGTCCCGGTGCTGTTGCACAAGGATCTGAAACTATCGCAATCAGGTGTCATTCTAACTTATCTGTCAGAACAGACTGGGCAGTTCGGGCCTGCCAGTAAGCAGGAAGAATACGAAATCTTGCGCTGGATATTGTTCGATAATCATAAATTCACCAGCTATATGGCGACGCGTAGGTTTGCACTGCGTTTTATGAAAACCGGCGACACCGAAATAACCAACTATCTGGGCGATAAAGTAAAAAACGCACTTGAGATTGTTGAAAAGCATATGGCCGACAGAGATTTTATTGCCGCACCAACACTCTCAATCGCCGACATTTCTATGTGCGGTTATCTCTATTACGGCGATGAATTGGAGCAGGATTTAGGCAGTTATCCAAATATCAACGCCTGGATAGATCGCATCGCGGCAACAGATAGTTGGAAACATCCCTACGACCTAATGCCGCGCGCTTTTCCAGTTTAGAGCTCTTTCGAGTTCTCTGATTGAGCATACCCCCAGAAATCGCTCTAACCTATGCCGAAAGAAGCAGTTTTGCTGAATACGTTTTCTAGAAAAACAGCCCTTCGAACAACGCGCAGCATCCGTCACTTTGGGCTCGGTGCAGACCTTGGGTGATTTGTGGATTGCACATGCTCGAACGGCCGACAAGCGGACTTTTCGCCTTGGTATGCCAATACTCGATGTTCTTGGTGCGACACACATCTCAAAGACATTTTGTGCCAGGAGCAGACGATCTTTTAAACTTCCCACAGGCTGGATTGATTGCTAAGCAAACATTATTGGCACCCCCCAACGCGGAATGCTGAATGAAGGATGACATCCGGCAGGATCGCTCTGAACTATTGCCATCCGTAGGCATTATAGTTGGTGGCGTGTTATGGGGTCTGATTTGGCTGCCCCTCAGGGCGCTTGGGGATTACGGCTTTTCGGGTGCCTGGTCTGGCGCAGTAATGTATATGGGCACGGGTCTGGTGCTAATACCATTAGTTGTGATCCGAAAAGATAGGCTAGCGGGCATTTGGAAGCCCCTGGCTGTGTGTGGATTTTTCACAGGAGCTGCATTCAGCTTCTATTCAACAAGCATTTTGCTCACTGATGTCGTCCGGGCGATCCTGCTGTTTTATCTCACACCAGTTTGGGGGACACTTTTGGGCCTGATGTTCCTCTCGGAACGTTTGACCTTGAGCAGGGCAATTGCACTTTTGCTTGGTCTTGGGGGGTTGTTGGTTGTTCTGGGTGTAGGCAATTCGGTACCCTGGCCCAGAAATCTCGGGGATTGGTTGGCGCTGGCTTCCGGACTGTCATGGGCCTACGGATCGATGAAAGTCTATCAGGCTGAAACAATCGCACCTACGGATCAGATCCTTGCATTTGTATTGGGAAGCCTTTTTGTGACAGGGCTTACACTGATCATAGGCGGTGACGCTGTTGGCGTCATCCCTACCTTGGCCAGTATTGAGGTTGTTTTGCCGTTCGCGGTTCTGTGTGCTCTCTATGTCGTCCCGATGTTGTATCTCACAATTTGGCCGGCAAGTGTCCTGACGCCCGGTCGAGTTGGTTTGTTGCTGATGGGTGATGTGCTCGTCGGAGTTGTTACCGCAGCGCTGTTTGCCGGAGAACCGTTCGGCCTGCGGGAAGCATTGGGGACGCTGCTTATAATCAGTGCCGGTGTGGTTGAAGTTGCGGGCAACAGAAATCAGGCTTGATAGTTTGTGGCTGGCCATTCATCAGTGCCACCAGCCAATACAGCTGTGGGTATCGACCCATTCCTGCCGCTCAATCACTGCAGTGACTTTTAATCAGCGGCCACCAAAGCAGACCTGCGAAATGGCAGGGTACAATCTATGTCGAATGACGGAGATGCGGACGGAGCAGAAATTAGCCAGATTAGCCTAAATCGTTTGAGTGGCGTTTTCGGCCTATCCCGGCGAGCAGTAGAGGAGTGCCTGGACGTTCGGGCCGGCGGCTTCAGAAGTGAGCGATCCTGTGCTATGATCGCGCTTGTTCAAATGACAGAGGTGCACTTGCAATGCTTTCCGCAACGCGCAGCCGTATCCTGACAACAGGTATCGCTATCGTTCTCTGTGTTGCGAGGCCGGAAGCTCCGTTCGCCTCAGAAGCCAATTGTGGCGGGCCAGATACTCCCTGTACGGTGACGGGCGGTGAATACTACGCCGCCTCGCCCAAGGCCGTGGCTGAACCGCCCGCTGTCATCTGGCTGCATGGCTATGCCCGGTCTGGTAAGGCGATGATTCAGAAGCCCGCTTATGTAGACCCCTTCATCCGTCGGGGTTTTGCCGTAATCATGCCCAGCGGCCAGTCCTTCCCTGGCAATAAAGCACTCGATTGGGGTGTGGCCGATGGCTATGACTGGTCGCGCGATGACATTGCCTTTCTCAGAGTAGTGCGCGCCGACGCGGTGGAGCGCTTTGGCCTCGACCCGTCGCGCATTTTGATCGCGGGCTTCTCCCGCGGCGGCTCGATGGTCTGGGACGTTGCGTGCCAAGCGCCAGAGCTGGCGAGAGGCTTCGCCGCTGTTGCGGGGGCATTCTGGGAACCGATGGTCAAAGAATGCGCCGCGCCCGTGCACCTGTCTCACACCCATGGGTTCAAGGATCGAATGGTGCCGTTTGAAGGCCGTGAAATGAGTTGGGACGGCATCGATTTCGTCCAAGGCAGTGTCATGAAGGGCGTGGATGTCTGGCGCCGCGTGAACGCCTGTATGGGCAGCGCCAAGAACAGCTTCGGCAACGATGGGTCGATGCAGAAGGATTGGCCAAAGTGCGCCGCCGGCTCGATCCGGCTGAGGCTCACTAAAGGCGGGCACGGAGTGCCAAAGGGGTGGCGGGAGGAGGTGCTCGACTGGTTCGAAGACTTGCCCTAAGCAATCAGTTGCCCAACATAAAAAGTTCCCGTTGACTTGAACCCGATGTATGTCTGTTACGGACTGATTTTGATGAAAAAGGCTTTGTTGAAATAGCTTTCAAGTTCTGATTCAGTTTTCCTATTGAATTGGGAGATTGATACGATGTTGGGACCACGTCAGGCGTTTTAGGCGGCTTTATTTTACGAGTTCAATCTGGAAGATCATGTTCCGAGCACTCATTTATTACGGTCGATAGATCGGTTTGTTGATCTTGGCGACATGCGCTCACACCTGCGCCCTTTCTACAGTGATATTGGTCGTCCCTCGGTTGATCCAGAATTGATGATCCGCATGTTGTTAATCGGCTACATCAACCGACTTCGCAAAATTGGCAATGCGGTCAAGCACCCCAATGCTGTCAATTATTGTGTTAAGCTGGTTTGCAGGATCCAGGGACTTCTGTTCACGTGAAAGGGCAAACATCACAAAATTATTGCTCTGAGGCTGACACTGGCAGGAGTGCTTGGGTAACGGAACGCAACCCGGCATGCGGCTTGCGAGGAAACTGACGACTATGTGAGACAGGAGTTCATTTTCATGTTCATGTTAACCAAACGGACGGCGATCGTATTGATTGCATTGGCGCTGATTTGCGGACAGCCTGCAAAGGCAAACGAACTGGAAACTTTCATCATTCCACCAATGGATTCTGATGAGGCAAACGGCGCAACTGACAATATGGTAGATGTCATCAATACCTTGAGGCAGGCCGGATTCAAAAAACAGGCTAACAAGTTCCAGGAGCTAATGGATGACGGGCGTCTATTTTATCAATGGACGGGCAAAAGAACTAGCGACAACACAGCTGAAACAGAACCTGCCGCTAAAGCTTCTGATGGTAAGGCGAAGATACGTTTTGGTCGATACCATGTTTCCGGTGACGCAGAAAATTTTGGCCGCTTTGACGAACCTAAGCGGTATTCCGGGTATATGGGCGAGGTGTCCAAGTATATGACCGCCAAAACTGCACTTCATGAATTTGTTCACACGGAACGGAGCCTTTCAGAATGGCGAACTGGCAAACATAAACAAGAGGTGCATGAAGTGGAAGCCTATCGCAGATCACTAAAACAGTTCGCCGATGGCATTCTGGTCGACGGTCTGAGGGACTATCTGATTTCCAAAGACGGGCTTAGCCCGGATAGTCAGGCACATGCCATACAGCAAATTCGGGCCATAATTCATGCATTTTTACAAAGCTTGTATGTGACAGACGATGATCTGGGGCCGGTTGGAGGGGCCGGGGACAAAGCCTGTCGCTGGAAAGTAATCGACCGAAAGCTAAGAGACCTGTTTTTCAAACTTGAAGCACTGGAATATGATGCCAAATCACACGACGAATGCGGTCAGGACGGTCGACTTTTTACTGCCCAGGAGAAAGATGTTGTAACGGAACTCAAACGAGTCACCGACGCCAAAGCTATTTTGGATGGTGATCTGGCTGAGCTTGCAAAAAGACTGGGCAAATCTCAACGGCAATACGACGCCCTTTTTGCCGAACTGTCAGACCCGCAGACCACACAGAAGAGAAGAATCGAAATTGCCCAGCGCACCGGCGATATTGATCGTTATCTGCAGACGACCAGACCGCGCCACGACAGATTAAAGGAAAAATCGAATACAGCCCTTCAACGGCAGAAGATTCTGAACCGCCAATTGCAGTCTGCCCGGAACCGGAAGACCAAAGCCAATCGCGGCTACCATCAGTGCCGTGTCAACTACATCACATTGGCTCTGCAGCAGAAGAAAATAGACAAATCAAAATTGCCGCCAGACATGGGATTGGCAAAAAATGGCAAAGTAACCTTGTTGCCACCAAACCAACAAAGAGTGACTGACCTGGAACAGGAAGCGGCAAAAATTGAATCGATGTTCAACTATGATCCAGACGAACTGTCAAAAGCCGACGACCCCAGAACTCCGTGTTATCCGCTAAACCCAAACGTTACAAATGTGAATAATGCTCCCCCGAAACCTACCACGCCCGCAACACCAACCAAACCCGCGTCAGGAACCAAAACCGTTTGCACCGGCGGAGGCATGCTGGGGACGGTTAACTGCGTAACGATTCGTATGGACAATGGAAATTGATCCTGACTATTGCCAACGCCAACTGATGGTCTTGTCAACTGAGGGACAAGCTTGGATGGAACGCCAAGGTTCACGCAATAAGTTGAGTGAATCTTTCCTGGCGGCCATGTTGGGGGACTTTGAGCTTCACGGCCCCCGGCGGTCATCGAGCAAGTGCGAACCAAAAAGCCGGATCAATATTTGAAGATAATCGCATCAATCATGCCAAAGGAAATGAATGTACCCGGCAATCGGGAGGCCAGCAGGCACACGGCGACTTGCCAGAGACACGGCGCGTGCCGCCAGTGGCTATCGAAGAACCCCGCCATATGCTACTGTCGAGGCGGTTTAAAGCTCATCGGAGGATTGTCGATGAAGACAAACCCTGCATTGGTGCTATGCCTGCTTGTCTGGGGCTCGATCGCAATGAGTGTCGGGGTGGGTGATGCGTGGGCACAAAGCACACTGTCACCAGATGTCCGCGAGGCGATCGGCCGGCTCGACCAAGCCAATCGCGCCGGTGGACATAACGCCGGCATCCTCAGCGATGCCGACCGGGCGGTTCTTTTCGCCAACAATGATGCCATCAATGCAGCACGCATCAACAACGAGATACACGACGCGGTGTATCAAGCGGCGCAGCAGGATTTCGACGGCCTTAATCAGACATTCGCCGGAGAAGCGGCTGAGGCATCGGGCGCCAAGTTTACTGTTCAGCAGCGCTCCTCCAACCGGTTCTCGCCCGGCACTGATTCCGATTACATCACCATGGTCGACAGCAAAGACCAGATCGAGCAGATGCAGCAGGGTTACAACGACCGGGTCAATAAGTTCCTCAAGGACAGCAAGGTTGATGTTGAGCCACGCAATAATTGGCACAACAAACTCGACACCGACTTCATGGCGGATCCCAGCAAGATTAAAACAGCGGAGGAGTTCCGTGATATTGCGCGAATGAATAACGACGCCTACAAGAGCCGGTTTGCGGCCGAATATGAGCGCATCAGCCGGGCCGGGGATGGCACTAAGATCGGGCCAGACCATGTCAACGGTTACCTAGATGAGATGAACGACTTTGCCGGCAACAAGGCCAACAAAATCGACGACCTGCTGGCCAAGGGCCCCTCATATATGAACGACCCGAGGAACCGGGCAAAAATCTATCAGGCCATGGCGCAGGAGCAGAAATACGTGTCACGCTTGGAATCTCTTGACGATTACCTGCGCGCCCAAGAAGGATTGCCGCCGCGGAGTCGCGGTCTGTCATCGTCCAGACTTGGCTCCAACCGGTCGCCGCACAACGCTGCAAACACCCGCGCTGGCCACGGGCTTGCTGATGCGGGGCGTATGAGCGCGTTGGAAGATATCGCTGAAACAATGGGACAGGTGGCCAAGAAAAATCCTCGATTCAACCCTAATGCCGCGGACGATATTGCGAGAATCGTTGAGGGATTGCCGCCGAACCGGCGTGCCGGCGTGCTGGCGCGTATCCGGGCCAATAACGGCGCCGGTTTTGTCGACGACATCTTGGAAGCAAGCGTGCGCGCAAGGCGACTGCCGCAGGGTTCGGCCAGCCTGGCCGACGATCTAGCGAGAGCTGGCAGTAAAGCCGATGATGCGGCTCGCGCGGCAGCCGGTGCACTCGACGATGTTCCTTCCGGTGCCATCCGTCGCGCGCTGGGCAAGGGCGCTACCCAGATCATGATCGGCCTCGGTCGTTTGGGTGGGGCCTTTGACGCGGCGTCGGCGGCGGCTCAGCTGAATGAATATTATAAAGCCATTATGAAGGCGCGTGATCTGAACACCTCCGATGCGGATGCCGACGCCGCGTTCGCCAGAGCTCAGGAAATTGCCAATCAGTTGATCGAAGCCGGCGTTCTCGGGGCGATAATTGAGGCCAATCCGGCGGCTGCCCTTGCGTTTGGCACCTGGATACTCACCCGTCATGGTGGGCAGTGGATATTGGAAAATACCGAGACAGGGCAAATCATCAACCGCATCGCAGGTGAATTGGCTGATCGACATGTGTCTGCCTGGGATCGGGCAGGCGACTGGTGGACAGGCAAGGACAAGGAAAGGGAAGAACATGTCCGGTCCCTGTGCGGCAAGTTCATGAAGGCAGTGCGGGAGCAGCGTGTTTCACTGCGTGGCAGTTTCACGGTCAAGGATGTTTGCGATGCGATTGGGCGGGGCGATACGATCTCCGACATGATCGCGGCCGCGTCAGTCTCACCGGAGGAGATCGAAGAGCCGTCGTCCGGGTTAACGGGACCGAGTGCGGTTTGCACGCCGCAACGCGTTTCAGGCACCTACAGCGCCGCTTGGGGTCCCATCAAGTGCAATCCGAACGGAGCTGGACTGCGCTGCTGCTATGGCTCAGGCTGTAAGTGGACATTGCAGCTGGAGTTGTCCGGCAACGGGCGCAAACTTGAGGGCAACTGGGACCACAATGATGGGCAGCAAGGTCCGGTTGAGTTCGGCTTGAACGAAAATTGCGAGCTCAGCAGTGGCCGTTACGGCTATAAGGCGGGTCAACTGACAAGTGGTTGGTCAGTCACCGGAAAATCGCGAGTTGCGCAAACCAAACCCAAACAATGTGAGAGTTTCTGCGTCGAATGGGTCTGTGGCGTGACTGGCTCGGCCTGCGCCAAGTTGGGCAATAGCTGCAGCGGAGACACGAAGCGAGACACTCGAGGCGGCAATTTATGCGGCAAAGGTTGCCAGCGAACTTGTTAGCCCGCAGCCGGGAACTCTAACTCCACTTTATGATGACCTGTTGATTGTGTAAGGAAGACGTTTTCCAAGCCGTGAGGAAGTGAATTGGCTCGGTCGGTGCCAGTGCCGGCCTATAACCGATACAAGCGCACCAGCAGGTACCACCGCCTTGACCCGAAAACCGACACCCGGGCCGGTCCGCATATTGACATCAGCCACAGCGAATGCACGCCAGGCAGCGGCTGCTGGAACCGACTGCGCAAGGGACGAGATCAGCGCCGAAATGAATAAAGCCAGTAACAAAAATAGTGATTTCATAATAAACCCCGCATTTGTTGCACTTGTTTAATCGTGCCGCCAGTCCAATAGTTGGTCATAACGGTTCTCAATATTGTGCCCAGACTGTATCAATCTTGTTCAGCATGAAATCATGTTCAAATTTAGGGACAAAAACTTCCAAATCTCATTCTATAGTCGCTGACTTGAGTCGTTTGAGAGTGTTCATCTAATTCCACTTAATCGCTTCAATCCAACGCAGTTGTTCTTATCGAAAACATTTCTCTCATGGCGCCATCCTCAATTTCTTTGCTTTCACCAAGGACAAAATTTCTAACGTCAATCGCAACATCGAGGTCAAGAAAACCTTCTCTCACTGCTTTTTGAATTTGCAACAACGCCTCTTGTGGAGAAGTGCTAAGTGAAAAGCTGGCAGCATCTATTTGTGAAGACTTAGGAGAAGGACCATCCAGTCTTTCAAACAATAACTTAATGGCTGTCATGTTCCCTTTTTCGGCCTCCTTGATCAGAGTCGAGGATATCTTTTTCAAGGCTTGATGTTGGCCACCTTTCTCGGCGAGCGCTTCGAGTAGTGCCTGCTTGAGCGGCCGAGAAGGCGGCCTACCTTTTGGATTTCCGGAAACTCCTTTCCTGTAAGGTTTTAGATTCTGGGTGTTCGCCATAATATACTCTCTCTGTTTTCTCGCTGTTATTGCTACTCATCGACCCATTGGTTTGCCTACGTCCTCAACATAAACCAACTACGCATTTTGCATCAGATTAGTGCGTAATAGATGCTCTGAGACCTTTACGGGCGATGATTTCAATTGCTCGCGAGTTGCGTTTAATGCGTCATCTTGGATATTTTCGGTGTGGAATTTTATTAATGCGTTCAAAGCGGGTCGTTTAGGGTTTTGAGCATCTTGTTGACATGCCCAAAGTTTAAATTTCGCGTCTTCTATTTTTGCACGAACCGGCGCGTTTCTAAGTTGTTTTTCCAAACTTGTAATTTCATTTTCATCAAACCAACTTGTTGGTATTTGATTTGGTTCTGGATTGGTTGACTGAACCTCTTTCAGCAGCTTCCTGTTATTTGGTTCAGTGCCTTTGTCGTTAGGTTCAGTGCCTTTTCGGTGCGCCGAGACGGTGAAATCAGTATCTTTCGCAGATTTTGGTATGCAGGCTTGGTACATATTTTTTGCCCAAGACTGACCGTAACCTGGACCGCGCTTGTTGCGTAAAATAAATCCAGATTTTGCAGCATTCTCAAGATGCGTACAAACAGTTCTCTCGGAATATCCAGTCGAACGAGCCAATGTTTTGGTCGCGGGGAATGCATTGGAACCATCGGGGTTCATGTAAGTGCCTAGGGTTAGCAGAACATGTCGCGTAGTGGACGGTAAATTGCTATCTCTGATTGCATGCATCCAATTCCAAAGTTCACTTGCCATCACGACACCTAGACACACATGCACTAACCTCACGTAACATTTTGAGATAAATACCAGCTCTCATCCCCTGTCACTCACCGAACCCATAATTCTGGGCGAACACTGCTGACTGATTTTCCTTTGGATCTGATCCAAACGTCCAGATCTTCGCGAAAATAGAACACCCGACCACCAACAAATACATACTCAGGGCCGATTCCCTTTGATGCCCAGTCAGCCATCGTTTTGGGCGCACACCCGAGGTAATTTGCCGAGTTTTTGCGGTCCATTCGTCCATCGGGGTGGCAAAAAACCGGGCGAGTATTAATTCCATTTTTCATAAACTTACTCCTTTGTATTCGAATCGGGCGTAGACGGTCCGGCATTTTTCGCACCACATGTGTTGCATTACAATACATGTGGTGTATTATAGAACAATACGGAACGTCTGGAACGAGGATTATATGGTTGGGAATAAGAAGTTGCGTGGTGGTGGCCGCCTCACCCGAAGCGAAACCGTCACCGTCAGACTTGATCCAAAACTCAATTACCTTTGTGAGCTGGCAGCTCGTGCAGAACGAAGAACAAAGTCTTCATATATCGAGGCAATGCTGGATCAAAAAATATCTGAAACCCCAATTGCCCCTCGCTCAAATGAAGAAACCATAGGAGATCTGGCTGACAAGCTCTGGCATGTCGATATCTGCAAAAGGTTCCTCGCAATGGTCCAATACGCACCACAGCTGATGACTATTGAAGAACAAGAATTATGGACAATTATTGAAGACTCTGCATTCTTCTGGAGTATTCGTCATGATTGGCAAAACAGAACCAACGACATCGTCAGTGCGGATGGTGATCATTATTTGCTATCCGCGGAAGTGCGTAGGCACTGGGACATTTTTTTGAAAATTGCATCAGGGAAGCTCGATAAAAGTGCTTTACCGCCTCCTACCGAAGTTAAGGTCAGGTTCGCTGAAGAGTACGAGATTGATCAAACAAATTTAGACGACGATTCACCTTCATAGGTTCGAAAATGTCAATTCGATTTCAAAAACTAACTAGAGCACGAATGCGCAAATTAGCTTCTGGAGCAATGATCACGGAAGGCGGCATCTCCTTTCTACGAGAGAACAACGGCGATGGCGTATTTTCGGTGAATATCATGGTCGATCGCCGCCGTATTCATCGTGTAATTGGAAGGGAGTCTGAAGGTATCACCCGAAAACAAGCGGAGAACTTCATCGCCGCCGCACGCACTGACGCCAGGCGTGAAAGACTGGATCTCCCTGAGGGTCGCAAAACATTTCTAAGCTTTGGTGAAGTCGCAAAAAAATACATTGCGAGACTCGAGCAGGAGGACGGAAAAAATATCAACGCAAAGCACCGGCAATTGACGATGCACTTGGTACCCTTTTTCGGTGACCAACCACTAAATCGAATATCGTCGATTCAAATAGAGCGTTACAAAAAGCGACGGCTCCTTGCCGGTGCAGCTAAGGGAACCGTCAACCGGGAACTTGCTGTTATTTCCCACATACTTAATAAATCGCTGGAGTGGGGTTGGACCAGTGCTTTGCCAGTAAAGGTGAAAAGCTTCAAAGAAAGTGCTGGGCGTCGCATCTACCTAACTATTAAAGAATGCCTCAAACTAGAAGAGGCAGCGGCTCTTGATCAAAATGAAAATGTACATGCATTTGTGATGGTTGGATTAAGAACTGGCATGCGTCACTCTGAGATTCTCGCTATTTGTCGAGAAAACATTGATTTGGAGCGCCTTAGGATATGGATTCCCAAAGCGAAGGCGGGCGCGCGGGAACAACCAATCACTGAAGATCTTGCCGAATATCTCAACTGGCGCCTCAACATGCTTCCGCCAGCGTGTGACTGGCTATTTCCTTCTCCCGGAAGTCGGTCTGGTCATGTACATACAATCCGGAAGGCATTCAGGCGATCAGTAATTCGAGCAGGCTTGGATCCCAACCGAATAACGCCCCATGTGCTCCGACATACCGCAATTACACATCTCGTACAGGCTGGAATAGATCTTCCTACCGTTCAACGTATTTCAGGGCACAAAACAATGTCCATGATTGCGCGCTATGCACACCAAAGTGGTGCTCATATTGAAAATGCAATGGCAATACTTGAGGACCGCCTGTCGGATAACTGAGATAGTCATGACATCAGAAGAAATCATAAAGCGGGCAAACGCTGTTGATGAAATGGATGAGCCTGAGGTGCTTGTTGGCAAGCTGTTATCACAGTTAGATGCAGGTGGTAATATCGTTGTGAACCATGGATTCAAAGAAGCCATATTGACTTCGAATCCAGTCGACTGTCCTTCATGCCCTTGGTAGAATTCCAAAAGTCCGCCCATGTCTGGATCATGGCTTGGCGTTCGGTGGATCGATGAACCAACGATTTCTCATCAACATATTGCGGTATGTTTACACACAAAATACACTTTTCATTTATCGGCATAGATGATGTTAGCTGCTAATCATTTGAAAAGATTGGTAGCGGGAGAGGGACTTGAACCCCCGACACGCGGATTATGATTCCGCTGCTCTAACCAGCTGAGCTACCCCGCCACAGGGCTTGGATGAATACAGTTTCTGTTCCAACACGCCAACCGGCCCCAAGCGCTGCTTGA
>JABABQ010000058.1 GCA_014238155.1 Rhizobiaceae bacterium
AAATTAAAAGATCGATATTTGGTATATATTGGCATAGGATTTGCAATCCTTGCTCTTATTTTTCAGTTATATCATTTTACGATTATTAATCGTGCTCAAAATTTTAGTAAGTTTTATCTGTTTCTGATTTTTATACCATATGCGATATATATATTTTATGCAGTAAAAAACAATCAATTGGATCTTTTATATTACAATATTATATTTCTGTTTTTTTATATGTTTACTGCTTTTGTTTACTTTTTTGGAGATGTCTCCTAATAAGTTAAGAATAATATTATTTTCTTATTGTATATAAGAAAATAATAATGTTAGACTACTACAAAAACAGTGAAATATTAGATAACGATGATCGTAAGTATAAAAAATTAATTATAGGAGCAAATGTTTTTTTTATTGTATTATGTTTTATCCAAATATATCATACTTCTCATACAAGAGGCACAACTGATTTCTCTTATTTATGGTTGGGATGTGCAATTCTAGCTAATTTATTTTGGATTATTTATACATTTCGAAATAAAATATATGAAAATGTTGTTACGAGATTTATATTTATCTTATTTTATTCTACGATTTTTGTAATAAAATTATTCTACTATAGACGATAACATGTTTATTTTTTACGATATTTCTTTTAGAAATATAATGTAATATAAATGAGCAGCTATTATAATGTAAAACAATCTACCAATGATTATCGTGATATTATTTTTGACAAACTTGTATCAAGTGAATTGTCATTATTACCGCAATGTAATTATATTTCAGATTTATTACCCATTCGTGACCAAGGTTTACAAGGAACATGTTTTGCACAATCTGCAGCATGTATGAAAGAATGGCAAGAAAAAAGAGACATAGGACTAAATGAATATTTATCCCCCCAATTTTTTTACAATCAAAGAAACTATTGGAATAATAATATTGCCGATGGGAATGATGCAAATGAAGATTATGGAATGACGGGAAGAGATGTTATGCGTATTTTATTACATATTGGTATTTGTAAAGAAAGTGAATATCCATATGGTAAACAAGAACTTGCAAAAGATATTGCACCCGAAATATATGAATCCGCTGCAAAAAATCGTATTAAACAATATGGGAGAATTTATTCACTAAGTGCATTGAAAAAAGCGCTAGTAGTTAACGGCCCATGCTTAATAGCAGTACCAGTTTATAATCATGGTATGGAGATGTGGAAAATAAATAGCGAAAACGAAAAGATGCTAGGTGGTCATGCAATGACTGTAGTAGGTTATGATGATCATGAACAACAATTAATCATTAGAAATAGTTGGGGTAAATATTGGGGTGTAAATGGCTATTGCTATTTTAAATATGAAGATTGGGGACATCAATGGGAATGTTGGACAACCATAGATATTCCAACTTTTCAAATAGATTCAGATTCTGACTCCGAAAATGTAGCGCCTACGCCTGAAAGTGAAGAAGGATCAGTGCCAGAGCTAGAGCCATCTGAGCCAGAACCAGAGCCAGAGCCAGAACCAGAGCCAGAGCCAGAACCAGAGCCAGAGCCAGAGCCAGAGCCAGAGCCAGAGCCAGAACCAGAGCCAGAGCCAGAAAAGAAAAGCTGGTTTTCCCGTCTCAAAGATGGCCTGTCGCGCTCTTCCAGTCAGCTGACTGAAAACATCACTGCCGTTTTTACCAAACGGAAGTTGGACGAAGACACTTTGCAGGAATTGGAAGACATTCTGATTCAGGCCGACTTGGGCGTGGAAACAGCGCTCAACATTACCGACAAACTCGCTTCAACCCGGATGGGCAAGGACATTACCGACGAGGAAGTCCGCGAATTCATGGCAGGAGAGGTTGAAAAGGTTCTAGAACCGGTTGCCGCAGAACTTGAGCTGGACCTGGATCATACGCCGCACGTGATTTTGGTGGTTGGGGTAAACGGATCTGGCAAGACAACGACCATTGGCAAGCTCAGTCAGAAACTGGTGGATGGCGGTTTTTCTACGCAACTGGTCGCCGGAGACACATTCAGGGCAGCAGCGATTGAGCAATTGAAGATTTGGGGAGACCGGACCGGATCGCCGGTTGTCTCACGCCCCTTGGGTTCCGACGCCGCTGGTCTGGCTTTTGATGCCTATGCGGAGGCAAAACAGCAAAATCATGATGTGATTTTGATGGATACTGCCGGACGCCTGCAAAACAAGACCGAATTGATGGATGAACTGGAAAAAATCATCCGCGTGCTGCGCAAACAAGATCCAACCGCTCCTCACACCGTATTGTTGACGCTCGACGCGACGACCGGTCAAAACGCCCTGAATCAGGTTGAAATTTTCAAAGATGTTGCCGGCGTAAACGGCCTGGTGATGACCAAGCTGGACGGTACCGCTCGGGGTGGCATCATGGTGTCGATTGCCGCCAAATTCAAATTGCCCGTCTATTTCATTGGCGTTGGTGAGCAAGTCGAAGACCTTGAGCCCTTTGACGCCAGAGATTTTGCCCGGTCGATTGCTGGTCTGGAAAACTGATTTCGACATCATCAGTCATAATTGAAAGCATCGAAATCCGACATCCGAAGTGGCGCAAATCGAAAAGCCTGATCGGCAATTTTGGTCTAATGTTTTGATGCACGAATGAGCGATGGCGTCGCTCAAGGCACGCGGAGCGTGTCGCCGTGTGCTGAATTTGGTTCAGCTGATTGTCCTGAACGCCCGGATTTCACTTGAAATTCCGGGTGGTGACCTGCCCGGAATGAGCGGAGATCACCATGACCATCCACACACACCCCATGACGTCCAACCAGCGCCTGGATTATTTTGTCCTTCACAATGGGGACAAGGCGCCCCTGCCTTTCGAGGCCGCAGAATATGAAGCAAGGCTCACCGAATTGCGCGCCATTATGAGCCGCAACGGGCTGAAGGCCTGCGTGTTCACTTCAATGCACTGCATCGCCTATTATTCAGGCTTCCTCTATTGTTCTTTCGGCCGACCTTATGCCTGTGTCGTGACGCCGGACACTTGCACCACGGTTTCGGCCAATATTGATGCCGGACAACCCTGGCGTCGGTGCCACGGCGATAATCTGATTTACACCGACTGGCAGCGTGACAATTATTTGCGGGCGATATTATCGCTTGTCGGTGAAGGCGGTTCGATTGGAGTTGAATACGACCACATTTCTGTTGAGCAGATGGCCAAAATGAAAACGGCACTGGCGGCAGAACTGATCAACATTGCGCCCCAGTCGATGGCGCAACGCATGATTAAGTCCTCCGCCGAAATCGAGCTTATCAAGCATGGAGCGCGGACTGCTGATATTGGCGGTGCTGCCATTCATCGATCAATTGGTGAAGGCATCAGTGAACTTGAGATTGCCCAGGCGGGCCGTCTCGCGATGGAACAGGAAATAGCTCATACATTTCCCGATTGTGAAATTCGCGATAGCTGGGTCTGGTTTCAATCTGGCCTCAATACTGATGGGGCACACAATCCCGTCACGCTGCGTCAGTTGGAGCGGGGTGATATTTTGTCACTGAACGCGTTTCCGATGATCAACGGATATTATACTGCACTTGAACGAACCCTTTTTCTGGGTGAACCGGACGCTCGATCGCTGGAAATTTGGGAAGCCAATGTAGCGGTTCATCGGCGTGGATTGGAACTGATTCAGCCGGGCGCAGTTTGCAGCGAAATTGTTGCCGAACTGAATGAGATGTTTGCCGAACGCGATCTGCTGCAATATCGCTCTTTCGGCTATGGTCATTCCTTTGGGGTCTTGTCGCATTATTATGGCCGCGAAGCCGGTCTGGAATTGCGGGAAGACATAGATACAGTCCTGCAACCAGGTATGGTGATATCGATGGAGCCTATGTTGTTGATTCCACAAGAAGAAGCAGGGGCTGGTGGCTATCGCGAGCATGATATTCTGGTCGTTGGCGAAACGGGATCGGAAAATATCACCGAATTTCCATTTGGCCCTGATCACAATATCATCGACTGACGGTGATGCGGTTTCAGATTTAAACGCAGCAACGGGCTTTCCCTGTGTCGGTCCAGCCGTTAAACCGCTGGATATGAGATTGCAGATTGAAAACCTGTCGGTAAAGCGCGGAGAGGAGCTGGTTCTCTCCGCGTTGAATTTTGACGTCCAGATGGGCCGGGCGTTGATCGTGCGTGGCCACAACGGGGCGGG
Source organism: Rhizobiaceae bacterium (assembly GCA_014238155.1). Taxonomy (GTDB): domain Bacteria; phylum Pseudomonadota; class Alphaproteobacteria; order Rhizobiales; family Rhizobiaceae; genus Pseudahrensia. The sequence continues at coordinate 4,175 of JABABQ010000058.1, forward strand.
CAAGTCCACATTGCTTCGGGCGATAGCTGGATTGCTGCCTCTGGAAACCGGCAACATAGTCGTTGCAGAATCCGACCCGGAATTTGCAGCAGCTTCGATCCCGGACCTTTGTCACTATCTGGGTGGAGACAATGCGATGAAGCCGGCCATGAGCGTCGGCGAAAATCTGAGATTTTGGCAAGAATTTTCGGGTCAGCCTCATCTGGAAGTTGATGAAGCCCTGGAGATGGTGGGTTTGTACGGGCTGCAATCTGTTCCATTCGCACATTTGTCGACTGGACAACGTCGTCGCATTGGCATTGCTCGATTGCTGGTCAGCTACAGACCGATCTGGATTTTGGATGAACCAACCTCGGGTCTTGATGCAGTATCTGAGGAGCAATTCGCGGCGTTGATGAAGGTTCATCTGGAGGATGGCGGGCTGATTATCGCTGCAACCCATGTTCCTCTGGGTCTGGAGTCAGCTGACGTGTTGCAATTGTCTGCAGCTTCAGAGGAGCGGGACCATTGATCGCGCTGCTGGCTCGGGACCTGCGTCTTGCGCTGCGCTCGGGCGGTGGTGCAGCTACCGCTTTGTTGTTCTATCTGGCCGTGGTGGTTGCCATGCCGTTTGCGGTTGGGCCGAATTCTGAATTGCTGGCGACGATTGGTGGCGCAACTTTGTGGATTGGTGCGCTGTTGGCGGGTTTACTGGGGCTGGAGCGCCTGTTTCAAACCGATCATGAAGATGGATCGCTTGACCAGATGATGCTGTCGCCGGTGCCATTGCCGGTGCAGGTATTTGCCAAATCATTGGCACACTGGCTGGTGACCGGACTTCCACTGACGGTGATGGTTCCGATATTTGGTTTGTTTTTAGGAATGCAGGAAACCGCCATCGCAGCCTCCATGGCCACTCTGCTTGTTGGTACACCGGCCATATCATTCATAGGAGCGGTTGGAGCTGCCGTTACTGTATCGCTGCCTCGTGGAGGTCTTTTGCTGTCGGTTCTGGTTTTGCCTTTGTGCATACCAGTATTGATTTTCGGGGTTGGGGCCATTCGCGCTGCAGTTACGGAACCCGATCCGTTTTTGCCACCATTTCTATTGGTAGCTGCAATTTCACTGTTTTTTTCCGTACTCGGACCGTTCGCTTCGGCCTTTGCCTTGCGCCAGGGCCTGGATTGATGCCGATTTGCACAAGAATTTCACTTTATCTGGAGAACAATTGATTGTCTTAGCTGCTTTGCTTATGTGCATCTTCGAGAGGAAATGATGACAACTGATACAGCCAAAAAACCAAGCGGCCTGACCGCGCTGGCCAACCCAACCCGGTTTCTGGCGCTGGTGAGGATTGTGCTGCCATATCTTGTGGCAATCACGGTGCTTTTGCTGGCAATTGGATTGTGGATGGGATTTTCGGTACCCGATGACTACCAACAGGGACGCACGGTTCGCATCATGTTTGTTCATGTGCCCTCCGTATGGATGGCCATGGGCGCTTACATGGTAATGGTGTCTGGAGCGTTGGGAGTTCTTGTATGGCGGCACCCTCTGGCTGATGCCGCGGCACGGTCTGCAGCACCGATTGGTGCTGCTTTCACTTTTCTCGGTCTGGCAACAGGTTCGATCTGGGGTCGCCCGATGTGGGGAACCTGGTGGGTTTGGGATGCACGGTTGACCAGTTTTCTGGTTCTGCTGATTATCTATCTGGGGTTGATTGCACTTTGGAACGCGGTTGAAGAACCTGCCAAGTCGGCACGCATGGCCGCAGTGGTGGTATTGGTGGGAGCTTTGAATATTCCGATTATTCGTTTTTCGGTCGAATGGTTCACTACGCTTCATCAGGGACCTAGTGTTATGCGTGCTGGTGGTCCGTCGTTGGCGCCACATTTCCTCTATCCATTATTGGTGATGGGGCTGGCATTTCTGTCATTATTTTTGACGCTGCATTTGATGGCTATGCGCAATGAAATTCTGCGGCGCCAGATCAGAACGGCGCAACGCAAGGCGGCGCGTGGTCACCGCAGTAAAAACGCGCAGGAATCATCCACATGACCGCTCTGTTTGGTGCAAAATATTTTGGTTTCATTTTATCCGCCTTTGGCATCACGGCGGCAGTGTTGCTGGCGCTGACAATTTGGACTGTGTTGGTGCATAAATCGCGATTGCGCCAACTCGACGAGTTGGAAAAAGCCGGAATTAAGAGGGCCCCCCGCTCCGATGGCTGAAAAACGCCCTTCACCAATCCGCCTTCTGTTGCTGGCTGCGCCATTGATTTTTTTCGGAGCGCTGGCCGCGATTTTCTATGTTCAACTTGTGTCGGGCAAAGACACGTCCGAATTGCCATCTGCGCTGATCGGCAAGCCTGTACCGGTATTCGACCTTGAACCACTGACCGGCCTAAGGGTCGGTGGCGTTCCTGTTCCGGGGTTGAAGAGCGAAGATTTGCTGGGCAAAGTTTCACTGGTAAATATATTTGCTTCCTGGTGCGCGCCGTGTCGGGCGGAACATCCCGTTCTCATGAAATTGGCTGAAAACAAGGAACTGAACCTTGTTGGGATCAATTATAAGGATCAGGGAGAAAATGCCCGCCGGTTTCTTGGCACCCTGGGCAACCCATATTCGCGGGTTGGAGTAGATCGCAAAGGCCGAACCGCGATTGAATGGGGATTTTATGGGATTCCCGAAACGCTGCTGGTCGGCCCGGATGGTATTGTCCGGCACAAAATTGTTGGACCGATTGGTCCGAAAAAATTTGAAGCGCTAAGGCTTAAAGTGCGCAACCTAATGAATGACAAGTAGTCCTAATCATCATCTGTTTCGGTTGAATGTTTCATCATCATCGGCAATTGGGAGGCAACAAAAGCCATGGTCAGGCCGGTCATGCCCCAGAATTTAAACCCAACCCAGAATGCTTCTGAAAAATTTCGCCAGATAATTTCATTGACGATGGCCAGGGCGAGAAAAAAGAACCCCCATCGCCAGGTCAGTTTGTTCCAGCCTTCCTCGTCGAGTTGAAATGCCTGTCCCATGACGGTTTTTAAAAAACTTTTGCCCATCAGCATGCCACTGATCAATGTCACGCCAAACAGGGTATTGATGATGGTTGGTTTGAGCTTGATGAAGGTGTCGTCCTGCAGATAGAGTGTCAGGCCGCCGAAAATCGACACCACTACAGCAGTGACAATGGGCATGGCGGGCAGGGTGCGAGTAACGCTCCAGGAAATTGCAATTGCAATCAGTGTTGCCACCATAATGACCGCAGTCGCCAGAAAAATCGGTTTGGTGAACGGGTCGCCCAGGTTGAAAAGCGAAATCAATCGGTCGCCAAAATTATAGGACAGCACGAACAAAATGATCGGTCCCATCTCAAGTGTCAGCTTGAGAGTAGGGTTGATTGGATTATCCCCCGATGGAATCTCGGGATCAGATTGTGGTGTCATGAAGTCACGGTCCGTGCATTATTCTGGTGCCCCTGTAGCAGGCTTCGCGAGGCTTGCAAATGCGATGGTAGCATTGGCATGTTTGCGGCTCGATCAAATATCAGCCAAAGGTGTTGGTCGAAGCGTCTGGACGTTACCGCATAGTTGGGCCTATACAGGCCGCAACACAGGTGCGCGTGTTGCCAAAACCCGCACGTTGATCCCAATCCGCTGAAGGAGTTTCCGCCCATGACCGCATCACTCGACAGTTTTTCCTGCAAAAAAACACTTACCGTCGCCGACAAGGAATATGTCTATTTCAGCCTTGTTGAAGCAGAAAAGAATGGCCTTTCGGGTGCTTCCAAACTGCCATTCTCGCTGAAAGTGTTGTTGGAGAACTTGCTGCGTTTTGAAGATGGACGTTCGGTAACTGCCGAAGACATCAAGGCAATAGCTGAGTGGATTAATAATAGGGGTTCCGCTGGTAAGGAGATTGCCTATCGTCCGGCTCGCGTGCTGATGCAGGACTTTACCGGCGTACCAGCTGTAGTTGACCTTGCTGCAATGCGCGATGCGACCTCTAATCTTGGGGGCGACACAGCGGCGATCAATCCTCAGGTTCCGGTTGATCTGGTGATCGACCATTCCGTGATGGTGGATTATTTTGGCGGCGCCAATGCTTTTTCCAAAAACGTCGATCGCGAATACGAGCGCAATGGCGAGCGCTATACTTTTCTTAAATGGGGCCAGCAGGCATTCCGCAATTTCCGCGTAGTTCCTCCAGGGACCGGCATCTGCCATCAGGTCAATTTGGAGTATCTGGCGCAGACAGTTTGGACTCGCGAAGATGATGGTGAAACCATTGCCTATCCAGATACGCTGGTCGGTACGGATTCCCATACCACGATGGTCAACGGTCTTTCAGTTCTGGGCTGGGGTGTCGGAGGTATTGAAGCAGAGGCCGCGATGTTGGGTCAGCCAGTTACCATGCTGATTCCTGAAGTCATAGGATTCCGCCTGGATGGCAAGATGTCGGAAGGCATAACCGCGACGGATCTGGTTCTGGTGATCGTACAAATGTTGCGGGAAAAGGGAGTGGTTGGGAAATTCGTTGAATTCTACGGTCCCGGTCTGAACAACCTGTCGTTAGAAGATCAGGCGACCATCGCCAACATGGCTCCTGAATATGGGGCTACCTGTGGCTTCTTCCCGATTGACCAGGACACCGTAAATTATCTTGGTGCGACGGGTCGTGAGCGCGACCGCGTAGCCCTGGTGGAAGCCTATGCCAAGGCACAGGGCATGTGGCGTGAGGAGAACTCTGCGGAACCTGTCTTTACAGATACCTTGTCGCTGGCGCTAGAGGATGTCGTGCCTTCGATCTCTGGCCCGAAACGCCCGCAGGACCGCGTCGTTCTCGCCGGTGCAGACAAAGCATTTGCTGACACCATGATAAAGGAATTCAACAGGGAAGAGCGCGGAGCGCGTTTCCCGGTGGAAGGAGAAGATTTCGATCTGGGCAGTGGCGACGTTGTCGTTGCAGCCATTACTTCCTGCACCAACACATCCAATCCATCGGTTTTGATTGCGGCCGGCCTGGTTGCCCGCAACGCGCATGCCAAGGGTTTAACTGTGAAGCCCTGGGTCAAGACTTCGCTGGCTCCGGGTTCTCAGGTGGTCACCGATTATCTCGACAAGGCAGATCTGACCAAAGAGTTGGACGCGATGGGCTTCAACCTTGTTGGTTACGGCTGTACAACTTGTATTGGCAATTCCGGTCCGCTGGCTGAAGAAATTTCTGAAGCGATTCACAAAAACGATCTGGTGGCTTGTTCCGTTCTTTCGGGCAACCGTAACTTTGAGGGCCGTATTTCCCCCGATGTTCGCGCCAATTATCTGGCTTCACCACCGCTGGTTGTTGCTTATGCCATTGCAGGCTCGCTGTATGTCGATGTTGCCAATGATGCCCTTGGGCAGGATGCTGACGGCAATGATGTATTTCTGGCTGATATCTGGCCTTCGTCGGAAGAAATCGCCAGCATTATGCGAGACACTATTGATGAAGACATGTTCCGCTCGCGTTACGGAGATGTGTTCAAGGGCGATGTGGCCTGGCAGAAAATTGATGCTGGTAAAGGCGATACATATGGTTGGGATTCAACGTCCACTTATGTTCAGAACCCACCTTATTTTGACGGTATGACGATGGAACCTGAAGTTGTTTCCGACATTGAAGGCGCCCGGGTTTTATCTTTGTTTAAGGACTCCATCACCACCGACCACATTTCGCCTGCTGGCGGTATCAAGGGCGACAGCCCTGCGGGAGACTATCTGCGCGGTCATCAGGTGCGACCAGTCGAGTTCAACTCTTATGGTTCACGGCGCGGTAATCATGACGTCATGATGCGAGGTACCTTTGCCAATATCCGCATCCGCAATCAGATGCTTGACGACGTCGAAGGTGGCTATTCGATGCACTATCCTTCACGTGAACAGGGGGCCATGTATGATGTTGCCATGCGCTACAAAGATGAGGGTGTTCCTCTGGTGATTTTTGCCGGTAAGGAATACGGATCTGGTTCGTCCCGCGACTGGGCGGCAAAGGGCACACGTCTGCTGGGCGTGCGTGCGGTGATCACTGAGAGTTTTGAGCGTATCCACCGCTCCAATCTGGTTGGCATGGGCGTATTACCACTGGTTTTCACCGGTGGTGATTCCTGGCAGAGTCTGGGTTTGACCGGTGAAGAAAAAGTCACAATTAGAGGACTTGATGATCTTTCACCACGTCAGGAAATGCAGGCGACGATTGAAATGGCTGATGGTTCGAGCAAGGAAATTACCCTTCTGTCGAGAATCGATACTGAGGACGAGCTTGATTATTTCCGCAATGGCGGCATTCTCCATTACGTGCTGCGCAACCTCAATCGCGAGGCCGCATAGTTCCAACACAAAAATTGCATGCGAAATTTGGCGGCCGGACGTAATCGCCCGGCCTCATTTGTGTGTGACGCTAATGTGAGTTGCATGTGAGGTCCAACGGCAGCATTTTGTATATTCTACATTAACAGGCATCGAGAAGATGATTAACGTGCTCAAGGGAAAATTTGCCGCTGCCGTTGTTGCCGTGTTTGCAACATTGGCGCTTCCACTGGTTGGTCCCAGCTGGGCAGATCGCGCCGCTGCTGCCGATCAGTTGAAGGCTGTTGTCGAATTATTCACGTCTCAGGGCTGTTCTTCCTGCCCGGCCGCCGACAATATTCTGGCCGACTATGCCAAGCAAAAGGACGTATTGGCGCTGTCGTTTCATGTCGACTACTGGAACTATCTGGGCTGGAAAGATACATTTTCGAGAAGTGAATTTACTGACCGGCAAAAACGCTATGCAGCATCGTTTCGCCGTCGAGGCGTCTATACCCCGCAGGCTGTCGTCAATGGGCGCGATCACGCTGTCGGATCACGCAGGCGCGACATCGAGGCTTTGATCGATGGATATGCAGGCGACGGTAAATCGATGGCAATTTCGGTAAACACAAAGCGCGATCGGGAAAAAATCCGTGTAACCACCAATGCTGAATCCGGTGATGCAACTTTGTGGGTGGTTTATTTTGACAAGAAACGCAGCGTAAAAATCGAACGCGGCGAAAATCGGGGCCGGACCATCACCTACCACAATGTGGTGCGTGATGTATCCATGCTCGGCATGATGAAACAGGGCAAGATTGATGTCACGCTGCCGCTGGAAGAAATGAAACGCCAGGGATTTGAAGCCTGTGCAATCATTCTGCAGCAGACGACCGCTATCGGGACACCTGGCTCTATTCTTGGCGCAGCATTGATCGATAATCTTTAGCACGTTTCAGCCTAAAAAATTGGAAAGGCCGGTCTGCCTAGTTGGGCAGCCGGCCTTTCAGTTTGCACCAGTTTAGGGGAAAAACTGGCCCCGCATCAACGGCAAAGCAATTGCTTTGCAATGGCGGCCCGGTGGTTAGCGGTTATCCAGGTTCGGTCTCGTGGGGGCTGGGGGCAGTGAGCGAGACAGGGTTTGGAATTTATGTACCGGGGCAACACAGCGAATAAAACTGCCAAATGGGGCGCAAGCGCGGAGGGAATGAGGCGTTATTGTGGTTAAACGGGGATTTTGATCAAACCGTGTTTCAATATGTTTCAACCAATCACATGACTAAAGGGAAGCACCAAACTGATTTAATTTTCACTCATGAACCGGTTAGCAAGAACCATACCCGTAAAAAATGTTGATCAGAACTTGAAACTTGCTGTTTGAGAACACAAACTGAGTCTATTCTCAGGTGCAGCGGAGTGACCATGAGCCTTTCTGACGGATCGAATCGAAAATCCAATGCTGATTTGATTTCACTGGCCGCCAGAAGACCGCTCACTGGTACTGGAATTTCCAATAGTTTTGTTTCCTCAACCGGCAATCCGGTCACACCGTCCCAAATCAGTTTTGACCGGCGCGAACTATCAGCAATTCTCCGCATTTATGGCTTCAAAGTTGCTGACGGTGAGTGGCGCGATTACGCCATCGACCATTTGAAAGACCGAGCCATATTCTCAGTCTATCGCAGAGCCAGCGAAGTTGCACTTTATCGCATTGAAAAGAACCCCAAACTGGCTCGCAAACAGGGTGCCTATTCGATAGTTGACGGTAACGGAACTGTGCTCAAACGCGGTCAGGAACTTGCCCAGGTGCTAAAATTGTTCGAACGACAGCTGAAGCTGGTCGAGTAGGCTCAACCGACAGTTTCGGAGCGCCTGCATAGAATGAATTATATCGGTTGTTGAGTTGTCGCTGTTCACCGTCCTATAGAGTGCCATGACATATAAGGCATCAATCCTCACTCTTTATCCTCAGATGTTCCCCGGTTCACTCGGGCACTCTTTGGCAGGTCGCGCATTACAGCGCGACAACTGGTCGCTGGAAGTTGTGCAGATCAGGGATTTTGCCACCGACAAGCATCGCACCGTCGACGATACACCGGCAGGTGGTGGGGCAGGCATGGTGCTGCGGGCCGATGTGTTGGGACGGGCCCTCGACCATGCATCTCCAAAAGGTGATAAAAGGCCTCGTCTGTTGATGAGTCCAAGGGGCAAACCGCTTACCCAAAAACGGGTTCGAGACTTGGCTGCGGCGGATGGAATCGTTCTTGTCTGTGGCCGGTTTGAAGGGGTGGATCAAAGGGTAATTGAAGGTCGTGACCTGGAGGAGGTGTCGATTGGAGACTATATTTTGTCGGGCGGCGAGGTCGCGGCAAGTGTTGTGCTGGACGCGATCATACGCCTTTTGCCGGGTGTTATGGGCAATGTGGCATCGGGTGATTTTGAGAGTTTTGAAAATGGTCTGCTTGAACATCCACACTATACCCGTCCCGCCGAATGGGAGGGACGAAGTATCCCGGAAATACTGACCTCGGGCGATCACGCGAAGGTGGCAAAGTGGCAAAGAGAACAGGCTGAAGAACTGACTCGCAAGCGGCGGCCGGACCTTATCGAAGATGACGGCTAAAATCGTCAATGTGACTGGACAAAGCGGTGATATGTTCCTATAGCAGCTTCGATTTTCGGAAAAACCGAAGAGACGGGTGAATTCGCCTTGGTTGCTCATCCATTTGAGAAACCATCCGGCGGCCGATAAAACAATGTTTTATACGGCGTGCGGAACAGGCGCTCTGGCTCGCGACAAATAAAACAGCGTTCGTTAAATGCCTTGAAAAGTGGCGGCGGCGGCGTGATGAAAAGGTTAGATACGATGAATATTATTGAACAGCTCGAAGCTGAGCAAACCCAGGCTATTGAAGAAAAACGTCAACTTCCCAAGTTTTCACCCGGTGATACAGTTCGCGTTCTGGTGCGTGTGACCGAAGGTACCCGCACGCGTGTGCAGGCGTATGAAGGTGTTTGCATTGCGCGCAAGGGCTCAAGCATCAACGAAAGCTTTACCGTTCGCAAAATTTCTTACGGTGAGGGCGTAGAGCGCGTATTTCCGATATACTCGCCACTGGTTGAAGGTGTTGAAGTCGTTCGCCGCGGTAAAGTACGCCGAGCCAAACTTTATTACCTGCGTGGACGTCGCGGTAAGTCTGCCCGTATCGTTGAGAATACCGGCATCCGTTCGAAAAAGCTGAATGATGCCGAGCGCGCCGCATTCCTTGCTGAAAAGGAACGTCTAGAGGCTGAAAAGGTCGCTGCAGCACAGCAATTGGCAGAAGAAAAAGCCGCTGAAGATGCAGCAGCAAAGGCAGCGGAAGAAGCTGCGGCTGCTGAAAATTCAGAAGACAATAAAGAAGCATAAATCTGCTTTCTGTTAAAAATTCCAATAGGGGTGTCGGTATCGCGCTGCGACGACACCCTGTTTGTTTACAAATTCTCCAGCTTCGATTTGTGCGAACTGAAAACTTTGCCATTGCGAACAAGATCGACCTGTCCCTGATAAATGCCAGATTTAGGGGGGCGTTTCTTCCCGACATAGGCTGTGAATGTTGATTTTCTGCGGGTCAGCGGTTTGGTCTGCGAGCGGGCATACAGACCCTTGGGCCCGGTGATACTCAGTCGAATAAAGTCGCCTTTTTTCAAATTGATGAATTTGGCAAAATAGACCAGCGGTCTGTTTGTTTTGGGCTGTTGATAGCCGCCTTGCAAAACCTGTTTTCCGTTCACTGTCTGACCGGCAAATCCGTCTTCAACAAAGTGCCGAAAACGACTCCTTTGCAAGATGTCCAAAGCTTCAGTTGAAAATAGCGATTTTGCCCGATTAGCCGAACCACATATTGCGCCGGGCAATCTTCCAGTTACCGGGTCAATGACCTTTCCGTCCTTGCGAACGGAAACGTGGATATGGGGAAACTGGGTTGCGCCGGACAGGCCCATGCGCCCGATCCTCTGACCACGTTTTACAGAGTCTCCAGTGCGAACCGATATGCTGTTGCGGGCCATATGGCACAGTTGGGTAGTGAATCCGGCGCCGTTAATTTTGCCATGATCGATGAACAGGCCATTGCCGCATTCGCGATCCTTAAAGTGGTGTTTATCGGCATCTGTCAGCCAAAGTCTGTCATTCATGTTGGAACGTGTGGCCTTCACCACACCGTCGGCCATAGCCAGTATATTGCCCCATCGCTGCATGTCGGCGATGTTGCGCAGCCGGATGTCGGTTCCCTTATGATTATTGAATGTGGCGCGGTTGCAAAATGGATCTCGTTGTCCTGGACCGGTATCCATATCTAAAAGATTCTGTACCAGACAAGGCGCATCGCCATTACAGTCCAATGGCAGGTCAAAACCCGGTCCTTTTTGAGCTGCCGCATGTCCCAATCCCAGGGCCGTGCTGGATAAAACCACCATCGCCATCAGGCTCGTTCTGTAAGTGTCTTGATAATCCACGAGCGCCCCTTTATGCCTTGCCCAGACCAGTCACCTGCATCGAAGAATGGCGCAGCTGAGTTAAATAACAGGACACAATAATGGCAAATCGCAAACTTTTTCTTCTTCCCGGAGATGGAATCGGACCAGAAGCTTTCGCTGAAGTTCGTAAAATCATCGATCATATGAATGCCGAAGAGGCCGCGGGGTTTGAACTGGACGAGGGTCTGGTTGGCGGTGCAGCTTATGATGCACACGGCGAATCCATTTCCGATGCAGACATGGAAAAAGCGATGGCTGCAGATGCGGTTCTGTTCGGCGCGGTGGGCGGCCCCAAATGGGACAGCGTGCCTTATGAACAGCGCCCCGAAGCAGGGTTGCTTCGTTTGCGCAAGGATATGGAACTCTATGCCAACCTGCGCCCGGCCATCTGCTACCCGGCACTCGCCGGTTCTTCGTCTTTGAAGCAAGAACTTGTTGAAGGCCTTGACATTCTTATCCTGCGAGAGCTGACGGGCGGTGTCTATTTTGGCGAACCTAAATCCATCACAGATCTCGGCAACGGCCAAAAACGGGCCATCGATACTCAAATCTATGACACCTATGAAATTGAACGCATTTCGGCGATGGCCTTTGAACTGGCCCGCACACGTGACAATCGTGTTTGTTCCATGGAAAAACGCAACGTTATGAAGTCCGGCGTGCTGTGGAACGAAGTTGTTACGGCTACCCACAAGAACGGGTACGAAGATGTTGAACTGAGCCACATGCTGGCAGATGCCGGCGGCATGCAGCTGGTGCGCAATCCAAAACAGTTTGATGTTATTGTCACCGATAATCTGTTTGGTGACATGCTGTCTGATGTGGCTGCTATGCTGACCGGTTCATTGGGCATGTTGCCATCGGCCTCTTTGGGCGCGCCAAATCCCAAAACCGGCAAGCGCAAAGCCATGTATGAGCCAGTGCATGGTTCAGCGCCAGACATTGCTGGCCAGGGCATTGCCAACCCGATTGCCATGATTGCGTCTTTGGCGATGTGCCTGCGCTATTCGTTTGAGATGATAGAAGAAGCAGACAGACTGGACGGCGCCATCGCCAGTGTGCTGGACAGTGGTTTGCGTACCGGCGACATTATGAGCGACGGCATGCAACTGATCGGAACCGTCGAAATGGGTGCAGCAGTATTGAGGGCCTATAGTGACGTTGCATAAGTGCATCGCTGGATAAAACATAAAAACGGAATGTAGTGGCAACCGCTTCTCATAATGCCTAGATTAGGACCATGATGAGAAGCGTATTTTCCGTTGCAACAATTTTTGTGGTTTTCTGGAGCATCGGTGCCATGGCCGCCGATCCCTTGACGCATCTTCAAGGGGTCAAACGCCCGCTCCTTTTGTTTGCCAAGTCGCGCAGCTTTGCTCCTCTCGACAAGCAAGTCGACCTGTTGCGTGGTTATCGTCCAGATCTTCGCCAACGGGATATGGTTGTGCTGAGCACTACCGGATCGCAGGAAACAAGTGCTGCTATTGGTTATGTTTCGATAAATCGCGGCACGGCCCGCGAACTAAGAAAGCTGTACCAACCGAATACACACGGACTGACAGTCATTTTGATTGGCAAGGATGGTGCAGAAAAGGCGCGGTGGCAGCAGGTTGTTGAGCCTCAGGTGATTTTTGACCTCCTCGATTCAATGCCAACACCTCAGGATGAATCGAAAACACAGGTGGAGACTCAGTAGAGTCAGTCGAGAAACCTGACAAATTCCGATAATGGTTCTCTTTCGCTGATGACGCCGTTTTCAGGGGCCGTCAGATCTGCGTGGCCCAGTGCCATGCCACAGACAACAATTTCACTTTCCGGAACGTCCATCACCGGTCTCATCACCTTGTGATAGGGAGCAAAAGCGGCTTGCGGGCAGGTGTCGAGCCCCCTGCCGCGCGCGGCGACCATGATGTTTTGCAAAAACATGCCATAATCGAGCCATGAGCCGATTTCCAATCTTTCGTCGACCGTGAAAACCAGTCCGACCGGGGCGTCGAAGAACAGGAAATTACGGCCGTGTTGGGCATGCATTTTGTCCTTATCGCCTTTTTCTATTCCCAGTCTCGAATAAAGGTCCCAACCGATGGTGCGGCGACGGGTCAGATAGGGTTCAAAAAATTTGTCAGGATAATATTTGTAGGCATTTTTAGCCAAATAATCCGGATCGTTGAATGCATTTAATACAGCTTGTGACAGCCGCACTTTCGTCCGTCCGGTGACAACATAAACCTTCCACGGTTGCATATTTGTACCGGATGGCGCGCGGGCGGCGACCTCCAGGATTGTTTCAATTTCAGAACGGGGTATTTCGGTCGGCAAAAAGGCCCGTAATGACCGGCGCGAAGTGATGGCATCGTCGACGATTTTGTGATCAGGCATGAAATCATTTCAATTGAGGGTCGTTCATTCATAATTGCGCAAATGAAAACATGCGTCAATTGACCGGGTTTCGTGAAATTATTCTTGATTTTTTCATGAACATGAGTCTTCTATGAAATCACGGAGGTCGGCCATGGGTTTAGCAGTGCAGCACAGTGTGGGCGATGCCACAGCGGAAGCGCTGGGCAATGACGTGCGTGGACTGCGCAAGTCGCGCGGCCTCACCCTCAATGAACTGGCCATCAAGATCAGTCGGTCTGTTGGATTTATCAGTCAGGTGGAACGTGGCCTGTCATCTCCGTCAATTGATGATCTTCGGGCGATCTCTGCTGCGTTGGATGTGCCGACCAGTTGGTTCTTTGCCAATGAAAGTCAAAATGAAGTTGAGTTGGGCCTGATCGTGCGAGCCGATTCCCGTCGCGTGCTGGGAACCGCTGAATCCGGTATTGTTGAAGAATTGTTGTCGCCAGATCTCGGTGGCTCATTTGAAATGTTTCGCTCGGTCTTCCAGCCCGGAGCAGAGATGGAAAATAGCGTGCTGCGTCACACCGAGGAGGCAGGTTATGTGGTCTCCGGACAACTGAAATTCTGCATTGATGAGCAATGGTTTGACCTCAATTCAGGAGATTCGTTTCGATTTGAAAACAAACCCTACCGTTGGAAGAATCCGGGCGACGAGCCTGCTGTTGTGATCTGGGTGGTCAGTCCACCCGTCTATTGAAAGTAAATCCATGACCGAGACAGGTGAAAATCCAAAAACCAAACTCCCTTCTCACGCCCGCGTCGTTATCATCGGTGGAGGCTGTGTGGGGACCTCCGGCCTGTATCATCTGGCCAAGGCGGGATGGACTGATTGTGTCCTGTTGGAAAAGAACGAATTGACCGCAGGTTCGACCTGGCATGCTGCAGGTAACATTCCAACATTTTCGGCTTCGTGGGGCGTCATGAACATGCAACGTTACTCGACGGAGCTTTACCGCCGCCTGGGCGTCGAAGTCGATTATCCAATGAATTATCACGTCACCGGCTCAATTCGTCTGGCCCACTCAACCGAGCGGATGGAAGAGTTCGAGCGGGTAAAGGGCATGGGACGCTACCAGGGCCTGGACATTGAGATGTGCTCTGTTGCGGATTTGAAAGAGCGCTATCCGTTTTTGGAAACTCATGATCTGGAAGGTGGTTTATACGATCCTTATGACGGTGATATCGATCCGGCTCAGCTGACCCAGGCACTGGCTAAGGGCGCTCGCGATATGGGCGCTCGAATTTTTCGATTCTGTCCGGCAACAGGTGTCTCCTGGGACGGTAATCAGTGGACCGTTGAGACCGAGCAGGGGTCGATTACATGCGAATTTGTTGTCAATGCCGCTGGTTATTATGCTCAGCGGGTTGCCGAATGGTTCCGCCCATATGGCGGTCGTCTGCTGCCAATGATGACCATGAGCCATCAATATTTGCTGACCGATGAAATTCCCGAACTGGAAGCCTGGAGCACGGATGCCGGAGCAAAGTTGCCGCTGCTGCGAGATGTCGATTCATCCTACTATTTGCGCCAGGAAAAATTCGGCCTGAATCTTGGCCCATATGAGAATAATTGCCGCGGCCACTGGATGACGGCAGATGATCCGATGCCAGAAGATTTTTCCTTCCAGCTCTATCCCGATGATCTGGATCGCATCGAATGGCATATTGAAGATGCCATGGCCCGGGTGCCGATGTTGGGATCTGTTGGCGTCAACAAGGTCATTAACGGCCCAATTCCCTATACGCCAGATGGCAATCCTCTGGTTGGTCCGATGCCTGGCGTGCCCAATGCATTTGAAGCAGCAGTTTTTACCTTTGGGATTTGTCAGGCTGGTGGCGCTGGCAAAGTGCTTTCAGAATGGATTATTGAAGGGTCGACGGAACAGGACATGTGGGCGGTTGATCCACGTCGTTTCACGAATTACTGCGATCAGGATTACTGCAATCAAAAAGGCATGGAGGTTTATGGCAATGAATATGCCATGCATTTCCCACATCATGAGTGGCCTGCCGCGCGCAACAAAAAGCGATCTCCGGTGCATGACAGGATCATAGCCTCTGGCGGCGTCATGGGCGCCTATAATGGATGGGAGCGCGCTAACTGGTTCGCCAAATCCGGCGACGACATATCAGTAGAAGCCACTCATACATGGAGCCGCAAGGGGCCATGGGAACGGCGTATTAAAGAAGAGGTTGAGGCAGTCCGTGACAATTGCGGCATTCTTGATTTGCCAGGATTCTCCCGTTTTAATCTATCAGGAGACGGCACTGCAGACTGGTTGCGTCAGCAGATCACCGGGGGCCTGCCCAAAGTTGGGCGCATGAATCTGGGCTATTTCGCCGATGAAAAAGGCCGCATCGTCACCGAAATGTCGATCATGCGTCATAGTGACGACCATTTTACCCTGATCACCGCCGCGCTGGCCCAATGGCACGATTTTGAATGGTTGAAAAAACACTTGGCAGAGGGCGTGCAACTGACCGATCACACGGCAGAATTTAATACATTCATCGTCTCAGGGCCCGAATCTCGAAAAATCCTGTCAGGATTGTCAGATGCGGATTTCAGCCTTTCATGGTTGTCGGTTCAACAGGCTGAGCTGGCTGGTGAACAGGTCGCTCTGGCGCGGGTATCATTTGCTGGTGAACTGGGTTGGGAGGTGCACGGACCAATTGCATCGATGGCAAAAGTCTACGACGCTATTGTTGCTGCCGGTGCCAGGCCTTTCGGTATGTATGCGCTGAACTCCATGCGATTGGAAAAAGGTTACCGTGCCTGGAAAGGTGATTTGTCGACCGATTATACGGTATTGGAAGGTGGACTTGGCCGCTTTGTGAAATTGGACAAGGAAGCGTTTCGCGGCAAGGCGGCACTGCAAAATGAAATGCAGCAAGGCTCGGCAAAGCGCTTTGTTACTCTCGTCATCGACGCCGGTGATTGTGATGCACCTTATATGGCGACCATCTGGAAAGATGACCAGGTCATTGGAGAAACCACATCGGGTGGCTATGGCCATCGGGTCAACAAGTCAATCGGACTCGGAATGGTGAAAGCTGAGTTCGCCGAACCAGGCAATGAACTGGAAGTTGAGATTTATGGCAAACGCTGCAGAGCGGTCGTGCAGGAAGATCAGCCACTCTGGGATCCAAAAAATGAGAGGATCCGGGCATGAGCCAAATCGTTCTTTTGGATGGCGGAATGGGTCAGGAACTCATTCGCCGCTCCGCTCTTCCACCCGCACCGCTTTGGTCAGCACAAGTGATGATGGATGAGCCTGAAATCGTTGAAGCTATTCACCGCGACTATATTGAAGCGGGGGCCAAAGTGTTGACGTTAAACAGTTATTCAGCAACTCCGGAACGTTTGGCGCGGGATGCAAGTGAAAAGCTGTTTCAACCATTGCAAGCAAAAGCCATAGAAATTTGTCGCAAGGCCATTGGGGAAAATGACATTACGATTGCGGGCTGCCTGCCACCGCTATTTGGATCCTATCATCCTGAAAACCTGCCGTCGTTTGAGATCTGTCTGGAAACCTATCGTCGCGTCGTTGCAGAGCAGCAGCAGGCGGTGAATGTTTTCATCTGCGAGACGTTATCTTCGCTCAAGGAAGTCAAGGCAGCGGTTCAGGCGGCCGTTGAGTCGGGGAAACCGGTTTGGTGCGGTATGAGTGCTATGGATGAGGATGGCACCCGCTTGCGATCCGGAGAATCGGTATCAGAAGGGGCGCAGGCGGCGGTACAGGCCGGCGCATCTGCCGTTCTAATCAATTGTTGCTGGCCGGAAGCAGTCACTCAGGCTTTGCCGGATCTTGCCAGAACAGGTTTACCCTTTGGTGGCTACGCAAATGGATTTGCCAAAGCTGACGAATTGATCCTTGGTGGCACTGTCGAAGACCTGGAAACACGATCAGATCTCGGACCAGATCAATATGCAGACCATGCCATGGGATGGATTGATGCTGGCGCAACGATTGTTGGCGGGTGCTGTGAAGTGGGCCCGGCACATATTGCAAAGCTGGCCCAACGGCTGGTTCAAGCTGGTCACCAGATCACGGGGCAATTATAATGTCTGCTAAAAATACCATACCAACAAAAGCTCGAGCCGTTGTTATTGGCGGGGGGGTGGCTGGCTGTTCGGTTGCCTATCACCTGACCAAACAAGGTTGGAAGGATGTTGTGCTGTTGGAGCGTAAGCAGCTGACTTCAGGCACCACCTGGCATGCTGCCGGCCTGATTGCCCAATTGCGTGCAACCAAAAACATGACTCGACTGGCCAAGTATTCGCAGGAACTTTACGGCGATCTGGAAACCGAAACAGGTGTTGCCACTGGATTCCGACGCTGCGGGTCGATCACAGTTGCGCTGACGGATGAACGCAAGCAGGAAATATTTCGTCAGGCTTCAATGGCCCGCGCATTTGGTGTGGACGTTGATGAAATATCTGCTGCAGAGGTGAAACAGAGATATCCGCACCTTAACGTCGATGATGTCAAAGGTGCCGTCTATTTGCCGCTGGACGGGCAGGGCGATCCCGCCAACATTGCTCTGGCGATGGCCAAGGGAGCCCGCCAGAATGGTGGTCGGGTGATCGAAGGCGTGAAAGTCACATCGATCGGCCAAAAAAATGGCCGTGTCACAGGTGTCACCTGGGCACGCGATGGCAGCGATGACACCGGATCAATCGAAGCGGATTACGTGGTCAATTGCGGTGGCATGTGGGCTCACGAACTCGGGCGCATGGCGGGTGTGACAGTTCCACTTCATGCCTGTGAACATTTTTATATTGTCACCGAAGCGATCGAGGGGCTGACCCAATTGCCGGTGCTGCGCGTTCCCGATGAATGTGCCTATTACAAGGAAGACGCAGGAAAATTATTGGTAGGTGCTTTTGAGCCGGTTTCAAAACCCTGGGCCATGAACGGCATTCCCGAAGATTTTTGCTTTGACCAATTGCCCGAAGATTTTGATCATTTCGAGCCGATTCTGGAAAACGCCGTCAACCGTATGCCGATGCTAGAGCAGGCTGGCATACACACTTTTTTCAATGGACCAGAGAGTTTCACACCTGACGATGCCTATCACCTGGGTGAAGCACCCAATCTGTCAGGTTTCTGGGTTTGTGCGGGGTTTAACTCGATCGGTATTCAATCGTCCGGCGGCGCAGGCATGGCGCTGGCGCACTGGATGGAGCATGGCCATCCACCTTTCGATATTTCCGATGTGGATATTCGACGCATGCAGCCGTTTCAGGGCAATAGGACCTATCTGTTTGAGCGGGTCAAGGAGTCTCTGGGCTTGCTCTATGCCGACCATTTTCCCTATCGCCAGATGGCGACCGCGCGCGGGGTGCGCCGTACCCCGTTTCACGAACATCTTAAAGCGCAAGGAGCGGTGTTTGGAGAAGTAGCCGGATGGGAACGCGCCAATTGGTTTGCCGATGAAGGACAGGAGCGGGAGTATCAATATTCCTGGGGCCGTCAAAACTGGTTTGAAAATTCGCGCCGTGAACATGAAGCTGTGCGTAACAATGTTGGCATGTACGACATGTCATCTTTCGGCAAGATACGGGTTGAAGGCCCTGACGCCGAAAGCTTCCTCAACTACATTTGTGGCAATGATGTTTCGGTTCCAACCGGCAAAATAGTCTATACCCAATTCCTGAATTCAAGGGGCGGGATTGAGGCCGATGTGACGGTCACCCGGCTATCGGAATTAGCCTATATCGTCGTTACACCAGCTGCCACCGTGCCACGCGAACTGTCGTGGATGGGCAAACACAAAGATGCATTCAATGTGGTGATAGTCGATGTGACCGCCGCAGAAGGCGTACTGGCTATTATGGGTCCGAATGCGCGCAAGGTTCTGGAAAAGGCCTCTCCACATGACTGGTCAAATCATAATCACCCATTTGGACAGGCCCACGAAATCGAACTGGGCATGGGCCTCGCCCGCGCCCACCGTGTCACCTATGTGGGTGAACTTGGATGGGAAATTTATCTGTCCAGCGATATGGCCGCCCATGGATTTGAGACACTGATGGAAGCCGGAGCGGAGTTCGGTATGAAGTTATGCGGCATGCACATGATGGACTCTCTGCGCATTGAAAAAGGTTTCCGTCATTTCGGCCATGATATCACCGAAGAGGACCATGTGCTCGAGGCAGGACTGGGTTTTGCAGTTAAAACCGGCAAGCCGGATTTTATTGGCCGCGATGCCGTTTTGGCCAAAAAAGAAACCGGTCTGGAAATGCGGATGATGCAATTTCTTTTGCAGGACAGTGAGGCAATGATCTATCACAACGAGCCGATTTTGCGCGACGGTGAGATTGTCTCTTATGTCACCTCAGCCAATTACGGTCACACCTTGGGTGCCGCCATCGGCATGGGCTACGTGCCCTGCAAGTCCGAAACACCGGACCAGATATTGGGGTCAGACTACGAGATCGAAATTGCCGGTATCCGGGTTGGGGCGACTGCCAGTTTGAAACCTCTATACGACCCCAAATCAGAAAGGGTAAAAGCCTAATGGACCAGGAAGACAAAGCCGTTCTATTTCGGGAACTTCACGTTGCCGGTGATCCGTTTATCATTCCCAACGCCTACGATGTCGGCAGTGCAAAAATGCTGGCCGGCCTCGGCGCAAAAGCAATTGCGACAACCTCCAGTGGATACGCCTTTACCTTGGGGCGACCGGATATGGGCAATGTGTCGCGCGATGAAATGTTAGACCATTGCGAAGACATGGTTCGGGCAGTTGGAGTTCCGGTAAGTGCGGATCTGGAAAATGGTTTTGCCGATGACCCGGACGGAGTGGCCGAGACTGTTGAAATGGCGGCTGAAGTTGGCCTTGTCGGCTGTACGCTTGAAGATTCCACCATGGACCCTCAACGGCCGTCCTATGAATTCGATATTGCGGTAGCGCGTATGGCTGCAGCGTTGGAAGCAGCTGAAGCCTTGCCGATCGAGTTTACAATCTGCGCCCGGGCTGATGGTGTCATGCTGGGATCCTACGACGTGGAAGAAGCAATTCGTCGACTACAGGCTTATGAAACGATAGGCGCGCATGTTGTTTATTGTCCGATGCCTCCCAAATTTGAGGACCTGGCAAACATCTGCTCATCAGTATCGACGCCAGTGAATGTTTTGTGCGCTGGGAAATTTACTCAATATTCGCGCGATGATTTTGCCAAAATTGGTGCGGCCCGCATTTCAATTGGCGGCGCGCTCGCCCGCGTTACCCATGGCATCGTCGCGGATATCGGCACTTCCATGTTGGGACTTGGTGATTTCTCCGGACTGGGGAACGCCATGGCAGGCGGTGAAGTCGATAAGATGATGAAGGCGGGAGAAGCCTGAACAAACACTGTGTGGTCGGTTTTGAACTGATTTCTGGGAGGAAAATATGAGTGTACCTGAAGAAGCAAATGCTGCGACGCCTCAACGAGCTCGCGTCGCTCGCGGCGCTGGCCGATCTGGAGGACGTCAGGCTCGCCGCGAGCTTCGTGCGGCCCCACTGACCGAGGACATCAAACCGGTTCGTGCGGGAATCGTCGGGGACACGTACAAACCGTTGACCGATCGTGATGTTGAGAAAGTTCATGAAGCGGTGCTGGACGTGCTGGAAAATATCGGCCTGTCCCAGGCAACACCGACCTGCGTAGCGGCTTGCGAAAAACTTGGCGCAATCATGGGGGATGACCAACGACTTCGCTTCCCACGTCATGTCGTGCTGGATACGATCAAAAATGCCAACCGGAACCTTGTCGTTCACGGTCGCCAAACAAAGTACGATCTGCATCCGCAGGGGAATAAAGTTCACTTTGGTACAGCAGGTGCTGCTGTGCATGTGGTTGACGTGGAGAAAAACGAATATCGTGAGAGCTATCTGAAAGACATCTACGATGCGGCGCGGATAGTTGAAGGTTTGGACAACATCCACTTCTTCCAGCGTCCTATGGTGGCGCGGGATGTTGTCGATCCACACGAGCTGGATATGAACACGCTTTATGCGTGTCTGAAAGGCACTACCAAGCATATTGGTACGTCTTTCACACTGGCAGAATATGTGCCTGATGCCCTGAAGATGTTGTACAAAGTCGCGGGTGGTGAAGAGAAGTTTCGAGAACGCCCTTTCGTGTCAAATTCCAACTGCTTTGTTGTGCCACCGCTGCGGTTTGCCCCTGATGCGACCGATGTTCTGGAGGCGTGTGTCTATGGCGGCATGCCGGTGCTGCTCTTGTCAGCCGGACAGGCAGGAGCCACTGCACCAGCAGCAATTGCCGGAGCAGTGGTTCAGGCAGTCGCCGAAGTTCTGGCCGGACTTGTCTTTGTCAATGCTTTGGTGCCTGGTCATCCGGCAATATTTGGCACTTGGCCGTTTGTCTCTGATTTGCGTACCGGGGCGATGTCTGGTGGTTCTGGTGAACAGGCCCTGCTGACAGCAGCCTGCGGTCAAATGGCCAATTATTACAACTTGCCTGGCGGATCGGCAGCGGGCATGTGCGATGCCAAAATGCCTGACATTCAAGCTGGCTGGGAAAAAGGTATCGCTTATGTTCTGGCGGGCATGGCCGGAACCAACATGGTCTATGAAGCAGCTGGAATGCATGGCTCCTTGATGGGTTTTTGTCTGGAGAGCCTGTTTCTGGACAATGATGCGCTGGGTCAGGCGCTGCGCTGTGTGCGCGGTATTGAGGTCAACGACACGACCTTGAGCATTGAAGCGATGCGCGATGTTTGCGTCGACGGACCGGGGCATTATCTTGGTCACGGACAAACGCTGGATCTGATGCAAAAGGAATATCTCTATCCAGATCTGGCCAATAGATTTTCGCCGAAGGAATGGGCGGAACTGGGCAAGCCAGACATTGTTCAGCTGGCCGTAGAGCGAAAGCGCAAAGTGTTGGCGGAAGTTTTTCCAGACCATCTTGACGATGAAACTGATAGTTGGATACGTGAGAATTTCACGATTCATCTGCCAGTTGATCAGATACGCCCGGCATAGCCCGTACGACACAACATTATCGAGAGTTAATCGATAGAATGCTGCGTGAAATTGGCCATCAGCATTAACACGCACTATCGATTGGCATTGTGGCACTGTATACTGGGTGGGTTCCCTTCATCTTGGACCCCTCCCTTTACATATGGCCATAAAAAAAATTCTCGTTGCCAACCGTTCTGAAATTGCGATCCGTGTTTTTCGCGCAGCAAACGAACTTGGCCTGAAAACCGTTGCGATATGGGCCGAGGAAGACAAGCTTGCTCTACACCGATTCAAGGCCGATGAGGCTTATCAGATCGGGACTGGCCCACATTTGATCAAGCCCATGGGTCCAATTGAATCTTATTTGTCGATTGAAGAAGTCATTCGTGTTGCCAAACTTTCAGGTGCCGATGCGATTCATCCCGGCTACGGCCTGTTGTCTGAAAGCCCGGAATTTGTTGATGCATGCGAAGAAGCCGGTATCACATTTATTGGCCCGAAGGCCGAAACAATGCGCTCTTTGGGCAACAAGGTTGCTGCCCGCAATCTTGCTGTGGCCGCTTCAGTGCCGGTGGTGCCTGCAACCAAGCCGTTGCCGAATAATATGAAAAAGATCAAGGCGATGGCCGGTGAAATCGGTTATCCAATCATGCTGAAAGCCTCCTGGGGCGGCGGTGGCCGTGGTATGCGTGTCATTCGTTCTGAAGAAGATCTGGAAAATGAGGCGCTGGAAGCCCGCCGTGAAGCTGCCGCCGCTTTTGGCAAGGATGAAATCTATCTGGAAAAACTGGTTGAGAACGCTCGCCATGTTGAGGTTCAGATTCTTGGCGATGGACAGGGCACCTCCGTTCATCTGTTTGAACGAGACTGTTCCGTTCAAAGACGTAATCAGAAGGTGGTTGAACGGGCACCTGCGCCCTATTTGAGCGAAGTAAAGCGGCAGGAATTGTGTGGATACGCCCTGCTGATTGCCAATGAAACAAATTACCTGGGTGCGGGAACCATCGAATTCCTGATGGATATAGATACCGAGGAGTTCTATTTTATCGAGGTGAACCCGCGGGTGCAGGTTGAGCATACTGTCACGGAAGAAGTCACCGGCATCGACATAATCAAGGCACAGATCCACCTGATTGATGGCCATAAGATAGGTACCAAAAAATCCGGCGTGCCGGAGCAGAGCGATATCAAGCTGAATGGCCATGCCCTGCAGTGTCGTATCACGACAGAAGACCCTGAACAGAACTTCATTCCTGACTATGGCCGGATAACAGCTTATCGTGGTGCCACCGGATTTGGTATTCGCCTGGATGGTGGCACTGCCTATTCTGGAGCCGTCATTACCCGTTTCTATGATCCGTTGCTGGAGAAAGTGACGGCCTGGGCGCCAACATCGGAAGAAACAATTTCACGCATGGACAGGGCGTTGCGTGAGTTCCGCATCAGGGGTGTTGCAACCAATCTGACGTTTCTTGAAAATATCATCACTCACAAGAAATTTCGCAACAATACATACACAACCAAATTCATCGATACGACCCCGGAACTCTTTCACAAGGTGAAGCGGCGCGACCGGGCAACCCGCTTGCTCAACTATCTTGCTGATGTCTCGGTCAATGGTCATCCGGAAGCACGTGACCGGGTGAAGCCGAAAGAAAATGCAGCCGCGCCCGAAGCCCCTTGGTTTGACCTGGAAGTCAAACCTGGCACCCGTCAACGCTTGGAAAAAGACGGGCCGCAAGCGTTTTCAAAATGGATGCGTCGCCAGAAAAAAGTTCTGATGACCGACACCACCATGCGCGATGGTCATCAGTCACTGTTGGCCACCCGCATGCGGAGCTACGATATTGAAGCGGTGGCCGGTGCCTATTCAAAAGCACTGCCAGAACTTCTTTCATTGGAATGTTGGGGTGGTGCAACTTTTGATGTTTCCATGCGGTTTTTAACGGAAGACCCATGGGCTCGTTTGGCGGCTATTCGCGAGCGAGCACCCAATATCTTGCTGCAGGCACTGGTGCGCGGCTCAAACGGTGTGGGTTATACCGGTTACCCTGACAATGTGGTGCGTCAGTTCATCCATGAGGCGGCAAAGGGTGGGGTTGATCTGTTCCGGGTATTCGATTGCCTCAACTGGGTCGACAACATGCGCGTATCCATTGATGCCATTCTGGAAACCGGCAAGCTGTGTGAAGGCGCAATCTGCTATTCCGGCGATTTGCTGGATGAATCGCGACCAAAATACAATCTGCAATATTATGTCGACCTGACTCACGAACTGGACAAGGCCGGATGTCACATCATCTGTATCAAGGACATGGCTGGCTTGCTGAAACCGGCTGCCGCCACCAAGCTGTTCAAAACCCTGCGACAGGAAACTGACCTTCCGATCCATTTCCATACGCATGATACATCCGGCATCTCAGCAGCCACCGTATTGGCAGCTGTTGATGCTGGTGTTGATGCCGTAGATGCAGCGATGGATGCTTTATCGGGCGGCACCTCTCAGCCATGTCTTGGTTCAATCGTCGAGGCGTTGAGCGGCAATCGTCGCGACCCGGACCTGAACATTGATGCGATCCGCGAAATCTCCTTGTATTGGGAGCAGGTGCGGGCTCAATATGCGGCCTTTGAAAGCGATGTGAAAGCACCGGCGTCGGAGGTTTATCTGCATGAAATGCCGGGGGGGCAGTACACCAATTTGAAAGAGCAGGCGCGTTCGCTGGGTTTGGAAACCAAATGGACTAAAGTAGCGCGCACTTATTCTGACGTTAACAAAATGTTTGGTGACATCGTCAAAGTGACACCGTCTTCCAAAGTGGTTGGTGACATGGCTTTGATGATGGTTAGCCAGGACCTTACCGTCGCCGATGTGGAAGATCCCAAAAAAGACATCGCCTTTCCCGACTCGGTGGTTTCACTCATGCGTGGTGATCTCAGCCGTCCGGCAGACGGATTTCCCGCAGAGATTCAAAAGAAGGTATTGAAGGGCAAAAAACCCATCACCAAGCGGGTTGGCGAATTGCTCAAGCCGGCCAATATGAAAAAACTTCGCAAGGAAGTAGAAAAGACGATTGGCCGTGCCGTCAGTGATCAGGAATTTGCTTCCTTTCTGATGTATCCAAAGGTTTTCACAGATTACGCGCTGGCACAGACAGCCTATGGACCGATGGGGGCTTTGCCAACGCCGAACTATTTCTATGGGATGCAGCCCGGTGACGAAATCCGGGTTGAGATCGAACGGGGCAAGCTGCTGGTTATTCGCTGCCTGGCATTTGGCGACATGGATGATCAGGGCATGGTCACGGTTTTCTTCGAGCTTAACGGACAGCCGCGGCGGGCTCGGGTGCCTGATCGGTTGCGAGGTGGCGACGCCATTGTCGCGCGCCCAAAAGCCGATGAAGGAAATGCCCTTCAAGTTGGTGCACCGATGCCTGGGGTGATTTCAACCATCATGGTTGAAGTCGGTCAGGAGGTCAGTGCTGGAGATGTGATCTGTTCGATCGAGGCGATGAAGATGGAGACCGCTCTGCACGCCGAAGCCGATGGCAAAGTGGCCGAAATCTGCGTTAAACGTGGCGACCAGATTGATGCCAAGGATCTGTTGGTTCGGTTTGAATTATAAAGCCTGTGCGGCCCTAAGGTGTGGGTCTTAGATCCTCGATAAGGCGCTCCACAATTGGCAACATTTTTTCTACCATGACATCGACACCTTGCTCGTTGGGGTGCATGCCGTCGGCGATCGTCATGCCATCAACGGTTATGACGCCATCGAGGAAAAACGGATATAGCGGAATGTCGTACTTTTCAGCCAATTGCCGATAAATGGGATTGAAGGCTGCGGCATAGTCCTCCCCCATATTCGGGGGCGCCAAGATGCCCACCAATAACACTTTGATATTCCGGTCGAGCAGTTGTTGAACCATCTTTTCAAGATTGTCGGCAGTGGTTTTTGGTGGCAGGCCCCGTAATGCGTCGTTTGCACCAAGCTCCAGAATGACGGCGTCGGTTCCGTCGGCGACGGACCAGGCCAACCGGGACAAGCCACCGCTGGATGTGTCTCCGGATACCCCGGCTCCGATGATTTTGGCACTGACCCCCTTGTTTTGGAGAGCAAGTTGCAAGCGATCCGGATAAGCAGTACCAGCTGGCAGTTGATAGCCTGCAACCAGGCTGTCGCCGAGCACGACTATAATGGGGCCTTGGTCTGATTCAGAAGAAAATACCGAGGTTGGAGCCATTGCGAACAGGACGGAAATCATCAAAATGTAAATTCGTCGCATCCAACCTTGCATAAATTTAATGTGTATCACTTTGACATTTCCCATTAAAATTCCATATCAGGCGGAACGCCTGTACCAAACCACGCGAACTGCATTGGTGAGGCTGACCATTCTGCTCAGGTAGAATCTATATAAGAACGGTGGCAATTCAATGTTAGAGACTCCTTCAGTACCAGTCATATCGCTGCAAGATATACATTTGACACTTGGTGAAGGGGCATCTCGGGTCCATGTGCTGCGCGGCATCAGCCTTAACGTAAATATGGGTACGAGCGTGGGGGTCGTCGGGCCCTCCGGATCAGGCAAGTCCACCTTGTTGATGGTGATGGCCGGGTTGGAGCGGGTCGATAGTGGCAATGTTCTGCTGGCGGGCGAGGATTTCTCCAAGCTCGATGAAGATGGGCTGGCCGCATTTCGCGGCCGCAATATCGGCATTGTGTTCCAATCCTTCCACCTTATTCCCAATATGACGGCATTGGAGAATGTTGCCGTGCCACTGGAACTGGCTGGTGATGCTGATGCATTTGAAAAGGCCAAGCGAGAGTTGCAGGCAGTCGGCCTGGGAGAACGGCTGACACATTATCCGGCACAAATGTCAGGTGGCGAACAACAGCGTGTTGCAATGGCCCGTGCCCTGGCACCGGACCCAAAAATATTGGTGGCAGATGAACCCACCGGCAATCTGGATGATGAAACTGGAGCTCAGATCGCCGAATTGCTATTTACCAAACAAAGAGAGCGGGGCACTACATTGGTTCTGGTGACCCACGATACCGGTCTGGCGTCACAATGCGATGTTACGCTTCGGGTTCGGGCGGGCGAGATAGTTTCGGCAGCGAAACCTTCCAACGGAAAGAAAACTGCAGCATGAGCGTTGTAACCACACCTGCTGCACCTGCAATTGGCGTGAAAATCGCCCAACCGGTGGGACTATCACTGGCCATCAGTTTTGCGCTGCGCGAACTGCGTGGCGGTCTGACTGGATTTTATGTTTTTCTGGCCTGCATTGCTCTTGGGGTTGCCGCCATTTCCGGCGTCAATTCGGTCGCCCGGTCGATCACATCTGGCATTGCCCAGGAAGGCAAGTTGCTTCTGGGAGGTGATATAGCATTCAGGACGGTACACCGGCAGGTATCGGCAGCAGAGCGCGCCTGGATTATATCTCAGGGACAGGTGTCCGAAGCTGCAACCATGCGAGCAATGGCACGGTTGCCGGATGGTTCCGACCAGTCACTTATCGAACTCAAGGCGGTTGACGACAATTGGCCACTGGACGGGGTATTAAAAACCAAACCGGTCGGTGCCTTTGATATGAAATCGGTGGTGGTGGATCCGATTCTGCTCAGCCGTTTAGATTTGAAGATTGGCCAGACTATCAAAGTTGGATCTGCAGAACTTTTGATTGCCGGGACGATTGAAGACGAACCTGACCGGGTATCTGAAGGTATTGCCTTGGGACCGAAGGTCATCATGAGCCTTGCAGCGCTTGAGCAGACCAAATTGGTTCAACCTGGGTCGCTGGTTAACTGGACCACCAGATTAAATCTCTCTGATGGCAGTGATGTAAATCTTAAAGCCGTTGTAAAACAGGCAAAAGAACGATTTCCGGAAGCTGGGTGGCGTATCCGTTCGCGGGTCAATGCAGCGCCGGGACTAACCCGCAATGTTGAACGATTTTCTCAGTTTCTCACACTGGTCGGACTGACGGCCTTGATTGTCGGTGGTGTCGGCGTGGCAAACGCCGTACGCGCTTTTCTAGATACAAAAAGCCATGTTATCGCTTCGTTCAAGAGCCTTGGTGCGCCGGCGTATTTTGTGTTTTCCGTTTACCTGATTCAGATATTGCTGTTGGCGCTGGTAGGAATTGCCATCGGTTTGGTTGTCGGCGCTCTGCTGCCGATTATCGCCAAGTCCGTTCTGGCAGATATTTTACCTGTAGGGTCTGCTGACATATTTCATCCTGCCGCTCTGTTGACAGCGATTGCTTATGGACTGCTGACGGCGCTGGCTTTTGCACTGTGGCCATTGGGTCAGGCGCGCGATATCCCAGCCACGGCGCTGTTTCGCAATGCGGCGCGGGATGATGCTCCATGGCCACGGCTGATCTATGTGGTCTCAACTGCGATCATCGTGTCAGCGTTGGTTGGCCTGGCAATTTATCAAGCAGGAGATAGGCGTATTGCCTTGACATTTGTCGGTGGGATCGCCGCATCCTTTGTTTTGCTTCGGGGTGTTTCCACGGTAATTCAATGGGTTGCCCGGCGCTATCCACAAGTTCGTTCGACACCACTTAGACTGGCTATTGGCAATATTCATCGCCCTGGCGCCCTGACGCCATCAGTAGTTCTTTCGTTGGGACTGGGGTTGGCGCTGCTGGTGGCATTGGCGATGATAGACAACAATTTGCGCAATCAGATTTCGTCTAACATACCTGAGAAAGCCCCAGACTTCTTCTTTGTCGATATTCAATCGACAGAGTTTGAGCCGTTTAAGGCGTCACTGAAGGAAATTGCACCGAACGGTGAAGTTCAGACATTGCCCATGTTGAGAGGACGCATTGTTTCCATCAACGATGTACCGTCGGCAAAGATCAACGCCAAGGAAGGCGGCCGTTGGGTCTTGCGTGGTGACCGCGGAATTACTTATTCGGCCGACCTACCCGCCAATGCGACACTGGAACAAGGGAAATGGTGGGACGCTGATCATATTGGTGAAAACCTGTTGTCTTTTTCAGCTGAAGAGGCAGACGAGGTCGGCGTGAAAGTCGGTGATGTAATCGTTGTAAACGTGCTTGGCCGTAACATCAGCGCCCGGGTGTCCAATCTGCGCCATGTCGAATGGCAGTCGATGTCGATGAACTTCGTGATGGTGTTTTCGCCCAATACATTTGCCGGTGCGCCACATGCCCATCTGGCGACTTTGCGTGTTGGTGAAAAATCGACGTTGGGTGGCGAAGAAACGGACGCTCAGGTTAGGCGCGACGGAGAAATCTTAAAGGCCGTAACGACCAAATATCCGACTGTCACCACTGTGCGGGTGCGCGATGCACTGAATGCGGTCAATGATTTGATCAGCCAACTGGCGACAGCAATTCGTGCTGCTGCATTGTTGGCCCTGGCTGCTTCAATACTGGTGCTCGGCGGAGCCCTTGCGGCGGGCAATCGGGCGCGCATCCATGATGCGGTCGTGTTAAAAACTCTGGGCGCAACCCGGCGCACCCTGATTTCGGCGTTTGTCATTGAATATGCGTTGCTGGGGCTGGCGACAGCCTTGTTTGCCCTGTTGGCAGGTGGAATGGCGTCCTGGTTCGTGGTCAATGGAATTATGGGGTTCACATTTACCTTAATGCCTGAAATCGCAATAATTACCGTCATCGCAGCGCTGTTTTTTACCGTCGGGTTCGGCCTGATTGGAACGTGGCGTGTTCTGGGCCAGAAAGCTGCACCGGTTCTGCGCGAACTATGAGCATTTACAATCC
Source organism: Rhizobiaceae bacterium (assembly GCA_014238155.1). Classification (GTDB taxonomy): domain Bacteria; phylum Pseudomonadota; class Alphaproteobacteria; order Rhizobiales; family Rhizobiaceae; genus Pseudahrensia. The sequence goes on from JABABQ010000058.1 coordinate 34,144, forward strand.
GTTAACCAACGCAATTGTGAAGACTGAGCGAAACACCATGTCGCACGATAGGGTCTTGAAAGATGGGACAAATATCATCATATTGGGTACAAAGTCGGAAACAATAGTGTTGTCCGGTGATTTTTGTCGACCGCTGGAACCCCAGCACTGAACTCAAAAGGGATCAATATGGCTGACTATCGAGATCAAATGCAAACCCGCGCTGGCACCCAGACACGGGCCGATATCGACGAGGGTCTGCGCAGCTATATGCTGGGCATCTATAATTATATGGCAACAGCAATCGGACTGACCGGTGTTGCGGCATTCAGCATGGCCAGCTGGGCATCCAACAACCCTGCTGTCGCCAACGCTTTGTATAACAGCCCATTAAAATGGGTGCTCATGATTGCCCCACTGGCCTTCGTGATGGTTATTTCATTTGGCATTAACAAACTGTCGAAATCGGCAGCCATGGGAATATTTTACGCTTTTGCTGCGGTGATGGGTGTCTCGATGTCGTGGATATTCATGGTCTACGACATTCCCAGCATTGTTCAGACCTTCTTCGTAACCGCTGCTTCATTTGGCGCATTGAGCCTTTACGGTTACACGACCAAGCGTAGCCTTTCGGGAATGGGATCATTTCTGATCATGGGACTGTTTGGCCTGATCCTTGCTTCGATCGTCAATATCTTCCTGCAGTCAGGTGCGCTGGCGTTTGCGGTCAACGTGATCGGCGTACTAATTTTCGCTGGCCTGACAGCCTATGATACCCAGCGTTTGAAGCTCCAGTATGACATGTATGCTGGCAATGCTCAGGCACTGGCAAAATCTTCGATAATGGGCGCGTTGAGCCTGTATCTGAATTTTGTCAACATGTTCATGTTCCTGCTCAGTTTTATGGGCAATCGCGAATAGTCACGACATTTAGTTAAATGGAAAAGGGCGCTCTGAATGGGCGCCCTTTTTTGTGAATCCGATGATTGTTCGAAAAGCCACACTTGAAGATATTGCCTCGATTACACAGATCTATGCCCGGTCGGTGTTGGAAGAAATTGTTAGTTTCGAACACCAACCGCCATCGGCCGACGAAATGGCTGGCCGAATGGCGGCATTGACCAAAGCAGGCTATCCCTACCTGGTCGCTGAAATTGATGGGGAGGTGGCGGGCTATTGCTATGTCAGTTCCTACCGGCCACGCCCGGCCTATAGCAAGACGGTCGAAAGCACGGTTTACGTGGCACCCAAATATTGGCGACGGGGGATCGCGCGGTCGCTGCTGGAAGGTTTGATTGAAAGTTGCAGAATAAAAGATTACCGGCAAATGATCGCCATTGCCGCCTGCCATCCTAACTCCGACATCAACGATGTTGCGTCGGTCCAACTTCACAAAAGACTGGGGTTTGTTGAGTCCGGACGATTGTCGGGTGTGGGGTTCAAGCACAATCTGTGGCTCGATGTCGTCTTGATGCAGTTAACGCTTTAGCTCCTATGGTCACTGGCTGGTGTTTGGACTCCGGTCATGGAATGGTCTTCGCTGGTGATCCAATTTTGTGAGGAAGTGTCGTTTATGAGTGTTGCGCAAGGCGAAATGGCGCCGGTTTCCAAAAAGGGAATTTGGGGCTGGATGTTGTTCGACTGGGCGGCTCAACCATTTCATACGCTGATTTTGACGTTTATTTTTGCACCCTACTTTACCTCACATGTTGCAACCGATGCGGTTACCGGTCAGGCGCAGTGGGGATATGCGGCAGCGATTGCCGGCATCGTCATTGCGCTTTGTTCTCCGGTGTTGGGAGCAATCGCCGATGCTACTGGTCCGAGAAAACCCTGGATTGGTCTGTTTTCAGTGCTGGCGATTGTTGGGTCCTTTGGTCTGTGGTGGGCTTATCCCAACACAGTGGAGGATACGTCAGTTGTTCTGATATTGGTGGCGTTTGGCCTGACGATGCTTGGATTTGAATTCGCAGCCGTCTTCAACAATGCAATGATGCCTGATCTGGTGCCCAGAGAGAAACTGGGGCGTTTGTCCGGAAACGCCTGGGCGCTTGGTTATGTGGCAGGACTTTTAACACTCGTAATCGTACTGGCGACAATGGCCAGCAATGAAAAGGGATTAACTTTATTGGGATCTTTGCCGCTATTTGGCATCGATGCCGCACTGAAGGAAGGCGAGCGTGCTACCGGGCCGCTGACCGCCTTGTGGTATCTTATATTTATTATCCCACTTTTTTTGTTCACCCCGGATATCAAGCGTGGTCCGAAGATTGCCGGCGCCGTGTCTAGGGGCATTGGCGATCTGATTAATACAATCAAACGTCTGCCGCAAAACACCTCGCTGTTCGCCTATCTCGGTTCTTCCATGATTTATCGTGATGCTCTTAATGGCTTGTACACTTTCGGTGGTATCTATGCGGTTGGGGTGTTGAACTGGTCAATTGTTCAGGTTGGGGTATTTGGCATCCTGGCAAATCTCACTGGCGTCGCGGGGGCGTATTTTGGAGGACGGCTTGACGCCAATCGAGGGCCGAAATTTGTTGTCACCATCAGTGTACTGATTTTGATGTTTGCCAGCATAACAGTGATCACGACTGACCCTACGCATGCCTTCTTTGTTCCTGTGGCTGAGGAGTCAGCGATACCAGATATCGTTTTCTATATTTGCGGTGGGCTGATCGGAGCCGCCGGTGGTGCGTTGCAGGCCGCTTCGCGCACATTGATGGTGGATCAGGCAGAGCCGGGCCGTATGACCGAGGCTTTTGGTCTCTATGCATTGTCGGGCAGGGCCACCGCATTCTTGGCGCCCATCCTCATTGCTGTATTTACCGACATCAGCGGCAGCCAGCGGGTGGGTGTGATGCCGTTGATTGTACTGTTCATGCTGGCTTTGCTCCTGCTGCCGCTGGTCAAACAGCAACAGGGTGTCGGGACAAACAGTTAGTGCCGAAAGTGGCGCATACCGGTAAAGATCATCGCCAAACCAGCTTCATCAGCGGCGGTTATGACTTCCTCGTCGCGCATCGACCCACCCGGTTGAATAATGGCTGTGGCGCCTGCCTCAGCGGCTGATAACAGGCCATCTGCAAACGGGAAAAATGCATCCGAGGCAACAACGGACCCGATGGTTCTGGGCTGTGCCCATCCGGCCGCATCGGCGGCATCCTGTGCCTTGCGGGCGGCGATGCGGGAGGAATCAACACGGCTCATCTGACCTGCACCAATACCCACAGTCGCACCATCTTTTACATAGATAATCGCGTTGGATTTGACATGTTTTGCGACGCGAAAGGCAAACCGCATATCGGCAATTTCTGCGTCACTCGGCTGGCGTTTCGTCACTACTTTCAGATCAATGTCATCGATATTACCCCGGTCTCGATCCTGCACCAGAAGCCCACCGGCAACGGTTTTTATCGCCAATCCTTCAGCGCGAGGATCGGCCATTCCAGCGGTCAATAACAGTCGTAGATTTTTCTTCGCAGCCAGAACAGCTTTCGCTTCATCTGTCGCATCAGGGGCTATGATCACCTCGGTAAATATTTGTACCATGGACCGCGCAGCTTCCGCATCCAGCGTTCGGTTCATCGCGATAATGCCACCGAATGCGGAAACAGGATCACAGGATAGCGCCTCCTGATAAGCCTGGGCGAGAGATGGTGCCGTGGCAACTCCACAGGGGTTGGCGTGCTTGATAATGGCGATAGCGGCGCTGGTCGCGGGGTCGAACTCGCTGGCCAGTTCAAAAGCGGCATCGGTGTCATTGATGTTGTTGTAGGACAACTGCTTGCCCTGAATCTGGAGGGCATGGGCAACGCCTGGACGGACTTCAGGCGTGGCGTAAAGGGACGCGGATTGATGCGGATTCTCACCATAGCGCATAACCTGCATCAGATTGCCGCCAATGCTGCGGTTAGCGGGAGTGTCCACTTCAAATGCTCTGGCCATCCAGTTTGAGATGGCCGAATCATAAGCGGCGGTTCGGGCAAATGTTGCCTGCGCCAGTCTTTTGCGCATTGCGTATGTTGATGCTCCGCGATTGGCGGCAAGATCTTCTGCAAAAGCAGCGTAGTCACTCGGGCTGGTCAACACGCTGACATAGGCATGGTTTTTGGCAGCAGCCCGCAACATCGCTGGACCGCCAATGTCGATATTTTCAACGACTGCGTCGTCGGCCGCGCCACTCTTCATGACCTCCTCAAAAGGATAAAGATTGCTGACCAGCAAATCGATGCCGACAATGCCGTGTTCCCGCATTGAGGCAACATGATCTTCAGCATCGCGAATGGCCAGCAACCCACCGTGAACGGCTGGATGCAAAGTTTTGACCCGGCCATCCATTATCTCCGGGAACCCGGTCACTTCAGAAACATCTATGACGTCAAAGCCGGCCTCTTTCAATGCCTTTGCCGTGCCACCGGTCGACAGGAGTTCGACACCATATTCGGCGAGCACTTTGGCAAGGTCGAGCAATCCGTCCTTGTCGAAAACAGAAAGCAATGCGCGTTTGATTGGATTCTTGTCTGGTGCTTCGATGGAGCGGGAAGAGATGGCCATAATCATCTGGTGGGTAGAATTGGGGGGATGCCACTTCATGACGTGTCGAGATGAAAACGTCCAGTCGCCAACCAGATCTTCCCCGCCTAATGATAATATTCCCATTCAAAGTTTGGACGGATTGGCATCGTCTGGTAGTCGCTATAAGCAGAATAAACAAACTTTGCCGAAGCCAGTCGCGTCAGGGAGAATCAGCTATGACCATTGCAGTGCTGGGAAGCGGCGCCTGGGGAACTGCATTGGCATCCATGCTGGCGCAGGGACCAGAAAAAACTGTACTGTGGGGACGCGACGTTGAAACGGTAAACAACATCAATCAGAAGCGGCAAAACCCAACCTATCTGGGCGATATCAAACTTGCCGATGAATTGGTGGCAACAACCGATCTGGCGAAGGCCTGCCAGGCAGACACTATTTTGTGTGTCACGCCGGCTCAGTCATTTGCCGGACTGGCAAAAACCATTCGACCTCTTGTTAACTCCAATGTTTCGCTGGTGCTCTGTGCAAAGGGTATTGATCGAACTAGCGGCAAGTTGCTGCATAAACTGGCGTGCGATGTATTCGGGCCAAAGGCCATAGCCGCACTGTCGGGACCTAGTTTTGCAAGCGACGTGGCGCGTGGTCTGCCCACAGCTGTAAGCTTGGCGGCGGTGACGACGGATGAGGCCGGACGACTGGCAAGAGTTCTTTCACGGCCACGGTTTCGCATTTACACGACCGATGATCTGGTGGGTGTCGAGATCGGCGGCGCATTGAAGAATGTACTTGCACTGGCGGTTGGTATTGCCCGTGGATTGCAGCTCGGCGCGAGCGCTGAGGCCGCATTGATTGCCAGAAGCTTTGCGGAATTGAGCCGGGTGGCGCAGGCGCAGGGTGCACGAAACAGCACTCTTGCCGGTCTTTCGGGACTGGGCGATCTGGTGTTGTCCTGTTCCAGCCCGCAATCGCGCAATTTCTCTTACGGCACCGCGTTGGCCGTTGGCGATGATTTGACCAATCGGCCACTTGCCGAAGGCGTGCATTCTGCAGAAATGGCACTTAATATCGCACGCCAATCGGATATCGACGTTCCGATTATCAGCGCGGTGGTCGATGTCTTGGCGGGAGACATCAAGCCAGCCGATGCCGTATCCCGACTGCTGGAGCGGCCGCTCAAAGGTGAGGTGTGAACTGGACCTGTGCTGCCTTGACCCACCCAATGTTATGGGTTGAATAGTCTGGCGAGCGAATTGAGGAATCTGACATGCAATATTGGTTGTTTAAATCTGAACCGTTCAAATGGTCCTGGGAACAGCAAAAGGCAAAGGGCGATGCAGGAGAGGAATGGGACGGCATTCGCAACTATCAGGCGCGCAACAACATGCGGCTGATGGAGTTGGGCGACCGTGCTTTTTTCTATCATTCAAATGAAGGTCTTGATGTCGTCGGCGTTGCCGAAGTCAGCACTTTGTCTGCACCAGATTCAACAACCGATGACGAACGCTGGGATTGTGTTCACATTCGCGCTTTGGCAGACGTTCCCAACCCGGTTTCATTAAAGGACGTTAAAGCCAATCCGGTGCTTAGCGACATGGCTCTTGTCACTTCCATGCGCCTGTCAGTCCAGCCGGTGAAGCGGCAAGAATGGGTTGAAGTCTGTCGCATGGGTGGCCTGAATCCGGATAGTTTGAAGCCGGTTTAAGCCCCTGAACCAGCAGCACGCAATTCCGCGAGTTCTGCTCGCAATGCTTTAACTTCATGCAGAATTTCTGCCTGATCCTGATGCAATTGGGAGCGGTCATCAGCCGCGTCCTGGTCATGCTCGGCCTGCATTGCAGAAACAATGATACCAATAAACAGGTTCAGCACGGTGAATGTCGTCGACATGATAAACGGGATAAAGAATGCCCAGGCCCAGGGGAAAGTCTCCATGACCGGACGGACAATGCCCATCGACCAGCTTTCCAGCGTCATGATTTGAAACAGCGAATAGGATGAAGCTCCCAACGAGCCAAACCATTCCGGAAAAGCGTCGCCGAATAGTCCGGTGGCCATGACGGAAAATACATAGAACACCAGCAACATCAACACGACAATTGACCCCATTCCGGGCAATGCCGTGACCAGTCCTGTCACCACTTTTTTCAGCGATGGGATGACCGAAAGCAGTCGCAATATTCGCAATACCCGGAAGGCGCGGAGAACCGAGAAGCCAGCGGATGCGGGAATCAGAGCAATTCCCACGACGACAAGGTCAAACACCCGCCACGCATCCTTGAAAAACGACCAGCGGTGAACGTAAAAGCGCAGTGCCAATTCGACTACGAAGAGTGTCAGAATTATACTGTCCAGAACTTTTAGAACCGGCCCGATGGCTGACATTACTGGCGGAGCGGTTTCCAGCCCCAGAATGAGTGCATTCAAAACCACAAGTGTGATGATCGCCCATTCGAATCGACGGGTTGAAATGAATTGGGCTATCCGGTCGCGCATGATCATGTCTGATTGATTGGATGATTGCCCCTATGTACGCAAAGTTTCTTCAATTACCAGCCATCCATTGATGCAATTTCCATTGCGGGCGGCGCCACCGAGGCTTACATCCCAAACACCGAAGAATTGGAAAAAGCCATTATGTCAAAAACCCCCAATGCAGAAATCTTCAACTGGTCCGGCCCGATGGGCCTGCCTCGATTTGATCTCATTGTGAGCAAGGATTTTGAGGCTGCATTCGACCTGGCCCTGATTTCTGACCGGGCAGATATTAATGCCATTGCAGACAATGCTGATATCCCGACTTTTGCCAATACCATTGAGGCGCTGGAACTTGCTGGCGAGGAACTCTCGCAAGTTGGTGCAATTTTCTGGAACCTGTCGGGTTCGCACAGCAATGATATTTTGAGGACATTGGAGCGCGAAATTGCCCCAAAACTGTCGAAGCACGGTACCATTACAACGACCAATAAAAGGCTGTTTGATCGCATTGATGCACTTTGGCAGCAACGCGATGATCTGGGTCTGTCGGGAGAGCAATTGCGGGTTCTGGAGCGAAAGTGGAAAGCCTTCGTACGGGGTGGTGCGTCGCTGGATGTCGACGAACAGAAGCGATTGGGTGATATCAATGCTCACCTGGCTCAGCTGGGTGCCAGCTTTTCCCAAAATATTCTGGCGGATGAAGCTGACTGGGCGTTGATCGTCGATGAGGATGGATTGGCCGGGCTGCCTGGATTTGTTGTCGACGCGATGCGGGCTGCTGCTGATGAACGAAGCCATGAGGGCAAGCACGCTGTCACCTTGTCGCGTTCCATAATCGAACCCTTTTTGACATTCTCCGAACGTCGGGATCTTCGCGAACAGGCGTTTGATGCGTGGACGGCTCGTGGAGAACGGGGTGGTGAAACGGATAATCGCCAGAACGTTCGTGAAACCGTTGCGCTTCGGCAGGAAAAGGCCGGTCTGCTGGGCTATGCAAGTTTCGCCGATTTCAAGCTTGAAGATCAGATGGCAAAACGCCCCAGTGCGGTGATCAACCTGCTCGAAACGGTCTGGGAAAAGGCCAAGGAAAAGGCCGCTACTGAAGAACAGGAACTTGCAGCACTTATCGCCGAACAGGGTCTAAATCACGAGGTTGCACCCTGGGATTGGCGCCACTATGCCGAAAAGCTGCGCACAAAAAAATATACTTTCAATGAGACGGAGTTAAAGCCGTATCTGGCGCTCGACAATATCATCGCCGCTGCATTTGACGTCGCCAACCGGCTGTTTGGCGTTCACGTTAAGGAACATCAAGGCATCAAGACCTACCACGAAGATGTGCGGGTGTTTGAAGTGCTTAACGCCGATGGATCTCATCGGGCGGTGTTCTTGGGTGATTATTTTGCCCGTTCATCAAAACGCTCCGGCGCATGGATGAGCGGATTTCAAAGTCAGCACAAGTTAACGATGGCAGATGGCCAAAAGGGCCAAACACCGATCATTGTCAACGTGATGAATTTTGCCAAAGCTCCTGTCGGGCAGCAAACCCTGCTGTCCATGGACGACGCACGCACGCTGTTTCATGAATTTGGACACGCATTGCACGGCATTCTTTCCAATGTCACACATCCCAGCGTTTCTGGAACATCGGTTGCCCGAGATTTTGTTGAATTGCCAAGCCAGGTTTACGAACATTGGCTGACAGTGCCGGAAATTCTCGCCAAGCATGCCCGTCATGTGGAGACCGGCGAAGCCATGCCTCAGGAATTGCTGACCAAAGTTTTGGCAGCTCAAACGTTCAACGCTGGATTTGGCGCAGTCGAATTTACAGCATCGGCACTTGTGGACATGGAATTTCATAAACCCCATGCAGAACCGGTAGAGGATGTCATTGGCTTTGAAGCGGCGACGCTGAAACGACTCGGCATGCCCAAATCGATTACCATGCGTCACCGCACACCACATTTCGCTCATGTATTCTCCGGTGATGGATATTCGGCCGGCTATTATAGCTATATGTGGAGCGAGGTACTGGACGCCGATGCTTTTTCAGCATTTGAGGAAGTGAAGAATCCGTTTGATACCGACCTTGCCAAACGCCTGCATGATCACATTTATTCCGCAGGTGGCAGCGTTGATCCGGAAGATACCTACAAGGCGTTTCGCGGCAAAATGCCGAGTGTTGATGCGATGATTGAGAAACGCGGACTGGTCTGACCATTTAATCGTGAACGGCTCTAAGTTCCACTTATTTGGGTTAGCTCCCCCGTCTTCGAGACGGGATCGCTTTAGCGCGAACATATACGAATGATCATACTTTCCAGAAAAATGAACCGGCTCTGGGAGCTTAAGGTTCATTTTTCTGGA
>JABABQ010000059.1 GCA_014238155.1 Rhizobiaceae bacterium
CATGGCTTACCGATACTCTTGCCCGTATCGCCGATCACAAGATCACTCGTATCGACCAACTGCTCCCTTGGCGTTACGTTGCATCCGCAGCGTAACAAAACTCAAAGCTATGCCGCCAGAGCACCTTCATCGGACGGATACAAATGGAACCATGCTGAAGGGTTTGCAATTGGCGGAATCCCAAATTTGATAAATCAGGGGCCGAGCCACCTTTGCCCAATGCGATGGCATCGCGCTGCGTGCGTCTCAACTCTGGATCACCTCACCAATCACAAACATAATTGATTCCAGTTAACCCTGAACGGCTCTAGTTGAATTGAGTGTAGGACTTTTCTTCTATGATCGACGTTCCAACGAGCAGATTGATCTGCTTCTTCAGCTCCGCTCGCTTGTCATTTTGAATGTAGACGGAGCGCGCCAGGGCGACAAATTTCTCACCAAATTCCTTGTCCACCTCACATTGTCGGATGTCGTCTTCAATTTCCCAAAGTGCTTCATTGACCGATTTTAACTGTTCTTCGAGAGTGTCGAGATCCTCAGATGGGGCGATATTATCGATTTTCGCCTGCTGCAAAACGGCGAGTTCGTGGCGCACATTTTTGAGCTTGTCGGGCGCGGTCATACGCTCCGATTTGATCATCAAAATGGTGATCTTGTCGATCATCTCGCCAGGGCCAACTTCAATGATTATCGGTTTACTTTGGGCTGTCATGTTGAAAAGGCTTTCCTGAATATTCTGCACCGGGGCAACGGGTCTGACATAGACTCAATGCCGCTCAATTTCGAGTCTGAATGCTGATGTTGGGATATGAATTTGAGCTTCGAACACACCGACCGTGATACTCCAAATTCTGGATTTTGTGTTGTTGACAGAGTTTTGTTTTATGCCTTCAGGAGATCTGACAACGGTCTCTTCTTGCTTTCCCCAGGACAAGGCACCATCAAAACCAACACTTCGATTCTGATCGACGCAGTGTCGAGTATAGATACTTATAGTATCTAGTATAATTACTATTCCTAATTTACTTACGTTCAGATGATATTTGCAAATAAATAAATGTGCAGTTCAACTGCCAAACTACATATCCTAGAATGCCTTGATGATCACTTATTTCCAAAGGCTCTGGCAAACATCTCGACCATCGCTGGGATACCGAACAAATAACGAATTCCTACCCATACCTGTTGGAACTGATCAATCCCGCTACGGCATCTCTCTCGTTACAATGGTTAAAGATGAGGCACATTTTATTAGCGAGTGGATTGCATTTCATGCGATTCAGGGAATTTGCCATTTTTACATCTATGACAACGGCAGCAGCGATGCGCTGGATGTAGCAGTTCAGAATAGCGGGTTTGCCGAACGCGTCACCCTTATCCATTGGCCTAGCTTTCACATGAAGGTCAAAATTCTTGCTCACAACCATGCGCTTGCAAGTTTTGGGTCCCGTCACCGATGGGTGGGGTTTTTGGACGTTGATGAATTTGTGTTTGCCAAAAATGGCGCTGGCCTCGAAGACACATTTGCAAACTTTGAGGAACAACCTGTGCTTTCGTTGCCATGGCACATGTTTGGTTCCTCTGAAATCGACGTCCGTCCGAGTGGTCTGGTGATCGACAATTACATCAAGAAATCTCCATTCCCACCGCAGGGGGAAAGAGCCACCCTGCTAAATTGGAAATCGTTTGTCGATCCAACAGCCGTGGCAATGATGAATATTCACGCACCCTGCATTGATAATTTGGGTGCCACACTAATGAATGAACGAGGCCAGAAGTTTTCAGCCAGGTTGCGGCGGTGTTCCAGTTTCGCTGTTTCAGAAACCCTGCAACTCAACCACTATTACAGCCGTTCTGAAGAAGATTTTGAATCCAAGATATCAAAGGGGCGGGCTGCCAAGGCTGGACTTGAAACCAACGAGAAGCGACTGCGGGAGGTCAAGCAAGCCATCGAAGCTCACACCGTTGTTGATGTGTCCGCGCAGGGTTATTCCAACCAGGTGCGACAGGCCTTGTGCCATTCGGATGTTGCAATGCGAAATTGCGGGATGGCCAGTTAGTATCGCGGCACATTCACATACAAACATGCTTCCCGCACGCATTCACGAAGGATGCCCGACAGATCGACTTTGATAACTTCAGACTACCACAATATTTTAGTTCACCCATCGGCTTAGAGCCGTTCACGTTCAAATATGAAGTTCCTCCATGCAGCAGCCTTTCGGACATTTTGCACTGAGCGCCCTTCGCAATGGTCTGCGGGATATGTCTGGCAGGGTGCGAAATCGAGTCAAATTTCTGAGCACGATATTGCGTAAAGCATCGATGTTTGGAATTGCTGAGCCATACGACGTTGAGCCGGCTGAAGGATTCAAAGTCAGGCTGTATCCGAGCAACAATGCGACTGACAAAAATGCCTATATGGGTTTGGAAATCGCTGACACTCCGCAGATCATGGCGATCAATCAAGCTGCGTGCCGGTGTTCGGGAGACACTTTCCATTTTGTCGATATTGGCGGCAATTCGGGCATGTTTACCATTGCTGCAGCACGAGCAGCGTATCTAGCGGGAAAGCGACTTTTCGTCGTGGCGATCGAGGCCAACGACGCCATGGCCGAACGCTTGCGGTTCAATTTGGAGGCATCGGGAGTTAAAAACCCACTTATTTATATCAACGCGGTGTCCAACAAGAATGATAAGGTGTTTTTGAGCCTTGCAAAAAAAAATCTGGGCCAGGCCACTGTGGTCAGCGATTTCGTCGCTGGGCAGACCATTTCAGTTCAGGCCCGGTTGCTGAAAGAACTGCTTGATGAAGCGAACATGCGTAAGCGCCCGGCGAACCCGCCCTGCCTTTGAACGGTAGTGAGAGGTAATGTCCATTAGCGATTAAATGGACATTAGGGGAGTGGATTGTGGCGAAGCGGCGCAGACGTCGGAACTGGGATGATGAAGAGAAGCGGATGA
>JABABQ010000041.1 GCA_014238155.1 Rhizobiaceae bacterium
CATCCGCTTCTCTTCATCATCCCAGTTCCGACGTCTGCGCCGCTTCGCCACAATCCACTCCCCTAATGTCCATTTAATCGCTAATGGACATTACCTCTCACTACCGTTCAAAGGCAGGGCGGGTTCGCCGGGCGCTTACCTTAAAACCCGAAGGAGACAATGTTTAGCTGCGGTGGCAATGGCTCTGTAAGTTAGTAGTATCTTCAACTGATCTACTATTGTTAAAGCGAAATCATCAGCATAGTTGAGATCTGCATCACCAAAACAACGATGGCCGCCGCTGAAATAGGCACACCGAACGGAATAATTCCCCTGCCCCCAAAAAACTCAACATATCGCTGGATCTGAGAAATCCCATCTAGAATGGTCCCCTTGAGGACAAATACATTGACAGCAACTAACACCAGGAACAGCAATCCAAACAGCATCAGATAATGCGCTCCAACCACGAGTGGTATGATTGCAAGAAGCTTAATGTCTCCGGCTCCGATTAAACCAGCCATCCAAGCTGCGAACAAAACCACAAACAACGCCAGTCCCGCCGCAGGTCCAAACCATGCAGCAGCCGCGAGATCCGGCTGCTGAAAAAAAAGATAGGTGTTAGCGATCCCAAGCAACCCAAGCGCCAACACATCGTTATTAGCGATTTTTTGAATCTTGAGATCGCGCAACCCTATGCGTATCAACAGCGCGATTGCGGCAATCGGAACCAATATAGCAAAAATCGGCGACATTACCGCCGCTCAATATTTCTCACACTCGATCCAAGTAATTCCAGATTGTTCTTGATGGTAATATCGCCGGGGTCGAGTTCATAGGCTCTCAAAAGTGAGGCACGAGCAGATCTCAGATCGCCACGCAACAGATAAGAATATCCCCTGTTGTTGTGATAGTCTTTTGTCGAGCCGATCAGCTTTCGAGCCCGGCCATACGCCAAATCAGACAGGTCGAAGCGACCGATTCTGTCGGACGACGCCGCCAGGCCCAACCAGGCGTTGCCATCGTTGGGAGCCAACTTGACCGCATGATAAAACAGCTTGCCGGAGTTGCCGTAATTTTCCTGTTGAAAATTCTTCACACCAGCCGTGACGGCCTCATCTGAAGAATAGAATTCAGTCGTAGCGACGGTTCCCAACTCTTCAAAAGTTGACCCAAAGGCCGAATATTGTTCTTCGACCGGTTCATTCGTGCGCACGATTCCATCGATGCCCAATTTGCCTGCTTGACAGCCTGAAACCGCCAACGTCAGCACCAACAAAATTGATTTTACATGTATTTTCATAGACCCAATACCCAAGCCGGAATATCCGACGATCAAATTCCCCGAGGCTTGTTACCTGCAAAAAAGCACCAAGTACAGTCTCGCAGCTACAGCTAGTAGAACACACCCTTCATCCTGATGATCACCGGTAACATGATAATCATTAAAACAACAGGAAAAACACACAGTCCTAGCGGTATCACCATCTTTACCGGCAATGAGTTTGCCTTTTCCTCAGCAGCCAAAATGCGGTCCGTCCGCATTTCATCAGAATAGACACGCAGTGCCTCCGTCAGGCTGGTGCCCAATTCTTCTGATTGACGGAACAATACCGCGAGAGACCGAGCTTCCTGAATATCAACGCGATCAGCCAGTTCAGACAATGATTCGCGCAACGGTTTACCCGCCCGCATCTGCAGGGCCATAATCGCCAATTGAATTCCCAACGCCGGATGAGAACCCGAAAGTTCATCAGAAACCCGAGCCACTGCAGCTTCCATGCTCATGCCAGCGTCAGCGCATGTAATCATCAAATCCATGAAATCTGGGAATCCGCGGCGATACAGTATTTTTTGACTGTTTTCAAAACGATCAAGCGCAATGGCTGGCATCACCATCATGGCCAGACCGAGTAGCCCGGACGCCATCAGGCCAAAAAGCTGAGGAATTTGTTGTGGCAATATCCATCGGACGATAAAATAAAACGCCAAAAATCCCACCGCAACAGACAAGAGTCTAATGAAATGATATATTTTGGTTGAATTGGGGTGATGAAAGCCTGCGCGAAACAACTTTGCTTGCAGCGAATCTACACCTCTGTTACTTTCGTGGGCTGTCTTAAAATATGTTTCGATCGGCAAACGTGCCTTGATTCGAGTCAGTTCAACTCTCCCCGTCAACGAACGCTTATTGATTGCGCCTTCATTCGCAAGCTCATCAGCGAGCCGCCGTCGTGTTTCCAGCGCGGGGCGGAGTAAAAAATATCCAAACAGGAATAGCGTCGACGCTGAAAAAAATACTAACACCGAGATAAAAGTTTGGGAGTTTATAAATTCCTGTAGCATGCCTAAAACCCATCAAAAATCAAAATTGACCATTCGGTACATTATGTAATCGCCCAGCAAGGCCCAAATACCGAAAACGACGAATACTGGCAAAATGATTGCTTCGCCCCATACCGACCCATAATAATCCGGCGCTATTACTAGCAGGATCCCGAACATCACGAAGGGGAATGCAGATATCATGATTGCAGACATCCGGCCTTCAGAAGACAGCGCACGAATTTTCTGTTTCAATTTCCGCCGTTCTCTCAATATTACGCTGAGATTGGACAAAATTTCGGTCAAGTTGCCGCCGGTTTCCGCTTGAATTGACAATGAAACCGCGAGCAATTGAAGGCCTTCATAGCCCACCCGCTCAGCCAGTTTTTTGACCGCAGTTTCCATATTCAAACCAAAACTGATCTCATCCGTTACGATGCCAAACTCTGTGCCGATGGGATCCTGCATTTCTCGTGCGATCAATGCGACTGCGATTGAGGATGGGTGACCGGCCCTCAGTGACCGCACCATCATATCCAGAGCATCAGGCAATTGCTTTCCAAAAATCAACATGCGCTTATTGCGAAGTCGACGCAGGATCAAAATAGGCAGAACAACCATCACGAAGCCGGCAATTAACAGAGAAACTAAAACACTCCAACCGAAAAATAGATTCGTTCCAACTCCCAGGGAGATCCCCGACAGAATAAATATAAACGCAAAAAGTACCGGATTGCCTGTTCGACCGGACTGAGTATAAAGCCTGTTTAGCCGGATAGCCCCGAAGGCAAAGTCGCCGTGCCGATCAAGTCCGCGTTCCTTCAAAAGCGATTGCAGCGTTTCATGAGTTACTTCGTTCGATTCCATTCGTTTAAGGCGATAGTTGATACTTGTCGAATGGGCCCTGCGCCTGCTGGCGTTTGAGTAGATGACTTGAAACACCAGGATCACAGAAGCTGCAACCAGGACATAAATCAGGTAAAGAATAGTTTGTGGATCGAAATTCATAATACAATCCTTGGGTTAAAGGCATCTTCGGGGAAATTCAAACCCATGGTCGCCGCCTCATCTGCAAACCGAGGTCGAACGCCAGAAGCTCTGAATTCGCCGATAATCTTACCGTCAGGGGCCACGTCTTTACGTTGAAATGTATAGATATCCTGCATTTGAACCACATCACCTTCCATACCCGTAATCTCAGTGATATTCATCACGCGACGTCCACCGTCCGAAAGACGTTGGGTTTGAACAATAATATCAATGGCCGATACAATCTGATTGCGTATGGAAACTTGCGACATCGGCATTCCTGCCATACCTACCATTTGTTCCATCCGCCCCAGAGCATCGCGGGGAGTATTGGCGTGAATAGTGGTCATGGAACCTTCATGACCGGTATTCATCGCCTGTAACATGTCGAATGCTTCCTCACCGCGAACCTCGCCAACAACAATTCGGTCTGGTCGCATTCGAAGCGCATTCTTGACGAGTTCACGCTGTTTAATTTCACCTTTGCCTTCCATATTTGGAGGACGAGTTTCCAGGCGGCCCACATGCGGTTGTTGCAACTGTAATTCGGCCGCATCTTCGATTGTGATCAATCTTTCCTTGGGAGAAATATAGTTCGACAGAGCATTCAACATAGTGGTCTTACCACTGCCTGTACCGCCTGAGATCAAAATTGATTTCCGCGAACGAACCGCAACTTTGAGAAAGTCAATCATCGGCTGTTTGATTGAATTGAATGCGATCAACTTTTCCAACGAATAGGGTTGAGCCGAAAACTTCCTGATCGAAACCAGTGGACCGTCGACCGTAATGGGCCGAACTGCAACATTAACACGGGACCCATCTTCAAGACGTGCATCAACCATTGGCGATGATTCATCAACACGACGCCCCATCGCCGAAACAATTTTGTTAATAATACGCAACAGGTGAGCTTCGTCACGGAATCGAATCGGAGATTCGGCCAGTTGCCCACCCCGTTCGACATATACACTCCTGTGGGTATTAATGAGAATGTCGGAGATGCTTTCATCTTTCAACAACGGCTCAATCGGCCCCAGGCCAAGCATCTCGTCGGCCGTTTCCTCGCTCAGCCTATCCAGCTCTCGGGCATTGAGAGTATAATTGTTTTCCCGAACAAATTCTCTCACAAGCGGCAAGATTTGTACGATAATCTCCTCGGCAGTCGAATCATCAAGTGCAGAAAGATTGAAGCGTTCAAGCAGATGACCGTGCAGGTCGACTTTCAGGGAGAGAAAAAAATCGCCCTGTTCGTCGGCCTTGGATTTTGCAGCTTGTTGTTCTGCGTTTGGTTTCCCATCCGCATCCGAGATTTCGTCATCCACAGACTCCAGCTTTGGAGAAGCTTTCTGGGCATTCGTCTTGTCCTTGGAAAATCTGCCCAACATAATTTTCAGTCCCACACTCAAAGATTAAACATACCCATTATAATCAAGAAATTTCCCTGTATTATAAAGTCATTAAATTTACAATTCGGTAATTAGTAAACCATTAACCTTAATGGCTACCGCCAGAACGGACAAATTCGCCAATCAATCTTCGCCAAATGATCGAGAATCGTTCTGTACATCACCCTGATTCCTGACGCAGCGCATATTGGTAATTCAAATGCGAAATTTACACTTTCTATGCCGGACAAACCGGATTGATGAATTTGAGCATTGGCCTGCGATTGGCAATTCGGAATTCCAAATCATTCGAAATCCAACGCCAGTCCGCATTTGTACAGATTGGCCCGGATCGAGCATTCAAGGAGCAAACCCGATATCGATTAACTTTGATGTACAGAATTACAGATTCAAATCCTAATTTGTGAGAGTTATTGCACGATTATACGGTGAACGAGTATCGACTCTCGATTCCTTTGTTGGTCACTACGCGCCGGTGGGAAGACGTCATTTGGGAATTATGTCGGCCAGATCGCCAAATTGTCATCGACCGATCTGTCAATTCCAAAAAATGGTTAACGCACGGTAAACCCACAGAAAACATACCCCAAAGGTTAAAAGCCGCCCAGTTTGCTAAAAATATCAAGCAATTTAGTATTAACGAATTGTTAAAATGCATTGACTCAGACGGAGCAGAAGAGTCAAAATCACGTCGGCAACGAAGAGTTAGTTGGGCGGTGGCAGCTATTGAATCGTTGTAGTAACTTCAAACAGTAGGATTTAAATACAATGAAAACTCTTAAGAACATCGCAACTAAATTTGCAAAAGAAGAAGACGGCGCAGCAATGATCGAATATACGATTTTGATTGGACTTATCGCTGCGGCAGTGATTCTCGCAATCGGCGTAATTAGCACTTGGATAATTGGTGAGTGGGAAGGTTTGGCTACTGCCCTCGGAGCCAGCTGATAAAAAAACTAAATATTGCAGTCCCGGCTTTATGGATCGGGACTGCTTCTTTATTGCATGACTCAGAAATCTCGCCTGAGTAATATCAAAAAATTGGACGAATTGTTAGCAATTTTTTGCATGTGATACTCACGCATGGAGTAGTAAGATGCGCCTGAACACATTTATAATGATATTTCTGGCATTCGCATTTGGACTAGGCGCGGTGGTGCTCACCAATATGTGGCTTGCTGGACAGCTTAATAACTCCCAGGAGGCGGTTGCTGAGGTTCCTCGCAACACAGTGGTTGTCGCATCCTCTTCACTGAGTTTTGGAACCACGCTGGATACCAGCAACCTTAAAGAGATTGAATGGAATTCAAGTTCGCTTCCAGAGGGCGCGTTCCAAAAGGTCGAGGACCTTTTCAAGGAAGAAGGTTCCAGACAAGTTTTGATTCCAGTTGGATTAAACGAGCCTGTTTTGATCACAAAGATAACCGGCCCAGGTCAACGGGCTACATTATCAGCAGTTCTTTCTGACGGCATGAAAGCCATTTCCATCCGTGTCAACGACGTCTTGGGAGTTGCTGGATTTGTATTGCCGGGTGACCGCGTGGATATTATGCTCAACCGCAGGGTCCGCAATGCCAGTTCTTCTGAAAGCAGTGCATATGTCGATGTGCTTTTGCAGAGCGTGAAAATCCTGGCGATTGACCAGATTGCAGATGAAAAGAAAGAAAATCCAACCGTCGTGAAATCTGTCACGGTAGAGGTAACCACACGCGATGCTCAAAAACTAATTTTGGCAGCTACTATTGGTTCGTTGTCGTTAGCACTGAGAGAGGTCGCATCGAACGAAGGCGAAATTCCTGAGCGTATTACGCTTAAAGATCTGGTTGGCGAAACTGCTGGTGAAGTTGCGGCCCGTAACGCCGCCCTTGAGGCCAAAAAACGCCAGCAGGAAGAGCGAAGACTGGCCCTGCTTGCCGAGAAACAACGTGCTGAAAAACAGATTTTGGGTATTCAAAAAGTGATGGAGAATGTGGGCAGCCGGCTGGATAAACGTATCAGTGAGGTAGAATCTGCCCTTAAGAAGCCAAAAACAGGGAAAACGCCCGAAAATAAGCTTGCATTAGAGGGTGTGTCTGCTCCAAAAGTACTCGAGACGGTAAAGGAAGTTGAGGTAATTCGATATATCGAGAAACCAAGATCTAAATTTTCTTCCGTTAACGTATTCCGTGGGATGAAAAAAGAAACCTACGAAGTCCTCAGGGACGAACAGGAATAAAATCTGGAGAGAGACAAAAACGATGTGGGTAAATGTGTGGGCACGTTTGATTTCCAGAGATGGAATATTAGTACGCTTTGGACTGAAATTTGCGCTGTGCGCGATTGTGGCGATCATCACAAACGTGATGCCGGTCCCCATAGTATCGCAGGCGATGGCTGCAGAAAAAAATCTGGATGTCAGTACCTCTCGGGTACACCGGGTTTTCGTTCCTCAGTCGAAGTCTCTCACCATCAAATTGAACAGAAACTTTGGTGACTTGCTGATTGCCGATGGTAAAATCGCTGACGCCCAGCCCATCACCGACCAAATTCTATATGTTATCGGCAGAGGCCCTGGAACGACTTCTATCAGTCTGTTCGATGAAGATAAACAATCTTTGGGCGTGATTGAAGTCGAAGTCGGAGTGGATGTCGCCGATTTGTCGAAAGCCATCAATCAGGCGGTTCCTGGTGCACGTATCCTGATTGGCACTGCCAACGGTCGACTGAGGCTTACAGGCCGCGTCAAAGACGGTGTCATGCTGGCCAAAGTATTGGATATTTCAAGACAATACGGACAGCCGAACATCATTAATGCAATTACCGTCGAACAAAGTCAGCAAGTGAATCTGGAAGTTCGCATACTTGAAGTGGGTCGACTTGCCGGACGTGATCTGGGGATCGCACTCAATGCACAATCCAGTGGCAATACCGACTTTAGCGCTGGCCCAATCGGAGGCAATGCTTTTGCTGTAGCGGGTTTGGCTGGAGGAGCACCTTTTGCAAACATGATTGCGCGGGTTCTAGAAGCAGGCCTCAATGTCGACCTTCTTGTAAAGGCACTGGAAAGAAAGAATTTGGCCAGGCGCTTGGCCGAGCCCAATTTAACAACCTTATCCGGTGAACCAGCATCATTTCATGCAGGTGGAGAAGTTCCAATTCCGGTGCAAGGTGCTGACGGAGAAGTTACTGTTACGTTCAAGGAGTTTGGCGTTAAATTAGATTTTACTCCAACCGTGCTCGAAAACTCCAAGATTAATTTGAGGCTGGCACCAGAAGTTTCGGAAGTTGACGTGACCAGATCAGTAACAACGAATGGCATTTCAGTGCCCGGCTTTGCCACTCGCAAAGCAGAAACGGTGGTCGAATTGCGCGATGGTCAAGGATTCGCGATTGCGGGGTTGTTGCAAACACAAAACAGAAAAGAGCAGAGTCAACTTCCTTGGCTTGGACAAGTTCCTGTTTTGGGGGCCCTGTTTCGTTCATCTAGCTACATAAAAGACGAAACCGATCTGGTAATTATTGTAACTCCCAGGTTGGTTCGGCCGGCTTCTGCCCGTCAAACCATCAAGACGCCATTCGATAACAAGCTTCCCGCAAATGATCCTCAGTTTTTTCTGCTGGGCAAGTTGGAGGTTACCAAAGACATGATACGTCGATACCGAAATGGCGACGGAGTAGAAGGTCCTTACGGTCACATGTTAACTTTCACCAACAAAAGTGAGTTGGCCTATGTTAAGAAATAGCGTTCTGTTTTTGTCTTTGGTGTCTTGCAGCCTTATTTCCGGCTGCTCTGATTATTTGAATAACTTGGATACGGTCACACTCGAGGCTGGCGATACTCAATCCCACAATCGACTGCTTCACGTCGATAAACCGTTCAATCCGGACGGCACCAACGTGGTGATAAAGTCCGATGGACGCAGAGTCGCCGATACTGTGGAAGTTTACAAAAGTGGCTTGAGCAAGGCCCCGGTGGAATAGGGAAGCAATTTGACGATCGACATTTAGTAGCTCTGCTCTGAATTTCCAATTTGATGCGGCAAAATAGCGGAGACAATGACAATAAATTTCATTGTCCTCATGACACGATATCAACTTTGGAGGTCGCATTATGTTGTGGCTTAAGAATACTGCCAATAAATTTGCTGATGACTGCAGCGGCATGGCAATGGTTTATGTGACTATATTGCTGCCCGTCATTGTCGGATTCTCGGTCTTGGTAATTGACATGTCGCGCATTGGAAACCTTCATGCCGATTTACAAAAAGGTGCAGACAGCTATGCGCTGGCAGCCGCCGCAGAGCTTGACGGTGCACCGGATTCGTGGACAAGAGCTGAACGAGCGCTTGAAAATCTTGTCGAAAATACCACAAAATTTTCAACGGCCGGCTTTACGCAATTCGCAAGCAGTGGCGCCGTAACAGTAAACCCAAGTGCTGCGGCCTGCAGAAGCCGAGGCGCCATTTCCTGGTGCTTCCTAAAAACCCTGCCCGCTTTGGACTCAAGCCCGATTACATCAACTCAATATGCCGCCACTGCATTTGAAACCCGGTTCATTGAAGTGAAGGTCATTCCAACTGGGTTTGCCAATATATTTCCGATTTCCTACCTGTCCGGTGACACTGCCGACAATGCTCAAAACGTAAGTACAGCCGCGGTTGCCGGATTTCTCAGCGGTGTTTGCGACTTCACCCCCTTCTATATTTGCAACC
Source organism: Rhizobiaceae bacterium (assembly GCA_014238155.1). Lineage (GTDB taxonomy): Bacteria > Pseudomonadota > Alphaproteobacteria > Rhizobiales > Rhizobiaceae > Pseudahrensia. Next base: position 9,434 of record JABABQ010000041.1, read on the forward strand.
CTTACGAGAGCGGTGCTGAAAGCCTCGAGACGGTGATGAGTATGCCGTCGAAGAGAAAGCGCATGATTGAACTTAGAAGGCAGGGTGGGTCCACCGCGCAAAACTCTCCGGGAAATTACGGATTTCTAATGCCACCTCCCGAACTCGGCAACGGCGCAAGTGTTATCCATGATATGATTGCCAACATAAGTTCTCCTGCTTGCTACAGTGGTCGTTTGGTAGAGGTCAAAACTGGCTTCATTGCCTCTGTTCGACGACCGCTAGCTGTTCGCTTCGATGTCTACGAAGGTTCCTATAACGGCAAGAAAAACGACGCCAACTATGCCCCGGCCAACAACGTTCGCAAAGGCTACTCCGGCAGTTCCTGTAGTACGAGCGAAGAAGCAGAACCGACGGTCGATTATCAACGACTGCCCAAAGATGATTGCTTTGATATTCCAAACTGCTCCATTGCAGCCGGTCGAGTTGGAAATGGAGAATGGGATTTCCATAAATATTGGAGAGAAAACAATTTTTTAATCGGCACAAAACCCCGACCAATAGGTGCAAATGGCCTAGAACTCCCCATACATGCGGATGGTCAACCGACCTCAACCAATGCAAACGCTCCCTCGCGGTATGATATGTATCGTTATGAGATAGACCAGGGATTCACAACAACACCATCTGTCGGAGGCGAAATCGGCACACCTGCATGCTCCAGTCAGACTGCACCAGTCGGTAACGATCGTCGGCTAGTTTATGGCGCGATTATCGATTGCACGGCTAACCCGATAGGAAACGGTGCCTCAGGCCCTCCGGTTCCGCCACGTACTTTTGCTTCTTTTTTTCTCACTGAGATGGTCGAAGCAGGAGGAGATCAAATAATCAGAGTTGAATTGGTCGATACAGTCAAATTCAATGGTAGCGGAACATTGACGAATTTTTTACGCGATGAAGCGCAGCTTTTCCGGTAAAATAATCATGGATAACCTTAAATCATTTGTTGGCGAGTTTTTAAAATGCGACAGTGGTGCCACGCTGGTCGAAATGACCCTCATCGTGCCCCTACTTATCTCATTGTCCGCAGGAGTCTTCGAATTCGGAACTATGTTCCAACGAAAACTACTGGTTGAGGCGGGTTTACGTGATGGCGCTCGTTATGCCGCACGCTGCGATTCTTCCTTTACGGGCTTAAACTGTGAATCCAATGCGCAAAATATTGCGGCTTCCGGGACTCATGATGGCACCACTGGTCGTGTTGCTGGCTGGGCTGCAAATCAGGTCACTGTTGCCATACGGGAAGATATAGACACCGTTAGTGCTGGTGGCGTCCTGCTATATCGTACCAATTATGATGACGACAATACCCATGTCAGGGTCGTTCGCGTCTCAACAACCTACACTCTGACGGGATTGTCGTTGCTAAGTTATCTCGGTATTGGCCCACTTACTATCACCGCGGCTCATGAGGAACGGGTTATTGGCTTTTAAACGCAACTTCCTTCAAAATAACAGTGGATCGGTGATGGTTGAAACCAGCATTACCATTACGCTGCTGCTTGTGTTGACGCTTGGCTTTGTCGATTTTGGCTATGCCCTGTGGCAATGGAATTCCGCGTCAAAGGCCGTGCAACTGGGTGCCAGACTGGCGGCAATCTCACCGCCAGTCGCTCCACAAGTAATCAACGCCGTTACAGTAACCACTTCAGGGCTACCAGTTGCACCTGACCATTTTGACATTGTGTGTGATGGTGCAGTCCCAACATGCAGCGGTGGTGGCATCTGGACTCCAGCCAATTTCAACAGGATTTTGGGTGGAGATGACGGAGTTTGCACAAGGCCAAGCACCGGGCGCCCCGGAATGTGCGATTATTTCTCTCACATCGCCACAGAAAATGTCGAAATACGATACGTTGCTACCGGTTTGGGCTATCAGGGTAGACCGGGGGGTGCCGTGCCAACCATCACAGTAAGCTTGAAGGGTCTTAACTATCAATTCTTTTTTCTTGATAATTTGTTGGGTTTTTCCGCAGTAAACATGCCATCTATGCTAAGTACGGTAACAGGCGAAGACTTGGGTGACGGAGCGGGCATATGAACGCAACGCAACAAAATATGGTTTCGGTGCAAAGAAAACCAATCGAAGTTTATTCCGACGATGTTGAGTTCATCAATGAAGTCGTCATGCGCCTTGATGCCCTGGCCATATATGACGTCGAAATATTGCCGACCGAGGGATTTTTCGATCTGCATACCAAGGAAAAACAAGCCTGTGTCATTGTCATTGATGTAGAAAGTGACACCTTCCTCTCTGATGAGAGAATGGTTGAATCCGTCAAAACTAAGACCGGCATTCCAATAATTGCAGTCGCCCGCGAACTGACCGCTCAAGACATGCGTTCGGTATTGAAACTCAACGCGACCGATCTGTTGTATAAACCCATAGATGGCAAGGAACTCGTCAAAACGGTGGCTACTCAAGCCAGCGTGAGTATGATTTCCAACAGTAAGATCAAGACCTTCATTTCCGCCAATGGTGGTGCCGGGTCCACCACTCTGGCTCTGGCCGCTGTCGACCGACTTGCATCCAAATCTCCTGACAAAGGTCTTGATTGCTGTCTTGTTGACCTGGATTTCCAGTCCGCTGCCTGCAGCGTATATTTAAACCAGGCAAGTGAATTCGACCTGACTGGCGTAATCGAAGATCCAGCGCGACTGGATGTTGAGATCCTGGATGTCATGAAAATGCCCAGCCCTTCGGGGTTTTCATTGTATTCATTCGAACTTCCCTACCTGCCATTTTCTGATAAAGGTCCGGAATTTGTGCTGAAGCTTCTCGACCTTGTCGCCTATCGCTACAATAACATTATTATAGATTTACCGAATCTCGACACGCCGTGGCAAAGTTCGGTAATCTCGGCCAGCGACACAATTTACATTGTTTTTGAGATCAACCTGGCATCCCTGAGGCAGGCAAGACGGTTGCTGCAGCATATTCGCGAGTTGCGAGGCGATGACCTTGAGATCAGACTGGTTGCCAACAAGACAAAAACCAAGTGGTTTGGCAATCATATTACCGTCAAGGAAATGAAAAAACTTTTCAATCAATCAACAATCGACGTTGTTCGCCTGGAACCAGATCTTTTGACCGAGGCGGTAAATCGCGGAATGTTGCCATCTGAAGTCCAATCAAAATCCCGTTTCCAAAAAGACGTCAAATTATTGGTTGAGGGAAGGAAAGATGCATAGACTCCAAAAAATCATTCAATGCCTTTCTCCGGTTTTGTTGGTTTTTTGTTTTCTGGTATCAACCGACGCGCCAGCCCAAATACTGGAAACGGTATCTGCAAGCACACGAATTCCTCTGCCGGGAATGGGACCAAGTTATCGAAAATCCGTTCCTTTTGCCTCCAGCTACAAGCGGGGCACCATTATTGTGCGCCCGACTGAACAGGCATTATATCTGCTGACCGACAAAAACACCGCGCTGCGTTACCGCATCAGTGTTGGACGGCAGGGCTTTGGCTGGAGTGGCACGACGACCATTGCATCCAAAAAGACCTGGCCTGAATGGCGTCCACCTTCGGAAATGCGCAAGCGCGACCCCAGACTGCCGACTTCAGTCCCGCCCGGCCCCTACAATCCGCTGGGCGCCCGTGCCCTTTACCTATATTCCGGTGGCAAGGATACGCTTTACCGCATTCACGGCACCAACAATCCAAATGGCATTGGATTTGATGGTACATCGGGTTGTTTCAGACTGACCAATACCGACGTTGTGGATCTGTTCAAACGAGTTCCCATTGGCACAAAGGTCGTGGTGGAAAATTAATGTCTGAGCCGGCGGCAGATAGTGTTTCTCCAGAATTTCGCAGGCTTAACACCGAACGTGCACGAACACCGCCGTTGCTGATAATTTTGTCTGTCGCCGTGTTCTTGATGGCCGGTCTCAATTTGGTCGCCGCCGGATACATGTATGGTGCGCTTCTTGAAATGCGTGACTTGGGCACGCGACTGGCAGAATACGAAAAGATGGAAGGCAGACTTAATGCGCAGATTGAGCGCTATTCCGCCAAAGTAAAAACAGAAATCGACGCTTCAGATCAAAAGCTCATCAAGCGGTTTGAGTCGGTTTCGAAGGCGTTTTCCCGGATGAAGCCATTACTCGTAAATCGTTCCGGATTGGGCAAAACCGAGATGGATATGCTTGCCAGGGAAATTGTCGATCCACGAATTTCTGAATTTGCATCATCCGCCAGAGTGAGATCAGGCGCGCAAAGCGAACAAATGTCCCTGCGTCCAAGGTCCGCTGTTCGAATTTCGTCAGCTCCACCAAAGTACAAGCGTGTCGAACGGCCCGACGGCCAAATCTACTTCGAAAAACAATAGTTATCCGATTTGAGAAGTACGACACATGGTTGATCGACACCACATCTGACAAAATTTCCGACTGAATGGTTGAATGTTGGAGCTTCGCTCAATAGGACCTCGGCAAGCCCAGAATATGCTCAGCCAGATAGGACAAGATCAAGTTGGTCGAAATCGGCGCGGTCTGATAAAGACGGGTTTCGCGAAATTTGCGTTCAATATCAAATTCCTCAGCAAAACCAAATCCACCGTGGGTCTGAATGCACATATTGGCTGCTTCAAATGATGCGTCAGCTGCAAGCATCTTGGCCATGTTCGCCTCTGCTCCCGGATTTTCCCCCGCCTCGTATAGGCGCAAAGCTTCGTTCACCATCAATTCAGACGCCCGCATATTTGCATAGGCCTTGGCAATCGGAAATTGAACCCCTTGATTCTGTCCAATAATGCGTCCAAAAACCTTGCGCTGTTTGGCGTATTCACTTGCTTTGTTGATGAACCACTTGGCGTCGCCCACGCATTCAGCTGCGATTAAAATACGTTCGGCGTTCATGCCGGTGAGAATATACTTAAAGCCCCTGCCTTCTTCACCAATCAGATTCTCCACTGGCACACGAAGGTTATCGAAAAACACTTCTGTCGTTGCATGATTCATCATTGTGCGGATTGGTCGAATGGTCAGACCATTGCCCATTGCTTCACGCATATCCACCAGAATGACGGAAAGGCCAGAGGTCTTTTTCTCACTCTCTTCCAGCGGTGTCGTGCGGGCCAAAAGGATCATTAAATCAGAATGTTCTGCGCGGCTGGTCCAAATTTTTTGGCCATTAATAACGAAGTGATCTCCGTCAAGTTTGGCGGTGGTTTTGAGTGATCCGGTGTCGGTGCCGCTAGAGGGTTCTGTCACTCCAAATGCCTGAAGCCGCAATTCGCCTGACGCGATCGCAGGCAGATAACGCTGTTTTTGCTCACTCGAACCATGTCGCAGCAAAGTACCCATTGTGTACATTTGCGCGTGACATGCACCACCATTACACCCCGCGGCCTGCATTTCTTCCAACACAGCAGCCGCCGCCGACAAAGGCAGTCCGGCTCCGCCATATTCTTCGGGGATCAAGACAGCCAACCAGCCAGCTTGCGTCAGCTCACTTACGAATTCTGTTGGATAGGCCATTTCGCGGTCCAGCTTTCTCCAGTATTCGCCAGGATACTTGGCGCACAATTTGCCAACGGCATCTCGCAGATCGAAGTAGGATGGTTCTGATGTCATAAGTGGCCTCGGCGTCGGAAAGTATTCTGTCAATACGCGGTTGTGTGCATAGCAACCATCCGGATAATTTGAAACAATGAGTTGAAATTTGTCGGATATTTTTGGTGAACAACACTGCACCGTTTATGCACCAACAGACCAACCTAACCGGCAATGCTGGTTGAACCATCAATTTTACAATCTGCGCAGGAGCACAAGATGGCTAGAAGAATTGATCTCAATTCCGACCTCGGCGAAAGCTACGGCCCCTGGGAAATGGGGGATGATTCAAACATGCTTTCCATCGTCACCAGTGCCAATATCGCCTGTGGTGGCCATGCCAGCGATCCGGAAACCATGTACAATACCCTGTCGCTGGCGAAGCAGAATGACGTCGTGGTGGGAGCCCACCCCGGATACAATGACCGGGAAGGGTTTGGTCGGCGGGTAATTCCCATGAGCCCAGACGAAATAGGACGCATGGTTGCCGCCCAAATTGGTGCCTTGACCGCCATGGCGACGCTTGTAGGCACCAAAGTGAGTTATGTGAAGCCGCATGGAGCACTTGGCAATCTCGCCGCCCGGGACATGGAAGTGGCGCAGGCAATCGCCGATGCTATCACCAAGATCAACCCTGCCCTCGCAATCCTGGCAATCTCCGGCAACAAACTTGAGGATGCCGGTCATCATGCAGGTTTGCAGGTTTATTCCGAAATCTTTGCGGATCGTGGATACCTTTCTTCCGGGCAACTGGTGCCCCGTGGTCAGGATGGAGCGATGATCCACGATGCAGATGAGGCGGCAAACAGACTTGTGGCTTTTATGGAAAGCGGTCACATGCCAGTAATTGATGGCGATCCAATCCCGCTTCAGGCGCATTCCATATGTGTCCACGGCGACAGCCCGACGGCAGTTGCAATGGCCAAGCAGGTTCGCCAACGCCTGCTCCAGTCCGACATTAAAATCGAACGGTTCATCGCCCCATGAAGGACGCCAGTTTCAAACCGGTTGCCGATTGCGCCGTGTTGGTTGAATTTGGCACCATTGTCGACGATGACACCAACCGGCTTGTCATCGCCCTGGACCAAGCCATTGCATCTTCAAATATCCGTGGCGTAAACGAAGTCATTCCCGGCATGGTCAATATATTGGTCAATTTCGATCCGTTGCAAACCACGCATGTGGACATCCAAAACGCCGTTGAGGCGCTTCTGCCCTTAAACCAACAGACAACTGCGACCGGCAAACAACATTTGGTCAACATCTGTTATGAGGCACCGTTCAGCCCTGATCTGAACGACGTTGCCGATGCGCGCAACATGAGTGTTGAAGCAGTGATCAACGCTCATGTCGGTGCTTCCTATCGAGTCAGCATGTATGGCTTTGCCCCCGGATTTGCCTATCTTTCCGGTGTGCCGGATGCCATTCAGGTACCCCGCAAAACATCACCAGTCAGAGACATCCCCGCCGGTAGCGTCCTCATTGCCGGCCCACAATGCCTGACGACAACACTGATCATGCCAACCGGATGGTCGATCGTCGGTCGCACCGATGTTCAAGTCATCACAGAAGAACCGGACAAACCATTTCTTTATGATGTCGGAGATCATGTCACCTTCCGAAGAGTAGGTATCTCCGATCTGGCGGGAGATGTTCAGTGAGCACGGCTCGATTTCGCGTGATACATGCAGGTCCCTACGTCACATTTCAGGATGGCGGGCGCCCCGGCCACATGAGATTTGGTGTCTGCGCATCCGGCCCCATGGATCGCACTTCATTCGCTGCTGCCAATCTTTCAACCGGCAACCAGGCCGACGCAACTTCAATTGAAGTGTCAATGGGCGGCCTGGCTTTGGAATGCATCTCAGGGGCCATCACCGTTGCCATATGTGGCGGGGATTTTAATATCAATTGCGGTGATGAATCGTACAGTTCTGGCGTGGTTACGACCATCAATTCCGGTCAGCAATTGTCAATTCGGCCCGGAAAATCTGGCAGTTGGTGCTATCTGACATTTGCCGGTCATGTGGACGTTCCACAATGGTTGGGCAAGACCGCAACGCATGCGCTATCCGGATTTGGTGGCGGCGTTCTCACGTCGGGACAGGAATTCGATATTCTCAATTCACGAGCACAGTCTGAACTGAACGGCCCCATTCCAGCCTTCCAGGCGCGAAAGTTTGGTGGCCATCTTCGTGTCGTATTGGGGCCGCAGGAACAACATTTTACAGCTGCAGCGCTGAAGCAATTCCTGGGGTCGGAGTTCACGCTCAGTGATGCCTATGATCGCATGGGCGTGCGGCTCAAAGGCCCCAGCCTGAGATTTGGCGGTGCGCTTTCAATTCCGTCGGAACCGGTGCTCAAAGGTTCAGTCCAGGTGGCCGGTGATGGGGTTCCCACGATTTTGTTGGCCGATCATCAAACCACCGGTGGCTACCCAAAAATCGCCACGGTGATATCTGCAGATATTGACGATTTTACCCAGTTGAGACCGCGACAGAAAATTCGTTTTCACGCCATTGAACCAAAGAGCGCAATTATGCTTGCGCGTGTCAGGGCAATTGAACGGCGATCGTATCTCGAGACGCTTTTCCAATAGTGTTTGCATCTGCCAGATAATCAGATAATCGGTTGAGGCCCTCCTTCAGGATTGATGTCGAGTTTGCGTATCCGATGCGCAAGTACCCTTCCATGTTCAAAGCCGATCCCGGCAGCAACATGACACCGGTTTTGCGCAGCAGATCAACACAAAATTCACGTGATGGAACGTCCAGATCGTAACGCAGCATGGCTGTCGTTCCCGAACTTGGCCTAACCCAGGAAATTTCCTTTTGCTGGTCTACCCAATCGGCCAGAATTTTCAGGTTGCCGCGCGTGATAGCGTGGGCTCGCTGGAGCACTTTGTCGCGGTTTTGCATGGCCATTGTTGCAAAATGATCGTCGAGCATGCCGACGGAAATCGTGTCATAATCGCGATGAATAGCCACTTGCTCAATCAGGTTTTTCGGGCCAGCAATCCAGCCCAGGCGCAATCCGGCCAGCGAAAAGGCTTTCGATGTGCTCGCTGTGCTGATGCCTTTTTCATAAATATCAGCCATCGATTGCGTGATACCATCGCCAATCTGGTCGGTACCGCGATAGACTTCATCACACAACACCCAGGCCCCGGCATTGCGCGCGATGTCTGCGATCTCTTCCAACATTGCAGCATCCATCAGCGAACCAGTAGGGTTGTTGGGGTTGTTGATGGCAATAAGTTGCGTGCCGGGCATCGCCATGGAACGCAGATTATCCAGATTTGGCAGGAATCCATCTTCCTCACGCAGTTGCAGGTGCTGCACATCTGCTCCAATACTGGCAGGAATCGAATAGTGTTGCTGATAGGTCGGCACCACAGAAATCACCCGGTCACCCCTGCTTACGAGCGTCTTGTGAACCAGCATGTTGGCGCCAATTGTGCCATGGGTGACGATGATATTTTCAATCGCCTGTTTTTCATAGAAGGCGGCGATTTCAGACCTCAACGACTCAGAACCCTCAATCGCACCACAGGTCATTTTCATATCGAGAATTTGTGACAAACCATCGTTATTCTTACCGCAGATCTTCAGCAATTCATCGATTGTAAGGCTTTCAACACACGTTTCGGCGAGATTCCACTCACATTTGGTCTCCCATTCGTTCATCCACATTTCGACGCCAAATGGTTCAATATCCATGCAACAAACTCCAGATTTTCATGCAACAACAAACGATGTCGTCAACGATAGCAAACGGCAATATTATTGACGACGAATTCAACAAGCTTCATTCAAATCGCCAGACGGTTGGCAGCGACCACTGCTGAAATGTAGCATGCACTACTCACGAAACCGTGTTGATCAGATAACTTTTTTTGAAAGGCTTTCCGGGCTATCAAAGGCGCATGAGAGATGTGCTTTCCATTTCGGTTGCTGCCTGTTTCCTGCTGATTTCCGCACTGGCGAATTTTGGCAACACATACACATCTGCAGAGCAAGCCCAGATCTCCGAAGCGCAGATTGTTGTTGCTTCAGCAACAGAAGCGCAAGCTAAGCCTGCTGATGAGGCATTGTCGAACGACATTCAAACAACCGCTGAAGATGATGGCTGCCCCTGCAAAGAACACCACGGATCGGCCAAATTTTTGTGCGGTGTCGCGCTGGCAATGCTCGACAATCCGACCGCACTTCACTCTCCCGTGCCTACAAAGGCAAAATACATGCTGGTCAAGTCAGCCGCTGTTTCCGACTATGTTGACCGCTTGAAAAGGCCACCACGAAACTTCCTTTGAACCAGAATCTGCACTGCAAAAGTGCCTAAATTCGCTTCAAAGGATCCTTTTAATGCTGGACCACCGCATTCGAAGCCGGCAAACCCGGCGACTATTTTTGCTGTCTTCAAGCAGTGCATGTTTGCTGACATTGGCAGGCTGCGCCCGCCCTCAAAACCAACGCAACACGCACGCGCTGAAACTTGCCAGACAAGCCAGACCTCCTGCCCTGTACGGGCAATTGCACAACGAGGCTTTTCCAATCGCCGCAATTCCGCGCGGTCGGTTAGAGCGTAAATACCAACGCCGACGGGTGCATTATCAAACCGATGAGAAACCCGGAACGGTGATTGTCGATACTGGCAAATTTCACCTCTATCATGTCGAACGAGATGGTTGGGCCATGCGCTATGGGGTGGGACTTGGGCGCGCCGGATTTGCCTGGTCCGGGAGGGCAAAAATTGCCTGGAAACGCAAATGGCCAACCTGGACGCCACCTCAGGAAATGATTGCGCGGCAGCCAGAACTGGCCAGATTTGGGGTTGTCCATGGTGGCATGGCGCCCGGTCTCGACAACCCGTTGGGTGCCCGAGCGCTCTACATTTTTCAAGGCAACAAGGACACGCTCTACCGATTGCACGGAACTCCCGAAGTTTCCAGCATTGGACGGGCCGTATCAAGCGGCTGCGTCCGTCTCGTCAATCACGATGTCATCGATCTCTATAAGCGGGTGCGATCAGGCTCGCCCATCGTCGTCATCTAACCCACAAGAAAATTTATGAAAGCAAGTAACATGAAATTGAAAACCACCATTAATCGCCGCGATTTTATCCATTCGATGTTGTTGACACCCGCAGCGGGGTTTGCGCTGGCCCCAACTATCTCCTGGGCTCAGACGGTTCAGGGCCTCTATCAAAACATGCCGCTGGAAGACCAGACCATGGGCAATCAAAATGCCAAGGTAACCCTGCTGGAATATGCCTCAATGACTTGCCCGCACTGCAAGGCTTTCCACGAACAAATCCTGCCAGACATCAAGAAAGCATATATCGACACCGGGAAAGTCAAATATGTGCTCCGCCCCTTCCCATTTGACGGAGACCGGCGTGGCGAAGCGGCTTTCATGTTGGCCAAATGCGCACCCAATGACAATTATTACGCCATGTTGGACGCCCTTTTTGCCAGCCAGCAGAACTGGGCTGGTAAAGGTAAGCCGGTTCCCGAACTGCTTCGGATTTCCAAATTGTCCGGCATGACAGAAACCGATTTCAAGGCCTGCCTTTCAGACCAGGAACTGCTAAATCGCATAATCAATGGCCGAAATCTCGCGGTGCAGAAGTTCAACGTCAGAGCAACACCCACCATATTCATCAATGATCAGCGATTCAGTGAACCCGCAACAGTAGAAAGTCTATCTGCTGCATTGGATGGCGCGTTAGCCGGTTAGGGAACTGCATATGGACAACAAGACAGCCCCACTAAGATTTCAAAAACAGCAACCAGAACTGAACGACATTCCTACGTTGGGCAAGCGCCACGTTTACCTTGGCGTCGCCAAAGAGACCATGGATCAGCTGGCTCAGAATATCGGCTTTTCACCAGACGAAATTTCCGAATTGAAGAGGCTTTACTTCTCTGAATTCAAGGGGACAATTCGATGAATTTGGATTAAGTAACTGATTTCTGTGAGTTCTTGTCGCGCCCTTTAGAGCCGTTCAGGTTTAAATGGAGCTAATTCTGTTTGTGATTGGCGAGATGATCCAGAGGTGAGACGCACGCAGCGCGATGCCCTTGCATCGGGCAAGGGCGGCTCGACTTTGGACGTCCGCCAATCGCAAACCCTTCGGGAAGGGCGCTTTTGCGCCATGACCGGCGCAAAGTCTCTTGGACGTATGCCCGATACGACCGGCGATACTTTACTTGGTTCTGTCACAAAAGCGCTCCTTCAGAATGGCTCCATTTAATCGTGAACGGCTCTAAGACAAAGATCCAATAAATTTGTAAACTCATCTGAGTCCAATTTATCGAATGAGGATGCAAGGTCATGGAGCGAATGGGACCGTTCAGCACCCAGAACTGGTTGCGCGAAGTTGAAGAACTTTTCAGAAATTTCATCATCGCCTAAAGGCAGGTCGGCATCACCGCGCGGTGAACGTGGGTGATCCTCGAAACGCCGCCCATCTCGCATCACAAGTGTAACCGCTGCCCAACGCTTTTTGATGCTTCTTGTGGTCAGGTCCGGGTCGTCGATCAATTTGATTGCCCGACTAATCCTCAAGATTTCCGGATCCTGCAGGATTGGGTCCTGCAATTCTTCAGCACCGACCTTTCCCCGTACGATCATGATCGCTACTGGAAAGGCAATCCCATAGGCAAATTCGTCCCAGGTTGCCGGTTCGTGGCCCGCCAGTCTGGTTGCATAGTGAAATGTTCGAATTTCCACGCATTCAACCTGTTCATGTGTCAAATTGTTTTCGCGCATCAGTTCCCGTACCGCGTCGATGGAAGGATGCGCCCAGCGGCAACAGGGGTATAGCTTGTAATGGGTGTGTTCGACGGTCAACCAGTTGCTCCCCAGATCTCTCCAGAATGGCTCGGCCTCCTCACTGTCGCATGTTAATGCCGGCGCACCTGTAAAGCCTTGACGGGCAAGATAAGCCGCAGAAACACCACACGGCGCGCCCCACCCCACACCATCTCGCAACATTGTCGGATGATCGATACAACGCATCAGCTGACTGCGCGGGCCATGATATTCACCAATACCGGCAGCATGGGCAATCTGCTGTTGACTGCACCCCAACAGCTTTGCACAGGCAACGGCAATGCCAACCGCCGTCCATGCACCCGATGTATGATAATCACTGCAGGTTGAATGCTGCACCTGCCCGGCCCGATAACTGACCTCATAGGCAATTGCCAACACAACCGCAAACTCCCGACCGCCCATTCGCCGTCCGGTTCGGTTTAACGCATCAACAACTGCAAGCAATGAGGGAAACACTGCTGAACCGGCATGTCCCTTGTTCGGCGTTGTGCCGTCATGTGCATCTACACTGTCCAACGTCATCGCCCCTGCCATGGCTGCACCACTCGGGCTGACCAAGCCGCCATCCATCAGCATGCGACTGGAGAAATTGCCTGCCGCCCCAAACAACAGTGGGGAAACCCGCAGTGCCGTTTTGGCCATTTTTGTCGTAGAGCCAATAGCGGCAACACCCATCGTGTCCAGAAAACTGCGGCGTAGTACGGCAAGTAGTTCCGGTGGCAGGTCGTCAAAACTCAATTCATCAACAAACCGGGTGAAAAGACTCACTGGGTTGAAATGCCCTTGCGATTTCCACGCAACATGAATTTTTGAACTTTGCCCGTTGCCGTTTTTGGCAGATCATCAACAAAACTTACCCATTTCGGGGTTTTGAAATGAGCCAGATTGTCCCGCACGTGGTGTTTTAACTCATCTTCTGTCGCCTGTTGACCATGCTGCTGAATGATAAAGGCATGGGGTGCCTCCCCCCATTTCTCGTGGGGCATTCCAACCACCGCAACTTCCAGCACCGCCGGATGTCGCAACAGACAGCCTTCCACTTCCACTGAAGAGATGTTCTCTCCGCCACTAATGATCACGTCTTTAAAACGGTCTCTGATCTCCATATAGCCATCAGGATGCACGACGGCAGCATCGCCTGAATGAAACCAGCCATTTTTAATTGCAGCATCGGTTGCATCGGGGTCGTTGTAGTAACCCTCCATCACAACATTGCCGCACACCGTAATTTCGCCGAGTGTTTGTCCGTCATGGGGAACTTCGTCACCGTTCTCATCGACAATCCGCAATTCGCCTGAACTGACCAGTTCTACACCCTGTCGAGACTTGACGATGGCTCTTTCAGCAGCAGAGAGTTTCTGGTGCTCCGGTCGCGGCTCACAAAATGTGATCAGCGGTGCAGTTTCTGTCAAACCATAAACATGGGTCAGTTCCCAACCCAGTTCCGTCTCCACCAGTTCAATGGTTGCCGCCGCCGGTGGGGCCCCAGCGGTAAACAGTCGTACTCCACGCGGAGCACCCTTGCGCAATTCTGCTGGCGCGTTTGCAATTCCTATCAGCACCGTTGGTGCAGCACAGAACATGGTGATTTTTTCTTTGGATATGAGCTCAAAAATGGACGCAGGCTCTACTTTGCGCAAGCACACATGTGTCATGCCCCGAGCCGTGTTGATCCACGTAAATGTCCAGCCATTTGCATGGAACATTGGCAGCGTCCAAAGATAGCGGTCTGCTGGTGTCAGGTGATGATGAGCCAGGGTTCCCATAATGTTGAGATAGGCATTGCGATGGGTAATCATCACTCCTTTGGGCCGCGCCGTGGTTCCGCTGGTGTAATTGATGGTCATCAGATCATTTTCGGCAATCTGCACCGGAGTGAAGTGTGGCAATTGTTTGGCTAGTTCGGCCTCGTAATTGATCCAGCCCTTCGCCTGCCCTTCCAAGGCAACAAAATGCTCAACGTTTGACAGTCGGTCCCGAATGCCGTCGATGGCTTCAAAATAGTCGGGATCTGCGCAGACGACCTTGGCACCGCAATGGTTGATGATGTAGTCGAAATCTTCGGGCAGCAGCCGATAATTGATTGGCACCAGTATCGCACCGATTTGCGGAACTGCGTAGTAGGCTTCCAGATGAGCATGAGTATTGGGTGCGATATAGGCTACCCGGTCTCCCTTTTTGACACCCATTGCCTGAAGCGCCGATGACCATTGCCCACACCGGTCCAGAAACTCAGCGTAGGTAAAACGCTTATCACCATCCACTACGGCTTCGCGATTGGGGTAAAGTCGACGCGCCCGGTGGGCAAATTCGATCGGACTAAGGGGGACTTCCATGATTAATTCCTACACAGATAACAAATTGCCAGAGACTATCGTCGTTGAATTATTTTAGTTTTACTAGAGTCAGGTCGGGAATATTCCCGTCGGCAATCCCCCCATGCTTTGCACATTTTCCGACTCCCAGTGATCCTTGATACCCTCAGGTCCCTTTTTATTGGTCCAGTTTTCAAGCGACGCCCGTTCTCCTTCATAGGAAAATAGCGGCACACCAAACCCACAGGAAGTTTGCACGAGATCAATCGAAAGTCGCATAATCTGGCGCGCACCAAGCGGTGCTTCACCATTGAAATGGGTTGCAACCAAATCGGCAAATTCGGTCGTTGACCAGTTGACGGCATCTGCGGTTCCGTAAAGACGCATAATTTGGGGCGGACCGGCGAAGGAGCACAACAAGATGGTCATCCGGCCATCTGCCAGAATATGTGCTGCCGTCTCGTTGCCACTGCCTGTCCGGTCCAGATAGATCACCGTAGATTGATCCACGACCCGCAGTGCACCAATTTCTCGCGGTGATATATTGATCCGACTGCTATCGGTTGCTGTAGAGGTGAAAAATATTTGCTGTCTCAAAATGAAGCCTTGATGCTTTTCCTCAAGGCTCTGAAATTGTTGGGCCATACTGGCCTCCTGTATCGGTCTCTTTCAATCAATGTGCGTAGGTTAGAACGCTAACCGGCACAGGCCAACGTGCAAATTGCACTTCGCCTAAATCTACCCCATTGTATTTTGCGAGGACCACTGCAATCCATGAAGGGTTAAGGCACCAGGAAATGACGGAACCACGACTTGAACCTATCTATGCCCTGCTGGCGGCCAATAACCTCGATGCGGTGGCAATTGTACCTGGCTCCAACTTCAAACGTTTGTTTTCAATTGACTTTCACCTAATGGAACGACCGTTGGTCATTTTGATACCCAACAAGTCGGACCCCGTTGCGATCGTGCCCCGATTGGAAATGGGCTCGTTTGACTCACTGAATTTTCAAGGGCCGGTATTTTCCTGGCCAGACGAAGAAGGATATGGCGAAGCTTTTGCAGCTGCGGCTGACTGTCTGCCGGAACTGACCACCGCCCGCAATTTCGGGCTTGAAGCACAACGAATGCGGGTGTTTGAACAAATGGCGTTGCAGAAGGTATTTCCCAGCGCGGTCTTCAGTGACGCACACGCAGAAATCTCTGCGATCAGACTGATAAAAACATCGAACGAAATCGAAAACCTGAAAAAGGCAATTCAGATCTCCGAAGCTGCATTGGAAATGACTCTGCAACAGGTTGAGTTGGGTCAAACGGAGAAGCAGATTGAAGCAATATTGCTCAAGGAGCTGTTTGCCAACGGTGCAGATGGACTGGCCTTCGAGCCGATTGTAGCTGCCGGTGAAAATTCCGCCCAGCCCCACGCTTCCGCACGGCACAATTACAAGATCAAGGAGGGCGATGCATTGATGTTTGACTTTGGTGCCAGCTGGAATGGCTACAATGCCGACATCACCCGCACCTTTTTTGTCAAACAGGTATCCGAGCATGACCGGGCGTTTTATGAAACCGTGCTGAGGGCGAATGAGCGGGGTAAACAGGTCAGTCGCGCCGGAACGACTGCCCACGAGGTCGATGACCAGGTTCAGAAGGTTCTGGAGAATTCACAATTCGCACAGTTTCGACGGCACAAGACGGGCCACGGTCTGGGTTTGGACGTCCACGAAGCACCTCAGATCATGCGGGGCAATCGCACAACGCTCCAAGCCGGCATGGTATTTACAGTTGAGCCCGGGCTCTATCGGGAAGGCGAGTGCGGTGTGCGCATCGAGGATGACGTGGTGGTCACAGATAACGGCGTAGAATGCCTCACTTCGTTTCCCCGCGAACTCCGACTGGTTGCTACAACCGTGACCTGACAGAGGTTGGCATCACCTTATCCGACATGCTATTCAGGTGGCTCAACATGGAGATTTTATGTCCCGTTAAGGTGGGGAGGCAAAGAGGCCTCCCGTAACAAGTCGAACAATATTCAGCTGGATCCCGCTTGACGTGTCCAGAAGATTATCTGCGACTGGATCCAATACACCTTAGTCCGTCTTCGACAACAGACGGACCATGAAAGTCCCTTTCAATGAAACGCGAACATTTAGATTTCCTCAAATCATCTAACACCGGTGAAGCACCCAAACCCGCCCGCTCTACCCTGCAAAACCTGGGCTGGCAGCCGTTTTTTGCTCAACAGATAGATATCAATGATCTGGCAACCACTCCTCCCGTGCGGGTAATCGAAGTCCACCGGAATGGCCTTCAAGTTGTTGGTGAAACCATCGATCTGCTAATTCCCCCTGCGCCAGGCGTCACGGTTGGCGACTGGATGTTGCTTAACCCGGACCTGCCAGACAGAAGCCAGATCCTCGAGCGCAAAAGCCTGATCCAAAGGCGCGCCGCAGGTCACGACCGCAGGATACAACTGATCGCCGCCAATATCGATACGGCTTTCATCGTCAGTTCTTGCAACGCAGATTTCAATGTGGCTCGGTTGGAACGCTATATTGCTTTGGCGTTTGAGGCCGAGGTCACACCGGTCATTGTGCTCACGAAGGCCGACCTGGTGACCGATATCGATGAGTATCTCACAAAGGCAAAGCAAATATCAGCCAGCGTTCCGGTTATCTGTCTTGACGCACGTGGCGAACAGCCCCAGTCAGCGCTCGCAGCATGGTGTCAATCAGGGCAAACCGTTGCGTTTTTGGGTTCGTCCGGCGTCGGAAAATCAACTCTTGCCAATGCTTTGGCCGGAACCCAAAGCATTGAAACGCAGCCCATTCGTGAACACGATGCCAAAGGTCGCCATACAACGACCCGACGCCAGTTACATTTTCTGCCAAACGGTTGCGCAGTTCTGGATACACCGGGCATGCGCGAATTACAGCTCACCGACGTTAAATCGGGAATTGCAAACCTGTTCTCAGATATCGAAGCGATGGCAGGCCAATGCAAATTTAACGACTGCAGCCACACGCAGGAACCTGATTGCGCGATCCTTGCCGCCCTCGCAAACAATGATCTCGATGAGGCTCGGGTTCAACGTTGGCGAAAATTAATCGCTGAAGAGCAGCACAATACGGCAACGCTGGCGCAGCGCAGAACCAAAGACAAGAACCTCGGCAAACTCATCCGCCGTGTTCAAAAAGAAAACAAAAAATAATCGCATCCACCCACGCACACTGGTTGAAATCCAGTTATCGCAGCACCGGGCAGAGCCTGTCCGGCGCTGCGATAATTATGTTGTTTGCTATGCCCCTGATTTGAAGCAGTTGCTCGGTTTGAAAGAAGACATCACCGGTTCACGAGGATCGTTGACCCAAAGTTGCCGGTCAGGATGCATTCCCGAGCCTTGAATTGCCGGAACGGCAGATCGGCGCATGCGGTTTAGCAGGCGGGTTTCAGCTGTGCCGCAATTCGGGTGAATGTCGCCATTAGCGGCAACCACTTTCTCCCATTTCGCCTTCCGTTCGGCCAAAATCGCGGGATCATTCAGTGGAATACAGTTCAATTCATTATTGTTCAGGTCAGCGGTGATCTCATCACCGTCCTCAACGAAGGCGATCGGTCCACCCAGGGCCGCTTCCGGACCAACATGACCGATCACCAGACCAACGGACCCACCGGAAAAACGCGCATCGGTCATCAGGCCAACCACGATATCCCGTTCACGACACAAAGTGGTTATGCGAGAGGTCGAATCGAGCATCTCCGGCATTCCAGGCGCACCGCTCGGACCTTCATAGCGCACGATGATCATATCATGATGTTGAAAACTATCAGGCGCGGCATCCAGCGCATCCAATAGTCCCTGTTCGCCTTCAAACACCCGGGCCGACCCGCGGAAGATATTGCCTTCAAGGCCACCCTCAACACCTGCCAGCTTCAATATGGCACTGAATTCGGGTGAGAGATTACCGCCCAGCAAGCGCAAACCACCGGTGGGTTTATAAGGTTTTTCAACAGGATAAATCACGACGCCATCTGCAAATGGTGTATTCAGCCTCGCCACCTGTTCACCAAGCGATTCACCGGTGCAGGTTGGAACGTTGCCATTTAACAATCCGGCCTCCAAAAGCTCTTTGACGATAACCTGAACGCCTCCAACGCGGTCAATATCAACCATCGAATAAAGCCCGTACGGACGCGCATCCGTCAAAACCGGCACGACGTGCTGGGAAAGATGGTTGAACTCTTCAGGCGTCATGATGTCGCCCCAGAAATTGGCATATCCGGCAGCCCGGGCAATTTCCGGTGCATGCAGAACAACGTTTGTGGATCCACCAACTGCCATAGCCACGATGACGGCATTTCGCAGTGAGTCGCGCCCGACGATATCCCTTGGCTTGACACCATTTTCAATCATCTGTTTCAGATATCGCACCAACTCTGCCGGAAACTCATTCATCCGTTTTGGGTCATCGGACGGCGGTGCCACCATGTCCAAAGGCTGCATACCGACAACGCCGATAAAGGTCTGCATGGTGTTATAGGTAAACATCCCACCGCAACTGCCAAATCCGGGACAGGCCGCACAGGAGATATGCATTCTGTGTTCAGGATCCTCATGCCCTGCGACCTGATAAGCGGTCACCAGATCAATCGGTTCGTTCGAACGCGTATCAACGGCCGGGTGGATAGAACCGTCGGACATCATAATGGCTGGCTGATTGTGCTCAAGCAGTGCCGCCAAAGTCCCGACGGGTGGTTTGTCACAAGCAACAACAGCGATTGTACCAGCCAATCCGCTGGCGCTGAGATGTTCGCAAACACTATCATGAGTGACTTCACGGCCAATCAGTGAATAACGCATTTCCCGCGTCCCGTTGCGAATACCATCGGAGGTCGCCACGGTATATTCCGGCTGAACCAGACGCATGGCCATCTTATCGGCTTCTGTACCAATATTTTCCAGCAGGCAGGCATGAATCGCTTCGACCTTGTCCTGCACACCAATATAGCACTGGCTGTCGCCTTTGTTGCCCACCACGCCGACTGAAGGTTTGTGGATCAATTCAATATCAGTGCCCAGTTCACGGGCAATTCCAAATGCCTGGGCGCTTCGGCCAGGATGTTCATCAATCACGACGGGATCAGTTTTGGACAAAAGTAATACTCCTGAATCTGTAACAGGCGCTGTGGGTCAAAGCAGCGCTGCGTATTTGATTGTTTTTACTATTGCCAACCAGATAGAACATGATGAAACAAAAGGGTACTGTTTTTACGGGTCAGCGATCAAAAATCCTGGCAGCCAGACGTGCGAAAAATATGGAGGGCAGCAAACATGCCAACACCCGAACAAAATATTCTTGCCTTGGGCCTGTCGCTTCCAGCGCCAATAAAAGTACCACCTTCCCTGCACCTGCCTTTTACATTCATCAATGTTCGAGGAAATCGAGCTTTCATATCCGGTCACCCCAAACAGGATCAGGATGGTGGCATCGTTGGCCCTTACGGCCAGGTCGGTTCGGATTTAACGATGCCGGAAGCTCAACAGGCCGCACGCGATATTGGACTATCGGTTTTAGCCAATCTTAGAGCCGTTCACGATTAAATGGAGCTAATTCTGTTTGTGATTGGCGAGATGGTCCAGAGGTGAGACGCAAGCAGCGCGATGCCCTCGCATCGGGCAAGGGCGACTCACCTCTGGGCGTCCGCCAATCGCAAACCCTTCGGGAAGGACGCTTTTGCGCCATAACCGGCGCAACGGCTCTTGGACGTATGCCCGATACGACCGGCGATCCTTTACTTGGTTCTGTCACAAAAGCGCTCCTTCAGAATGGTTCCATTTAATCGTGAACGGCTCTAAAGCTGAAATTGGCGAGCTATCCCGGGTTGCTGGCTGGCTCAGAGTATTTGGAATGGTGAATTCCGCGCCGACATTTGATCAACAGCACTTGGTGATCAACGGATTTAGTGACCTGATCCTTGAAGTGTTTGGTCCAGATGTCGGACGGCACGCCCGTTCAGCAATCGGCGTCGCCGGTTTGCCGTTGAACTTTGCCATTGAAATCGAAGCTGAAATTTTGTTGTCAGATTGAGCTTCGTGTTGATTAATCAACTCACGTCAAGCGGGAGTATCTGACAATTATCAGGCTGCACCCCGGTCAATGCACGGATGAAGTTCCCGTGGGTTACGATAGCGACGGAATGCGCACGTTCGTGTTGAAGCCATTGCACAAATGCATCCGCCCGATCTTGCAACGTTAAATGCGGTTCAACTGATATGCCGCGATGATCTTTTTCCTCATCATGCCACCAGCAATCTTCCAGATGGCCAAAGTCCAGATGCGGGTAGTCTACAGCCAACTCGTGCGGCGGGCGCCCAACGTCACAACTGTTGGTCAATTGCTCGCGAACCTGAGCATTGATTTGCACTGGCAGGCTATCTTCGAAAATCAGGGCGGCTGTTTGAAGCGTCCGGGTAAGCGGCGAAACGATGATGCGTTCGACCGGCAATTTGCGAGCCGCAATTTGGGTTTGCCGCGCCTGCCGTTCACCGAGTTCGGTCAACGGGGCGTCAAAAATCATTGGGTCAGGTGCGTCCGGATCAAACACCGCATTGAATTGCGATTGGGCATGTCGAATAAGAAAAATGGTCATGGATGCTCTAAGGGTTGGTTACGGTTTGTGCTTAGCAGGTATAATTCATACCCAGTCGGCCACCATCAACATAGATGGTTTCTCCAGTTATATAGCTGGCCTTGTCGCTGGCCAGGAACGCAACAACGTCACCAATTTCACGCGGTGAACCTATGCGTTGCATCGGCGTGCGCGACATTACCATATTCATGGCATCTGGATTGGCATTTACTCCGGCCAGCATGTCAGTGTCGATCGATCCGGGGCCTACAGCATTGACGCGAATACCGTGAGGCGCCAGTGCCAGCGACGACGATTTGGTCAACTGCATAACCCCGCCCTTCGACGCACAATATGAAGCGATTGTCGGAATGGCCACATGGGCATTTATCGACGACATATTGACAATCGAACCCCGGGTATTGCTGGATACCATCGATTTGGCAGCCCGTTGCAACGCCACAAAGGTGCCCAGCAGGTTGACATTGATGACCTCCATGAACTGTTCAGGAGTGGTTTCCAGAAAATCGCCGGGTCTGGCTATCCCCGCATTGTTGACCAAAATCGAAGCGACCCCGACGTCAGATTCAATTTTCTCAAACATAGCTTCAATCTGTTGCGGATCCCCCAGATCACAGACCAGTGCAATTGTATCGCCCCCCAATTTTTCAGCCGCCGCTTTAACGCCAGCCACATTGATATCGGCAAGGACGATACGGGCGCCGTTTTCCTTAATGGCTTCTGCGCAGGCATAGCCGATGCCCCGGGCACCGCCGGTGATTAAAGCAATGGGTGAATCTGTCATCTGTCAGTCTCCTTGAACATTGTCGGGCACGTGCTCATCTGTTCCCACCGGTACAGCACTCATTGTGTTGTCTTATTGAAGCATCAGCGCAAGCAGAAACTCGCGGTTGCCCACATCATCAAACCCTCAATCATTGTCAAACAGGTATTGTATTCCGGTTGTAGCCATAATTTGCGAAACCTGCCGCATCGGCAAAAATATTTGAAATGGCAATTGGAGCAAATTGTTGCCAATATAAATTGCCCTGCTTAACACCATTCCACGAGGTATCATGCCCGACAACAAAACCGCACTCATCATCAGCGCACACGCAGCAGATTTTGTTTGGCGCTGCGGCGGTGCCATCGCCCTTCATCAAAAACTCGGTTACGACGTGACTGTCGCCTGCCTGTCATTTGGCGAACGCGGCGAAAGTGCAAAGCTGTGGAAACAGGACGGGATGACACTGGAAAATGTGAAGGCTTCGCGCCGGCGCGAAGCCGAGAATGCCGCAAAAGCGCTTGATGTTCACGACATTAAATTCCTCGATCTGGGCGACTATCCGCTTAATCTCGACAATGATGCCAAGTTCAAATTGGTCGACATCATCCGCAAGGTTCAGCCCAATTTCATGATGAGTCACTCCAAATACGATCCCTATAATACCGACCACATGTATACCACCGAGATTGCCATGGAAGTGAGGATGATTGCCCAGGCTTGGGGGCATAATCCGGGAGAAAAAGTTCTTGGCGCACCACAACTATATCTGTTCGAACCTCACCAGACCGAACAGATGGGTTGGATTCCCAACGTCTTTCTCGATATTACCGATGTGTGGGACAAGAAACGCGCGGCGATTGAATGCATGGAGGGTCAACATCATTTGTGGGATTATTACACCAATGTCGCTGAGAATCGGGCCAATCATTTCCGCCGCAATTCTGGCGGTCAGGCGGGTGGTCGCGCTGCAAAATATGCCGAAGGATTCCAAACTGTGTATCCGATTTGCGTTGACGAGCTTTAGGGAGAACAGGAATGGATCATGTTGTTGTACAAAATATTGACCGGGCTGATCTCGCCATCGCCAAAGAGCTTGGAGAGGCGGGAGTAGCCACGGTTCATGAGGCTCAGGGACGCAAGGGGTTGGCGGCCAGCTATATGCGACCAATTTTCAAAGGCGCGTCAATTTCCGGCCCAGCCGTTACAATTCTCGCACCACCCTGCGACAACTGGATGCTGCATGTGGCAGTTGAGCAGGTTCAACCTGGTGATGTGTTGGTTCTGGCTGTCACCAGCCCTAGCGATGCCGGATATTTTGGTGATCTGATTGCCACATCCTTGAAGGCGCGCGGTGGATTGGGGTTGATCATTGACGGCGGTGTGCGGGATACGAAAGACTTGGAAGACATGGACATGCCCGTCTGGTCTAAATGTGTCGGGTCCCAGGGCACGGTCAAGGAAACACTCGGTTCTGTCAATATTCCGGTGGTCTGTGCCGGTGTCGCGGTTAATCCGGGTGATATCGTGCTGGCGGATGATGATGGTGTCTGCGTGGTTCGCCGCGAGGAAGCTGAACACGTGTTGGAGGCCACGCGCGCAAGATTGGCCAACGAAGAAGAAAAACGTCAAAGACTTGCTGACGGCGAACTCGGTCTCGACATGTACAATATGCGGCAGCGTCTGGCCGACAAGGGTCTGAAATATGTCTGATCCGACAGCGGTGCCCTGCATGTGGATGCGCGGCGGCACCTCAAAAGGCGGTTACTTTCTCAAACGAGACCTGCCCGTCGACACCAACGAACGTCGAGACTTTTTGTTGGCTGTGATGGGCTCGCCGGATGACCGGCAGATCGATGGCATGGGTGGTGCTGACCCACTCACGTCAAAGGTCGCAATTGTCAGCAAGTCAACGCGACCGGGAGTGGATGTCGATTATCTGTTTTTGCAGGTAATGGTTGACAAGCCAGTTGTCACAGACGCGCAAAACTGTGGCAATATTCTGGCTGGAGTGGGCTCATTTTCCATCGAGCGCGGTCTGGTTGAGCCTCAGCAGGGCGAAACCCGTGTATCAATATTCATGGAGAACACCGGCCAGATTGCCATCGCGACCGTTCAGACGCCCAAGGGTCGTGTAACCTATCAAGGGGAAGCACGCATTGATGGTGTCCCGGGAACATCTGCCGCCATTCCATTGGAGTTCAAGGACACTGCCGGATCCAGTTGCGGCGCACTTTTGCCAACAGGTAATGTGACCGACATTGTCGACGGAATCGAAGTCACGATGATCGACAATGGAATGCCCTGCGTCGTGATGCAGGCCAGCAGCATGGGTATTTCTGGACAGGAAAGTCGCGAACAACTGGAAGCAGATACTAGTTTGAAAGCAAAACTTGAATCAATCCGCCTGCAATGCGGTCCGCTGATGAATCTTGGCGATGTGACAAATAAAACCGTACCCAAAATGACGATGGTGAGTGCACCCCAACACGGCGGCGCCATTTCAACGCGAACATTTATACCGCACCGCTGCCACGCCAGTATCGGAGTGTTAGGAGCTGTCAGCGTTGCCACCGCCTGCCTTCTTGACGGAACCCCGGCCCAAGCGCTTGCAAATGTACCATCTGGCGAAAGCAAAATCATGCCGATTGAACATCCCATCGGCGAAACGACAATTGTTGCACAAATGCGGGGCGGAGAAGTTATCAGCGCCGCTATCTTGCGCACTGCCAATAAATTGATGGACGGTGTGGTGTTTGCCTGACGGCGATATTGGTGATTACTAACGCCCGTCACGCCTGACAACACGGGTCCTGAATGCATATCCCGGTTGACCTGCCACATCCTGCCACGGACCATAATTATTCTGGTTGCCAGGGTCGCGCGGCAAATCCAGTTCCACGGTAATGCGATCATCGTGATGCGGTGCGCGCCACAGTTGAAAAACTCGTCCGGTAACACGCCAACGAATCCAGGCCCGCATGCGCAATATGCTCACACCTTCGGCATCCCGCACACGCGGCTCGTCCCACTGAGTGCTTAAAGTCCAGTCCATGTAGGACGACCGCATGGTAAAACGAAAAATGCGATCCACCCGATCGTGTCGGACTTTTTCGGGCAACCGCCACTCGATATGCATCGCCGGTTCATTTTCCACCAGATATGGATCGCCATCGGTCAATTCCTCATAGGCAAACCATGCACCTATCGAAGTCAGCACCACTGCGGCCAACCCATAACCGCCTACCATAACGGCTCCGCGGCTCATGGTCTTAATCATGAGCCAAGCCAGCCACAATCCGACTACTGCGCCGACCAACGCTCCAATCGGCGCAAAACCAACGGCTCCCATAGCCAGTCCACCTTCCATGTTGCTGGCGCCGAACAACGTGGCAATGGCAATCAACCCAAAAAATGCTGCGGCTGCGCCAACACCTCCCATGATGACGGCGACCAGCAAAATCAAAAGCACTTTCGCAACAAAAAGCATGCAAAAATATAACATAAGCAATGTGAAACTTGGAGTGATTACCCGCGGGTTCTCTCTCATCTTGCTGGCAAGGGGCTCAACAGATCTACAGTGGGATTCCGCTGCTAGTCAGCGATTGATTTTGACTTTCCGCTAACCGGAAGCCCCTGTGGATGTGCAATCTACCCACCCAATGCACTGTGATGCAGCCGAACCAGAGCCGTTCGGCAGAGGCAAAAACACCGGTCACGCTAGCTGTCCCGAATGCGAACGGCGTGTTCCCGTAAACTTTTGTTATAGGACCGCCAGCATCAACCTTTGGGCAATAGAGAAGTTTGGCGGAGTCTCACATGTTTCGGCAACCCGTAGAAGAGCGGGCGAGCAAACTGCTCAATCAACCCAACTCCAAAGGACAAAACATGACATTCAACAAAACATTCGCAACTCTGGTTGCTACCGCAACGCTCGTACCAAGCATCGCGCTGGCCGCAGTCTCTCTAGGCGATACTGTCGGCACCACCGAGGCGGAAATCCGTGCCGGTCTCGTAGCCGCCGGTTACACGATTGAAGAAATAGAAATTGAAGCTGATGAAATCGAAGCGGAAGTCACGCTCGATGGACAGGCCTTGGAAATCGAAATTTCCCCACAGAATGGGACGGTAGTTGCCATCGAAGCCACTGACAGCGACGACGATGACGATAACGACGGCGACGGCGATGGCGACGGCGACGCTGAGAAAAAAGACGGCTGACCTAATATCGGCTGATTCTTGACAGCCCTCTGCTCAATGTGGGTTATTTTTGTGCAGGAGGCTGTTTTGATGAAATTCTCAAACCGAGGCTTGCACAATTAAATTTATGCATTTAGCTGATTTGGTGATGTTCAAAGCCAACACTCAAACCGCCTTATGGATACTGCTGATTTTGCAGGCACTGTGCGCTGTGTTTTTTCTTTACGACGGCCTGATGGACATTGTCAGCCCCGGAGGCCAGCGAGAGTCCCGTTATTCTGATCGTTTTGAATATGTAATTGCCGGGGTGCTGGTCTTGAGCGTCGTATTCACCGGATATCAGTTGCGAAATTTATTCAGCAAGCAAAAGCGAATGGAGGATCAACTGATGGTTGCTTCTGGCGCCTTTGCCGAACTCCTTGAGAAACATTTCGACGAATGGGCGCTGACCCCCTCAGAAAGGGATGTAGCCTTGCTCGCCATCAAGGGGTTTTCCATCGCCGAGATGGCTCGTCTGCGTGAAACACGACAAGGGACGATCAAGACCCAGTGCAACGCCATTTATCGCAAGGCAAATGTCAGCGGCAGACCACAACTCCTCAGCCTGTTCATTGAAGAACTGATGGCCGAGGGACTTTCAAATCAACAGCAATAATCATTACGAATTACGAAAGAGTTTCAAACATGCGCGTATCGGGATTAATCCTCATCGCGGCCCTGATTGCCGCTCCGCTTGTCCACTTCGTTCCCCTGATGGCAAAACATGACCCATCGGCTATCTTCAGTCAGTTTATAGGTTGTGCAGCATTAATCGCGATGGCGATTTCACAAGTCCTTGCCACACGCATCAAGATTATCGAACCGATTTTTGGCGGATTGGATCGGGTTTACGTGTTGCATAAATGGCTCGGCATTGCTGCGGTCGTGTCAATATTATTGCATGACACGATTGATGCAGAAATCAACGGCTTGGGCACAGAGACATGGCTCTCCGACCTTGCCGAAACTCTGGGAGAATTCAGCCTGTATGGGTTTCTCATTTTGGCGCTGATCACTATCGTTACCTTCATACCGTATCATCTTTGGCGTTGGAGCCACAAATTGATGGGGGCGTTGTTTGCACTTTCAACGTTCCATTTTGCCTTCATATCCAAACCATTTTCCAACACCGACCCGGTTTCCGCCTATGTTTTGCTGATGTGCACAGTTGGCTTGGCTGCCTATATCTACACACTGTTTCCTGCAAAATTTGGCCGGAAAACCCATCCCTATACGGTGAAACATACAAAACAGTCGGGAGGCGCTCTTGCGGTTCAGCTCAAGCCCGTTGACCGCGCTATTCAGCACAGTGCTGGTCAATTTTGCTTTGTTAGTTTCGACCTGCCCCATCTGCAGGAATCACATCCATTTACAATAAGTTCGGCACCAAACTCCGCGGGGTTGCTGCAATTCACCATCCAGCCAATGGGTGATTATACCGCAAGATTGAGCGACCAATTGAAGCCCGGTACCAGGGCACATTTATCTCGAGCTTATGGCCATTTCAGGCTCCGCCGCACCGCAAAGTCGCAGATTTGGATTGCTGGCGGGATCGGTATCACGCCATTCAATGCCTGGTTGCAGGAAATCACTCCCGGGCACGGACAGATCGACCTGTTTTACTGCATCAGGGGACGGTCCAGTGCCCCCCATTTAGAGCAAATCGAACAGGCCGCCGGGAAATTGGACAATCTCAACCTTCATATTATCGACACTACGAAGCAAGCCCGCCTGTCTGCGAACACAATCGAACATTCCAGCTCTGCGGACCTGTCGACAGCTGAGATTTATTTTTGCGGCCCGGCTCAGATGCGCGAAGCACTTCGTCGGGGTTTGCGCTCCAAAGGCGTCGCTCATCGCCGTTTCCACTATGAGGAGTTTGAAATCCGGTCCGGAATTGGTATCCGGAAAATTATCAAGCTGGTGATTCAAAAAAGCGGACTTGCAAGTAAATATCCCGACCTTTTGGGCAGACTGGCATAGCCAAAACTCGGGCATGTCGGGTTTGGTGTTTGCAAAATATCTCTAATGTGGGGGTGAATTGAAACACGTCAGACTGATTTGTCGTCAATTAGCTCGTTTGGCTTGGCCAGCACTTCAAGCGCAGCAAGGTCGGTTAGTTTGATGCAATTTCGGCCCGGCGTTGATATTCACTTCATCCAATGACTTTATGACAAAAGTACCGGCAGATTGAGCGGACCGCGAAATCCAAAACCGCTCCATACGACCTGTTTTGGATCGACCAGTTTTATATTTGGAAAGCGTTCAAAAATCATTGGCAGCATGACGTCAGCCAGCGCCCGTCGCGCCACGTGAGTGCCCTGACAAAAGTGAGGACCATTACCAAATGCCTGATGAGATTGTGAGGGACGGTAGGCGTTGTAGCTTTCTCCGTCTTCAAACAAATCCTCATCGCGACAGGCAGACGCCTGAATAGTCATTACCGTATCCCCGGCGGGGATGTCATAGTCTCTGATCTGCGTATCTTGAGTAACCAGTCTGGAAGATACCTGAATGGGAGCGACCCAACGAACACCTTCTTCAAAGGCCAGTTTCCAATCTTCATTTTTTTGCACTTCTTCGAGTTGATCCGGATTGGTCAGCAAGCCGTAAAGAATGGTGCACAAGGCGTCGCGCGGTTCATTGATACCGCCACCAATGGCAATCTTGATATTGGCGTATATCTGGCTCATTTCGATTGGATTATCAGCGTTGACCATTACCGCAAGCGCTGATGGATTAGGATCGGCCCGATGTGTTTCAACCAATCGGGCAAATAGAGCATCCATCTCATCGTTGGCAGTATCAGACTGGGCAAACGGTTGATCTTCCCAACCAAAATTTCCTGCGCCGTCAATCAAATGTTGGCTCCAGCGCTGCATCTCCTCATCTGTTGCCTCTTCGGTACCCAGCAGAACCGCCAGTCCACGGGCCGCGTAGGGTGCAGATAACGCCGCAAACAGGTCCACAACTTCACCTTTTGGCAGCCTGTCGAGATATTCCGCAGCGATTTTTCGATAGGCGGGAATCCAGTGTTCCTGAATAACTTTTGCGCCAAATGCAGGCGCCATCGCCATCCGTTCGCGACGATGTTCTTCGCCATCCTTGCGCATCAGTGTGCGCGCCCGGAAGGCCCGTTTCATGGGTGTGTTTGGGTCGTTTGAACTGAAAAGTTCAGGGTTTTCCTTGACGTATCTTGTGTCAGCGGCCTTGGTCAGCATCGTCCGTCCTACTGACCTGACCTGCAAAACGGGTGTTTCGGCCCGAAGCCTCTTATAGATCGGATAGGGGTCGCTCACCAAGTCACCAATTGTGATGGCATCGTCTATTGGGGCAGTTGTTGTCGTCATCCCTTTTGCTCCTCGAATTCATCAGCAACCTGTGCGGGACCGCTTAAACAACATCCAATTAACATATCATCGAAATGATTGACATGCTGACTGTCTGAACCCAGGAATTGCGGTCAATGTAGATACAGTTTCATTTTCATTCTGGTGCCCGCGGGAGCAATTTGATAGTTCATAGCGGTTGCCATAATTACCTCGATTCAGGCAGGAGCCTTTAATGTACCAACGAGAATTTCAGTTATTACCCGCCCTGCTTAATCATCCCCGAGTAGAATTGGGGATGAACAAAACGAGCATTGATCCGCTCGAAAGGTTGGGAGCTGATCTTGGCATCAATCTAAGCGCCAAACGCGACGACACATTGCCCCTCGCCATGGGTGGCAATAAAATGCGCCAGTTGGAATACTATCTTGGCCCCGCTTCCGATATGGGCGCTGATACGGTTTTGATAACAGGAGCGGTTCAATCCAATTTCGTGCGTCTGTGCGCGGCAGCAGCCCGCAAAATGGGGTGGCATCCTGTTGTTCAGCTGGAAGACCGTGTTCCCAGTTCCGACCCAGTCTATAACAATTCGGGCAATGTGCTTATTGATCGGATTCTCGGAGCCGACATTCATTATTTCCCGGAAGGCGAAAATGAAGCCGCCGCGGACGCCAACCTCGACAGGCTTGCCTCTGATTTGGTCAGGGAGGGACGCAAACCCTATGTTATTCATCTGGGGACGGATCACCCGCCTCTGGGTGGCCTGGGCTATGCACTTTGCGCGGTCGAAACCTTCATTCAGTTACAGGAAAGCGGCCAACAGGTCGATCATGTGGTAATACCATCGGGTAGTAGCCTCACACATGCGGGATTTCTTGCAGGAGCGCGCGCCGTTGGTTGGCAGGTTCCAATTCACGGTATTTGCGTCCGTCGTGATGCTTCTCTTCAGCATCCAAGAGTTCTCAAGCGTGCGCAGGAAGTCATGGAATTGTTGGGCCAGCCCAGCCAAATTACCCAAGCTGATGTTATCGTTGACGATGAGGTGTTTCCACCTGGATACGGTCAGCTCAACAACGAGGTCATGGAGGCTATCACCCTATCGGCCCAGCGCGAAGCATTACTGCTTGACCCGGTTTATACCGGACGCGGAATGGCAGGTCTCATTTCTCTTTGTCGTCGCGGAATAATCGAGCCGGATCAATCTGCGCTGTTCATTCATACTGGTGGGATACCGGCATTGTTTGCTTACGAAAACAAGCTAAAGGAGTTTGCTGGCTGGTGACAATTCGATCGACGAACTGTTGGTCAAGAGCCGTTTACAGTTGAATGGAAGCAACTGTTGTCAATTGCGTACATCAGACTGCATGCGCCGCTCCAGCCAACGAACCATCGCAGATACAATCAGGATCAGGACCAGATATTCAAGGACAAGAACTGTATAGATTTCCAGTGGCCGGTATTCGGTGACCACGAGTTCATTGGCCTTGCGTGTCAGCTCTTGCATCCCGATTACCGACACCAAAGACGACATTTTCAGCATGTATACCAACTGGTTGCCCAGAGCTGGCAAAATTCGCCGAATGGCCTGCGGCAGAATTACGAACCGCATTGTGTCGGCATAATTGAGCGATATCGAATGACTGGCTTCGTACTGACCACGGTCTATGGATTGGATGCCGGCACGAAAAATTTCCGCCTCAAAGGCACTGTCTGACAGGGCGAGCGCAATCACACCTGCCCAAAATACGCCAATAGCGATGCCCATAAGTTGCGGCAATCCGTAATACACCCACAGGATCAGAACCAGAATCGGTACTGCGCGCACAAATTCGACATAAACACGGTTGAATCCACGCAAATACCGGTTCTCCGACAATCCCGGCAATGCCACCAAAAGACCGACCACGACGCTGATCAAGATCGCCGTCAGCGACAACAACACCGTATGACCTAAACCTGTCAGCAAAAACCGGACATTGTTATAACCCGAAGGTGTCGTCGGATCGACAACATACCAACCCCAATTACCACCCGCACAACCGGCAAGAAGGAACAGCAGCAAAACTGGTACAAGTTTTTTCAGCATCTTGCTCTCCTTAATGTTGCAAAATCTTTTGCAGGAAGTCCTGACAGCGCGTGCTGTCGGGTTGATTGAAGAATTTTTCAGGCGCAGCAGTCTCGACGATTTCGCCATGATCCATAAACACCATCGTATCGGCAACCCGTCTGGCAAAACCCATTTCATGGGTGACAACAATCATCGTCATTCCCGACGACGCCAATTCGGTCATGACATCAAGCACTTCATTGATCATTTCCGGGTCCAGCGCCGATGTGGGCTCGTCAAACAACATGATCTGCGGCTCCATGCACAATGAACGGGCAATCGCCACACGCTGTTGCTGTCCGCCAGACAGTTGGCGCGGAAACTTGTCGCTTTGTTCGGGAATCCTCACCCGCTCCAGATATTGCATCGCCAGTGCCTGTGCATCCCCCCGGCTCATTCCACGAGAGCGAATGGGCCCCAGTGTCAGATTGTCCAACACGGATAAGTGGGGGAACAGATTGAACTGTTGAAACACCATGCCAACTTTCTGTCGGATGAAATTGAGTGACTTTGAAGTGCCGTCATGCGTGACACCATCGACCGTAATGCTGCCCTGTTCATGTTTTTCCAGCTGATTGATGCAACGGATAAGCGTCGATTTTCCGGAACCGGACGGGCCACAGACAACCACTCGTTCACCTTGTCCAACCCCCAGATTGACAGTTTTCAAAGCCTGGAAATCGCCGAAAAACTTCGAGACTTCAGCAATTTCAATTAACGGTTGCTGTGTGTTTGATGTCATGGAATTCCCCGGGTGCGACGCAAGTTTGAGCATGGACTGCCCAGATTGGCAACACATTGCATTTGCCGAAAATTCAAGCAAAGGTGCGACGATAACAATGTGGGAGATACCTAATGAAATTTTTCAAGATCGCAGCAGCTGCTGCACTATTGCTGGCTGGATCGGTCCAGGCCAATGCCCAGGCATTGCAGGACATCCTCAGCAACGGCGTTCTTAAAGTCGGCACGACGGGCGACTGGAATCCAATGACCATGAAAGACATCGCAACCAACTCTTATACAGGGTACGACATAGACGTGATGACCGAACTGGCGAAAGATCTCGGCGTGAAGGTCGAATTTGTGCCAGCGGACTGGAAAACGCTGGTGAGTGGCGTTACTTCCGGCAAATATCATATGACTGGGTCAGCCTCGGTTTCGCCTGCGCGCGCAAAGGCGACTGGCTATTCAAGCAGTTATTTCTCCTTGGCGACTGTGCCGCTGATCCTGAAAGCGAATGGTGACAAGTTTAAGGATTGGGGCGATCTTGACGCATCTGGAGTTACTGTTGCTGCCACACTGGGCACAACTCAGGAAAAACAAGTCAAACAGTATTTCCCAAATGCCCAGCATCAGATCGTTGAAGCTCCAGCACGTGACTTTCAGGAAGTTCTTGCCGGTCGGGCCGATGCACATATCACATCCAACGTTGAAGCTTTGAAACTGGTTGAAAAGTATCCTCAAATGATGATCGTGCCGGTCTCAGCGCCCAAGTCACCAACACCTATCGCGATGCTGTTACCGCAGGCTGATCAGGTTTGGATCAACTATGTGAATACATGGATCGCCTTGAAAACTGAGCGTGGATTTTTTGACACCCTTGGCAAAAAATGGCGCCTGAAGGAATAGTCATTTCTTATTGAAAACTGGGAGGGGTGCCCTGAAAAGGCGCACCCCTTTTTTTACATGCTGACACTCTATGCTGTGCCAATCAGTCTTTATTGCGCGAAGCTGCGCATTGTGTTGCGACACAAACAATTGAACTTTGATGAAGTGCTGCCACCTGGCGGATATGGATCAGATGAATACAAGAAACTGGTCCCCGCGGGCAGCCTTCCAGCGTTGATACATGATGGCCTGCAGATCAGCGACTCAGAGGCCATTGGTGAATATCTCAATGAAGCATTCCCCGATCCGAACATGTTGTCGGGCACAATTGCAGAACGTGCGAAATTGCGTGAGCTATCCCGCTTCCATGACACGCGGCTGGAACCGGCGGTGCGCGCATTGTTTCCACACATTTCGGCCAGCAAGCGGGACGACCAGTTTGTTGACCATCAATGGCAATTGCTCATTGACAGACTTGATCACATTGAAGTTTTGCTCCCGCAAAACGAAAGACCACTCTCCTTGGCCGACTGTGGCCTGCCAATCACCGCGATTTGGATCACATTTCTCAGCGAGCAATTTGGGCGGTTAAATCCCATTGAGGGGCTGCTGGCTACTTATCTGAAACATCTCAACGAACACACTGCCGTCGCTGACGAAGTGAAGTCCTATCAAGCCAGTTTGAACGCCTGGAAGAAAAAATTATGAGGCTGGACCTCTGTACCTGGCTGGAAGTGGAAGCCTATCTTGAGCAATCCAGCGGCATCATTATCCCGGTGGGGTCCAACGAACAGCACGGACCCATCGGTCTGATTGGGACTGATGCACTTTGCGCGCAGTCTGTCGCACTGGAAATGGCAAAAATCACGCGAACTCTGGTGGCACCGACACTTTGCTACACGCCGGCACCCTTCAACATGTCATTTCCCGGCACCATTTCGATCAGCGAAGAAACATTTCAAAAAATGGTCGAAGAAATCGTCGCGGGATTGGCTTCCCAGGGTTTTACAAAACTGTATTTTTTGAATGGGCACGGAGCAAATCTGGCACCATTGAAACGGCTGATTGAGTCGGACCGCACTCCCAAAAATTGCTCGATTCGAATTCGCTCCTGGTGGGATTTTTCCCCGGTCAATGAACTCAGGCGGGACCTTTACGGCGATTGGGAAGGCATGCATGCAACGCCTTCCGAAGTCGCCATTACCCAGGCCACACATCGAGTTGTGGAGAACAATTCCGCGACCCAGGCACCGCGAAAATTATCAGCCGGCTATATGAAGGCACATGCCGGCGACAAGCACGGTCCTGCGGACCAGCATCGCCGGGACTTTCCCGACGGACGCGTCGGTTCCCATTCCGCTTTGGCCCGTCCAGAACATGGTGAAGCCTTGCTCAATGCCGCCGCCAGTGCGGCAGCGCAGGATTATGCAGATTGGGCCGATGACTGATTCTGAACCATCATCATCAAGACCGTATGACGCAGCCGATATCATCGTAATCGGCGCCGGCATTGCCGGTGCGTCGGTTGCGGCAGAGCTGGCGCAAAAACACGCCGTCATATTGTTGGAGATGGAGCCACAACCCGGTTACCACACGACCGGGCGATCTGCGGCCTTGTTTGAGCCTAGTTACGGGCCAGCCCCAATACGAGCATTGACCCGCGCTTCAGCCGCATTTTTCCACCGTCCGGACAACGGGTTCAAGACCGAGAAATTATTGTCCTCACGACATGTGTTGATGATAGCCAGAGACGATCAGTTGGAGGCAATGCTGAACTTGAAAAACGAGGTCTCCCGGAATACGACTTTTCAGGACCTCAGTGCAAAACAGGTTGCACAGATGAACCCGCTGTTGAAGAAAAACTACGCAACCGCTGGTTTGCTGAACACAGACTCCCATGACATTGATGTAACTGCATTGCACCAGGGATATTTGCGACGATTTAAAGATTGCGGAGGAGAGTTGCGCACCAATTTCCGGATCGATGACCTGGTGAAACATTCTGGCAAATGGGAAGTGTCAGCTGTTGGAAAAGTGTTGAAAGCCCCGGTTGTTGTTAACGCATCTGGCGCCTGGGCAGACGAACTTAACAGCCTGGCTGGCCTCCCGGTTGTCGGGCTGATACCCAAGCGACGCACGATGGTCGTTATCGATTCTCCCGATGGCACCACCACAGCATCACTACCAATGACAATTGACATAGAAGAGCAGTTCTTTTTGAAACCGGAGGCAGGCCAGTTGCTGTTGTCACCGGCTGATGAAACCCCGTCCCCACCATGTGACGCCCAACCGGAAGAACTCGATATCGCCGTTGGCGTAGATCGTATCGAAACCGCCTTCGATTTCCCCATTCGGCGCATTCACTCGAGCTGGGCTGGATTGCGCAGCTTTGTTGCCGACAAGGTACCGGCTGTTGGCTTTCTGGATGACGATGAAAGCTTCTTTTTGCTGGCTGGCCAGGGTGGTTACGGCATTCAAACCAGCCCTGCCCTGTCTCGCATGGCGGCAGCTTTGATCACCGGTGTGCAAGTGCCCGGTGACATTGCAGATGAAGGTGTTTCGCCACAGCAACTTTCGCCGAAGCGTCTGATCCCGACTTGATAAATCAACAGATCCAATAGGCCATTGACGTTTGAATTCTAATCGGCACAGTTCGAATTGTTGAATGGGGAAGCTTCAATGCTAGACTGCCAACGCCATCTGTTTGCCCTGCCGGACGACGTCTGCTTTTTCAACGCAGCCGCATGGAGCCCCCTGCCTCTTTCAGCCGTTGAAGTGGGACAACAGGCAATGCTGACCAAATCAAGCCCCTGGGACATGGTTGGAGGAGCTGACGAAAAGGAATTTGCCCGGGCTCGCGCGATAGCAGCATCATTGGTCGGTGCAAGTTCTGAAGACATCGCGCTGATTTCGTCGGTTGGGTATGGCGTGGCAACTGCTGCAAAAATATTGGGTCTGCCAGCCGGAAGTCGGGTTCTGACGCTTGAGAATGATCACTCATCACCGGTTTTGGAGTGGTTATCCCGCCCTGGCGGAAGTCAACTGGTCGTGGAGGTGGTCCATCGTGGCGAAAACGGCGACTGGACCAGCGCTGTTCTTGAAGCGCTGGCAGCGTCACGCAGCACCCCTCCGGCGTTGGTGTCGATATCATCAATTCACTGGTCCGACGGCGGCATGATTGATCTGGAGCGGGTACAGGCGGAACTGAAGAAACAGGACATTAAGTTTTTGGTCGACGCTACCCACGGAGTTGGTGTCATTCCAACCGATGTTGCGCAGCTTGATCCCGATTTCCTGATTTTCCCAACCTACAAATGGCTGCTTGGTCCCTATGGTCGCGCTTTCATGTACGTTGCCAAGCGCCATCAAAACAGCACGCCATTGGAACAAACCGGCTATGCACGCAAGCGAGTCGTTGCCGAAGACGACCAGCATTTTACCAATCTGGACTATGTCGAGGGCGCACGGCGTTTTGATATGGGCGAACGGGATTTTTTTGTGTCCCTATGCGTTGCCTCTCACAGTATGGAACTCATCCAGCAATGGAGGCCAGACCAGATTGGCCAGCGACTGAGAATGCTCACAAATCGCATCGAAAAGGGCCTGAATGATCTCGAAGTACCGGTCTCAATGTTAAGTGCGGAATTTAGAGCACCGCATATTCTCAGCTTGAATATTCCGCAGGGCATGCCAGAGGATTTTGAGGGATTACTGAAAAAGAGGCGCGTTTTTGCCGTTCCACGTCTCGGGCGTTTGAGGATTAGTCCTCACGTTTACAACAATGAAGACGATTGTGATCGTCTGGTTGAAGAACTTGCAGGTGTTTTAAAGTAACTCCCACTCGACATCCGCAATAGCATAATTGAAACTGACGCAGTTTTGACTGCAATTATGTGTGCTGGCAGTTGTTACCCTATGATCCAACAGGCTATCATCGACATATCAATTGACAATCTGGAAGGGACAAAAATGAGTCTTTTAGTGGAATATTCCGTAAAAGAGGGAATGGCCAATGCGCAGATTGATGCTCTGAAACAGTTTGTCGATGGGCTTAAAGCCATTGCCGATGACGGGTACAATTACACTGCATTCGAAACCGACGACCCGACCCGATTTATCGCGCTGTTGGAGTTCAACGACGAAGCGGGAAAGAAGCGATTTCTCGATAGCGCGCCGTTCAATGACTATCGTGAAGGGTCAAAAGACAGATTTCCGAATCCGCCGGGTACGACAACCATTCATCTGGTCGCCTCAACGCGAGATTAGAACTCCCGTTGTTGAACAGTTCCAGGTCTCGGGAATTTTCAAACCAATAGCTGAAAAACCATGCCCGAAATGATGGCCCCGGAAACACCAAGGCCGATATACGCAAAGAAAACCTGACGTTTAACCAATGACCAGACTGCGGCCATAGCCGGGATGGAACTAATGGCCCCGGAGACCATAAAGGCCATGGCTGCACCATTGCTCATTCCCTGCTCTATCAGGCCTGCGAGCAGTGGGGGCGCAATATAAGAATTCAAGTAGGCTGGCATGCCGACCAATGCCGCGATTGCAATGGGAACAATTCCTTCACCACCAACCACACCAGCAATTGCAGACGCCGGCACATATGTTACCAGCAAGGCTTCCAGCACATAGGCCAGCGCCAGCCATTTGACCAAAAATGCAGCATTGACCATGAACTCGTGTTTAAAAGTGGCCCGGCGTTCTTCGTACTGCCAGAACTGCCATTCTGGTTTGCCATCGAAAGGATTAGGACCACAGCCGCAACCAGATTGCTCGTACACCCGCAAAGGTTGCGCAAACTGCCCCTGGCCTTTCAGCAATTTGACCACAAAACCTCCAAACAGCCCCAGAGCTACAGCGGCGACAGCCTTGCCGATGGCAAATGGCCACCCGAGCGCTGCAGCAGTGATCAGCAGTGTTGGCGGGTCAATCAATGGAGAAGACAGCCAAAACGCCATCACCGCTGATAATGGTGCGCCAAGCGCCAGCAAACCGGCAATGAAAGGAATAACTTCGCAAGAACAAAATGGTGCCAGCCCGCCGAACAGAGCTGCGAGCACAATCATCCGATTTTCACGCCCCTGAAAGGCTCGAGCGATTACCGCCTCAGCGCCAGCTGCCTTCAATCCGGCGATCAACATTACCGCGAACGCAATGTACGGCAGAGTGCTAAGGAAGGCATTGAAGGCAAATGTGACAATGATCCAAAAATTATCTGGATCCATAAACGCAACCAGAATTGGCACGAAAACTGTAATAGTCCATGGGGTTGCCAGATATGACTTTGCCGGTTCCCAGAAGCTATTTTGTGTTTGAGATATATCGCTCATTTTTAAGATCCTCTTCTGAGCAACACTCTTGCAATATGTATTCGGCTAGAGATTGCAG
The DNA here is from genome assembly GCA_014238155.1 of Rhizobiaceae bacterium. GTDB lineage: Bacteria > Pseudomonadota > Alphaproteobacteria > Rhizobiales > Rhizobiaceae > Pseudahrensia. The sequence continues at coordinate 48,278 of JABABQ010000041.1, forward strand.
CAGCTCAAAATTTGCCCGATTGATAATCGACCGCCCTTGTTTGTCCTGAATAATCAGTTCCGCAGCACTCAGAAATTTTAAGTGATGCGCCAACGTTGAGGCGGGAATGCCCGTTCGCTGCTGAATGTCACCGACTGCCAGGCCGGCATTCCCTGCACGAACCAATACCTGCAATACTTCCAGTCTTGATGGTGATCCGATGGCCGAGAAACCCTGGGCAGCAATTTTCAATTCCATGGGATGTCCTTTATTTCTATAAAACTAGTTATATCGAAGTAATGTGAATTTCAAGTGTTTTTTGAAAAAATATCCGGCGACCCGCTGATTTCCCTTGGGCAGGCGGCAAAAATCACAAAAAAACTCCAAATCAATGTCGATTTCGTCAGTTGAAATTCGTCTGGTTAGTACAAGGGTATGGTACCTTTGCGAAAAGAAGGAAATTCAACATGCAGTATATGTGTCTCATCTATTCTACCGAAGGTGTCGGTCCACAACCTGGCACCCCCGAATTTGGTGCCTTCATGCAGGGCTATGCGGATTTTGGCCAGACCGTTCAAAAGGCCGGTAAATTCGTCGCTGGCGATGCCTTGCAACCGGTCAGCACAGCAACCAGCGTCGCAGTTCGCGACGGCAATGCGGAAACGACCGACGGCCCCTTTGCCGAAACCAAAGAACAGTTGGGTGGCTATTACATCCTCGACTGTGAAGACCTTGACGAAGCTATCAAATATGCAGCGATGATACCGTCGGCTGCCCATGGGCGCATTGAAGTCCGCCCAGTGATGATCTTCGACTAAAAACCGAACCTGATAATGCTGCCCCTCTCCACGCCAAAACAAATCGTTGAAAGAACGGTCCGCGAGGAATGGGGGCGCATTCTGGCGTCCTTGGTTAAGTCCATTGGTGATTTCCAACTCGCAGAGGATTGCCTTCAGGAAGCGCTGACGGTGGCCCTCGACAATTGGAACAAGCATGGCCTGCCGAAGTCTCCGGCGGCCTGGTTGCTGACGACCGCGAGACGCAAGGCTATTGATCGCTTGCGTCGCGACAAGAATTTTTCCGGCAAGCAAACTGAAATCGCCTATCTCATGGATTTGGAGAACATGGCAAAAGGAGGTGGTGACCTTTCAGCAACCGCAGATGAAACCGAGATACCTGACAAGCGTCTGGAGATGATTTTTACCTGCTGTCACCCGGCACTGGAACAGAAAACCCGCATCGCTTTGACCCTGCGGACATTGGGTGGGCTCACCACCGAAGAAATAGCTGCAGCTTTTCTCGACAAGCCTCAGGCAATGGCCCAACGGCTGGTACGGGCAAAAAATAAAATCAAACTGGCTGGCATTCCCTATGAAATACCCGACCTGGAAGTTTTGCCGGAACGAATTTCATCTGTTCTCAGTGTGATCTATCTGATATTCAACGAAGGGTATTCTGCATCGTCCGGAGATAGTCCGGTGCGATCGGATTTGTGTGACGAAGCCATCAGGCTTGCACGCATTATCACCCAATTACTGCCAGATGAGACCGAAGTAACTGGTCTTCTGGCACTTATGTTGTTGCACGATTCAAGGCGATTGACCCGCACCGATGGGAACGGTGCATTGATTGCGCTGCAACACCAAAATCGGCGCCGCTGGGACCGTGGCAAGATCAACCAAGGGGTGCGTCTGTTGCACGAGGTCCTGCCACGGCAACTTCTGGGCCCATACCAATTACAAGCCGCCATCAGTGCAGTTCATGCGCAGAGTTCAAATTGGGAAGCAACTGACTGGCCTCAGGTTCAAGCCCTCTATGCTCTTCTCTATCAAATGACACCAACACCGGTTGTAAGGTTGAATCAGGCGCTGGCACTATCTTATGCAAACTCGCCAGAAGAAGGATTGCGCATGCTGGAGGAAGCGGCAAAGGGTGGGGCCCTGGAAAATTATCAACCGTTTCATGCGGCAAAAGCAGACCTGCTTTCCCGCAGCGGGCAGTTTGAAGATGCCGGGAACAGTTATCGCAGAGCCATTGAACTATCGGACAATCTTTCCGAACGCCGATTCCTTGAGCAAAAGCTAAACGATCTTTCAGGTTCGTCATTAGCCAGTTGATGCTGACTGTCGTTTAGTGCGTTGAACGGCCGCAGCAAATGCAAAGATAAAAATGATCGTCATCAGCAAGACGATTGTTGGTGCCGGTGCACTGTCGAGAAAAAAGCTGCCATACACTCCAAATACCGAACTCACAGCAGCCACAGCAACCGCAATCAACAACATAGATTCAAACCGCTTGGTCATTAAAAAGGCAATCGCACCCGGCGCAATCAGCAGAGCAATCGTCAATATGATACCGACTGCCGACAGCGCCGACACAATCGTCAAAGACAGCATGCTGAGCAGGCCGTAATGGATGATCCGCACCGGCAAACCTGCGACTTTGGCCTGCACCGGATCGAAGGAATGCAGCAAAAGATCCCGCCACTTGAACAACACGACCAGGAAAACCGATAGAGCAATTGTTCCGGTCGTGACAATATCTGACACGCCAACACCCAGCATATTGCCAAACAAAATATGATCCAGATGGACGTCACTTTGAATTTTCGTATACATCACAATGCCAAGACCAAACATGCCAGAGAACACGACGCCCATGACTGTGTCCTGTTTGACCCGGCTATTTTCGTTGAGATAACCGGTCAGCAAGGCGCAAATCATACCCGCAACAAATGCACCTAAGATCAGCGGGATATTGATGATATAGGCAACCACCACCCCCGGCAGGACGGCGTGGCTGACGGCATCGCCCATAAGCGACCAACCTTTTAAAACCAGATAACACGATAAAAGGGCGCAGGGCACGGCAATGATCAGCGAGATTATCAGCGCATTGACCATGAACGAGAACTGAAAGGGCAACAGCAATTCTTCCAACAATATCATGCCTGCATTCCTGTGGAGCGATCGATTTTGCTGACCATCAAGGCTTCGGCTGCACGACGCTTGGCGGCAAGAATTCCGTGTTTTGGAGCCACAACGAAGGCGATCAGGAACAATAGGGTCTGAAAACAGACAATTATTCCACCAGTCGCTCCATCGAGAAAATAGCTTCCATATGCACCAACAAAACTCGTCACTACGCCGATGGCCACACTGATCATCAGCAATCGCGGAAACCGATCAGTCAGCAGATAAGCAGTTGCTCCTGGTGTGACGACCATGGCAATCACCAAAAACGCACCCACAGTTTGCAAAGCTGCTACTGTGCAGGCGGACAGTAAGGTGAAAAAAACCACTTTCAGCCGCCCCGGATTCAATCCTATCGACCGCGCGTGATTTTCGTCAAAAAAGACAACCAGCAGATCTTTCCATTTCAAAAGCAGCACAGTAAGCGACACCACGCTGATGATAACCAGCTGAAATGTATCTTCCGGCGTTATCGCCAAGATGTTGCCCAATGTGATCGTCTGTATGTTCACCGAGGTTGGCGAGAGTGAGATCATGAACAGGCCGAGACCAAAGAAAGAAGTGAAAATCAGCCCAATTATCGCATCTTCTTTAAGACCCGAACGCTGGTTGAGGAACAACATGGCACCTGCCGCCAAACCACCTGACAAAAACGCCCCAAGTGCAAATGGAAGACCCAGCATGTAGGCACCGGCCACCCCTGGAACGATGGAGTGGCTCAATGCATCACCGATCAACGACCAGCCTTTCAACATGAGATAAACCGACAGGAAGGCGCATACACCGCCCACCAACGCACTCACCCACATGGCGTTGACCATGTAGGAATAGTTGAAGGGCTGCAGCAGAAGGTCCATCACGGTGTCGGACCCGTTTTATCATCATAAACAACAAAAGGACGCTCATCATCGGTGATCACCGTGACCTGACGATCATCTTCATCGTCGTGCAAGTCGGTACCGCCCAGAACAAAGTGACGCAGAACGCCACTAAATGTGCGTTCTAAATTGTCTTGAGTGAAAACTTCGCTGGTCAAACCATAGTCCAGGACAGTTTGTTTGATCAGAACGGTTCGGTCACAAAATTCAGGAACACTGCCAAGATTGTGAGTGGCAACCAACAATACCCGCCCGTCTTCGCGCATCTGACGCAACAGGGAGACTATCGCTTCTTCTGACTTCACATCGACGCCGGTGAAGGGTTCATCAAGCAGAACGACCTGCCCATCCTGCGCCAGCGCGCGGGCCAGAAATACCCGCTTTTTTTGACCACCGGAAAGTTCGCCGATCTGGCGTTTTCTAAAGTCCGCCATGCCGACCCGGTCAAGAGCTTCAGCCACTGACTTGCGATCAACATCCCGGGCCATGCGCATGAAGTTCATATGGCCGTAGCGCCCCATCATCACGACATCTTCGACGAGAACCGGAAAGCTCCAGTCTACTTCTTCGGCCTGAGGAACATACGATACCACATTGTTTTTTAATGCGGTCTCAACCGACTGTCCCAGGATCGAGATCGTCCCCCGCGCCGCCGGGACAAAACCCATAATTGACTTGAACAGTGTGGATTTGCCCGACCCGTTTACGCCAACAAGCCCGGCGATGGTTCCAGTAGGAATTTCAAAACTTGCGTCATGCAAAGCTGTATGACCATTGCGGTAGGTTACCGTGAGGTCCCTAACTTCAATGCCTTTGACTGCGCCAGAAATTGTCGAACCATTTTTCATCGCGAATTTGTCAAACCTTCAGCAATCGTATTTGCGGTTTTTTGCAGCAGCGAAATATAGTCTGGCACTTCTCCGTCGGGTCCGCTGAGGGAATCCACATAGAGCACACCGCCGTACCGAGCACCGGTTTCACGCGCCACTTGTTTGGCTGGATTTGCCGGCACCGTACTCTCAGAAAACACGACGGAAATTTCATTTTCGCGAACCACATCGATCACTTTTCGCACCTGTTGCGGTGTACCTTGCTGATCAGCATTGATTGGCCACAGATACAGTTCCTTCATGTTGAAATCGCGAGCCAGATAACTAAATGCGCCTTCGCTGGTCACCAACCAGCGCTTGTTGGCCGGGATCGCCATAATCTTTTCGCGCAACGGAGCCACCGCATCGGTCAACTGCTTTTTATAGTTGTCGGCGTTGGTCGCATACACCGATGCATTGTCGGGGTCATGCTTGGACAGCGCATCACGAATATTGTCGACATAGATCTTCGCCGAATTCAGTGACATCCAGGCATGGGGATTTGGTTTGCCAGTATAAGGTCCCGCAGCTATGCCCATCGGCTCCACTCCATCGCTCAATGTAACACTGGGGACATCGCTCAAATTGCGAAAAAACTGCTCAAACCACAGTTCAAGTCCCAGTCCGTTCCACAGAATCAGATTTGCCCCCTGAGCTCGAAGAATATCCCGCGGAGTCGGTTGATAACCGTGAATTTCAGCTCCCGGCTTGGTGATGGATTCCACAATTGCTGCATCTCCCGCCACGTTGCGGGCCATGTCGGCAATCACCGTAAATGTCGTGACAGCTTTAAATTTCTGCTGCGCTTGGGATGCAACAGAACTTCCCCACACAACGATCAACATTAGGGAAAAAGAACAGATGGTCTTCGATATCGGCGTCATTTTGTACTCTGATAACAGGCTTTTCTGGAACTGGTTTATGCGAATCATTCGCAACAGTCAATAATTTTGCGAATGATTCGCAACAAGTTCCGATGAAACCACCTGATGATACATTGTGCAATTAACCGGCTGAAAATGATCCTCTGAATTTGCTCCCCCGACTGAACGTCAGCATACTGACATTTGGAACAAACTGGCCCGCTAATTGCTCCCCTTATTGGACATAGATTATGCGGAGCAATTACGTCTCGAAATGGCACACTTAAGAATAAATTTTGGCGATCAGCTTCAGTCGATGTTCTCTTCCGGGAATTCTGTTCGCGATCGGGACGAAAAACCCACAGGTCGAATCCCCAGGAAACTTGATCTCGACATTCAGGTTAGTGTGAATCCTCAGGAGATTGAACAGGACTGGCGGAAATTCGAGGACCGACTGGATCTGAACCACGCCTGCTCCACCTGGTGCCTCGCCTGGTACAAGGCTCATCATGGTTCAACGAATGTGCAGCCTTTTGTTATCACGGGACGTAAACGCACTGGTCAACTTCAGTTCATATTGCCTTTGGAATTGCGTCGCATTGGATTCCTGAATGTTCTCGTAGCCCCAGGAGCTGGTCACACGACCTATTTTGCGGGTCTTTACTCAAACCAGGTTCTGCAAATTTTCAGGCGTGGCGAAGGTATCGATTTCTGGGAGCAGGTATTGACCAGCATCAACAAGGTGGACGCGTTGTTGATTGAAGGATTTTCAGTTGAGAAATTCGGCCCACATCACCCCTTGGCCCTGTTGCCGCAATCGGATGCTGCACACGGGTCCATGCGAATGGACATATCTTCAGACTGGCCCGCTCAATATGAGGAAATGATCAGTTCCAAACTGAAAGCAGATGATCGCCGCTGTGCAAAACGTCTAGCAGAAATTGGGGAGTTGAAGCACGTCGTTGCCGAGACATCTGACCACCGCCAGACGTTGCTCAAAGAGTTGCTGCAGCAAAAAGCAACCCAGTTTGCAGCGATGAATGTGGTTGATCCTTTCAAAACCAGAGAAATTACAGCTTTCTATAAACGATTGATCGACATAGACGAAGCACAGGAAACATCTTCGCTCTATTTCTCAGCTTTGACGTTGGATGGTGTTCCTTTGGCATTGAATTTTGGTCTGCTGGACGATGGTGAATGCCATGGACTTATCACTTCCATGACGGATAGCGACAAACGCCGCTTTTCTCCCGGAAGGCTGTTGCTTGGGCATACCAACAAGTACCTGTCCAGCATCGGAATACGACGCCACGATTTTGGCATGGGCATGCTTTCCTATAAAGCGGTTTGGTGTCAGCGAGAGCTAAGGCGCCAACACATTGAAATAGGATTTACCGGACTGGGGCGGCTATTCCTATGGCACCAACATTCCATTCAGGAATTCAAACGTTGGCTGAAGTCGCATCAGGAAGTAAAACGTATCCTCAACGGCGCGCTCAATTTTCCATCGCGTTTTAGCAAATCGTAATTAGCTCCATTTAATCGTGAACGGCTCTGGAGCCTGGTGTTTTCATGGAGTGAATATCATGCTCCCCCGCCACCAAAATCGCCCACCGGCCGTATGAATTTCCAGTCCATAAAAAGATACTCCATCGGTCACTGATCTATGGACATCACGTGCGTTTTGAGACAAATAGAGTTGAATTTTTCTAAATCGATTAAAACACAACACCTTTGGGGCTCACCTCGCCGATCAAAGGTGAATATGGAATCTCTTAAATGACATCGCTGCACAAACCAGATGCCGATCAACTACGCCATGAAATACTGCGTCATCTCAAATATTCCCTGGGTAAAGATGAGTCCCATGCGACGATATATGACTGGCGCATGTCCTTATCGCTGGCGTTGCGCGATCTGGTTGTCGATCCGTGGTTCGCAAGCACGAGGCAGACTTATAAGTCGGGGGTAAAGCGGGTTTATTATCTGTCCATGGAATTTTTGATCGGCCGTCTGATCGAAGATGTAATGACCAATCTGCGGGTCGACGACATCGCCAGGAATGCAATCGCTGACCTGGGCCAGGATTATGATGAAGTCGTCCACGACGAACCTGACGCGGCGCTGGGCAATGGCGGTCTGGGACGTCTGGCAGCCTGTTTTCTCGACAGCCTGTCGACCTTGGGCATCCCTGCTTATGGCTACGGGATTCGGTATGAACATGGGCTGTTTCAACAACGGTTTGAAGATGGACGCCAGATCGAGACGGCGGAGAACTGGTTGGCGCAAAAGCACGCATGGGAATTTGAACGGCCTGAAGTGTCCTATCCAATAAATTTCGGTGGCTATGTTCACCAGTCTGGCAGCAAAGCAAGCTGGCACCCGGCGGAAACGGTGCTTGCGTCGGCCTACGACACTCCGGTTGTTGGCTGGCAGGGCAAGTGGGCGAATACATTGCGACTTTGGGCGGCCAAACCAACGCGTATATTCGATTTGGAAAGTTTCAACCGCGGCAATTATCTGGCAGCCAGCGAACCGGAAGCCCTGGCACGTACAATTTCGCGTGTCCTCTATCCTGATGATACAACCGACACTGGCAAAGAGCTTCGACTGAAGCAGGAATATTTCTTCACATCAGCCTCCATTCAGGATCTGCTTCGACGTTTCATTTCTGAAGGCCATCCTCTGAACAACCTTGCCGATCATGTAGCCATTCAGCTCAACGATACTCATCCAGCGATTGCCGGTCCCGAACTGGTTAGACTGTTGGTAGATGATCAGGACATGGACGTTGATAAGGCAATTGTTCTTGCCCGCAATTGTCTTGCCTACACCAATCATACCCTGTTGCCAGAAGCCCTGGAGCGCTGGGATGAAGCTCTGTTTGCCCGGGTGCTGCCTCGCCATCACCGTCTCATTGAGCTGATCGAGGACTGGCATCTGAACAACACCGACAGCACCGTGCGCATCATCGAGGACGGCTCAGTCAAAATGGGTGAACTGTCCTTCATAATGGCGCATAAGGTAAATGGTGTCTCAGCGCTGCACACTGAACTGATCAAACAGACCTTGTTTTCAGACCTGCACGGAACCTATCCAGACCGAATAATCAATCAGACAAATGGCATCACACCCCGTCGCTGGCTGTATTCCTGTAATCGTGAATTGAGCAATCTGATAACATCCCAATTGGGCGATCAGTGGCCGAATAATCTCGACCAGTTGGATAAGCTCGCCGATTTGGCAGAAGACACCGGATTTCAAGATGCGTTCCGCAGTGCAAAAGCAAGCAATAAAAGCCGTATGGCCGATTGGATCAAGCAGCGGGACGGCACCATCATCAATCCTGAAGCGCTGTTTGATGTGCAGATCAAACGCATCCACGAATACAAACGTCAGTTGATGAACCTGCTGGAAACCGTTGCGCTATGGAATGATATCCGTGACAATCCTGACGCTGAATGGACGCCTCGCCTGAAAGTATTCGGCGGCAAGGCAGCTCCCGGCTATGTCGTGGCAAAAGAAGTCATTCATCTTGTCAATGATGTCGCCAAACGGATCAATGCTGACAAGATTACGCAGTCACACCTGCAAATTCTCTATCCTGAGAACTACAATGTCTCGATGGCAGAGGTCCTGATCCCGGCGGCAGATTTATCCGAGCAGATTTCGACCGCTGGCAAAGAGGGGTCAGGCACCGGCAATATGAAATTTGCGCTCAATGGTGCGTTGACGATCGGGACGCTTGACGGAGCCAATGTTGAAATTCGAGATTGCGTAGGTGCCGAAAATTTCTATCTGTTTGGTCTCAATGCCGCCGAAGTTGTAGACCGTAGATTGCAGGGGGATTTCGCCCGACAGGCAATCGAGGCAAGCCCCAGACTTACCCGAGTGTTGAACCAGATCGCAGACGGCGAATTCTCACCTGGAGAGCCGCAGCGCTATGCCGCCTTGGTGCGCCGCCTTTACGAACATGACTATTTCCTCGTCACTTGCGATTTCGACGACTATTTCAACACCCAACGCGCGGTAGACAAAGACTATAATGACGTTGCAGGATGGACAACAAAGTGCATCTACAACACGGCTGGGATGGGTTGGTTTTCATCTGACCGTACCATAGCCAGCTATGCGCGAGACATTTGGAACGTGGCACCAAGCCAGGCCAGATAGGCAGCATGGTTCAGAAAGTTAACATGCCAATTGGCCCGGACGATGCAAAACAGCTAGCCGCGGGGTGTCACCCCGATCCCCATGCCATTCTTGGTATGCATGAGCACGAGTCCAATTTTTCTATCTGCGTATTCATTCCCGACGCCCAAACCGTTTCCGTCATTGATGCAAATTCAAAAAAAACCGTAGCGGATCTTGAACCTGTGCTGGGCAGCCAGGGTTTGTTTTCCGGCTGGGTCAGCAGCCGAAAGAAGGCATTTCAATATTTGCTGGACGTTTCAAACGGCGACCATAGACGGTTACAGCATGATCCATACAGTTTCTCGCAAGTCATTGGTGACCTTGACCTGCACCTGTTCAATGAAGGTACCCATAACCGGCTCTGGAAGATGCTGGGCGCTCATCAGATCACCCATAATGGCGTAAACGGCACTCATTTTGCTGTATGGGCTCCCAATGCGAGTAGCGTCAGCCTGGTTGGAGATTTCAATCAATGGAATGGTGCTACCCATTGTTTGCGACCATTGGACCAATCCGGGATTTGGGAAATGTTCATTCCTGAACTGGGCGAGGGAGAAACCTACAAATATCAGATTGTCGATCGTTCAGGCCAAATTCTGCCCCAGAAAGCAGACCCCGTGGGTTTCGGGTCGGAACACCCACCAAAAACAGCCTCGGTAGTTCGCAATCTGGAGGGCTATAAGTGGTCAGACGCCAGCTGGATGGAAACCCGTCAGGAGCGTCAGAATATTGAGCAACCCATTTCTATTTATGAGGTTCATCTGGGGTCCTGGAAAAAAGTCGCCGAAGATGGTGGCCGGCCTCTGTCCTATCTCGAACACGCTTTCCAGCTTGTCAGCTATGTGAAAGCTATGGGCTTCACTCATATCGAACTGATGCCGATTTCCGAATTTCCTTTCGACGGCTCGTGGGGCTATCAGCCAGTTGGGCTTTACGCTCCAACCATTCGCTATGGAACACCTGATGAGTTCCGACAATTCGTCAACGCCTGCCATGACAGTGATATTGGCCTGTTGCTGGATTGGGTTCCCGGTCACTTCCCCGAAGACGCGCATGGATTGGGCCGTTTCGATGGCACGGCTCTTTATGAACATGAGGACCCCAAAGAGGGGTTTCATCCGGACTGGAACACATTGCTGTACAATTACGGCCGACGCGAAGTCACCAATTATCTGATAGCCAATGCGACATACTGGTTGAGCGAACATCATGTCGACGGCCTTCGTGTAGACGCGGTTGCTTCAATGCTCTATCGCGATTATTCGCGCCAGGAAGGCGAATGGATCCCCAACGTCCATGGTGGCCGGGAAAATCTGGAAGCCATCGACTTTCTCAAAAAAATGAATGAAACCGCTTATGCCGACATGCCAGGAATCATGACGGTGGCGGAAGAGTCCACCGCGTTTCCCGGCGTCAGCGCACCAACCAGCCACGGTGGTCTTGGCTTCGGGTTCAAATGGAATATGGGCTGGATGAACGATTCTCTGGCCTATGTGCAAGAAGATCCGATCAACCGCAAATACCACCATCACAAGATGACATTTGGTCTTGACTACGCATTTTCGGAAAATTTCATCCTGCCCATCAGTCATGATGAGGTCGTCCATGGCAAAGGCTCGATGTTCAGCAAGATGCCGGGCAATGAAAATGAAAAATTTGCCAATCTGCGCGCCTATTATGGATTCATGTGGGGACATCCGGGCAAGAAGCTATTGTTTATGGGAAATGAAATTGCTCAACGCGACGAATGGAACAACGACAAAAGCCTAGACTGGCATTTGTTGGAGCAGACCCAAAACCAGGGCATGCAGAACCTCATTCGTGACCTGAACCATCTATATCGTTCAAATACGGCTCTTCACGAGTTGGACTGCAAGCCCGAGGGGTTTGAATGGGTGGAGGGCGATGCCAGTGAAGAGTCTCTATTTGTCTGGCTGCGCAACAGCAGCGACCCTGAAGATACAATTTTGATCATCTCCAACTTTACCCCAATTGAACGGCGGGATCGCCAAATTGGTGTTCCAACCGCCGGATATTGGCGTGAGTTACTCAACTCCGATGCATCCCATTACGGTGGTGCGAATCGCGGAAATCTGGGGGGCTGCGAAAGCCGAGAAATCGCCGCATCGGGACGCGATCAATCGATCTGTATAACTATCCCACCACTTTCAACGCTGTTTTTGAAATTGGACCCATCCACAGCGAAATCGAAAAACCACTGAACGAGAGGACTTAAAAATGGATATGGAATCCCAAAGACTCGCGCAACAAACTATGGCTTTCGTTCTTGCCGGTGGCCGAGGCAGTCGGTTGATGGAGTTGACCGAAATACGCGCCAAACCGGCGGTTTATTTTGGTGGCAAATCGCGCATCATCGATTTTGCGCTTTCCAACGCGGTCAATTCGGGCATTCGCCGTCTTGGCGTTGCCACCCAATACAAGGCCCATTCGCTCATCCGTCACCTGCAGCGTGGTTGGAGTTTTTTTCGAGCGGAACGCAATGAATCACTCGACATATTGCCCGCCTCCCAACAGCTTGATGAAGACAATTGGTACAAAGGTACCGCCGACGCAGTGTTTCAGAACATTGGTGTCATCGAAGGTAACAATACAAAATATGTCATAATTTTGGCTGGCGACCACATCTACAAACAAGACTATTCGCGGATGATCCAGCAGCATGTAATGAGCGGTGCCGATGTTACCGTTGGCTGCATTGAAGTGCCGCGGATGGAAGCGGTAGGCTTTGGCGTAATGCATGTCGATGAGGACGACAACATATTGGATTTCATTGAAAAACCCGCCGATCCACCGGCCATGCCGGGTCATCCTGATCTCGCTCTGGCCAGCATGGGCATTTATGTATTCGAGACCGAGTATATGTTCAAACTGCTGCATGAAGACGCAGCCGACCCCCATTCCAGCCATGATTTTGGCAAAGACATCATCCCTCGCGTCGTCAAAAATGGAAAGGCAATTGCCCATCCATTTTCTCGTTCCTGTGTACGCAGTGGCCTGGAAAAAACACCCTATTGGCGCGATGTCGGAACGGTCGATGCTTTCTGGCAGGCCAATATCGATCTGACCGATTTTACGCCCGAGCTTGATCTCTACGACGATGCCTGGCCGATCTGGACATATTCTGAGCTGACGCCCCCTGCCAAATTCATCCATAACGAAGAGGGAAGGCGTGGAAATGCAGTATCCTCTCTGGTTTCCGGCGGGTGTATCATTTCGGGCTCGCAATTGGAAAATTGCCTGCTCTACACCGGTGTGCGCACCCATTCATTTGCAAAGCTCACCGGTGTCATCGCGATGCCTTATGTGGATATCGGGCGCAAAGCGGAACTCACCAAAGTGGTGATTGATCGCGGTGTCAAAATACCGCCCGGCCTGGTGGTAGGTGAAGATGCGGAACTCGACGCCAAGCGGTTCCGGCGATCGCCGGGAGGCGTTTGCCTGATTACCCAGTCCATGATCGACGCATTGGAAGACTGAATTGAAAATACTGCATGTTGCTTCTGAATGTGCCCCTTTTGTCAAAACCGGGGGTTTGGCGGACGTTGTCGGAGCCGTCCCAAAGGCGCTCGCCCAATTGGATGTCAGCGTCAAGATTGCGTTGCCAGCCTATCCCGCGCTTCAAAGCCTGGTGAGCCAGGGGCGCGTGTTGCAAACCTATGACGACATGTTCGGCGGGCCGGCTCGATTGGTCTCAGTACAATCGGAAGAACTCGACCTGCTGTTACTCGATGCTCCGCATCTGTTTGACCGACCGGGCAATATATATCTGGATGAAACCGGTCGCGACTGGCAGGACAACCACCTGCGATTTGGGGCCCTGTGCAAAGTGGCGGCAGAGATTGCGCTTGATGGTGCCGAAGACTGGAAACCATCAATTGTTCATGCCCATGACTGGCAGGCCGGACTGGTGCCGTTGCTTATCAAGATGGCAAACCGGCAGGATGCGCCCAAATGTGTCATGACGATTCACAACATTGCATTTCAAGGATTGTTTCACTGGTCAACGCGCGAATTTTTCAACATTCCAGATCACCTCTTCACCCATGAAGGCGCTGAATATTATGGGCAACTGGGTTTCCTGAAATCCGGCCTCGCATTTGCAGACAAGATCACAACCGTCAGCCCGACCTATGCGGGCGAATTGTTAACTCAGGAATTCGGCATGGGTTTGGAAGGTTTGTTGCAAGCCCGTCAGTCTGACCTCACCGGCATATTAAATGGCATAGACACAGATATCTGGAATCCCAACACAGATCCCGCCCTGCCTGCACCCTATTCAGCCCGCAACCGGGTCAAAAAAAATAACAGCCGCGATGTGCTCGAATCCCGATTTGGCTTGACGGCGGATCCTTCCTCTCCGCTGTTCTGTGTCATCAGTCGACTAACCGAGCAAAAGGGATTGGATCTGCTGCTGCAAGCCCTGCCCCATCTAGTCGAACAGGGAGGCCGCCTTGCTCTGTTGGGATCCGGTGCTGCAGATCTGGAGAATGGCTACCGGCAGGCGGCAAAACATTTTCCCGGCAGGGTAGGAGTGGTCATCGGTTATGACGAGCAATTGTCACATCTGATGCAGGGAGGAAGCGACGCAATATTGGTTCCCTCACGATTTGAACCCTGTGGTCTGACCCAGCTTTACGGTCTGCGCTACGGCACACTGCCCGTTGTGGCGTGCACTGGCGGGCTGGCCGATACGGTTGTCGACGCAACTGCTGAAAACCTGAAAGCGAAGATCGCTACTGGAATTCAAATGCAACCGGGAAATGGTGATGCACTGAAAACAGCTATCACCCGTACATGTGAACTCTTCGTCAATCCAAAGGTCTGGAAGTCAATGATGGGAACGGCCATGCGAACACCGGTGGGATGGCAGCAATCTGCCCATCAATACTGTGAGCTCTATCAGAACCTGATTGCGAAATAAGTAGGAAAACTGCGGCAATGAAACTGCAACTGCAATCCGGAAATCATCACCATATGGGCGCGCGCTTTGACGGTGAAGGCACCAATTTTGCGGTTTTTTCAGCTCACGCCAGCCGAATGAACCTCTGCGTGTTTTCCGCCGACGGTAAAACCGAACTGGACCGGCAACCTCTACCGGAACGCACCGGCCATGTCTGGCACGGCTATGTACCGGGGTTAGATCCCGGAAGTCTTTACGGCTTTCGGGCTGAAGGTATCTACGCACCTGAGCAGGGACACAGATTTAATCCCAACAAACTGCTGATGGACCCCTATGCGCGTGAACTGTCGGGGGCATGGTCCAATGATTCTGCCACATTGGGGTATGTGCTCAACGCGGCCAGCCAGGACTTGTCTTTTGACAATCGTGACAGTGCATCTTTTGTCCCCAAATCAATTGTATCGCATCCCGAACTCTATTCTCACATTGAGCCAAGGACCGACACAGATTGGACAAATACCCTGATCTACGAAGCCCACCCCAAGGGGCTGACTATGGAATGCAACAAAGTTTCAAAATCGGTGCGAGGCACTTATGAGGCACTCGCCAGCGAGCCCGTATTGGACCATCTGCAAAAATTGGGCGTGTCCGCCATCGAGCTGTTGCCGATACACAGCTTCATCGACGATGACTTTTTGCTGAAGAAAAACCTGCGAAATTACTGGGGATACAACACAATTGGGTTTTTTGCACCGGAACCGCGATATTTTGGAGCAGAGGGGTTGGCTGGTTTTCAAAACATGGTGCGCCGCTTTCACTCCGCGGGCATCAAGGTGATATTGGATGTCGTCTATAATCACACTGCCGAAGGCGATCATCGTGGACCAACTCTTTGCATGCGTGGGCTTGATAATGCGTCTTACTATCGGCTGATTGGCGGTCAACCACGCTACTATGTTAACGACACAGGCACCGGCAATACTCTCAACGTTTCTCACCCGTTCGTGCTGCGCATGGTCATGGACAGTCTTCGCTTCTGGGTGCAGCAAATGGGCATTGACGGGTTCAGGTTTGATCTGGCCACAACCCTTGGACGCGAAGACCATGGCTTCGACCGACGCGGCGGGTTTTTTGATGCCATCCGTCAGGATCCGGTGCTCGCCGACACAAAATTGATCGCCGAACCCTGGGATATTGGCCCAGGCGGGTATCGGGTGGGTGATTTCCCGGCCGAATTCTCCGAATGGAATGACGGATTTAGAGACACCGTGCGACGCTATTGGCGTGGTGACCATCACAGCGCCCAGGATCTTGGAGCACGGTTGCTCGGGTCGGCCGATAAGTTTGATCGAGAAGGCCGTCGGGCCTGGACATCAGTCAACTTTGTCACCTCCCACGACGGCTTCACATTGGCGGATGTCACCCGCTACAATTACCGGCACAACGATGAAAATGGCGAAAATGGCGCCGACGGCCACCATGAAAACTTCAGCGACAATTGTGGCATTGAAGGTGAAACACCTGATCTCGAGATCAGAGCCAAAAGAGCCCTGCGGCAGCGCAACATGCTGGCTACCCTGTTCCTGTCGCAAGGAACTCCCATGTTGCTGGCAGGTGATGAGTTCTCAAACTCTCAGAACGGCAACAATAATGCCTATGCTCAGGACAATTCGACCGGATGGCTGAACTGGCAGCAGGCAGACACGGAGATGATCGAATTTGTCTCCAGACTTTCAGAATTCAGGCGCAATCATCCTTGTTTGCGTCAGAGTAACTTTCTGCACGGCACGAACCGGCAAACAGATGGTTTGCAGGACGTAGAGTGGAGCGATTTTAAAGGCGATTCGTTGCGCTGGCGGGATCCGGGTCTTTCAAACCTTTGCCTCACGCTGCGCATGTCCGGTGAAACATCTCAAGCCGATGGTTCAGATGACACGGTATTTATCGTTTTCAACCGCGATCCGGATGAAGCAGAGGTCCAATTGCCAAAAGTCAAACCGGATCATCATTGGGTCCGCGCCATCGACACTGCCGCAAGCGACATATTTGCCGTCTGCGAATTTGACGGCACGTCAATGCGGGTTGCCGGGCATTCTGTTGTGGCTGCGGTTTCAAAACCCGATGAGATCGCGAGATGAAACCTGAACCGGCACTGGACTGGTTGGCGGATCATTTTGGCATTGTCAGCTCATATCGAGATCTTGCAGGTATCGAACAAACAACCAGCAAGGAAACCAAACTCGCTCTGCTGAGGGCCAGTGGTGTAAATTTGACCACAAATATCGAGATCAAACAGGCGGCCGACCATCATCTCGCAGAACTCAATGAACGTCGCTTCCCCGTTGAGATTGTCGTCGACACGAACCGAAAACAGAGCTTGCCGGCGCCGAATGGTACGAATTGGTTTATCGAAACGGAGCCCAATGCCGGGGATCCTGTTGCCGGTCGATCAAAAGGTCAGATCGATATTCCAACTCTGCAACCAGGCGTACATAAACTGCACATTGGTGAGGGCAATAATGCTGAACAGGTCAGACTGATCGTCGCCCCTGAAACGGCCCCTTCCCTGGTCGAAATTGCCGGGCAGCACCGCCTTTGGGGAGTTAACGCTGCGCTTTATGGACTAAATTCCAAAGCCTCGCCCGGAATTGGTAATTTTGGACATCTGGCCAAAGCTGCCGATATTTGCGGACAACAAGGTGCCAGCTTTTTGGGCATTAATCCGGTTCATGCGATTGGCTGGAACAATCCAGAAATTATCAGCCCGTATTCGCCAACTCATCGGGGGTTTTTAAACGGATTCCACATTGCCGCTGATCTTATCAAACCGCTTTCGAATTCCAGTCAGAATCTAATTGCTGACTGGAAAGCATACAGTCACAAGTTTTCGTCGAATGGACGGGTGGATTATGTCCACCACGTTAGCCATCTTCGCCCACTTCTTGAGTCACTCTACAATGATTTCGTGACGCACGCATCTGATGGGCAAAAAGCGCAGTTTTATGAATTCTGTCAGCAGAGCGGCCCGTCATTGGCGCAATTTTCCCAGTTTGAAAAAATTGCAAACCAACGCGGTTCCCAATGGTCCAGTTGGCCACAGCATTTGCAAAATGGCTACAATGAAAATATTCATGATGACCCAGACCTGAACTTTCATGCGTGGATTCAATGGATTGCAGACGGACAATTGGCCGCGGCTCATACAGCGGGACTGGCCTCTGGAATGAAGCTCGGCCTGTATCTGGATTTGGCGGTCGGAGCCCGCCGCAATGGCGCCGAAGCCTGGTGTGAGACTGCAAGCGTTGCAGAAGGTGTGTCCATTGGCGCGCCACCCGACCATTTGAGCCCGGCAGGCCAGAACTGGAACCTGACCGCGTTTGCTCCAAAAAAACTTGCTGCCAACAATTATTGGGCGTTTCGCAACATTTTGCGCCAGACCATGCGTCATTGCGGGGTAATTCGCATCGATCATGTGCTCGGTTTAAATCGAAGCTACTGGATCCCGGACGATGGTTCTGCTGGTGGATATGTCCGGCAAAATTTTCACGCACTGATGGCACTGGTACGTATTGAAGCCCGGCGCAGCAATACGCTTGTCATTGGTGAAGATCTCGGGCTGGTTCCGACAGGTTTTCGGGACAGCATGAATGAACGCAACATCTATTCCTATGGTGTGTTGCAATATGAAAAAAGCTCCAGGGGTGATCTCCGGTCCCCTAAGAAATTCCGGCCAAAGTCACTCGTCTGCTTTGGCACTCATGACACGCCGACTTTGGCAGGGTATTTCAAGGCCCGTGATATCGACTGGTGGCAAAAACTGAATTGGATAGATGACAACAAAGCAAGCAAGGCACGCGAGGCAAGGCTTAGAGATCTGAAAAAACTTTTCGGATTTGCAAAAAACCAGCCAACCAGCGACACACCAACATTCAAACTGTTGCGCAATACCGTCTATGATGCTCTTGCCGACTCCAATGCAGCAATGGTGTCGGTCCAGTTAGACGACGTTTTTGGAAATATTGAAGCTCAAAATCTGCCCGGAACGATTGATGAGCACCCAAACTGGCAAACACAATACCCCTGCCCGATCGAAGAATTGATGGCTGAACCACAACTTGTGAAGATCAGCCAGATCATGGCAAGCCATACGAGAAGCAACGCGCCGCTTGCTGAAAGGAAGAATGTGAAATGAAGTTCCAACAAATTGCCACAAAACCGATTGACGGGCAAAAGCCCGGAACATCCGGCTTGCGCAAGAAAACTCGTGTCTTCATGGAGCCAGGCTATCTGGAGAACTTTGTTCAGTCCACTTTCAACGCGATTGGTGGGGCCCAGGAAAAAACCTTTGTTGTTGGTGGCGACGGTCGCTATTTTAACGCTCGGGCCATTCAGATCATCATCAAAATGGCGGCAGCCAATGGCGCTTCAAAACTCATAATTGGCCAGAACGGCCTGCTTTCAACACCTGCCGCCTCACATCTCATTCGACTGAACGCTACCGATGGCGGACTTATTCTGTCGGCCAGTCACAATCCGGGGGGATTGGATGAAGACTTCGGACTGAAGTTCAATACCAATAATGGAGGACCAGCCCCCGAGAGCATAACCAACGCCATATTTGCTCAAACCTGCGAACTCACCTCCTATGCCACAGCCGAAATCAGTCCCGAGGATGAACCCGACCTGACGCAAATCGGCTCTCAGAATTTGGGGGCTATGCAGATCGACATCGTTGATCCAGTTAAAGAATATAGGATACTGATGCGATCTCTGTTCGACTTTGACGCAATCCGCCGTCTGTTTGCATCGGGATTTGTCGTTCGCTTTGATGCCATGCATGCCGTCACCGGTCCCTATGCCAGGGCGATCCTTGAGGAAGACCTGGGGGCGCCAAAAGGCAGTGTGCTCAATGGTCAACCTTCAAAGGATTTTGGTGGCGGGCACCCTGACCCAAATCCGGTCTGGGCCAAAGACCTGATGGAAATTATGATGGCTGAAAATGCGCCAGACTTTGGTGCTGCATCAGATGGCGATGGCGACCGCAATATGATCGTCGGGCGCGGCACCTATGTCACTCCATCCGACAGTCTGGCGCTGCTCGCCGCGAACGCGCATCTTGCTCCAGGTTATGCCGACGGACTTGCCGGCATTGCCCGGTCGATGCCGACAAGTGCAGCCAGTGATCGGGTGGCTGATGCGCTTGGCATCAAATGCTATGAAACCCCAACAGGGTGGAAGTTCTTTGGCAACCTGCTCGATGCTGGTCTGGCATCATTGTGTGGAGAAGAAAGCGCCGGAACAGGTTCAAATCACGTCCGTGAAAAGGACGGATTATGGGCAGTGCTGCTGTGGCTCAACATTCTCGCCGTTCGAAAACAATCAGTATCTCAAATATTGGCTGACCACTGGAGCAAATTTGGTCGGGACTATTATTCCAGGCACGATTTTGAAGACATTCCCACAGATGCCGCCAATGAACTGATGAGCAGGTTACGAATTGCTCTCAGCACATTGCCGGGACAGCGCTTTGGCGTTCAGACTGTCAAATCATGTGATGAATTTGCCTACCTTGATCCTGTTGACGGTTCACAGAGCAGTAATCAGGGAATTCGACTTTATTTTGAATCCGGTGGTCGCGCAGTATTTCGCCTCTCCGGGACCGGCACACAAGGGGCAACGTTGCGGCTGTATCTGGAACAATACGCACCAATGGAAGCGGACCATCAACAGGACCCGCAGGTCGCACTGGAAGGTGTTCAACAAGCTGCGCTGGCAATATGCGAGTTGGAAACACTGACCGGCCGCACCGAACCTGACGTCAGAACCTGATCAGCCAACAATCTATGTTTTCGCTGCACAATTCTTATATCTCGACGATTAATTGTCGAAGGGCCATCGCGTTTCGCGCGCTCGCCAATCAAAGCTTTTTCCATTTCTGATCTGGGATACCCGCAGACGACACTGAATTGGCACATGCGAATTCTCGCATAAGCATTGCAACGTTTTGAAAATACCTGTTGCCGCAAAAATTAACTTCCAAAAAAGTGCGGTGAACCTGCTTCAGGCCAGCTTACAGTTTTCGAACCATGGTGCCTCGCTAAAACCGCTAAATAAGGCGTTGCCTGGCAGGACGATGAAAGAGTTTATGCAATCGATGCAATCACCGAACCAGCCGCCTTCGCTTCAGCCTGAAGAGTCCGATGGTAAAAACCCGATGGAAACTCTCGCCCATCATCAACAAGCCAATGTTGAAGATTTATTGGGTCAGCTGGACTTCTATCGTTCGATCGTTGAACAGTTTCCGGGCGGCCTATGTGCATTTGATGAAGACCTCAATCTCACAGTCTGCAATGAATACCTGAAGAAACTGCTCAACTATCCACCCGAATTGTTCGGTGATGGATTGCCGACCATCGAGCAGCTGTTTCGCTTTAAAGCTGAACGTGGCGAATATGGCGACGGCGACGTGGAGCAGCACGTTCGTTCGCGAATGGCTCTGGTGGCCCAGCGTCAACCCCACCGCTACGAACGCCAACTCAGTGATGGCCGCATCATTGAAGTGCGGGGCCGACCGCTGCAAAACGGTGGTTTCGTGACGACTTATTTCGACGTAACCGAAAAGCGTCAGAACGACACCCAGTTTAATGCTTTGATCAATGGGTTCCCGGGTGGCATCGCCGTATTTGACGTCGCTTACAAAATGTCCTTTTGCAATGACACGCTCAAATCACGCATTCCCAAATCTGAGGAATTGTTCGCCAATGGCCTTCCAACCATGGAGCAATATATCTGGCACAATGCCAGGCAGGGAACCTACGGCCCGTCCAATCTTTCTCAAACAGTTGCGCACCGTGTTCGTTCAATTCGCAATGGCCGCGTTTTGAAGCATGAGCTGAAAATCGGTGAAAACCACTTTGTTGAAGTGACGGTGATTCCACTAAAAAATGGTGGTTTTGTCGAGACCCATGTTGATGTTTCAAACAATCGCCTCAGAACAAATCAACTGGAAGCTGTGGTAGAAAACTTTCCTGGTGGCCTTGCCATGTTTGACGCAGAGATGAAGCTTGTCCTGCATAACGATCAATATAAGGCACTTTGGAATTATCCGGCAGAATTGTTTGAAAACCAAAAACCTACCTTGCAGGAACTTTTGATGTTCAACGCAAAACGTGGTGATTTTGGTGAAGATGCCCCTGAAGTCAGCATCAAAGAACGGCTGGATATTGCGCGGTCCAATGAATCTCACACTTTCACACAGGCACGGCCTGACGGACGGACCCTGGAAATCAGCAGCTCGCCGGTTGATGGCGGCGGTTTCGTTACAACATATTACGACATTTCAGAACGATTGGCTCAGGAAGAGTCCGCCGTTCAAATGGCGCATTACAGTGCCCTGACCGGACTGCCAAACCGGACGCTTTTCCAAGATCGCCTGAACATCGCCCTGGCGCAGGCAGAACGCGGGACCAATATCGCCCTGCACCATGTGGATATTCACAACTTCAGCCGCATTAATGATACAGCCGGGCAACAAACCGCCGACAAGATTCTCAAGATCCTCGGCTCCCGGATGATGGAAACACGGCGGGAAACTGATACATTTGCGCATCTGGGTGGCGACGAATTTGCAGTTATTCAAATTGGCATTGACGATATTGGCGGGGCCGAAATCCTTGCCCGACGGGTGTTGCGAACGATCCGTGAGCCGATCGAGATAGACGGAATGATATTTGAGCTCGACGCCTATATCGGAATCAGTCTGGCACCGCAGAACGGTACTTTCTTTGACGAAATCCAAACGAAATCGAGTTCCGCACTGTTCAACGCAAAGCAGGTGGGGCCAGGAATGATAATGTTCTATCACTCCTGCGTGAATCGAGCATTTGTCTAATAAAATCATGCCTATATCGCGTGCCGAACAGCCATAATAAATGCAGAGATGTCCGCAACATCCATGCCCAGAATATTAATAGTCAGGTTTGCGCAAGCCAGAAGATAAAGGGTTGCTGCAATGAGGTAGTGGGATTCGGATTCAGTTTGCACGTCCTGCACGTGCCATTGAACTAATTCCCGAGGGCAAGAATGGCAAACCGTTGGAAAAACCGGCATTAAAAACGCTGCAGCAAGTTCGGGACACGGCGGAGCTTTGCGACAGTTCCTACGATATCATTTCCAAAAAATTACAATCCCTGACCACGCTGAGCGATGCATTTTCCTGCGTCAGCGACATGTGTACCCGGTATGGTTACAGCCATTTTTTAATCGCCCACCCGCCTGAAGTTTCCTGTTCCATGGCGGCAGAAGACATATTGTTGACCAATCTTCCACTTTATCTGGTAGACGACTTGGTCTCGCTGGAATTGTTTGGCGACTGGTCCATACTCGCACATGTAAACAACACATCGGCACCATTTGCCTGGTCAAAATTGCGTGGAATTCACTTTGACTCCTTCCCACATGGCGAAGTTTATGATGATGACAACGAGCTTGGTGGCGCCGACGCCATGTTCGCCAGTGAAATTGAAGCGCAATTTGCTCATTGCATACAAACGCCGACGCGCACACAAAAACGTACATTTATTACCCTGTTTTCTGAATCACAGAACGTGTTCGACCTCGAGTTCGAGCTTGTCGTGCTGTTTCAAAAAATATTCAACCAAATTGAAACTCTCGCCCTCAAGCGGGGACGAGACACTGGTTCCGAGTTAAACAAAAGGGAACTTGAATGCCTCAATTGGGCGGCAGCTGGTAAAACCAGCGGAGAAATTGCTGTCATCGTATCACTGTCTGAACACACGGTGAATCACTATCTGAACTCCTGCTGCAAGAAACTTGATTGCGTAAACCGAACGCAAGCCGTCGCGCGTGCAATTCGGATGCGGGTGATAAAATGAGCCGCGCGCGGTAGCGGAGAGACCAAATTGAACACTAAAGGGTGGGCCCAAAATAATGCAACAGGCTAAACAAGTCAGCGAGACGGCAAGGTCAAACAAGCCGCTTCCCATGTCAATGCGAGTGGCAAATGCAATGCACAAAATCGGCGTGGTCGGCCTGCCGCGAAATTATGAAGTCTTCTACGGCGCCATCAGCGGGACCAGCCCTGAAATCCAAAAGGAACTGATGGAGATCGGCAATGGTATTGATCAGGAAAAACTGGACGAGCTTTTTGCAAAATATTGCGCGCGCGCCGATGATGAAGTCACTATCGCTAAAATCTGCAACGCGGTTGAGAGCAAACTCAGCAGCACCATAGAAATGATCAAAAACGAACAAAGTTCGGTCAGCCAATATGGAAAGATTTTGGGTCAGGCGACACAGAAGCTTGATCCTGGCTCGCGGATGTCGCCCGACGTCGTCAATAAACTGGTGGGCCTGTTGTCAGACGCCACTGCGACAACTCAAAAACAGGGTCAAAAAACCCTGGAAGAAATTGAAGATAACAGCAGCGAACTACAGGCGATAAAATCAGAGTTGGCTGAGTATAAAAAACAGGCAGAAACCGATGCACTGACTGGTCTCTATAACCGTCGCGCATTCGACAACCGATTGGGTGGTGTCAACGGCCAGGCATTTGGTCAGTCCGCTCTGATAATCGGTGATATTGACCGGTTTAAAACTCTCAACGACACTTATGGGCATCCGTTTGGTGATCTGGTTATCAAGAATATTGCGCGAGTCATGCAGTCCAACAGCCGCGAGGATGTGTTGTTAGCCCGTTTGGGCGGTGAGGAGTTTGCGATTTTCTCAACCGGCATCAACGAAGAAGGCATGATGCGCCTCGCCGAAAGAGTACGAGTTTCAATAGCGGAAGAATCATTTGGTGACGGGCGCATCAAACTGGGGCCTGGGAAAGTGACCATTTCGCTGGGCGTATGTCATGCCTCGGCGGCTGAAAACGTGCAGAGCCTGTATTCTCAGGCTGATGAGGCGCTCTATGCTTCAAAACGCAACGGACGCAACCGGGTGACATCCTACGACGATCTGTCGAAATCGCCTGAGAGAAAGAATCTTTACCTCTACCAAGACTAAGGCAGGGTTTTCTGAAACCATTCGGCCCCTGGTCTGACGCCGCGGATCGGAGCACCGATCCGAAAGGCGGTTATCGGGTGGTAAATTTATGGTGCTATTTTTACTAACCAATTCTCTCATGCCCATCCATGTAATTTCCGGTCGCGGCAATATGCTTTAGACTTCGCTTTGCGAACATGTCCAAAGTCAAGTTGTAGTGAGTAGCCGGTAATGATTGAAGTCGTGCAGATGCCCGTTGAACCGAACAGGTTTGCCTGTGTTCTGGACAGCATGGAATTGCGTCGCGACAGCTTTCTCAACGAAAATACATGGATCGGCCAATCAGCCAATCGTGTTGGCGCGCTTGAAGATTGTGACCGCGAAGACAGCTTTCACGTCGTAAATCGCGAAGGTAATGAGACAATTGGTTACGCACGCCTTGTTCCCGTACGGCAACGAGATGATGACGAAACGGTCAGTGGCACTATCGCCGATTTGGCCCAAAAAAGTAATCGCTGCCCAGCGTTCGAATTGCAGTGTGTCAGTTTTGTCGATGACAGCGATGGCGCCAATGTTAGCGAGCACGGGGGTGGCAGTGATGACGGCAGCGCCGGTCGTGAGATAATATTGCGAGAACTTATTATCGAGACAATGCGAATTTCCAACAACCGGCAATGCAGATTTATCTATACAACCAGTGACCGTGGCGGAACCGCACTGCTAAAAAAAATCGGACTGCGTTATTCCACCTTGTCGGCACCCTTTCCGGTGCAGGACCGACTGATGGTTATTTTGTGCATTCCCGTCACCAACAGCAATATACTC
Source organism: Rhizobiaceae bacterium (assembly GCA_014238155.1). GTDB lineage: Bacteria > Pseudomonadota > Alphaproteobacteria > Rhizobiales > Rhizobiaceae > Pseudahrensia. Next base: position 73,787 of record JABABQ010000041.1, read on the forward strand.
GCCGTCAGCCCGCTTCGCGTTGTTGGAGGCACCGAAGTGCCCAATCCTCACCGAATGAGGGTGGATGCCCAGGCATCGTCACCGGAAACGCCATCGGATTTTGGGCGTCTGGAAGCACTCGCCAATTTGACAGACTCTTGCGACGATCCCACATAACACAAGGTCAGGATCCTCCAGCTTGGTGTTTCTTGCGATTAATCGCGTCATCGATCAAACAGTTGCAACGCCCCATAGTCTGTCCCAGACCTCCATCCAAACGGCCACTCGCCCGGTCAGGATGAAATTCCAGCGCCAGCTTTCGCCGCAAGCTTCTCAGTTCCGTCAGCGGGAGTTCATCCAACTCTGCTGGAGTTGGAATGACAAATGGTTCTGGCAACTTTGACATTGGTTGCTGCTGCGACGATTGTTCCAGACCAACCTCCCGAGCAGCCAGTTCGATCACGTCATCCAGTTGGCCAAACTCTTCCAGCAGATCTGCGGATTGATGTGGATGAACCCGGTTGGATGTGGCGATGAATGGCACCGAAATCGGTTCAAGATCGACATCCTCACCATCGCTGTCAGCAGATCTGTTATCTGCAGTAGCGCCCCGCAAGACCAGCTTAAAATTCCAGAATCGATCCAGCGAACTCATTTCAACTTATTAAACCCTCGTGCTTTCCCCGGGCTGAACTTTGCCCAGAGAATTCAATTTTTACTCGGATTCAGAGATAGCTCGACACAAGCTTGATGAGGCAGGCTGACCAAAGATCGAATCGAGCATTGCCGAGCGCAATTCAATTTCCCACCGCGATGAGGATATCGTGTTCAAATCCCTGTTCATTTCCATCTGGGCCATCGGCGTCACAATCGCAGTGGTATTTGCCCCTAAATTTTTGGGGGAAGAAGCCTCCGGGGACGGTGAGATTAAACCGATCCTGGTTGATCATCGCTCCGACACATTGTCCGCTGCCCTGTTTGACGAAGGCACTGTAGTTGGCCACTTCACGGCCCGCGTTCACTATAAGCTGCCAAAAGGCGTAATCGATCCAGATATCGTACCAGTCGACCAGATCATCCTTGATGGCCTGCTTGAACTGGTCTTCAAAGCTGACCCAAGGGAGCTGGCCAAACTGCGCGAACCACAGCTGGCCGAAATGGCTGACAAGCTGGCGATATTTCTCAACAATCGCAGCACCCCCTTTCCTATCAGCAATGTGCGTTTTGATAGCGCAAGACTGATGTTGAAGACAGTTTCGCCCTAATGTGGAAATAATCTTCGTGCAACTTCTCACATTTGGTTCTTCCCCCTAACGCTGGTTAACCCGCCGTTAACCATAACCTTTTACGGTTTATAAAGAGTGGTAAACCGGACAGATGTCCGAGCATGATGCGCGTTTCCACGGCCGGCGAACGGCATGTCAATCACAGATTTTCGATTGCCATTTTGGGGCGCCATATGACCAGTATCAAAACCAATTCTTCAGCGATGACGGCTCTTCGCTCTCTCCAGACAACCAACAAAATGCTGGAGCAAACGCAGAACCGTATCTCGACAGGGTATAAGGTTTCAACCGCCACGGATAACGCGGCTTATTGGTCGATTGCTACCACAATGCGTTCTGACAACAAGGCACTGGCCACCGTGCAGGACGCCTTGGGACTTGGCTCTGCCAAAATTGACGTCACCTACACAGGCATCAATGCAAGCATTGAAGTTATCGATGAGATCAAATCAAAACTGGTTGCTTCAAGAGAGCCCGGTATCGATCGCAGCAAAATTCAGGACGAGGTCAATCAATTGCAGGATCAATTGATAGCGATTGCCGATTCAGCCTCCTTTTCAGGTGAAAACTGGCTGTCCGTTGATTCTGGTGCACTAACTTATGTGCAGATAAAATCAGTTGTTTCCTCATTCACTCGCTCAGCGACGGCAGTACAGGTTGAAACCATCGATGTTGATACAGCGTCCGTTGAGCTGTTTGATGCAGCAGACCAAACCGGCATCCTGGATTCAGTATTCCTGACCACAGGCGCAGGTGCTTTTTCCGTATCGGTGACCACTTTGGACATAACCGCCATCGGCGCTGATGATCAGGATATCGACGACATGATCAGCAATGTTGATGCAAAGCTTGCTGCGATGACAACATCGGCCTCGGACATTGGCGCCATTCAAAAACGCATGTCCAACCAGATGGAGTTTGTTTCCTCGCTAATCGACTCAATCGACAGGGGCATTGGTGTCCTGGTTGATGCTGATATGTCGAAGGAATCGACTCGCCTGCAAGCGCTGCAAACCCAACAGCAACTCGGCATCCAGTCGCTCTCAATCGCCAACGCATCTTCCCAGAACATACTGGCTCTCTTCCGGCAGTAAAGTCAGCTAATATCGGGTTTCAAACTCCGATCAAGAATTGAAAAACCCGTCTGATTTATGAACCAATCAGACGGGTTTTTCGTTTTGTGTTGTGACAAATCATATCTCGATTGAATTAATCGATGATCTGGTTTTCACCGGCTTGGTCAGCTCTCATCTGGTTCAGAACCGTCATGTCAGCATCGCGCTGGCCGGCGAGCGAAGCAGCAAGAGCCGTTCACAATTAAATGGAGCTAATGTTCGTCATTTTTCTTTGGTTCTGGTGGTGGTGGTGAATCATCCGGCTGTTGAAGCCAGACTGAACGCAGCGTTTGTTTTCGCCGCGCCTCCTTGGAGCCCAAAAAATTTACACCGCTCACATATATGTCCCGCACCAGCTCATCACCGACAAGTTCATTGATCTTCCGTTTCAACCCGGATCTGAACTTAAGTAGCTGAAAATAAGATGCTTCTGGAAAACTGAATTCGGAGTTTCCGACCACCAGCGCTAAATAGCCATCCTGCAGCACCATCTCCATGGGAAGTGAAACCTTCGACAAGACCGCGGCATCCATTTCCAGAGATACATTTGAAAACATATAACCCTTCATTGCTTTTCCTGAGACTACAGGAGCCACCAACAATTGAGGCTGCGAATAGACTGGAGGCAGCACCGCAACTGGCTGAACTGCCTGCATGTCCTGGACTTCTGTCAACATGTTCAGACCAACCACCATAGTCACGGTGGTCACCGCACAGCCCCAGATCGCAAAAAAGATCGCACCAAACACGTGTTTATTCCTAAATCATCTCGCCGTAGGTACCGTCGGCCTCTTCGTTCTTCAAGATTGTAACCATCAGGTCTGACACCTCGCGCACCGCCGATAGGTGCGCTTTAATCCGTGCTTCGTTGCGTGCCAATGCACGCTTCAGTCGGGCCAGTTCGGTCATAATCGTGCGATCCAGCTCTTCAAAATTGCATCCTCGTGAGGCCCGGTTAAGTTCAAACAACAAACGGCTTTTCTTTTCGCTGGATGCACCAAAATCAAAACTCTTGTCCGATTGAATCTGCTCTGTCTCGAGTTCAATGAATGTGCCCAGCCGAGCGATTACGGTATGCAGGCTAGATTGCTGGCCTGGTTGAGATGAAGCTGGAAAGTTTTCGGACATTATGTGTTCTTCAAGCTGGAGTTCGCAGCACTAGTTGCAGAATTTGCTTCGTTGCGGTCTTTAAACAGTGTCGTGAGTTCCAATTGTTGCAGGAACTGCAATGCGCCATCTTCGGCGCGTGATTTTGATACGGCCTCTGCAGGATCATGCAATCCAGATATCGGCTTAATATTCTCGCCATCAGTTTGATAGCTTTTTAGCAATCGGTCGGCGATCCCCAGACCACCGTTCTTGGCAAGCTGTTCGCCGATCTTCTCGGCCATCTGAGCTTTCCACATATCGCCAGACAGACCTTCGCCAAAGACGCTGGATGCATCCTTCGGCATCATTGCCTGAACAAATGTTGACAGCACGACGGATTCAAATTTTTGCAACACTTCCCGAGGACTATCCGGGATAGAGGTTCGGCGGTTGCCAGCTGTCAAGCTGGCATTGAAGGTAGATGCCGTTGGCTCCTGGGCGGCTTGCGCTTTGGACAATTGTTGAAGTTTCAATCGAGCGTCAGCCGCACCTTGGGGGTCGGCAGCACGCATTGCATCAATCAGAATGTCGGAACCAAAATCAAACGCCATACTAACCTCGCAATTATCGCCACGACCAAGTGTAAAGCAGCAAACTTGCGGGAAACTATCATCCCGATCGATTAGCGTGGTTGCAGCGCCCGACGATCCAAAATCTCCAGCAGGCGTTTACTTTCTTCATCTCGATGTTCCGCAGCCAATCGCGTCTTTAACCTGCTTTTCAGCTTTTTATTGCGCACTGTTTCGCTTTGCAGTTCCTGTTGTGCCACTTCAAGCTGGCTCTTTGTTTGCAGGCACTTATTCGACAAGCCATGAATGTGGCGCAGGTGCAAATCCGCAAAGACAAGGGTGGTTGTTGCATTGGAAAACGCGGTGCGCGCTGTTTCCAACTTGGATTCCTGTTGTGTCAATGCAGCTGACAATTCACCAACCTGAGATTTCGCCATTGTTTCTGCCACCGACTGGGCCAGCAGCAGGCGCCGAAGTTTTTTGGCGGACTTGGAAACAGCCATTTTAACGGAACACTTTGAATTCGAAAAACCCGTCGATAAACAGACTAAGGAATGAAGGCAGTGAGAAGTACAAAAGCAATAACCCACCGAAAATCAGGAACGGCAGAGAGATGAAGTAAATCGGAATTTGCGGTGTCAGCTTGTTCAATATGCCGATCATCAGGTTCATGATGAGAGCATAAGCGATGAATGGACTGGCAAGCCTCAAAACCAGAGAAAAGCTTTCCTTGAGCGTCTCTGTCAGGTTGGCAAGATACACGTCTGTCTCAAAGCTGCCTGATACCGGCACAACCGCATATGAAGCAATCAGCGATCTGATTACAGCGTGATGGAAGTCGAAGATGAACAGCAATAGTAAGGCCGCCATGGTGAGCAGCGTACCGATTGCCGCCTGAGGTTCGGTCTCTTCAAATCCGGGGCCCATCAAATTGCCGAATCCAATCACCGTACCCAGTGCCGTAGCGATAAACCCAAGAGCCAGTAAATAGAATCTAACACACAGTCCGATAAACACTCCAATTACGGTTTCCGATACGACCAGACGTGCCAGAAGTGACGGGTTAGAAATATCTGTCGTTGAAAGCAGCGGCCAAATCTGTCCGAGCATGGCAATCGTAATTGCAATCACCAGCAGCAAACGAACCTGCATCGGGACACGGCTGCTCGAAATGCCCGGAAGCACCAAAAAACAGGCCCCAACGCGACAAAATGCCAGCATTACCAGCAAGATGCCGTCCGATGCGAATGCCGTCACGACACATTGCCCAAAATGTTCAGATTGGCTCCGCGGGCAATTTCAACATGAGAAAGCACCGGCAAGTTGGGATGCAGCCGCTCGATGATCATCCGGACATAGGGGCGAACTTCCGGAGCGGTGATCAACGCGAAATTAACCCCAGCATCCAGGTGGCCCTTGATAGTCTTTGACGCAGCTGTTCCAAATTCCTCCAGCATTTGCGGATCCATGTCGAATTCCCGCACTTCCCCCTTTGCGTCCCGCTTGAGGCTTTCGTGAAAAGCCAGATCCCACCGATTACCCAGACGCAATACGTTGAGTGTGCCCTTAATCGTGATGTCACCGCACAATTGCTGGCCAATCCGCATCCGAACATGCTCGACAATCTTTTCAGACCGTCGAATATGGGGGGCGATTTCGGCAATCGCTTCCAATATCAAATGCAGGTTGCGGATTGAGACCCGTTCCGCGAGCAACAATCGCAAAACAGCTTGAAGCCCAGGATATGAAATGTGGTTGGTACACATTTCCTCGGTCAGTTTTCGATATTCGGGATCCAGTCCATCAATCAGCGTTTTAGTATCTTTGTAGGATAACAATTGCGGCAAATTGTTTCGGATTACCTCGCTCAGGTGGGTAAGAATAATCGCCACATTGTCAGCCGTTGGCAGACCGAGCTGTTTAACGTCTTCGGAAAAACTCTCCAGCACGGACAATGCGCGAATACCAAAGGCAGGCTCTACAGCTTCTTCGCCAGGTATATCCGGCAGGTCCTTTTCACCTATCAGCACCAAAAGTTCACCCAGACGCAATTCATGAGATGCAACGGTGGTGCCGTGAATTTTGATCTCGTAGCTCTTGTCGCTGATGCTCAAATCCTCATTGAGCCGAACATCCGGGATGACAAAGCCATATTGTGACGCGAATTTCTTGCGCATCTTGGACATGCGAAATGCCAACTCCTCCCGTTTGGGAACCAGGTGTGTCGCCAATTGCTTGCCGAGGACCAACTCAATTTCACTTGTTGCCAGAGATGATTTAACCGAATTTTGCTCGGCGTCAGTCTGCTCCTGTGCAGATTTCTCCGCCGATACCCGGCGGCTCTCTGCCTCAGCCCGAGTTCGCTGGGATATCATAAAGGCCGATCCAGCCAGAATTAACGCCATCGACATGAATGGAACAAAAGGCAGGCCTGGCATCAATGCGAAAACAAGCATCAACACAGCAGCCAGCTGCAATGCTTTGGGATAGGCGCCAAGCTGTCCGAATACTGCTTTGTCAGCCGACCCGCGCGTGCCGCCCTTGGATACCAGAAGACCCGCCGCCAACGAAACTATCAAGGCCGGGATTTGTGACACCAGACCGTCGCCAACTGAAAGTTTGGTGAACACATCGGCAGCTTCGGCGAGGCTCATATCATGGCGGGTATAGCCGATGATAATGCCACCGAATATATTGATCGCGGTAATGATCAGGCCGGCAATCGCATCTCCGCGGACGAATTTCGAAGCCCCGTCCATTGAACCGAAAAACGAACTTTCTTCCTCCAGTTCACGCCGCCGCCGTTGGGCCTCCTTTTCATCGATGATGCCAGCCGACAGATCTGCATCAATAGACATTTGTTTGCCGGGAACCGCATCCAGTGTAAATCGAGCTCCGACCTCCGCAATCCGAGTAGAACCTTTTGTAATTACTACGAAATTTACAATTACCAGAATCATAAATACGATCAGACCGATAACGAAATCACCGCTCATAACAAAGCTGGAAAACCCACCGATGACGTAACCGGCAGCGTTGACGCCCTCATGCCCCTGGGAAAGTATCCCACGTGTGGTGGCGATGTTCATCGACAAGCGCAGCATCGTCGCAATCAGCAGTATTGTCGGAAACGAGGAAAAATCGAGTGGCTTGGATATCCACAGCGACACCATCAAAATCAGGACCGAAAGAGCGATCGAAATCGACAGGCCGATATCGATAAAGACTGTCGGTAGAGGCAGAAAAAGGATTGCCAGAATAAAGATGACGGCACCAGCAAACAAAACGTCTTTGCCGTTGCTGCTCGCAACATCGTTAAGGGAGGCATCTACCGCCATACTGATCCATCTAACATCGGGAAATTTGCGTTCCCCAACGAGATTAAAGCGTCAAACTTGCGCCGAACTCACCAGCACAATTGCAACGGGTTGGCAGTGCAACCTGCCTAAAAACCAGATTGAATATGGGAATATACTGAGTTGGCCAGACGCCCCATCTGAGCTCCGATAAAGGTGGCTGAAAAGGCGACAGAGGCAAAAATGGCAAGAATCTTTGGCACGAATGTCAGCGTGATTTCCTGGACCTGAGTCAACGCCTGAAGCAGTGCAATGGAGAGGCCTACCACCATTGCAGCAACAACAGCTGGCGAAGACGCTACAATGAGGGTCCACATCGCCAATTGAGTAATATCGAGTGCGTCAGCTTGATTCATCAGCTGAGTGTAACACGTCCGTCGACCGAAATCTCAGCACCTGATGCCAGAACCGCCGTGCCAATGCCATTTGTCACTTTTACCTGAACAATTTCACCTGATGTGGCTCCGTCTGCAGAGGTAATTGTTCGGCCAATCAGCGAACCAGCGCTGGCAATGAAAGAAGAAGAGATCAAATTATCAAGCTTCTCATTCATCTGGATCGATTGTTCAACATTGGAGAAACTGGCCAGCTGAGCAACGTATTCCGTCGATTCCATTGGTTTGGTCGGGTCTTGATTTTGCATCTCTGCAACCAGCAACTTCAGGAAGGAGTCGTAATCCACACTCGCGGCCGATGCGGCTGAATTGGCGGCACTCGCCTGAGAAATACTTGATACCGGGGCTATCTCTGTCATTGCTTTTATCCTGCCTTTACCTGGGCTAACTGGGTTTCTTCAAACGGAAAGCTCGTTTTGAAACTATCCAATAGTCTCTGTTCGATCGGGTACAACGTCTTCAACGTTTTCATCGCTTCATGAAATCGGCTGTCGGAGACCATTTTTTCGACATTTGCCAATTCCGCTCTCACGGTCGATTCTTCAAAAGTCAGAAATAATTGCTCCAACTGCTCCTTGAACATGCGGCTGGCCGCCTTTGTATCGCTTGGCGACATGAGCTGAATTTGAATTGTAAAGTATAGCCTTTTCAACGGAGTATTGGCATCTATCGCCTGCAATACCTGGCTTTCGAGAAGAAACTGAACATCATTGAGGAATTCCAAAGAAGTTTTTCTGTCAACTTTGATCACCGCCCCATTTATGTAGACGCGCTCGTGTGGCTTCAGTGAAATCTTGAATGTCGACAAGTCAAATCCCCTCCATGATTGTCTCTGTGATCTCAATGACACCGTCGAAGTCATCTGATTCCCGTTGCCTGATCTTTTCCATTTCCTTTAATATCCAGATTCCGACAGATATCAGGCCAGCGCGAATTTCATCGGAAAGCTGATTGTCCGGCTGCGCCAGGTCTTCCAGCAGGGCCGTCCACAAGCGTCGACAAAAATGCGTTGCTTCAATGATCGCCATGGCATCAGAAGGGTTGTCCTTCGCCTTGCCAAGTAGCTCAATCGATCGCGCCAAAAGCTGGCGTTCACGAGTTCGCGCATCAACAACGGCATCTTCTTGGATGTCAGCATATTGCAGCTGGTACATGCCATTTCCTTTCGTATCTGCCCCTCATCATCTGATGTATTGCATCAGGCTAAGCTGCTGCATCCGACCTGTGAGGGTGTAGGAAGTCTCAATCTGGGTGATCAAGGAATTAAGCCGCGTTGCGGCTTCATATGGATCCACTGCCACCATTTTGTCCGAATGGAGGGTTAGCTCGTCCATTTGAACACCAATTCGTTCTGAAGAGTCTGTAACCCGGTTGGCCAACAACCCTGTCCTGCCTTGCAGCTCGGCCAGTTGACCAGTAGATGTGCCAACCTGGTTGAGCGCTGATTTTGCAGCCGCAGACCGAGCCGCACCATTAAAATCGTCAGTAATGAATTCTGCTGCGATCACCGCAGCAAAAACTGCATTTTGAAAGCCGACTTCATTGGCGCTGACAGAGCCAGTGCTCTGCTCATGCAATCCGATACGGGCGGTTATCGTCTCGTCGGTTGCGTTGGAAAATGTGGCTGTCCATCCGGCACCGGTAAAAAGCGGGCTCAACGTATTATCTATGAAATCCGTCATATCCGCTGCAGTGATACCGGCGGCGGCGGGGTTGGTTTTAGCGAATCCAAAATGCGTTAGAAACGCATTATCAACGGCGTCCTTTGGTCCCGGCGACTGATAATTGAGCGACGGGGCTTCAGCGGAATTGATGCCGCCAAATATATATTCGCCGTGCAGCGTTGTATTGAGCAACCCGGATATAGTCTGCAATGCACTTTCACCAGCCCGCTGAGCCAGGTGTACCGTGTGATTATCACTGACACTTGCGGTCAATGTCGCGAGCAGGCTTTGGGCGGCATCGTTAACGGAACCGGTCGCCGAGATCGACATTTCCAACCGACCTGCGGTGCGGCTGTTGCTGTCTGAAATTGTTTGAAGTCGGTCTATATCACCGAGCATCGCGAAACGGCGGCCGTTGCTGCTACCCAAAGACAATCCCGAATCCGATACCTGACCCGACACAACTTCCTTTTGTGCGTTAACAAAATCACGCTGGAGACTGCTTATCGAATGACGCAGATTGTTGAACATTGATTGGGTAGAAACTTGTGAAACCTTCATCTGACTACCTCACCACGCTCATCAAAGTGGCAAGCATTTCGTCGACGGTGCTGATAACCCTGGCTGATGCCTCGTAAGAATGCTCCAGCTGTAACAGCAGAGCCATTTCCTCATCGATATTTACACCGGTCTGATTTGAGATCTTTTCTGCCAGCCTGGCATGCAACGAATCCTTGGTCGCAGCGGCTTGAGTTGCCTCGCTACGTTGGCCATCCAGCCATCCAATTGATTGTGCTGCATATGTCAGCAAACTCATCGATCCGCCTATTTCGGATTGTCCGTCAAAGTCAGTTGTGCCATCCAGAGATTGCACGAGGCTGATCAAATGATCGGAATAAGACGCAGCACCGGACGGGTTGTGAGTATATGCAGCCCCATTGGCCCCACCGTCGCGCAACAGATTGATGTTCCCGCCCTGTGCCGGGTCAAACTGCGGATTGATCGAAATATCGGAAGCCAGACCAGGTAGCAATACACCCGTCGGAGGTAAGGCAGGAGCACCGGAATAAGTGAACAGTCCGGCCAATGAAGGCAATGCGCCTCCCGTTGCATCAGTTTCGGCAAAAGCGGTAATCAGCCCCCGAGCCACTTCATCCAGCTGGCTTTGAATTGTCGCCCCAGAATCATCACGCAGTTGAATCATGGCAGACAATGTGCCGCTGGCGGTGGTATTGGCGCCGGTTCCACCAAGAACCGGAACTCCGTCGATGCGAATTGGGTTTCCGGTGGTTGTCGGCCCATAAACTGGGACCGGGTCAAAAGTGACAGTTCGCGGAACTGTTTCGAACAAGGTCGCGCCACCCTTTGTGACGAGCACCGCGTCATTGCCTTCACGGGTCAAAACATTGACAGGCACAATTTCAGTTATCTGTTTGAGCAAAGCATTCCGCTGATCCAGCGCATCACTGACATCACGCCCGGCACGCGTACCGCTGGTTACGTCACCATTGGCCGCATGGAATTCAGACAGCAGTTGATTGAGTTTTGTCACTTCATACTTCAGCTCAACATCCATGGATGTTTTGAAAGTCTGAATGGATCCAGAAGCATTATTCAGGGAGTTGACCAGATCCGTGGCGTTTTGCAGTGCTACTTGTGCCAGCAGACCATTTGAGGGTTCAGCGCTATAAGTCTGGAGACTGTTGTGAAGTTCGGTCAGCCCCTGCGACAATGAAGTTGAGCCATCCAGGCCATTAATTGAGATCGATAATTGATCCAGACGATCTGAAATCAGCGACTGTGCTTTTGATTCAGCAAGAGCTTCCATGCTGGCAGCGCTCAACTGACTGTCAACGCCGTTGCGAATAACCACGACACGCGAACCCAGGCCCGAACTTTCGACGACACCTTGTCTGCGCGTGTAGTTTTCATTTCCGGCATTGGTGACGTTCCGCGAAACAATGCTGGTCTGTCGCGTGACGTTAAACAGCGAGTTTTGCGCAGTTTGAAGGGCCGAAGTTAGCGACATCAATCAGTCCGGATCGAAGTTAAAATTGCGGGTTTATCGTTTCAGATTGACCAGAACATCAAGCAGATCTGATCCGGTTTGAAACGCCTTGGAATTAGCGGTGTAGCTGCGTTGTGACTGAATCATTGTTGTCAGTTCGCTGGCCAGATCGACATTCGACTGTTCAAGTGCGGAAGGTACGACTTCGCCAAAGCTGCCATTGCCGGGAAAGCCGATCTGCACCGAACCGGAATTTTGACTTTCCAGAAAGATACTGCCGGTCTGGGCCGTCAATTGGTCAGGGCTGGTGACTGATGCGAGAGGAATCTGGTACAGCGCTCGAAACGAGCCGTCCCCATATCGCGCATGCAATACCCCGTCACTGCCTATATCAATACCGGTTATCGGCGAAGGCGGGTTACCATTCACCTTGGCTTCCAAAACCGTATATTCGGCGGCAAGCTGGCTCATCCCGGTTAGATCAATCGACGTTGCCGTACCATTTGGTATGGTAAAGCTAATTGAATTTATGCTTGCTCCGGTTAAACCACCTGTGGTGATATCAAAGTTCAAAGTATCCGTGGCAAGTGCCGCGCTGGAATATGGAAATCCGGTACCGATCGACGCATCCGCCTGATCATAGATGGCCACCTCCCAATCACCAGCAGCAGTATTTGTGAAATACATATCAACCAGCCGCTCCTCACCAAGGTTATCATAGACCACCAGTGATGTTTTCTGATCGAATTCTGAAGTTGCCAGGTTGGCAGAAGGCAATGGCACCGCGGTCGGAACAGTGCTGGAGGGCAAGTTGGCAGTGAACGTGCCCTGACTGCTTGGATTGGCAATCAGATCAAATTCAACAATTGAAACTTCTTCCAACCCACCAAAACCGTTGGCTACTGCAGATACAGGTCCGTTTTCCAGGCTGTAGCCGGTCAAAACCATGCCGGCAGAGTTAACCAATCGGCCCTCACCGTCGGCTACAAAAGAGCCGGCTCTCGTTAAATAGGGTGATCCCGAAGCATCGTTGACAATAAAAAACCCGTTGCCGTTGATCGCCAGATCCGTAACAGAACTTGTATATTCAAGCGTACCTTGTGTGGATACAGTCTGACGCAGGTCGGTCAAAACACCACCAGACCCAACTTGGGAGCTGGTATCAGATTGACCCGGCGTTACCAATTGCGAGAATTGGGTATTGTAGGCTTTGTACCCAGTGGTGTCTGAATTGGCGATGTTGTCAGCAACCGCCGACAATCTATTGGCCTGAGCTTGCATACCAGAAACACTGGTTCTCATCATTCCATAAAGGCTCATTTTGGATACTCCTGGGTTTACCGATTATGCCAACCCTAGTGTACCAACCTTGCCTGAAACGTTTGGTCAGGCGGAAGCTCCCACCACGCCGGATCCAGAAAGTTCAAGGCTTTCTCTGACTTGCACTGGCATCAGGCGATAGCCGAGATATCTCTTTGAATCGATTGGGTCATAGCCCAGAGCATTGCGCAACTTCTTACGCAATTTGCTGATGTGGCTTTCAATGACATTTTCCTCAACGTCCTCGTTGAAGACACCGTAAATAGCGCTGAAAATTTGCGATTTGTTGGCCCGACGGTCGCCAATAGAAGCAAGATATTCCAGAATTCGCCGTTCCCGGCGAGGCAGCGGAAACGTTTGATCGTCAATGGCAGGATCACGCCCGTCAAGATAAATGTGGAGCCGGTCCAGATGAACACAACTTTCCTTGTTGGCCGTGCGCCGCTTGATCGCAGCTATACGGGCGATGATTTCTCTGACGTGAACCGGTTTTTTGACGACGTCATCAACGCCACTTTCAAACAGTTTTAACGTGTCCTCCAGCGACGACTGATCGAGGAGTGCGATGACCGGTGCGTTGGTTTTTTCACGGATGGCCGCGGGAGAAAGGCCCTCCATCTCAGACACACCGATCAAGCACGCCCCTACCGAAGTTAAATCTTCCTCGCTTGCAGAATTCATCCACCCATCGAATTCTACCTGGTCAAATCCTGCACTGGGAAATCCCTCATTTCCAAACTGCGATGAAAAGCCCTGCTGTACCAGTTCGCGTTCATCAATTATTACGATCACGAATATTCCCCCGAATCATTATTACCCTGTGGATAACCGTAAAGGGGGTAAGGAATCCGCGACTATTGCAAAATATTGCATGCAAGATCTTGAGGTTGATAAGAGGAACATAACGCCAACATTTGCTGGGAGAAGACTCTTAATACATTGATTTACATATGCTATTGGAAGATGTTGTATTCGTTGCAAATTTCCTGTCGATCATGTGGTGAAGTACGCGGCAGACATATTTTTTTTGTGCTGCGTGGTTTTTGTCGCCTGCATGATAACGCGCAACTGCCACTGACCAGCTGCCATGGCGGTCTTTCAGGCGCCGTAGAAAGCGAGCTGAATAGTTCACATTAAGCCGCGGATCAAGCATTGATTCCAAGGATCGAAATTCAGCGGCGTGATATTTGTGATTGATTTGCATGCATCCAAGATCGATCAAGTTTCGTCCTAACGCCCGTTGCCTTTTAAATATGTTCAGCGCTTCACGTTGACTGTTTGGAAAAAATGTCCGCCCCTCCACATTAAGTGCATAGGGGTGAAGGCGACCCTTTCGACCGGATTCAGCAAGCCCCACGGCATAAAGCAGGGCGATCGGAACATCGTATTTCTGAGCTGCCAGATAGATATGTTCTTCACAGACATTGGCTTTTGCAGTCGAAATACTGATCTGAGAGCTAAATAATATTGTGAGTAGCAGTGTTTTCTTCATCAACATTCGTCATGTCTTTTGCGGGTTGGCTGTTGTCTTCTGCCGTACGATTGTCCCGCTGCGACGTTCCGGTTTCGGACTTGCCTGCGGCACCCCCATATTCTGATTGTGCAGTGCTTTGAAATTGTGATGTATTTTCCGACTGTGGGCCGCTGATAGTAATGCCGTCGACCTTAAATCCCAGGTTCCGGAGGTTGTTCACCAAAGAATCCTGATCCACCAGCAGTGCCCGATAGGCTTGATCGGTTGCCGTGCGAACTTCGATCGTCACCTGGCCCTGATGCATACGCAAACTCAGTTCCAACTTGCCCAGTTCCACCGGGTTGAGCGTCACATTCAAGGCTTGAAGTACCTTGCCGTTTGGCTTCACAGATTCGGTGAACTGCACCGAAGGGGCCGATAACATTCTGGTCCAGTTTGTATTTTCTTTAATTGCCGTAATCAACGTCTGTGAAGGTTGCCCGAGTGTGCCAAGCGAAAGGTCGTTGACCGGTTTGACTGGTGCAGCATCTGTTGTCGGCAGCGGCATCGCAGAATTTTCCTGGTTTGAACCAGTGGCGCGAACCTGGCTGGCAACTTCACCGCGTTGATGCCCAGATGCATTTTGAAGTTCCACGCCAGAGCGGAATGTTGTGGTTTCATTTTGAAGTGCTGCCAACGGCATCTGTTTTCGCAAGTCCGCTGCGACAGTCTGCTTCCCATCGGCTTTGCCAGATGACTTTGGCGGCATGACAACCGATTCCGCGGCCAGTGCTCTATTTGGCATTGTACCACCTGGTACGGTATCTGATGAAGACATAACCTGCCTGCTGGTGCCAGCGCGTAAATTCACAGGTTCAGAAACCACTGGGCCCATTTTCGAATTCGTTGTTTCCCCATCATTGGTGGGAACTGCCGCCGGGACGACAGGATCAATCTTTATCGGTGATTTGGTTCTTGCAACGTCGGCACCTGCTTGCACTGCGGGGCTGCCAGCCATTGCCAAACGTTCTGCCGCCAATTCAAAACCATTAAGCAGGTTGGTTGATTCGCTGGTATCCAAATGCTCCTCAAAGGATTCGGCTTCAATTTCATCAGCCTCGGATACAGCAACACCCGTCGCGACTGGTTCACTGTTGTCTGAAAATAGTGTTTCCGGCGTAAGATTGTCTCTGGACACTGTTTCCACCTGCAAGGCGGGCTCAGCGGTATTTTCTTCCAATGACACTCCAAGTTTTTCGTTGGTGAGTATTGTATCTGAATCTGCACTACCAAGATCTGAGTTTCCCATGCCGATATAGGCCGCCTTGGCATCACTAAATTGAATGCCGACACCAGCCTTGGCCGCAACGGAATTTTCAGCCTGGCCTTCAGGTTTCTGAATCTTGAGAGCTGAGCGCGCATCACTCAGCAAGCGGCCAAACCCGGCGCCACCCTTTTCTTGTGGTGATCCGGGCAACGATCTGTCGGAGTGTAAAGCAGGCGTCGATTTCAAATTAACTAAATTCTGGAACATGTTACTCGCTCAATAGACTATCAATATCGGACAGACGCTTTTGGGTATTGCCGATGAACTGATCGATTTCACTTTGATTCTTTTCCATTTCCATCATGGCAGAAGAAGTTGGCCTGGAGCTTGCGCCCTTGCCGACAACGTCGCCACCGTCGTCGCTGTTATCGCTGTCGTCACGGACGCCGGTTGTTGGTATATTTTCCAGAGTGTCCTGCACCATTGGCCGCGCCGAACTCTTCGGTACACTTACGGCGTTCGAATTGGTTTGCACATTATCGATAGGTGCTACGATATATCCCAATATTCCTCGGGCTCGTTGCAACAACCTCAAGTCAGCCGCAGCCAGTCGATTTTGATCCAGGGCATCCAAATCGGCCAATAGCGCGTTGGGTTCTTGTGTGGTCATAGCCGAAAGCAATTGAAACAGCAGTAATTGTACCGGGTTGATGGAAAACGTATTTTTGGCACCAGACAGGTCTTCAATTTTGGCAATCGAAAATTCTGCCAGTTTCATATGACCAGACTCCAGCGCTCCCCGAACAAGATGCATGTGAAATGCGGCCGCAAATGCCGGAGGCATCAAGTCTCCCAATTCACCGACATCATCCAGCGAAATGGTGCGCCGCATTGAAAATATGCCTTTTCGCAACATCACCAGATATTGTTTTCGGTAAGGGGATCCAATGAAACGTCGAGCATATTGCTTGGCCATTTTGACAAAAGATCTGCCCTCGCCAAATGCCGCATGCAAAGACATTAAACGGCGCAAACTGGCCTCTTCAAGTAATGTGCCCGGAGCCGAGAGGCGCACCAGATTATATTGACTAATAGCCCGTTTAGGAACTTTGCGACTGTAAAGATTTCCCTTGGCAAAGGCCACAAAGGGCACCAGGCGACCATCCAGATCTGAGTGGTCAATATCTGCAAATCTCTTCGTGGCCTGATTTCGTTTGCGCTCCCTGTAGTCGATAACAGCTCGTGCAAGTTTGCGGTGAAGCCTTGGCGACTTAACTTCTCTAAGAGCTTCAATCACCGCGCCGGAACCGGTGCCGACGATTCCAAATATGACCAATGCGCGTATTTCTGCAGCACTCATATCGGTGGCATTGCCGGATTCAGCGATGCCTGCATCCAGCAGTTTCATCAGGTGTTTTTGCAGTGGCAATGCCGCCACGTCGCCTCGGGCAATGCGGTCCTGAACCTGAAGCAGACTGAGCATCAGTGAATCGATCTTGACGGGATCCGCCGCGCAGGCAACACCACCGGTCAGACATGTTGCAAGGATGGCAGAAATCAACCGTTTCATAGTCACAGCACTTCAAGCAGAATTTCGATGCGTCTGTTCTCTTCAGCTTCGGGATCACCGGGAACACGTAATACCCGATCGGAAAACCCAACGACCTGCGAAACTCTTTTTTCTTGCAGGCCGCCTCTTTCCAACATCAAACGAGCCGCATGGGCCCGGGCAGTGGAAAGTCGCCAATTGTCATAGTCCTTTCCGGAATAGGGTCGCCCATCGGTGTGCCCATAGACCCGGACTTTTCCCGGGCGGGAGGACAATACCGTGGAGATTTCTGCCATCGCCAGAACCACTTCGCCTTTTGGAATGGCAGATCCTACCTGGAACATGCTGAACCCGAACTGATCTGTAATCGAGATCAACACACCGTCGTCCTGAATCTTAACGGAGAGGCTTTCCGATATTTGTTCAGACCTACCCAACTTCGCTTCAAGACGCTGTTTGATCTGTTGACGGATATCGTGCGCCTCAGACTTAATTTTTTCAGCCGTCTCAGCAACCTTTTCTGCTTTCTTCCGCGCCTCGGCTTTGGCGAATTCTTCTGCTTTCTTCCGCACCTCGGCCTTAGCGAATTCTTCAGCCTTCATTTTTTTCTCGGCTTCCAGTTCCTCGGCCGCTTTCGGCATTTTTTCAGCCTCTGCTATCTCAGCTGCATCATGCGCCTCTGCATTCGCATCTGCGGCCTTCGCCTTTGCATCTGGGGCCTTCGCCTTTGCATCAAGGGCCTTCGTCTCACCCTCGGCTTTCTCCAATTTTTTGGATGATTTATCTTTATTTCCAGCAAGTTGTGTTTGTCCAGCAGCAGTAGCACCATCTCTTTGTTCAACCTCCAGACTGGCTGCAAGGACGTAATCATCCAGTTTTACCGGGCTGTCCAATCCACGCTGTTCCAACGTTCCCTGATCTGACGTTTTCTCGCCGGGTCCAGCGTGATTGGTCTCAGCATTTGCCACCTGCATCGCCAGAGATTGCTCGTCCTCGGGTGATTTCATCACCTCGGCGAACGGATCCAGCAAGGCGTCTTCCTGGTTAAGGACGGCTTCGGAGAATTCTTCCTGAACGCTCATTGCAACTTCAAGTTTCTCAATTTCGGATTTTGCCAGATCATCCAGAACAGCAAATGGGTCTTTGAAGAAATCTTCCTCACGTACGGTTGTTTCTGAAACCTCAATTTCCTGTTTTTGTCTGTTCTGTCCGTCGTTCTTTTTATCTTCTTCGTCGTCTTCTTCTGCTGGCAAATCAGAACTTGAGGATTCTTCAAGACCCTTGATGCTGCGAGTCCGATCAATAAGTTTGACGGGATTAAAATAGCTGGCCACGGATTTTTTAGTTTTTTCATTGGCGGCATTGACCAACCACAAAACTAGAAACAGCGCCATCATTGCCGTCATGAAGTCAGCAAAAGCAATTTTCCAGGCACCGCCGTGATGGCCGTCACCGCCTCCGCCCGAACGTTTGACAATGATGATTTCTTGTTTTTCTTCTTCGGCACTCATCGGTTCAGCGCCTTATCGATTTTCTTGGCCCAGTCGCCAATTCGAGTGGAGAGAATTTGTTCGTTGAGACGGACAACCAGGTCGGTTGAATCTGATTGTTCAACGTCGATTTGACAAGTTCCGCCTGCCAATGCTGTTGAAACCGCATTTGTCAGATTTGCGGGTCCGCTGAGTTTAATGCGATCAATTGCTTCGGTTTTGATGGCATGTTTAATGTCACTAACCAATTGTTCTATGCTGGCGCTGGACAGGCGCTGCTGCAGCAATTGCTCGAGCGATTGCACCAACATAAATTCCAACTTGTCGGCGACCTGATCTATTAATCCCGATTGCAGATCCTGCAACTGTGACATGATTTCATTGTTATGCGCGGCTTCCATTTGTTCCAACTCGGCAGCATGTTGAACTCGCAAATCATCCAATCCATCTACCTGATCTTCAACGAGCACAATTGCGGGTTCTGATACTTCTTCTTGGAGCGCCGGGCCGCCTTGCAGTTGGTCCAGTTCGGACGCGAGCCTGGCGAGGTCATCGTCTTCATTAACCGGTTGAATGTCGGATTGATCCACCCAAATCTGTTGATCAGCCGGTTGCCCAAATAGCGGTTTGAATTCCTGCCCGCGCGGCCGAATGTGGTCTTCACCTTTGGAAAAATCGGGCAGGTGCGAAAATCCAGGAGCAGTCATCAGGCCGCCTCTGAATCAAGCCACCGCCGAAGTACCTGGGCCGACGCCTCTTCATTTTGGGACGCGAATTCTTCCAACCGTTCCTGAGGCGACTTCTTGAACTGTCCAAAAAGATTGTCAGTATCCGCATCAAGTTGATCTTCCAGGCCGAAAGATGGTTCCAATTCCGGAGCAGCGATCTGCTCCAGGTCGCTGGGTGCTGCCAGCGCTGCGTCAGCCTGACTGTCTGCAGCCAATGCGGCCTGCGCTGAGGCAGTTGATGTCCGTGTCAGCGAATTGATGAGCGGGCGTATTCCCATAAATATCAACAAGATGGAACCAATCAGGAAGGCAAGGGAATTGATCATGGTGCCGAGTTGATCAGTCAACTTATCCGCGATGCTCCGCTGTGGCAGCTCTGCGGTTCCTATTTGATCCACAAATTCAACCGCTGCGACGTCAATCAAGTCGCCGCGCTGTTGATCAAAGCCCATTGCAGCCATCGCAACGCGTTTGATCTGCTCCATGCGTTCGTTCAGTTGTTCCGGTGTGAATTGCTCACCAAGCACGTCTTCCAAACGCTTTCGGTTCAAAATAATTGATGCTGATAGCTTCTTAACTTCAAACCCATTGCTGAATGTCGCGACCTTTTTGGAGTTGAGTTCGTAATTTGTTGTCTCCTCGCGGCGTTCACTTTCCTGAGAAGTTTGTGGGCCAGCGGCAGCCGCCGCCGGCTCGGCATTCGGCAAATTCTGGTCGACGCTTGACGGAGCAGAACTTGATTTTTGAGAATTGGAATCCTGGGTCTTCACAACCTGAACAGATCGTTCGATCCGAGACTCCGGATCATAAATGGTTTCCTCAATCTGACGCCTGTCAGTGTCGACAGTTGCCTGAACATTTACCCTGAAATTGTGCGCTCCAAGATAAGGGGAAAGAGCCGTGACAACATTCGTTTTCAACTGATCCTCGACCATTTTCTGAATGCTGATCGAATTGTTCAACGTGCTGGTGGATGGATCCTCTCCTGCTGCCAGCAATCGGCCGGATGCATCCAGTACGGTGACATTTTCCAACAGAAGTTGTGGTACGGCTGCTGCAACCAGATGGCGAATGGCAAACGCAGCCTTGGTGCCCTGCGATCCATTGGTGCGCACCAGAACGGAAGCAGAAGCCTCCCGGTTTTTCGAACCGAAACTGCGATTATCCGGTTTAACAATATGGACGCGCGCGGCTTTGATGCCGCTGATGGCCTGGATTGATCGGGCGATTTCGCCCTCCAACACACGCACCCGGGTCACTTCCTGCATGAACGAAGTCAAACCAAGCGAGCCCAGGTTATCGAACAGCTCATAGCCGGATCCTGAACTGCTGGGCAGGCCTTTCTCAGCCAGGATCATACGGGCCTTGCTGGTTTTTCCGGTTTCAACGAGCACCGAGGTGCCGTTGTTGTCGACGTCATAGGAAATGCCGGCATCGGCCAATACAATGCCAATACGGTTGATGTCATCACGTTCCAGGCCGACATAAAGCGTTTCAAACGCGGGTCGGTTTACGTATTTCGCCCCCAATCCAATGGAAACCACAACGAGCAGTGCGGCGACGGCCAAAGTGACAAGTCGGCGAGGTCCCAGCGCCGACAAATTTGACCAGATGAGCTGAAGTTGATCCTGCACGTGCAACGCTTCCTAACAAAACTTCTCTCACGTTAACGATTGAAGCTTGTGCGGATATGACCAGCCCTGCCTTTTGACCATGCAAAAAGCCGCCCCCCGAAGAGTCGGGGCGCGGCCTTGAGTAAAGCTGTAACTGATTTGAAGTTAACGGAACAGAGACAGAATAGTCTGGGAACTGCCATTGGCGATTGCCAGAGCCTGTGTTCCCAACTGTTGTTGTGTCTGCAATGCCGACAAACGTGTTGATTCCTTTGTCATATCTGCATCAACCAGTGCGCCAATTCCGCGCTCGATTGCATTCATCAGATTGGAAACAAAGTCGTTCTGCATATCAATACGTCCTTTTGACGAACCGATATCGGAGGCAGCCGTAGTCATGCTGCTGATCGCTGTATCAACTTCCGAAATCATTTCATCAAGATCGGTATCATCAAAGTTGGCAGCAGTGATATCCAGCGTTGAGATAGAAACCGTTACTGCGCCAGCACCTGTCGTGGTGAAGTCGGTGTCAAGAATACCGGATGCTGCCGCATTGGCATCAAATAGCTTGATGGCGGAGGTATCAATGTCGACCGTACCAACAGAGACGGTGCCGTCAGCTGCACGGTTAAACGATGCAACAACCTGCTTGGTCGCAGTATAACCAGTCGCTGCAGAATCCTGTGACAACCAGTTTTCACCACTGAAGCTTGCCGATGTGGCGATGCTGGTAAGCTGATTTTGAAGTTCGCCAATTTCACTTTGAATTTTTGCCTTGTCGACACCTGGCTCACGGGCAGCGACCAGCTTGCTCTTGATTTCATCAACAACATCAATGGCGCTGTTAATACCGGTGTATGCAACATCGGCCTTTGCAGCTCCAAGGCCCAGGGCGTCCTGAACGGAACTCAAAGCTTTATTGTCTGAGCGCATGGTCGTCGCAATTGACCAATATGCAGCGTTGTCAGAAGCCTCTCCGACCCGCAAGCCGGTAGAAATGCGAGCCTGAGTGGTTTCAAGCGCCTGATTGGTAGCCTGCAAGGATTTTAATGCCGTCATTGCGGCAGAGTTTGTCATAATACTGGACACGAAGCGTCCCCCTTTTTCTTTTGATTATTTTAGGGACATACCGGCCCGTCCGGTAACAGTGAAAAGGCATCATGCCACCAAACCCGTCGTTTGGATCACCGCTGAGTGCCCAAACTGCTGTTCGGTGATTGAAAAGCTGTGAAGCGATATGGTTAAGAATATTGGGATCCGGAAATTGGCGCCAAATTTCGCAGATGAGTATTTTGAAGGCTAATTTAATCTTAACACGACATGCGTGCCAAGCGGTTCAGTTGAGCATTTATAAGAATGCTGCAAGATCAAAACAGTAATCGGGCAACCTATGTTATAGGCCGCCCGATCCACATTAACTTCTGTTCAGATGATTTATCTAAACAGTGACAGGATCGACTGTGCACTACTATTGGCAATGGACAACGCCTGAATGCCAAGCTGCTGTTGCGTCTGCAAGGCAGACAGTCGGGTAGATTCCTTCGACATATCCGCATCCACCAGCGTGCCGACGCCTCTGTCAATCGCATCCATCAGATTTGCCACAAAATCGGATTGCATATCTATGCGCCCTTTGGACGCGCCAAGATCTGATGCCGACGTGGTCATCGAACCCAATGCCCCATCGACAGCCGAGATCATCTCGTCAAGATCAGTAGTATCAATACTGGCGGCTGTAATATCCAGCGAATAAACCGAAACAGTTACTGCACCAGCTCCGGTCGTTGTAAAATCTGTATCCAGGATGCCTGAAGCAGCTACGTTGGCGTCAAACAATTTGGTCGCTGAAATGCTTATTGAAACAGTTCCAACGGAGACACTGCCATCCGAAGCGCGGTTGAATGAGCCGACAATTTCCTTGGTGATAGAGTAGCCGACGGCGGCTGAATCCTGAGAAAGCCAGTTTTCTCCGCTGAAGCTTGCCGATACCGCAACACTGCTCAGCTGGCTCTGAAGTTCCCCAATTTCACTTTGGATCTTGCTTTTATCGACGCCGGGTTCGCGTGCAGCAACCAGTTTGGATTTGATTTCATCAACCACGTCAATTGCAGAATTCATACCGGTGTAGGCGACATCAACTTTGGCAGCACCTAATCCCAATGCATCCTGAACCGTACCCAATGCCTTGTTATCCGACCGCATTGTAGTCGCTATCGACCAATAGGCGGCGTTGTCGGAAGCCTCTCCAACTCTTAATCCTGTAGAAATGCGGGATTGGGTCATCTCAAGTGACCTGTTGGTCGCTTGCAAAGATTTCAACGCCGTCATTGCGGCGGAGTTAGTCATTATACTGGACACGAATCGTCCCCTTTTACTTTACAAAATACAAGGGACATACCGGCCTGTCCGGTGATCGCGAATGTGCATCATGCCTCCAGACTTCAAGCCTGGATCGCGTCGGAGCTTTTATGGTGAATAAAAATGGTTAACAAGCCGTGTAAGGTGCGGCGACCCAAGCGGCGACCTAGGTGGCGATTCAGACGGCGAGTCTCAATATCTTCGCTACAGGAACGACCTCATCATCGATCCAACCAGAAGATTCCAACCGTCAATCAGTATAAAAAACAATACTTTAAATGGTAATGCAACGACGGTTGGCGGCAACATCATCATACCCATTGCCATGGTGATTGTTGCCACGATCAGATCAATCACCAAAAACGGCACCAGAATCAAAAACCCGATTTCAAAGCCTCGGCGTATCTCCGATATCATGAACGCAGGAACGATAACCCGCAGTGCGACATCTTCGTCCTGGGTAAATGTCGGGTCATTCTCAAGCGCAATGTCGGCAAACAATCCTAGATCCTTGTCCCGTACATTTTTGATCATGAATTCCTTAAACGGCCCGGCAATTTTTTCAAACGCTTGCGCTTCTGTGATCTGTTCGTTGACCAACGGTTGAACACCTTCAGACCATGCCCGGTCGAAGGTAGGTGACATGACATGAAATGTCATAAACAGAGACAGGCTTATGAGAATGAGATTGGCAGGCGTCGTCTGAAGACCGATGCCCATGCGCAGGATCGAAAACGCAATGATAAATCGGGTAAAACTGGTGACCACAACCAGAATTCCCGGCGCCACCGCCAACACGGTGAGCAGTCCAAACAATTGAATTATTTGCCCGGAGGTCTGTCCGTTGCGTGGACCGGTCAAACTCTCCAGATCAAATGACTGGGCAAAACCGGCATCGGTGAATTGCAGAAAAACAGCAAGTGCAACAAGTATTCTCATTCAAACACCAGAGTTCTGACCAGCACTGCCTTGGCCTCGCCACCACTTCGGATCACCGCCCGCTCGCTAAGTTCTGCCCTCAAATTTGTATATCCACTGGGACCTTCCACGTGATGCAGCTTGACAGTTCGCATATAGGCAAAAAGGTCTTGATGAATTTGCTCCAGGATTTCCGCCGAAAGGCCTGCTTTGCCAACAACTGCCAGTTCCAAACGCACCCAGACATCATCTGGCGCGGCCAGATTGGTCAAAATGGGTGCAAGTGGCTTTGCATAGGACTGGCTGACACCTTCACCATTTTCATCACCTGCATCGCCATCATCAGACATCATTTCGTGACCGTCACCGGCCTTATCGTGCTGTTTATCCAATTCGCTCAATTTGGAACTGGCCGTCTGTTGGGCTGATCCGGCGAGATTACCCGGATCTAGGAACATCGACACACCAAACCCCGCACCGGCAGCGAGGCCAGTTACCAGCAAAAACATGACAATGTGAACGATCAGAGACGTTTTCTTTGGCGCAGCCACATCGGCAGCGGGTTCTTTTTCTGCTTCAGCTTCGGGTTTTGGATCGTTGGACATCTGCCGGTTGGTTCCTAGAAGGGGAGCACGGTATCGAGCAATTGCTGGCCATAGGGTGGCCGCTGCATATTGGAAATATGCCCTCGCCCGCCATAGGACACGCGTGCCTCAGCAATACGCTCATATGAAATTGTGTTGTTTGGCCCGATATCGGTCGGGCGCACGATGCCAGCGATCGTCAAAACGCGTAGCTCAGCATTCAACCGGACCTCCTGTGACCCTCGAACAACCAGATTGCCATTGGACAGAACACGAGTAACGACCGCAGCAACGGACAATTGGATACTTTCTGACCGATTGGTTCCACCATCACCGGAAAAGTCAGAAGTCGAATTCAGCTTGCCACTGGCATTGCCATCATTGCCGACACCACCGACGGAATAATCACCCGACAGACCGATGCCCCGGGCGACTGATCGCTTGCTGTCTGATTGGTTGGAGAATTTGGCCTTGTCGTTAATGGAGACTTCGACCGTCAGAATATCGCCGGGATCTATCGCCAGTTTATCTTTGAACAGATCACCTTGACGATTGTGCCAGGTGGAAAACGCCACATTGGTTGGAGCGTTGGCGTAGACAACCGGTGTTTCGCCCGCATCCTCTCCAACCAGGCCATCTCCGACTTCGGAAAGCTCCGGGTTCTTACCAATTTCGTTCAGTTGAGATGAACATCCCGCCAGCAACACGATCAAACCACACAACGGGAGGAGCCGGGTCATGACGGTTCCTTCGATGCTGTGCTGGCGGCAATAACCTGGGTTATATTAGCAGCTTTTGCAGGGCTCATTTCGTTCAGAATAACACTTGCCTTGCGGCGAGGCATTTTCAGCACAATCGCAGCAGCAAGTGTCGGGTCCAGCATTTCAAGACGACCTGCCGCAGCGTCCGGGCGCATTTTTGAATAGATTTCCACCAGGCTGGTATCGGCCAGGTTGGCAAACTGATCGCGTTTCTCTTGCCAGGCTTCAACTTCGGCCCGTTTTTCTTCCAGCGCCACAATACGTGCCTCTATCGCAGCCCTTAGTTCCTTCAATTCCTGCATTTTCAATGCATAGCGACGCTCCTGGGCATCATCCTTGATATTTGTGCAAAAATCACCGGCTGGAGCACTCGCCAGGCTCTTGTTTCCGACCACCCGCACCTGTTTGCGAGGCTGTTCCGCATAGGCCAGCGAACCCCACACCAGGGAAGCCAGAAACAAAATCAAACCATAGCCGTTTATAGAAAGGGATGAGGAAGGCTTATCCATTATTGCAAAACCAGTTCTGCTTGTAGCGCACCGGCGCTTTTGATGGCTTGAAGGATGGCAATGATGTCGGTGGGTTTCACGCCAAGCTGATTGAGACCGCGAATGAGCTCTTGAAGATCGGTACCGTCGACCGTCGCGATCTGCCCCGAATCTTCGATCGCAGTGATCTCGGTATTCGGTTCAACTGCAGTTACGCCTTCAGAAAATGGATTGGGTTGCACCACATTGGGTAACTCACTCACCCGAACCGAAAGCGTTCCATGGCTGACGGCAACTTTGGAAATTTTGACGTTTTCACCAATCACAACCGTGCCAGTGCGTTCATCCAGGACCACGCGAGCAACGGTATCGGTTTTTACCCGAAGGTTTTCGATTTCAGCAACAAACCGTGCCGTCGAAATATTGCGGGGTTTGGTCAAGGTGATCGTTGCTGAGTCCCGTTCCTGCGCGGCGCGGGCACCATAGGCGCGCATTGTAAATTTGTTGATTGTGTCGGTCACGCGAACCGCGGTTGAAAAATCCGGATTACGCAATTGCATATCCATCACACTGAAATCTGAAAGCTTGTCGCTCAACCCCTGTTCAACCACCGCACCATTAGGAATGCGCCCTGTGGTTGGCACACCGCGGGTCAGCGTTTCGGCCTGTCCTTCAGCTTGAAAGCCCGATACGACCACTGCCCCCTGAGCGGCGGCGTAGGTTTCCAGATCGGCACCTCTCAAAGGGGTCATCACTAATGTGCCCCCGGAAAGTGAGGTCGCATCGCCAATTGAGGAAACTGTCACGTCCAAACGCGCACCTGGCGTTGCGAACACGGGCAGTTTTGCTGTGACGATGACGGCCGCCAGGTTTTTCGACCGGGCAGCGCGGCTGCCGGAAGCGATGCCAAGACGCGACAACATCGCTTTGAGAGACTGTTCGGTAAAGGGTGAATTTCTCAGACCATCGCCAGTGCCCTGAAGTCCAACGACCAATCCATACCCCACAAGCATGTTCTCGCGCGCAATCTGGAGATTGGCGATGTCTTTCAAACGCGATGATGCAGATGCTGGCCAGGCCGTGACAATAATGACCAGCAAAACTACAAGTATCCGCATCACAGGGCTCCTGTGATCAAAGATCCATCACTACGCACCCGCGCCACAAATATCTTTCCACTCGAAGGATTACGCATGCGGATCGTATCACCCGCCGCTGCGTCTGAAAGCGCCACGCAAACCAGACTGATGGCCAGCGCACCGCTGGAAAACTGCACCCGTTTCAAAGAACCGGCCTTGATCAATGGTGCGGGTTGAGCAGATCCGATTTTGATAAACCGACCGGGCAGGATTGTCCGTTTGGCCTGCTGGCCGACAATTTCCTGAGCGTTGCTGACAAAGCGATAACTGATCTGTGGTTGTCGGATCAGTTTTACGGATTTCAGATCCATTTCTTCAATAATCTGGCCAGGATAAATCGTTCGCTTTGCCACGACAGCAAATTCGGCGGCCTGCACAGCCATCGTTGAAATGATGAACCCTGCACAAAGCAGGGTCACAAATTTTGCAACAATCCTCACAACCCTACCGAATATTTTTGGAGATTATCGATGCCATGTCATCAGCCGCCTGAATGACTTTGGAATTCATTTCATAGCCGCGTTGAGCGGAGATCAGTTCGGTAATTTCCTTGACGGAATCAACGTTGGAGGCCTCCAGGTATCCCTGACGCATTGTGCCGTACCCAGCGTCTCCAGGCACTCCCACATTGGCATCACCAGATGCTGCAGATGCGGCAAACAGACTGCCTCCCATCGGGGTCAAACCGACTTCATTGGCGAACGTTGCCAAGGTAATCTGACCAAGGTCTTGCAAATCCTGCTGTGCGGGAAGTCGGGCAAAAACCTGGCCGGTGTCGTTAATAATTACTTCAATTGCGTCAATTGGCACCGTGATGTTTGGACTGACCAACAAGCCGTCCAGATTTACCAGCTGACCACCCGCATTGGTGTTCAACGCACCTGACCGCGAATAATAGGTCTGGCCGTCACCTCCCTCGATCTGCAGCCAGCCATTGCCCTGAATCGCCAGGTCGAGCCGGTTGCCAGTGCTGGTCAAGGCACCTTGCAAATGAACATTACGCACGGCGGATATTTGAACACCCGAGCCGATATGCGCACCTTCCGGCACGATATTGCTGTCTGCCTGGCTGGGAACGCCACTGGCGCGTTCGGTCTGGTAAATCAGATCGGTGAATTCGGCCCGGGCACGTTTGAAGCCTGTGGTGTTGATGTTTGCAATGTTGTGGGCAATGACCTCAAGATTTTTCTGCTGGGCATTCATGCCAGTCGCAGCAATGGAAAGTGCACGCATAATTTCTTCCTTTAAATAGCCATTCGACTGATTTCGAGATAGGCGCTGACAACTTTGTCCCGCACCGCGATTGCGATCTGCAACGATTGTTCGGCGCTCATCACAGCCTCGGCCACTTCTCGCGGTCCTGTATCACCGCGAAGACCGCCAATCGCTGCAGTTTCTGCAGTGTTTAATTTGTCTATTGTTGACTCACCCACCGACGCCAAGACATCAGCAAAGGTCCCCACGCCATTTGCGGCTGCAGTCTGGGAGGAGGTAACTGCGGGAACCTTTGCCGAATCCGTCGATAGTGACGGAATTCCTAGTGCAGCAGCTGTAACTGGATCTATCATTACGATGGCCTCATCAGTTCAATTGTCATCGACACAAGATCACGCACTTGTTTGACCACCTGAAGATTAGCTTCATAGGAGCGATTGGCCTCACGCATGTCGGCCATTTCAACCAGTACGTTGACATTGGGCATTTTGACGTAACCGGAATCGTCTGCCGCAGCATGACCCGGGTCAAATTCTATTGGAAACGAAGAATAATCCAGACCGACCTGATTTGCCTTGATCAAGTTCAGTCCGGCAGCACGGTCCATTTCCGCAGTAAAACTAATTGTCTTGCGCTGATAGGGATCGCCACCGGAAGCCTTTGCGGTTGATTGGGCGTTGGCGATATTTTCCGACACGACCCGCAAGCGGTTGGATTGAGCATTCAATCCGCTTCCGGCAATTCGCATGGCAGCTGTAAGCGGGTCCATTATCCACCCCTTGTGGTCATCAAAATCATTCGGTGGAACGATTTTATTATGGCTGTATTCAGTTCGTAGGTGCGGCGCACCTCGCCAGCAGAGATAAGTTCATCTTCGACACTCACCCGCTGATCCGACTTGGATGACGCATCAACTTCACGTTCCGACACGTTGTAAGCACCTTTTTCGGTGGAGCCTGATATGTGGCTGGAACTGGTTACAGCCAACCCAGCGGCCTTCTGGCTGAGAACTTCCTTGAAAGGCGCAACATCTGACGGGGTGAAGCCATTGGTATTGGCATTGGCAATGTTATTGGCAACGACCCGTTGCCTGACGGTCGCCCATTTCGCCTGTTGCGAGGCCAATTCAAAGAGGTTTACGCTGTCCATCGGATTTCCCTTTTCCTCCGATGACAGAATGCAGCTTCAGTCTTGCGTGAAGCTTGTGGTCACGCTGGACCAGCGTGTCAGGTGCCTGCAAACATCAGTAAACCAGCTTTAAAACGTGGTTATTGGAGGTCAGCAACTGCCAACCTCCCTGCCCCCGCGACAACGATTTAACCGTGCTGCCATCGGGGAGACGGGAGCCAACTGCTACTGGCAATAAATCATCACCATCACGTATCAAGGCCCGTTCGCGCGTTGCAAACACCATCCTGAGCGAGGCATGTTCCACCAATTCAACTGACGGAGTTTCAAGCTTTTCAATTGGAGAGCGCGGTCGCAGCGCGTTTCGTAATCTTGGAATACTGGTGGGTCGGGGCCGAATGGAACCGGTGGTCACCGCATCGACATTTTTCAACTCAAGATCTGTATCGATTATCTTGACCTGCGCCAACTCGGCCAGTTGTTTAAAAAGCGGATTTCGGGTTTCGGTCACCCGTTCTCCAACCAGCGGTTCGCCATTATCAATTCGGCCGGTAAATTCCATGACCGGTGGTCCAAACTCCGATTCATGATGATACACATAATAAGGCAGATATGAACTCCCGGCCGCCAGACAAAGGCCAACAAAGCCCAGTCCCATATCCAGCAATCGGCTTCGGCGGCGTCGGATTTTCGCCAGCATTGACGGTTTGGGCGCTGCTTTAACTGACTGTATCTGCTTCATTATTTTGATCCGGTTGGTTGTTGCCTTTCAAGAAGGTCACGAGGTCGTCAAATGCATTTAGCGATCCCGGTGCATCGGGTGGCTGGCAGATCGCCTCATAAATTGCAGGTACAGTTTCAACCGCCTTGTCGAGTTCGGTATCCGACCCTGGTTTCCACCCTCCCAACATTCGCAAATCCCGTGTCTCTTCAAACTTGGAAATCATTTTGCGCAATTGCAGCACCAGATTGCGCTCCTCCGGTGTCCATACTTTTTCAGCCAGTCGAGAAATGGATGCCAGCGGATTGACCGGTGGATAGCGGCCTTCCTCGGCAATCGTCCTGTCGAGCACCAAATGCCCGTCAATAATTCCCCGAACCGCATCAGCAATGGGATCATTGTGGTCATCGCCATCCACCAAAACTGTCGCGATGGCGGTTATCGATCCAGCGCCTTCAACGCCGGCCCCAGCTCGTTCCAGCAATTTAGGTAATTGGGTGAACACCGAAGACGTATAGCCGCGGGCAACCGGTGGTTCGCCGTTCGCAACGCTGATTTCCCGCAAGGAATGGGCATAGCGGGTCAGCGAATCGAGCAATAACAGCACATTGCTTCCCTGACGGGCAAAACTCTCACACACATCCAGAGCCAGTTCCGGCGCGCGCCGTCGCAACATCGGACTTTCATCGCTCGTCGCAACAACAGCGACTGTTTTCTG
Source organism: Rhizobiaceae bacterium (assembly GCA_014238155.1). GTDB lineage: Bacteria > Pseudomonadota > Alphaproteobacteria > Rhizobiales > Rhizobiaceae > Pseudahrensia. The sequence continues at coordinate 104,698 of JABABQ010000041.1, forward strand.
AATCCCCGGTTCACCAATCGAATCTTCCAGAAATTCCCGCACCTCACGTCCCCGTTCGCCGACAAGCGCGACCACGACAACGTCGAAAGCATCAGACTTTGCCAACATCGACAGCAGGGTCGACTTACCAACTCCGGATCCGGCGAAAATACCCATTCGCTGCCCTCTGCAGAGCGGCGCAAAAATATCAATCACCTTAACGCCTGTTTTCAACGGCACGTTCAAGCGAGATCGCTGCATGGCACCGTTTTTGCGAGTATCCTTGGTGGTCTGCTGGCTGCCTTTCGTAAGAGGCATGGGAGGTAGTGAGTCGATTGGTTCGCCCATGGCGTTTACAACACGCCCAAGCCAATGCGGATTGGGACGTGGCAAAGCCTGCTCATCGGCGAACACCAGTTCGCCTATTGTACAGGCGCCGTCAGTGTCGAATGGACAGATAAATGTGTGGCCACTTTCAATGCGCACGACTTCGCCCAACCTGTCTTTCCCCAGGCGCAATACCTGCCCCAACGACACCCGGTGCGAAATGCCAGCTACGGTCACCAGATTGGGTGAAACACATTCCACTGTGCCGCCATATTTTATAAGGTCGCCGGCCTGGAGGGTCGGCGGCAACAAGTCGCTCATGCGTTGCAGTGCACCCATGGTCAGGAGCCGGATCCAAGCGTCTTGATTGCTTCTTCCTTGGAAGCTTCAGTATCGCGGATGGAGGCGGCAATCTGATCAAATGTTCGATGAACGATGATCAGTTTACTCATCTCATCAATCGGATTAACATTTGATCCTTCAACAAAACCCTGCAGTACGCCGATACCCGCAGTATCGACGACGGGTTGCGGTTCCGTCTCGGCAATAATCCCGGAACTTCCAAAGCGCTGGAATTCCTCCGCAGGCTGATATTCAAACAATCCAATCGAACTCACCAATCTTTCGTCCTGGCGAATTATCCCGTCCTTGGCCACTTCAGGGCGCCCACCGGCAGGATTGAGTTGAATTGGAGACCCACCTGAATCGAGGACCGCATGGCCCTCCAGTGTCACAAGTTCACCTGAATCAAGCATTTTGAATCGCCCGTCTCGCGTGACAATTGTTCCCGCTGGAGACTCAGCTGCAAACCAGGCGTCCCCTTGTATGGCAAAATCGAGGCTGGCCCCGGTTTCGGTAACCGATCCGGTTAGCGGCGATAGATAAGACTGTCCCTCATTGACATAGGACGGTGCGCTAGCATCTACCCCGTCCAAAACCTCTTCAAACTTGATCTGCCCGGCGCGAAAGCCGGTCGTGTTTGCGTTTGCAACATTGTTGGCAATTGTGTTGAGCCGCCGTTCCAGGGCCACTTGGGACGAAAGCGATACATAAAGACTGGTGTCCATGGAAAAAGAGGCCTCTTATCTCAGGGTTTGGATGGTGAGCAGCAGATTGGTTGAAATGCCATAGGCAGTTCCCTGGTTGAACAAATCCAGAGACGGATTCGGCGGGCCGTTGGACGCATCCCAGATGCTGACAAAGCGCTCAATGAATTTCGACAATTCTTCCGGCTCGGAAAAAATGCTGACATCGATCCGCTCATCCAGCATTTCAACTTGCTTGTCGATGTCGAGAAACGCACTGGCTTCAGGTATCTGCAGAACCTGTCGCACTACCGTCGACAATGCCCGGTCAGCAAGAATTTCTTCAGTTGTTGTGAGTGACGGCGCCTTGCGTTCAAAATACAATGCCAATCTGACGCCCTCATTGGTCGCACCAGCATTTTCTTCCAATTGCTGTCGCAGAAACTTGTCGACAACCCCTTGTTGAGTTCGATCAAAGGACGTCGTCGCAGTGTTATAACGCTCAAAATCAAAGGTCTCCGCCAGATCTCGATAGCGGCCATCCGCCATCCTGTTAACGAATGCGTCGTCTTCATCGCGCCCTTCTTCAAATACCTTGGTGACCAGTGCCTTCGCATAGTTCATTTCTTCCAAACCATGTGCCTTCATCACATAGCGAAACAAACGGTCGTCTTCGACCAGATCTTCGATCGATTTAACGTTGCCGATATTCTCCAGATAATATTCGGTGTCCCGCTTGACGCGTGCGTCTGACTGAACGACTTCCAGCGAACGGGGTAAATCGCGAACTGCCAATTGGTAGCCGGTAAGTGTGCTGATCATCTTGTCGGGCTCCTGTTATGCCAGCCTCACAGTGCAACAGCAGCCTTGCGTGAGACTTTCCATCCAGCCGCCACCCAAATAAATGGCACCCAGGCCTCGCGCCCATGGTCAGGTCAAGCTTCACGCAAGAATACAATCCTAACGGTTGAACAACGAATTTTATCAGGGAGAAACCAGTGGGAATCATCATCGGACTGATTGTCACACTTGGCTGTGTGCTGGGTGGGTACATGGCCATGGGCGGATACCTGTCGGTGCTGGCGCAACCGTGGGAATTTGTCATTATCGGCGGAGCTGCGCTTGGCACGTTTCTTGTGGCTAACCCGATGGTTGTTGTTAAAGACGCGATGAAGGGAATTGGTGAAGCGGTAAAGGGGAAAGCACCCAATGATGCCGACTATGTCGAACTGCTAGGCCTGCTTTTCACCCTGTTGCGCGAGATGAAAAACAAACCCAAAAACGAAGTCGAAGGCCACATTGATTCACCAGAGGAATCTGAGATATTCATTGCCCATCCCATCGTTCTCAACAACCCGGCCTTGCTCAACTTCATCTGCGACTATTGCCGTCTTATCCTGGTTGGCAACGCCCGCCCCCACGAAGTGGAGTCGCTGATGGAAGAGGAAATCGGCACCATTCAGCACGAAAAAATGGAGGCCGTACACGCCCTCACATCGATTGGTGACGGCTTACCAGCGCTTGGTATTGTGGCTGCGGTCTTGGGTGTGGTGAAAGCCATGGGCGCAATTGATAGTTCCCCGGAAGTGTTGGGTGGATTAATCGGGGCCGCACTGGTGGGAACTTTTGTCGGCATCTTCCTGTCCTACGCAGTGGTTGGTCCAATCGCTGCCAAGCTAAAGATCGTTCGTGAAATGAACATGCGGATCTATTTCGTTTCAAAGCAAACACTCATCGCCTACATGAATGGTGCAATGCCACAAATAGCGGTGGAATTCGGGCGTAAGGCCATCTCCGCCCACGATCGCCCATCCATCGATCAGGTGGAAGAGAAAATGATGAATTCGACCGCCCCGCAGGCAGCCTAGTATGACCGTTCCCTCCGATCCCGCTGCGATGCAGGCGCATCTTCTGGAACAGTTGCTGCAAGGCTCCAGCCGCAAGCCGCAAACGGAATCAAAGGCGCCTGCAAAATTCATCAAGCAGATGAGTGAAAAAATCGAGACGAAACTGCGTGATCGGTTGCATCATGAAATTCTCGCTACATCGCTGAACTGTGCGTCCGTCAAACTGTTGCAGCTTTATCCTTCCGCAGGAATGCCTGTTTCAATATTGTGGGACAGTACCGGAGCCCCGTTGGGTCTGTTTCGGTGTGACAAACTTACCTTCGCAGTTCTTGCGCGACTTTGTTTTGGTGGCGACATCGAATCGCCGATCTCGGCTGCGGAAGGTCAAGTAACTGAGGCCGAAATTGGGTTGCAACAAGTATTGGCTCGCCTGATTACGCGCGCACTGGAAGAAACCGGCCTGGCAACTGTAGCCCAGACCTCAACGGTCCTGGAGGATGAGTTTGAAAGGGATGAGTACGAAGACAGTGATGCTTTCAAATGTAACTTTGAAATCACTGTTGGCCAGACCTGCTGTACAATCAATCTGATGCTTCGCCAGTCGGTTGTATTGGGTGCATCTGAACCAGCCGAAGCCAATGGCTTGGCAGCTTTCAACTCATCGAACGACGAACTGTTGCAAACCCCGGTTCAGGCCAGCGTCAAACTTAAGCCACAACCAACAACCTTGGGCAAAATACGGTCTTTGAAAGTCGGAGATTGCCTGCCACTGGTTGGAGACGATCAATTGAGGGGGCAGTTCATTGTCAGCGACCAGGAGATATTTGATTGTCAGATTGGACGGTCTGGGGACGCATACTCCTTGAAAATCGGCAACCGACCCAATTTGAAATCCATCACCAATCCAGCAACATAACTCACTGCCTGACCGCAGGCGACCCAACAGTAACGGAGCAACATAATGGGCGACAGCGCCGCGCTTGACGAAACCATGGATGAAGATATTACCTCCGCACAACAGGATAGTTTTTCTCAAAGCCAGGAAGATCTCAACAACGCTATTGAGGAACTGAGCGGGCTGGGAGAGAGCGATTCCGCTCCTCAATCAACTTCACCTTCCCAACAATCGGGCGCTGATGCATCGGACTTGATTTGGGATCTTCCCGTCGATGTCAATATCGTGTTGGGAACCACCCAGCTTTCGGTTGCCCGGCTGATGGCCCTGGAACCGGGCGAGGTTGTGGAACTGAATCGCCGCATCGGCGAGCCTCTCGATATCACGGTCAACGGGTGTAAGGTTGCAAGGGGTGAAATTGTCATGCGCGAAGACGACAAAACCAAATTTGCGATTCAAATTGTAGAGATTGTTGGGCGTTAAAAATTGCAAATAGCTTCACTGCACGATCTGAGTTCCATGCAAAAGGCAGCCGCCATTTTGGTTGCCATGAACAAGGAACAGGCAAAAAAGATTCTCAGTCACTTTAAGTCAGAGGACGTAAAGTCGCTGATGCGGGCTTCAGAAAACATTCAGGACTTGTCCCGAGAGACTTTGGAAGAACTCATCGACGAGTTTGAGGTGGAATGCTCAAGAGGTCCCGGACTGATTGATTCATCCAGTGCCATTCAACTTCTGATTGAAGAAGCGCTAACGCCCGAACAAATGGCGTCATTGCAGGTGGGACCGGAAGCAACCGAGATCGCCCTTAAGAAGAAAACAATCTGGGAGCTTCTGGACAAGATTGAGGAAAAAAACCTGATCGAATTCCTGTCCGAGGAAAACAGGGATGTTGCCGGATATATTCTCACCCGCCTTCCATCCAAGAGGTCTGCGGCGCTCATTGGCCTCCTGCCAAATGAAGTTCGCTCGGGCGTTGTTGCCGGCATGATCACTTCCAGGCCACCAAATTCCGATGCGGTGATCATGTTGGAAAGTTTGCTCAAGAACAAATTTGGCCGGGCCATTGGTGCCAGCAAGAGTTCCGGTAGCCAAAAGATGGTCGCAGGCATGCTCAATGAGCTGGATCGCGACCTGACCGACAGCTTGTTTGCTGATCTTGCCAGCGTGGTGAAACCCAATTCTCTGCAATCTGTGAAATCGATGATGTTCCGTTTTGAAGATGTGGTTTCTCTCGACAAAGTTGCCCGCTCGACGCTGTTTGATCAAATCTCGACGGACGTAACCACCATGGCCTTGCGCGGCTCTGATCCTGAGACACTGGAAGCGGTGTTGTCCGCATTGGGACAGCGCACCAGACGCATGTTGGAAGCTGAACTTGAAACCGCATCCTCTGCCAGTCCCGAGGAAATCAAAGACGCGCAAAAGGAAATTGCAAATACCGTTCTCAATCTGGCTTCCGCTGGATCCATCTCTATCCCGACACCAGAACCCGACGCCTAGGGCGTCCTGCTAGCGGAACAGAGCAATGTCGGAAACTGAGGACAAAGACAGCAAAACCGAAGAACCGACCGAGAAAAAGATAAAGGATGCTCTGAAGAAGGGGCAGACCGCCAGTTCCCGGGAAGTGCCGCTTCTGGTCTCAATCGCTGCATTCACAATCTATTTGATTTTCTCGGGAAAGAGTTTCATCGATACGGCGTTTGTTTTCCTGCGCAATATTTTTGAACAGGTCGGCACATTGGATATCCACAATACGCTAGACGCCAACAATCTCTTTACCGCCGTTGCCAGCCAGTTTGTCCTCCTGATTACGCCCTTATGTGTGTTGCTGATGGCCGGAGGCATATTGTCCGCTGTTGCACAAAATGAACCACGCATGGTGCTCAACCGGATAGCCCCAAAAGCCTCCAAACTTTCACTGATCAAAGGTTGGGGGCGGGTATTTGGGAAACAGGGAATGGTGGAATTCGCCAAGAGCGTCTCCAAACTTCTGTTTTGCGGCACGGTTGTCTTTGTCACCCTGTATTCATCACCCCAGCAATTGCTCAACGGAATGTTCCAGGAACCGGGCAGTTACGGTGATGTCGTCACCAATCTGATGGAGAAACTGCTGATTTCCGTCTGCATTGCGATGACTTTGATCGCCGCTGCTGATTATCTGTGGTCACGCTATTCCTGGCGTGAAAATCTGAAGATGAGCCGCAAGGAGATCACCGACGAACACAAACAAGCTGAGGGTGATCCACTGCTGAAAGCCCGGATGCGCTCCATTGCGCGTGACAGGTCAAGACAGCGCATGATGGAAGCTGTCCCAAGTTCAACTCTAATCATCGCCAACCCGACACATATTTCCATTGCCCTGCGGTTTGATTCAGAGTCAGATGAAGCTCCGGTTGTCGTTGCCAAAGGTCAGGATTTGATTGCCCTTCGCATCAGAGAGATAGCATCACAGCACGAAATCCCAATATTTGTTAAGGTGGAACTGGCGCGGGCTCTCAACAAGGCAGTACAGGTTGACCAGATCATTCCACCTGAATTTTATGCTGCCGTGGCGGAACTCATCAACACGGTTTATAAACGCACATCGACAGTGACAGGATAGAAATGACCTCTCGAGCAGACAACCAGTTGCACGAACAACATATCATGCTTGCCATCCAACCCCTCATCAAGGAATTGCTGCTGGTGGATGTTGCCGATCTGATCGCCTATCTGACGTTTGAGCAGCACAATCAGGTCGCCGACATTATTGATTCTGCAACCGAACAGTATTTTGCACCAGGTTTTGTGGGGTACCGTGAGGTTGGCTCGGCGGCCATCGATTGGGACAGGTCGCCGTCAATCACACTGGAATTGGTGATGAATGCCCCGAACCATTCTTTCGAGTTCAGCTTGATATTGGAAAGTCAGGTCGCCTCGATCAAATTGGGACGGATAAACGCGCTTTCCCAGGACGTTGAACACGACGTTGAAACGTCATTGAAATCGTTGGAACGGGCAATTGCCGTAAATAGCGTGCGTGCTTGATCGAAACGGATAGCTCTTAGCCGCACTTGCGAAAGTCAGACTGCATGCATTCAAGGACCAGTTTTTTCGCCTGACGCACCTGGTCGGATGAAAGCTTGCGCTTCAGTCTCTTGTAGTTGTCACCTGCCCGTCGACTGCCATTGGTCGCGGCAACTTCATACCACATTAAAGCAGTAACTTGACTTGAACGGGTACCACGGCCCGCTTCGAACATGGTTCCAAGATTGTTTTGAGAATCGACTTCACCCTGACGCGCGGCTTTTTGAAACCATTTCATCGCCATGGAATAATCAGTCTCAACACCTTCCCCGGCTCGATAGAGCGCACCCAATGTAAACTGGGCGGAAGGATATCCTTCATTGGCCGATATGGTAAAAAGTTCCACTGCCCTGTCGAGATCCTGCCTCACTCCCAGACCTTCTCGATACATCGCTGCAAGGGGCAGGCGTGCTGCAGAATGACCCTGTTTCACCGCACGTTCGAGCCAGATTGCTGCATCAGCAGGATTGCCATCCTCAAACAATTTTCGGGCTTTATCGTAATCAGCTGCGCCTCCCGCCACCGCGGTAGTAATCATCAGTCCATAGGAGACGACGATCAGCAGCAATCCATATCGGCAGAAATAAAGTTTTTTGGTCATACAGGTTCACCCAATATGAAAGCGTCAGACAGCGTCCCGAAGGCCACGATTATGGTGCCAGGAGAGCAAGAACGTGAGTTGTTTCTAGCAATCCAACCTTCTGCGAAACTGACCACCTCCAGTTACCAATCCCGGCAATGTGTTTGTCGGATTGACGAAGAATAGATCAGTCAAGCTCAGAGCGATCGATCACCCCCAATTGAATTGCCTTGGTGACAGTATGAATCCGATTATTGGTTCCAAGCTTTTGAGCAGCCAGGCTGAAATAGTGATTTACCGTATGTTCAGACAAGGACAGTATCTCACCGATTTCGCTGCTGGTTTTGCCACATGCACACCAGACCAGACATCTGCGCTCGCTGGCGCTTAGTGACATCAACCCTTCATTTTCCTTCAAAACCGTGACAGCCAATTCACGCTCATACAGTTCGAGCGTGTCCAGCACCAAATCAGGATAGCGACCTTTTGGCTTGCGGCGTTTTTTAAAAAATATGACCGCGCCACGTCGCATTCCCGGCATTTGAGCGGGAATGCAATATCCGCCAACGAAATCCTGTTCTTCGAGCAGTTGATCCAGTGCCTCGTCGGCAATCGTTCTTCCCAAGCGAGTTTCTGTCACTGTGTCGATCCCGACAAGCCATCTAAATGGCATGCCGGTCGTGGACAACATACGAAAAATTGAAACATTGTTGAGGCCGTCCAACGCCAATATGCGATCAATCAGATCGTCCGTCAGACTGGTGAATCTCAATTTTGGATAAAGGTTGTCAGCAATCTGATGATCGATATCAAAAACCGCATACTCATCCAGCAGATGAGTCGACGTCAACAGTCGCAGGTTTTCAGAGTCCTCGTTCAAATTCAGAAATTTCCTCATTCCGGGTCATCAGATTTGCTAACACCGCCTGTTTTGCGCGGCCATTTCCCAGTCGGCCACTGAAGCGGCAAGCCAGAGCCGTTCACGGATCTCTTATTCCTGCATCAACCATGCCGACTGATTTAATCATTCAACCCGTTGCTGGTAGGGTTGAATCTAATTGATCGTCCGGTGATATGGCTTGCTTCATATCGGCAATTGCACGCTCAGCCAGAGTGCAGATAAAGCTGTCGCGGTCGCTGGCAGCAATGATTTCATTGAGAAGAAACTCAATACGGTGCGCACGTTCGTCTTGACAGCAAAGATCAGCGTCCAAAATCTGAGAAAACACCTCTGATACTTCCCGGTCCACGGTAACGACCAAATTGCCCCCGTCCATGTCAGATTGCGCAAGCGCAGTATCCAATTTTCGACGTGCCACTTCAAAGCGAGCAATCACCTCGCCGATGCGTTGTGCCATCTGATCCTCCCGGGGCCGTCTTTGCTTGAGCCACTCCTCGGGCGACAGCACTAAAAGGAAAATACGGTCAGATCAAGTCATGGTCGCCGATCTGCATGTGGGAAAATTCCCCATATGCCAATGCCTTGGCCACAGTCTGAGCCAGATTGGCTGCTTTTAATCTGTCTTGCGCCGACTTCATAACCAGGCCCAAAGCAACTTCGCCGAGACCTAACGATGCGGCAATATCCGCACTGGGAATTCCCTGTATGGCAAACAACAACGCACTGGCTTGCAGTGTCGAAAGCCTCTTGGGCTCAAACAGTTTCGAAACTTCCGGAAACCGACTGATCATGGCAGTTGCAATTTGGCATACGGCGACGATCAATTGCTCGCGGCTTCCTGCATTCCTGTTGGTGTCTTCCATTCCAATCGAGAATATGGCTATTCCACCGCCAATCACGACCGGCACCGCAAAAACCGAAACATAGGGAAGCTTCTGCACTTCCGTTAAATATCGCTGGCTCAGAAATTCGGGATGTCGCGATTTGGAGATATGTTTCCAGTCAAAAGGTTGCAACAATCGTTGCGCTTCCTTTTTTGTCGGACATCCACCGGCCCGCTGCATTTTTGGCGCAAGATCAACCAATGGTTGCGGTAAATCCCTGAACGGTCTTATCGCAGGCACAGAATCATCATCGCTGCAGAAGATGACCGAAACCAAATTGTGTTCAAGATGTTTGATGTATTTTTGAGCAATGACGCAGGCATCGTTCAAGCTCGAGCTTTCATTAAGACACTGTAAAGTGTCGCGAATTTTTAGTTGTGATGTTTGCCCAACACCGGTATTTTCAACAAGTTTTAACATGATATCGCCCTCCACGAATCACTCCCCAAGAGTAAATGTAGCGAATATCGGTCCAGAATTATACTAATTATCGTACCAGATTGATCTAGAGACGAATTGCCACAGCGCCATCATGGGAACTGACGTCGAGAAAACAGATTGGCAACCGATGAAAATCGAATTTCTCAAGGCTTTCTATCGACGCTATTCCAGCGCCTTTTCAAGGGCGGTCGTCAATTTGTCGACGATTTCTCCAACGTGCAATTCTTGCATAATATACGGCGGCGCCAGCAATACATGGTCACCTGATTTCCCGTCGACGGTTCCGCCCATTGGATAACAGGCCAATCCGGCTTCAAATGCCGCTGCTTTAAACTTTTGGTTTATTCTAAGCTTGGGATCAAACGGCTCTTTCGAAGCGCGGTCTGCCACCAGTTCCATTGCCAAAAACAGTCCCCGACCCCTGATGTCACCAATATGAGCGTGTTGCCCAAATGCGTCATTCAGCGCCGACTTCAATTGATTTCCACGCAAATTCACCTGGTCAACCAGGCCTCGTTGCAAAATCGCCCGTAACACGGCAAGCCCGGCCGCACAGGCCGTCGGGTGAGCAATATAGGTATGACCATGTTGGAAAAAGCCGGACCCTTGCCTGATCGCTTCAAAAATCGCTTTTGAGCACATCATTGCACCGATCGGCTGATACCCACCCCCAAGACCCTTTGCTATACAGACTATATCTGGAGAAATACCTTCCTGCTCACTGGCAAATAACGAACCAGTTCGCCCCATTCCGCACATTACCTCATCCAGAATCAGCAACACGCCATGTTGATCACATATTTCACGAATCCGTTTGAAATAGCCTGCTACCGGGGGGGCCGCACCAAGTGTCGCGCCAACCACCGGTTCGGCAATAAATGCCATCACCGATTCTGGACCCAGTCGCTGAATTTCGGCTTCCAGCTCATTGGCGACGCGCTGACCATAGTCGAATGGGGATTCATTATCGCTACGCCCCCGATATTCATAACAGGCAGATACATAGCTGCTATCAATCAAGATCGGAGCAAATTGTTCCCGCCGCAACTGATTACCGCCTACGGCAAGCGCACCAAGCGTGTTGCCATGATAACTCTGCTTGCGAGCAATGATGTGGCGCCGCTCAGGTTCCCCCCGTTCGACAAAATATTGCCGCGCCAGTTTGAGCGCTGATTCAACGGCCTCGGACCCTCCTGACACGAAATAAACCTGGTCGATTCCTGCCGGCGCATGAGCGATGAGCAATTCAGCCAGCTCCTCCGCCGGTTCGGAAGTGAAAAAGCTGGTGTGTGCAAATGCTACTTTGTCGAGCTGCGATTTGATCGCCTCTGTTACTTCCCGATCACCATGGCCCAGACACGAAACGGCGGCCCCTCCGGAGCCGTCGAAATATTTTTTACCGGTGGAATCGATGAGATAACATCCATCGCCGCCGGATACCACTGGCGGCTGGATGCGCGTATTTCTGCCAAAAACGTGACTCATTGGTTGAAACCCTCAGGCCGTAGCGGTTTCCCGGCGGCGACGTTGTGTCAGGAAAATGATCTCCAACAGCAGGAGTGCTGGAATGTAAAACAATTCTTCTGGCATTATTTCCACTTTGGTCTTGACTTGAGATACCACGACGGGGGCATCACCATATTAATAGAACAACTTTCCAATCTTTCCACGGCGCCATGCGGATCCCACCAAGGTCTTTTAACCAACACTTTTGCGGACGTTAGTTGTCCCGGACAACGAAAACAGATTGTTTTGCGTGGCGCACCACACGCGCTGCGTTTGGCCCCAGCAGATAGTCCTTTGGTTCCGGTGTGTGTGACGACATGACAATGACACCGCACTCCAGTTTATCCGCTACGCGCACAATTTCTTTATAAATCGAACCTTGCTGTACATCGCTCGTGGCAGGCACCTCGGCGGGGATATTATCTGCAACAAAGGTCGCAAGATCCTTTTCCACTGCGGCCAGCACATTTTTGGCGTGATCTGGCGGAAAAAACGAACCTACCACCGCCATTCCGAAATCAGGAATGACAGTTAGGATATGTAATGTACCACCGTTGATTTTCGCCAGATCAATGGCAACGGGCAGAGCTTTTTTCCATGAACTTTCCTGATGAAGATCAACTGGAACCAAAATAGAGTCATACATTTTCGAGTTCCCTTTCCTAACTAGCTAAAGCTCTTGACTTACGTTGCCGACCAAGCTGCAACATGCAGATCATACCCAAAAGCAAAAGTGCAGGAATATAGAACAATTCTTTGGGCAGTCGGTCGCGTTTCAGAAGGACTTTGTCGATCACCAATGGATTGTCAAAGTCGCCCATCGTGAACAATCGATCCAGCTGTTTGTGCTTGGAATCCCAAGTCAGCGCGTCAATGACGACCTTGCCGTCCTCTTCCAGCACCTGAAGCCCGCCATTGGTCAAGCGCGTCTCACCGTCAGCCTTATCGCCAAGATTCAGTAGAATGCTGGTATTGTTCTGCTCATCGGGATCATCGAAATCGGGGCCGACTATGCGAATGCGCATGGTGGCATCGTCCGGCAAGCCCTCGGCCAGCACCAGCGCCTGGACGCCTGGTCTGTGTTCAAAGGGAGGCGACACATAATCTAGCCAGAAGCCCGGTCGGAACAAGGTAAAGGCGATCAGCAACAGGGCGACGCTTTCCCAGACCCGACTTCGGAACAGAAACCAGCCCTGGGTGGCGGCGGCAAACAGCATCATCGCCATGGTGGCGACGATAAACACCACGACACCTTTGAACACGGTGACATTCATCAACAATAGTTCGGTGTTGAACAAGAACAGGAACGGCAGCAAAGCTGTACGGATGTCATAGGCAAAGCCCTGAATACCGGTTTTGATCGGATCGCCCCTGGAGATCGCTGCCGCCGCATAGGCTGCAAGGCCAACCGGGGGCGTGTCATCGGCCAGAATGCCAAAGTAGAACACGAACAGATGCACCGCGACCAGCGGCACGATCAATCCGGATTTTGCAGCAAGTGCCACGATGACCGGCGCCATAAGCCCGGCCACAACCAGATAGTTAGCCGTGGTCGGCAGGCCCATGCCCAGTATCAGGCTCATGATAGCCACCAGTACCAGCATCACCACAAGGTTGCCGCCGGACAGGAATTCGACAACTTCGCCGACAAATCCATGCGCGCCGGTCAGTGAGATCGAGCCGACGATGACCCCGGCCGCCGCCGTGGCGATACCGATGGAAATCATGTTGCGTGCGCCCGCGATTGTGCCCTGAACGGCCTCGCCGACGCCAGCTTTGAATCTTTCAAACACAGCCGATTCACCACGAAATATCGCTTTGAGAGGGTGCTGGGTCAGGGTGATGAAGATCATCGCAAGGCAGGCATAGTAGGCCGACAGATGCGCCGAGAGGCGTTCGGGTGACGGCAAAATGCACCACAGAAGAATGATGATCGGCAGCAGGTAATAAAGCCCGGTCCAGGCGGTATCCGCCGCCGGGGGCAGTTCGGTTATCGGTGCTTCAGGGTCGTCCTTTTCCAGGTCGGGACGGCGTGATGCGATGTACAGCAACACCAGATAAAGCAGCAAACAAATCGCCAAAACCATATAGACCGTCAGCCCCGGAAAAGCCGCCTTCACCTGACCAAGGGTGAAATATACCGCGAGGAACAATACGCCTACTGTAATGAACCCGGTCAGAAAGCCGATCATCTTGCGCTGGAAGGTGTGAATTGATGGCGGCTTGGGCAGACCTTTAAGGTCCAGCTTGCAGGCTTCGATATGCACGATATAGACCAGCGCGATGTAGGAAATGACCGCTGGCAGCAACGCGTGTTTCAGCAAGGTGGTGTATTCAACGCCGGTGAATTCGGCGATCAGGAACGCCGCCGCTCCCATGACCGGGGGCATCAGCTGGCCGTTGGTGGACGAAGCCACCTCGACCGCGCCAGCCTTTTCAGCTGAAAAGCCGGTGCGTTTCATCAGTGGAATGGTAAATGTGCCGGTTGTAACAGTGTTGGCAATCGAAGAGCCGGAATAAAGCCCGCTAAGGGCCGAGGCGATGACAGCGGCCTTGGCCGGTCCGCCCTTGAAATGGCCGAGCAAGGCAAAGGCGATCTTGATAAAATACCCCCCCGCACCGGCCTTTTCCAGGATTGCGCCAAATAGCACGAACAGGAAAATAGTTTGCGTCGACACCGCCAGGGGTTTGCCGAATACGCCTTCTTCCTGCATCCAGAAATGCCACATGCCTTTGACATACGAGGCCCCGCCCCAGTTGCCACCGCCGATGAACACATAGCCGGCAAGCACACCGGCGACGATAACCAACGGCAAGCCAAGTGAGCGGTAAACGGCGAGGGTAAGAACGATCATACCGAGCGCGGCGACGGTCATGTCATACTGGATATTGGGATGAATGAAATCACCGGCCCGTTCGGCGATATTGGTGTTCATCAAAATCATGTAGAGCATTGCCAACACGCCGATACCCAGCATCACCCAGTCATACCAGGGAATGCTGGTACGCGAGCTGCTTTTAAAGAGTGGAAAAGCGAGCGTGGCGAGAACAAGAGCGAACGCCAAATGGATTTTGCGTGAAATCGACAAGTTGCCGATGAATTGGAAGAAATCAACACCAAGTGCGGTTGACAGCATAGAAGGAACGGGGGACGCGATGTAAAGCTGATAGAGTGCCCATAAAAAACATATCACGGGTATAAGCTTTGCCTGCCATCCCGCTGGATTACGCGCACCTGTATCTACATCCGCGACCAGTTTGTCCGCGTCTGTCATCGTTTGGTTATCTGTCATGTATCCCTCCCCAGGGGTCCGGTCGTTTGTCAAACAGCACTCGCCCGGCATATAAAAACTACTTTTGGCGCTTTATTGCAGTGGCGCAATCGTAGCAGGGGGATTTCCCCCTGCTACGCGGGCTGAGATTACATCCAGCCTTGTTCCTTGTAGTATTTGACCGCACCGTCATGCAGTGGTGCAGACAGGCCGTCCTTGATCATTTCTTCCGGTTTCAGGTTGGCAAAAGCAGGGTGTAGTTTTGTGAACTGCTCAAAGTTCTCGAACACTGCTTTCACAACAACATAGACCACTTCTTCCGGCACATCGGCGCTGGTGACAAATGTAGCACCCACACCGAACGTAGTGACGTCTTTGTCATTGTTATACATGCCAGCTGGAATGGTCGCTGAACGATAGTAAGAATTGTCAGCAATCAGCTTGTCGATTTCCGGTCCGGTCACATCCACAAGATGCGCCGCACAGGATGCCAAGCTTTCTTGCGTCAGCGCGGACGGGTGACCCACCAGCCAGAAATAAGCATCGATTTTGCCGTCACAAACAGCGGCGCCGGTTTCAGCAGATTTCATTTCTGCCGCAAGTGCCAGATCAGAACGTTCCCAACCAAGAGCACCTTCAAGAACTTCCCATGTGCCACGTGTACCAGAACCCGGGTTACCGATGTTCATCCGTTTGCCTTTTACGTCACTGATATTGGAAATTCCCGCGTCATCGCGCGCAATAACGGTCACAGGCTCGGCATGAACAGAAAATACGGCACGCAGTTTCTCAAACTTGCCGGCATCAGCAAATTTTGATGTGCCGTTATATGCATGGTACTGCCAATCAGACTGAGCCACACCGAATTCAAGTTCGCCAGCTTTGATGGTGTTGATATTGTAGATCGAACCACCGGTAGATTCAGCCGAGCAACGAATTCCATGCTCTTTACGGTTTTTATTCACCAGGCGGCATATCGCACCACCGGTGGGATAATAAACACCGGTTACTCCACCGGTACCAATTGAAACAAACTGCTGGTCGGCAGCAAAGCTCTGGCCGGTCAACGTCGCAGACGCTGCGACCGCAGTAGCTAGAAGTAATTTTTTCATCATAGTCTCCCTGTTAATTACCAAAATGAGCGTTGACCCATCCCGGCTTGATTAAAGTCGTCGAAATTTCAGATTTAGATCGAGGCGGTTACCCATTTGTTCAGGCTCCCACCAACGCTCACACAATTTTTCCCACTCACCCTGTATGAGCGAGGGTTGCTCGTGCCGTGTCGTCAAATATCGATCCATCAGACCGTTATTCAGACATGTTCAATCAATAAGGTCAATCGTTTGAAACGCTTATGGCGGGAGAAAATGCTTCTGAACACAGACAGCGGGACTGGTGTGCCCAATTATTCAATTATGCGACAACGCCAATTTCACGGGCCTCAAACCAAGATACGAGTAACGCCATTGGCAAAATAATTGGCAGAACTATTGGCACAACAGACAACAAACACATTCAAAACGCTACAGCATTCGAATCTTCACCAACATATTTCGTGCGTGCTGGTCTGGGTCAGCCATCCTCAACCGCTTGCTCGACGGCAATACCAGATACCGCATCATCACGTCAGATATGCTCAGAACTTCGGATCAACTGTCACGATCGACCATTTCTTTCCACTCTGGGATGGTCTTATTTCGTGAACAATTATGGTCGAAAAATCCTTTTGGGCGACAACATGCAACTCATGGTCTAGCAAAGCGCCAGTGGAATTGTTTTGAACGTTCTCGGCACGGACACAGGCAGTTTTACCTTGCACAAACTTGTCCAGATTGACCGTTGACATATCTTCGATAGCCTTGGTCAGCTCTTCCAATATTTCCCAGGCAGAATTTTTGATCAACTCCACACGTGAGCGACCCATCAGCTTTTCATAGGAATCATTGACTTTGAAATACACCCCATGGAAATCCAGAATCGCCGTCGCATGATTTCGCGATAGGAGATGATTCACAAACGGATGAGCGCGCCCATCGCCAACTTTAATCAGAATGTCACGCAGGATTGCCGACTTAACAAGGCTGGGGGTTACTATACCACTTTCCCAACGATATATGGTTGTCGAATCAACTTGCATCATGGTGGCCAGTTGTTCCTGTGTTAATCCCTTGTTCTTGCGCAGTGATTTGATTTCTTCAGGTGTCATAGTGATTGCCTTACAGTTTCTGAACTTAAGACCGTCCTTTTCAAGACGACCCACCTGCCCAAACCCACCGACTTAAAAATTCACGTTGCCCTGGTTGACCTTTCAAATTCACTTCGTCGGCGATCCGTTCCGCCTTCGAAAATGCACACCATTCCCGCACTTGAATGGCGCTATATTGTTGATGATCCTACCAATGCATCAACCCATAATTCTGTAGCTTTGTGCGAGAAATATGAATGAAATAAAGCAATACAAAGAACAGATATTTCCTTCTGACCGATCATTGATTGCATTTTCCTTCATCGTTTGTTTCAATTCCGCGTATCCGGGTCTTCTCCAAACCAGCCCCGGTTGCCCCGCAATTCATTCATGCCGCCGTTGCAGCTTTATTCGGCATTGATGCAACTCACTTGTTCAAATCAACACCAGTGCAAATCAACGCAATGAACAGAATTTCGCACATCATGTGCCTCGGCACGAAACATCACCACTGCAAGAATATTTATTTCAACGGATTTTGAAGGTCGCAGCGGTGGCAATCATATTCAGGGCGCATACGCTGGATCGGCCATTCCGGAAAAGACGACAGGCCTGCCAAAAGCCAACGCGTGGACCAGGTCCCGCGCGCACGATAATATGCAACCTGCAGAAATCGTAAAAAATTAAATCTGCAAAATACAAGGCCTGTGGGCAGTTCAGTTCAATTCTGACCAGTGGCGATTGACCCGCCGTCGCCATACCACTTTGCCGGTTCGCAGAATTTCATAATACCCCCCGCGCGTACGGACTGTGAAATCCGGGTGTGGATAGCCCAGTTTCTGCATTTCGCGACAGCAGGTAAATAATGTTTCGAGCTGTTTGTTTGTCATGGTTTCTTTTTTTGCAATATTATAGGAAAGTTATATTTATTGTGGCAGTGTAGAGAGATTGATGTGGAATTTACACTGCAGAATTATTTGAAATCGCCTCCAATTCAGGCTCTGTACTTTTATTGTTGTGAAGCCGCGTTGAGCGCTCCGTTTGAATAAAATGGCTACTCTCCTTGACGCGGTTTTCACCCAAAACCAGCGTCCGGCTTTTCCCAGTTTACAATTTCCCACCTGCAAATTCAGATGATCGACCGCTGAACACCGCACCATTTCAATCTCTTGTTGGTTCCATTCGACATTTCATGATCCCGCAATTCACAAAAGTACGTACACAGGGAGTGGTTGTCATGTTTGTTGACATCGTCGCTTTACCCGACTGGCTCAAAGCGTTTCCCCTGACGAAGTGGCTGTTCTTTTACCAAGCTTTCATCGCCTGGCGGAAGGAGCCTTGGTCAATAATAACGGAACGCTCGATAAATATCTGGGCGATGGAGTCTTGATCACTTTCGGTACACCCGATGCCAGCCCGGATGAGGCGTCCAATGCCCTTGCATGCGCAGATGAGCTAATCGGGACGATGGATCATTTTAATGACCAGCGTCGCCTGAAGGCACATTCGGTTATAATCATGTCGATTGGAGTGCATTTTGGCCCGTTTATCCTTGGAGACATCGGAACCGAGAGACGGCTTAAATATGCTGCTTTGGGTGAAACCGTATATGTGGCGAATCGGTTTGAGGAAATGACACGCAACCTGGATTGTATTGACCCACCGGATGAGGCGGTCAAGCAGGAAACCCAAAATTGGGAACGATTACTGGAACATTAGCGACGACAGGAAACTCAGCAAGGTGTGCGGGGGCGAAGTGATGGCATCGTCATCTGAATCCGTTAGTGAATTGCTGCTGAGGGATAATCGCACCACATCCCTAAGCCTTTGAACGGTCAGCTAGAGTTAGTGTTCCGCGCGGTATTTTGGCATCTGCAACGCCACCAAAACCCAGCCTGGTCATTATGTCACAATCGCCGGATTGCCATTTCTGAACCGGCCGCCAAATACATTTCAAATATTATTATTTGAGATGAATTATGAATATACTCCAATATAGGAAATACTACTACTTATGGAAAGTTTATTGGAAATATGTTCTACAATTCAAATTAATCCCAAAAAAAACACAATTAAATACACATTTTGCATAATATATATTTTTTCCATGCACTTTTATTAGATGAACTCACGAAACTTTTATGATATCGAATAAGTTGTTTTTTATAAATCAGCATAGGAGAATGGGTATGAAAAACATTGAGAGCTATATAAATCAAACAGAAGATTGGGGTGATTATTCGGGGTCCGACGTGCTCGATCCTGAATTGCCGGATACGGAAACCGACTTGTCATTGATCGACTCTTCGGTACTTTTGAGTGGTCGTAAGCTGCGTGAATTACGACGCAGCCGAGGATTGAGTCAGGTCGAACTGGCGGAACTTCTGGGCGTCACTCAACCGAATGTCTCTCGATGGGAGGCCGGATTTGAAAAAACCCCTGTCAGAATCCGCAACCGGCTGAAGGATATATTGCTCGGTCATAAGCAAAATGCCGGTAGCTTTTTCAATCGCGTCGCCCGTTTCGATCCGACATTATCGGCTTGCTACATAAAGCCATTTTCCCTGCCGATTATCAAACTATCCCACAACACTGCCAGCATGTTGTCGCGCCCACCTGGTGATTATGTCGGAAAAGATTTCCGTCGCGTGTTCAAATCGGAAGGCACCGATAAATTTTTTGAGGAACGTCCCTTGTCCGATTATGCGCTGCTTCACCTCAATCACGACCTGATACCGGAAGAACCAAACCCCAAAATTTCTGCATATCGTGAGGATGTTAAGCTGTACGTATTTCAACCGGAAGACAGCACTCCGATGGTAGTAGCGCGCTCCCACTTTTCAAAACCAACGGGCCAACCAGCAAGAATGATCAGCTCTATCGCCATCGATGAATTTTAGTCCGGTTTCCGGATCGACCGATCACAAATTGTGACACGAGGCCTGAACAACAAAACGGTGAAGGGCCATCGAGAGCGAAAACGGATCGATTGAAATTCCGAATTGTTTCGCCGCACGCCCCAATACTGACCAACAAACACCGGCGCTGAAACTCCCATGCACCTGTTGAAAACGGTTCCAGCGCCGTTAATTATTTCACCTCATCCTCAGCAATATCTTCTGCCCACAGTGCAGGTTTTTCTTTGATGAATTTTTTCATCAGATCGATGCAATCCTGATTATTGACGACGATTACCTCGACACCTCGTTCGCGCAAAAAGTCTTCATTACCGCCGAAATTTACGTTCTCGCCAACAACAACGCGGGTAATTCCAAATTGCACGATTGTGCCTGAACACATCATGCATGGCGAAAGTGACGTATAAAGTGTCATGTTCCGGTATGATTTTTGACGCCCAGCCTTGCGCAGGCAATCCATTTCTCCATGAGCAATAGGGTCTCCTCCCTGCACTCGCTGATTTCGACCCTGGGCGATTAGTTCATCGCCGCGGGCCAAAACCGACCCGATCGGACAGCCGCCTTCGTCAAACCCAACCTTGGCTTGCTCATAAGCTGTTTGCAAAAACTTGTTGTCAAATTCGGTCAGCACTTGTCTCTCCATCTATACGCGTTCTCCCCTTCTAAATGGCACGAGCAGCGCCTGAGGGTATTTTGTTTTTCTCGCCATGATGATCATGGCGACTATCGACATGACATAAGGCAGCATGAGGAAGAACTGATAGGGGATAAACGCCCCAACAGATTGCTGCGCTCTCACCTGCAAGGCTTCGAGCCCGGCAAACAACAATGCTCCCACCAAAGCCCGGCCAGGGTTCCAGGAAGCGAAGATCACCAGCGCCACACAGATCCATCCTCTTCCGTTGATCATGCCAAAATAGAACGCATCGAACCAGGACATGGTAATAAATGCCCCACCAACCGCCATGAAGGCGCTTCCAACCATCACTGCTGCGGTGCGAACTGCAAGAACATTGATGCCTTGGGCTTCAACGGCCACCGGATTTTCTCCGGACATACGCACAGCCAGACCTACTGGTGTTCTAAACAGGACATACCAGACCACCGGCACAGTCAGCAGAGCCAGATACGTCATCGCCGATTGACTGAATACTGCCTCTCCGATCAACGGCATGTCTGAAAGCCAGGGAATTTCTATCGGCTGAAACGGTATAATTTTCGGAGGAGTCGTCGCGTCGGGTAAAAGCATACGATAAACAAAATAGCTCAACGCTGAAGCAAATAGAGTAATTCCAATCCCGGTTACGTGTTGTGAAAGGCCCAGATGGACGGTAAATATGGCATGCAGCAATCCGAAAACCGCTCCCATTGATGCTGCAAATATTACACCACCCCAAAGATCACCGCCCTGGTAGACCCACATCCAACCCGACATGGCCCCAACGGTCATGATTCCCTCAATGCCCAGATTGAGAACACCTGCCCGCTCACAGATCAATTCCCCGAGAGTGCCGAAAATCAATGGGCTGACAATGCGTATTGTCGCTGCCCAAAACCCTGCTGTCAGCAATATTTCAAACAGATCACTCATTTGAACCACCGCACCCTGTACTGGCTGAACATGACGCTGCAAAGAACCGCGAGAACCGACACACCGACCAGCACGTCTGCAATATAGGTTGGAATATTGACCGCCCGGCTCATCGCGTCCGAACCGACATAGACAGCAGAAAGAAAAATTGCAGAAGGGATGACGGCAAGAGGATTAAGCTGCGCGAGCATCGCGACGGCGATTCCCGTGTAACCGAAGCCCGGCGACAGATCGAGTGTCAGATAACCTTTCAGACCGGCCGTCTCGCTAACGCCTGCAACGCCGGCCAGGCCACCAGAAATCAATGCCGTCAGAATTACCGTGCGATTTACTTTGATGCCAGCAAATTCAGCCGCTTTGGCATTCAATCCAACCGCCCGTATCTCATAGCCAAACACCGAATATTTCATCATCAACCAGATGACCACTGCAAGAATCAGCGCCACGATCAAGCCAAAATGTAGCCGTCCCTTTGCCAGTAATGTTGGCAGGACCCCTTCATCGATAATTGACGCTGCCTGTGGCCAACCCAGCGACATCGGGTCTTTCCACGGGCCCTCAATCAGGTAGCTGACCACCAGCAGAACAACAAAGTTGAGCAATAACGTGGTCACCACTTCGTCAACCTTGAAATGGGTTTTCAGCAACACTGGAACAATTAGCAATCCGCCACCGGCAAGAGCTCCCATGAGGATTAAAAACGGGATCATCAGGCCCGATGGCAACGTGATCAACCCGGTGCCGAAATAGGTCGCTGCAAGGGCCCCGGCATAAAGCTGCCCCTCAGCACCGATATTATAAAACTTGGCTCTGAATGCGACGGACACGGCGAGCCCGGTCAGAATTAACGGGATGGAGCGGGTCAGAGTTTCGTTGATAGCAAAGCTTGATCCAAACGCCCCTTTCACCAACAGGCCGTAGGCCTGGAAAACGGATGCTCCCGCCCAGCTTATGAGGGCGGCGCACAAGACCATAGAAGCCAATACTGCCCATAAGGGTGCCAATGCGGCCCGCCAAACTGAGACAGATTCTCTTCGCTCAATGATCAAGGGATCGCCCCTCGTTTAGTGCTGCGCTGTTCTGGCCCGCCATCATCAGGCCAATTTCGGCGATGCTCTGGTCTCCGGTAGGTTGCGGATCACTCAACTGGCCCTGAAACATCACAGCAATGCGATCCGTCAACGACATCAATTCATCAAGGTCCTCAGAAACCAGCAATATTGCTGCGCCGCGTTGTCGGGCTTGCAACAATTGATTTTGCACATAGGCGATGGCTCCTTCATCCAGACCTCGCACTGGTTGGTTGGCCAGAATGAGTGTCGGATCCCGCGACAGCGCGCGTGCGAGTATCAGCTTTTGCATATTGCCGCCGGACAACAATTTTGTCTCGGCCTCGGGTCCGCTGCAGCGCACGTCGAATTCCTCAATCTGCCGCTCTGCCCGCGATTTTGATTTACTGCTGCTAATTATAATTCCGGAATTCGAAATTTCCGGCGAGCGCAGGTCTTCTGAAATCAGATTTTCCCAGATTTCCATTTCGCCGACCATTCCCCGGGCATGACGATCTTCGGGAATACGACCAACACCGGCCGCAACCACCGCGCGTGGATCACCGGCAGGCAATGCCACTGCGTTGAGCCGCACGCTGCCGGAAAATCGTTTGGTAAGTCCTGACAATAAATCAGCCAGAGTGCTCTGTCCGTTGCCGGCGACCCCGGCAATTCCGACAATCTCGTGCGCCCGAATAGTCAGGTTCACATCCTTTAACGCCGTTGCACCAGTGCCCTGTGTCGAAAGCCCTGAAATTTCAAGAACCGGCTTGCCCTTTTCAATCGCCGTCAGTTTCGGGCGCGCAACCGCCGCGCCAACCATCAGTTCGGCCAGTTGTTCGCGTTGCGCCACGACAGTTTCAAGGCTGCCAACAATGGCACCGCGCCGCAGCACGGCAATGCGCGAACTGATAGCCAGGATTTCATGCAGTTTGTGCGAAATAAAAATTATCGCCAGACCTTTTTTTGTAATCGCTTTCAGGGTGGCAAATAGATTGTTCGATTCCTGCGGTGTTAAGACCGCAGTCGGCTCATCCAGGATCAAAATCCGAGCATCGCGATACAACGCCTTTAGAATTTCAACCCGTTGCCGCTCGCCAACTGACAGGCTCGATACCAATACATCCGGGTCGACTACCAAACCGTAGTCTTCACTCATTGCCACCAGTTTCGCGCGCGCCTTTTTCTGATTCTGTCGCCAGGCAAACAGGCTCTGTGTACCTAGGGTGATATTCTCCAGCACCGTGAGATTATCCGCCAACGTAAAGTGCTGATGCACCATGCCGATGCCCGCCTGGATCGCCGCTTGAGTCGAGCCCGGAGGCAATTCCTGACCGTCAACCAGCACCGATCCCTCATCTGCCCGGTAATGTCCGAACAGGATGTTCATCAGCGTCGTTTTGCCGGCGCCATTCTCGCCCAACAGGGCCAGAATTTCACCAGCATGCAACGACAGTGAGATCGCATCATTTGCCATCAGAGTCCCGAAGCGCTTGGTGACGTTTCGGAACTCCAATACGGGTTGTCGGTCTGTCAACGGGCTGTCAGATCCGCATCAAAACGAAGATTTGGGTTCAGCATCATTGATCTCGACATCAAACGCACCTGAAAGAATGTTTGCCTTGACCTCATCAACTTTGGCTTTGGCAGCGGCAGGAATTTTATCATCGAACTCATAATACGGTGCCAGACTTGCGCCACCTTTGCGCATCATGGTCCATTCCTTGTAATTGGCCGCTTTGAAATTGCCCGCCTTGACTTCTGCAATGGCGTTGGCAATCGCGGCTTCCATATGCCAGAGCGCGGAAGTCACCACCACATCGGTGCCGTTTTCCTCTTTATTCATATCGTTGACATTGCCAAATGCCATCACGCCCTTTTGTCGTGCCGCATCAACAACACCGGCACGCTCCGCATACATGATGTCGGCTCCCGCTTCGATCTGGGCAAACGCTGCTTCCTTGGCCTTTGGTGGATCATACCAGGAGCCGATAAATGTGACTTTGTATTGAATGTCCGGATTGACCGATTTTGCTCCGGCGATAAAGGCGTGGAACAATCGATTGACTTCGCCGATTGGATAGCCTCCGACCATTCCAAGCTTGTTGGTCTTGGTCATTGATCCCGCAAGAATGCCCATCAGGTAACAGGGCTCATGGATGTAATTGTCGAACACGGCAAAGTTTGATCCGTGTGGCTCAAACGGGTCACCCATCAAAAATGCAATGTCAGGATATTCGTCAGCTACCTTGCGGGCCTCTTTGGAAATGCCGAATGCTTCACCAACGATCAAGCGCACACCGGATTCGCAATATTCCCGCAATACGCGGATGTAATCGGTATTGGCCACTTTTTCAGAGAAAACATATTCAATTTCTCCGCTGGCCTTGGCGGCTTCCAAACCCTGATGCAGGCGCGCATCCCATTTTTGTTGAATCGGCTGAGTATAGATGCCCGCCACCTTGATTGTTTCAGCAAAGCCCGGCCTTACCCCCAATAACGAAGTTCCGGCGACAGTTGCCAGCATGGTGTTGAAGGATCGGCGGTTTGGTGTCCAAGTCATTGGGAGTCCTACTCTATAGCTCGCCCTGGCCTTTGGCCCTGGTGCATGAATCGATAAGTTTGCTTTTTTGACCGGTTGGTAAAATTCAGGCTAGGCCAATATGATTGCCAGTTCCAGCAACAAGTGGTTCAAAACAATGGCCTGTGGACAGACTCACCTGAGCCAATGCCACAATTTCAAGGATCTTTGGCGGAGTTGTTTTGACCTGAGGTTTTTTAACCGGACTGGCAATTCACATTCTATCGAAAACCCAACAGTCCGACCGTTGGTAGCAATACAATGGGCCCAATATAGAAATTTTTGGTCTGAACGGCTATTTTTCCGCATTCTGGTCAGGCCTTGGTCGAGCCTTGCCACGATATTTTACCGTCCATTCGGGATCAACTTCGCTGCCGTCATAGGTGCCGAGCACGATGCCTCTTCGGCGTGATCCACTTCGCATTTTCTCAATATCAGCTTCGGATCTGGTGGTGCGCTGTGACAATCGACGCCCCCATACAGCCAACCGCGCATACATCATGTCAATAATTTCTCGATGCTCCCAGCTTCCCCCAAGATCGTGGAATTCTTCCGGATCGTTGTGCAGGTCAAACAGCATTGGTCGAAAGGGACCTTCAGGCCCGACACCTTCTGCATGCATGAATTTCCAATTTTTGTCGGCCACCATAAACAACCGAGAATCGCGAGGAGCAAGACCAAGATTGGCGGCCATCGGCGTAGCTGAATAATCATATTCGCTGATCGCGAAATCACGCCAGTGATCTGTCGGCTGCGCCTCCAGAAACGGCATCAGGGATTTACCCTCAATGATGTGATCAGGGACTTCCCCGCCGCCATATTCGACAAATGTCGCGGCCAGATCAATCGATTCCACCAGTTCGTCGCAAACGGTACCACGGCTTGCATCAGCCTGAGGTGATGGATCGTAAACAATCAGCGGAACTTTGGCGGACTGCTCGTGAAACAGATCCTTTTCGCCAAGCCAATGGTCCCCCAGATAGTCGCCGTGGTCAGAGGTAATGACGATCATCGTATCCTCCATCCGCCCGGACTTTTCCATGTAGTCAAACAGCACACCCATCTGGTCGTCGCATTGTTTGATCAAACCCATATAGGCGGGAATCACGGCTTCCCGCACTTCGTCACGCTGAAATGCCTTGCCGATGGCATTGTTCATAAACTGGGAATAGACCGGATGGGCATCCTGGCGTTCGTCGGGATGCCGCAATGCGGCAGGCACCTGATTGCCACCATACATATTGTGATAGGGTTCAGGCACGATATAGGGCCAGTGCGGTTTGATATAGGACGCATGACACATCCAGGGCGCGCCGCCATCGTCGCCATCGCCGTCGCCGTCGCTGCGCGTTTCCATGAACCGGATGACTTCGCGAGTCAGCCAGGGAGTTTCAGAATCTTGTTCTGATATATTTGCCGGTTTGTCGGCATGCATCATGAACCAGCCGGACGCGAGGTCACCATTTTCGTCGACGCCTGCATTTGCATAATCGTGCCAGGGATTGCGGCCTTCATAGCCCTTGGACTTCAGATATTCGTTGTAGGGCGACCTGCGTTGATCGTAAAAACCATCCGGACCTTCTCCCCAAAGCCCGTCGTCTCTTGTAAATATGTCGAATCCGCATTCAGAAATTCGAGCTCCGATCAGGCTGTCGGGGCTGAGACCCAAGCGCTTCATCCCGTCTTCATCAACTCTCATATGAGTTTTACCGACCAAATAGGAATTCATCCCCAGCTTGCGCAGGTGATCCCCGAGGGTCTGTTCTCCGACTTTCAGCGGGAAATTATTCCACTGCGCACCATGACTGCTGGTATAGCGCCCGGTGTAAAAACTCATCCTTGACGCACCGCAGACCGGAGATTGAACATAACAACGCGAAAATCGCACCCCTTGCTGAGCGATGCGATCCATATGCGGCGTCTGCAAATGGGGATGACCCGCGCAACTGAGATAGTCAAACCGCAGTTGGTCGAACATTATGAACAGGATATTTTTGCGTTGCCGGGACATTTCCACTTTCTCGTCAGGAAACTACAATCTTGGGGCGACTAAATTCGATCGCATCAACCCCAATAGAGCTTCATTGGATTATCAACCAGCAGTTTTTGCTGCAATTCTTCGGTCAAAGCGATGCGCGGTATAACATCTACCAAAACGCCTTCATCAGGCACGTGCGATTTCATATTGGGATGCGGCCAGTCGGTTCCCCACAAAACCCGGTCAGGAAAGCGTGCAACCAGAGTTTTTCCGAACTCAATTACGTCATCATAAGGCGGCCCTGCAATTGTCAGTCGTTCCGGGCAACTGACTTTTGTCCAGATATTATCGTTATCTTCCAGCAGCGATATGAAACGTTGAAAGTCGGCATGATCAACACCATTTGCCACGTCAGGTCGGCCCATATGATCAACAACAATCGTGGTTGGCAATTGCCTGAGAAATGGCACCAGATCTTCCAGATCCGGGGCTTCAAAATACACCACAATATGCCAGCCAAGCCTGGCAATTCGTTCTGCAATGCCCAAAAAAACTTCACGCGGCGTCGCATCCACCAGTCTTTTGACAAAATTGAACCGCACCGCGCGAACACCGGCCTCGTCCATCGCCGTCAACTCTTCGTCGCTGATGTCGGGCGAAACCACTGCTACTCCGCGCGCCATGTTGCCGGAAGATTTCAGTGCATTCAACAGCGCGTCATTGTTGCGGCCGTGACACGACGCCTGAACAATTACATTGCGCTCAAAGCCCAGATAGTCCCGCAACTCAAACAATTTTTCCCTGGACGCGTCACAGGGAGTGTATTTGCGTTCCTTTGCATATGGAAATTTGTTTGCAGGACCAAACACATGGCAGTGAGCGTCAACAGCACCTTGTGGCGGCAGAAAGTTTGGCCGGGTGGGATTTGGGTGAAACGGCAAATAGTCTGCGTCCATTCCCTGATTCTTGTTCATTCACATCATCCCAGATCAAACCAAAAATATTGAATTACAGGATAGCCCCACCGGAACGCGTGTCACCAGTGGTAATATGCACCAAATCCAAGTTAAAATTGGAAACTGCGTCGCAAATCACACCGTTGAAGAACCTCTCAGCCTTCACCCGGCAGACAGTCAAAATGTGAATAGGTGGCGGGCAACAGAAAAACCGGTGTCTCTCATTTTTAACTTCGACTGCGATTGAAAAGATGGGGCCCTTCTATTTTTTCTTCACCCTAGGGTCAGGATCCATTAATCTGATGTATTCTGCGGTGGTGAATTTTGTTGCTGGCAAGGAGCAGAGACGCAGGAAACCTGTTGGTTTTCAAGGTTCTGCGACGATGTCCAGCGGCGAAATTCGCCCCACCCGGAGGGTTGGTCATGTCACGCCCGCCTAAAGCAAACCAATGCTCGAAAGGACCACCAGTCCTTGCTTGCGCTTGTTTTACTTTATTCGAACATGTCATGACCAACAGAATTCACCATATTAATGGATCCTGACCCTTGGTTTTGGAGACAACATCGCGCGGGCCTGTTTATTGTCCAACGCGGCTGGCCGGTCGCAGGTTGTTGAAGGTTTGACCGCCTTGCCTGTCTCACCGGCCTTCAAAATGGAAACCATGACATCGACGACATGCAGCGACATATCCTGCGAACAGCGATGGGGCCGATCTTCTTGAATTGCACTGGCCATATCTGCCAGACCTGCTGTGCGGTAATTGGCCATCATGCCCTCATTGTGCTTTTGATTTGGCACGCCAAGCGCATGGGCAAATGCCGGCATTTTACCGCGCAGTTTTTTGCCTTTGCTGATTTGCAGTTCACCGCCAAAAAAATTTGGATCAGGAACATAAAGGGTGCCATCCTCACCGTATAATTCCATGTTGTTATGATCGTGGTGCCATACGTCCCAACTGGCGCCGAGCGTGATGATTGCACCATTTTCAAATTCCAGCAGACTGTGGATCGTGGTTGGCGTTTCGACTTTGATTTTTTCCCCAGCGCGCGGTTTCGATGTAATCGTGCGATGCGAAGACGGGGTCGACGACATCGCCATGACTTTGGTTACCGGGCCAATCAACTGGACCAGATTGGTGATGTGGTAGGGACCGATATCCAAGATAGGACCGCCACCCTGCTGAAAGAAGAAATCAGGGTTGGGATGCCAGTCCTCCATGCCATGGCTCATCACATGGGCTGTGCCGCCGGTGACTTTTCCAACTGCGCCAGTATCAATCAAATGACGGGCATGCTGGTGCGCACCGCCAAGAAAAGTATCCGGCGCGGAACCAACACGAACGCCCTTTTTTGCCGCGCGGCGCAACAGATCCTTGCCTTCACTGACCGATAGAACAAAAGGCTTTTCAGAATAGACATGTTTTCCTGCGTTGATGATCGCTTTCGACACCTCATAATGGGCCGCTGGAATCGTCAGATTTACAATGATGTCGACGTCGTCGGCTTTCAGTAAATCATCAACACTGTCTGCCCGCAGACCAAACTGCCTGGCCCGCATTTGTGCAGCTTCCTTATTCATATCAGCGCAAGCGACGACTTCGATGCTATTAAACAGCGAAGAGAGTTCCAAATAGGCCTGAGAAATATTGCCGCAGCCGATGATTCCAACATTCATTACATTTGCCATTTTCAATTATCCCATAGACCTTTAACAGCCTCAATCGAGCGACGCGCAAAACGCTGGTGATCGTTGGGGTTGTCATGTTCCACCACAAAAATACCTGTTGGTGCCTGCTGCAGCGCTTCCAGCAAACCTTTCCAGTCCATGGTTCCATGACCAACGTCTTCCCAGCCGTCCTCATCGACACAGTGACCATCCCTGGCAATGTCCTTTACATGCACTGCATTAATGCGTGAACCATGTCGGGCAATCCAGTCCAATGGATCACCGCCGCCCCGAACAATCCAGGCAATATCAGCTTCCCAGGACAGGTGAGGACCACCTTCCAGAATTCCATCCATTGGAATGGACCCGTCAGCCTGTGCAACAAATTCGAAGTCGTGATTGTGCCAGCCGAACTTCAGGCCGGCACCGCGATAAACTGCACCGATGTCATCCAGTTTTTTTCCGAAATCCTTCCAGCCCGCCGCATCGGATGGACGCAATTGCGGTCCGATATGCGGACAATAGATCGAGGTCATGCCGACAGCGGCAGCAATACTTAAAACCCGGTCAGATTGATCCTCCAGCATGTCCAGTCCGAAATGCCCGGAAAGCATTGTTAGACCACTGGATTTCAGGGCCGCAGACAGGCCTTCAAGATCCTCATACAAGCCGCCGTAACCCTCAACATGTCCATAGCCGAGATCGGCAAGCATGGTCAGAGTATCGGTCAGTGGTGGAAAATTTCTCGACGAATAGAGTTGATAGGACAGACCAGTCATGATGTCTCCAGTAGAAAATCTCAAAAATTTTGCGGCTTAGAGCCGTTCACGCTTAAATGCGAAGTTCTGAATCCTGATCGAAGATGGATGCGCGTTCCGGGTCAAAATGAACGACCTGCCGATCGCCAGTCTTCAGTTTGGTTTGACCATCAACCCGGAAACGAAAGTTCAGGCAGCCAGGTTTTGACCATACCAATGTGTCCCATCCCATCGGTTCTATCACCTCGATTGTCAACTCCGTCTCAAACAGCTCCTCTGTCGAAACTTTGCCAAGGCTGATGTGTTCGTGGCGCGCTCCTAAGCACACGCTCCCTGGGGGCAATGAGTTGGTTGATATTCTGGCCTCGAGTTTTTGTTTGTTTTGCGAGATGTTTGTTTTGCGAGATGTTTGTTTTGCGCTCACGCAGGCGGGCGAAGGCCCGCCGCTCCGCGGGGGCGGTCTTTCGACCGGGCGGCTCTTCGCGGCCTGATACGCAGAGTGCGGAGTGTGCGGGATTATCGCCGGGGGCATTGGGTTGGTTGATATTCTGGCCTCGAGTTTTTGTTTGTTTTGCGCTCACGCTGTCGGGCTGCGCCCTTCGCTCCGCGGGGGCGGTCTTTCGACCGGGCGGCTCTTCGCCGCCTGATACGGCACCTTCGTCAATTGGCGCGCGACGCCGCCGACAAAAATCTTATCTCCACGCTCCCTGGCTCTGAACCATC
>JABABQ010000061.1 GCA_014238155.1 Rhizobiaceae bacterium
GATAGGTGCGAATGGTCGAGAGAGCACGGACAAAGCCAAAATGCGCCTCCCGGCAGCGCGGGTTACGTTAACCTCAACCACCGGGCACCGACATCCCCCATGTTGACGACGCCTCGAGACACCTCCGAACGGGGAATGTGCGACGAGTATAGCGGCGAGGTGGCGAGCGGGGATAAGTTTTTGTGGCGAAGGTGATGTTTGCTGGGTTTTGCCGGAATTTATCCCCGCTCGGCGACTGGCGGGGACCCAATTATCAACCTGAATGACACCGCCTATCAGACTAAAATCGCGATTCACGATCTCTGACGACAGCTGACAGCGTTTGATTGTAGGGCGTCGCTATGCCCAGTTCCTCGCCCAAAATTGCGGCCATACCGTTTATTGCATCGATTTCGGATGTTCGCTTGGCAAGATTGTCCAGCAACATTGATGGGCGAGCATCAGGCATGCGCGCACCAAACTCCTGCACATAGGTAATCGGATCTGAAAAGCTGAAATTGATGCCTTTCGCCTCGCCAAGTTGATAGACTTCAAGAGCGCACCCCACCGCGATCGCCCACTTTTCCGGCGACGCCTGCAACTCGCCCATTGTGCAGTTGAACGCCGTGCATGGGGCTGAATAGGTGGAGTTGCAGAGATATTTTTCCCATATCAACTGCTGGATATCACCAAATGCTCTGGCCTTGAAGCCAGCGTCCTGCCAGAGCTTTTCAATCATTTTGAGGCGCGGAGTAAGGCCACCTCCCATTTCACCAATGCGAATCAAGTTCATGGCATTGTGATGAGCATGTCCTGGTCCCTTCATGGAGGCACCAAACCCTTCCGCGACACCGAGCAAGACGTTGTCCACCGGCATGAATTCAGCAATCCGTTCACCGGCTCCGAGCCCGTTCTGAATCGTCAGAACCAGCGATTGTGACGACAGATAAGGGGCAATCGACCGGGCCGCTGCACCAACCCCGGAGGCTTTTGTAGCAATGATAAACAGGTCACTCTCCCCCGCCTCTCCCACGTCGCTGCTGGCTCGAACTGTCTTCACGGTACGATCTCCACTGGCACCCTCAATCCGCAGACCTTTGTTGTTGATGGCGGCGACATGTTCCTCCCACACATCAATGGCCCAAACCTCGTTTTTTGCTTTGGTCGTGGCGCTGTCTGCAAACAAAGCTGCATAGACCGACCCCATGGCACCGGTGCCCACAATGGTTATTTTCATCACTATCTGCCTACGAAATTCTTTCCATTCATTTTCAGTATCGCGAACATCCTCTCAGCGCCAGTCCATAGGGGCTTGCCGACATTGACATTCATCCATAAATTGAATGAATGAGCTATATCTTGAAATTTTTGTTATGAATGTGCGGCAGTTGGAAGCCTTCCGTGCGACGATCGAAGCAGGATCGATTACCGCTGCTGCTGAACTGCTCCACGTTTCCCAACCCAGCGTCAGCCGTTTGGTTGCCGATCTGGAAAGATCGGTGGGTTTTCCCCTGTTCCTTCGCGCTGGTCGTGGCCTGACCGCGACGGTCGAAGCCCGGCGTTTTTACAAAGCCGTCGACGCCATGTTTGTTGGTGTTGGCAGGCTGCGCGAACTGGCTGAAGTCATCAAAACGACTGCCGATGGTGCCATTTCTGTTGGTGTCATCCCCAGTCTGTCTCAATCGGTTCTGCCAGATGCTGTAGCCCATATGCTGTTGGAACGGCCGGACATGCGGCTGATGCTTTCGACGCGCAATACGCCTGCCATTATTGACGCCGTGCGCATGCAGCAATTCGACATTGGCATTGTCGGACGCGAACCGCCCTATGATGGTGTGGAAATATTGCACCAGACCACGGTTCCTTACGTCTGCCTGCTGCCTGAAAGCCATCATCGGGCGAATGGAGCGGACCCGGTGGATCTGCACGATCTGAGTAAAACCGAAAAATTCATCACATTTGGAGACATTTATCCCGACGAGATGACCGGTATTGAGCGGTCTCTTTCGCAGAAGCTCCAGAATAACTCACGCATATCCGCCGCCAACATGCCGATGGCAGCAGCACTGGTAAATTCAACCGGCGCCCTTGCAATCGTCGATCCGTTCACCGCTTCGCTGGCGGTCCGGACGGGTGGTGTGGTTTCCCGCTCTTTGATTCAGGCGATGACCTATCATGTCGCGATCATCACCCGAGGCCTGGACACCCTGTCACGCGAAGCCGGGGCATTTGCTCAACACGTGGCAGGTCAGATCGAGCAGTCAACGAAATAATTGGAAGCGGCCGTCGGTCTATGAAAAGGGAAGCAGGCAGATTTCACCTGTTCTCTCATCCTCTTTTGACATCATCACTTCAACCTTTTGGCCGGCCGCCCAAAAATCGCGATCGATCATAGACAGGCCAATATTTCTGCGCAAACGCGGCGACCAGATGCCAGATGTTATCTGACCGATCTGAAGGCCTCCCGATTTAACGGGCAAAGGAACACCAACAGCAGAACACGGCGGGCCGTCAAACAACACCCCTCGCATATCGCGGCTTATTCCCTGCTCTTGCAATCTCTCAAGTGCTGGCTTGCCAATATAGTCCAGGTCGCTGGCATGCGAACAATAATTCCCAAGACCGCATTCAAGCGGCGTATCGGCACGGGTAAATTCGTTCCCATATGAGAGCAGCCCACCTTCAATACGTTCAATCAGATTTGGACAACCGGGCGTAATGTCAAACGCTTGCCCAGCATTCCAGATCGTGTCCCACAATGCACCACCAAGGTGCCCACCGCGCAGATAGATTTCAAAACCGCCCTGCCTTGAAAATCCTGACCTGGCCATCAATTGTTGGGTGCCCTGAAACTCAATCCACTTAAATTTGAAGAATTCAATATTGCGAATTTCTTCTCCAAAAAGTTCAGCCAGAAGATCTTCCGCTTTGGGCCCCTGAACAGCCAGCGGCGATACATCGGGCTCATCAATCTCAACTTTGAAATTCGCCCCAAGTGCCAGACCTTTTGCCCAAAGCAGAACATCGGAATCGGCAATCGACAGCCAGTAATGATCATCTGCAAGTTTGAGCAAAACCGGGTCATTGATCATGCCACCCTGTTCATCCACCAAAGGCACATAGAGGCATTGGCCAACTTTTGCTCCGCGCAGATCTCGCGGGCTCATCCACTGCACGAGGCGGGCGGCGTCCGGCCCTTTGATTTCTACCTGCCGTTGCGTCGAAACATCCCAGAGTTGAACATGCTGGCGCAAATGCCAGTAGTCTTCTTCAACGCTTGGCGCAAAGGCTTTCGGCAACAGCATATGGTTGACCACACTGAAACCCCTGACCCCATGGCGTTCAACCCGGTCGGTAAAAGGACTGCGCCGGATGCGGCGCGACATGTTGAGCCCGCTACCCGTTTTGCGGTCGTTCATCTCGACGACCAAACACTGTAGGAATTGGGTGCCAGCATGAAGGGCATATGATAGCGACCTTGCGGATCCGGTATCTGGAAACGGACAATCACTTCTTTCAATGACCGACCATTTGCATCACCAAGATTTTGGTTTTCGAAATATGGTGCAACGAGCAGGACCAACTCATAGTCCGCCTGGGTATCAATCTGTGATGCATCAATTTCACCCACGAAACGCCCACCTTTGTCAGTTTCGCCGGTTAACAGGGTTGTGCGGTTTTGATCCGCCGTTATGCCGATAACGGATACGCCGATTCCAGCTGCATGAGTGCCGTCAACGGAGTTAAGTGCATGGGTTGAGATTGTTGCCATGGTCTATTCGATGGATGCCTTGTCTCTTTTGTTGGTGGTCGCCAGAACAATCGGGCTGATGACGCCTTTCGTCTTAACATTCAAGCAGGCGGGCTTGCCGCTGGCGATGGCCCGCTGCAGGGCCGGTTCAATCTCATCGCGGGTCTCTACCAATTCGCCATACCCCCCCAAACCCTCAAACAGGGTATGAAATGGAATGTCCCGAAAATCAGTGGCAAAATGGGTGCCGTTTTCAAACAGCCTCTCCTGTTGTTGGGAAATGCAGTCAAGGCCGCCATTATTGTCGATAACAACGACAATCGGGGTTTTTTCCTGAAACGCCGTTTCAATGCTCAGTCCGCCAGACAGAAACGCCCCATCACCACTGATCAGCACCACCGTGCTGTCGGGATGGGTATTTTTTGCTGACAGGGCGAATGACACACCGACACCCAGCAAGCTGTAGGAACCTGGATGCATGACACCGGCCAGCTGTTGCCCCTGCCATCCGGCCACGTTGACGGCAATCTCCGACCAGAAATGTGTGTTGCCGCCATCAAATACCAGCCAGTCGTTTTCTCCCATGGCAGCATTTACATCCAGCGCCAGTTCAAGCGGGTGAATTTGATGGCCTCCCCATTCGGCAGAGGCTGTTTCAGCCTTCAGGTCTGACAGGGTTTTCGCCACCCAGTCTGCCCGTTTTGTCCTGTTCAGTTTTATCCAGTCAGGCTGAAACGGCGGCAACTCCGCCATCTGATCGAAAAAAGCCCCCGCATCACTCAGCAACACATGATCGGCCGGCCGGTTGTAGTCCAGCTCTTCATGGCTGCCATTGACGCAGACCAGCGTACAGGTCTGGGGAAACAAGGGTGGGTTGCCAAAGTTCATCTGATTATCGAGCCGACCACCCACCATGATGCAGACATCGCAGTGTTCCAGCGCAAATTTTGAAGGCGGATACTGGTGGATGTCTGCAAGACCCATATAGGCTTGGCAATCTTCACCAAGCAGCTTTTGGTGATAAGGCACGTTGAACACCGGAATGTTGAGATCTCGTCCAACCGCTTCCAGCGCCTTTTCGTTGCCGGACCACCATATTCCGTGGCCACCAATCAACATTGGCCGTTCGGCATTGTTGATCAAGTCCATCAATGGCGCAAGATCTCTTGGATCGGGCCAGGCGCGGGGAGCTGGCAGATCACGACGATAAAACGGTCGCTCCTCCCGTCCGACATCTTCATCAAATGATGAAAACATGATGTCGACCGGCAGGCTCAAATGAACTGGTCCCGGATAGCCACTTGTTGCCATCTTCCAGGCTCGATCGACAAATTCTCCAATTCGCTCACCATCGGTGATCTGGACAGAATATTTGGTTAGCGGAGCAGCAACTGCCACATCATCAATTTCCTTGAAGCCACCTGAGCCCTGTCGCTTCAGCGTGCTCGAGCCAGTAACAAATATCACCGGCGACCGCTCTCCCCAAGCCTCCAGCATAGCCGGCACTGCATTGGCGAAACCTTCGGGCCCGACCAAACATACCGTCGGCTTGCGGGTGATGCGCGCATGTCCATCGGCCAGATGTCCGGCCACCTGTTCGTGGGGACAGTTGATCACCGGCAACTGGCATTCCATGAAACCCTCAAGAGCCGGGTTGCAGAATCCACCCGCCAGCGTAAACACATGCTCAACCCCTTTTTCATGCAAGGCGCGAGCCAGAAGATTGCCGCCGCGGATGCGTCTTGTATCAGTCATTGAGATTTCCCGATTGAATTTCTGCCAGCACAGATGAATTGATCTGGTGAATTTTAGTAACCCCGATTTGAGCCATGACCGACTTAACATCTTCTTCCAGATGATTGAGAAACGAATTCAGACCATCTGCGCCTCCTGCGCCAAGTGCGAATAAGACCGGTCGACCCAGCATGACAAAATCAGCGCCCAGGGCCAGAGCACGAACAATATCATCACCTGCGCGGATGCCGCTATCAAAGATCAACGGATAGTCTTTCCCGACCGCAGCACGAATGACCGGTAATACTGAAATGGCCGCTGGGGCACTGTCCAATTGGCGACCTCCATGGTTGGACACATAGATGGCGTCAGCCCCCAATGATTTGATCTGCACCGCATCCCTGGTTGATGTGACCCCCTTTACAATCAGCTTGCCGCGCCATCGCTGACGCAAATTTTCTAAAAAAGCCCAATCTATTCCGCCACGGCTGTCATTTCTTTGAAAGGATTTACCCAGTTTTGAGGTCTTGTAATTCATCGGTTTCGGAGGCCCATCAAACAATGCAGACAGCGACCACCGGGGATGCAGCGCAAAATCGACGAATTGCCGCACACCGATTTGAAAGGGTACCTGAAAACCGTTGCGGGCGTCCCGGTTGCGTCTGGACAGTCGGGGGGTATCAACCGTGAGCACCAGATGTTCATATCCCGCGGCCTCGGCCCGGCC
The DNA here is from genome assembly GCA_014238155.1 of Rhizobiaceae bacterium. Lineage (GTDB taxonomy): Bacteria > Pseudomonadota > Alphaproteobacteria > Rhizobiales > Rhizobiaceae > Pseudahrensia. Next base: position 6,192 of record JABABQ010000061.1, read on the forward strand.
AATCATTTCTTCATTCTGTTCAACGTCGGTGCCAGCATAGAGTTGAAACCAGGCTTGAGCATCTGCTTGTTGGAAAGAATCTTCCATGGTTGTTGATGCAGCAGTTGACACGCAGTGTGGCAGTCGACGCCGGGCGGCTTGCTCGGAAATCGCCGCATCAGCTCCTGAACACGCCAGATCGCACATGCCCATTGGTGCGACGCCGAAAGGCAAGCCATAACCGTCGCCAAGCAAATTGCAGGCCAATGAAACGTCCTCAACGTCAACCAGAACACGCGGTTGCAAATGGATGGCGGCAAGTTCAGTGCAATTGTTCTGCATTGCAACTTCCTGCCCAGTCGCACCATCGATGAAATCGAAGATTAGTCGCGGCAAGCATCTGCGGGCCCGCAATCGAGCCTCGCCAGCATCCTGAATCGGTAATTGTTTGAATATACTGCTCACTCGTTACACCAGAACCGTTCAGGCTTAGAGCCGTTCAGGCTTAGATCTAAAGTTGACAATTCGTCAGTCGAAATTGGGTCTGATCTGCCCCAAACGAAAATACCCTTCATCAGACAAATACATCAAATACAATTCGTTCGAAGACCCATTCAAAAACTCTATGCGAGCAAGCCCGCCCCAATTTCACCTTGAACCTTTTCTTTCAGCCGCGAATTGTTCAAGGTAACGCATCAGGATTTCTCCCGGGACCGAACACATGGAACGAATTTGGTTGAGCAACTATCCCGAAGGGGTCCCTGCAGAAATTGATGTGACACAATACGAGTCACTGGTTGATCTGCTCGAAGACAGTTACACCAAATACGCCAATGACGACGCCTATGTATTTATGGACAAGCGAATGACCTATGGGGAGCTTGATCGCCAGTCTATGGCGATGGCTTGTTACCTGCAAAGTCTCGGTTTGAAAAAGGGTGACCGTGTCGCTGTAATGATGCCCAACGTGCTGCAATATCCAATTGCCATTGGTGGAATCCTGCGCGCCGGGCTGATCGCGGTCAATGTCAATCCACTCTACACACCCCGCGAACTGGAACATCAACTCAACGATTCCGGTTCTACAGCGATCATCATATTGGAGAATTTTGCTGCAACGCTCGAGCAGGTGATCGACAGGACACCAATTGAAAATACAATCATCGCCAATATCGGAGAGATGCTCGGCGGACTGAAAGGCGGCCTGGTCAATTTCGTTATTCGGCACGTCAAAAAAGGCGTTCCACGCTTTTCACTACCCGGCACAATTCCATTTAAGGATACGCTTGCAGCGGGTTCATCGATGACACTGGACAAACCCCACATTGCCTCCGACGATGTTGCGGTATTGCAATATACCGGTGGTACAACCGGTGTTTCAAAAGGCGCGACACTGCTGCACAGCACGATTATCGGCAATTTGCTGGCGTCTGAAGCGTGGATGCATCCAGCCTTGGATAAAAACCCAATTAGCGGTCAGATGATCTCAGTCTGCGCACTCCCACTCTACCACGTCTTTGCCTTTGTCACCTGCAGCATGTTGTCGATGCGGGCCGGGGGGCTGGTTGTGCTGATTCCGAACCCCCGGGATCTTGATGCAACCATCAAGGAAATTCGAAAATACAAGTTCCACTTGTTTCCTGCGGTCAACACGTTGTTCAACGCACTCGCGAACCGCCCGGACTTTGCCGAGCTTGATTTCAGTCAACTGCGAATTTCCATGGGCGGTGGCATGGCGATTCAGGAAGCCACGGCCAAGCATTGGCTGGAAGTGACCGGCTGTCCAATCTGCGAAGGTTACGGACTTTCAGAAACCTCTTCCGGCGTTACCTGTAATCCGACAAATTCAGACCGGTTCACCGGAACCATTGGATTGCCTCTGCCAAGCGTCGACATCAAAATTCTCGACGACGATGAAAATGAAGTGCCGCAGGGGGAGCGCGGAGAAATTGCCATCCGCGGACCACAGGTAATGGCAAATTACTGGCAGCGCCCCGAAGCCACCGACGAAGTGATGACCGACGATGGGTTTTTTAAATCTGGCGATGTCGGCATCATCGATGAAAACGGCTATGTAAGGATTGTCGACCGAAAGAAAGACATGATCCTGGTGTCCGGATTCAACGTTTATCCCAATGAAATCGAAAATGTTGCTGCAAACCATCCAGGAGTTCTGGAAACAGCCGCTGTGGGAGTACCTGACGAAGGGACCGGCGAAGCAGTCATGCTTTTTGTCATAAAAAAGGACGATGGGTTAACCGAGGACGCGCTGGCAGCTTTTTGTGCCGACAACCTGACAGGTTACAAGAAACCCAAATATATCGAGTTTCGGGATGATCTGCCGCGTACCAATGTTGGCAAGATATTGCGTCGTGAACTGCGTGATGAGGCCCTGACCCTAAATCAGAACTGATTTCAATGCCCAATATGCCAGGGGTTTGAGCGTCGCCGTGGTGGAGCAGGCAGTTTTCCATCCATATAATTTCATCATCCATAGGCGTCCGACAAGTGTCGAGGCGGGCCACAACAATGCGCCTTTACAAATTATACATTTTGTATAATTTCTGCTTTTGAGAGGATACCTGATGAAATCAAACTCGAAATCTGCCTGCGTTTCGATCCTCAAGCGACGGATATTGTCGATGGAGATCGTCCCCGGTCAATTGCTGGACGAGACTGCACTATCGCAGGAATTTGGCATTTCACGGACGCCCTTGCGGGAGGTGATTCAACGGTTGTGCGGGGAAGGATATTTATCCTCGCAGGAAAACCGGGGGGCAAAGGTTGCCTCGATGGACATATCCACCATGCGTCATTTCTTTCAGGCCGCGCCGATGATCTATGCCTCAGTCGCCCGTCTGGCCGCCGAGCGGGCAACGACCAATCAGGTCGACGGATTGAAATCCGTTCAACAGCACTATCGAAGTTCCATTGCTGCCGATGAGGCGCAGGAAACCGCAATGCTCAATTATCGTTTCCATCAGGTGATCGGTGAAATGGCCGGGTCCCCTTATTTAGTGCCCAGTCTTGACCGGCTGTTAATCGATCATACGCGGATCGGTCGTGTTTTTTATCAAAGCAACAACCCGTCGGACCGGCATAGAATCGCCCAGGCCGCAGATCAGCATGATCAAATGATTGAGGCATTTGCCAATAACCAGGCCTCGCAAGCGGTGCAGTTGACGCTGGAACATTGGGAATTGTCGCGCCATCAAATGGAGCAGTTTGTCAGCCCCGACCCGCTGCCGTTTGAACTTGCCGAAGATCATCGGGAGAACCAGAATGCAATTTGAAGGAATTTATACCCCTGTTGTCACGCCTCACAATGAAGATCATTCGATCAATGAATCGGCCTTCGAAGCGGTGATTGAGGACCTGATTCAGTCGGGCGTTCATGGGCTGATCATAGCCGGCACGACAGGTGAATACTACGCACAGAGCGTCGATGAGCGGTTTCATCTGATGGCGCTGGCCAAGAAAATCATCGGGACACGTCTGCCGATGATCATCGGCACTGGTGCCATTCGAACAGAAGACGCGATCGGTTTTGCAACAGAAGCCAAGCGTATCGGCGCTGATGCTCTTCTGGTCACCACACCACCTTATGCCTACCCGACCGGGCGCGAGATTGCTCTGCATGCACTAGCCATCGACCGGGCAGCAAATCTTCCCGTGATGCTCTACAACTATCCCGGCCGCATGAGCGTCAATATGGATCAGGAAACTCTCGACCGATTGGGACGCAGTCCGAATTTTTGTGCAGTCAAGGAGTCCTCCGGCGACCCGAACCGTCTGCATATGTTGGCCCGTGACTATCCCCACATTCAATTGTCATGCGGGATGGATGATCAGGCGTTGGAGTTTTTTGCCTGGGGGGCACGTTCCTGGGTCTGTGCCGGCTCAAATTTTGCACCCGAAGCACATCTGGCCCTTTACCGAACCTGCGCCATTGAGGGCAATTTCAACAAGGGACGCCGGATCATGTCAGCCATGCTGCCGCTGATGCGCGTACTCGAACAGGGCGGCAAATTCGTTCAATGCATCAAACATGGGGTGACATTGCGCGGCATTGATTGCGGACCACCAAGGCGCCCCCTGCAGCCATTGAACAAAGACGACAAGCGGGAACTGGCAGAAGTTATCCGCACCATGAACAAAGCCATAGCTCTGATCGAAGGAGAAAAGTCATGACCGCATTGCTGACCCGGGAAGAATATGCCGCGATCGCCGCTCAGATCGACTTTCCCAAAACCGCGTTTATTGACGGCAAGTATCGGCCCGGCCGCGGCAATAAACTCATCTCCTCAAATCCTGCAACAGGTGAGGAACTCTGCAAAATTTCAGCCTGCAACAATGACGATGTTGATCTGGCTGTCGGCAAGGCCCGCGAGGCTTTTGATCAGGGACACTGGTCGCGCCTTCATCCCGGCAAACGCAAGGATATCCTGATCAGATTGTGCAAGCTGATCACCCGCAATGCGCGTGAACTGGCGGTGATGGAAAGTCTCGATTCAGGAAAGCCAATCCGCGACTGTGAAACCATCGACATTCCCGAAACCATTCAGACCATAAAGTGGCACGCCGAAGCGGCCGACAAGATTTATGACCAGACGGCACCCGTCGGCGAGGACGCGATGGCGATGATCGTCCGCGAACCAATCGGCGTCGTTGCGGCCATACTGCCGTGGAATTTTCCTTTGCTGATGCTGGCCTGGAAAATCGGCCCGTCACTCGCTGCAGGAAATTCGGTGATCGTCAAGCCGGCTGAACAGACGTCGCTGACCGCGTTGCGGGTTGCCGAACTTGCAGCAGAGGCCGGAATTCCTCGCGGTGTGTTGCAGGTATTGCCCGGCGACGGCCCATCAGTTGGAGAACCATTGGGGCTTCATGGGGATGTCGACATGGTCAGCTTTACCGGGTCCACAGAAACCGGACGGCGCTTTCTGCGCTATGCTGCTGATTCCAACTTGAAAAAAGTGGTGCTGGAATGCGGCGGCAAGAACCCGGCCATTGTTCTGGACGACGCCGAAAATCTTGATCTGGTTGCCGAGCATATTGTCAACGCGGCGTTCTGGAACATGGGAGAAAATTGTTCCGCCTGCTCAAGATTGATTGTTCACAAGGACATCAGGGGCAAGTTGACCGAACTCATCCAGGCGCGTATTCGCGACTGGCGTACCGGCGACCCGCTGGATCCGGCGAACCATCTTGGTGCGCTGATTGACGCTGACCATTGCAAGAAAGTGGCGTCTTATCTGGAAGACGGCGCATTGAGCGGAGGCCAGCTGGCTGGCCCCTATATCGAACCAACGGTCTATAATAATTCTGCCGATGACAGGCTCGCCCGTGAAGAAGTGTTCGGGCCGGTCTTATCGATCATCGAAGTGGGATCTGTAGATGAAGCCATCGAAATTGCAAATGATACCGACTATGGCCTCGCTGCAAGCGTATTCACAGCCAACACCCGACGCGCTTTGACAACGGCCAGAGCGGTTCGTGCTGGAACCGTGACGGTGAATTGCTATGGCGAAGGAGATATTTCCACGCCATTTGGCGGTTATAAACAGTCGGGTTTCGGTGGAAGAGATAACGGCCTGCATGCCCATGACCAGTATACTGAGTTAAAAACCATATGGGTCGATTTGTCTGACCCGGCGAACCAGGATAAAGTCAGTTGAGCCGCAGTACCAACGGGACTCAAGGTCGTCGGGGCGGCCGAGAAGCCCGTCGCGAATTACGGTCTGCCTTCGACACAAAAATGCTGCCGGCGTTAAAGCGCAACCTGCCGCTTGTCGAACCAATGACAGCCGAACAGATTGACAAGATCGACTCTGCATCAATGGCCATTCTGGAAGATGTTGGTGTCATTTTCCGCGATCCCATCGCCATTGAAGACTGGCGCAAAGCTGGCGCTGACATTCGCGATGATGATCGCGTTCATCTGGACCGGAACCTGATCCGCGAACTCATCCGATCTATCCCCGAAAGCTTTACCTATCACGCTCGCAATCCGGCAAATAATTTGCCCTTTGGTCAGGATCATTCGATCTTTGTACCGATGACGGGGGCCCCCTATTTGCGGGATCTTGACGACAAACGGCGTGGCCCGACGCTCGAGGATCTGGCCAATTTCCACAAACTGGCCCAGATGCTTCCGGCCATGCATTCATCGGCCCATCATATTGTTGAACCAATGGATCATGTGGTGGCTCACCGCCACCTGCGGATCACCTATTCATCCATGAAGCACAGTGATAAAACCTTCATGGGAATGACCACCAGCCCGAAAAACGCTGAAGATGTGATGGAAATGTGTGCCATCCTGTTCGGTGAGGACTTCATGGAAACTCATCCCGTATCGACGGGCAATTGCAACGGCAATTCACCGCTGGTGTGGGATGAAACCATGTTGGGAGCAATGCGCGCCTTCTGCAAACGCAATCAACCCGTCCTGTGTTCGCCTTTCGTGCTGGGTGGTGCCAATACGCCAGCTTCAACTGCCGCTGCAGTTGCTCAACTCAATGCAGAAGCCCTGTCGGCGCTGGCCTATACACAGGTTGTTCGCAAAGGATGTCCCGCCATCTATGGTCACTACCTTTCGACCGTCTCAATGAAATCCGGCGCCCCGATGGCAGGAACTCCGGAAATCAGTCTGATGAATATGATGATCGGTCAAATGGCGCGATATTACAAAATTCCATGGCGCACATCCAATACGCTGGGCGGTGCCAAGACCTTCGATGCGCAGGCCGGTTATGAGAGTGCCTCCACGATGATGGCAACGCTGATGTCGGGGGCAAATTACCTGTGGCATTCAGCTGGCTGGAATGAGGCCGGCATGCATTGTTCGATCGCCAAGTTCATTGTTGACGCGGAGCAATGCGCCATGGGGTATCGGATGATTGAAGGGGTCCAGTGGGACGATTTCGACGAGGCACTTGCAGCGATTCGCGATATCGGTCCGGGCGGGCATTATCTGGGTCATCAACACACAAGAGAAAATTTCCAGGAAGCCTTTTTTATGCCGGAAATGTTCGACAACAACTCCATTGAACAATGGATGGCGGAAGGCAGTCAGGAGATCACGGCGCGGGCACTGGATCGTGCCAGGGAACTGCTGACGGCCTATGAGGAACCCAAGCTCGACGCAGCGATTGACGAGCAATTAAAGGATTACATCGCCCGCCGGGAACGGGAAATACCTGCAGTCGACGCCCTAAACGACGAGTATTGAACGTGACAATCACGGTCACAAAAATGCCAACCGATCCCGGTCCGGCGGCCTGGAATGCGCTGCTTGAACCGGCCAAAGATTTCCCTCGTGCCGAACACGACCAAACCGCAGACTTTGTTGTAATTGGCGCAGGATTTGCGGGCCTGTCTGCTGCTCGTCGGCTGCGTCAATTGCAACCCGACGCGACAATTGCGGTTTTGGAAGCCCGACATATTGCCGAAGGCCCTGCCGGCCGCAATTCCGGTTTCATGATCGATATTCCTCATAAACTGAACTCCAAAGACTATGCCGGTAGTGGCGATGCCGATCTTCAACGCATTGCCATGAACAGGGAGGCGATTGAATTCTCACGAACCGCAGCGCTTGAGTTCAACATGCCACATGAAGCCTTTGATATGAGCGGAAAAATCAACGCCGCGGCGGGGGCCACGGGCAATGCAAACAATCAAAACTACGCACAACATCTCCGCAACCTTGGTGAGACTTATGAATTGCTGGACGCTGCAGCGATGCGCGAAATATGCGGTTCCAGCTATTATCACGGCGGTTTATTCAGTCCCGGCACGGCAATGATCCAACCGGCATTGTTCGTCCGTTCACTGGCGGCTGGTCTTGACCGACAGGGAGTGCAGATCTTTCAATCCAGCCCGGTGATATCCATGGCCCGCAGCGGTGATGGTTGGCAGGTTCAAACTTCCAAAGCGAAATTTTCCGCTGGCAAGGTGATCCTCGCGGTCAACGGGCATATTGAAAGTTTTAGATTTTTTAAACGTCAGCTGATGCATATCTATCTCTATGCATCCATCACCCGCGCCCTAACCGGAGACGAAATTGCCGGGCTTGGTGGGCATCCCAACTGGGCGTTCACCCCGGCTGACCCACTTGGCACCACGGTGCGCAAAATCTCTGGCATGGGTGGCCACCGCATAATCGTCCGCAACAGGTTTACCTGGGCACCAGGTCGATCCGTATCAAACAAAACTCTGAATAGTATCTCACCCGTTCACGACAGAAGTTTTCAGGCTCGATTTCCCCAGCTCAAACACGTCCCAATGGAACATCGGTGGGGAGGGCTGTTGTGCCTGAGCCGCAACGGCGCTCCGGCCTTTGGTGAGATCGATGCAAATTTATACTCTGCCTGCTGCCAAAACGGCCTTGGCACGGTGATGGGTACTCTGTCGGGCAAACTAACTGCCGAACTTGCAACCGGCCAGCAATCCGGCACTTTGAAAACGATGTTGAGCCAGCCCCAACCCTTGAAACTGCCGGTGGAACCTTTTGCGTCGATTGGCGCCAATGCCTTCATGCGCTGGTCCGAATTCCGGGCTGGACGTGAACTGTAAACTACTTTTTCACTTCAGCACGATTGATGGTGCGATCATCACCAAATCCGATCCAGGTCAGCACTTTCGATTGATCATCATAGTCTACGACGTAGCAACTCCAGCCTCCAGCTGGTGGCCATTGAGAGCAATACTTATTCTCCTGAACTCGCCACGAACCAAAACTTGCCCGTCCACGATCCGTGTATGTTGTTGCTCCGGCTGCGGAAAATATCTGACTTGTCTGGTCGCCAACCGCGACAATTGTCGGCAGCAATGCCGTAATCTCCTCTGAAGTGAGTGGTTTTGCTGACGCCGTATTGCTGGCGAAAGCCAAGCTTGTCAGACCGACAATCGAACCAAGCATTTTCACGACAAACCTCGATAAATCAACATCAACGATGCCAGCACTGCAATTGCCAGCAAAAACACCCGATAACGGCGGTCAAATCTGCCCTTCATTCGGCGTCCTGACCAGGTGCCCAAAATAGCAGCGGGTGCAATGAGAATAGCCAGCCAGAAATGCGTCAAACTAGCCAACCCGGCCAGATGAAGCACAATCAGTGAGGCTATTCCACCCAACGCAAAGAATGCCGCCAGTGTGGCACGCGTCTGGACAGCCGGCTGGTTCTGGTAAATCAGCGCCAATGGTGGTGCGCCAACTGAAGTAATGACACCGGTGAAGCCGCTGACAATACCCATTGCAAACAGATTTCGCATGTTCAATTTCAGCTGCCATCCGGCTATCGAAAGCAACACTGCAAATAATATAACAAGGCCGAATACAAGTGAAAACGTTGCCAGGCTGGTCAGGCTGATCAAAATAAACAGTCCCGCCAGAATGCCTGAAATACGACCGGACAGGCAGATCGTTACTTCTCGCCAGGCAATATTTGCGCGTTCACTCAGAGCCCCGGCTATGGAAGTTGCGGTCCCAAGGTAAAGCGCCGAAACCGGTACAAGCACCGGATCCAGAAGGGCCAAGACCGGCGCTGCGGTCAGGCCAAATCCCATCCCAAGTCCCGATTGAACAACCGATCCTGCAAATACGATGACCACGACGGCTCCGGCGATCCAGATCGACTGGAACAGTTGAGGTTCAAATTCGAGCAAATTGGATCGGTTCTTGAATGTCGGGTGGACTATGATCAGCACTATGCGCCGGAGCCGCAAAAACGCAAGTCAGACCTGGACAATTTCCGAAGACCTGACCCTAACTTTTAACCAACATGCGCAACTGATCTTCAAACCGCTTGCCATCTTCCTGACCGCCCACTTCCAATGGCTGAATTTCACCCGTTGGCCCATCGATCAAAACACCACGGGTCACCAGCGATCCGTCTTCCATTTCGGCACTGATCTTCAGATTCAAATCCCACAAATTGGCAGGACGTTCGGCGACAATAAATCCATCGCGCACGGTCCTTATCCAGTCAGGCAGTTCGCTGCCATCGGCCATATCAACTTGATAACCCGTCACAACCCCTTCGACATCGGGATCGAAGGTGTTTGAAACATCAATGAACAATATACGTTCACGGACATAGGTTTCGATGACCAGTTGACCGACTTCAGAATATTCGACGTCGTCTTCCTCCTGACGATCATCGTGAGCAAATTTGAGCGAAAATCCGGTCAGACTTTCGATACCCCAAGCATTGACTGAAGTTAGGTGTTCCTCCGGGCCGGCGCTCGAATTTTCCCGATGGATCTGACGCATCGCATCTATAGCCTGCACCGCATCGAGAACGGCAGGGTCAACCGAGACCAGGTCCTGGGTCGCGTTTACTGATGAAATATGGTTCACGGCATCATGGACAATACCATCTTCGAAGCTGATTTCCCCGACCGATCCAAGGCTGGAAATCTGATTTACGGCATCGACCACAAATGGCACTATCGGCTCTGCGGAACCAGTCCCCTCTTGTTTTTCCTGCTGCGGCAGTATCAGGGCTGTCTTTTGGATGTAGTCATTTGAAGGTGCAATCTCGATATTAATGCGTGCCTCGCTGCCAGCATCTGACGCACCGTCATCATCCTGCGCCCTATAAATCAACGTACCGGCCGGGCCCACTGCGCCGGGCAACGCAATAAACTGAAGCGTCGCCAGTTCGACATTGCTAAGGCTCATGCCAACCGATACCTGGGATGGATTGCCGGCCAGACCACCGGGCAAATACACCAGATTACCCATTAGCGGGTCGGGCACTTGCAAGATGGTGGATTGGAGCGCTGCGGAAATGTCGTCCACATCTGTTGGCAGGCTAAGATTTAGCAATACCGGGTCTGACCCAGCAATTTCGAGTTTGGCGGAATAGCTGTCTGGCGCATCGTTTACCGCGACAACCGTCACACCGATCTCGACACTTGTCATGCCACCATTGCTGTCATCAACCCTGACGAAGAACCTCTCAAAACCTTCGAAATTCTGTTCTGGTGTATAAGTCCAGCTACCGTCGGCATTGACAACCACACTGCCATTTACAGGGCCAATCTCAACACTCGCCGTGAGCGGATCTGCGTCCACATCAGCCATGGAAATAGCACCGGAAACCGGCGTGTCTTCCAAAGTTATGGCAGGGGCGGCACTCACCGTGGGGGCATCATTGACGGTCGTTACGTTCACTGAGACGGTTGCAGTTTCTGTAACTCCACCCGATGTCACCTGGTATGAAAAACTATCCAGCCCATTGTAATTCGGATCAGGCACATATGTGATATCGCCCGCTGCGGTGAAAGCGACCGAACCATGGGCACCTTGCGTAATCCCGCTAACAAATGCAGCCCCCTCGAATGTATCGGCACCACTTCCTCCCAAGCCACCAACGGTACCGCCACCGGTTAACGCGTTGAAGGAAACCGGCGTGTCTTCCAGGGTCACCAACTGATCGTCAGCAATGTCTGCAACAGCAGAGACCGTCACATTCACAATGACCCTTGCCGTGCCCCCGTTTTGATCGTCAACCAGAACCTCAAACTGGTCGGTTCCGTTGAAATCCGGGTTGGATGTATATGTCCAGTTTCCGTCTGAGGTCACAAGCACAGTGCCGTTGGATGCGGCCACATTTAAATGTGCAATCGGTATATCACCGTCCACATCAGCCATAACAACTCGTCCGGCGACAGTCTGGTCTTCAGGCGTCACAACGCCCGATGCTGTCACGGTTGGAGCATCGTTGACAGGGTCTACGACTATATCGGCAACGGCGCTGGCATGGCCCCCGTGACCATCAGATACGGTATAGGTGATTTGCGGGACAACGCCATTATAGTTGTTGGCCGGGTCGAAAATGAACTGGCCATTTGACTGCACGGTCAATACACCAATACCTGCCAGATTTACCGGCGTACCGATGGAAAATGGTCCCGTCTCTCCTGACACAGTGAAACCTGAGATCGTCAGACCATCACCGTCGACATCGTAGTCCAGCCCGAGCCCTGTATCATCGAGCACCAGATTGCCAACCAGTTGAGTTTCCTCTGCCGTGATATAGCTGTTTGCAGAGGCCACGGGCGCGTCATTGACCGGCAAGACATCATCGAATGTCAAATTGGCGGTATCGAACAAACCATTGCCATCTGTCATCGTGTAAGTAACGTCAGGAACCGGGCCGTTGTAGTTTGTCAGTGGGGTGAAATTGAAATCACCATTGGCATTGAGATTAAACGTTCCAACTCCGGGAACAGACACCGCTGATCCTGCGGGAGCAACACCTGCCAACCCGCTGACGATAAAACTCACCACTTCTATGGTGTCACCATCTATGTCGGCGTCATTGAGCAAGACGTTTCCGCTGGCGACAACATCCTCGGTCAGCACCACCGGACCATCCACATTGGCAACAGGTGCATCATTGACAGCATTCAACGATATCGCGACCACACCGATCGAACCGGTATCTGTCTCGCCTTCATCGTCCATCGCCTGATAGACAAATGAGTCGACCGAACCATGGTAGTTGGCTGCCGACAGGAAGCTTACTGTCGCCAGTTCGCTCATTGTCATGACCAGACCGGGAAGCACAATTCCTGTCCCGCCGGCATCCAAGGAATAGTTCAGCGTTCCCTGTCCGGCCTGCGGAACTTGGCTGACGACAACAGTCAAGACAGATTGGGCATCATCGACATCAACTGGCAGTGTCGCATTGAGCGCCAGCACCTGATCTTCATTGCCAATGACAGCGTCAACGGCACCGTCTGGGGCATCATTTACAGGTGCGACTGCAATGTTTAGCAATCCAGTATCGGTTGAGTTAACCGCGCCTGATCCATCGTCGACTGTATAGTTGACCGGGGGAACTGTTCCCCAGAAGTCCGCAGCCGGAACAAAGTTGAAACCACCACTGGCCTCAAGCGTCAATGTTCCGATTGGATTGCCAATCGGATCGGTCAGCAGCGTTGGAACACTCAGAATCAACGGATCAGGAATACCGGAACCATCTGTATCAACCAGAGCATCAGTGATCGCAAGAACATCACCATCGACATCACTATCAACACCAAATCCGCTATTATCCAGTATCAGATTGCCACCAACACCCGCAGGTGTGTCCTCCAGTACAATATAGTCGTCATCACTGACCACCGGGGCATCGTTTACCGGGGTTACGGTGATATCGAGGGTTGCGGTGGCTGTGAGGCCGCCGGGGTCCTGGATTGTATAGCTGGCCTGCGGTACCGGGCCGTTATAATTGGCAGCCGGGGTAAACGAATAGC
>JABABQ010000057.1 GCA_014238155.1 Rhizobiaceae bacterium
AAGCGGAAATCCATCGGGGCTCGCGGCGATGATACTTCTGGCCGCATACAGAAGCCGGATATACGTCAGCAACCGTGAAGCCAATCCAGCCCTAAAAAAGACGTTGCAATAAGGCGGGGTCCATATACATCCACACAGGACGAAGTGTGAATTCGCCGCGGTTGCGCGAATGTCTGCTACCCGAAACCAGCGAAAGAAAAACGGTGCCATTCGCACGTGCTGGAAACGCGTGGCGTTCTTCGGGCCACTTGGATAGAAACCGGCCTAGCCCCAAGGCAGCACGCTTGGAAAAATGCGCCGAGCGCGCTCTTGATTCTCAACTCCTAGGCCTGGGGCAGTGGCGTCGCCTCATAGGCTACCATATGCTGATTTGAACCCTCTTCCCGCAGGGTCACAATTGCCTTGTACTCGTCAGAGTGGTGCCAGGATTCGAGTTGATCCATTGTTGGAAATTCGATTACAAAAACCAGGTGGTGGCCGTCGGCCTCGCCGTTAAGCATCTTTGGCTGCGCCGCGACTACAACGGGTTTGGCGCCGAATTTGGCCGCGATGGGTTTGGTTTGGGCTATGTAGCTTTGGAATTTCTCTTTGTCGGTCACTGTTACGTGCGACATCATATATGCTGGCATTGTTCTTTCCTTTCGTGAGGGTTGGATCTGGTCTCGGTCGTAATCTTGGAAGGTGTCGGGGCTGTTAGGGTCGCCTTCCTGAAGGCCGGAGCCGAATTCAGGCAACCTTTCCGGGGACCAGTTTCAGGTCGGTCGGCTGGTGGGTTTCGCGCCACTCGGCATCGTCCAGGCAGAATGTCGGCGATTTGAGCATGACAAAGTCATTTTGGGCTTCGATGTCGGCAATGTCGGGCGCCCGGGTGACGAGGATTTTCAAAAATCCGGCCAGGGCGTTTAGCTTTCCAGAGATGCTCGGCTTTAGATCCGGGCGGTTGGCGACGTAACGGGAGGCGATGCTTTCGAAGCTCTCAGGCATACGTCCGCCGACGGTCTTAACATCTCGGGTCGGGGCATTAACCGCAAACGCACCACGCCGGTATTCTTCTGCGTAGAGTTTTATCTGGTAAACACCCGCCTCGGAATAATCGGCTGCTGCGACCTGCGATCCGCGTGCCTTAAACGCTTTGAGCAACATCTTTTCTGAGATGTCCTGATACTTCACTGTTCGGCCTAGCGCTTTGCCCATCGCGGCGGCGATTTCGTTGGGCGATATCAGTTCGGGACCGGTGGGCCGGTATGTCTTGCCCGCATGAGTATCGGGGTCAATAAGCGCGCCGACGGCAACACTTGCTATATCTTCGTTCGAGGGTGCCGCGTTCTTTTTGATGTTCCCGTCACCCAGCGGCATCGAAAACACACCAAGTTGTGCTGCGACATCCAATCCATTCATATAGTTGTCGGCAAACCAGCCAACATTGATGGTGGTAACCGTCATTTCAGGCCGCATCTTTGTCAAAATTTCACCCATGTAAACCGAGCGGGTCATTGGCGAGTGGTGGTCAGCGGATGAAAGCCATTGTCCAAGGGTGACGACGTGTTCGAGGTTGGCCTCATAAGCAGCAGCAGTGAAGGCTGCGTAGAAATACAAGGGGTTGGGCGCCGCTGGGGCGCATTGGTAAGCGCGCTTGACGCCAACCATCGCCGCCCGCATATCCGAGATCGAATACTGGTTACCGATGAAAATCTCAGCCCCCGCGCTTTCAAGCGCTTCGCTTCTGCGGTCCAGCCTTCGCACGAAGGCGCGGACAGGAAAACCCTTCTCAAGCAACTGAAGAACGGTCGGAGTTCCGGTTTTCCCGGTAGCGGATGTGACAAGGATTTTGGGTCTTGTGGACATTTTGATTGTTCCCTTATATGGTCACTAGAGTGAATAAAGTTTTCACTTTAGAAAATAAAGTAAACTTTTTGTGAACACGATGACACAATTGAATCGAAGCTACAACCTGCTCTGCCCGATCTCGCGCGCGCTTGATCACGTCGGAGACCGCTGGACGTTGTTGATCCTGCGTGACCTTCATGCGGGTCCGGCGCGTTTCAAGGACCTGCAGACTGGCCTTGCCGGTATAGCATCGAACCTTCTTTCTGATCGACTGCATGGGCTCGAAGCCAGCGGCCTGATCCAAAAATACGAGGCGGAGTTCGGTGTGTCGCTCTATTCGTTAACCGAGCTGGGAGAACGCACTGGCGAACTAATCTTCGAACTTGCACGGTTTGGTGGTCGGATGCCTCGGCCAGCGAAAATCAAGAAACCCGGTAATCTCAGAACTGTGGCGGTGGCACTCGGAACTGCCGCCAAAAGGGCGGTTGGCCCTGAACACAATTTCGAAGCCACGCTGATTTTCGATGGAGAGGCCTTTCGGATGACAGCGAGGGACCACCATGCCCGGATCCGCGCTGGGGCCGCCAAAAACCCGGATGTCGTCATGACCACGTCTTACGAACCGATGATGGCATTTGCGGACGGCGAGATTGAGCAGAGCCAGTTCTTCTCGGATCACGTCAGATTGGACGTTTTGACTTCTGGCAAGGAAGTGGAGTTCTTTGACCTTTTGGCACGCAGCATCAAGGAGTTCGGTTGACCGACTGGCCAGCAGAGTTGTCAGTCCAAGACCTGCCCGTCAACCCGTACAAACTCCCGATAATACCCAGGTTTGATATCCAGCGCCTTTCTGTCTTGTATTGATAAGCCGACGTTGGCCGCTTAGCAAAAGACAGACACTTTGGGCTCGAAGGAGCTGTTGGGGCAAAATTCACCAATGTCGGGAGTGCGGACTTTGCGCTATTTTAGAACTTGGTCAATGCTCCACGAGCGACATGCCCGCCAACGTCAAAATGTGCCAGAATCTGGCAATCGCGCCAATTGGAGATTGATACGGGCGTGTCATTCCCAGTCATTCGGTCGATGTCGCAATCTGAAATGATTATCCATGAATTATCGTTCTTGGAAATGATCTAGACATTTGCAGGTGTTCCCAACTGACGGAAATGAGTTTGGCCTTTAAGATTCTCCCGAAATGTAGATTTGCTACTCACTGGCTAAGCGAGTTTTACTCATATAGCTTACCAAAGATGCGCTGACCCCATCGGGAAAAAAATTTGCCAGATCAATCAGAAGCAGACGTTCAAGACGACATGGTCACACAGATTGCTGTGGCGCGGGAACGCGAAATCGCAATGCGCGAAATTCTGAATGCGATAAACAATTGTCGAGATGATGATGCGCCGGTTTTTGACGCTATCCTCAAAAATGCTGCCCAATTATGCGACTCACCGACAGCAACTTTGTTGCTGCTTAATGATGCAGGCGACCGGCTTATCTTGAAGGCTATTTGGGGTGACCCCCTTCGGCATTTTAAACTTGAAGAGCATGGTGTTCCTATAGATGGCCCAGCCATGCCTGCTGAATCTGTGCGCGAATCCCGAATTGTAATTATTGACGACATGGCTGATACGGATGCCTACCGCTCCAATGATCGCGCAAGACGGAAATCCGTTGATGAAGAAGGCATTCGCTCAGGTTTCTCCGTTCCGCTCATGAAAGACGGTAAGGCGTTTGGTTGTATTGATTTGTTCCGTCGTGAAGTTCGTCCCTTTGAGCCGCAGCACGTCGAACTCGTTGAGAGTTTTGCTGTGCAGGCAGTCATCGCAATTGACAACGTGTGCCAATTTCGCGAGGTGCAGCAACGGCTGGAGCGTGAAGCTGCGACTAAAGAAGTTCTGCAAATCATCAGCGAGAGCCGTGACGATGAGCAGCCGGTTTTCGAAGCTATATTGGAACGCGCTTGCAAACTGTGTGAAGCACCCAGCGCCGGGCTGCTTCTTGGAACTCGAGAAGATAAGTTCGTGACTTTTGCGGCGAGCGCCGGAACCAACAAAAAAGTAACAGATGCATTGCGCGCAGCAATCGTACCGATGGATGCGGACGCATCTTATTCGGCGCGGGCCATTATCGAGGGAAAGCTCTATCATCTGGAAGATATGGGTCAGGGTGACCTGTATCAATCAGGGGCCGATTTTGTCCGAAATAATGTCGATGACCTCGGAATTCGTTCAGTCATATTTGTTCCTCTCATGGCGCAACATGGTGCGTTGGGCGCCATTGCGCTTTTTAGAGAAGAAGTTCAGCCCTTCAATACCCATCAGATTGAGCTGGTTGAATCTTTTGCTGCACAAGCAACCATCGCCATTGAAAATGTCCGTCAGTACCGAGAGGTGCAAGAACGGTTGGAGCGTGAAAAGGCTTCCCGTAATATTCTGGAAGTTATTAGTTGTTCACGCGAGACTGAAGACCCGGTTTTCGATGCAATTCTTGAAAACGCATCGTCGCTGTGTGAAGCGGACAGCGCAGCCTTGATGCTCACAAACGAGGAACGCAGCCACAACCAATTGAGAAGAAAGTTTGGGCGACAGTTGATCGCCACTGCACCGATTCAGAAATGGCCGCTGGATTCCGGACATGCACATACTGAATCTGTGCGTCGGAGCGAAGTCGTCCATGAGCCGGACCTGAAACAAACGGACCTCTACACCAGCGGAGATCAAACCCGCATATTTCTAGTGGACGAAGTTGGACTTCGCTCTGTGCTTTCCGTGCCGCTTTTGAGAAATGGCGAGGCCATCGGTGCGATCGTGCTTCATCGGTTGGATGTGGCGCGTGCATTTACTGATAATGATATCCGATTGGTGGAGTCATTTGCCGCGCAGGCTGTGATCGCGATCGAAAACGTTCGCCAGTTTCGCGAACTACAAACCAGACTGGAACGTGAGGCGGCGACGCGCGAGATACTTGAAGTGATCAGCCGTTCGCGGGGTGATGACAAACCGGTGTTCGACGCGATTCTCAAGCAGGCCGCGCAACTTTGTCGAGCTCCATTTAGTTTTCTCGCCATGGTGACCAACGATGGTGCGCATATCGAGATTAAGGCGGAAGGGGCCGAGCCGTTCGAACCGTTTCGACCCGGTTGGCAATGGCCCGTTAACAGTGCTCTTCTGGTAGCAAGATCGGTTCGGGAGAGAGCCGTTCTGCAGATCGAAGACACCACGCTGGATCCGTTGTATGATCAGGGCAACGAAGACCGGGTGGCAGTGGTCAAGGCCGGAATCCGAACGGTCCTTACCGCACCACTTGTCGTTGGTGGACTTGGGATCGGGTCAATCAATTTGTTTCGGAGTGAACAGCGGCCATTCACTCCCGACGAGATCGCACTTGTCCAGACATTTGCCGAACAGGCGGTAATCGCCATCGAGAATGTGCGTCAGTTTCGTGAACTTCAAACCCGACTGGAACGCGAAGCCGCAACGCGTGAGATCTTATCTGTCATAAGCCAAAGCAGGGATGATGACATTCCGGTTTTCAACACTTTGCTCGAAAACGCAGCTCGCCTGTGTGATGCACCAATGGCCCGACTGCATTTGGTCGATGAAAACCGAACGCATCATCAGATGGTTGCCGTTTGGGGCGAAGCTCTCAAAGGCCTAGAATTAGGCCAAACTTGGCCATTGACGAGCAACCTTCCGATTCCGGACTCAATTAATGGCAACAAAGCCATCCTCATCGACGATTTTGCTAAAACAAAATACTATTCGGACGACAACGTCGTCATTCGCAATTTGGTTGATGAAGAAGGATTTCGCAGTTTTGCCGTCGTTCCGCTGTTGAAAGATGGGGTGGCGATTGGGTGCATTACACTGACACGGCGTACTATTGCGCCATTTGCCACCGACGACATTGCGCTGGTTGAAACCTTTGCCGCCCAAGCTGTTATCGCCATCGAGAATGTGCGCCAATTTCGTGAGGTGCAAGAACGGTTGGAACGCGAGGCAGCGTCGCGGGAAATCTTATCGGTTATTAGTCAAAGTCGTGATGACAATGCTCCAGTGTTTGAGGCCATCCTTGAGAATGCGGCTCGACTTTGTAACGCGCCTGTTGCCTGGTTAATGCTCGCTGATGACGATCGAAAAAATTTCGTTTTTACAGCTGTGCATGGAGACGAGCTGCAGACTATGCGGATTGGTGAATCCTTCCCGCTGGACTCTCCTTACATGATTGCTGAAGCAATCCGTGAAGCCCGTACTACCGAAATTCCTGATCTGATACAGACCGAAAGCTATCGGAATCGAGAACCGATTTATGTCAAACTTGTTGAAGAAGAGAATCTTCGTACTCGGATCAATGTGCCACTGTTGCAAAACGATATTGCGATTGGATGTATCGTTTTGAGCCGACACGAGCCTGAACGATTTTCACCCGACGAGATTGCGTTGGTCGAAACTTTCGCGTCGCAGTCGGTCATCGCCATCGAAAATGTACGCCAGTTCCGTGAACTTCAAACCCAGTTGGAACAACAAACCGCAACGGCGGAAGTTTTGAAAGTCATCAGTCAATCGGCCTTTGATTTGCCTACAGTTCTGCAGGCTCTCATCGATACTGCGGCACGGTTGTGCGATGCATCAATTTGCATTCTGTTCAACAAGGTGGGTGACGAACTGCATCTGGGTGCAAACACGGTTGCACGCCAGAAATGGTCGAGTTCCATACCCAGAATCCGCACAAGATAGACAGAACCAACATTGCCGGACGGGTGGTTCTCGACCGACAAACCCATCATATTTATGACATTCAACAAGACCCTGAATTTGACACCCCTAAATCAGTGGAATTGGGTGGATGGCGTTCGATCGTTGCGGTTCCTCTCATTCGAAATGGAGAAGTCATTGCTGTTTTGGATTTGGCTCGTCCAACGCCGGGATCATTTTCGCCACGCCAAATCGAACTTGTGGAGACTTTTGCCGACCAAGCCGTGATTGCAATAAACAATGCCAATTTGTTTGAAGAAGTGCAGTTGCGAACCGCCGAAGTGACCGAGGCGCTGGAATATCAGACAGCAACGTCTGAGGTGCTAGACGTTATCTCACGCTCACCTGATGAGTTAGACCCGGTACTGGATGAAATTCTCTCTGTTGCCAGCCGTTTGTGCAAACCGAAATACGCTGCGATCGCACTGCTCAATCCCGAAGATAACCTGTTCCACGTCATGACAATGCAGGAGTTTGATGATGACTTTATCCGTTTCATGAAAGCCAATCCCGTGCCTGCTGGACATGCAAGTGGGATTGGGCAAACTGCTCTGAAAGGCGAAACTGTCTACTACAAAGACACCGAAGCCAAAAACGGATACAAATGGAAAGAAGCTGCGAAGATTGGAAAGTACCGATCTCTGCTTGGTGTGCCTTTGATCAAAGACGGCATTGTGATCGGAGTTCTGGTGCTGTGCGACGACAAAATCGCCCCGTTTACGGCCAAACAAATTTCTTTACTGGAAACCTTCGCTGCCCAAGCCGTAATCGCGATCAGCAACACGCGCCTTTTTGACGAAGTGCAGGCGCGCACCGCCGAGGTGACCGAGTCATTGGAACAGCAGACGGCGACGGCCGAGGTTCTTAAAGTCATCAGCCGCTCGGCCTTCGATTTGCAGCCTGTGTTCGGCACATTGGCCGAAAGCGCGGTTAGGTTATGCGAAGCTGAGAGAGCGGTGATTTTCCGATTCGATGGCGAGTTCCTCCAGGTGGCAGCGACACACAATGTCGGTCCAAATCTAAGGGAGTTCTTAGGTCGAAACCCGATCACCCCAGGGCGAAACAGCATCTCTGCGCGTGCTGCCCTTGAGCAGCAAACCGTGCACGTTCCGGATGTTCAGGCGGATCCTGAATATAACTACGCCGTGCGGGATGCGGCTCCCATTCGGACAATACTCGCGGTTCCTATGCTCAAAGGGGACGAGTTGGTAGGCACCATTACGATCTACAAGCTAGAGGCAAAACCGTTTACCGAAAAGCAGATCTCGCTCGTTGAAACATTCTCTGATCAAGCCGTGATCGCAATCCAAAATGCACGCCTGTTCGATGAAACGCAATCAGCTTTGGCGCGGCAAACAGCGAGTGCAGGTATCTTGGAGGTCATCAGTTCCTCACCCACCGACGTCCTTCCGGTATTTGAGGAAATTGTGCTTGCTGGAGTGCGTCTTGTGGACTGTGATCGGGTCGCAATTCTCATGCATGAGGGTGAGGAACTGAAGGTTGCTGCCAGGGCGACAATCGACGGGCTCAACAAGGGGCTAAGCGAACTGCAATCTCTCCGCTTTGATCCAGAAAACAACTTTCCATCGCAGGCCTTGTTGAACAAAACACTTCTGCATCATCCTGATTGGCGCGAGTTGAATCTTCCTGTAACTGAGGCCGACATTCAAATGAAAATTGGAATTAATGCGTCGATTTACGCACCGCTTATGCGCGGAGGAGACTGCGTGGGCGTTTTGGTGTTCAATCGCAAAGAACCACGTCCTTTCAGCCAAGACGAGATGGACGTTGCGCGCACCTTCTGTGACCAAGTCGTCATTGCAATTGAAAATGTGCGCCTGTTTCAAGAAGCAGAAGACTCTCGTGCGGCAGCAGAGACTGCCAACGAAGCAAAGAGTTCGTTCCTGGCCACCATGAGCCACGAAATTCGAACACCGATGAATGCCGTTATCGGAATGAGCGGACTTCTGATGGATACGGCCCTAGATACGGAACAGCGCGATTTTGCCAACACTATCCATGACAGCGGAGATGCGCTGCTTGGCATAATCAATGATATTCTCGATTTCTCAAAAATTGAAGCTGGACAGATGGATCTCGAACTTCGCCCTGTCGTACTGCGGGATTGTATTGAATCGGCACTCGATTTGGTCAGTTCACGTGCAGCGGAGAAGAACCTTGATATTGCCTACGTACTTGATGACAACGTTCCGATCGGAGTTCGCACTGATCTGACTCGTTTACGGCAAATTCTTCTCAATTTGCTGTCGAATGCCATAAAGTTCACCAAATTCGGAGAGGTCGTGCTGACCATATCAGCCAAAACACTTTCACCAAACACCGTAGAACTGTCATTTGAGGTGCGCGATACTGGCATCGGGCTGACGGCAAGCGGTATGAAACGGCTGTTCCAGTCCTTCAGTCAGGCAGATTCCTCCACTACCCGAAAATACGGTGGAACGGGGCTTGGTCTTGCCATTTCGAAACGCCTGGCTGAATTGATGGACGGGACGATGTGGGCCACCAGCGACGGAGCCGGCAAAGGGGCTACCTTCCATTTCACGCTGCGTGCAGAAAAAACAGAATGGCCAACCAAACAGGCCCGCAATTTGATCGGTATGCAGGCGGAAATCGACGGTAAACGCCTGTTAGTGGTGGATGACAATGAAACCAACCGGCGTATCCTAACGCTACAAACCAGCAAATGGGGGGTGCCAAGACCCGTTCTACCGGTTCGCCAGCAGAGGCGTTGAAATGGTTGAAGGACGGCGAGACGTTTGATCTGGCGATTCTCGATATGCACATGCCGGAAATGGACGGGCTGGATCTGGCCCGAAAAGTGCAAAAGTCCAATGCCGATCTGCCCCTGATTCTATTCAGTTCTCTCGGTATGCGGGATTCAGAGATTCAGACCGGCCTGTTCAAGGCCTTTTTGGCAAAGCCTTTGCGACAGTCTCAGCTGTTCGACACACTGGTCACGCTATTTGCTCCGGATCAATCGGCTACGGCAGTCGAGAAAACCGTAGCTGGGCCCAAAATGGATGCGGAAATGGCGAAGCGCCATCCTCTTCGGATTCTATTGGCTGAGGACAACCTCGTGAATCAGAAACTCGCCCTGCGCCTGTTGAGCCAAATGGGGTATAGCGCCGATGTGGCGAATAACGGGTTGGAAGCGATCAAAGCCGTGGATAGAGAGGTCTACGACGTCGTATTGATGGATGTTCAGATGCCGGAAATGGATGGGCTCGATGCGACCCGTCACATCATTAAAGCCCACAAAAAAGACGTCTGTCCCAAGATTGTTGCAATGACGGCGAATGCAATGCAGGGCGATCGAGAAATGTGTCTTGATGCCGGCATGGATGACTACGTTACCAAGCCGGTACGAGTTGATCGTTTGATTGAAGCACTAACGAACGTTCCCAAATTAAAAGGAAATAAGAATGAGTGAAGGTCCAATTGATCTCTCGGTTTTCAATGAGCTAAAGGAGGCGACCGGATCTGATTTTATCGTTGAATTGGTTGCAACTTTTCTGGAAGAGGCACCGGAAATTTTGACTGAACTGAAAAATGCGGTTTCCAATAACGAGCAAGATCCGTTTCGCCGAGCAGCACATTCTATCAAATCAAATGCAAACGTTTTCGGTGCGCATGAACTGGCTGAAATTTCCCGTAAAATGGAACTGTCGGGTCTTGATCCAAATCATGAGGCTAACTTAAAAGAATTGGCTTTGTTGAACACCGCTTATAAACGTGCAGTTGCCGGATTGAACGGCTTGCTTGATGACTGAAACACCCGCCCGCCTTTTGATTGTCGATGACACCAAGGTCAACCGATTGTTGTTGACGCGTAATGTTGAAATGTTGGGCTATCAGGCATCAGTCGCCGAAAATGGTAAGATTGCCATGAATCGGCTGAACGAAGAAACTTTCGACCTTCTTCTGCTCGACATCGAAATGCCTGTGATGGACGGATTTGAAGTCCTCGAGGCGATCAAACTTATTCCTGCACTTCGGGATCTGCCGGTGATTGTGACGTCATCTATAGAAGGTATCGAAAACATCGTTCGATGCATCGAACTGGGTGCCGATGACTACCTGCCAAAACCCGTAAACCAGGTTCTGCTGAAGGCACGCCTCTCCTCAAGCCTGGAGAAAAAACGTCTTCGTGACGAACAAAAAATGTTGCTGCGACGCTTTGCAACCAGCGAAGTTGTGCAAGACATGCAGGAGTCCGGTTTTGCATTGGGCGGTCGGAGGGTTCATGCCTCGGTGTTATTCTGCGACATTCGTGGTTTTACTTCCCTGTCAGAAAGCCAACCTCCTGAAGAAACCATCGAGTTGCTCAACGACTACTATTCCCTGATGTTTGACGCGATTGAAAATCGTGGAGGCATAGTCACTATGATGATTGGGGACGGTATAATGGTTCTGTTCGGTGCACCTCAACCTCTGGAAGATCCCGCAGGAAGTGCCGTAGCTGCGGCGCGGGATATGCTTGATCTCATTGCCGAATTCAATGTTGGTCGGGCGGTGATTGACAAACCAGAAATCAAGGTTGGGATAGGCATTGCTACGGGTGAAGTAATTGCCGGATATGCGGGCACGCAGGATCGCGCGACCTATACCTGCATCGGCGATAAAGTGAACCTCGCCGCCCGTCTAGAGACGCACACCAAAGTCGCTAATTGTTCAATCTTAATCGACAACGCGACCAGAGATGCTTTAGTCGATCAAGAAGATACGAAGGCTATCGGCGATGTTCCGTTGAAAGGTATATCTGAGCCTATTTCGTTGAAAAACTCGCCTTAATCTCGGCAGTCTTTGCTGATTCAGTTTCCTTGTTGATTTGGGAGATTGATTGCGATGATGGGACCACGTCAGGAAGCGCAGGCGGCTCTGTTTTATGAGTTTTGCTTAGA
>JABABQ010000060.1 GCA_014238155.1 Rhizobiaceae bacterium
AATTACTTCCAGGTTGGTGTCGACAAGCCTGAGTTCGGGGAAATCCTCCAAAGGAAGGATGTGGTCAACAACATTGCCAAATTCTGCGTAACCGCGCCTCAAACATTCCTGGCAGAGGCCGTGGTCCCTTTGCAGGATCTCAACACGCTTTTTGTCCCAGTCCGCGCCATAGCCGCGTTCTTGCCGACTGCCTCTCCATCGAGAAGCCCGTGCCCTTTTCTTGGCGGGAGGAATAAGCTGAGGAACCGTGGATCGCTTGAATGTCTTCATCGACGACGCAATTCTACGTAATGCGCGGGAAATTGCCGCCAAATTGCTCGCAAGTTAACATGATTTAACGTGAATTGGCGAAAACATCTAATCGCTTTCATTTAACACATTGTTTTTAATGTGTACATTATTTATCAAAAAAATACGAACAATTACCTAATTATATGTCAGAAACTGGCAATTGATTGCACCACCCCTCAATAAAGCGACAAATCATCCTCCACAATCATGCCCGACGCTCCAGAGCAAACAGCGAGATCGCACCGGCATCAGCGCTCCCACAACCACCCGAAAATCACGATCGATCGGTTTAATATTCCGGCTATCGACTTATGTGTCGAAGTGAGGCAAAAGCAATTGGGGCTGGGAAATACTCGCCAGATTCTGGCGACGGGCAAAACATAAGACAACCGTCGACAGGACCTGTCAATCGGCTTTGAACTTTGACCCCGCATAGACGTCCAATATTGACCCTTTTGATTTGGACGGATGGTCAGCACCTGACATGCCCGGAACTTGCCGGGGTTGTGTAGGGTAGTGTAACATGGCGCTCCCACGAATACCGATTTCAAATTGCGAGACTATTTCGAATTGATTATCGGACTCCAAACAGCCCGGTTGGACGCGAAAACATGACACAAATGGTCTCGGTGTTCGTCTCGCGAATTCACCGTTCAAGCGGTATCACAAAATTGCGACACCGAGCGGTATTGGCATGACTGCAATAGCAATTGTCAAAAGAAACCTAAATGGGGTGTATTGTCGACTGGCTCCAGCCATCATGGCCAGTCCACCTCCCCCTCCGAGAACCGAGTTCCCTGGCGTATTCAATGCGAAACAAAGAGCCAGATAACGGTTTGCAGCAATGAGCCCCGCCACTCTTCGTGCAAATGTAATGCTCTTGTCTGCACGGGTAGTGCGCATTTTTTTCCGTAGCAACCGCAAACGTGAAGCGAGTGGAGACTGACGCAAGTCCAGAGCACCCACAGGCATACAACGACCAAAACAATACGCCAACGAAAGCGCGACCACCATTGAAAGATATACTTCGATCGCCACGTCAGCGCCGAGGATCATAAGCATCGCAAAGCCTATTTCGGCTCCGGGAACAAATGGTATTGCGGCGGCCAGGACAAAAATGAGTAAGACAATTGGCGGAGCTGTTTCGACAAGCCGGACTGGGTCTGTGATCCCTAACCAGGATACCGCCCCGTTGCAAAAAATTGCGAATGTCGAAAGGATGTAGATCAACAACACCGTTCGCACGAGGCTGGATCGTCGACCGAATATAGAATCTACAGAGCGCTGGGACATAGATGAACCAACTACTTACGCATATACATCTTGCACATTATCCATCTCGTTAAATACCATAAAGCTCTGAGAACGTGGCGCTGTAAGCTTGGTACGCGTCATCCACCCTCGGCTCCCCATGGCCACTCAAAAGATGTCGAAAGTTCAACTGCTTCAGACGGGCGAAGTCCTCCGCCTTCGGCTCAGTTACCATCTTCCAACCGGGTCCGACATTTGCAGGATTGAAGAATCCACCTGCTTTCATCCTTGAGATCGCCAACTCATTGAAAAATTCATTTGGGCCAGAGAAATTTTGCAAACTGTCGCACGACACTAACGTCCCACCATTGCGGTCCAGATATAGGATCGCCTCAGGTTTGTTCGCTGTTTCAAAGGTAAACACCGACGAGCCTTCACAAGGACCAGGTTCACCGGCGATCAGTGAGCGGTCGATAACCTCCCCTCGCACGAATTCCATGCCTGGCACAGCCCAAAAGTCTGCGTTGTAACGTTTAAGATAAAACTCGTCATCGCGCCCGTGATTGAAGCCGAGTCTGACCACATTTCGCACGGTGCCAAGCGCGTCGAGCCTGGCCAATCCAACTTCATCGAGGCGCACCGTGTTAATCAAGCTCAATGCACCCTCATCTCGTACAATCGTCATGTTGCGACTGTAGTGCATAGTTTCCTGGCCTTCGCCCGAGGACATCTGCCCGGTCACGAAGAATATTTCGGGCAGCACTTCGCGTAATTCACCGCTCGGCAATAGCGGGGGAAACTTGGACATAGGCCGTACTCCTAAAAACTGACAGTTGCGCGACTAGTTTGTCGCTATTTTTGTAGGTTGCGGTTGTAGTATTGGACTGAATTCTGATGCCGCATTGGTAACAAGCGCGGAGCATCTTCGATGGAGAAGTGCGCCTTATCAAAGGCGATTCGATCTTTAAGGCCGTAGGCAATTTTGATTGGGTCGGGGTAGCTCCACGCGGCATTGGAGATTTCAACGGAGTTGTTAGCACCTATATAGTCGAAATGTATTGCATCGCCCTTCAACGAGCAGTGAGTACTTTTGGCATTCTGCTTGAAGTTGGCATCGACATCTTTGCTAGGTACATAAAATATGGGTTCAAGAATAACGTTACCCACCTCGATCACCCTAAGTGCATCTTCAGTGTCAGCGACCATCAGATTCTGGTAATAGAGGGTGATCCTCCGGTCCACTTGCTGGAGCCACATAAAGTGCGTTGAATGTGCGGGGTTGTGGATACTGTTCCCGGGCAGCTGATCGATGAAGGTCTTCATAGACTGGCACCTTTGGGACTCTTTCGACCGCGACCAGTGGTAAAAACGAGATACAGATCGCGTACATTGAAGATTAAACTGATCAACATGACTAACGACGCCACAGTTAACCACAGGACAAAAGGCTGCGAGAAATCGGCCGCTCCGTCAGAAAATTCTGTCACAAAGATGTAGATGAGCAGCGGACCCCATAGCGGTATATGAGTAGCTCCGTAAGCGCCCGGCGAACCCGCCCTGCCTTTGAACGGTAGTGAGAGGTAATGTCCATTAGCGATTAAATGGACATTAGGGGAGTGGATTGTGGCGAAGCGGCGCAGACGTCGGAACTGGGATGATGAAGAGAAGCGGATGA
>JABABQ010000062.1 GCA_014238155.1 Rhizobiaceae bacterium
AGAAGCGCTATTGGGGCAGGCATTTTTGGGGGAGAGGTTATTTTTCGACAACCAATGGCGCGATCACAGAAGATCTCGTCCTTCAGTACCTGGAACAGCACTCAGACAAATCTACCGGCGCCAGCCGGTAGTGGTTTAAATGAAAATTGGACAAACAATTACCCAAACTGCAAAATCACGCAGTCAAAGTCTTCCTTGCTTGTCACGATGGTGTGGTGACCCTTTCCGTGTGTGTCTTCCATATGCCAAACGTCACCGGGACCGATATCGCGTGTTTCTTGATCGCTGGCTGTGACGGTGACGCTTCCGGAAAGGCAGACCAGTTGTTGTCGGGTGGGGGTTGGATGGGCCGGTTCATTCCAGCAGGATCGAAGTTTTAAAAACAAGGTTTGAGTCGCTGGCAACGGTTCGGAGACTTCGATTTTCTCGGCTGGAGGAGCAAACACCCGTTCCTCGAGGCCAACTTCCAGATCTTCCCAGTGACTTTCGCCTGCCGCATCGGAAAACAGTCTGTGAATTTTCATTGGCCCATTCCCAAACAACAATCAATCCAACTCAATTATCATTCGAGAGCTTTGTCCGCAAAGGTTTCAAATCATGAGTTCAACCTGTTGCCAAAATGCCTTCACGCTCCTATCCAATTTGTGATTGCAATTCTGGATCTTCCGAAGATGGATAAATTGTACACAGACCTCCTGGCAGCGCTCGGTGCCAAAGGCGTCGTACAAGGCAGTGATGTCAAAACCTATCTGACCGATATGCAGGGCTTTCATAGTGGCAGCGCAGAAATTGTCGTGCGGCCAGCTTCAACTGAGGAAGTCGTCTCAACAGTCAAGATTTGCGCCCGGCACAATGTCGCAATTGTTCCACAGGCTGGAAATACGGGCCTTTGCGGCGGTGCAGTACCGGCGGGAGAAAAACCGGCGGTCATTTTGTCGGTTGCCCGGATGAACCAGATCCTCAACATCGATCCACAATGTTATGCGATCACCGTTGAGGCCGGTGTCATTTTGCAAGCAGTGCATGATGCGGCCAATGCGGTCGACAGAGCCTTCGCAATGGATTGGGGAGCACGCGGTTCGGCAATGGTGGGTGGCGGCATTTCCACCAATGGCGGCGGATTGAATGTATTGCGCTACGGAACGGCACGCGATCAGGTGCTTGGTCTTGAAGTGGTTCTGCCCGATGGCAATGTCTGGAATGGATTGCGCGCCCTGCGCAAAGATGCATCTGGCTATGATCTGAAACAACTGTTTATCGGTGGCGAGGGAACCCTTGGCATTATCACCAAGGCCTGTTTGAAATTGCATCCCTTGCAGCCGGTTGATCAGTCGATGCTTGGCGAAGTTGCGGATTTTGAACGTCTCAACGAGCTTTTTGTTCTGGCGCGCGAAATCGGCGGTGATGGATTGAGTGCATTTGAGCTGCTTCCCGGTGAGGGGGTTCGCCGTGTACCGCAGGTTAAGCCGACCATCTCCTCACCGCTGGAAACTGATGCGGAATGGTGCATTCTGGTGCGGTTTTCCGGACGCGATCCTGACCAGGTAGAATCACGATTGCTGGCGTTTTTTCAACAGGCGCTGGATCGCGACTTGCTTGGCAATGCAATCATCAGCCAGTCCATCGCTCAGGAAGATAACCTCTGGCACCTGCGTGACGAAATCCCGCCGGAAAAACTCTATGAGGGCAAACCGATCAAGTGGGATGTGTCCGTACCGATTGACCGGGTCACGGAATTTCTTGAACAGGCAAAGCATTTGGTTTTGAACTTGCGACCACAGGCTCGGTTTTACGCATTTGGTCACATTGGCGATGGAAATGTTCACACAATAGTCTTTCCCGGCGGCGGCGGCGGCGGCGGCGGCGACAATGACGATTCGGATTTGGATCAAATTTGCACCGAGCTTTATGCGCGGATGGACGAGCTGATCTGGTCCTTTGGCGGTTCGATTTGCGCTGAACATGGCGTTGGCACCGAAAATGTTGACCGTCTGGCAGGGCAGAAATCAGAGACCGAACTGCAGCTGATGCGCGCCATAAAGCAGCTCTTCGATCCTGAAGGGCGGATGAATCCGGGCAAGTTGATTTCAATGTAGCCGACTGACTGGTGAATCTGTGATGAGGGACAACGATATGACCAAACTGTATGATACAATCGGTTTGAACTATGCCGATCTTCGTAAGCCGGACCATCGCATCGCAAGACGCATCGAGACTGCTCTGGGAAACGCCAAATCGGTGTTGAACGTTGGGGCCGGAACCGGTTCATATGAGCCTTCAAACCGGCAAATCACGGCGATTGAACCTTCAACTGAAATGATAAATCAACGGGCCGCTTCCGATGTTGTGGTGGTTCAGGGCAGTGCTGAAGACCTGCCGTTTGAAGATAATAGCTTCGATGCATCAATGGCCGTATTGACCATTCATCACTGGTCCGACCAGCCAAAGGGCGTGCGGGAAATGCGACGGGTGACGCGCGAAAAAATTGCCTTCTTGACCTACGACCCGTCATTTCGCGGGTTTTGGCTTGCTGATTATTTTCCGGCCCTTGTAGCTTTGGATGAGGGTCAGATGCCGCGATTGTCGGATTTTAGTAACTGGCTGGGCCCGGTGTCCATTTCGCCCGTGCCAATTCCCAACGATTGCTCGGACGGCTTTCTGGCGGGTTACTGGCAGCGGCCCGCAGCCTATCTGGATGAGCGTGTCCGTGCCGCCATGTCTTCATTTTGGGCCCTGGACGATGTTGATGAAGGTCTGGGAAAACTCAAGGTCGATCTGGACAGCGGGGCGTGGGAGCAGCGCTATGGTGATCTGCTCGACCTGCAACAGCTGGAGTGTGGCTATCGCCTGGTCGAGACCGTTTGATCTGCTGCGACATCTGCAATGCCATGTTGTTTTGCATCGGCTGAGACAATAAGATGATGAGATTAGCTTCAGGTCCTGATCCTGGACTTCTGGACTGCGGATATTAATCGGTAAGGAATATGCAAGAAACAGTGTTCATCCCTTTGATTTTTGTCGGCGCCATTATTGCGTTTGTCGCTTTCTGGATGGGCATTGTTTACCTGATCTCCAGAATTGGAGGCTGGGCCAAATTGGCAGAACAATATCCCGCCACCGGCCGAATTCAAGGCAGCGTCTATCGATTTTGCAGCGCCCGGCTCAGGTTCATGGCCAGCTACAGCAATTGCCTGACTGTTATTGTTTCGCCTGCAGGTCTGTATATGGAACCGATGATCCTGTTTCGCTTTGGTCATTCACCGATACTCATACCTCGCCGTGCGATAGTGGGCTATGATATGGGCAGCCTGCCATTTTTTCGCTCCGTCCGTTTGACCATTCAAGGACGCAACAACACCCGCACGACATCGGTGACATTGTATGGCAGAGCTCTGTCAGATGAACTGGATCAATGGCTGTGAGGCCCGTAGCGACACTTCAAATTTGATAAAATGAAACAGCGCGATTGGCTAGGCTGAATATCGTAGCGTGTGCTTATCGTGTGTCGGTGGCTGGCGACAACACGGTTTTCAACCAATCAGCAAACAGTTTCAGCCGGGGATCAGGGAAAGGGGATTTTGGGAACACAAGATGGAGACCGCTTTCCAATCTCTGCGCCAGCGGGTGCAGGCGAACAAAACGGCCAGAATCTAATTCCAGTTGCATTGCCTGAATGTCGGGTAGACATACACCATTGCCCCCCAGCGCATATTCGGTTGCCAATGCGCGGTTATCAAATTCAATGAAATTGGGCTCCAACATTTTCGAGATACCGGCTTCTGCAAACCAGTTTAGCCAGGCCTCGTCCTGACCCCTTGCGATTGCCAGGTCCAAGGTTGCGATATCTTGTGGTGCCAGTGGGAGATTTATGCCTGTAACAAGCTCCGGGGCACAAAGCGGTGAAACCAGATCCCGATGCACACTATACTGATCGAGCCCAGGCCAGTTGCCTAATCCATGACGTAGAGCTGCATGGAAGTCGGAATTGGCAAAGTCTACCAATTCGTACGAAAATCCGAGATCGACAGACAAGCCGGGATTGGCTGTGTGAAAGCCTGGCAGGCCGGGAACGATCAGCCGATTGCCATACCACGGAACGACTGAAATACGCAGTGAACCCGTCATATCGGTTGAGCGAAACCGATTGACGGCAAAATCCATGCGATCAAATGCGTTGTTGAGTTCTTCCGAAAGCGCCCGAGCTTCATCGGTCAGACGAACTCCGCGAGTCACCCGGTGAAACAACTGCGCATCAAGGTATTCTTCCAGAGCTTTGATCTGATGCGAGACGGCAGCATGGGTGACATTCAATTCGTCAGCTGCTCCCTTGAAGCTTAAATGTCGTGCTGCAGCTTCAAAGGCGCGAAGCTGATTGAGCGGAGGCAGGCGGCGGCTCATGTTAAAAACGGATGAATTTTTCTAACCATCCCCGTTAGATATGATCGTTTGTCGAAGCCCAATTCGATTTCCTATCGTTCCCAAACCAGTTGATTAAAGCAAAGGTTCAATTGAAAGGGAACGTCATGAAACAGATTTCACCAAACCGGTTTTCCGAACTTGATATAGAATTTATGCGGGCCGGGCTTCCGCTGACATCAGACTCTCTCCGCTTCACCGTTCGGTCGAGAGGGATAAATCGCCTTCGGCAGATAGTTCGCCGCCTTTCACCGGCAGATTAGACCGCTGGCTTGGACAAGACCGCAAATGCCGTCATAATTGAAGCGAGGCAACAGGAGGTTAGGGTGTCAGAGCAATCCGAAAACATTTTTACAGATGAACTGGAAAACTTTACAGGCGGCTGTTTGTGCGGCGAAATCAAATTTAAGTCAGTCAATCCGCCCTATAATACCGGCTATTGCCACTGCGAAATGTGCCGCAAGTCGCTCGGCAATTTGTTTGGAACCTGGGTGATTCTGAAGCGAAAAGACTTGAAATATGTCACTCGTGAACCTGATTGGTATCAGTCAAGCGATACGGTGCGGCGAGGGTTTTGTGGCAAATGTGGGTCTCCCATCGTCTATCAGCCCATGGAAAGGGACTTTGATGCGGTCTGGATTGGGACCATCGACGAAGCTGAACGGTTCAAACCGCGGGGGCATTTTCATACTGAAAACAAAATATCCTGGGTCGACATTCATGCCGACCTGCCAGTCCGATCTTGATTTTCTCAACCCTGGACTAACCGATAAGAGCCCGACCGGGTTTTGGCCCTAGCCGGATTTGATCAGTGTTCCCAGATACTGCCGTGTTTCGTCGTCCCAGGAACTGGGATCTTCACTATGAGCAATCACCGCGTGCAACTCCATCAGCTTCCACACTTCATCTTCGGTCGCCGCCTTAACTTCACCCGGGCAGGCTTCCATACCTTCGCAGTCTTTGCAGGCATATGAATAGGTAGTGGACATGATGCTCTCCTGTTTGAGTTGCATTCTTTTCGTGACCTAGGTTTCTGGCCCTAAAATTCTGAATTTGTTGGCAAATCGTCAGCCAGCTTGATCCAGGGTTGCTGGTGGCTGGTGAAAACGTGAGATTTGGGGCTGACAGCAGAAGGGTCGTCCAACGTGGTAGCCGAGAACCAGGCATCTGCGCTAAAATCCTGTCCATCGACTTCGCCTTCGGCAGCATAGCTCAGCGTGGTGCCGCAATCGGCACAAAATCCGCGCTTGATACCCGGTGACTTCTCAATGGTCTTGATCGCGCCCCTGGTGACCGTGAAATCTGCTGCAGGAACCCTTGCCCATGTCGCAAACGCGGCTCCCATTGCCAGTTGACAAGAGCGACAATGACAATGCGCAGACCATGTCGGTTGACTGGCAATCTTGTATCGCACCGCGCCGCAATAACACCCGCCATCAAATTTGCTCATGGATTGTTGCCCTTCGCTTTACAAACACCATAGAAATTCTTTATTGCCATGGTGTTCAGTTTTCGAGATCATCTTGCTTTCTCCTTTCCATTATGGCCTTTTGCGCAATTTTATGCGACACAAAAATATTATTAAAACATTAGAAAAACTTATATATGGATTGGAAAGACTTTCCCCCGTTGAACAGCCTGCGGGCATTTTCAGCGGTGGCGCAATGCGGAAACTACACTCAGGCGGCCAATCGGTTGAACGTGACGCAGGCGGCTGTCAGCCAGCAGGTCAAGGCCCTGGAGATACGGCTGGGAATGAAACTGGTTTCGCGGGTTGGGCGAAGCATCGAGTTGACGGGCTCCGGGGCGCTTTTGGCACGCGAGTTGGAAACCGGTTTTGAAATCATTGGTCGCGGCATCGAGCGACTGTGTGAGGAACAGGTCAGTCGCCCGGTGCAGATTACCATGCCACCAGCCTTTGCGGTTGAATGGTTGATGCCCAGGATTGCCGAGTTTCAGCGGCTGCATTCCGAAATCCCGTTGATGCTCAACCCAACCTCGGAGATAGTTGACTTAAGACCCGGCGGGATCGACATCGCAATCCGTTATTCCGATCGTCGACGGCTGGAACTTGATATTGATCCGGTGCTCATCTCGGACATGATTGTGGTTGGTGCACCATCCCTTGTTGGTGTTCATGCTTCGCGTGATCCGGCATCTTTTGTTGAGCTTCCATGGATTCAGGAATTGGGCACCAATGAAGTTGCCGACTGGTTTACCTATCACGGGGTGATTCCGGACCAGCCATTGAATGTCAACGTAATGCCCGGCAACCTGATCATGGGGGCGGTTCGCAGAGGTGAAGGCATTACCTACACCGCGCGGGCATTTTTTGATGACGATCTCGCATCGGGTGAAATCACCGAACTGCATTCAGAGTCGGTTTTTGGCCTGTATAATATCAAGCTGCCACATGACTATCAGCGTCCGGCAGCGCAGGTATTTTTGAACTGGCTTCGCACCAAGGCGGAAACCGTGTCGACGGCTGAAAATCGACGATAGGATCAATTGAGCAATTGCAGTATGGAGACTGTTGCGGGGACTATTGCTTCATCTCAATTCGAATGCCATGCACCACCTTATCGCCAGAATTCATGACGCGGCCAAGTGCTTGCGGTGCCATATGGACAACCAGACTGCCCTTGCCATCCCAGGCTTCAACGGCCTGCATAACATCGCGGCTTGGCGGTTGGCGCTCGCCCTCTGGTGATATGTCATAGATGTCCGGGTGTATGGAATCGAGCACAAATACCGATGGCCAGCGATGGTGGTGCAATGGTTCTTCGTCATTTGGCTCCAGAGTAACATCAAGTACCCGAAGCTGTTCATTTTCAAATATCACCTTGTGATGATCGGGTGCAGCGGCTACCGCGTCGAGTTTTGGATCCCAGCTTGCGGGGTCTGATGTATCTGACATTTTGGTTCTCCGGCGAGTTTAACAATGATGCCAGTCTACGCAGATGTGAATAACTGGTCAAAATTTCCGGATTTGTGTGGCCGAAATTTGCAAAAAAGAGGCGTCAGTCTTTCTGCCGGCGTTTGGTGGCTTGCCCCGAAGTCCGTGGAGCGGAGAAGTCAGCTTCTGGCTGCAATTTACCGCCCGGATTGCTGGCAGATGTTGTGAAGGCTGCATCCCATTGGCCGAGCTTTTCTTCGCGGTCGTCCCAGGTCTCCAGTAATTCTTCATCACGATACATGGCAAATGGCCGCAACGTGCTTTCGTAAAAATCGACCTGTTCATGGGTGCGATATTGTTCGGGCTGATAACCGTTCCAGTGCAGACTTTGCTCAAGCGGCCGCCGATAGCGGCGGTTCTGGCTGGCGGCTGGAAATCCGATCGGAATGGTGCCATAGGCCTTCATCCATTCCGGATATCCAAGAAGTTTAGACAATTCGCGGTTTGTCAGGTCTTCACCACCACCTGACAACCAGGCCGAAGTCAGTCCTTCAGCTGTCACCCCCAACTGGATATTTTGTATCGCTGCCCCGAGCGAACAAAGAAAGATGGCCTCGTTGTTATCGAGATATTCGGCGTCCATATCGGTCGTCGTGGGCTGAGGAAAACAGACCTTCCAGCGAGGATCTCCGAGCACGATGATGATTGCCACGGTATTGGCCAGGTAGGTCTTTTTGACCGCAGGAAAACCCTTGGCGTGGTCAACCAGCCTTTGAGCCTGGCGTTGAAAGACCGCTGTAACGGCGTCACGCATTTGCGGATCATCGACCACAATAAAGTCCCAACACTGGACATTGGCACCCGAAGGTGCCCAGCGCCCACAATCGACAATACGGGCAAGGGCTGCCCTGTCGACTTCACGTCC
The DNA here is from genome assembly GCA_014238155.1 of Rhizobiaceae bacterium. Lineage (GTDB taxonomy): Bacteria > Pseudomonadota > Alphaproteobacteria > Rhizobiales > Rhizobiaceae > Pseudahrensia. Next base: position 8,238 of record JABABQ010000062.1, read on the forward strand.
GGCTTCAAATTTGCGAACGCTGCGGCGCTGGCGAATGACATCTTGAAAAAACTTGTTGGCCACTTGTGTCTCCCCTATCCGGAGACACTGTAAACAAAAAAACCTGCCAGGAGCACATTTCTTATGGAAGAAATGACGGGGTGTCCTGGCAGGTTACTCGGCACACCATCGTGAGATGATTCCTACGTGCCGAATGGGGGATTCGCTTTTGCAGTGTCGGATCAGCGAAAAATCGATTGGTTTCTCCGTGAACCGGGTGGTGGTGCCAATATGGAGAATGAGGGCGATCAAGACTGTGCAAATGTGCACTCGTCGAGCCGAACAGTTTTAATTCAATGTTACCAATGAAATATGGGTAAAGGTTTGATGTGCAGAACCGGAAAGTCGGTTAATTCTTCAAAAGAACCGGGGCGTTTTTGGCAAATGTCACGCTGACTTTGGTGCCGGATTCCAACAGCGCGTCTACATCATCGGATGTGGCAAACAGATCACCGGCAACTGTCTTGATAGTCAGTTCCAGATGATTGCCAACATAAGTTACCCGTACAACCTCTCCGGCAAGACTGTTGGCGGCCCCAGGATTGCCAACGACAATCCGGTTTGGACGCACGCCCAGCAACGCGGAGCCGACGTGGCTGTCCCGGGCGGGTAGTTTCAAACTGTATCCTTCAATCTCGACCTGTGCCTCACCGCCTTCGATGGCGGCGATGCGACAATCAAGAATATTTGCCTCGCCGATAAAATCGGCAACGAAGCGATTGGCAGGGGCGTCATAGAGGTCACGAGGTGTGCCGTCCTGAGCGATGACGGCATTGTTCATCACGATAATCCGGTCTGAAACGGCCAATGCCTCTTCCTGATCGTGGGTGACATAGACCACCGTCAAGCCCAGATTCTGCTGGATTTCGCGAATCTCTTCACGCACCTGTCGGCGCAATTTGGCATCAAGATTGGACAGGGGTTCGTCAAACAGCAGGACCTGCGGTTCAAGCACCAGAGCCCGCGCCACAGCGACACGCTGCTGCTGGCCGCCAGACAATTCGCTTGGCAGACGGTCTCCGTAGCCTTCCAGCCCGACGAGATTCAAACCCGCAAGTGCACGGTCCTGAATTTCAGACTTCTTGAAACCGGAAAATTTCAATCCATAGGATACATTTTCCAGCACTGACATGTGTGGAAACAGAGCGTAGGACTGGAACACCATCGACACGTCGCGGTCAGTAGCCGGCAGGTTGGTGACATCCATGTCGCCGATCATCACCTTACCATTTGTCGGCATTTCCAAACCGGCAATCATACGAAGCGTTGTGGTCTTGCCGCAGCCCGAGGGACCGAGCAGTGTGACCAGTGTGCCGGCTTCGATATTAATCGATACATCATCCACCGCTCGCACACCCGTTGTCGGATTGCCATAAACCTTGGAGACATTGTGGAACGATACTGACGCGGCTTTGCTGTTTTTGTTGAGCATCACACTTTCCTAATTTTTCGATGACGGCCGACTGTGACGTCGGCCTATATTGGTACGCCCAACCAGCAGCTGGAGCAGTCCTACCGCCGCCAGCATGACGATGATCAGCGAAGTGGAATAGGCGATGGCGAGCCCGTAATCGTTGTTTTCCACCCGGCCGATAATGTAGCTTGTCGCCATGTTATATTCGGCGCTGACCAAAAAGATGACCGCTGAAATAGCTGTCATGGCCCGGACAAAGGAATAGACGAGGGCGGCTAGAATTGCCGGTTTCAATAATGGCAAAATGACATTCAAGAAAGTTTGCCATGAATTCGCTCCAAGCGTGAGAGAGGATTCATCAAGACTCTTATCCAGTTGTGACATCGATGCGATACCGGCCCGCACACCCACCGGCATGTTGCGAAAGATGAAACTGACAACCAAAATGACACCTGTGCCGGTGATTTCCAATGGCGGCACGTTGAAAGCCAGAATGTAGCTGACACCAATTACCGTACCCGGAATGGCAAAGCTTAACATGGTGCCGAACTCGAAAGAATTTTTGCCGGCAAAGTTCTGGCGGGTCAGCAGATAGGCCGTGACCAGCCCAACCGCAGCGGTCAGGGGTGCCGAAATGGCGGCAATTTGAAGGGTCGTCCAGAACGAATCCCAGGCAGAGCCGGTGTACTTCCTGACGCCTTCCTGAGTGAAATCGATAGAGAAGGCAGTGATATAGTGCTTGAATGTGAGATCGTTACGCACCCCCCACAATTCAACAAACGAGCCGTACACGATCATTGTGTAGATGGTGATCGTGAACACGGTCCAGATGCCGACAATGGCGTAAACCGGAATGGCCAAGCCTTTTGGCAGCAATGGATGCACGCCCGAATCACCTTTTCCGGTCATCGTCGTGTAGCTTTTCTTGCCCAGCCAGAAACGCTGTGCCCAAAATGCGCCAAGGGTGAATGCCAGCAATACCAGTGCCAGTACCGCGGCGCGGCCCTGATCATACTGGGCTCCGACAATGGCGAAGAATATTTCGGTTGAAAGCACATCGAAATTACCGCCAAGCACAAGTGGGTTGCCGAAATCTGCCATGCTTTCGATAAAGCCGAGCAGGAATGCATTGGCCAAACCGGGCCGCATCAGCGGCAATGAAACTGTGCGGAATGTCTCCCAGCGATTTGCCCGCAGGGTCTGCGCCGCTTCTTCCATGGATGGGCTGACCCCTTCCACCACCCCGATCAACACCAAAAATGCAATCGGTGTGAAGGCCAATATCTGGGCAATCAGCACGCCTGGCATGCCATAGACCCAACGAGTGGGGGCAATGCCAATTATGTCAGCTACAAAGCGGGTGACATTTCCAGACAGACCGAACAACAAGATGATCGCCAGCCCGATGACGAAGGGTGGGGTGATAATCGGCAGCACCGTCAGCGCCCGCAATCCCCGTTTGAACCGGAAACCGGTACGCGTCACCACAAGGGCAAAAGCCAGACCCAATACCGTGGTAGTCATCCCGACCAATATTGCCAGCACCAGTGAATTCCAGGCTGCACCGCATCGCCCGCCCTGCAAACAGCCGAGACCCCAAAGGCGGCGGTCGGTAAATTTTTCGAAAAACACGCTGATCGAATAACTGTTGTCCTGGGTGACAAAAGCTGAAGTCAGCATGTTGAAGATTGGATAGAAGACGAAAATTGCGACAATGGTGATGACAAAGCCAATGGCGCCGACCACAAATATGTCCCCATTAACGGCGCCGCGCGCCGCAACGCCCTGGGTCAGTATGAATAAAAAGGCACTGGCCACCAGCATCGCACCTGTGCCCATGCCGAATTGTCGGTCGCCGAGCGGACCGAACAGGTTTTCCTGCCAGCCAAAGTTCCAGCCACGAATACCGATGGAAAAGCCCTGGGCGATAAGCCAGCCGAATCCCAACGCCCCGCAGATGATCAGAATCTTCGCATGAAGCGGGTCGGACCGCGGGCGGTTTAAGGCAAATATCGGTCCGATCAGAAAGATCAGATGCGGCAGCAACCAACCTTTCTTGCCACTGATGCCCTGAAAGAATCCGGGGGCAACGTCATCATCAAGGGGATAGCCTTCAAACAGCCAGCCAAACGTGAAGACGCTGTCTTCCACGCCATACCAGGGAAGTATAAAAAAGCCCGCCCACCCGACAACCAGCCATAATAGCAGGGTCGGATGGGCGGAACCGGTTTTGGTTTCAGCAATTGCTTGCAAAGGAACGCAACTTATTGAGGCAGTGTCGAGACCTCATCATCCCATTTTTTCAGCAGGCGCTTGCGCTCGGCACTGGAGCCATATTTCTTGAAGTCATAATCGATCAGTTTGATCGACGACAGATCCGGCGCTGACGGTGAAGTTTCCGCGCCTTTGTTGGAAGGTACCTGATAGGCCTTCACTTCAAGCGCCCGCGTTTGTGCGACAGCCGTGAGAGCCCAGTCGTAAAACTTTTTGGCTTCATCGAGATTTCGCGAACCTTTGATGATTGACATCGAACCGATCTCATAGCCGGTGCCTTCGCATGGTGCGACCACCTTGATGGGGAAGCCCGAGACGGCCTGTTTCACAGCATCATGCATGAACACGATACCAATGGTGTTCTCACCACGACCAGCTGCCTTGATCGGGGCGGAACCGGACTTGGTGTATTGGTTGATGTTCTTGTGCAGGGCCTTCATGAAGTCAAAGCCACCATCCTCTCCAAACAGCTGAACCATTGTGGCAAGCGTTGTATAGGCGGTGCCCGATGAATTCGGATTGGCCATCTGAACATGTCCCTTATATTCGGGCTTTGTCAGATCCTTCCAGCATTTTGGTTCTGGCAGATTGTTGGCCTTCAGCAGGTCGGCATTGTAACCATAGCCGAGAGCGCCGGAATAAATTCCAATCGTACGATCACCAGCAGACGTCGCCTGAGAAATCGCCCAGTCGTTCAACTCGCCTCGCATGCCGGTAACGTAGGGCTCGGTCAAGTCCTCTTCGGCGGCTTGCAGATGCGGATCACCGGTACCACCCCACCAGACATCGCCCTTCGGATTCGATGATTCTGCCTTGACCTGCGCAAAGGTTTCACCGGAGCTTTTACGTGTCATGTTGACGTCAATGCCGGTGGCTTCTTCAAAGCCGCGGGCCATCGACTGACACCAGTCTTCCTGTGCACTGCAGTAGAGCGTCAATTTCGCGGCACTGGCCATTGAAGTTGAAGCTGCGAGCACTGCGGCTGCCACCAATAGAGTTTTTTGAATGTTTTTCATTTGAATTTCTCCCAAGTCCGGTTTCCCAACCATTGATCGTGAGGGTTTATGACACGTTGAATCCGTGGCCCTGTCAATGCGGCTGATGGAAAGAATTGCCCTAATGAGAAGATTTATAACGGGATTCTTGCGGTTTGGGATAGTGGCTGGCGAGGCGATTTTCTTCTGCCAGCATGTAGTCGCGGGTGATCGGCAGGGTTTCCAAATTTTTGATCAGTTGCACACCTGCACCGGCCAAAAAGCCAGCGGGTTGATGCGATGACCAATTTGATACGCTTTGCAAAATGTTCTTTAATAATGCCGGCGATTTCGGTAACGGCAATGTGGCAATGCCCTTGCGCAAGACCAAAGCCGGTTTATCGGCCATCAACAATGGTGATGGAAGGTTTTAGAAATTGGACTGGATCACCCAACACAATGACAGCCTGACCCTGCGCGATTTGCTGGAGGGTGGTAATGAACTGATTTTTCAGTGCAGCCAGTGCGGGCGAAAGACACCGCTTGACCTGAAACAATTGGTGATCCGGCACGGAATTGAAACCCGCGTCGCCTATATCAAGCGCCACACGGATTGCTCTAATTGCAGCTAAGCGGCCTGTTTATCCGGTTTTGGGCCGCCGCCGCCGCCGCCGCCGTCGGCGTCGCCAAGGCTGCCGCCAACTGAATCGATGGCCCATTGTTTAATCTGGTTTTCCAACTCCTGATTGCGCTGGCGCAGGTGTTCGGCATCGTTGACAACTTTTTCGCGCTCTGCCTGCTGGATGGCTTCCAGTCGCTCCTTTAGTTGTTGATTTTCTTCTGCCAGCGATTCCCTATCCTGCCCGGAAAGGTCATCCATCTTTGTCTGCAAAGCGGTCAGCCTCGAATTCAGCTTGGCTTGAATTTCGGCAATTCTCTCATCGACACCCTCGTCTCCGACTTCTTCGCCGCCTTTGCTTTTAGCGCTTAGGAAAATCGGCACGATTGAAAGAATCGCAAACAAAACCACCGGTCCAATTGCCACCGGATAAATCATGTCTTTGAGCCCGAAATGGCCCACATCGTATGCGGCTGCAAACATTATTGTGGCCAGAATAACCGCCACGCATTGCAGGATCTTGAGAACGAGTGCCATGGGAGAACTCCAGATGGACAGATTCAGTCGAATTTCCATCTATCTTACTCGCCCAGTCATGCCCGAAGCTTGCGTGACATGTTATCAATTCATTCCTGATTGCGTTTTAGACTTTCCGATATTTATCACAATCTTCATACTAGAGCCGTTCACGATTAAACAGAATGGTTCCATTTAATCGTGAACGGCTCTGATTCGCAGGAGGTGAGTTTCCTGCCCAGAAGGTTTGTCGATATCAGCGTCCCATTGGAGGCAGGTATCGTATCCGACCCACCGATGATGCTGCCGACTATTGATTATGTGGATCACAAGATGTCTGCTGAAGGTATGGCTGCCTTTTTCCCAGGGCTGGATCCGGATCAATTGCCGGGTGGCGAAGGCTGGGCGGTCGAGTTTCTCAAGATCGCTACCCACAATGGTACCCATCTTGATGCACCCTATCACTTTCATTCGACGATGAATAATGGTGAGCGGGCCATCACCATTGATGAAGTGCCCCTGGAATGGTGTTTCAACCCCGGCGTCAAACTGGATTTCCGCCACTTTGATGACGGCTATGTGGTTACCGCTGCAGACGTGGAAGCTGAACTCCAACGTGTCGGGCATGATCTGCAACCGCTGGATATTGTTGTGGTCAACACATCGGCGGGGGCTCATTACGGCAAAGACGATTATCTGTTGAAGGGCTGCGGCATGGGGCGCGAAGCCACCCTGTATCTGACTGAAAAAGGAGTGAGGGTGACCGGCACAGATGCCTGGTCATGGGACGCACCATTTGCGCATACCGCCCAGGAATTTTCCAGAACTGGCGATCCTTCAATTATCTGGGAGGGCCATCGGGCCGGAATGGAGATCGGTTATTGCCACATCGAGAAACTTGGTCATCTGGAACAACTGCCAGCCAACGGCTTTGAAATTTCCTGTTTTCCCTGGAATATCAAGGGAGCCTCGGCTGGATTCACCCGGGCAGTCGCAATCTTTCATGAGTAAACGCGCATGATGGTTGGGTCGATGTCCGACAAGAACCACCGACCCGATATTGCTCCATAGAGTCTGACTGACTCTAACTTCCTGGCGGCGTATAACTGCCCACCAGACCACCGGCTTTCTTGGCAATGTCAACGAATTCTGCCGACGTCCAGGCACGAACCGTTTCGATATTCGACAGCGATCCGGAGGCGGCCACGGCCATTCCAAGAGCCACCGCATCCGAACCATCGTTCGTTTCCGAAACCAGCACAACGTCATTTGTTCCAGTTGTCATATAGATTGCGACAAGTTTGGCACCGGCCTTTTCCAACAGTCCGGATATGACATCTGCGCGGTCGGAGGGGTTCTCCACCATTCCTTGGACGCCGGATTGAGAATAGGAAGCATAGGTAATAAATAACGGCATAGACTTACTCTCCAGTTAGGCAATTTCATGAATTGAAATCGCGAGAACTGTGAAATCGTTGCATAAATTTGCATGGATAGTCGAATCTGACGTGGCCGGCTGTGGGTAACTCGGTACTCCAACACGGCCCGGATTACACGGCAGCTAGAGTGATTTTGCGGTTTTGGAAGACGTTGCCAATTGTTGATTACGGCGGGCTGTCGCGGTTCTGTTTTGAGCAGACCTTGCGGGCTCCAACTTGCCGGCAGCCATGGCCTTGCGCAGATAGTCGGTAGCAGATTTAACGTCCATCGGGCGGCCGTAAAAATAGCCCTGACCAGTCGCACAACCCATGGCCAACAGGGTGTTATGCTGTTCCTGGTTTTCAATCCCTTCAGCAACAACAGAAATCCCCAGCGTATCCGCCAGTTTGATCATCGCCAGAACGATGGCACGGTCTGAGAGATCATTGGTGAGATCGCTGATGAAGGAGCGGTCGATTTTCAACTCATCCACGGGCAGAGTTTTCAAGTGGGTCAACGATGCGTAACCGGTACCGAAGTCGTCGAGAGAAATGTTGAAATTCAGATCGCGCATACAGGCCAAAGTTTTTGGCACATCGTCAGTGCCGCGGCCGACAACACATTCCTCGGTGATTTCAAGAACCAGGTTTTTGATGTTCAGCGAGGTTTTTTCAACTTGCTGGGCAAACAGAGCCATGCGGTGCGGGTCTTTGATCTGCAACGGATGAATATTGACGGATACTTTGCCGGGATTCAGGCCGAGTTCCTGCCAGCGGCAATTGTCTTCAATATAGCGGGCCAGCACGAAATCAGCCAGTTCAGACATCAGGCCGCGCTCTTCTGCAACCTGAAAAAATCCCCCCGGCGCAACCACATCATCGACGCCGCGACGCCAGCGCAGCAGGCTTTCCATGCCGTGTAACTGGCCAGTGCGAATATCCACTTTGGGCTGATAAAACAACTCAAACTGGTTTTCTGCAATGGCACTGTGCAATTGCCTTTCCAAGTCGTTGTCGGCTTCCAGTTTGGCACCCAGTCCATTGTCAAAGAACCAGCATTCACCGCGAGTAACAGCCTTGCCCCGTTGCAGTGCAACATCGGCATAGGTCATCAGCGATTCGGCGTCTCGCGCATCGGTTGGGAACATTGAAACGCCAAAGCTCATACCGGGATTTACAAGAGTTCCGTCAATATCAACCTGGACGTTGATATTGGACAGCAAGCGTTGCATGAACCCCATTTTGTCGTTGGCCATGGTACGGTTCTGGACGATGACAGCAAATTCATCACCGCCCATCCGGGCGACCAGATCACCATCTTCGACACAGGATGATATGCGCTCGGCAATTACCTGCAGCAATCGGTCGCCGGCCGCGTGGCCCGAAACATCGTTGACATTCTTAAAGTGGTCGAGATCGCCGACCAGAACGAAGAAGTTGTCTCCCAGCAGCATTGCCTCATTAATCGTACCTGCCAGATGGTTGTAGAAAGTGCGTCGGTTCGGCAGTTCGGTCAGGTCGTCATAAGAGGCTAACAGTTCAAGTGAATCATTGGCCTCATCCAGCTGGATGACCTTTTTTTCCAGATCTTTCAACGCGGTGGATCGCTCGATTGATGCATTGGCATTGTTGGAAACTATGGTCAGCAAAAAGCCGATATAGGAGATAGCCAGACCGGCCAGCAGATAATAATGGATCTCGTTTACGGCAATGCTTTTGACAATAACCGGCAAAAAGATGGTTGCCAGATAGGCCAGGGCAGCTGGGTAAATGCGTGACAATTGCACACTGCCAGCCGCCGCCATGCCGACTACCGCAATGCTCATCAGCATTTCTTCGTGGTGCGGCAGATTGCCGAGGTAGAATGCCGCCAGCAGCGACCAGGGTAGCGCATAGAAAAAACCCGAGACAATGGCGCGCGGGATCGCGCGGTTGGAGAGTTTTTCTATTTTGCGGTGTCGGTTTTTCAGCCAGCGACCGTAAGTCCAGCCACACATTATCAGGTTGACCAGCCACCAGGACAGCATTGCGGTGATACCGGTTTGGCCAACCAGAGCAATGGCAACAATGGTGGCGTTGACGATCTGGCCAATCGTTGCCACGGGGGTTATTCGAAATAGGTCGGCAAATTGTTCTGGCCCGATTCGCTCCAGTGGCGGCAACCGCCACAGCTGCAAATGGGTGAATATGCGATGGTACAGGTTGCTGGTGAACCGGCTTATCTTGCTGATTATCTTGCGTTTAAGGCTGGCCATTTTGCGCTGTTCCCCAGTTGGGACCTTGGAAAATTCAGCATTTTAAAAAAGCCGTGGTCCCCCAACCCCGATAGATCGACATTCCCTCTAGTCGGGCTGGCTGGAGCGCGTCATGCAGAAACAATAATTGCTTCATTGAGCCAGGAAGTTCAGGCTATCAATGGAGGGTTAACAAAATCTTGAATTCCGATGGTAGGGAATGACACCCCATCATTGGCGTGCGCCCGTGGCAAGTTGACAATCGGTAGTCTTTGTCAGGTGTCAAACCACCTATGGATTGAACGATCCAATGGCCTTCAACCAGGGTCTATTTAGGGCCGGGGAAGGGACCTAGACCGGAGGATCTGTGTTCAATCTGGAACACGTGGTTGTAAAGCTGCGCCACCCATTGCTTGCCCTCCATGGTCTGTTCAAGATAGCCCAGTGCCGGACCAATCAATGGTTGAACCTGGGACCAGAAAAATTCTGGAAAATGTTCAACCAGATCCATTGGTGAATCATAGCCAAGGCGGGCCGCTGTGCCGGATTCAACAAATTCGTGATACAGGCCATTGATCTTGCGGTGGTAGAAAGGATCGGCCATTTGACCGATCAAATCGGCAGCGCGAACCAGCGCTTCTTCGGTGCGGGTTCTGCCATAAAATGGGTCATCGGGGATTGGAAATCGGGAGTAGTCGATCGCCCGGGCGATTCTTTCTTCGTCGATCAATTTCGAATCAGAAAATCTTTGCCGCGCATAAATCATTCCCCTGTCGATATGATAAGGCGAAAGAAATGCATCTGAAGCACCCCGTGGTGGGGTAACGGTATCACCCTTGTCATTGATGACAACGGCGTCGTTGGTGTCGCCTTTGCAAATTCCGCGTGCATAGCCAATATCGTGCACCAGCAGAGAAATGACGTAATGAATCCAGTCTTCCGGGCGAACTGTTTCCGTGATCAGCCGGCCGCGCATGATCTGTTGGCCAACCAGGGTGACCATCATTGTGTGTTCTGCGTTGTGGTACAAGGCGTCCGAATTGCCCAGTCGTTCCAGAACCAAACGCGCTGCGCCGCTCAGATAGGCTGCATATTCAGGATTTCTGCCGGAAAAATATTCCAGATATGTGTCGGCAAGATGATCGCCAAATGCAGCAGCAACAATGGATGTCGGGTTGAACAAGTTGGCGCTCTCCATATGCCTGTCGTCTTGTCAAACAATAAAGATGAACCAAGCCAACAAAACAATATTCATGTTGATGTCATATTATGGGACAAAGTGGCAAAAACACAGTCTGGGTGGCGACAAAAAAATTCGGTAGGGTTAATTTTGATCAATCAAGGTAAACACTGAACCGCCGATACAGCGAAAATTGCACCTGTGGATGATGCAGGCGGGTACTCATTTCGACGAGGTGACCCGTCAGGTTGAAGGCCATTTGGTTGATGTTCGTAACCAACTTAAGAATGGCTTGCTTCCGCAACGGCTTAGCTGTTCAATTCCCTGGTAAGTGTTGTTTCTGGTCCAGGTGTTTCCGAATTATGGCTGCCACGCTGAAAGATGTCGCCGAACTGGCTGGTGTTTCAACGTCGGCAGTGTCGCGCGCTTTTACGCCGGGGGCTTCGGTTTCTGCCAAAATGCGGGTGCGCGTAGATGATGCAGCAAGGCAACTCGGCTACAGCCCAAATGTGCTGGCTCGCAGCCTGACAACCCGCAGAACCAAGATGATCGGACTGGTGTCCAACAACTTCCACAACCCGATATTTCTGGAAGTGTTTGATTTGTTTACGCGAGGTCTTCAGGAGCGCGATCTGCGCCCTCTGCTGGTCAATCTGACCGACGAGACCGATCCGGAAAAATCGGTCCAGATGATGAAGCAATATTCCGTTGATGGGGTGATCGTTGCATCCTCTACCCTGTCGCCGGAATTTGCCGAAGCGTTTCGTGATGCCGGCCTGCCGGTGGTTCATTCCTTTGGCCGATTCTCCAACGCTCCAAAGGTCCACCTGGTTGGCATCGATAATGTTGCCTGCGGACGCATGGCTGCAGAAGAGCTGATCCGACGCGGCTATACCAATGTCGGTTTCCTGGGTGGCCCCAAACTGGCCACCTCGACCCAGGACCGATTTGCCGGATTTATGGAAATCATCAAGGCAAGTCCGGGTATCAAGACTACTCACAGTTATGCCGCTGACTATTCGTTTGATGCCGGTTTCAACGAGATGCGACGGCTGTTGCGTGGCAAAGTTCAGCAGGCCTATTTCTGCGGCGACGATGTATTGTCAATTGGGGCGATGGCCGCCATTCAGCAAGCTGGCTTGAAAGTGCCGCAAGATGTTGGTCTGATCGGCCTCAACGACATGGAAATGGCCGGCTGGCAGAATATCAACCTGACGACCATTCGCCAGCCAATCCGGCAGATCATTCATGCTTCAATCGAACTGGTGCTGGCAATGATGGACGACCCCACAAGGGCCCCGGAATATCGCCTATTTCTGTGCGATATTGTAGATCGCGGAACGTTGTTGACCGGCCCGGGCAGTGCTGAAAATTCAGGCTGACAGCGATTGTTTCTGTTCTGAAACTGGTGCTGGCCGGTGTTCAGCAAGATTATCGACAGTGCCGATCCAGATATCGAGAAACTGCTCCAGCCATTGCTTCACTGGTTCGTCGTAGATCAGCCGACCGTCCAGATGCTGCTTGCGGTTTTGGGCGCCGGGTAGTTTCATTCGTTCAGCACCCTTGACTGACCATTTGCACATCATGGCCAGGGTCAGCTCGGTGTGAAACTGAACGCCATAGGTGCGTTCGCCATATCGGAAAGCCTGATTGGGATAGGTGTCACCTCGGGCCAGCCGAACGGCACCATGTGGCAGGTCAAACCCTTCTCGGTGCCACTGATAAATCATTGCCGGCCAGTCCATAAGCGCGTCGCCAGCGGCAGTTGCATGAAGCGGGTAGTAGCCAACTTCCACTTCACCTTCGGGATGCGTGGTCACCTCGCCACCCAGATGCCGCACCAGTTTTTGTGCGCCCAGACAGATGCCAAAAAACGGCCGATTCTCTTTTAGTGGCACCGCCAGCCAATCGGTTTCACGTTTGACAAATTCATCTGAATCATTGGCGCTCATTGGTCCGCCAAACATCACGGCCCCCGCATGTTCGTCAAGGCTTTCCGGCAAATGATCACCAAGTGGTGGGCGACGAATGTCCAGATCAAAGCCACGTTCACGCAGTCGAAACCCAAGTCGCCCAGGCGTCGAGGTTTCCTGGTGCAGGATGATCAGAATTCTTGGATTGCCGGTCGTGGGGCGCATGGTTTTGTGCTGGCCTATAATGCTTTCGGATCAGATGGGTTCAACCGATCAAAAACCCGTTGTTTGAGCACCATGCGCTCTCGTGACTGTATGCCGATCAATTCAGCAACCCGCCAGACCACATTGTCTTCAAACTCATGGAGTTCCCCGTCTGCATACACCATTTCCCAAAGATCCTCGACCAGTGCGAGGCGCTCACTTTGGTCCATTTCGCTTTTTAAGATGCTGGTGAAACGATACATGTCAACGGCATCTGTCTGGGCCAATTTGGCGGCATTGGCCAGCGTCAAGGCCTCCCCGTCGGTCACCGAATAATGCTCTCGCAATACCTGCATCAGTCGGGTTTCTTCGTCGGCTGTTATTTTACCATCGGCGGCAATCACATGCACCATCAAGGCAGCCGCTGCGAGGTTTTTGTCGATGGCGGAAACTGTCTGGGGCCCACTGTCCTCGGCCAGCCCAAACATGGATTTGAGTTGATCAAGCAGGGCCAATTTCATTCCTCTCATTGATGCAACTGATCTGGTGCTGTTGCCTGGTGTTTCGTAGAGCCAGATGATTAGCTTTTCTTTTGCACCAGTCCAATAACAAATAGCAGGATTGCGGCGCTTAAACGCGTCGCTCGATCATCATTTTTTTGATCTCTGCGATGGCCTTGGCCGGGTTAAGTCCCTTCGGACAGGCCTGAGCGCAGTTCATGATTGTGTGGCAACGGTACAGGCGAAACGGGTCTTCCAGATTGTCCAACCGTTCGCCAGTGGCTTCGTCGCGAGAATCTATCAGCCAGCGATAGGCCTGTAGCAATGTCGCAGGACCGAGATAACGGTCGCCATTCCACCAGTAGGATGGGCAGGACGTGGAACAACAGGCACACAAAATGCACTCATACAGACCGTCGAGTTTTTCGCGATCTTCGGGGCTCTGTTGCCACTCTTTTTCAGGCTTTGGCGTGACGGTCTTCAGATAGGGCTCGATTGAACGGTGCTGGGCGTAGAAATTTGTCAAATCAGGCACCAGATCTTTGACCACTGGCAAGTGTGGCAATGGATAGATTTTGACCGCACCGTCGACCTCATCCATGCCCTTGGTGCAGGCAAGGGTATTGGTGCCGTCGATGTTCATGGCACAGGAACCGCAAATTCCTTCACGGCAGGAGCGGCGGAAGGTCAGGGTCGGGTCGATGTTCGACTTGATCCAGATAAGGGCGTCGAGGATCATCGGACCACAGTCATCAGTATTAACCGAATAGGTGTCGATGCGGGGATTGCCGTCATCGTCAGGCGACCAGCGATAGATTTTGAATTCGCGGGATGGTGCCTGTTGATCAGCGGCAATTTTTGTCCAGACCTTGCCGTCTTCGATACGAGAGTTCTTGGGCAGTGCGAGTTCGACCATTGCAGTGGTGACCTGTTGTTTTTGATCTGCTTTGTTAATGACTACATGCCAAGAGTGGCCGTCCTTGGCAAGTTGGCTGAAGGTTGCAGGCCGGTTTTATTTACCTGGCGTCCAATGCCGTGACCAGAAGGGAGGCACATTCGTGACACACTTGACCGCACGTATCGCGCAGGAACTTCTTTCACACGAGGCGGTTGTGCGAGAAGCCTATCAGGACATTGTTGGCATCTGGACCTGGGGTGTTGGCGTCACGGCAGCGTCGGGACACACCATCTGTCCACGCTATGTCGACCGGCCGCAGACGATGCGTTGGTGTCTGGAAATGTATCTGCGCCTGTTGCGCCAAGTCTACGCGCCGGCCGTGTTGGAGGCGTTTGCAGGGATGCCATTGACGGAGAATGAATTCGGTGCGGCCTTGTCATTTCATTATAATACCGGGGCCATCAAATCTGCCACCTGGGTGGAGGAGTGGAAGTGCGGTGAAGTGGACGCGGCGCGGATATCGTTCATGAATTGGCGCAAGCCGCCACAAATCATTGCCCGCCGGGAAAAGGAACGGGAGCTGTTTTTCGAAAATATCTGGTCAAGCAACGGTCAGGTACGGGAATACGCGGTGTTGAAGCCGAGTTATCAGCCGGATGCACAAAACCCGAAATTCAGTAATGTCTTTGACTTGTTGGAAGAACTGATTGGGGCATAAAAAACACGGCGATTCAGCTCTCGCGAGTCCAGATGGCGTTGGACCGGGTGCGCAGGTTTTCGCGATAACCACGTTTGGCCAATAAACCGTGAATATCGCAGTTCCACTCGTCCATATGCAGATGTTCCATCACAATGCCGGTGGGTAGCAATGTATCATCCGCGTGCTCCAGAAACGGTCCCAGGGCCTCGCCTTCGTAACCTTCAATATCGATCTTTAGGAAATCGATATGGTCGATCTTCTGTTCCTCCAGCACGCTTAACAATGTTTTCATAGGAACTTCTATGCCACCTTCCTCAACAACATGGGCCAAGTGTGCACCGTCAGGAATCTCCAGCCGGGCAACGCCGTTTTCAGGTCCAATGGCGCATCCCAGAAGGTGCAGATTGTCGATAGCCTGATTGCCGCTGGCCTTGATCGCACCGATATTAAACCGGATGTGCTGATTTAATTGCGGTTGCGGTTCGATGGCAATTGCCCGCGTGCGCTGTGGTCCGTTCAATACCGCATCCAGACTGTAAATGGCTATGTGGGCACCAATGTCGATCATTACCGGTTGATTGCTCTGCTGCAATATCTGGTGCATGAATGCGCGTTCTTTGGGATCGTATCGATCCAGACGGAACATCGGTTTGCGCTCCGACATATTGGTGTGAGGGTTCATGCGCATAGGCACCCCCCACAAATGGGTGTCGACGGGGCCGACATGCAGCTTTTCCACCAGCGAGCGGGTGATTTTGCGCAATCGGCCATGGCCCATCAATGTATGACGGCTCAGCCAGATCAGCAGCTGAACCACCAAATTGGGCGTATTTTCCCCAAAGGGCGGTTGCGCCGACATTCAAACGATCCTTCAGAAGTTATCCGTCGCGTCTTAGTATACCCGTGCCTTGGGCTTGATGTAGCTGACTTCGTTGCTCATCGTATAAGTATGTACTGGGCGCGTATCGAGGTTTACCTCGCGCTTGTCATTATCGACATAGGCCAGCGTGTGATGCATCCAGTTTTTGTCATCGCGATCGGGGTAATCCTCATGCGCGTGTGCACCACGGGATTCCTTGCGGTTGGCGGCAGATTCCACCGTTACCACTGCCTGGGAAATGAGATTGTCAAATTCCAGTGTTTCCACCAGATCGGTGTTCCAGATCAGGCCGCGATCTTCAACAGCAATGTCCTGGGAACCCGACCAGACATCGGCGATTTTTTTCTGACCTTCCTGAAGAATCTCATTGGTGCGGAAAACTGCACAATTGGTTTGCATGGTTTCCTGCATCGCATCGCGCAGCTTGGCTGTCGGCGTGCCACCATCAGCGTGGCGGAAATGGTCCAGACGTGACAAGGCCAGATCACCGGCATCAGCCGGCAGGGGTGGATGGCTCTGATCCGGTTGGATGGTTTCCTTGCACCGCAGCCCGGCGGCGCGGCCAAATACAACCAGATCAATCAGCGAATTGGAGCCCAGTCGATTGGCGCCATGGACCGATACGCAGGCGGCTTCGCCAACAGCCATCAGGCCGGGGACGATGGTGTCGGGATCGCCATCTACCTTGTTCAGCACTTCGCCATGATAATTGGTCGGGATGCCGCCCATATTGTAGTGGACGGTCGGAATAACCGGTATCGGATCACGGGTAACGTCGACACCTGCAAAAATTTTTGCCGATTCAGAAATGCCTGGCAGGCGCTCGGCCAGCAGGTCTGCGTCAAGATGGTCCAGATGCAGGAAGATGTGATCTTTTTTCGCACCGACTCCGCGGCCTTCGCGAATTTCCATCGTCATCGATCGGGAAACCATGTCGCGCGGCGCCAGGTCTTTTACTGAAGGCGCATAGCGCTCCATGAAGCGTTCACCTTCAGAGTTCACCAGATAGCCACCTTCGCCGCGAGACCCCTCGGTGATCAGGCAACCAGCACCATAAATGCCGGTCGGGTGAAACTGAATGAACTCCATGTCCTGCAGCGGAAGCCCGGCGCGCAATACCATCGCATTACCGTCCCCTGTGCAGGTATGAGCAGACGTGCAGGAAAAATAGGCGCGGCCGTAGCCGCCGGTGGCAAGAATGGTTTTGTGGGCGCGGAAACGGTGGATTTCGCCGGTCGCCAGATCCATGGCAATGACACCTCGGCAGGCGCCATCTTCCATGATCAGATCAATGGCGAAATATTCGATGTAGAATTCGGCGTCATATTTCAGGCTTTGACCATACAGCGTATGGAGCATTGCATGGCCAGTACGGTCGGCAGCGGCACAGGTGCGCTGAGCCGGTGGGCCTTCACCAAATTCGGTTGTCATGCCGCCAAACGGGCGCTGATAGATTTTGCCTTCTTCGGTGCGTGAAAATGGCACACCGAAATGGTCCAGTTCATAGACGGCTTTTGGCGCCTCGCGGCACAAATATTCAATTGCATCCTGGTCACCGAGCCAGTCTGACCCCTTGACCGTGTCATACATATGCCACTGCCAGCTGTCCTTACCCATATTGCCAAGCGAGGCGGCAACTCCCCCCTGGGCAGCAACCGTGTGGGAACGTGTGGGAAAGACTTTGGTGATGCAGGCAGTTTTCAAACCGGCCTGGGCAGCACCCAGTGTGGCACGCAGTCCGGCACCACCGGCGCCGACGACACAGACATCAATTGTGTGGTCGATAAACTGATAAGCGCTGGTTGCATCTGTCTTTTTGCTTTTTGCTGCTTTAGCCATTGCCGCGTCAGCCTCCGAAACCGAGTTTGAGAATCGCAAAGCCGCAGGCTGTGGCCATGACGACAGCGAAGAATGTATTGGCAATCAACAATGCCTTGCCCGTGCCGCCATGGACATAATCTTCAATGACGACCTGCATGCCGAGCTTCATGTGATAAATGCCGGAGCCCAGCACCATCAGCATGATCACGGCCACCCAGGGTTTGGACAGGCAGGCGACAACCTCTGGGTGCGAAGCACCGTTCAGGCTGACGACCACATAAATGAAGAAAACAATCAGCGGGATGTTGGCGATTGCAGTCAGGCGCTGATGCCAGAAATGTTGAGTACCCTCGCGGGCCGAACCGAGCCCGCGAACGCGGGAGAGTGGAGTACGCATATCGTTTTGATTGGCCATGATCTGTCTCCCTATCGTACCGAATAGCCGACAATCCAAATCAGGATTGTCAGCGCGATTGAGACAAATGGATGGAACCTGGCAATTTGGGTAGTAAAGTCTTTTTCCAGTCCGGCACCGGTGTCCTGCACCAGATGCTTCAGTCCACCGAGCAGATGGTGCATCAGAGCCCAAGTGTATCCGAGCAAGATCAGTCGTCCAATGATGGAACCGAAGAACCAGTTGGCGGTTTCAAACGCCGCTGGGCCGGTCGCTGCTGCAATCAGCCACCAAGCCACCAGGATTGTGCCGAAATACAGGGCAGCTCCGGTGACGCGATGCAGGATCGACATCACCATGGTGGGAATTGGTTTATAGATCGAAAGATGGGGTGAGAGCGGACGCGGCTTGTTGGCGCCCGTTGAGGATGGGGTATCGGTCATGTTGTCTCGACAGAGAACTCCGTTCTGTTCGATGTCACCATAGTCAAAGCATCTGGCTAATAAAAGGGCTCTTTGGACGTAGAACAAAGGATTTGGGCAGCTATATATGTGCTGTTGCTTTACAGCATCCCGGTTTCAGGCAAAGTCGTGCTCTATCAAAAAGCGAGCAGATTCAAGAATGCTTTTTTCTGGTTCGAGAAAATTAATGCCCAACAGGTCGATGGCGCGCTGGTTTGAAATATTGAACTCGACGCCCAGATTAGGCACAACAGCCCGAACTCTGCGGTTGAACAGGGCAAGGGATTTAATCATCCAGGCAGGTGCTAGACGGGTGGGAATTCGACGGTCGGGATAGGCGGTGCTCAATATTGTGGCCAGTTCATGGAACCAGACGAATTCACTGACCGCGAGGATGCGTTTTCCAAATGTAGCTGGACGGTCAATGGCTCTGACGTGAGCTGCCGCCACATCACGGACATCAACGCAGGCAAAACCGATTTTTGGCAAGGCCGGATCTTTCGCCAGCAAAAGCCGCTGCACCACCTGCAACGAAGTGCCGATGCGATCATCCAGTGCAGGACCGATGGCAAGTCCGGGGTTGATTGTGGTAAAGTCACATCCGGTGGCGTGGGTTTCAACAAATTCCCAAGCAGCCATTTCCGCCAGCGTCTTGGATTTCCCGTAGGCGTTACACGCTGGATGATGCGGCACCGACCAGTGGCTTTCATCAAAAGGCAACCCGGCTTCGATGGGCGCGCGATAGACAACTGCAGCGGTGGAAGAAGTCAACACGATGCGTTTGACGCCGTTCTCAACAGCTGCTCCAAGAGCCCGCCTCGTCCCGTCTACGGCAGGCCGGATGAGCTCTTCATCATCAACGGGTGTATCTATTGGAAATGGCGATGCCGTATGCATCAATACATCAATATCCTGCAATGCTGCCGCCCAGCCTTTGTCGCGATTCAGATCCAGTTCAACGAAGGTCAGGGGCAGTGCGGCGTCGGTAGTTATGTTCAGGTGGGACTTCACGGCCCTGAGAATTTGATCGGCGCGATCTGGCGACCGCACGGAGGCCCGTACTTCATAGCCAGCCTGCAACAATTGTAGAACGATGTGTTTGGCAATATATCCCGACGCACCGGTCACCAGAACTTTGGTCATGCGAATCTCATCATGGATGCTGAGTGTCAGCGCCTGTCATGCCAGCAGACCGCAATCCGGAGTGAACGTCAATCATGACGAGAAATCACACCATGGTGATTTGAATTGCATGGAGGGTGCCTTGAGTCCGTCGGATTTTGACGGCACATAGCCCGGAGAAGATATTTTTACTGGAGTTGGGCGTCATGAAACGCTTTCTGCTTGCTGCCATGTGTGTGGCATTTTATTCACCCGTCACATTTGCGGCTGAAAAAACCGCGATTTTTGCTGGCGGGTGTTTTTGGTGCATTGAGAAGGACTTCGAACACGTGTCCGGCGTGGCTGATGTCGTTTCCGGATATACCGGCGGCTCATTGAAGAACCCGACCTATCGCAATCACGGCGGTCACCGCGAAGCCGTTAAAATCACCTACGACGACAGTAAAGTCACTTACGACCAACTGCTGAGCATTTTCTTTCGCACCGTGGACCCGACCGATGACGGGGGCCAGTTTTGCGACCGGGGATATGCTTATTCTACAGCAGTCTACGCGTTGGATGGAGAGCAATTGTCGCTGGCCCAGGCGTCGAAAAAACAGGCTGCAGAAGAACTCAAACAACCGATCGCCACGGAAATAGCCATGGCTTCTTTCTGGACTGATTCCGAAGGCTACCACCAGGACTATTACAAGAAAAATCCGGTCCGCTACAAATATTACCGCTATCGCTGTGGACGCAATCAAAGGGTTGAACAGCTCTGGGGCGATCAGGCCTATCAAGGTGTTGTTCACGGCAGCTGATCAACAGCACCCCCACCATCTGGCACCGAATGCAGTTTGTTTGAATTGCAAGTTGATTCGGTGACTTACTTACGCTACGTAAGCAACAGTAGTTCAACCTTCCCCTATTCACTTATTCATAACTTGTTCACCCTATATTCAGTTACAGAACTATAGGAATTGGTCACATTGATGACATGTGATGGAGGATCGGCCTCATTCCGCCCAAAATTGGGGCGTATGGCGCTGATCGGGAAAGACACGATGGCGGTAATTATGGCTCAGGTAAACACCAACAGCACTGAATTGGCAGGGTATGGTAACCCGGGTGGGACAATGAAACCGGCAGCTGGTTTGGCACGAACCGCCTTTCGGTTCGCACCGCTGCTTTTGGTTGGCGCCCTGGCTGTGTCTGGTTGTCAGCGCACCTCTGGTTTTTATCAAAACGAGCGCTTGCCGACCCGTCAGGAACCAATATCTCTTGAACCTGCTCCGTTGACGCCAGTTCAGCAGGGCGAATTGCAACCCATAGCACCTGTCGACGATCAAGGGGTGCCACCACTGCCAGGTGAACAGACTCAGATTGATGTGGCCAGCATCGCACCGCCTGCAAATGCGCAGCCAGTGACAAGACAGGCTATGGTTGGTGCCTGGACTGTCAGCACTGGTGGATCAAGCTGTCAGATCTTTTTGGCTTTAACCAAGTGGTCGGGTGGATATCGTGCGGCTTCACGAGGCTGCTCGGCACCGACCATATCGGATGTGCAGGCCTGGGATGTTCGGGAAAAACAAGTTGTGCTGGTGAATTCTGCCGGTGGTACAGCGGCAACGCTTTACCGTTCCAGTGATCAGCGTTACGACGGTTCGACTAATGGTGGCGGTGCAATCTCGTTCACCCGCTAACGGTCTGTCGTTCAGCCGCAAAGGTCTTCCTCGGGTTGTCTAAATTATGACCAACGACGATCAGGTGTCCTCTCATGCTTTGGCATCTTGTGATGAAACAACGACGGATGAGAGATCGCCGGGTCGATTATCTGACGAAATCAATCAGGCAATTCACCAGGGTCAGCTGAAAGCAGATCCGGCACAGCAACCAGCGATAGACGCGCTTGATTCCATTCTCGACACGCTGCATGCGCCCAAATTGGGCAACAAGAAAAGCGCTCTCGGCTGGTTGTTCGGAAAAAAACCGCAGATTTCCGATAATTCACCCCGGGGCTTGTATCTGTGGGGCGGTGTCGGACGCGGTAAGACAATGCTGATGGACCGGTTTTTCGAATTGGCACCATCTGATGATACTCCAGTGGCGGTGGCCAAGCGGCGGGTCCATTTTCACGCCTTTATGCTGGATGTCCACGCGCGCATTCATGTCTGGCGCCAACAGCAGAAAACTGCGCAGGAGCGTTCGGCCGATCCGATCCCGCCGCTGGCAGAGCAATTGGCAAAAGAATCCCAGCTTTTGTGTTTTGATGAATTCGCGGTCACCGATGTCGCAGACGCAATGCTGCTGGGCCGTTTGTTTACCGGCTTGTTTAGTCATGGCGTTACGGTGATTGCGACCTCCAATGTGGATCCGGACCTGTTGTATAAGGACGGTCTCAACCGGTCGTTCTTCCTGCCGTTCATTGGGCTGGTAAAGCAACGTATGCTGGTTTTGGAACTGGCATCTGAAACCGACTACCGCATGGAACTGTTGTTTAACGGGCACACTTATATGGTGGGTGACCAAGCGGCGCAGGAGCTAGGCGGATTATGGGCGGAAATGACCGATGGCCTTTCTGTGGCTCCGGCCAGCATTTGCGTGTCCGGACGGCAAACTGATTTTGCGTTGACCTGTGGCGGCCTGGTGCGCGAAAGTTTTTCAGCCCTGTGCGAACGTCCGCTGGGGGCGGGGGACTACCTGGCATTGGCCGCACGATTTCACACATTGTTCCTGGAAGACGTTCCGGTCATGCAATACGAAAACCGTAATGCGGCAAAGCGGTTTATTGCGCTGGTAGACACGCTTTACGATCAGCAACGTATTTTGATTGTCAGCGCCAGGGCACGGCCTTCCAAACTCTACACCGTTGATCACGGCACGGAAGCCTTTGAGTTCCAGCGGACAATCTCGCGCCTGCGCGAAATGCAAAGCGATGAATGGCTGAATAAGCTGAATTGATTGCGAGCGCCGCTGCCGCTCTGTTTCCTCGCGGCATCCGCGTCTCAATGATGCTCGGATTGACTATGATAGCGCGACGTCGGCGTCCTTTTAAAACCCGCCATTTTGGGCAGTTCACAAAATTGTTGGGATGAATCGCCAAAAAATTCATTCAAATGCGACCGGGAAGCCAATTTTAGCGACCTGTCATGTTGTCATTTTTGGATTCTGTTGTAAGGGTTTCTATCAGCAAAATGGGGCGGAAAACGCCTTAAAATTCTTACGTAAAAGGAAGATAATTGATGGCTCGCAACAAGATTGCTCTAATCGGTTCCGGGATGATTGGCGGCACACTGGCCCATCTGGCTGGAATGAAAGAGCTTGGTGACGTGGTTTTGTTCGACATTGCTGAAGGCATTCCAGAGGGGAAAGCGTTGGATATTGCAGAATCCTCACCCGTCGATGGCTTTGACGTAAAATTATCGGGGACCCAGTCTTATGAAGCCATTAAGGGCGCCGATGTCTGCATCATTACCGCCGGTGTGGCCCGCAAACCGGGCATGAGTCGCGACGATCTTCTGGGGATCAACCTGAAAGTCATGGAACAGGTGGGTGCTGGGATCAAAAAATATGCTCCTGATGCATTTGTCATTTGTATCACCAATCCGTTGGATGCGATGGTTTGGGCGTTGCAGAAATTCTCCGGCCTGCCAAAAAACATGGTTGTCGGCATGGCCGGGATACTTGATTCCTCGCGCTTAAAACATTTCCTGGCGGATGAATTCGACGTATCAATCAAAGACGTATCTGCCTTCGTGCTTGGCGGCCATGGGGATACAATGGTGCCGCTGGCAAAATATACAACTGTTGCCGGCATCCCGCTGCCCGATTTGGTCAAGATGGGTTGGCTGACCAAGGACCGGATGGAAGAAATTTTCGATCGCACACGTAAAGGCGGAGGAGAAATCGTCGCATTGCTGAAAACCGGGTCGGCATATTATGCGCCAGCCGCTTCAGCAATATCGATGGCCGAATCCTATTTGCGCGATCAAAAGCGGGTTCTGCCATGCGCGGCAAATTTGAAAGGGGAATACGGCATTCAGGATATGTATGTCGGCGTGCCCGTAATTATCGGATCTGGTGGCGTTGAGCGGATTATCGAAGTGGAAATGAGCAAGACTGATCAAAAGGCGTTTGGGAAATCAGCGCAGGCCGTTGCCGACCTTTGTGATGCTTGTGCAGAGATTGCACCAAATCTGAAATAGTGAGTCTTTATAATTTTTGTGTATGTGGTATACCACAGATCAACAAATGGGATGAATTGATCCACGTCGAATGACATCGGGTCCAAGGGAGAGAACGGAAAACCTACATGAACATTCACGAGTATCAGGCCAAACAGGTGCTGGCCAAATTTGGTGCACCGATTTCGAAGGGCGTGCCTATTCTATCGGCTGATGATGTTGAAAAGGCGCTGGCTGAACTTCCCGGACCCGTCTATGTGGTGAAAAGCCAGATTCATGCAGGTGGCCGTGGCAAGGGCAAGTTCAAGGAACTGCCGGAAGACGCCAAGGGTGGTGTTCGCGTCTTGTTTTCTCCAGACGAGGTTCGCGCCAATGTCGCTGAAATGTTCGGCAACACGCTGGTCACAAAGCAGACAGGCGCTGCCGGAAAACAGGTGAACCGCCTGTATATCGAAGATGGTGCCGACATTGACCGTGAATTGTATTGCTCGATTCTCGTCAACCGTGAAACCGGCAAGGTGTCCTTTGTTGCCTCGACCGAAGGCGGCATGGATATTGAGGCGGTTGCGGAAGAAACCCCGGACAAGATTCACACCATCGATGTAACGGCCTCCAAAGGCGTCAACGATGAGACAATTGCTCAATTGATCAGCGCTTTTGAATTGACCGGCCCAGCAAAAGAAGAGGCTGCGGACCTGTTCAGCAATCTTTATACGGCGTTTGTTGAAACCGATATGAGCCTGCTCGAAGTTAACCCGCTGGTGGTTTTGGGCAATGGATCGCTGCGTGTGCTGGATGCGAAAGTATCGTTCGACAATAATGCTGAATTTCGCCACGCCGACCTGCAGGAATTGCGCGACCTGACCGAAGAAGACGCCAAGGAAATCGAAGCGTCCAAATATGATCTGTCCTACGTGGCTCTTGATGGTGAAATTGGCTGCATGGTCAACGGCGCGGGTCTCGCCATGGCAACCATGGATATTATCAAGCTGTATGGCGCTGAGCCAGCAAACTTTCTCGATGTGGGTGGCGGTGCGACAACTGAAAAAGTGACGGCGGCCTTCAAGATCATCACCGGCGACCCGCGGGTCAAAGGTATTTTGGTGAATATATTTGGCGGCATTATGCGCTGCGATGTGATTGCCGAAGGTGTGGTCACGGCAGTCAAGGAAGTCGGGCTGCAGGTTCCGCTGGTTGTCCGTCTGGAAGGCACCAAGGTTGAGGAAGGCAAAAAGATCCTCAATCAAAGCGATGTTGATGTTGTTGCGGCTGATGATCTTGACGATGCGGCCCAGAAAATCGTCAAGGCGGTAAGCGGATAATGTTGGCGGCGCGTATGAAATGGGCAGCTGCAACGCTGCTTTTGGGTCTGGTTGGTCTGCCAACGTTGACTGTCGCCAATGAGGAAAACCCTGATCCGGTCTACGTTTTCAACCGCATCTGCTATGCACAAGTGCCTGATCTCGATGCTATTCAAGCGATGGCATTAAAGCTTGCCTGGAAATCAATCACCGAAGAAGAGCTGAGCGAATTCAAAAGTTATGACAACCCCAAGGTCCTGCGAGGCTGGGATGTTCAGGTTGGTGAACGGCTGTTTCGCGTGGGTATCACCCAGGCGGGTCTTACCGACAAGATGAAGGAAACATTTTCAGATTTTGCCGGCGGTACAGCAACGTCCTGCTCAATGGTTCTCGATGATCAGCAGGAAGCGGCTGAATTCTTGCCCAATATGCAAACTCTGGCCGGCAAGGAGCCGGTGTCCAGCGATGTTCCAGAAGGCCTGCTGCGGACCACCACGTGGGCCGGTGGCAGTACCGATCTGAAAGTCTTTCTGTTCGCAAAAGCACCGCCCACCGGCAAAGGCGGGCTGCTCAATGTCACAATTCTACAAAAGAAATTATAAAACGGAGTCATCCATCTGATGTCCATCCTCATCAACAAAGACACCAAAATCATCGTTCAGGGTTTGACCGGAAAAACCGGCACATTTCATACCGAACAGGCTTTGGCATATCACGGCACTCAGATGGTCGCAGGAACCCATCCCAAAAAGGGTGGTGAAACCTGGTCGGCATCCAACGGGGAAGGGGATCTGCCGATCTTCACAACCGTTGCCGAAGCGAAACAGTCGACCGGCGCCAACGCCTCTGTGATCTACGTACCACCTGCTGGATGTGCTGCGGCAATTGAGGAAGCGATTGACGCTGAAATTCCTCTCATCGTTGCCATTACCGAAGGTGTCCCGGTGCTCGATATGGTGCGGGTAAAGGAAAAGCTTGATAAGTCAAAATCCCGGCTTGTTGGTCCGAACTGCCCCGGCATTTTGACACCCGACGAATGCAAGATTGGTATCATGCCAGGCAGCATTTTTGAAAAGGGCAATGTTGGTATTCTGTCGCGCTCCGGCACGCTGACCTATGAAGCAGTATTCCAGACCACCAACGCTGGTCTTGGTCAGACGACTGCTGTTGGAATTGGCGGTGATCCGGTCAAGGGAACCGAATTTATTGACGTGTTGGAAATGTTCCTGGCTGACGAGGAAACCCGGTCGATCATCATGATCGGCGAAATTGGTGGCTCGGCGGAAGAAGAAGCAGCTCAGTTTCTGACTGACGAAGCAAAAAAAGGCCGTTCCAAGCCAACCGTTGGCTTTATCGCCGGACGTACCGCCCCTCCGGGTCGCACAATGGGCCATGCTGGTGCCGTTATTTCTGGTGGCAAGGGCGGTGCCGACGATAAGATTGCTGCGTTGGAAGCTGCCGGTATCCGGGTTTCGCCATCACCGGCGAAACTGGGTGAAACATTGGTTGCCCTGTTGAACGAATGAATTAGGAGAAGTCGGGTTGCTTAACTAACCCGGCAAATTGTGGAGGCGGGTGAATCCCGTGAAAAGCAGATGGCCCGTCAAGAAGCAAATGAAGCCTTTGCCAATACATCATTTTTGTACGGCGGCAACGCCGGGTATATTGAAGAACTGTATGCCCAGTATCGCGAGAATCCGACCTCGATAAGCCCCGACTGGAAGGATTTTTTTGACGGTCTGGGAGATGATGCCGGCGACGTTATAAAGAACGCTCAAGGGGCCTCCTGGAAAAAACAAAACTGGCCAATTGCGTCAAATGGTGAACTGGTATCGGCTTTTGATGGACACTGGGCCGATGATGAAGTTATTTCAGATGCCAAGGTCGAGGCCCGCATAGCCCAGACCAGCACTGCCAATGGCCAAGCGACATCTCCGGAAGATGTGCAGCAGGCAACGCGAGATTCGATCCGTGCCATCATGATGGTGCGCGCGTATCGCATGCGCGGTCATCTACACGCAGATCTCGATCCACTCGGCATTGCCGGCAACAAGGAAGATCACAACGAGCTGCATCCGTCAGCCTATGGATTTTCTTCTGACGACTATGACCGTCCGATTTTTCTCGACCGGGTTCTGGGAATGGATTTCGCGACCATTCCGCAGATGCTTGAAATCCTCAAACGGACCTATTGTTCGACGCTGGGCGTCGAATTCATGCACATATCCAATCCGCAGGAAAAAGCCTGGATTCAGGAGCGCATTGAAGGGCCGGACAAGAGCATCGAATTTACGCCCAACGGTAAACTGGCGATCATGCACAAATTGGTTGAGGCGGAGGGTTTCGAGAAGTTTCTGGATGTCAAATATAAGGGAACCAAGAGATTTGGTCTCGATGGTGGTGAATCGCTGATTCCGGCACTCGAGCAAATCATCAAGCGTGGTGGACAGCTGGGTGTTCAGGATATCATTCTTGGCATGGCCCATCGTGGCCGTCTCAACGTGCTGACAAGCGTGATGAGCAAACCATTTTCAGCAGTCTTCCACGAATTCAAAGGCGGCTCCTATAAACCAGATGAAGTTGAGGGTTCCGGTGATGTTAAATATCATCTGGGTGCCAGTTCCGACCGCGAATTTGACGGCAACAATGTGCATCTTTCACTCACCGCCAATCCGTCACATCTGGAAATCGTCAATCCGGTTGTGCTCGGCAAGGCCCGTGCCAAGCAGGATCAATTGCGGCCCCGGCGCAAGGACGGCACGCGCGATCGCTCCTGCGTCTTGCCGTTGCTGCTGCATGGGGATGCTGCCTTTGCCGGTCAGGGTGTTGTAGCCGAATGTTTCGGTCTTTCCGGCCTGAAAGGTCATATTACCGGCGGCTCGATACACGTCATCATCAACAACCAGATCGGTTTTACAACCAATCCGCGGTTCTCCCGTTCTTCGCCCTATCCATCGGACGTGGCAAAGATGATCGAAGCGCCTATTTTTCACGTCAACGGGGATGACCCTGAAGCCGTGGTTTATGCAGCAAAGGTTGCGATTGAGTTCCGCCAGCAGTTCGGCAAGCCCGTTGTCATCGACATGTTTTGTTATCGTCGTCATGGGCACAACGAGGGCGATGAACCGGCATTCACTCAGCCGATCATGTATCGCGAAATTAAACAACACGATTCCACCCTCACCAAATATGCCCAACGGCTGGTGCGTGAGGGGTTGATCAGCGAAACCGGAAGAGAGGAACAGGTTGCAGCATTTCGTGCCCAGCTGGATGCCGATTTTGAATCAGCAGAGAGTTTCAAGCCCAACAAGGCCGACTGGCTGGACGGGGCCTGGGCGGGACTGAAGGTTGCTGACGGTCCAGACGGTGCACGGCGTGGACAGACCGGGGTACCGGTTGAAGAATTAAAATCACTTGGCCGCGCCATAACAGAAATTCCGGAAAACTTTAATGTGCATCGAACCATCAAGCGGTTCATGGATAACCGCGCCAAAATGATTGAAACCGGGGGTGGTCTGGATTGGGCCACCGGCGAAGCTCTGGCGTTTGGAACTCTGCAGATGGAAGGCATCAAAATACGCCTTTCAGGCCAGGACTGTGAACGCGGCACATTCTCACAACGTCACTCGGTTCTTTATGATCAACAAACCGAAGAGCGTTACATTCCACTGTCGACCCTCGGCGATAAAGCGGCCGGATATGAAGTGATCAACTCAATGTTGTCCGAAGAAGCGGTGCTGGGCTACGAATACGGTTATTCGCTGGCTGAACCTAACGGGCTGGTCGTATGGGAAGCCCAGTTCGGTGACTTTGTGAACGGCGCGCAGGTTGTCATTGATCAGTTTATATCGTCCGGCGAACGCAAATGGCTGCGCATGTGTGGTCTCGTCATGCTGTTGCCGCATGGTTATGAAGGCCAGGGTCCGGAACATTCCTCCGCCCGGTTGGAACGTTTCCTGCAGTCCTGCGCCGAAGACAATATGCAGGTCGCAAATTGCACCACTCCCGCCAACTATTTCCACATCCTGCGACGACAATTGCGGCGTGAATTCCGCAAACCGTTGATTATCATGTCTCCCAAAAGCCTGCTGCGTCACAAGCGTGCCGTGTCACGGCTCGAGGAGTTTGGAGCAGATACGACTTTCCACCGGCTGCTTTGGGATGATGCGGAATTTCTCAAAGACCAGAAAATCAAACTGGTCAAGGACAATAAAATCAAACGCGTCGTGCTGTGTACCGGTAAGGTGTATTTTGATCTCTACGAGGATCGTGAAGACCGGGGGGTCAACGATGTTTATCTGCTGCGCGTCGAACAACTTTATCCATTCCCCGCCAAGGCGCTTATCAACGAATTGTCGCGTTTTAAGAAGGCCGAGATTGTCTGGTGTCAGGAAGAACCCAAGAACATGGGTGCCTGGAGCTTTATCGAACCGTATCTGGAATGGGTTCTGGCCCATATCGAAGCCAAGCATCATCGTCCCCGCTATGCTGGACGACCAGCGGCCGCGTCTCCGGCAACCGGGCAGATGTCGAAACACCAGGCACAATTGCAGGCCTTCCTTGAAGAGGCTCTGGGTGAATGACCATGGCGCCTGAACATTCAAACAAAACAGGCGGTTTTTCGCCGAATTCTAAACCTGATACCAAATAGGATTGGCAAAATGGCTACTGAAATACGCGTTCCTACCCTGGGCGAATCGGTGACTGAAGCAACGATCGGCAAGTGGCTCAAACAGCCAGGCGACGCGGTCAAGGTCGATGAACCCCTGGTCGAGCTGGAAACTGATAAGGTCTCCATGGAAGTGCCTGCCCCATCAAATGGCGTGCTGCAGGAAATTGTGGCGGCTGAAGGCGAAACGGTTGGAGTTGATGCCTTGCTTGGCTCCATCGGCAGCGGTGAGGGCGCAGCGGCGGTGGCGCCAAAAGCGAGTGCTGCACCGGCCCCGGCGGCGGCCAAAAAAAGCGGCGGCGATTCCGGCAGCGGCAACCTCATTGACGTCATTGCGCCAAGTGCCGGTGAATCTGTGACTGAAGCCGAAGTGGGTACATGGTATGTTGCCGTTGGCGACGCTCTATCAATCGATGACCCGGTGGTTGAGTTGGAAACCGATAAAGCCGCCATGGACGTCCCCGCATCTGGCGCCGGCGTGCTGGCAGAGATTCTGGCTGAAACCGGGACTGTCATTGCTCCCGGAGATGTCATTGGCCGCATTCGTTCTGGAGGTGGCGCTGTAGCGACCGCACCGACTGCAGCCGTGACGGCGGCGGCGGCGGCGGCACCAGCAATGGCCGATGTTACAGCAACAACAACCCAGCCCTCGCCAGCTGCTGCAAAAATGATGGCTGAGAATGATCTCGATGCCGCATCGGTTGCCGGTTCTGGTAAGCGCGGTCAGGTGTTGAAAGGCGACGTGATTGCGGCGCTGGAAAATGCCGTGCCAACGGCGGCGGCGGCGACTGCAACGGCGGCGGCACCCGCGGCAGCTGCCCAAAGAGCTGCTTCCGGTGCTGCGGACGAGGTGCGTGAAGAGCGCGTTCGCATGACCCGCCTTCGCCAGACAATCGCCCGTCGATTGAAGGATGCGCAAAACGCAGCTGCCATGCTGACCACCTTCAACGAGGTCGACATGGGTCCGGTGATGGACCTGCGCAAATCCTACAAGGATCTGTTTGAGAAAAAGCATGGTGTAAAGCTTGGTTTTATGGGCTTTTTCACCAAGGCAGTTTGTCATGCGCTGAAGGAGATTCCTGCTGTCAACGCAGAAATCGATGGCACCGATATCGTCTACAAAAACTATGCACATATCGGCGTTGCCGTTGGCACGGACAAGGGACTGGTTGTCCCGGTGGTCCGCGATGCAGATCAAATGACGATTGCTGAAGTCGAAAAGGAAATTGGCAATCTTGGTCGCAAGGCCCGAGATGGCCAGCTTGGCATGGACGACATGCAGGGAGGCACTTTCACCATCTCGAATGGCGGTGTTTATGGTTCACTGATGTCGACGCCGATTCTCAATGCACCGCAATCCGGCATTCTCGGCATGCACAAGATCGAGGAGCGGCCGGTTGTTCGCAATGGTGAGATCACCACGGCCCGGATGATGTATCTGGCCTTGTCGTATGACCACCGGATTGTCGATGGCAAGGAAGCGGTGACCTTTCTGGTTAGGGTGAAGGAAAGCCTCGAAGATCCACAGCGTCTGGTTCTGGACCTGTAGTCGATGGCATCGGTCTATCTGGTAACCGGAGGGGGTCGCGGCATTGGTGCCGCTGTTGCACGTCTCGCTGCTGAACAGGGTGCTGCAGTTGGCGTAAATTATGTCACCAACGCCGATGCTGCGCAGGCTGTTGTCGATGACATAGTCGACCAAGGCGGCAAGGCAACTGCTATCCAGGGCGATATGGCAATTGAGGCAGACATCATTCGCCTGTTCGATGAATGTGAAGCTGCCCTGGGACCAGTGACTGTATTGGTCAACAATGCAGGTGTGCTGGATCAGGAAGGCAGTCTGGAAGATTTCACCACCGAACGGATCACCAGAATAGTTGATCTGAATGTGACTGGTGCCTTGATCTGCGCCCGTGAAGCGGTGCGCCGCATGTCGACTAAAAACGGTGGAACGGGTGGTTCGATCGTCAATATATCATCCATGGCAGCGACGTTGGGCAGCGGTGGCGTCTATGTTGATTATGCCGCCTCAAAGGGAGCCATCGACAGTTTGACGGTCGGACTTGCCCGTGAAGTGGCGCAGCAGGCTATCCGGGTCAACGGCGTTCGCCCCGGCATCATTGACACAGACATTCATGCCTCCGGCGGTAACCCGTCTCGGGCTGTCGATCTCGCCCACACCGTACCGATGGGCCGAGCCGGAAAACCCGAGGAAATCGCCGAAGCGGTGATCTGGCTGGCCTCAAAAAAAGCTTCCTACGTAACAGGTAGCACGATCAATGTATCGGGCGGTCGTTGAGACCACCCATCTAAGCACGAGAGAGAATTCAGATGGCAGATCAGTTTGATGTAGTGGTAATTGGCTCCGGACCCGGTGGCTATGTGTGCGCAATTAAGGCCGCACAACTGGGCCTAAACGTTGCCATAGTGGAAAAGTCGGCAACACTTGGCGGCACTTGTCTTAATGTTGGCTGCATCCCGTCAAAAGCCTTGCTGCATGCATCTGAGATGTTCCACGAAGCCCAACACGGTTTTGAAAAACTGGGAATTCGAACCAGCAAGCCAAAGCTCGATCTGCCAAAAATGATGGAACACAAGGACTTGACTGTGAAGGCCAACGTCGATGGCGTGGCTTTTTTGATGAAAAAGAACAAGATCACTGTATTCCGCGGAACGGGTTCGATTGCTTCAGCCAATTCCGTCACTGTGACAGATGAGAAAGGCAAAGCCGAAATCCTTGAGGCGAAAAATATTGTTATTGCCACCGGGTCTGTGGTTGCCGGAATTCCCGGTGTGGAAGTCGACTTCGACGAACAGACAATCGTTTCATCAGATCACGCAATTGCCCTGTCCAAAGTGCCCAAGGAAATGGTGGTTGTCGGCGGCGGTGTTATCGGGCTCGAACTCGGTTCAGTCTGGTCGCGTCTCGGCGCCAAGGTAACGGTGGTTGAATATCTTGGTTCCATTCTTGGTGGCATGGATGGCGGCGTCACCAAGCAGTTTCAGCGCAGTTTGAAAAAGCAGGGTTTCACTTTCAAGATGAATGCCAAGGTCACCGCTGTCGCCAAAAAGGGCAAAAAGGGACTTGTGACTTTCGAACCTGTGAAGGGCGGAGATGCAGTAACACTGAACGCCGACGTTGTTCTGGTGGCCACCGGGCGGGCCCCGTATATCGATGGTTTGGGGCTGGAGTCCGTTGGCATTGAAACCGAGCGTGGCAAGGTCAGGACTGATGCGCACTGGCGCACAAATGTTGCCAATATCTACGCAATTGGTGATGTTACCGACGGTCCGATGCTGGCTCACAAGGCGGAAGATGAGGGCGTTGCTGTGGCTGAAACCATTGCTGGCAAGCACGGCCATGTAAATTACAACGTCATCCCGGGTGTGGTTTACACCCAGCCCGAAGTGGCCTCGGTGGGAGCTACGGAAGAGCAGTTGAAGTCAGATGGAGTGGAGTATGTTTCGGGACAGTTTCCGTTCACCGCCAACGGTCGTGCACGGGCGATGAATGTCACCGAAGGTTTCGTCAAATTCCTGGCCGACAAAAAGACCGACCGGGTGCTCGGAGTTCATATTGTCGGGTTTGGTGCTGGTGAAATGATTCACGAAGCCGCTGTGCTGATGGAATTCGGTGGATCATCAGAAGACCTCGGGCGCACCTGCCATGCTCACCCCACCATGTCGGAAGCCGTCAAGGAAGCCGCTATGGCAACATACGACAAACCGCTTCACATGTAGGTGCGTCGCGTGTGGAGCATCGCTCGTCGCTCGCCGTACTGGATTGGTTGAGATTAGTAGCCGCAGGTATCGTCTGCGGCCTTGTCGGCGTTGCGGGTGCACAGCATTTTGCTGGAGCAATATAATCCCTCGACTTTGGAATAGGTCATGATGCCGGCTTTTACCTGATTGCCCTGTCGCTCGCAGCGCAGCACGATTTCGACGATCAATCCTTTGTCAGACGTCATTTCGACAAAGGCGTCCCGGTCTGAAAATCCCGGATAAAGATTAAAGTCGCTGGCGAAAGCGAATGAAGGAAGGGTCAGAAATATTGCTGCAATTAGCGCCGCACGCATGGGTCAAACTCCGTGATTGCGATGCGCGTTTCAAATCAAGCGCATCCATGCAACGGAATTTGCAAATGTCATGCCAGCATTTGCCCGCGTTTGTGTCCCGAATCGGGACGTTTATTGAGTAACCCGGCTGAGTCGATAGCCTTTCTGTGCCAGAATGTTGACCATGCCCTCTTCACCAGGGAGATGCAGCGCACCAACCGCGATGAATGCACTGCCCTTGGCGATGTGTTTTTCGGCCTCTTGCGCCATGGTATGATTGCGTCTGACTACAATCTCGCGTTGAAATTCAGCATATTGGGCATGATCCTGCGCAGCGGCAAATCCATCTGCGGATACCCTGCGCATCAGCGCCCAGACCAGCGCCGTTTCTTCCTGCAAATACAGCTGTATCATGGTTTCAAACAGATCATCCAGACGGGCGCCCAGCGTGACGGTTTGCATCAGTCCCTTCAGCGATGCCGCTTCGGGCAGGCCATCCATGGCTTTTAGTTGACTGATCATGGTTTCAAGAGCCACGATCTGCTTACCCTGGGTCTGCGCCATCTGTCCAAGAAAGGCATCAACGATTGGTTTTTGCTCCTTCTTGCGTGCCATTTCGCAGGCCGGTGCACCGAGAGATCCCATCAGGGCCCATGGTTTCATCTTTTGAGCAACAGACCATGGCAGGCCGAGCTTTTTTTCAATCGCTGCGGTCAGGGCTTTCTGGTCTGCTTCACTCAACCTATCAGACAGGGTCGTGCCATCTGTATAGGTGGTATATTGAAATGCGGCGAACACGACACCTGCCATTTTTTTGGGATCCAGCAGTTCGGTGATTTCCAAGGCCAGCGTGTCGCTGTTGTCAAATGCCTGTCTCGCGGCAGGTTTCAAATCCAGTAACCGCGGATCAGACAGGTGAATCGTGCCAAACAGATAGGACGGCTGAAGGCCATCTTTCTCAACCTTCCATATCAAACCTTTACCATACAATGTTGCATCTGCCTCGGCATACATCTGCCTGGCAATTTCGGGATTTTGCTGCTCGATCTGCGGGATCAGATATTTTCCGGCGCAGACCACTTCCTCGGCGTTTGCAATGTGGGATGCACCCACCGAAACGGCCAAGGCCAGCGTCACTCGGTGAATCAAACGGCGAATTGATTTGTTCATAAAGACTCCTGCTCCTGTCATGCCCGGGGATGGGCCGTGTTCCAGGTTTTTAATAATGCGTCGGTGTCGACGGCGGTATATTTTTGTGTGGTGGAAAGGCTGGCATGCCCCAACAATTCCTGAATGGTACGCAGATCTCCGCCATTGCCCAAAAGATGGGTGGCAAAGGAATGACGCATTGCATGTGGCGTGGCGGTAGCGGGCAATCCCAGTGCTCCGCGCATTACCCGCATCGATCGCTGGAAAACCGCCGGTTGCAGCGGTCCGCCCCGGGCGCCACGAAACAGCTTTTGATTGCGTGACAGATGATAAGGACAAAGTCGCATGTAATCCTCTACCGCTTGGCTGACGATGGGAAGAAGAGGTACCAGCCGGATTTTGCCGCCCTTGCCGTGTATGCGCAGAGAAGCCGTGCGAATCTCAGGATTTGCCGGATCGCTGATCTGAAAATCTTCGGTGGTCAGACCGAGGCCCTCGGAAATGCGCAAACCACATCCATAAAGCAAAGTCATGATGGCTGCATCACGGGCGGCGATCCACGGCTCGGCATGCATTTGCTGATCCTGACTGATCAATTGCATGGCTTCTTCGGCGGCCACGGGTTTTGGTAAGGTTGCCGGCTGCCGGGGTGCTCGCATGGCTGTTAGCCCGGTGCTTGAAGCCTCGCCCCGTCGCTCGAGAAATCGAACGAAGGAACGTATGCCGGCCAGATCACGGGCCAGAGTGCGCGGACCATTTCCAACCTCCCGGCGACGCGACAGATAACCGCGCATATGCAGGGGTTTGAGATCGGCAAAATCGGATTTTCGCGGTGGATGGCCCAGATAGTCAGTCAGATGATGACAGAACTGGCGCAGGTCCCGTTCGTAGGCCTCCAACGTATTTGCAGCCAGCCGTCGCTCGGATTTCAGATGATCGTTCCATTGGCCCAGGGCCTTCAACAGGCAGGGCGCAGCATAGATCAGTATTTGGGGCGAATCATCCATTACCACCTGTTTGACAGTCGCAAGTTAGGATTGGGTTTAAACGTGGCCGCCCCGGCAGGGGCGACCATAAATTGTCAGGGTATAAACTGGCTGGTCAGATTTTCTGACCGGTCTTCTCCCAGTCCGCCAGAAAAGCGGCAAGTCCGGCGTCGGTCAAAGGATGTTTGACCAGTTTTTCAATTGTGCTTGGTGGCATGGTAGCAACATCAGCTCCGGCCAGTGCACAGTCCTTGACGTGATTGACGGTGCGAATGGACGCGGCAAGAATTTCCGTGTCGAAATCATAATTGTCGAAAATGACGCGGATTTCCTCAATCAGTTCCATGCCGTCGATCGCCATGTCGTCCAGACGACCGATAAAGGGGGAAACATAAGTGCCGCCGGCCTTGGCAACCAACAATGCCTGGTTGGCGCTGAAGCACAGCGTCATATTGGTCTTGAAACCTTCGTCTACCAATGTCTTGCAGGCGCGCAGGCCATCCATGGTGATCGGCAGTTTGATGCAGATATTTTTGGCGATCTTTGCCAACTCACGTCCTTCAGCCAACATCGTGTCGTAATCGGTCGCAGCGACTTCACCTGATACATCACCATCAACAATATCACAGATTTCGGCCAGCACTTCTTTGATGTCGCGGCCGGACTTCAAAATAAGCGAGGGGTTGGTCGTGACACCGTCTAGCAGGCCGGTCTGGCTCCATTCGCGGATTTCATCCACATCTGCGGTGTCGAGAAAAAATTTCATGGGTGCGTCTCCATTTGTTATCGCCCATAGTTGAACGTAATTTGCGCCTGTCATAGCTGAGGCTTGTGGCAAGGTCACGTGTGAAAACATCAATTTATGGAACTCAGCGGATCAATGGAACTCGCACTGGACTTTCCTAACGATTTGCAGACCGTTTCGGTGCTGTTGCCGATCCCGGCATTGCGGCCCTATTCCTACAGTGTGCCGGACGACATGCAGCTGGTGCCGGGAGATTTTGTTCAGGTGCCGCTGGGTCCCCGAAAAGTTGCCGCCGTGGTTTGGGATACTGCACGTGAGGTGGAAAATGACGCCAAACCGGTCGATCCAAAGAAACTCCGTGCCGTCGAAATGAAGTTTGACTGTCCAAGTCTGTCACAGCAGATGCGCAGATTTGTTGACTGGCTGGCCGACTACACAGTTTCACCACCGGGCATGGTTTTACGTTCAGTTTTACGCGCGCCGGGAGCGCTTGACCCGGAACCGCCGCTGGAAGGGTTGCGTTATCTTGGCGGAGAGCCCGAGCGCCTGACTGCTGCCCGGCGTCGAATACTGGACCTGGTGAGAGAGAATCAGGAAGGTGAAGAATTCCTGTCCTGGACACGCTCAGGTCTTGCCCATGCCGCTGGAACATCCAGCTCGGTGGTTGATGGCCTGACAAAACAGGGTCTGTTTGAAATCATTAAGATTCCGGCTCCTGCAGTGGTCGCGCTGCCGCAGGCTGATTTTGCAGCCCCGAAACTCAGCCAGCAGCAACAGCAGGCCGCAGACTTATTGGTTAGCAGCGTCGGGGCGGACGAATATTCATGCTCGCTGCTGGACGGGGTGACTGGTTCTGGAAAAACCGAAGTTTATTTCGAAGCTGTTGCTACGGCGCTGGAGAAGGGCCATCAAGTGATGATCCTGTTGCCGGAGATCGCCCTGACAACCACATTTCTGGAGCGGTTTGAACAGCGATTTGGTGCCCCACCGGCGCAATGGCATTCCGGTTTGGCTCCAAAAATGCGGGAAAAGGTCTGGCGGCAGGTTGCGACCGGGCAGGTACGGGTAATTGCCGGCGCCCGCTCGGCACTGTTTTTGCCATTTAAGGAACTGGGGCTGATTGTCGTCGATGAAGAACATGACAGCGCCTATAAGCAGGAAGACCGGGTGTTTTATAATGCCCGAGACATGGCCGTGGTGCGGGCGTCGCTAGGCAAATTTCCCTGTATTCTGTCGTCGGCAACACCGAGCATCGAAAGTCGCGTCAATGCCGATTCCGGGCGCTATCAACATATTAAGATGGCCGACCGTCATGGCGATGCGGTTCTGCCAGATCTGACCACCATCGACATGAGGGCCCATCCGCCACCGCGCGGTAAGTTTCTGTCGCCAGTCCTGCTCGAAGCCATGAAAAAGTCGCTGGAGCGGCAGGAACAAGCTCTGTTGTTCTTAAACCGTCGTGGCTATGCGCCTTTGACCTTGTGCCGGGTTTGCGGGTTTCGCTTCGAGTGCAAGAATTGCTCCGCCTGGTTGGTGGAGCATCGTTTCCGCAACCAGCTGCAGTGTCATCATTGCGGTCATAGCGAACCGACACCTGAAGCCTGCTCGAACTGCGGCACACTGGACCATCTGGTGGCGTGTGGTCCCGGAGTTGAGCGGCTGGCCGAAGAAGTGGATGAGTTGTTTCCTGAGGCACGCATCATCGTATTATCTTCTGATATGGCTGGAGGCGTATCGCGATTGCGGCTGGAACTTGAAGCTATCGCAAAGGGCGAAATTGATATTGTGATTGGCACTCAGCTGGTGGCCAAGGGCCATAATTTTCCTCAGATGACCTGTGTTGGAGTTGTGGATGCTGATCTGGGTCTGGCCAATGGTGATCCACGTGCTGCAGAGCGAACTTTTCAATTATTGTCTCAGGTGACCGGCCGTGCAGGGCGCGTTGGTGGGCAGTCGGTTGGTCTGCTGCAGACTTATAATCCCGAACATCCGGTGATTGCCGCCATTGTCGGCGGTGATCGGGAAGCTTTTTATGAACGGGAGATTGCCATGCGCAGGCAATCGTCACTGCCACCTTTTGCCCGATTGGTCGCGCTAATCATCTCCGGGCCGGATAAAAGAGAAGTTGAGACTCACGCCAGAACATTGAAGCGGGCTGCTCCTCAGTCTTCCGATGTTTTCTTGCTGGGACCTGCCGAAGCTCCCATGGCGCTGGTGCGCGGTCGCCATCGCTATCGACTGCTGGTCCATGCGCCGCGCCAGTTCGACGTGCAATCCTATATCCGTGACTGGATGCAGGTCGGGCCCAGAGAGCGTGGGCAGATCAGAGTACAGATTGATGTTGATCCGCAGAGTTTTCTGTAAGTTTCAGCGATTCCTGGCGCTGATATCCTGGGCTGTTTTGAACGCCATGAAGACCAGGGCGAAAACCATCAGATGTCCAACCGTTTCCAGTGTTTCTTCCACATTGTCATTCCACGAGCGATAATGCGGCAGGAAGGAAAACAGATGCCGGTCCATCATGTCTGAGATGAAATAGGTGCAGAAACATCCGGCAAGCCAGAGTCTGATCCAAAAACTTGATAGCCATTCAACCAGTTGTTGTCGAACATTTGACAACCACCACATCAGGCCAGCCAGGGCAAAAAGTATGCCGCCATTCATGAATTCAAAATGCAGTTCCCGCAGGAACAGCGCCCAGACGAACACCGACAACATCAATGTGAATTTGGCCCGGGTCCAATGGTGGACCAGCAAGACCGACCCTGCGGCTAATGCCAGGACGGTCGGTGCGATGATTTCCTGAACCGGTTTTTCTGTGACCCAGCCAACTGGCGACAGGCGTATGAGCAAAATCAGACCGGTAGCGAGAAACGGTATGGCAAAGGCCAGCAAGGGAGTAGCTCTCAGTGCCGCCCACCCAGAGTCCCAATGAATTTGAGATTGCTGCTTGAGGCGGATGCCTGCCTCGGAAAAATTCATTTGTTTTAATTCCAAATTGTGAAGACTTGCGAACCCCGGCATATCGCTGCTGCGCCAAGAGATCAATAAGTCAGTCAGTTCGGATGCCGCCTGGTTCAGCCATTTTCCAATTCAGCTGATCCAGCCAAAGCCGACGCAGTGTCTCGCTTTCACCAATAAAATGTTCGTCGAGTACATCGCAACCATACAGACGGTCGGTGCGGAAATGCCGCAACGCCCCGCGTAGCTCACACCAGCCAATCAGAATCACATGTTCCAAATGATAAACCAGAGAAATCGGGCGAACTGTCCGCTCAGTTTGCTGTTCATGTTCATCGCGGTAGGTCAGTTTCAGCTTGGTTTCACTGCGGATGGCGGCCCGCAGGTCTGCCTTGGAAACGCATCCCAGCTCCGGATCGTCCAGTGGTGCGCCCCAGGAGGAGACTTGCAGCCAGTCGACGCGATCCTGCAGCGCATCAATCTTCTCACAAATCCGCTGGGCCGCCTGCTGCAGCTGACTGTCTCCGGTGCGTGACAGCATCAGCAGACCCACCCGAAGGGCCTCGATCTCTTCCTGATCAAAGTTGAGTGGCGGCAGGTCATAACTGTTGCGCATGATATAGCCGATCCCGGCTTCCCCTTCGATGGGGGTTTGCATGGCCTGTAAAGCCGAGATATCGCGATAAATTGTGCGCTCGGAGACTTCCAGTGATTCGGCCAGATCCTGCGCCCGCACGGGTTTATTGGCAGCCCGCAGCATCTGGATTATCTCAAACAATCGGTTTGATCGGGACATTCGTTCGTCCTTGCACATTCGTGGATGTCTACTGACAGATTAACACACACTCCTGACAACGGGGTGTCAGGAGTAAACGCTATATTTGGGAAAAATTGGAGCTTTCCCATGTGCTATTATGACCACGCCGTCGCGATGACCCTGAAACTGGATATATGGAGTAATGATACGGGCCTCATGAAGCTCCCACACGCGCCAGGAAATAGTCCAGCTAAAACGCGACATTCAAAGCCGAACATCGCTGTCGTCACGGCCGTCATCGCCGTTGTGATGGGGTGTGGCGCTGTTGCCGCAATTGCATCTGTATGGCCTGTGTAAGGAAGTTGAATTGTCAAGAATACCTATCTTGATGATGTGACAAATCATCGGGTGGCAGGTTTTGGCAGAGAGAATCGCGTGTTCAACTGAAATTGCCTGTGCATGAATTGATTTGCAGGGGTCAATGTGCCGTCAGGTCGGTAAAACTTTGGCCAAATACATCAGCACTGTGCGGTTCTATGATCGAAATAGTTTTCCCCGACGACTGGTCGGAACGTCTGGCATGGCTAACAGCAGTGGCCACCATGGTAATTGGCCTTGCCGTGATGCTATTTCCCCAAAAAATTGGCCATTTACTGGGGCTGGCAGTCCGATCAGACACAAATAATGGCCTGTCAGAGCTGCGTGGATCGTTTGGCGGGATGTGGGTGGGTCTCGGGCTGGCCTGCATCATTTTGGCGCAACCTTTTACCTATTTTGCATTGGGACTGGCCTTTATCGGGGCGTTGCTCGGGCGCCTCATCGCAATGGTGGTTGACCGCAGCTTTAATATTCATTGTCTCGCGGCAACCGTCATCGCAGCGTTAGGGGCCTACTTCCCATTGCGATTTGCGCTGGAAGTCTTCGGTTTGGTCTAATTTTATCCCCGCTTTCCCAAAAGAAATGGCCGGAATCGCCCGGATAGGCAAAAAGCAGTACAAAAGCCATGCCTCTCCCTGTTGCGAGTCTAAAAAACCCGTGCTAGGGGAAGCTCGATTTTGCCGTGGGTTGCAGTCGTGATCCGGGCAAAAATAATAGTTACATCCAGGTTCAGCGGTCCGTCGGCATCAGTCGCCATTTGGTCCCTGACGCAACGCTTGAGAAGATCGACCTTTGGCAGACACCTCTTCCTCAGCATCCGGCCAGATTTCCGGTGTGGCAGAACGCTATGCGTCGGCGTTGTTTGAATTGGCCGTTTCTGAAAAAAAGATTGCGGCCGTTGAAAAAGACCTTAATCGTGTCGATGCATTGCTGAAAGGCAGTGATGATTTGATGCGCCTGGTCAATTCACCCGTATTTACAGCTGATGATCAGGTAGCGGCGATAGACGCTATTATGAACAAAGCAAAAATTGCCGGCCTTGCTGGAAATTTCATCCGGGTTGTAGCAGGCAATAGACGCCTGTTTGCAGTTCCTGATATGTTGGTCGCGTTCCGCCAGAAACTGGCTGAACATCGTGGCGAAGTGAACGGACAGGTAACTGTCGCGCAGAAACTGACCGCCGATCAGACAAAACAGTTGAAGACAACGCTGAAAGGTGTTGTCGGCAAAGATGTGGCGCTTGATGTGACGGTTGATCCGTCGCTTTTGGGCGGCATGATTGTGAAGATTGGCTCACGCCAGATCGACACATCAATCAAAACCAAACTCTCTTCCTTGAAGCTCGCACTTAAAGAGGTCGGCTAGATGGATATTCGTGCTGCGGAAATTTCCGCAATTCTGAAAGACCAAATTAAAAATTTCGGTAAAGAGGCGGAAGTCTCTGAAGTAGGACAGGTTCTGTCCGTTGGTGACGGTATCGCCCGTGTTTACGGTCTGGACAAAGTCCAGGCTGGTGAGATGGTCGAGTTTCCCGGTGGGATTCAGGGCATGGCCCTGAACCTTGAAGCCGATAATGTTGGTGTCGTTATCTTTGGTAACGACCGCGGCATTAAAGAAGGCGACACCGTTAAGCGGACCGGTGCCATTGTGGATGTACCAGTTGGCAAAGAACTGCTCGGCCGCGTGGTTGACGGTCTTGGCAACCCTATTGATGGCAAGGGACCGATCAAGTCCAAGCAGCGCGCCCGCGTTGACGTCAAAGCCCCCGGCATCATCCCGCGTAAATCGGTGCATGAACCTATGGCGACTGGCCTGAAGGCAATTGACGCATTGATCCCGGTTGGTCGTGGCCAGCGCGAGTTGGTCATTGGTGACCGTCAGACTGGGAAGACTGCGATCATTCTCGATACGTTCCTGAACCAGGCACCTGCTCATAAGGGCGACAATGAAAGCGACAAGCTTTATTGTGTCTATGTGGCGATTGGCCAGAAGCGTTCAACGGTTGCCCAGTTCGTGAAGGTTCTCGAAGAGCGCGGCGCGATGGATTATTCCATTGTTGTTGCTGCGACCGCATCTGACCCTGCTCCAATGCAGTATCTGGCACCGTTCACCGGCTGTGCGATGGGTGAATATTTCCGCGACAACGGCATGCATGCCCTGATCGGTTATGATGACCTGTCCAAACAGGCTGTGTCCTATCGTCAGATGTCCCTGCTGCTGCGTCGTCCACCTGGACGTGAAGCTTATCCAGGTGACGTTTTCTACCTTCATTCCCGTCTGCTGGAACGTTCTGCCAAGCTTAACGAAGACAACGGTGCTGGTTCGCTGACTGCTCTGCCAGTTATTGAAACCCAGGGTAATGATGTGTCAGCATTTATTCCAACCAACGTGATCTCGATCACCGATGGTCAGATCTTCCTTGAAACCGATCTGTTCTTCCAGGGTATTCGCCCTGCTGTGAACGTTGGTTTGTCGGTGTCCCGCGTCGGGTCGGCTGCTCAGGTCAAGGCGATGAAACAGGTTGCTGGTTCGATTAAAGGTGAATTGGCCCAGTATCGTGAAATGGCTGCTTTTGCGCAGTTTGGTTCCGATCTGGATGCTTCCACGCAGCGTCTGCTGAACCGCGGTGCGCGGCTGACGGAACTGCTGAAACAGCCACAATTCTCACCACTTAAAACCGAAGAACAGGTTGCTGTGCTTTACGCTGGTGTGAACGGCTATCTTGATGGTCTGGCGGTTAACCAGGTGGGTGCATTTGAAGAAGGCCTGTTGACCTCGCTTCGCAATGATCATGCTCAACTGCTGGCTGATATCGGCACCAAGAAGGCTCTTGATGACGATCTGACCGCCAGCTTGAAAGCTGCAATCGATGCATTTGCCAAAGGCTTTGCCTAAGCACTAACGGATAAGGTGAGGAAAGGCCCAAATGGCTTCACTCAAGGATCTTAGAAACAGGATCGCCTCCGTCAAGGCGACGCAGAAGATCACCAAAGCCATGCAAATGGTTGCGGCGGCAAAACTGCGTCGTGCCCAGACTGCAGCTGAGGCCGCCCGGCCTTATTCTCAGCGTATGGACAACGTGATGGCCAACATTGCCGCGGCAATTGGCGATGATACATCCAATGCGCCTAAGCTGTTGGCCGGTACCGGAAGCGACCAGACGCATCTGTTGATTGTTGCAACCGCCGAACGCGGGTTGTGT
Source organism: Rhizobiaceae bacterium (assembly GCA_014238155.1). Lineage (GTDB taxonomy): Bacteria > Pseudomonadota > Alphaproteobacteria > Rhizobiales > Rhizobiaceae > Pseudahrensia. Next base: position 52,165 of record JABABQ010000062.1, read on the forward strand.
GGTGGGTTTAACTCCTCCATTGCCCGCCTGGGTCGTGAAAAGGCTCGCGAACTGCTGGCGGGCGGCAAGACGGTTAAGATTTTATGCATTGGCAAAAAGGGTGCAGATGTTCTGCGCTCCGAATTCGACGACATCATGCTGCCGGTTGTTGACCTGCGTGAAGTCAAACATGTTGGCTATAACAACGCTGCTGATATTGCCCATCAAGTTCTGGGCATGTTTGATGCTGATGATTTTGATGTTGCAACACTGTTTTACTCAGAGTTTCAGTCGGTTATCAGTCAGATACCAACCGCACAGCAGATTATTCCACCGAGCATTCCACACGTGGAAAGCGACGCAGACTCAGCCTCTACATTTTATGAATACGAGCCGGACGAGAACGAAATTCTTGCCGATTTGTTACCAAACAATGTGACCGTGCAGATCTTCCGTGCATTGCTGGAAAATGCGGCCTCTGAACAGGGTGCGCGGATGTCTGCAATGGACAACGCGACGCGCAATGCGGGCGAAATGATCGACAAACTGACCCAGACATTTAACCGTCAGCGTCAGGCACAAATTACCACTGAATTGATTGAAATTATCGCGGGTGCTGAGGCGCTCTAGTCCAAGATCTTCATTATTGAAGAACAAGGCAAACAAGGAAAACAAGGGTTAGACACCATGGCGAAAGCAGCAGCCCCCAAAAAAGCACCGGCCAAAAAAGCCGCTGCCAAAAAGGCTCCGGCCAAGAGCAAAGCAAAGGCATCAACGGCGACCGGGAAAATCTCTCAGGTTATTGGTGCTGTTGTAGATGTGCAGTTCGACGGTGACCTGCCACCGATTTTGAACGCTCTGGAATGTGACAATAACGGCAACCGTCTGGTTCTCGAGGTTGCGCAGCATCTGGGCGAAAATACCGTTCGCACCATCGCGATGGACGGTACCGAAGGTTTGGTTCGAGGTCAGGGAGTTGCCGACACCGGCAACCCGATCATGGTTCCGGTAGGCGACGAAATGCTCGGCCGCATCATCAACGTGATTGGTGAACCTGTGGATGAGGTTGGCCCGGTCACGGCGACAACGAGCCGCGCGATCCACGCTGAAGCTCCCGATTATGTGGATCAGTCAACTGAAGCCGAAATCCTCGTCACCGGCATTAAGGTCGTTGACCTGCTCGCTCCATACGCAAAAGGCGGTAAAATCGGCCTGTTCGGCGGTGCTGGCGTTGGCAAGACCGTTTTGATCATGGAATTGATCAACAATGTGGCAAAAGCCCATGGTGGATACTCCGTATTTGCCGGTGTTGGTGAGCGTACCCGTGAAGGCAATGACCTTTATTGGGAAATGATCGAATCCGGCGTGAACGTTGATCCAAACAAAAACAAAGGCTCAACAACCGGATCAAAAGCTGCCCTGGTTTATGGTCAGATGAACGAGCCTCCCGGAGCCCGTGCCCGTGTTGCACTGTCCGGTCTGACCATTGCGGAAGACTTCCGTGACAAAGGCCAGGATGTTTTGTTCTTCATCGACAACATTTTCCGCTTCACACAGGCTGGTTCGGAAGTGTCAGCCCTGTTGGGTCGTATTCCTTCCGCTGTGGGATATCAGCCTACTCTGGCGACAGATATGGGCACCATGCAGGAACGTATTACAACAACTCACAAAGGATCGATCACTTCGGTTCAGGCGATTTATGTGCCTGCTGATGACCTGACCGACCCGGCACCTGCAACATCGTTTGCTCACCTCGATGCGACAACGGTTTTGAACCGCTCTATCGCTGAAAAGGGCATTTATCCTGCGGTGGATCCACTCGATTCAACATCACGAATGCTGGACCCGTTGGTCATCGGTGAAGAGCATTACGGGATTGCGCGTTCCGTGCAGGAAGTATTGCAACGCTATAAGGCGCTGCAGGACATTATCGCCATTTTGGGCATGGATGAATTGTCGGAAGAAGATAAGATCGCCGTGGCCCGTGCCCGCAAGATCGAACGCTTCCTGTCGCAGCCATTCTTCGTTGCTGAAGTCTTTACCGGTTCACCAGGTAAGCTGGTCGATCTGGAAGACACCATCAAAGGCTTTAAAGGTCTTGTGGCCGGCGAATATGATCATCTTCCAGAAGCCGCGTTCTACATGGTCGGCAACATGGACGAAGCGATTGAAAAAGCCCAGAAACTGGCAGCCGAAGCTGCCTAATATTGCCCGGATCTGGCCGTCCTTAATCAGGCGGCCATTGCCGCTAAGATAAAAGAGAAGTCATGGCTGAGAATTTCACATTCGAACTCGTTTCTCCCGAAAAACTTCTGTTGTCGGGTGATGCTGAAATGGTGACCATCCCTGGCGTTGAAGGTGATATGGGGGTTCTTGCAAAACATGCGGCCGTTATGACCAGCCTGCGTCCCGGTCTTGTTGGCGTTAAAATGGGTGATGGATCTGAAAGCGCATTTTTCGTACGCGGTGGCTTTGCTGACATTACACCGACCAGCGTAACGGTACTGGCTGAATTTGCCATGCCAAAAGAAGATGTTACCAAGGAAGCCTGGGAAGAGCAAAAGCGTATCGCCCAGGAAGAATACGAGCTTCATCATGCCGCTGGTGATGAAGAGAAAAAGTTGGCAGCGCATAGCTATCTTGATCAGCTTAACCGTCTTGAGCCAAGCATTCTGCCCGCCTGATAATGCCGGATATCAATTTTGAAGCCGCTGTTGCAGGACAGCGATTTTTTATGCTCAATCGGCACAGTGGAAAGTTTTACCCGGCCAAATGAGAAAATCGGGTAACGACCTGAGTGTAAATGTCGACCTTAAAATCAACGATCAAGTCCGGCAATCTGGCCATTTCTTCCCAGCGCCAGTCATCGAATTCAGCTTCATTTCCGTCCGGTGGTGGATTGATGGCAATCTCTGATTCATCGCCGACAAAGCGGTAGGCAAACCACATCTGTTTTTGGCCGCGATATTTCCCCCGCAACCCGGTTCCCAACATATGCGCTGGCAGATCGTAATTCAGCCAGTCGCTGGTTTGATCTAAAAGTTCGACACTGGATATGCCGGTCTCCTCATAGAGCTCGCGCAGCGCGGCCGGCCGGGGGTCTTCCCCCTTGTCGATGCCACCCTGCGGCATCTGCCAGCGTTTTGGTGAGCCGGAATATTCTGTATTGCCTTCTGATATGCGTCGGCCAGTCCAGACTTTTCCATGTTGATTAAGAACCATGATACCAACACAGGGGCGATAAGGCAGATGCTGCCATTGATCGGTCAAATTTTCATCTCCCATAGTCCTTCAACAGGTTGCTGACCGGAACGACGATAATGTCGCTCTTTTCAGCCAGTTTTGCCCAATCCTTGATAATCCTGACTGATTCAGGGAAAGCCGAGGCTGTACCGATGGCAAAACCCCGCGCTTTGGCCAGAGATTCCAGCACTTTGAGGTTATTTCGAATGCGATCTTCATTGCGGACCGCGTCAATGATGATGCTGCCGGAAGCATGGGGCAGACGCAGATCCTGCGCCAGCTTGACCGCGACACTGGCACTGGCGGAGCCATCATCAATATATCCCAGGCCTCGATTGCGGATTTCCTCCAGCAATGGGCGCAAATCTGCTGACTTGCCGGTCAGACCAGCACCAAGATAGTTCATCACAACTGGATAATTTGTCATGCGCCCCAGAGCCCAACGCAAGTTCATGAGGTTCTTGCCCGGCTCCACTCCACTGATCAGTGTCCTTGGACCCGGGTTGATCGTCGGATAGCCAAGTGGCTCCATTGGCAGCTGCAGGACAACTTCGTGTCCCTCACGGCGGGCATTTTGCATCCATCTCTGTAGCGAGTTGCCAAATGGTGAAAACCCCAGGGAAATGGAAGAGGGCAGATCCTTGATGGCTGCCTGGGTACCGGTTTGACTGAGGCCTAGCCCACCCACCACGATCGCGATTCGATTGGCGCCACTGACACCACTGGATTGGGAATAAGCATCCAGCGGACGCACATTGCCGTCAGATATGCGGGGCAGGGATCCAAATTCAGATTTTTCAACCAGATCCGGTACCGGCATCCAGTTCGACAATCTGCCCGCCGGTTTCTGGACTGGCTTGAAGGCTGGTGCTTCAGCCTGGCCATTCGTCGCATTGGGCAAGGGCTCTACAGGGCTGAGCGGTTTGACCTTGCTGAGGTCAAATTCAGATCCTGACTGTCCAATGGTCGTTGGTTTGTTTGGTTGATTATCAACAGATGCCGGTTGCTCAGAAGGAGTGGCCGGTGTGGTTGTTGATCCGGCCGGATTGGTATCATTGATGGCCACACTGGTGCGACCATCGTTCCTCGCATCAAGTACAAAATAGGCGGTTAGACTGAGAAGCGCGGTTCCTGTTGCCAGAATGGTAGGCAGGATCCATTGACTATTGGATGGCACTTTGCCGGGCTTCCCCAGCGGTTTGTGCAGATCATCCATTGGCGGCAACCCCCAGCGGCATCATAGGGTTAGAATTGTTAAACGCGCTTACACCCTTCAACATTGCCCACCACCCCTTCAAGGTTTGGCGGGAATGCAGCGTTACTTTTAATTCCGCGCAGCAAGTCGAGTGCATAGTTCAACTGTACGTCGTCCTTGGGATCAGGTGGCACATAGGCAAACGAACCGGAACCAGAATCATCCTGACTTTCGCCTTCGATGGAATTGCGCAGGCTGGATTCCCCGCGAGCTTCAACGCGCCCCTTGAGTTCATCCGGCAATGGTTGTTCGATCTTGATGTCCGGATCGATTCCCTTGCCCTGAATGGAACAGCCTGAAGGCGTGTAATAAAGCGCTGTTGTCAGTCTCAACGCACCATTATCACCACCCAGAGGGATGATCGTCTGAACAGAGCCTTTGCCAAACGAGCGCGTGCCGAGCACGGTACCGCGGCGATGATCCTGCAGCGCACCGGCAACAATCTCCGAAGCACTGGCCGAGCCTCCATTGATCAAAACAATGACCGGTTTGCCGCGGGTCAGATCACCAGGTGTTGCGTTGTTGCGCTGAACGTCGTTTTTGTCGCGGCCACGGGTGGAAACGATTTCCCCGCGGTTGAGGAAAGCGTTGGATACGCCAATCGCCTGTCCCAACAAACCGCCGGGGTTAAGGCGCAGGTCGAGTACATAGCCTTTCAGCTTGTCGTCGGAAACATCCTCGCGAATTTTTTTGATGGCATTTTCTACGCCGGGCAGGGTTTTTTCAGTAAAACCATTGACGTCCACATAGCCGACATCGTCGCCTTCCACCCGAAATTTTACAGATTTAAGCTCAATTATCGCACGGACAATCTTGATCTTGAGTGGCTTGTCAGCACCCTTGCGCAATATGGTCAATTCAATTGGCGTGTTGACCAGCCCGCGCATTTTTTCAACCGCCTGCTGTAGCGACAGCCCGCGAACGTTTTCGCCATCAATCTGGCTCACCAGATCTCCCGCCAGAACGCCGGCCTTGGAGGCAGGTGTGTCATCAATAGGCGTGATCACTTTGACCAGCTCATTTTCCATCGTCACTTCAATGCCAAGACCACCAAATTCGCCCTTGGTTTGCTCGCGCATGGAGTTGCTTTCCTTGAGGTCAAGGTAAGACGAATGCGGGTCCAGTGCCTGCAACATGCCATTGATAGCATTTTTGATCAGCTTTTCTTCTTCGGGTTTGGTCACATATTGCGAACGGACCCGCTCAAAAATATCCCCGAATATATCAAGTTGACGATAGGTTTCAGAACCCGCGGCATCAGCTCGTGACGCAAATTGAGATCCCTGGTGTACGGCCACTGCAGTCAAGGCACCCACTGCGGCCGCTGTCATCAGCAAAGATATTCTGCGAATCATTTCCTAAACCTTTTTACGTGCCCTGTTTCGGGCGATTTTGTTTTTGCGACCTCTTGCGGATGGCCCACCAGGGAGCCGGGTCGATGGATTTACCATCTTTGCGCAACTCTACAGTCAGAACAGGCTTATTGGAACCCAAATCTAAAGGAATTGCCGCAGCAAAGCGGATCACCCCCATTCTGCCAACCGGCTCACCCGCTAAAACGAATCTGCCAGCCTCTACATTGACTTCGGCGAGGCCGGACAGAACCATGTGATAGCCCTCACCTGCGTTCAAAATAAGGATTTGCCCATAAGAGCGGAAAGGCCCTGCATATACCACCCAACCATCAGTGGGAGAACGTACGCGGGCATTGGGGCGGGTCGATATGGCGACGCTGCGACTCTTGCCCTGTCCGAACGCTTCTTCCCCAAATCCATATAAAACCTGGCCGCTGACCGGTCGCAACAGAGTGCCCCGGGCCTGACTGAAAGCAATTGCAGGTTCGATGCGAGACGGATTGTAAACGTTGGCGAGTGAGCCGTTTTTATCGGTTGGAACTTTACCCGCCTCGAGCTCTTTTCGGGTACTTGCCAGCCGGTCCCTCTCGCGTTGCTGACGGCGTAAATCTGCTTCCTTGGCGGCTTTGGCAGCGGCAGTTGCAGATGCTATCTGGCTTTCAAGGTCACTAATCAAATCTTTGAGAGATATCGCTTTTTTGCCAAGTTCTATGGCTCTGGCGCGTTCGTTCACCAGTTCATTGCGGGATTGTGTGACCAGACTTTGCTTTTGCTCAACCAGTAAAGAGAGTCTGGTTTCATCCTCTGCCAATGTATTCAACCCGCGGGTAAGATTGTCTTTTTCAAGCGCGACGGAAGCGGAAATTTCCTTCAAGGCGGTAAGTTCGGTGAGCAGAATCCTGGCCTGCGCCCCGATTTCGGGCACCACCGATCCCAGAAGAATGGCACTGCGCACCGAGGACAGCGCATCTTCGGGACGGACCAGTAATGCTGGTGGCGGGTTGGTACCCATCCGTTGAAGCGCAGCAAGTACCTCGCTCAGAAGAGCTCGTTTGCCCTGCAAAGAACCGCTCAGTCGTTTCTGAGATTTTACCAGGACGGCTAACCGTTCCTCGGTTTCAGTGATGGATTCTTCCAGCTCCTGGCCCCGTTTGGCTCCTTCGACCAGCGCTCGGTTGATGGCGCCAACATCCCTGTCGAGCGATTCGATCTGCTTTTTCAATTCTTGTTGACGTTGTTCGGCTGCATTCAAATTGTTGGTGACCGCTTCCAATTGTTCGATGGTGGATTGGCGGTCAGTGAGCGTAGATTGCGCTCCAGCCAGGTTGCTTGCCAACAAGACAACAACACCTGCTGCGAAAGGCCCTCGCAAGGTCTGAAGAATAAACCAGATTTTGCAGTTTGTTCGCATGGTGAAATAGGGCTGGAATCGATGCGGGCAATCTAATCCCGCCTGTGTTAAGGATTAATTAACCATAAAAAAGCAGCCACCGCTAATCCCGGTGATAGGGGTGGTTGGTCAATATGGTGACGGCCCGATAGGCCTGTTCCAGAACAAGTACCCGCACCAGTTGATGTGGAAATGTTGCTGCACCAAACGAAATCAGTTTGTCAGCCTGATCTGTGAGGCCGGGATCAAGCCCATCGGGACCACCGATGATCAGCGCCAATGTCTGAGTGCCACCGTCGAGCTGCTGGCCAACCAATTTGGCGAACTGGCGGCTGTTGGGAGATTTGCCACGTTCATCGAAGGCAAAAATGGCACAATTTTCCGGCAGCCGTGACAACAGGCTTCGCGCCTCGTCCTGTTTGCGCTTGGCACCGGAAGAGGCTCGACTTTCGATAATTTCAATGGTGTTGAATTCCGAGATGCCAATCGCCTTGCCAGCCTTGACCAGGCGGTCGCCGTAGCGGGCGACAAGCTCTCGTTCGGGCCCTTTTTTAAGCCGCCCGATTGCAGCAAGTATCAATTGCATCAGCAGGTTAACCGCTCAAGCCGACTCATTTTCTGCAATCGTCGACCACAATTTTTCCAGATTGTAGAAGTCCCGGACTTCGGGTCTGAATATATGGACAATGACATCGCCGGCATCCACCAGCACCCAGTCGCAGGCCGGAACGCCTTCAACTTTGGGACTGCCTTTGCCAGCATCCTTTAAGTCGCGCAACAAGCGATCGGTGACCGCGTTGACGTGACGATGCGAGCGCCCGCTGGTGACGATCATATGATCGGCGACGGGTGATTTACCTTCAATGTCGATATGAGTGATTTCTTCGGCCTTGGAATCATCAAGGCTGGCGAGGATTGTTTCCAGAAGCGATTCGGGCTTGCTGCCCGGCGCGGCACTGGTCGTTTGAGTTTGTGCGTTCAGTTTGTTGGCCTTTCTGTGGTTATTTAGGCGGGGGGATTTCCCCGATATACGATCACCATTCACACTTTACATCTGCGTGACAGCAGATACCCCATGATAAGCGCCAATCGATGACAAGTTCAATATATAGTTGGGGTCACTTTTTTAGTGCCCGTATCGCAGTCGATGACAGCGAATTGCGCGGTCCATGTAAAAAGGTCCAGGCAGGCGGCTGGAAATCTGCCAATAACGGCGCGTCGCTTTCGTCAACTCTGCAATGACGCAATACCTGCGCCGCCTTGGCAGAATGCAGCGCAAGGGTCGAGCCTGGGCGATCTATCACGGCGATTGGCAACAGGCCAGCGATATCACGCCAGCGCTCCCATAGATGAAACTGCCCAAGATTGTCAGCCCCCATAATCCAGACAAACCGCGCCAGACGATTGCGTTCGACAATATGCGCGATGGTGTCGGCTGTATAGCGCGTTGGCAGGCTGGCTTCACAGGCAGTTATCTTCATTCTGGGATCAGGTGTAATTGCTTCGCAGGCTGTGATCCGATCTCGCAGTGGAGCTAGATTAGAGTGATTTTTCAAAGGATTGCCTGGTGTCACCAGCCACCATATCTGGGATAATTTCAGCTTTCTCAGGGCCAGTTCACAGACGTGAACATGGCCTTTATGAGGTGGATTGAAGGAACCGCCAAACAAGCCGATACGTTGCCCGCGCTGGGTAAATGGCATGCGCAAATATTGTCTGTCCAATGGGTTCTCGCCGCGCACCTGGTCTATCCGCGAATTTGGCCATTGCCGCGCACGACATATTTGAAACTGGTCAACTGTTCCACGCCAACCGGGCCGCGGGCATGCATTTTACCGGTGGCAATGCCGATTTCAGCACCCATGCCGAACTCCCCGCCATCAGCGAACTGGGTGGATGCATTATGCATCAAAATGGCGCTGTCGATCTGGTTCATGAACGCTTGGACCACCTTCGGGTCTTCTGCCAGAACGGCTTCTGTATGACTGGATGACCAGTTATTGATATGCGAAATGGCCCCATCCACCCCGTCAACCAGACCTGCGGTAATAATCGAATCAAGATATTCGGTCGACCAGTCAGCTTCATTGGCAGGGTCAACCTGCGGTATCATGGCCTGAATTGATGCATCGCCCCGCACTGTACAGCCTGCCTCCATTAGAGCGCTGATCAACGGCTTGGCCAACCTGTCTGCGTCATTCTTGTCGATCAACAGAGTTTCGGCTGCGCCGCAAATACCGGTCCGGCGTAATTTGGCATCGATGATGATATTGATTGCCATGTCGAGATCAGCCGATTTGTCGACATAGACATGGACCAGACCCTCCAGATGGGCAAACACCGGCACCCGGGCGTCGCTTTGCACCCGCTCGACCAGACCGCGTCCACCACGTGGGACAATCACGTCGATGTGGCCATTTAGTCCCTTCAACATTTCACCCACGGCTGCCCGGTCGGTGAGTGGCACCAATTGAATGGCATGTTCAGGAAGACCTGCTGATTTCAGCCCGGCTACCATGCAGTCGTGAATGGCACGTGAGGAATTGAAACTGTCGGTACCACCGCGCAGGATCACGGCATTGCCTGCCTGCAGACAAAGCGAGCCGGCATCTGCTGTGACGTTTGGGCGGCTTTCATAAATCACCCCGATCACGCCAAGTGGCGTGCGAACGCGGGAGATATTGAGGCCGTTAGGACGATCCCAGTTGGCAATTATCTGACCGACCGGGTCGGTGAGCTCGGCAATGGCGGATACGGCATTGGCCATATCGAGAATGCGTTCTTTTGTCAGGTTCAACCGGTCAAGCATGGCTTTCGACAGGCCTTGTTCGCGACCATTGGCCATGTCGATGGCATTGGCATCGAGAATTTTTCCGGCATTGTGCCGCAGCGCCTCTGCTGCTCCAATTAATGCTGCGTGTTTGCGGTCGCTGGAAGCCGTGGCCAGGACTTTCGCTGCCGCCGCCGCTTTGCGTCCCATATCTTGCATGATCGAAGCAATTTCTGATTGGGAATGTTTGGATTTATCGAGCATTTTGGGAACTTTCTGTCGTCTCGTTCGCTTCAGGACTGTTGTCCACCAACGCCATATCGTCGCGGTGAACCAGTGCCGGTCGCCCGGCATAGCCAAGCAGCGACTGCAGTTCATCAGACTGAGCACCCTTAATCAAATCTGTCTCATCACAATCATAGCCGATGAGGCCATGGCCGAGAATGGAATTGTCACTGGCGAGAATGGTGATGGCATCACCGCGCGAAAAGCTTCCCGATACGTTGATGACACCGGCAGGCAACAGGCTCTTTCCGCGCTTCAACGCCCGGGCAGCGCCGTCATCAACAACGATATTGCCGCTGGTGTCGAGCTGACCGGCGATCCACGCCTTACGGGCTCCTGCCTTAATCTGCCTGGCTTTGAAATAGCTGTGCTGCTCACCATTTTTAATGGCGGCAATAGGGTGCTCGCGTTTTCCCGAAGCAATGATCATGGCAGTCCCGGCACGGGTGCAAATCTTGCCGGCTTCGATTTTGGTAACCATGCCGCCGCGTGAAAGTTCTGACCCGGCGCTGCCGGCCATTGCTTCGATAGCGGGCGTAATTGTTTCCACATGGTGGATGAAGTCGACCTGTTTACCGGTTCCGGGAGGGGCCGTGTACAGGCCATCAATATCTGAAAGCAGCACCAGAAGATCAGCACCCAGCATGGTTGCAACCCGGGCGGCGAGGCGGTCGTTGTCGCCATAACGGATTTCCGATGTGGCGATGGTGTCATTCTCATTGATTACCGGCACGGCACCAAATGACAACAGGCGTTCAATCGTATCGCGGGCATTGAGATAGGAACGGCGACTGGCGCGACCTTCGGTATCGTTCAGCGTCAGCAATATCTGCCCGGGCACCATGTCTTGCATTGACAGCGCCTTCGACCAGGCGCGACCCAGTTCAATCTGGCCAACGGCGGCGGCGGCCTGGCTTTCATCAAGCTTCAACGGACGTTTGGGCAGGTCCAGCACTTTTCTACCCAGCGCGATGGCGCCGGATGAAACGATCAGAATCTGTTTGCCGTGCTGATGCAGGTTGGCAATGTCTTCAACCAGCGTCTCCAGCCAGCTTTCCTTGATCCCGCGGCCGGGGTCCACCAGCAGCGAACTGCCGATCTTGATGACAATTCGCTTTGCGCCTTTCAGGGCGTCGAGGCGGTCGCGATTTTCAGTCATCGGTGGCCTCATCCAGCCGTGTTTTTTGCCAGCGTAGATCGACCTCTTGCGGATTTTCCTGTTCTTTTTCGGCTTCAATATGATCCATCATGGCGCGCAACACGTCGTCCGTGCCCAGATGAGCCACCGAAGATAATGGCATTGGAACGGTGCCGCTGGCCTTTTTCAGGTCGGATAGTTTTTGCTCAAGATCATCCTTGCTGAGAGAATCAATTTGCGACAGGGCAACAATTTCGAGCTTGTCACCCAGTGTTTCTGCATAGGCTTCCACTTCGGTGCGGACGATTTGATAGGCTTCGGCGACGTTTTCTTCATTGCCGGAAACAAGGTGCAGCAAAACGCGGGTCCGCTCCACATGGCCCAAAAACCGGTCACCAATGCCGACACCTTCATGGGCACCTTCAATGAGGCCTGGAATGTCGGCAATCACCAGACTGCGCCCGTCAATGCGGGCAACGCCCAGATTGGGATGCAGGGTGGTGAAGGGATAGTCCGCAATTTTGGGTTTTGCAGCGCTGACGGTTGCCAGAAAGGTCGATTTTCCGGCATTGGGCAAGCCAATAATGCCGGCGTCTGCGATGAGCTTCAGGCGCAGCCAAATTGTCCGCTCGTCGGCTGGCAATCCGGGATTTGCACGGTGTGGGGCCTGATTGGTTGATGTTTTGAAGTGGGCATTGCCGAAACCGCCATTGCCGCCCTTGGCGATCAAAAAGCGTTGTCCTTCTTCCGTCAGATCACAAATCAGCGTTTCATTGTCTTCTTCATAGACCTGTGTACCGGTTGGAACCATCATCACGACATCGGAACCTTTGGCACCGTGGCGATTGCGGCCCATGCCATGGACCCCGGTCTTGGCCTTGAAATGTTGCTGAAAACGATAGTCAATCAACGTGTTGAGATTGTTGACGGCTTCAACCCAGACATCGCCGCCCTTGCCGCCATTGCCACCATCGGGGCCGCCATATTGGATATATTTCTCCCGGTGAAAGGAAACGCATCCCGCACCACCGGCACCGGACTTGATATAGACTTTTGCAGAATCGAGGAATTTCATAGGTGTACCGGAAGCTGATAAGCGAAGTTGATTTAGACCAAGCCCATCCGAAAGACCATGCCCCGCACCATATTACTGGGCGGGACAAGGTCCTTTAGGATGCTCGAGGGAGCAATCAGAGCTTCACGGTCGTTCGACAATGAATTCCTGCCGGGTCATGTCAGGCTGCGGCGCTGGTATCGAGAGATCCGAACTTCTGTTCGAACTTCTCACGGGTGAGGACCATGCGATTACAGGTGACATCGCAATTCCGCGTTGCATTGTGATCGACAATTGCGCCTTCGGTCTGAAAACCGAGTTTCTGAAGAATAGTGGTGGATGCACGATTATCTTCGTAGGCGCCGGAGGTGATGCGATCGTGGCCGAATTTGCGAAATGCATGGGATACCGTGGCCCGGGCAGCTTCACTCATCAGCCCCTGGCCCCAGGCGGAGCGCTCTAGCCAATAACCCAGGTCCGGCAAGCCAGAATCTGAATGGCGAATGGATACAACGCCGAGAAGTTTTTGCCGATAGATGCAAAAGTGAAGGTCGTTTGAATTATTCTGCGCCTTCTTGATCCACTCCACCGCGTCCGAAATGCCATAGGGATTTGGCACACTCGTCAGCATGCGGGTCACATTGGTGTCCTGCAATGCTGCGGTAATTGCCTCTGCATCAACATCCAGAGGGGGTCTCAAGGTCAAACGTCTGGTGACGAGAATATCCATTTTGGCATTCCTTCTTTTCGTCGGTTTGCCTTTTTGATCCGCGTTTGAGAACTTGAATCAAAAAGGGGAGATGGTGGTCCATCTCCCCTTCTAAAATGTCTGTTTTATGACATCCGGGGTTTTGGGCCACCGGATGAAACTTTGGTATCCGGTTATTCAGCAGCCTCCGCAATTGGCATCACGGATACATAGGTGCGTTTATTGGCTTTGGTCGCAAATGTGACCTTGCCTTCAGTAAGTGCAAATAGCGTGTGGTCCTTGCCCATGCCTACATTGGTGCCTGGGTGCCACTTGGTGCCGCGCTGACGGGCGATGATATTGCCTGGAATGACGGACTGGCCGCCAAATTTCTTGACGCCAAGGCGGCGCCCTGCGGAATCGCGGCCGTTTCTGGATGAGCCACCGGCTTTTTTATGTGCCATGTCTTTTCTCCTTCAAGAGGTAACCGCGCGGGTTAACCTTTTGCCTTTTCAGCAGCCATTTTTTCAGCCTGGGCTTTCCAGTCATTAATCTGGTCGGCACTAAATGGCATATATTCATCTACTTTGACAACATCTTCCTTGGTCAAAGCTGCGATTTGGGCAAATGTTGTGATGCCCTGTTCGTTCAACTGCTTCTCAGCAACAGGACCAATGCCTTTGATGTTAGTCAATTTGTCCTTGGCACCATCAGCTGGAGCGGTGAACAAAGGTGCTGCTGCCGAAGCGGCGGCGGCGGCGGCGGGAGCCTCTTCTTTTGCTTCCTTTTTAGGCGCAGCGGCCTTTTTCTCAACCTTGGGTGCCGCGGCCTCAGCAGGAGCGGCCTTGGATTCAGCCTTGGATTCAACCTTGGCTTCCTTTACCGGCGCTTCTTTTTTGGCAGGTTTTGCCTTTGAAGCTGCTTTTTTCGAAGGCTTGGCGCCATCGGTCAGGATTTCGCTTATTTGCAGCATGGTAAAATGCTGACGGTGGCCGATTGTGCGGCGTGAATTCTGGCGGCGACGCTTTTTGAAAGCGATAACTTTGCGAGCCCGGCCCTGATCAATGATTTCAGCGGTGACCATGGCGCCCTCGACAAGCGGGGTGCCGACGGTATTGCCAACCATCAGAACTTCGTTGATTTGTATCATGTCGCCGGGTTCACCGGCGAGTTTTTCGACCTTCAATAGGTCGTCGGCAGCAACAGAATACTGTTTCCCGCCGGTTTTGATGACTGCGAACATCGTTTTTTCCTTAGTGTTCAAGCTGTGCTTTGATTTCGTTGGTCCAATTTGTGTGCCCGGGATGTTGCCACCACGTGGGGAAGACCTTGAGAACAAGCACCTTTTTGCCAGTCTGGTTAATGGATACAGATCGCGCGTGGTTTTCCAACACGTCAATCTGGCGCTTTCATAGACAATTAGCGCTCAGAGTCAAGGATTTCTGCAGTTCGTCCAGCCTACAACGAGTTGTGGTCAGCCAGAACCCCGGCCGCCTTTGAGAGTGCACCTTCACCGTGGGGAATGTCGCTCGCCACCATGGCGGTTTCCATGGAGCCCAGCACGGCCATGGTCATGGCGACATTCTGGTGTCCCATATGTCCGATGCGGAATTGCTGGTCCCATTGTGGCGTATCCGGCTCGGCCAGTCCCAGACCAATACCGAGGGTTAAGCCGGCTTCATATTCGCACCAGTCACGAATCTTGCCAGCGGCACCCGGAATTGTGGAAATTGCCGAAACCGCTCTGGATCGGTTCGCCCGATCGGCAATGTTGTGATGCATCGTGCCATCGGCCCCCCAAACATCCACCGCTGCCCAGATGGCGTGAGCGATTGTATCATGGCGCTTCCAGGCTGCTTCGAGGCCTTCTTCCTTGACCAATATGGTCAGTGCTTCACGCAATCCGTAAAGATGATGAGTTGGTGCGGTGCCACCGAACTGATGATAAAAGATTTCCGGATTGGTGCGCGGAACCCAGTCCCAGTAATTGCTCGGGCTGGCCCGTTTGCGCGCCGCGGCAGCCCGTTCATTGAAGTACACAAACGACATGCCAGCCGGAGTCATCAACCCCTTCTGGCTTCCGGTCATTACAACATCGACGCCCCAATCGTCCATTTCAAACCTGTCGCAGCCCAACGAAGCGATGCAATCAACCATGAACAGGGCGTCATGACCGGCATTGTCGATGGCCTGGCGCAGAGCCGGAATGTCGTTAAGCACAGATGTGGCTGTGTCGACATGGACAGTCATTACAGCTTTCAGCTCACCATTTGTGTCGGCACGCAAAACCTCTTCGAGTTTTTGCGGATCGGCGGCGCTGTGCAGGCCAAAATCGAGAATCTGTGTTTCGACGCCCAGACCGCGGGCTACTGCACCCCAACCTTCGCCAAAACGCCCAGTGGTGATGACCAGAACTTTGTCGCCGGGATTGAGCACATTGACCAGTGCAGCTTCCCAGGAACCATGGCCGTTGGCGATATACATGGCCGCGTTGTGTTTGGTTCGAGCGACGGCCTTCAGATCCGGAAAAATCGTTGTCACCATATCCACCAGTTCGCCGTGATAGATGTTGGGTGAAGCGCGGTGCATAGCGCTGAGAACGCGTTCCGGGATAACTGACGGCCCAGGAATTGCCAGTTGGGTACGACCAAAATTTAGGGACATGATTTTGACACTGTGATTGGGGGATTTCGAGCTAATAATCTAGCAGGTTGCCAATGCCTCGTCGAGCTTAGTGTTGGTCGATGACTGGCACTTGATATCAGGGAAGCTCAGGGGCTGACTTTTGCCTGGGTTGAACCAGAAACAAGCCAATCAGCAAAACCGCCAGGGCCAGCCAGATATAGGTAGAATTGCGTTCTCCAAGAAACAGCACAGACAGGAGAATACCGGCTGGTGTGACGACATAGGCGACCTGAGCCGAAAAGACTGCACCGGCTTTGTCGACCAGCCAGATATAGCCCGTATAGGCGACGATGTGGAGCATGATTGTGATCAGCAGGGATAGTTCTGGCACACCAATTCCGGTGTTGAGTGGATTGATAAATGTTCCGCTGATCAACACCACAACAAGAGAAACAATTGTGCCGATGACAGAGGCCCCGAACATGGTTGCAATCGGGCCAGTATCTGCTGGTTGTCTAACGGACAGATAATTGCCTTCAATTCCATAGCAAAACGGACCCACCAGAGCGATTATGACGAATATCGCCTTGGTCGGGTCGGGCAGGCTGGATTCGGGGAGTACAATCAGCGCGATGGCAATGGCGCCGAGTACAACTCCCGACAATCGCTTCCACCTGAACCGTTCCAGTTTCAATGTCAGCGCGATGAGCAAGGCAAACATTGGGACCAATGCAATGATCAGCGCCATCACTCCGGCAGGCAGATGAAAAGCTGCCAGGTAGGAAGTTGAATTTGGGATCAATGTGCCGGTGAAGGCAATTGTTCCAAAAAACAACAGATGTTTTCTGTCGATAATCAGTTTGGAGCGTCTGATTTTCAACAATGGGTACAAAATGACGACCGAAATCAGCGATTGCCAGAAGATCAGCCCAAACGGATGATGTCCGGTTGAAACCACAATTTTTGTCAGCGGGATTGTTGCACCCCACATGATGCCAAAGGCAATCAGGATTAGAAATAGGACTGCACGATTCATACGTCCCTGTACGCCTGCAATGTCTCAATTGATAGCGAAAATACGACCTTCAATCTGGACGGTTTTAGTTGGCCTCTGCCCAACCGGCGGATATCAATGCATTGAGCTTTGGCAGATCGCACAGTACCAGCGCCCCGGTTGTTTTGTCGACAATGCGGCCGCGCTTCAGATTGGCGATTTCCCGCGAAACCACTTCCCGACGGGTACCAATACGTGCAGCGAGGTCCTTTTGTGTCGGCGGTGGTGAGATGGACCGTTGTCCCTCATGGCCCAGACGTGGACGCGACAGGCGCAGTAACTCGGTATAGAGGCGATGTTTGGTTTGCAAAAAGCAATGTTCTGCAAGGCGGGAGTTGAGATTTCGGCAACGTGAAGCCAAATTCTTCATAACGATCCTGTTGACCGAGGGTTGGTTTTCAACCAACTCGATGAAGACCGATTGCGGCATGGAGCAAATCCTGGTCCGGGTCAAAGCGGTGACATTGGCTGAGCGACCCTCCTCGTCGATTGCGGCAATCTCGCCAAAAAAGTCACCATCCCGCATTTCGGTCAGTATGACTTCTTTGCCGGTGGCAATACGCAGGATTATGCGAACCTTACCATCGAGAATAAATCGCACGTCGCGCGAATCGTCCTCATAATCGATGATGAGTTCATTTTCCTCGTAATTACGCCAGGTGCAACGCTGTGATTGTTTTTCAATCGTTGAATTTTCAAGGCCCTCGAACAGAGGGATTTGAGAAAGAGAATCCATATATTTGATCTTACCATTAGTCCCCGTGAAGATACTCGGGGACGCCTGCTTCCACGTCAAGTCTTGTCAAAGGCTCAATTGGGTGGCGTGGCGTTCTGATCGAGCATATCTCCGGCCAGATAAAGTGACCCGCAGATCAGAATCCGATTTGGCAATGATCCGTCTATCATGTGAAGTGCGCCTTGGAGAGAGCGTGCTGCAACGGCGGGCAGACCGGCATTTTCAGCCTGATCAGCGAGCATTTCCGGGTCGATTCCGGCGTCACTTGAAGTGATGGGGACGGTAATAACCCGCTCGGCCAATGTTTCAAACTGGCGAAAATAACCGCCGGTATCCTTGGTATTGATCATGCCGCAAACCATGGTCAGTGGCCGCGGGTCACGTTCTTCGAGGTCGCTCAGAAATTGAGCTACCATCTCGCCGGCACCAGGATTGTGACCACCATCCAGCCAGACATCGCAAGTATCGGGCAACGCCTCGATCAATCTGCCGTGGGTGAGGTGCTGCATTCGAGCTGGCCATTGAGCAGTTTGCAAACCAGTGTCAAGCATCGCATCCGACAGCGATATATTGTGCATCTGGCAGAATATTCGACAGGTCGTTATCGCCGTTGCTGCATTGCTGATCTGGTGCTCGCCGACAAGACGTGGCAGGGCGAGGTCAAGCAGCGCGTGCTCGTCCTGATAGACAAGACGGCCATTTTCCCGCATCGCCTGGAACGATTGTCCAGCAATTGATGTCGTGGCGCGATTGCGTGCCGCCTGCCGTATGATCACATTCAACGCCTCATCTTCCTGTGGCCCGATTACAAGTGGGGTGTCGGGCTTGATTATGCCGGCCTTTTCAAAGGCTATTTTGGCAAGCGTGTCGCCGAGATAGGCTTCGTGGTCAATGGACACCGGTGTGATAACCGTGACATCGGTATTCTCCATCACGTTGGTGGAATCGAAACGACCACCAAGTCCAACTTCAATCAGGCAAACATCGGCTGGCCATTCGCTGAATAGCAGAAAGGCTACCGCGGTTAAAACTTCGTAGACTGTGATCGGCTGACCTTCATTGACTTGCGCCACCCGGTCTATGGCATCGGAAAGGACCGCATCGTCGACCAATTTTCCAACGCCATCTTTAACGCCAAGGCGGTAGCGTTCGTGCCAGTTCACCAGGTGCGGTGATGTGTCGACATGGACGGACAGCCCGGCGGCTTCCAATATGGCGCGGGTAAATGCAATTGTGGAACCTTTGCCATTGGTGCCCGCAAAGTGAATGATCGGTGGCAACCTGTCTTGAGGATCGCCGAGCTTGTGCAGCAATTGCTTGATCCGCCCGAGGGAGAGGTCAAATCCCTTGGGATGGATTTTCATGAGCTCGTCAATGCGCTGAGCGGCGGTCAGCGGTGCGGTTTCCTGAATCGACATAACGAATATGGCGCGTCAGGCTGTGGCAGGCTTGATGTCGACGGCCGGATTGTCTGCAGCCTTTTTGCTGTTCGGCTTGGCCTTGGTCATCTCGGCAGCAACTGCTGGCTGATCAGTTTCTCCTGCCGAAGTGCTTTCCTGCACAGTTTCAGCGGCGGATTCTGCGTCGGCATCGGAAACCGTTGATTTTCTGCGCGGCTGTTTGGTCAGGATTGTCAGAATATTGGAGATGGTGTCCTTCATCTCGGTGCGTGGCACGACAATATCGACCATGCCATGTTCCTTGAGATATTCGGAGCGCTGGAAACCCTCGGGAAGTTTTTCGCGAATTGTCTGCTCGATCACACGCGGTCCGGCAAAGCCGATCAGAGCACCAGGTTCAGCAATGTGAATATCTCCCAGCATGGCGTAGGATGCAGACACGCCTCCGGTTGTTGGATTGGTCAGCACCACGATATAGGGCAATCCGGCTTCTCGCAGCATTTGCACCGCAACGGTTGTTCGGGGCAATTGCATCAGCGACAGAATGCCTTCCTGCATGCGGGCTCCACCGGAGGCAGCAAACAGCACATAGGGCGTTTTGCGGTTCACCGCCTGTTCCATTGAAGCAATAATTGCTTCACCGGCGGCCATGCCCAGCGATCCACCCATGAATTTGAAATCCTGGACACAGGCGGTCACTCCCTGACCGTAAATCTTTCCGGTACCAGCATGGATTGTATCTTCCACACCTGTCTTGGTGCGGTTTTCTTTCAACTTGTCGGTGTAGCGGCGCTCATCGCGAAATTTCAACGGGTCGATAGCGACTTGTGGCTGCGGAAACACTTCGTATTTGCCGTCATCAAACAGAAATTTCAACCGTTCCTCGGCCCGAATGGCCAGATGATAGCCGGAGGATGGCACCACATACTGATTGGCCTCCAAATCTGCATGAAAGACCATTTCACCGGACTCCGGATCCTTGATCCACAGGTTTTCCGGCATTTCCTTGCGACTCAGGAAGTCAAATTTCGGACGAACGTAATCGGTAATCCAGTTCATAATTCAGCCTTGAGTTCAGCGTCTGATGAAACGTTATATTGGGGCACATTATGGCTTTGCCGAGGCGGAAAAGCCATCATTTTGCAGATAAAATTTGGCAGCAGAAGCGAACCCTACCCGCGTGCCGATCTCACACCTTCGGCAATCGAGGAAACAACAGTCAAAGCCTGTTCGATGGTCTGGCCACTGGCGGCACCATCCTTCAGACTATCGGCAATGGCCGAGACAATGGCGGTACCGACAACAACCCCGTCGGCGGCACGACCAATGCTGGCCGCCTGTTCGGCGGTGCGCACACCAAATCCAACACAAATTGGCAGATCGGTTCTGGCCTTGATGTGGGCAACCGAAGCGGCAACTTCATCAGGTTCGGGCGCCGCTGCACCGGTTATGCCGTTGATTGATACGTAATAGACAAAACCGGATGTGTTCGACAGCACTTTGGGCAAGCGCTTTTCATCCGTTGTGGGTGTTGCCAGTCGAATGAAGTTCAAATCGTGCTTGAGCGCTGGAATACACAGTTCTGCGTCCATTTCCGGAGGCAGATCAACAACAATCATGCCGTCGATTCCGGCATCCTTTGCCTCTTTTAGAAATTTCTCCGAACCATATTGATAAATCGGATTGTAATATCCCATCACCACAATCGGGGTTTCATTGTCAGTTTGACGAAAAGCCCGAACCATCTCGAAACATTTTGGCAGGTTCTGCCCACCTTTCAGCGCCCGCAACCCGGCGGCTTGAATCGACGGTCCATCGGCCATGGGATCGGAGAATGGCATGCCCAATTCGATTACATCGGCACCGGCGGCGGGCAGACCTTTCATTATTTCAACAGAGGTATCAAAATCCGGATCTCCACCCATGAAATAGGTGACAAAAGCGGGACGGTTTTCTTGCGTCAGCTTGGCAAACCGGTCGGTCATACGCTGGGTCATCAGATCAAAGCTCCATGCCGAGGGCTTCGCCGACCGTGTGGACATCCTTGTCGCCTCGACCGCACAGATTCATGATTATGATCTGGTCCTTGTCCATCTGCGGCGCGCGCTTGATGACTTCAGCCAAAGCATGGCTGGGTTCCAGCGCCGGGATAATGCCTTCAAGGCGGCATAGCAACTGGAAGGCATCCAGCGCTTCGTCATCCATGATCGGCACATATTCACAACGACCTGTATCCTTCAGCCAGGAATGTTCGGGACCGATGCCGGGATAATCGAGACCTGCCGATATTGACGCGCCCTCGTTGATCTGTCCTTCCGGGTCCTGCAACAAATAGGTACGGTTGCCATGCAGAACGCCCGGCCGCCCGGCGGTCAGAGACGCACAATGTTCATCACCGTCCAATCCCTTGCCGCCGGCTTCAACGCCGACGATCTGGACGCCGTCATCATCGAGGAACGGATGGAACAGGCCGATCGCGTTGGAGCCACCGCCAACGGATGCAATAATCATGTCGGGCAGGCGACCTTCCATTTCCTGAATCTGTTCGCGGGCTTCCTTGCCGATCACTGATTGGAAATCGCGCACCAGTTCCGGATAGGGATGCGGACCGGCAGCCGTGCCTATCAGATAATATGTGTCTTCAACATTGGTGACCCAGTCACGCAATGCCTCATTCATGGCATCTTTCAATGTACCGGCACCAGCAGTAACCGATTCGATCTCTGCACCCAAAAGCTTCATGCGGAATACGTTTGGTGACTGACGAACAATGTCCTTGGAGCCCATATAGACGAGGCAGGGATAGCCGAACCGTGCAGCTACTGTAGCGGCAGCAACGCCGTGTTGACCGGCACCGGTTTCAGCAATTAATCGGGTTTTACCCATCCGCTTGGCCAGCAGGATCTGACCCAGGCAGTTGTTTATTTTGTGGCTGCCAGTGTGGTTCAGTTCGTCACGTTTGAAATAGATTTTTGCGCCACCCAGATGGGTGCTCAGACGTTCGGCAAAATAAAGCGGGCTGGGACGACCAGTGTAATGTTTGTTGAGGTATTCCAGCTCGGACAGAAATTCGGGATCTTTCTTGGCAGTCTTGTAAGCCTCATCCAGTTCCAGGATATTTGGCATCAGGGTTTCGGCGACAAAGCGGCCTCCGAAAATGCCGAATTGACCCTCGCTGTCGGGGCCCATCTTGAATGAATTGGGAGATTGCGTACTCATGGTTTGAGTCTTTCTTAGTCTCTATTTTTCCGGTGGTGGCAGGCCGCCAGAAACTTCTCAATTTTCAAAATGTCTTTAACACCAGGGCTGCTCTCAACACCAGACGAAACATCAATGCCGATCAAATCATTTTGGTCCTGCTTTACATAATCGAGGGCCTGGCTCAGATTGGTCTGATCGATGCCACCGGACAGCAGGACCGGCAGTTTGCTGTTAAGGCTGGCGATCAATGACCAGTCGAAACTCACGCCATTGCCACCGGGCAAATCCGAACCCTGTGGTGGTTTTGCATCCAGCAAAAACATATCAGCGACACCTTCATAGCTGGCAATCTTATCAAGATCAGTGGCATCACGGATTGCCAGCGCTTTCATAACCGGGCGCTGGTAGCGCTGTTTTATCCCGGCGACCCGCTCGCTGCTTTCTGCGCCATGCAACTGCAATATATCGGGGTTCAAGGTCTCCGCAATCTCATCAAGAAATTTGTCATCTGCATTGACGGTGACTGCGACGGTCTTGATGTCGGTAACGTCCTGAACCAATCGGGCGGCCTGTTTTGGCGACACGTTGCGGGGGCTATTTGGGAAAAAAATAAAACCCAGATGCGTGGCACCACCGCATTGGGCGGTGCGCACGGATTCAGGCGTGGACAGGCCACATATTTTGACAAGCGAGTTCATGGGAAGGCGATGCCAGAAATTGCCTCTGGAGTCTATGCAGCAATCACCGCATGCAGCTTGGCACCATGAGAACGCAGCCAGGCCTTATGGGCTTCCAGTTCCGGGCAAATTTCCTGCACCAGCGCCCAGAAGCGATCCGAATGGTTCATCTCGCGAAGATGGGCAACTTCGTGGGCTGCGAGATAGTCAAGTATTTCAGGCGGTGCCAGTATGATGCGCCAGCTGAAATTCAACGCGCCGGAAGATGAACAGGACCCCCAGCGCGATGTGGTGTCCCTCAGGGTAATGGATTTGGGTTTTACGGCCAATGTTGCGGCGTGGCGATGGACGGCCTTGGTCAAATCCTGCCGGGCCTGCCGCTTAAGAAAATCGACCACTCTGCGGCCAGTAAATTTGGGGTCACCAAAAACCCGGATAACCGGTCCGTCCTCCTCCATGCCAATCGATACAATGCCCCGGCCGATGCCGGAATGCATGATGCGATGAGGCTTGCCGCGCAGCGGGATAGTCACCCCGTCGGAAATTTTGGTAACTTCCGGCAGGCGCGACAGTCGCGCCGCCGCCCAGGCGCGATTACGTTGCAGGAAAGTGTCAACCTCATCTTCCGGCGTGCCGGGCGGAACTGTGACTTTAAGGCTTTCCTGGGCCTTGGCGGCTGGGACAAGCCGCAGTGTCAGTCGAGTAGTGCGGGGGTTTTCCATAATCCGCACATCAACCTGACGGCCATCGATTTCCAGCAACGTCCAGCGCTCAGCCTTGCCGGCTTTCGGTGGAGGGCGTTTTTTCAGCAATGACAACATGGCGACCTTGTAGACGATTCGAGACGAACAAGGGAATACAAAAAAGGCCCGCCTTGTCGGCGAGCCCTGCAGGATTGAGAACCGGTGTATTGGTTATCAGACGCCGGGGACTGTCTTGCCGCCGGATTTTTTGACCTTTTTCGGTTTGCTCTGCTTGGCGCTCTTTGTCTCACCGATTTCTGCGCCGCCGTCGCCGCCGTCGACGCGCCTGGCGCGCTTGGCCATGAAACCTTTGAACTCGGCTTCGTCCTTGGCGCGACGCAATTCACGAGCATAGTCATCAAACTCGGCACGCATGGCGTCCAGTTTCATGCGCTCTTCATGCAGCCGCTTCAATTCAGCTTCGCGCCAATCGTCAAAGGCAACATTGCCGGTGCGGCTATGAGTGCGGAAGGAATGGTCACGTTTGGAAAACATGCAGGAGGCCTTTTCAGTTGCCGTGTTGACGTCAGATTTGAATTTGTCGAGCCGATCACCCCAGATAATGTAGGCGATCATGGCGACGCCCAGAGGCCAGAAAATCATAAAGCCAATGATCATCATGGCGATGGTAACGGGTGTCCAGGCAGGACGGATGAAGGCGTGTGTCATAAAGAGAACCCTCTCAGATGGTGGTGCGGGGTACTGGTATGTTATGACCGCCGCTTACATATGACGTAGGGTTAATCGAGCCAATTTCAAGAATTCCGGCCCAACTTTACAATTCTTAACGATTTGCGGTGATGCGTGACCCGATATTCAGGCGTCGTAGCCTTCTATAATCACAAAGTCGCCGACTGATACGCTTGGTTTGGCACGCAGCGGAATGACCGACTGATATTCTTCACTATTGTAGCAGTCGAGAGCCTGTTGATAGCTGTCAAATTCAAGCACGACATGGCGGGACCGGCTGCTGCCTTCCGGAGTTTCATACTGTCCTCCGCGAACCAGGAAGCGGCCACCATATTTTGCAAATGCCTTTGCATTTCCTTCGACGTATTTCTTGTACTCATTCATGTCCTCAACATCGACATGTGCTATCCAGTATCCTTTCGCCATTATCAGGCTCCTTCGACAATGATCAGTTCGGAATCGGCCACTGACTGGCGGATTTTAACCGCTGCTTGATATTCGGTGGAATTGTAGCAATCCAATGCGTCTTGAACGCTGGGGAATTCGATCACCACGTTGCGTGCCCGGTTTTGCCCTTCAAGCGAATGGGTTTCGCCACCACGCGCCAGGAATTTCGCACCATGGCGCTCAAACGCCGGCCTAGCGGTGCTGACATAATCGGGATAGCCGTCCGGATCCTTAATATCGACCCGTGCAATCCAATATCCTTTTGCCATATTCTCAACCTTTCCTAGACGTTAACCATTTCCTGCGCGATAACCAGTGCTGCCTCACGGGGGTTGGATGCTGCCACAATCGGGCGGGCAACCACAAGATGCGAAGCACCGGCTTGCAGCGCATCAGACGGTGTCATCACCCGTTTTTGGTCGCCGTGATCAGCGCCTGTGGGGCGAATGCCGGGGGTGACCAAATCCAAGTCATCACCAACCACCGACCGGATGGCGGATGCTTCAAGTGCTGAGGCGACTATGCCACCCATACCGATTTCGCTTGCCTGTTTTGCTCGCAGATGAACCAGATCAGCAGCCTTCATGGCGTAGCCGGCTTCCTCCAGATCAGCATCATCCATTGATGTGAGAACAGTAACGCCGAGCAGGGTCAGATCGCTGCCTTTGGCAGCCTCAACCGCTGCGCGCATGGCATTTGGATAGGCGTGGATGGTCAACATGGTGACCCCCATGGCAGCCACACTTTTGACTCCATTTGCGACAGTATTGTCGATGTCGAGAAGTTTTAGATCGAGAAAAACCTGTTTGCCTTCATCGATCAATTGTCTTGCCAGATGCAAGCCGTTTTCCCGCTCAGGCGCGAATGCAAGCTGATGTCCAATTTTGTAAAAGGATACAGCATCCCCGATCTCATTGATAACTTCTCGGGCGCGCTGTACCGACGGAAGATCAAGGCCAACAATCAATCTCGGGTCGCTCATGAAAACTCCTGTCAATTATAGTTGCTTGCGCGTTCTATCAGTCTTTCGCAGAGGCTTTGCAAGAGGCCTGCAGCCCTTTCATTGTTCAACGTATCGTCGTCATTAAACGCGTTTGTGGCGCCGCCAACCGCCAATTGCTGAGTAATCATGTCAGCACCAACACTGACCAGGTTGTCACGTGCATGGGACAGAACCCGAATGCCGCCCAGCATGCCTGGCGAACTGGCGGCAAGGGCGAAGACGCGGTTTTGATAGACCTTCAATCCGACATCCCGCGATAACCAGTCCAGGGTGTTTTTCATCAATCCGGAAAATGAACCGTTATATTCGGGATTGACCAGAATGACGCCTTGATGCTGTCCGATCAGAGCGGCCAGTTGGCGGGCATTTTCGGGTACCCCGGATTCTGATTCGTCATCCTGATTGAGAATTGGCATCGGATAATCTGCCAATGTTATCAGCTGTGCATCGGCTCCAAGTTCGTTCAGCTGTTTGGCAATCACCCCACCGAGGCGAGTATTGTGTGAACCGGTCCGTATGGAGCCCGGTATTATGATGATTTTTGGGTGTGTCATTGAAAGCGTCCTAATCGGCCAATCCGTCAAAAAAGCCTTTCATACGGGAAAAGAAACCGGTCGATTCTGGAGAATTCTCTTCTGAACTGAGTTGTTCGAACTCGGTGAGAAGCTCACGCTGGCGTTTAGATAGGTTTGAAGGTGTTTCTATCGCCACCTGAATATACATGTCACCCACCTGGCTGGACCGCATTACTGGCATGCCCTTGGAGCGCAATCTGAATTGCTTGCCGTTTTGTGTTCCTTCGGGAACCTTAACCCGGGTTTTACTGCCTTCGACTGTACCGACTTCAAACTGCCCACCCAAGGCGGCGGTGGTCATGGAAATTGGTACCCGGCAGTAAATGTCGGCGCTGTCGCGCTGAAAAAACTCATGCGGCCGGATCGACAGGAATATGTAGAGATCACCCTGAGGACCACCACGGGCGCCGGCTTCACCTTCGCCGGCAAGACGGATGCGAGTGCCGTCTTCAATGCCTGCTGGCACATTGACCGACAGGGTTTTGCTCTGTTCCGTCGTGCCAGACCCCGAACAATCGTCACAGGGTTCAGATATCACTTCGCCCCGGCCCTGGCAGGCAGGGCAGGTGCGCTGGATTGAAAAGAATCCCTGGCTGGCGCGAACCTGGCCGACACCACCACAGGTGCCGCATGTTGATGGGCTTGTACCGGGTTTGGCACCAGACCCGTCGCAATTTTCGCAGGTGATCGCTGTAGGAATTTCAATTTCAGCGGTTTTACCTTCAAATGCTTCCTCGAGTGATATTTCCATATTGTAGCGCAAATCTGCACCGCGGGAGCGACCACCGGAAGAGCGACGACCTCCCCCCATCATCTCTCCGAAAATATCTTCAAATATGTCGCCCATGCCACCGCCGCCGAACGGATTGCCGCCGCCACCCCCGCCATTTTCAAAAGCAGCATGTCCAAAGCGATCATAGGCTGCACGCTTTTGCGGGTCTTTCAACGCCTCGTAGGCTTCGCCCAGTTCTTTGAATTTGGCTTCTGCCTCGGCATCATTGGGATTGCGGTCGGGGTGGTATTTCATCGCTCTCTTACGAAAAGCGCTTTTCAGCGCCTTCTCGTCGGCATCACGTGATACACCCAGTGTTTCGTAATAGTCGGCCTTGGTCATTTAGGCACTTTCTACGGCTTCAGAATTTTCACCATCAAATTCCAAAATGGCGTTGGTTTTTGCTTGATGCCGCAACCGATAACCGTGTTGCGCCAGATAATCGAGGATTGGATTTTCGGTTTGGCTTTTAATTTCGACGATGATCAGTCTTGGCCAGACAGATTTGGATGCCTGTTCGGTCATCGCCCGTAAGGCAGAAGCATCGCGTCCTTCAATATCGATCTTCAGGGCGTCGACCTGCTCCAGCTTGTGACGATTTATCAGGTCGCTCAGAGTTATCAATTCCACTTCGACACCAGAACCGGAATAGGCGACGGCAACTGTGCCCCGGTTGTTCTTCGCCTGGGTCAAGAATCCGACCCCCGCCTGATGGGCAATACCGATGGGTTCAATCTGTAGATCGCAATTGCTGGCCTGACAGTTAAACTCGAGACGACTGCGATTTTCAGGATCGGGCTCAATCGCTATAATCGTGTGATTCTTGCCAGCTTGTGCTGCAAATGCGTGGGCGAACAGACTGTACAGGCCGACATTTGCTCCAACGTCCAAAAATACGAACGGGCGTTCGTCCTGATGCGCCTTGATTGCCTCTTCCAGACAAGTACGCTCCGGCAAATCCCAGAGATGAACGCCGGCATAGGCACGTTTTTCGCATCGGTTGGACCCTGGATATAAACGCGCGTTAACGCCTTCAACGACGGATATGTCGTGGGGTCCCTGCATGCCCTTGGGGTGCCCCAGCAAGCTGGCACGCCGCATCAGCGACACCAACCAGATTCCCAACCGGCCAGATGGCATCGAGTCTGCACTGCGGCGAACCAAATCCCGCCAGGGTGTCAGTGCATATGAGCCAAATGGGGCGGGTGATTTTGCCATAAATGTTAATACGCCTGGACTGATGTATTATGGCTCCACAAAAATCCCCGACCGCTCTTTTTTGAAGCGGGCGGGGCAATTATTTGCATCAGCCGAAGCGCTGCTTATGCAGACTTCTTTTCGTCTTCGTCGTCGATTTCTTCAAAATCGGCGTCGACCACATTTTCATCAGCAGCCGCATGGGCTGCAGCATCTGCTGCTGCAGCGGCTTCTTCCTCGGATTGCTGAGCTTCGTAAATGGCCTGGCCCATTTTCATCGAAGTTTCGGCAAGCGCCTGAGATTTATCCTTGATTTCACCTGCATCGTCGGTTTCCAAGGCCGCTTTCAATTCGCCAATGGCGTTTTCAATTGCTTCCTTGTCTTCGGCGCTGACTTTTTCAGCATGCTCTTCGAGTGATTTTTCAGTAGAGTCGATGAGTGTTTCAGCAGAGTTTTTCGCCTCGACAGCTTCACGGCGGGCCTTATCGCTTTCAGCATTGGCCTCCGCATCCTTGACCATCTGATCGATGTCAGCATCCGACAGACCACCGGAAGCCTGAATGCGAATTTCCTGCGTTTTACCGGTGCCCTTGTCCTTGGCCGACACGTTGACAATGCCGTTGGCATCGATGTCGAAGGTGACTTCAACCTGGGGAACACCACGTTGTGCCGGGGGAATGCCAACCAGGTCGAACTGACCCAGCATCTTGTTGTCTTGCGCCATTTCGCGCTCACCCTGGGAAACCCGGATGGTCACCGCATTCTGATTGTCTTCAGCGGTGGAGAAGGTCTGCGATTTTTTGGTAGGGATGGTGGTATTGCGGTCGATCAGACGGGTAAATACGCCACCCAGCGTTTCAATGCCCAGCGACAATGGTGTCACGTCGAGCAGCAATACATCGGTGACATCACCCTGCAGAACACCAGCCTGAATGGCGGCACCCATGGCAACAACTTCATCAGGGTTCACGCCCTTGTTCGGGTCTTTGCCGAAGAAGTCCTTAACCGTTTCCTGAACTTTCGGCATGCGGGTCATGCCGCCGACCAGCAACACTTCGTCAATTTCGCCAGCAGACAGTCCAGCATCTTTCAATGCGTCCTGCATGGGTTTGACGGTGCGTTTGACCAGACTGGCAACCAGCGATTCAAATTTTGCACGGGACAACTTCATGGTCAGGTGTTTTGGACCCGAAGCGTCAGCAGTGATAAATGGCAGGTTGACTTCGGTTTGAGCCGAAGATGACAATTCGATCTTGGCCTTCTCAGCAGCCTCTTTCAGACGCTGGAGGGCCAGCTTGTCGTTTTTCAGATCAACGCCCTGATCTTTTTTGAACTCTTCGGCCAGATAGTCGACCAGTACCATGTCGAAGTCTTCACCACCCAGGAATGTATCACCATTGGTGGATTTAACTTCAAATACGCCGTCACCGATTTCCAGGATCGATACATCAAACGTACCACCGCCAAGGTCATAGACGGCAATCGTTTTACCATCGTTCTTTTCCATGCCGTACGACAGGGCGGCCGCAGTTGGCTCGTTGATGATGCGCAACACTTCAAGGCCGGCGATTTTACCGGCATCCTTGGTGGCCTGACGCTGGGCGTCGTTGAAATAGGCGGGGACGGTGATGACGGCCTGTTCGACTTTTTCACCGAGATAGGATTCTGCGGTTTCCTTCATCTTCTGAAGGATCATCGCGGAAATCTGGGACGGCGAATATTTGTCATCGTTGACCTTGACCCAAGCGTCACCATTGTCACCGTTGACAATTGCATAGGGAACCAGATCCTGATCTTTTTTGACGGCCTTGTCTTCAAAGCGACGTCCAATCAGCCGTTTGACTGCAAACAGAGTGTTTTCCGGATTGGTGACAGCCTGGCGTTTAGCGGGCTGGCCGACCAGACGCTCTCCGTCGTCGGTGAAGGCGACCATAGATGGTGTGGTGCGGGCGCCTTCGGCATTTTCGATAACTTTTGCAGTCTTGCCGTCCATGACAGCAACGCAGGAATTTGTGGTACCAAGATCGATACCAATAACTTTAGCCATTTCTTCTCTCCAGTTTATGCGAACCAGCTGAACCCATCCACGCATGGATTTTCGGCGTTCCGGTCAACAGAACATGGCGGGTTCAACACCCAATAAGCCATTTTCCATTTTCCCCGCTAGTCCCATTGAGGACTTGTCGACCAAACGAAGCAATTTAACGCATCGCGGTGGTCATTGTGTTGGCCGCTATATAAGAAAGTGGCATACACCCTGCAAGGGGTTTGTGGATCGTAAATCAACTCAAAATTATAATATATGTCACCTAAATTGCCAGCATTTGAACTGAAACACCCAAACGACCCCGAAATTATCGGTGACGGTGTTTCGCTGTGGCCGGGTTTTTTCAACCTGGCTGCGCAACATGATCTGTTGAAAACCATTCGAAGCGCAACGGCGACAGCGCCCCTGTTCACCCCCAAAATGCCACGTACCGGCAAGGAAATGTCGGTGCGGATGACCAATTTTGGCCCGCTGGGCTGGGTTACGGACCAGAAAAATGGCTATCGCTATCAACCCAACCATCCGGTGACCGGGCAGCCCTGGCCAGATCTGCCCAGATGCTTGCTTGATTTGTGGCAGACATTGTCGGCTTATCCACATCCGCCACAAGCCTGTCTGGTCAATTATTATGCAGACCTGGCCAGGATGGGCCTGCATCAGGACCGCGATGAATCGGTGTTTGATGCGCCGGTGATATCGGTTTCGCTGGGCAATGACTGTTTGTTTCGAGTGGGCGGCACCAGCCGTGGCAGCAAAACGCAATCGTTTCGATTGCGCAGTGGTGATGTGATGATGTTGAGTGGCGAATCCCGACTGGCGTTTCATGGTGTCGATAAAATTTATCCCAACACCAGCGACCTGCTTAACAATGGTGGGCGAATCAATTTGACCCTGCGCCGGGTTACGGCCGGTGGGCAAGATCAGCAAAACCGGTGATGATTCGATCCCAGTCGCCTGTTGGGGAAAGGTCCTTTGCCTGATTGGCCCCATATTCGACGGGCCTTGGAATGAAGGCGGTTTGCAACCCACATCTTTGTGCCGCCTCGAGATCGGCGTTATGGGCGGCTACCATCATCACTTCTTGGGGCTGCAGGCGCAGGGCTGCGCAACAGGCTCGATAAACGTCCTCGTGGGGTTTGTAATTGCGGGCAATATCGGCTCCAAGAACACAGTCCCAGGGCAAGTTGGCATGGCGGGCGAGGCGGGTCATCAGCGCAATTGACCCGTTGGAACAGGGCGCAATGATGGTGTGTTGTTTGAGCGCCATAAGCCCAGCAACTGCATTTGGCCATGGATCGAGTTGTTCCCAGGCGGAGTTGAGCTGCCATAATTCGTCGGCGGTGAACCGGTCACCGAGCCCGAAATGATCCAGCGTGGCCTGAAGGTTTTCCAAATGCAGTTCGTCCAGCGGAACATAGCCCCGATTGCCAGCGCGAACCCGTTCCATGGCAGGGTCGTACTGGCCGCGCCAGTATTCGGCAAAGGCAATGCTGTCCAGGGTGATGTTTCGTGTCGCGAAAAACTCGGCGCAGATGCGCGAGACCGATCCCCGCCAGTCAACAACTGTTCCAAACACATCAAAGATGCAGGCCTTGGGTGGTGCGGGCTGAGGACTCATGGCTGTCAGCACTTTCTGGTTGGTGAAATTGGCTGGTTCGTAAAACTGGCTGGTTGGTAAAACTGGCCGGTTGGTAAAATTGTCCGAGACATCCATCCACAGCTTATTGGCCTATTTGCCTACAAACAAACGTCAGACCTGTCGACCGCAGAAATATTTTCCCTGCGGATAGGATGGCTTGCACCCTATTTCATATGGTCAACGGTATTCGAAGAAACACTTAAAAATTGTGAGTCATGAATTTTACTATTTTAAGTTGTTGTCCCTATGCTCATGGCCTTGCGCTCAAGCTTCCTTGGAAAGGTGAATCCGTGAAAAAGTTGTTATTGTTGCTGCCTGCTCTGGCGCTTATGGGTATTTACACTGCAGATCGACACGACGCTTCCGCAGTCTACCTTCATGAGTTGGATCAAAATGTGATTGTCGAACATGGAGGTGGTTGTCGAAAAAGTTCACCTGCCGGGCAATGCTGCCATGCCGGATTGCAGCCTTATCATTGCCACTGAACAAATCATTGATTGGCCGCATAGGGACTTGTCCCAACTGTGGTCAACTGGTGCACCTTGCATAGCTGATGGTTTCAAAGCGCAAATGCAGGCCGTCAACCATCAGCAATTTGCCGACCAGCCCCTCGCCTGCTCCGGTAATCTCTTTGATGGCTTCCAAAGCCTGCAAGGTTCCCATCAATCCGGTAACTGCCCCCATAACACCGGCCTCAGCACAACTCGGAAGCAGGCCTTCCTGCGGTTGGTTGGGGAACAGATCCCGATATCCCGGATTAGGGTCAATCCAGGGTTTTAGGGTGGTTATCGACCCGTCGAAACGACTGACGGCCGCGCTGATCAACGGAATTTTAGCTGCCGCGCAAGCGTCGGCCATCAGGTACCGGGTTTCAAAATTATCGCTGCCGTCCAGCGCCAGAGTATGTCCGCGGATAAGCTCGCCCGCATTTTCGATATCCAATCGGACAGGCTTTGTGACTACATTCACATGCGGGTTTATGCTCGTTAGAGTTGCGGCTGCGCTGTCGACTTTGGCTTGACCAACGCTTTCAGTGTTGTGAATGATCTGACGCTGCAGGTTCGACAGGCTGACATGATCATCATCAACAATGGTCAGCTGACCAATTCCGGCGGCGGCCAAATATTGCAATGCCGGGGCACCAAGGCCCCCGGCACCGATGACAATCACCCGGGCAGACTTCAATTTCTGTTGCCCCGGGCCGCCAATTTCCCGCAACACAAAGTGGCGGGCATAGCGTTCGGTCTCTTGTGGTGAAAATGGGTTCGACATGATGTTCTAATCTGCCTCTTCAACCTTGCCGGATGCAACCTGGAAGAATCGAGCACGGGCACCAAGGCTGCTGAACATCGGCTGGTCTGTGCCCGTCATCCAGGCTTGACAGCCGATCGTATCGATCAGGTCAAACAATGCGGCGCGTCGATGTTCGTCCAGATGGGCCGCGATTTCATCAAGCAGCAGAATTGGCGTCATGCCGGATATGTCGCCCACAAGTTGGGCGTGAGCCAGAACCAACCCGGTCAGCAGGGCCTTCTGCTCTCCAGTTGAACATAACGCAGCTTCCATGTTTTTGGGACCGTGCCGAACCGACAGATTGCTGCGATGGGGCCCTTCAACGGTGCGGCCAGCGGCCCTGTCACGAATCCGCTGACGGGCGAGATGGGCACGAAAGTTGTCCTCAAGGTCGGCAGCAGCGCCGTCAACCAACAGATCCTCAAGCGTGCCCTGCAATGATATATCGGCATTGGGAAAGGGCGCATTTGGTCCGGTTGGCCCTTTGGCGATGATACCGCGCAGCAGGGCGACAAGTTCACCTCGGGCAAAGGCAACGGCAACACCGGCTTCCGCCATCTGGCCCTCAATGGCATCCAGCCAGGCGGTGTCTGCGTGAGGATCTTCCAGCAATTTGTTGCGACTACGCATGGATTTTTCAAAATAGGTCACACGGCGACCATGTCCGGGATCAATGGCCAGAACCAATCGGTCAAGAAAACGACGGCGATCTGCTGCGGGGCCGGTAAACAGGCCATCCATGGCTGGCGTCAGCCATAAAATCCGGGCGTGTTCCAACAATGCGTCCGACGCCCGCGTCACCGCGCCGTTGATATGGACCTTGCGCTGGGGATCAACCCCTGAATTGCCGTTTTGAAGACCGGTGCCGATCTCAACCGGTCCTTCCGCCCCCTGCATCGATACATGAACTGCCCAGGTCCCGGCCTGAGGGTCGTTCAGATCTGCCCCGTCCTGCGACAATTGCTGGGATACTTTGTCATAGCCAGCACGGCGCAGTCCTCTTCCCGGCGACAGAAACGAAATGGCCTCCAGCAAGTTGGTTTTACCGGCACCGTTCTCACCGGTCAGCACGACATGGTGCTGATCGAGACTGAGATTGAGATGAGAATAGTTGCGGAAATGGTTGAGTTTGAGCTGCTCAATCCAGATTCGAGAGGCTTGGCCGTTCTGGTTCACCTTAAATCTGCGCCCGCACCCCGCATCACACGCGCATGGGCATCAGAACATACAACGCGCCAGGTTCACCCTTTTCACGGATCAGCGTGGGAGAACCCGGATCTGCCAGCATGAAGGTGGTTTCGTCTGCCGACAGTTGATTGGTGATGTCCAGCAGGTAGCGGGAGTTGAAACCGATATCGAGAGGATCGGCCGAATAGCCCACGGCAATCTCTTCTTCAGCTGATCCAGAGTCCGGGTTATTGACGGACAGGACCAGTTGACCGTCAGTTAATGACAGTTTTACCGCCCGACCACGGTCGGAGGAGATGGTCGATACCCGGTCAACAGCGGCTGCAAAAGTTGAGCGATCAAGCAGCAGTTCCTTGTCATTGGCGGCTGGAATCACCCGGTTGTAGTCCGGGAATGTGCCGTCGATGAGTTTTGAGGTCATCACCACCTGATTGACGGTGAAGCGAATTTTGGTGTCAGACAATTCAATGGTCACCGAGGCATCCGGCTCTTCCAACAGTTTTTGAATTTCGGCAACGGCCTTTCGAGGCACGATAATGCCCGGCATGCCGTCTGAACCGTCAGGGGCAGTGGTTTGGGCCTGAGCCAGGCGGTGGCCGTCGGTTGCGACGGCGCGCATCATCATCTCGCCTTCATCTTCCACGGCGTGGAAATAAATGCCGTTCAGATAGTAACGGGTTTCTTCAGTTGAAATGGCGAATTGTGTGCGGTCAATCAGCGCCTTGAAATCGGTGCAAGCCATGCGGAACGTGTGGCTGAATTCTCCGGCAGTCAGGTCGGGGAAATCGCTTTCTGGTAACATCTGCAGGCGAAACTGAGAGCGGCCGGAAATCAGTGTCAGGCCGTTGTCATCGCTGACCGACATCATCACTTCGGAGCCATCGGGCAGTTTGCGCACGATATCATAAAGCATGTGAGCCGAGACGGTGGTGGCACCAGTTTGTTCGATCGAAGCAGGCGTTGTTTCAGTGACTTCAATGTCGAGATCCGTTGCCTTTAGCGTCAAAGTACCATCATCGGCTTTCAACAGCACATTTGACAGAATTGGAATCGTATTGCGGCGCTCCACCACGCGCTGAACATGGTTGAGAGATTTCAGGAGATTGGATCTTTCAAGTGTAACCCGCATGGCCTCGGTTTCCGCATATGTTTCCCGGTTGGTCGTGGTCAACGCTCCGGTTTAAATAGTGATTGAATGGCTTGCGATAGGACACATTTATCACGCGTATTGCAAGCCCGTCGGCTACTCAAAATGGCGGAACCGGCATTGGCTTTCAAGGGGTGGGCAACATGGCCCACACATTTTCATGCCCTATCAATCCTGATTGACGCTGGCTATTGGCCCATCTCGTGGATCAGCCGTTTGAGCAGTTCGATCTCATGGGCCAGCTTGTCGTCTTCTTTGAGAAGGCTTTCGATCTTACGAACCGCATGCAGAACTGTTGTGTGATCTCTGCCGCCGAACCGTCGACCTATTTCCGGCAGGGATCTCGGGGTGAGAACTTTCGACAGATACATGGCGATCTGGCGAGGCCGGACAATTATCCGGGTTCTGCGGTTGGAAAGAAGGTCGTTCTTCGACACGTTATAATGTCGTGCAGCGACCTTTTGAATATCTTCGATCCGCACCCGCCTCTGTTCGCCTGACTGCACCAGATGGCCGAGCATTTTTTCAATTGCCTCGATATCGACCGGACCGTCGGAGAAACGGTGCTGAATCAGCAACTGATTGAACGCGCCTTCCAGATCACGGCCGGATGAAGAAACTTTGCCGGCGACGAATTTCAAGATATCTGCAGGAATGTCGAGATTGGGGTCTTCCTGCTGGGCATATTTGTAGCGCAAATCAAGCATCGCCTGACGCATCTCCAGATCAGGAGATTTGACCTCCAGTGCAACACCGCCCTGAAGCCGTGAGCGGACGCGAGCGTCCAGAGATTCAAGCTGCGACGGCGGTCTGTCTGCCGCCACAACAACTTGCTTGGCGCTGTCTATGAGGGCGTTTAGCAGGTGGCAAAATTCCTGCTGAATGGACTTGCCTTGCAAAAACTGCATGTCATCGATCAAAAGCAGATCGATATCGCGCAGGGATTCCTTGAACGACAAGGCATTGGAATCGCGAATCGCAGACGCAAATCGCCACATGAAATATTCAGCTGTCAGATAAAGTATTTTGGTGCCACTGTTGCGGGCGCTTGCGGCCCAGGCAATGGCCTGAAGCAGATGGGTTTTGCCAAGACCGACATTGGCGTGAATGAACAGCGGATTGAACCGGGCTGCGGCGCCATCGGCCTCGGCAACCGAGCGAGCTGCGGCACAGGCCATACGATTTGATTTGCCCTCAATCAGCGTCGAAAATGTAAAACTGGAATCTAGTGGAGATCCGGCAAATCCGACAGCGGTGTCGCGAGAGGTTGCTGCGCGACCCGCAGCGCCCCCAGCGATTGCACCCGCTGGATAGCCGACCCGGTGTGGTGCGGTGTTGCCCATCAGACCGACGGAATTGGCTGACAGTGGTGATCTTAAATCTGCTGCCTGACCATCTGTACCGACGCCAGATCCAGACCTTCCATTGATGTTGGCCGATGTAGCAGCTTCACCATTTTCCATATTGGCTGAGCGGACAGCGCTGCGCACGACGATATCAACCCGCAATATTTCGGGAACCTGCTTTTGCCACAATTCCAGAAGCAAGTCGCTGTAATGAGTGCGAATCCAGCTTTTCAGAAAAGTTGTTGGAACAGATACAGTCAGCTGACTTTTGGAGACGGTTTCGAGGCGGCAGCGTCCGAACCAGCTGGCAAAAGCTTCTGGTCCCAGACGGGCTTTCAGTTGGGCCAGAACACGCTCCCACTTTTGGGCTTCACGCGCAGCAATTGTCGGGCCAACCTGATTGGGAGTTATGGTGCGGGTGGGTGCTGATGCCTTCGTGGTCTGTTGAATCGGCGTCTTTGCGCCTGAACTTAGGCCCGAAACGGCAATGGTATCGCCGTCGATTGCTGCTGACGGTTTTTCAGACTTGCGACCGCGTCGGCTGGCGGATTCTCGTTTGGTGTTGGGTATTGGCATGATAAATCCATACATTCATATTCTGCGTTGCGTGCGGCTGTGCCGACGCGCGGGTCCTTTGCAGGTGGCTGACCTTGATCGGCCAGGAAATGAATGCTGGATTATTCGTGTGCAGGATTGCGCCTTCTGTTTGCCATCATCTGTGGTGCGTGTAGATTCCCCAAATTGGTCATTCTGTATGCCTCCTTGCTGGCCTTTGGCCTATTTTATCCAACACGCTCCGAATCATGCGCACTGGTTTGTTTGTTGAATGCGACCTAGCGTTGCTGCCAGGGCAATCCCTCCATTTTCCAACCGTTTCTTTTTCCCCGATGACCCTGATCGTCCAGATCACCTTCGAAACCGCCGATAATATTGTAGCTATTTGCATAACCGATAGCCGACAAAGCCTTCGCTGCTGCCAGGCTGCGGACACCGGAACGGCACAAGAAACAAAGTTTTGCTTCCTTGTCGGCTCCAGCGCTCGCCAGTTGTTCATGTAAACGACCGGCAAATTCTCCATCGACTGCCATGTCGGGGAATACCTGCCACTGTTGAAGAATCATGCCTTGCATCCCGGTATCAAGAAGCGGGAGACCGACATACGCCCATTCAGCGGCGGTGCGGACGTCGACGACAAAGGCGGTATTGTCACTGCCCAAAAGGTCCCAACATTCTTTGACCGTCAGGTCTCCAGCATAACTCATCATACAAATTCCCCGCGGCAATACTCAAAACTCAATGCAGCCCAACCGCTTAACCCAAAAATTTCAGTTCCCAGCTGTTCCCAAACAGGCAACGTTGCTGGCAATGGACTTCGTCATCCATTTGAAGTTTTCAGCAATTACCAAATATTGCTGCATCATTTTTGAGTCGAATTCCAATAGAGTTAAATATTAAGTTGATCTATGAAGAGGGTTCAAATAATCAACCAACTTAAATTTTACGATAAACTGCAAACTTCAAACTCACTAACCAAAGTCAGCATATACACGGGGTTTGGGGTGTTCAAGATGAGTCAGCCGCGATTCCTGATTGCTCGGGCTGAGTAAAATTTATTTTGCTGTGTATCTTAAATGTCAGGCTTGAAAAATGCTTATGAATCAAGATGACTCAGATTCGCCTCTGCGACATTTTCGCAAATCATGCATTAAAATTTTTTTCTTGCCATTTACCCTCTTGACTCGAATTTTGCTGTGATGTTGCCAAGGTCCTCACAGGGGTGAATCCTCAACCTTTGACAAACTATTGATTTTTATGGGTTTATTTTCCCACAAAGCGGAGGTGCACATTTCCCTCGAATCTGGCAAAATTACCCCGATTGACACCTGCACAGACCTCTGCAGCCTGAATCCGCTGTTCACAAAAACCTTGAAGGCGCAGAAAATGGAACTGAAAACCGGGCAAAAGAAAAGCCCGCATCCTTGGAATGCGGGCTTGAAATATTGTCGACGCCTGATCTGGCCCTCACGGGGCCGCAGACAGACTAGATTTCAACTATAGACTACGCACCGAGTGCTTTTACTCGAGCTGAAAGGCGCGAGATCTTACGCGAAGCTGTATTTTTGTGAATAATACCTTTGGAGGCAGACTTCATCACAACTGGCTGCACCAGTTTTAACTGTGACTGAGCTGCATCTTTGTCA
The DNA here is from genome assembly GCA_014238155.1 of Rhizobiaceae bacterium. Classification (GTDB taxonomy): domain Bacteria; phylum Pseudomonadota; class Alphaproteobacteria; order Rhizobiales; family Rhizobiaceae; genus Pseudahrensia. The sequence continues at coordinate 91,304 of JABABQ010000062.1, forward strand.
CCTGCTTCGATGGCTTCTTCCATCAAGCGCAGCTGGCCGCGCATATGGGTGCGGCGTGACTTGTTGACCGCAGTTTTGCGGGCGATCTTGCGTGTGGCTTTCTTTGCCGAAGTCGTATTGGCCATGAAAAGCCCTTTCCGTTTCGAATATGATGTGCATGTCTGTTTGCAGGGTGGGCGCAAACGAAAGCGTTGGCGTTCCTGAGAAGCCAAATTTTGCGGTGGTATAGAGCCGCAAAATTAAAGCGTCAACCTTTACTTATCGGTTTCTGAACTGTGGCTGGCGCTTTTCGATAAACGCAGCCATGCCTTCGTCTTGATCATCGGTGGCAAACAGGGAATGGAACAGGCGTCGTTCGAACAAAACTCCCTCCGCCATTGTCGATTCATAGGCCCGGTTCACACTGGCTTTGGTCATCGCCACGGAGGGGTGTGAGAATTCGGCAATCTTGGCTGCAACCTGCAAGGCGGTCTCGATGAGATCATTGGCTGGCACGACGCGTGACACCAGTCCGCTTCGCTCAGCTTCTTCAGCATCCATCATTCGACCGGTCAGACACATATCCATGCTTTTGGACTTGCCGACAAAACGGGTCAGCCGCTGAGAACCGCCCATACCCGGCATGACACCAAGGGTAATTTCTGGCTGACCGAACTTGGCAGTCTCGGCCGCGATGATAAAGTCGCACATCATGGCCAGTTCACAGCCACCACCAAGTGCATATCCGGCAACCGCGGCAATCACCGGTTTGCGCAGTTTCGTTAATCCATCCCAATGGGCAAAGAAATCCTGCTCAAACGCGTCGACATAGGAAAGTGGTTGCATCTGTTTGATGTCTGCTCCAGCAGCGAATGCCTTTTCAGATCCGGTCAATACGATGCAACCGATCTTGGAATTGCTGTCGAATTCCTGTGCTGCCTCGACCACTTCATTCATCAGTGTTGTGTTCAGGGCATTGAGCGCCTTTGGCCGATGCAGCGTGATAATGCCGACCTTGCCATTGGTTTCGACTTTGATGGTTTCATATGCCATTTCAGACCCCCGGGTTTGATCTATGTTTCTGCTTCAAGCCAAGCCACTCTACCCATAGCGTCAGATTTGGCCTGATCAAGTGTTTGAAATCTCAAATCGCTGAAAAATCCAATGGGAAACCAGCCTTCAGCGGTTTCCGCGTCGCGGCGATATTCTTCAAATCCAAAGCTGCCGTCATCTGTCTTGAAGAAATCAACACACAAGGCTTCGCCAGTTGCGTTGAGCGAAAGCACCACTGTTCCCAGATCCTTTGAGCGGCGGTACATCACCATGTTCGTCAACTCTGGCAACGCGGGCAGTAAAATGTGCTGCGTCCGGATTGCACAATGCGGGCAATGGTTCCGCCACATTGTGGCTTCTGGCATGGATTTCCCTGCTGATCATAGACTGCAAAGGAATGTTGGAAATAGCCCAGCGATCCATCCGTTTGGCTGTGGTCTCGCAACGAGGAACCACCGGCCGCAATGGCATCCTGAATCACCTGTCTGATATTCTCTACCAGCAAATTCGCCCGGGCTGTTGGTTTGCCGGATTTCAAAACCAGCGTGCGGGCTTTGCGTCTGGGAGACAGGCCGCTGCGCCAAAGCGCCTCACATACATATATGTTGCCAAGACCGGCAATAATGCGTTGATCCAACAGTGCTGCCTTCAGGGGCGCATTTTTGCCGGCAAAACCGCTGGCAAGATAATTGGCATCCAGTGCATTGCCCACCGGTTCGGTCCCCAGGTCGCGAATCATCGGGTGCTGGTTAAGCTGGTTACGCGACGTCATCAACATGAAGCCAAAACGACGGGGGTCATTATAAATCACCTGCGCTGAGCTGCCATCCGGCAGAGCAAGGTCAAACACCACATGGTCGTGCGCTTCAATCTTGGTGCGGGCATGATGAAAATTGCCCGGCGTGGAGCCGTCGACGGTCCGAAACGAGCCGGACATGCCCAGATGCATGATGATGACGTGATCCTGCTCCAGGTCGACCAGCAAATATTTGGCACGCCGCCCCACAGAGACGACTTTTTGTCCTTCGATGATTTCTGCAAAATTTTCGGGGAAGGGAAATCGCAAATTGGGTCGATTCAAAACCAGCTTTTGAATCGTTGCATTCTCCATGACTGGTGCAAGGCCGCGACGCACGGTTTCGACTTCCGGCAGTTCGGGCATCAGACGTGTTGTCCACCGTTCACATGAACTTCCGCACCGTTGACGTAGCTGGCCGTATCTGAACACAGATAATAAATAGTGTCAGCCACTTCGTTGGTTCCTCCCAGCCGCCGCAGGGGAATGTCCTTGATCATGCCTTCTGTGCCCGGTGACAATATGGATGTGTCGATTTCGCCAGGTGCAATGGCATTTACCCTTATGCCATGGGGCCCAAAGTCAGCGGCCATTTCGCGGGTTAGCGACGCCAGGGCTGCCTTGGAAGTTGCATAGGCGCTGCCGGCAAAGGGATGAACCCGGCCACCTGCAATGGAAGTCACGTTGACGATGGCGCCTTGAGCGGCATTCAATTCATCAAACAAGCCACGGGCCAGCAAAAGCGGCGCAAAAAAGTTGACCTGAAACACCTGACGCCAGATTTGCATCGGCGTGTCGATGGAATTCGGTCGTTCGCCGTTTTCAAGCTTCGGCGATACCCCTGCATTGTTGACCAGGGCGTGCAATTTGCCCCCTTCGGCTTCAAGACGGCTACGAATATCAGCCACTGCCAGTCCCAGACTGTCGGCATCCCCTAGATCAACCTGCACGTGATTCGCCGCGCCTTCCGGCCATGGACAATTGTCGTCAAATGGTTGCCGCGACAAGGTTAGTACACGCCAGCCTTCGCGCGAAAAGCGCATGACAGCGGCGTGGCCTATGCCCCGACTGGCACCGGTCAGGACAAGAGTCCGTCGTTTGTCGGTTTGTTGATCTTTTTCCATCGCCAATGTCTAGTCGAATGAAGCGGCTTTGCCTATGGTGCGGCGCAATTAAAGGGAGGCCAATATGGCAGATTCGTCAAACGCCAGTGGCATGGTGCTGGCCATTGATCAGGGTACTACATCTTCACGCGCCATCGTGTTTGGTCCGGATCAATCGATCATCTCAATTGCCCAGCAGGAGTTTACCCAGCATTTTCCCAAGTCGGGCTGGGTTGAACATGATTGTGAAGAAATCTGGCAAACCGTTGTCTCCGTCTGCCGTGAAGCATTGTCCAAGGCGGATCTGCAGGCGACCGATATTGCTGCGATTGGCATTACCAATCAACGGGAAACAACATTGATCTGGGATCGCAAGACCGGCAAGCCAGTACACAATGCCATCGTCTGGCAAGACCGGCGCACAGCAGATTTCTGCGGACAGCTAAAACAAGCTGGCCACGAGGGCGAAGTGACGCAACGCTCTGGTCTGCTTCTTGATCCGTATTTTTCCGGCACCAAGGTGCGCTGGCTGCTCGACAATGTGGACGGGGTTCGCGAGCGGGCTGAAAATGGCGAGCTGGCCTTTGGAACAGTCGACAGTTTTTTAATCTGGCGGCTGACCAATGGCAAACGCCACGTTACCGACGCCACTAATGCGGCTCGCACGCTGATGTATAATATTGGTGACAATTGCTGGGACGACCATTTGCTCAAGATACTGGGTGTGCCCAAAACCCTGTTGCCGGAAGTTCTGGACTGTGCAGCTGATTTCGGTGTTGCCGATGCGGAATTTCTGGGTGCCGAACTTCCGATCTATGGAGTGGCCGGAGACCAGCAGGCGGCGACAATCGGCAATGCCTGTTTTGAACCAGGCATGTTCAAATCGACATATGGGACCGGGTGTTTTGCCTTGCTCAATACTGGTCGCGACAAGGTGGTATCAAAAAACCGGATGCTGACCACCATCGCCTATCGACTGAATGGCGAAACCACCTATGCGCTGGAGGGCTCGATCTTCATGGCAGGTGCAACTGTCCAATGGCTGCGTGATGGTTTGAAAATTATCGACGATGCTGCCCAAACGGGACCTATGGCGGATGCAGCAGATGATGAGCAGAATATTTATCTGGTGCCTGCATTTACCGGGTTGGGTGCGCCCTATTGGGATGCCGATGCGCGGGGTGCGATATTTGGCATGACACGCAATACCGGCCCAAACGAGTTGGCGCGAGCGGCTTTGCAGGCGGTTTGTTACCAGACTTGCGATTTGCTTAATGCGATGCATTCTGACTGGCCAGCAGCCCACAGCGGTGAAGGTCGCACGGTGCTGCGGGTGGACGGTGGCATGGTCGCGTCGAACTGGACGATGCAATATCTGTGCGACATGCTGAACGCCCCGGTGGACCGTCCAACTATTCTTGAAACCACCGCCCTGGGTGCGGCCTGGCTTGCCGGATCGCGGGCCGGGGTATGGCCGGAACAAAAAGAATTCGCGCAGACATGGGCTCGGGAAAAACGTTTCGAACCTTCGATGGATGACGATATTCGTCAAGCCCGGTATGCAGGCTGGAAAGACGCCGTCAGCAGAACATTATCGTCGCACCAGTGAAGCGATGGCGACCCTGTGACGTTTCTGGACAAACTTTTGTGACAGTCTGGCTGTTGCGTGTGAAGGCACTTCTCCATATGTGACCCAAAGCGGTGATTACCGGTGCTTGGGTGTGAGACTTTGGAGGAATAAATGCTGGGAAAATTTTGGCGATGCGCACTGGGTGCGATTGTTGGTTTGGGTATGGTCTCAAATGCCCATTCAGCCGACCCGGAAAACTGGGATTCGGTGAAAGCAGCTGCGCGGGGCCAGACAGTATTTTTCAATGCCTGGGGTGGATCGCAGAATATCAATGACTATATCGCCTGGGCCGGCAATGAACTCAAAGCCCGTTACGGGGTGACGGTTGAACACGTCAAGCTGGATGATACGGCAAATGCAGTGGCAACGGTGGTTGCTGAAAAAACCGCCGGAAAAGATGAAAATGGCCGTGTTGATCTGATCTGGATCAATGGTGAGAATTTTGCCTCGATGAAACGTCAGGACCTTTTGTTGTCGCCCGGTTGGGCCGATAAAATGCCTAATTGGACCTATGTCGATGTGGAGAACAAACCGACCATCACTGTAGATTTTACGATTCCGACCGATGGAATGGAATCCCCATGGGGTGGAGCCAAACTGGTATTCTTTCGCGATTCTGCTCGTCAGAGTTCCGGTGCACTTCCAGATTCGGTCAAAGATCTGGTGACCTGGGCTGCCGCGAACAAGGGACGTTTTTCCTATCCGGCCCCGCCCGATTTCATCGGCTCAACATTCCTCAAGCAGGTGCTTTCAGAAGTGATCGAAGATCCGGCCAAATTGCTGGAGCCAGTTGACGCGGATGAGTTTGCACTTACCAGCAGACCATTGTTTGAATTGCTCGACGCATTGCATCCGAATATGTGGCGCAGTGGCCGGGCATTTCCCAAAAACTATCCCGCCATGGGACAGATGTTGGCAGATGGCGAACTCGACATCATTTTCGCCTTCAATCCCGCTGAAGCATCAAGTGCAATTGCTCAAAATCGATTGCCAGACACGGTGCGGTCATTCACCTTTTCCGGCGGCACCTTGGGAAATACCCATTTTGTCGCGATTCCCTATAATGCAACTTCAAAAGAAGGCGCTCTGTTGCTGGCAAATTTTTTGGTTTCGCCTGAAGCCCAGGCGCGCAAGCAGGATCCAAATATCTGGGGGGATCCGACTGTGCTCAATGTTGACAAGCTGAACGATGCTGACAAGGCGAAATTTGCCGCGCTCGACCTGGGAATTGCGACGCTGAAGCCAGAAGAACTTGGTCCGATGCTGCCCGAACCACACCCAAGCTGGATGACGGCTATCGAAAAAGAATGGGTTCGTCGCTATGGTGCTGGAAATTAGGGTCAGGACCCTAAGTTCGAGGCACTCTAACAACCGGATCTGATATGTTGCGATTGGCTCCAGCTTTGGCAATTGGCGTCCTGCTGGCGCCGGTTGCCTGCGGTGTTCTGGCAACCCTCTTGCCGGCATTCGGCTATCTGCCGGCCCTTGGTGGGCGGGAATTTACATTTGACCATATTGCCGCCCTGATCGACTATCCTGGCATAGGTAGATCGGTTCTGTTGTCTTTGGTGACCGGATTGCTGACGACTGCAATTGCACTGGCGATTGTCATGACCCTTGTCAGCGGCTGGTATGGCACATCAACGTTTGCGCGTGTGCAACACCTCATATCACCTCTACTTTCGGTGCCTCATGCCGCCGCCGCTTTCGGGCTGGCTCTGTTGATTGCGCCTTCAGGCTTCTTTTTCAGGCTAATTTCTCCGGCACTCACCGGTAGCAGCCGTCCTCCCGACCTGTTTATCCTGAATGATCCTCTGGGCCTCACCATGATGGCCGGGTTGGTGGCAAAGGAAATTCCATTTTTGTTGCTGGTTACTCTTGCAGCATTGCCGCAAACCAATGCGCGCCGTTCGGGTCAGATAGCCCAGGCAGCAGGTTATGGTCGCATGAGCGGATTTCTTTTCGCCACCTGGCCGCTGATTTATAAGCAAATCAGACTGGCCACATTTGCGGTCATTGCATATGCGACGTCGGTCGTGGATGTGGCCGTTATTCTGGGACCACTGACACCGCCGCCGCTGTCGGTTCGTTTGACCCAATGGATGGCGGATCCGGAAATAGCCATGCGGTTTGTCGCCTCTGCCGGGGCCGTGTTGCAATTGCTGGTGACAATGGTGGCAATCCTTATCTGGGTGGTGTTCGAAAAGCTGGCAGGCAGGCTCGTCGCGAGCCAGCGAAATGCCGGACATCGTTATACGCGCGAGCGCTGGGTACGGTTGGCCGGTCTGGCTGTTGTGCTGTTGGTTAGCGGGGTCATATTTTTTGGCCTTCTATTGTTGGCGCTTTGGTCGTTTGCGGGTTTCTGGGCATTTCCTGATGCGTTGCCGCGGGGATTCACGCTGACAAATTGGGGCCGAGTTCTGCCATCGTTGACCGGCCCACTGACCACAACCCTGTTAACTGGATTTGTTGCCACTTTGATTGCCGTGTGCCTGGCGCTGGCCTGCCTGGAGCGTGAAGCCCGCACCGGCCGTACCGGTGGGTCTCGCGCCATGCTATTTATCTATTTACCGTTGATTGTCCCGCAAGTCGGTTTTGTGTTCGGCTTGCAATTGTTCTTTCTGGGCTTTGGGTTGGACGCAAGCTGGGGTGCGTTGGTGTTGGTGCATCTGGTATTCGTCCTGCCTTATGTTTTTCTGTCACTGTCGGATCCGTGGCGGGCCTGGGACCCACGCTATGCGTCGATTGCCCATGGGCTGGGAGCAAATCCAAACCAGACATTCTGGAAGATCCGTCTGCCAATGTTGTTGAAACCGGCAATGGTGGCGAGTGCGGTTGGGTTTGCCGTGTCGGTGGGGCAATATTTGCCGACCCTGTTGATCGGTGGTGGGCGATGGCCGACCATTACCACTGAGGCAGTGGCGCTTGCTTCGGGGGGCAATCGGCGGGTCATTGGCGTTTATGCCTTTGTCCAAATGCTGTTACCATTCATTGGCTTTGCACTGGCCACAATTATTCCTGCTGTGCTGTTCCGCAATCGCAATGACATGAAGGCTGCATCATGACTGGCCTTGTACTTGAAGATGTTGTCATTGATTTGAACGGGCGAGAATTGTTGCGCCTGTCAGTATCGATCGCACCGGGTGAAATACTGACTGTGATGGGCTCATCAGGCTCAGGTAAATCCTCGTTACTGGCCTTTGTTGGTGGTTTTCTTGGGGCGAGTTTTAGCGCCCGCGGCACGATTCTGCTGAACAACAAACAACTTAACCATCAACCGCCACACGAGCGACATACCGGCATCCTGTTCCAGGACCCGTTATTGTTTCCTCATATGTCGGTGGGCGAAAACCTGTTATTTGCCATTCCATCGTCGATCAGAGGTTCCAACCGTCGCGAACTGGCCGAAGAAGCCTTGGGTCAGGCAGGGCTGGACGGGTTTTTTGACCGCGATCCGGCGACCCTGTCGGGAGGACAAAAAGCCCGCGTTGCGCTGATGCGGGTGCTGGTATCGCAGCCGCGTGCGCTGCTGCTCGATGAACCATTTTCAAAACTCGATGCAGGCAGGCGAGACCAAATCCGGCGTTTTGTCTTCGACGAAGCCAGGCGTCAAAATCTGCCGATTTTGCTGGTCACCCATGACGCGGCTGATGCGGCCGCCGCCGGTGGCAAAATTACCGATCTCGATCAATAATAGCTCAATCAATTCTTCTAATTTTTGCTAATGCCAGATTTACCCAACCTGCCCAACCTGCCCAACCTGCCTGACCTGCCTGTCGTGCAGGTTCTCGATCAGATTGTTGATGGTCTGGCCCGCGCCAATAACCTGGTTCTGGTGGCTCCACCGGGCGCCGGCAAGACAACGATTGTACCGCTCGCACTGCTTCATGCTGGTTGGCGAAAACAACGGAAAATTATTGTCCTGGAACCACGCAGACTGGCAGCGAGAGCGGCAGCCCGGCGTATGGCGCAATTGCTCAAAGAGAAAGTTGGAGAAACCGTTGGATACCGCATCCGCTTTGACAACCGGGTTAGTGCTGCGACGCAGATTGAAGTTGTAACGGAAGGGGTTTTCAGCCGCATGTTGGTTGATGACCCGGGGCTTGAACAAGTCGCCGCCGTGCTGTTTGACGAGTTTCATGAGCGCAGCCTGGATGGTGACCTGGCGCTGGCTCTATGTCTCGATCTGCAGGCCGCACTGCGAGATGATCTTCGCCTGTTACCCATGTCGGCCACGCTGGAAAGCGATGCCATTGCGCAATTGCTGCAGGCCGAAGTGGTGGAGTCGCAAGGCCGCACGTTTCCCGTGGAAGTCATGCATCAGGATCGGTTACCGGATAGGCGGATCGAATCGATGATGGCCGATGTGGTGCGACAGGAACTGGCGCGCAGGGAGACACGCGGCATTCTCGCTTTCCTGCCTGGGCAAAGGGAGATTGAACAGGTCAATAGGCTGTTGGAAGATCGACTGCCAAACGGTGTTGAGCTGCACCGACTTTATGGTGCGTTGCCGCAAAAAGTGCAGGACGCCGCCATCCACCCTCCACCTGAGGGCATTCGCAAGGTTGTGCTTTCCAGCGCCATTGCTGAATCATCACTGACCATTGAGGGGGTCACCACCGTGATCGACAGCGGACTTGCGCGTCAGCCGGTGTTTGAACCTTCTACCGGGTTGACCCGGCTTCAAACGGTGCGGGCATCACAGGCTTCGGTTGTTCAGCGAGCCGGTCGGGCAGGGCGTTTGGGACCGGGGCGTGCCATTCGGCTGTGGCGGGCAGAGCAGACGGCAGCGCTGCCAACCCGCACACCGCCCGAAATTCTCAATGCTGATCTGTCGTCGTTGTTGTTGTCTCTTTCAGACTGGGGCGTTAGTGATCCCGGCCAACTGAAGTGGCTGGATATGCCGCCCGGCCCGGCATTGCAGGAAGCCAGAACTTTGCTGCAGGATCTGGGCGCCCTTCGAGCTGATGGGCAAATGACCACACATGGCAAAGCGCTATCCAAACTCGCCCTGCCACCGCGATACGCACATATGGTTTTGGTTGCTGCGCGTCATGGAATTGAGTTGGCCAAGGAGGCGGCTCGTTTGGCGTTGCTGATTCAGGAACGCGGCGTTGGAGGGTGTTCGATTGACTTGGAAGAGCGGTTGCACGATCTGCAGTCGGCCCGGGACTCGCGTGCACGTCGGGTGAAGGACCTTGCTGATTCAATGGCAAAGCGAGCATATGCGCTTGTTTCATCCCTGGGCAAAAGTGCTGACACTGGTCAAACCATGGCTGCTGGCATCATTTTGGCCACTGGGCTGTCTGACCGAATAGCCCAACGGCGTGGACCTGGCCCCAACGGCATGGCCAGATACCGGTTGGCAAATGGTCGCGGCGCGGAACTGGAAATGTCTGAAACACTTTCCAATCAAGAATATCTTGTCGTGGTCGATATGGTGGGCAGGGCCGGCGCTGCCCGAATAGTGTCGGCGGCAGCAATTGAAAAATCTGACTTGGTTTCATGGTTTAAAGAACAGATTGAACAGGGTCGCGAGACCAAATTTGACCCTGTCTCAGGTGACCTCACCAGTAAACGGTTTACTCATCTGGGCGCTTTGGTTCTGGACAAGCCGCAAAACATCAAGATGGCACCTAAAGACGTCGTGCCCGCATTACTCAATGCAGTATCGCAGCACGGCGTCGCTATTTTGCCATGGCGAGCGGCGGATATTGAACTGAGGCAAAGGCTGGCATTGCTGCATCGGGAGCTGGGAGACCCTTGGCCGGATGTCAGCGATGATGGTCTGATTGCCAGGCGAGATGACTGGCTGGCGCCGTTCCTGTCTAACGCAACATCGTTGAGCGGACTGGCAGATGGCTCCCTGTTTAATGGGTTGATGTTGTTGGCTGGTCACCCCCCTGTGAAGGAACTGGATCGGCTGGTGCCAAAACATTTTGCAGCGCCCAGCGGGTCAAACCTGAAACTGGTTTACGGGCCACAATCCGTGGTGCTGAGTGTCCGCCCACAGGAATTGTTTGGACTGGATCGCCATCCAGCGATTCTCGACGGTCGGTTGGCGGTTGAAGTTGAACTGGTGTCACCCGCTGGCCGACCAATTCAGATTACCCGCGATCTTCCTGGTTTCTGGCGAGGAAGCTGGCGCGATGTGCGAGCTGATCTGCGGGGCCGATATCCCAAGCACCCCTGGCCCGAAGATGCTCTGTCGGCGATTGCTACCGCCCGGGCCAAACCTCGAAAGAGATAGATTTTTACGGATGTTTAATGTGTCAGTTTTTACACACCGGTGAAACCAGATAGAACTAGAGTCCTGACCCCGAAATGCGAATCAAAAAGGGAAATCATATGGAGGAAGACAGCTACCAACCGTCAGGGCGGGAAGAAGTTCTGATAAGGCTGGACACATTCCTGCGTCTGCGCAGATACGCCATTATTGGCCAGGCGGGAGCTATTTTGCTGGTGGCTTTTTGGTTTCAATATCCCTTTGAATGGGAGATCTGTATGGCGTTGATCGCCATTTCGGCCGGTCTAAACGTGATGCTTGATAGACGTTACCACACCAGTCACCTTCTTCCCGGCAGAACTGCGATGATGTTGTTATCATTTGATGTGCTGCATCTCAGTTTGCTTCTGTTCCTCACCGGTGGGCTACAGAATCCGTTTGCCATACTGCTGATGGCGCCAGTGGTGGTGGCGGCAACCTCATTGCATCTCGACCATGTCCTATCACTGTGGCTGTTGACGTTGCTTGTTCTCTCATTGCTGATTTATTTTCATCTGCCTTTGCCGTGGAATGAACAGGAACCGCTGAACATCCCGTTTGTATACAATTTGGGCGTCTGGGTGGCGATTGTCTGCACGACAGCTTTTACAGCGATTTATGCCTATCGGGTGGCGGAAGAATCGCGAAAACTTGCAGATGCCTTGGCAGCAACCGAGTTGGTTCTTCAACGCGAAACCTATCTTTCCGATCTTGATGGTCTTGCAGCGGCCGCCGCCCATGAATTGGGTACGCCGCTGGCGACGATCGCGCTGGTGGCCAAGGAAATGGTTCACGAGTTGGGAGAGACCAACCCATTGCACGAGGATGCCCTTTTGCTGCGGTCGCAGGCAGATCGCTGTGGCGACATTCTACAAAAGCTTTCGTCGCTCACCAGCGAAGTGGAAAACGTTATCGGTTTGCAGGCGCTGAATGCGCTGGTCGAGGAAGAAGTTGCACCGCTGCGGGATTTTGGCGTCGATATCGAAGTTCACAGCAAAGGTGATTTGTCAAAAATGCCGACATTGGGACGCAATCCTGGTATTCACTACGGGTTGGGCAATCTGATAGATAATGCTGTCGATTTTGCGCGTGAAAAAGTCGTTGTCGTAATGAGCTGGGATGACGATACTGTGCTGGTGGAAATCAGCGACGATGGTCCGGGCTTTCCAACATCACTGCTCGACCGTCTGGGGGAACCCTTCCTGACGGTACGTCCAAACAAAAAAGATGGCAAAAAGCGTGGCCTGGGTCTTGGGGTCTTTATTGCCAAAACATTGCTTGAGCGCAGCGGGGCGCAAGTCAATTTTCAAAATCAGGTTCAGCGGGAACATCATGGTTCAGGTGCTTTTGTTGAACTGGCTTGGCCACGGGACAAATTGCAAGCACCACAGAACAGCTAATATTGGGGTGCGACAATTCGGCGCGCCCAAGTATTCGAATATTTTCCCTCAAACTCTATTATAATTATGCGTGTATTTAGAATTGGAATTGTTGATGAACGATCAGTCACAACATTTGGGCAACGATGGTGAGCTTCCCAACCTTCTATTGGTTGATGATGATCGTCCTTTTCTGCAACGCCTTGGCCGGGCTATGGAAAGCCGTGGTTTCGTTGTAACAACTGCCGAATCTGTGCGCGACGGAATATCCCATGTAGCTCGGCAGACACCAGATTACTGCGTCGTGGACATGCGGTTGGGTGATGGCAACGGCCTGGATGTTGTTCGCGCTTTGCAAGATAAAGGTGCAGATACGCGAATCGTGGTCCTAACTGGCTACGGCAATATCACCACCGCCGTTACTGCCGTTAAACTGGGGGCCGTCGACTATCTGGCCAAACCTGCTGATGCTGACGATGTCTATGCAGCGCTGATGCAGAACACTGAAGCCAGTGTTAATCCGCCGAAAAATCCAATGTCTGCGGATCGGGTCCGTTGGGAACATATCCAGCGTGTCTATGAATTGTGCGACCGCAATGTATCTGAGACTGCCCGTCGCCTGAATATGCACCGCCGCACCCTGCAACGCATTCTGGCCAAGCGTGCACCTCTTTGATCGAATTAATGGTTGTGGATTTAGGAATCGTTGAACAAAGTACTGTCCAGCCCCGCATGTGCACAACAACGAGCCAGCCGTTGCGCACTGGCGCGGGCAAATGCCAGATGAATCACCTTGCGCCGCGCCGCGGCAATTTTCTCAACCGGTGGCTGACGCAATAGTTCAGCACCGTGAGCGTCGGCCACCATGAAACCTGCTTCTTCGGGAAAAATCTCCGCCGGTACATCGGCCAGTGTAGCGAAAATTAACTCGTCGCAATATTCGTGATATTCCGGCCATTTGTTGTCGGCCTTCAGGTCCGCCACAGAAGATTTCACTTCAACGATGCATATCTGCCCTTTGCCGGACAGTGCGACAAGATCCGCGCGGCGCCCGGTGGGCAGCGTCAGTTCGGGCAGAGTTGCCCATCCAGCATCGGTAAAATAGCGCTCGACACCAGTACGTATGGCCAGGGCTCTTTGGGACTGACGGCCATCGACGAATGGATTAGCTGCATTGAGCGAAACAATGGGCATGTGGCCATGGGAAGGTTCATGATTTGTTTCCAACCAAACATCTCACCGCCGCCATGTCAAACGGTGCAAAATTATCACAATACCAACAAATGTCTTGCGCAATCTGATGTTAGTGCATCCGGCTGTTGAGTCGCATAAGAAAGCTGTTACGTAAAGTTAATTGTGGTGGGATTAGGGCAACTGAATCTCCAGCCATTTACTGTTTATTCACCATGTTTTTGTTTCCTGCGAAACACACGACTTATTGGGCAAAGGCGTATTCTAATGACAGTTTCATCGACGTTCCGCAGGAACTGCGGCGCAGCAGTTGTGCTGATGATGGCATTGGTTGTATCGGCATGTTCGTCAACTTCCAGCAGCACATCTGGCTATCTTGGACCTTCGATTTCTTCCGTCAGTGCCAAGAAACAAGCCGCTTCAAAAACTGTTAAAAATACCAAATCTGCGCTGCGCAAAGCGCGCAAACAGCTCGATGCGCTGGATCGTGGGGAAGCACGTGATGACCGTCGGCTGAAGCGCAAGAAAATTTCCAAGGCGTATCGCGCAAAAATTGATGCTCGCAAGGCCAAGCGCAAGGGCCCACTGCGTCAGGCTCGGCGAGACGTCAAGAAAGCAAAAACTGCCTTTGATCGTGCCCTGCGTGCTGAAAGACGCGCCCAGCGCCGCTTAAAAACGGCCCAGCAGCGCAAGGATGCATCAGACCGTCGAGCGGCAGCTACCAAGAAGCGTAAGCTGCTTGCGCAGAAAAAGCGCGAGAAATCGTCTTCGAGCAAAATCACTTCTGCCTTTGTTGGTGGCCTGTTTGGCAGTTCTGAACCTGCATTGAAAAACATCGACGACTACCGTGCCCGTACCGACGGTGATTTCAAGTTGGCGGCCATACCAGTGAAAAAACTCGATAAGAGGCTGTTGAGACAACAGGTCAAATATAGCACCCGGCATAAGGTTGGTACGTTGGTTGTCGATCCGAGATCAAAATATCTGTATTTGATTCAGCCGGGCGGCAAGGCAATGCGCTATGGTATCGGCGTAGGCAAGGCCGGTTTTGAGTGGTCTGGATCCGCCCATATTGGCTGGAAGCAAAAATGGCCGACATGGACACCGCCGGAAGAAATGATCGCCCGCAAGAGAAGCTTGCGCAAGTGGAGTGCCAAGAATGGCGGCATGCCAGGGGGAGTCAAAAATCCGCTGGGCGCCAGGGCGCTGTATTTGATGCAGGGCCGAGTTGATACGCTTTATCGTCTGCACGGCACGCCTGAATGGCAATCCATCGGAACTGCCGCGTCTTCAGGTTGCATTCGTTTAATGAATCAAGATGTTATCGATCTCTATAAACGTGTTCCAAATGGCACAAAAGTGGTTGTTCTGTAAGCCTCAAGGTGACCTCCATTAGAATTGCATGGGCAGTTGCACAGATTATGGCAGCCGATGAAATTGAGAATTTGGTATTCGCAGTGGGTCGGCCAGATGATTGCAGCTCGGTTTGAATTAATACTGCAAAACCGGCTTGCAATTCTGGTGGCAACTCTTTACCACAGCGCTGTTGCGACGGACTAAGTCTGTGGCAAGGATGCACCCGTAGCTCAGCTGGATAGAGCACCAGACTACGAATCTGGGGGTCGGGCGTTCGAATCGCTCCGGGTGCACCAATTATTTCATTTGTTTAGAAGAAACTAAACGAACCACTGGTCTCTTTTTAGTCTCCTAAATCGCGGAATGCCCGTTTGGCCTACTGGGTCGTCAGAATCGTGGAAATGTGATATGGTTTCGGCATAACCAAATCATATATGTCCACCAAAATAATCAAACTCTACAATGTGCTCGTCGATCTGAAAGTCGATCGTGCTGTCGCTGAACAAGCAATAGAGCCGATCCTGGCTAAAGAAGAAGCTTTCCAGACGCTGGCGACCAAGGAAGATCTGCATCGTCAAACCAAATGGATTGAACAGCCCCTTATGTATAGCTCCTTTGCTAACCTTCCACCGATCCGAAGCCAAACATTGCTCTGGATCGGGAAGGCGTACGCCGTTAGCCTCTTGTGGCTCGACCACGTAATCTAGGCTGGTGACCCTTCTCTTTCTAGGAAACTCGGGGCCGTTCAGACCAACGAATTGAGTATGCGCCATCATCCCGAACATTCGTGCTATCTGGACCAAAGACTGGACGCAATGAACCTTGTCCGTGCGGGTCTGGCAAGAAATTCAAACAGTGCTGTGGGCGGGGACCTGCCCTGCATTAGTTGTGAAGACATATCCCACGTTTTATAGGACTGCGGAAGCAGGTGACGATTAGCATGTGAAAGAACAACGTTAGTGAGCAACTTTTCCTATCCAAATTATCCGACCACCAATGGCTACCTGACAGAAATTACACGGCTAAAGTACATAGATGCTGCCGTCACCAATAACGTGCTGCCAAAGGATGCACACAGAATGCCGGAGATCATATCACTATCTGCTCCTAATGATGTCACCAAGCCCATTCAGTTCTGGCAATTGTTCTCGGTGCTTGGACAGGACCGTATCGTTGGCATCGTCAGCAACTTTTATGGGCGGGTTTTTAACGACGAAGAATGGTTTCGGTCTGTATTTGCCCGTGTAGGCGGAGCTGATCATCATGTAGTCACACAAGCTAGTATGTGGCTTGATGTGATGGGCGCTGGACCTGCTTATCATGGGGGAGAGTTTCGACTTAACTTTCATCACACACATAATGCTATTCAACTCCTGAACGAAAAGGGCGCCCAGCGTTGGGTAAAGCTGATGGTTGAGACATTGGATTCTTCGTCAACATTCATGACCGAAGACAAAAGGGTCAGACCCAGCATCAATACGTTTCTTGCTCACTTTTTTGGCAAATACGCAGATGATTTCAAATTCGCCAATCGCGAGACTTTCGGTGAAACAAACCCGCCTTTCAAACGAAAGATCAACTTTCTCAATATGACGGAATCTGCAATTGAGGCGTTGCCAGAAGATGAATTGAAAGATGCACTTGTCGCACGTGGCGTTGATGTGGCTGACTGTGCAGACCAAAGAGCGCTGGTGAACAAGGCATTGAGTTTATGATCCGCTGACTTAGGAACTTGGATTGTTCCGAGAACAGCAAAGCTTCGATTGTAAAATACCGAAAGGGGCATTGGTGCGTTATTATATCGGCCAGCACGGTTGTGGTGTGATAACCACTTTGCTCTCCAGCGTCCCCTTGGCGTCACCCTGGCGTCACGTTATTTGCGACAAGCTCAATAATTCCCCGAGGAAATGTCTGGGCTTTAAAACACCTGCTGAATCGTTCCGTCAAAAACTATTGGCTGGAAGACGTCAAAGGCGGTAATATAACGACGTTGGAAAGTCGCGCTTCAGATGGAACTCACAAGTTTGTGGCGTATGTGAAGAATGCAGGACCTTTCATGGCTCCGGTCCATTGCGCAGCTGGATCACTGTGGGACGTTAACTTCGGCTGGACTTAGCTGGCAGCACCGAAGGCTGCATCATCCAACACTTCCAGATATTCCATCACGGCAAGTCGCACCTTGCTTGGATCAAGTGATGATATATTCCATTCTTCTGTCGGTTTGGAATTCTGTTTGTTGGCGTCTGACCGAATGACGCTGGAGTTGGTTGCGAATATCTCACCCCCAACCACACCCTGCTTAATGCACCTGGCAACAACGCTCTCAAACATCTGGTGGAACAGATCGCTTTCACGAAACCGGCCATGACTGTTCTTGGAAAAGGTGGTTTGACATTAAGATAGACACAGATTGGAATTTAGTGCGTAAAGCAGGCGTTGCATAAAATCAGCGTTTAAAGTGAATGCTCAATTTTTGATAATTGAGCTAATCTTGACCCAGTCGAAATTGGCCCCACAAAGCAGTACGACACTGGTTTGTTCGCGCAATTGATCTGAAATCTGCATGAAGCCAGCAAGCGCAAGCGCTGCTGCACCTTCGACCAGCATGTTTTCATCCATCGCGAGATGCCTCAGGGCTGCCGCGATCTCTGCTTCGCTACAGTGCACGACCCTGTCAATCACGTCCATCGCCAAAGGCAAGGTCACACTGTCTTCATCCACGCCTCCAGCAACACCGTCTGCAAGCGTGTCGAGATGCTCGGTTTCCACAACTTTACCGGCTTTCATTGAAGCCGCCAGCGCCGCTGAACTTTGCGCAGAAACACCAATCACGCGGGGGGGGTGACCAAAACTTTTCAGCACCGATCCGATGCCGCTGATCAATCCGCCACCGCCCATCGAGATGAATATGTTGTCAATGCGGTCAACCTGTTCCAGCAGTTCCAGGCCAATCGTTCCTTGCCCGGCGATGACGTGATAGTCGTTGTAGGGTGAGACATATTGGTAATCGCCACTCGCAGCGAGGCTCTGTGCGTGGGTCTCGGCCATACCCGATTCAGCGCCGTGAAGAATAACGTCAACTCCGAAGGCGCGTATCTTGTCCAACTTGGCGCGGGCCACGTTTTCGGGCAGCACAACGGTCAGGTTCTGTCCGGTCAGCGAGGCCGCGCGCGACGACGCAATTCCGTGATTGCCCGATGACGCTGTGATCAGTTTTTGTCCAGGCTCCAGAGCGGTCAATTTGCTGGCAGCGCCGCGCATCTTGAAGGAGCCGGTCAGTTGGAAATTCTCAGCCTTGAAAAGCAGATCACAGCCGGTCTTTGCCGCCAGAACCCGCGCGGGCAGAGTCGGTGTCTGGTAGATAAGTTCGCTTATTCTGCGACGCGCCTGGACGGAACGGGCGGCAGATTGGCACATGCGGTCGGTCATGATGTTACCCGGTCTTCATTTGGTGCTGCCGGTGTTCCCTTGTCTTTCAGATTCGCCAAAAAGCCACTGACTTTTTTAAGCCCAGCTTTCAAAATGTCGGAATCGTTGGCATAGCCTATGCGCAGCCAGCCTTCCATATGCAAAACTGACCCAGGGGTAAACATGACACCTGTTTCCTTCAGCAATTTGATACAAAAGTCGCGCGATGGCATGTCAAAATCGTATTTCAGCAATGCCGTCGTCCCGGCCTGTGGTTTGACATAAAAAATCGCAGGTTCACTGTTCACCCAGTCGTCGAGGATTTGCAGATTATCCCGCGTGATCTTTTGACTGCGATCCAGAATGCGAGATTTGCTTTCAAGCGCGAGGACTGCGAAGTAGTCGTCCAGCATGCCGACGCTGATGGTGTTGTAGTCGCGATGAATGGAGACTGCCTCACGTATCTCGGGCCCTGCCGCGATCCAGCCCAACCGCAACCCGGCGAGTGAAAACGTCTTGGACATGCTCGCCACGCTGATGCCGCGCTCATAGAGATCGGCAATCGCGGGAGAAAACCCGTCCCCCTCCTGTGCCGTCCCGCGATAGACTTCGTCACATAGGACATAGGCCTGACTGCAGCGTGCGATCTGAATGAACTGCTCTAGATAGCCTGCCTCCATCAGCGAGCCGGTTGGATTGTTGGGGTTGTTGATGGCGATCAGCTTTGTCTCGGGCCGGATCAGGTCCGCGAACTCCTCCAGATCAGGCAGAAACCCGTTTTCCGGTCGCAATTGCAGGATATCGACCGTGGCGCCATAGCTTTCAGGGATCGAATAATGTTGCTGATAGGTGGGTCGTACAGAAATGACGTGATCACCCGGTTCCACCAGTGTTTCATGCACCAGCGCATTGGCCCCGATCGCGCCGTGGGTGACGACGATATTGTCGCGGGCCTGGTGCTCATACAGCGTGCAGATCGCATCGCGCAACCGGTCTGATCCCTCAATTGCGCCATAGGTCAGCTTCATTGGCATGAGGTCGTCAAGAACTTCTGCATTCTTACCCGACATCTTCAGCAGTTGCTGAACCGTCAGTGAGGCAACGCAAGTCTCGGCCAGATTGAACTCACAATGGTTTTCAAACTCGTTCATCCAGATTTCGACGCCGAAGGGTTTGATCTTCATGACATGCCCCCTGTCTTCACCCCGTGCCAGAGCTTCCAGATGCCATAGGCCATTGCGATGTCCTCAAGGCCCAACCCAACCGAGCGGAAATAGGTGGGTTTGTCATAGGTAGGCACGGGAGTTCCACCGCAGGCAAGCGTGGCAAGATCGCCCCTGATGGCCTCTGGCGACCAGCCGTGTTCCGCGGTGGCCAAACGCATTTCAGCCGCTGCTCCCGGCGTTGTTGGCGCATAATCACAATATACCTCCGCGTGTGTTAGGAAGGCGGGTGGCACCTCGTGCGCATTCGGCGCATTGGTGCTGATAGAGGTGACAAGTGAGGGCTTGCCGATATCGCCCGGATCAATCACCGGGGTGCCGGACGAGGTGCAAAGCATCACCACATCGGCACCGGCGATACAGCTTTTGGAATCGTCCGCAATGGTGACTGCACCTGACAAACCCCGCCACTCGGCCTGTTTGCCCTGATCGGCTGCAAGCGATGGTGAATAGACCCTAATCTGCGACCAGTCTCGCAACCCCAACACATGGCGCAGATGGGCTTGCGCCACCGCTCCACTGCCGATGATGGCCAGATGTCCAACTTTTGCTGGTGCCAGATAATCCACGGCCAGCGCGGTGGTTCCTGCCGTGCGTTCGGTGGTCAGAACACCTGCATCACACCACACCAGCGGCAGGCCCGTTTGCATACTCATCAGTGCAGTCCAGGCGGTGATGATCGGCGGTCCATCTGTCACGATATAGGGTGAAAGCTTGGCACCAAAAACGCCCATCTCCTCGATCGCACCCATATAGGTGATGAAATCGCCATCCTTGCCGGGAAATTCCGTCACGGTCTGGGCAGGCTGCACCGCTTTGCCCTTCCCCATCGCTTTGAACATCACACGCAATGCGGCCTGCACATCCAGTTGCGGCAGCAAGGCCTCGACAGCAGCAGCGTCCAGAACGGCGGGTCCATCAGATGAAGGAGTCTGTTGCATGGGGATTTCCTTATTAGAAACGGCAGATCAGCCTTGAACGATTGAGATGACTTCATCGAGCCGAGATTTATCACCTGCCGCCAGAACATTGCCCTGCATGTCAAACGACAGCGGCTTGCCATTCCAGTCGGTGACATAGCCGCCTGCACCGGTAATGACGGCCGCTGGTGCATAGATGTCAAACGCATCGAGGCCTCCATCAAGCGCCAGATCGGTGCGCCCGGAGGCCAGAACACCATAGGAGTAGCATGACCCACCATATTGCACATATTGCGCGCGACGGCGAACGCGATCGAACCTCGCGTGTTCCTCAGCGTTCATGAAATCGGCATTGCTGCAGGTGGTGAAGGCCACTTCAATCGACGCGCAGGGCCGTGTGCGGATTGGTTTGCCGTTGAACTGCGCTTTAATCCCGGTCACACCCACCCAGCGATCCTGCGTCATCGGTTGTTCAATAACGCCCACATAGGGTGCACCGTTCCACGCCAACCCAATTAAAGAGCCAAAGACTGGGATACCTGCGACGAAGGGCGCTGTGCCGTCAATCGGGTCAAGCACCCAGACGAACTCAGCATCGATATTGGTGTTCTCAAACTCTTCGCCCAGAATGCCGTGATCGGGGTATCGAGCACTAATCATCTCGCGCAAGGTTGCCTCAACCGCTTTGTCGGTCGAGGTCACGTAGGACGCATCCGCTTTGATCTCAACTTCGGGTTTCCTTTGGCTGGCCGCAAGCAACATCGCACGGCTTTGATCGGCCAGTTGTTCGGCAAAATACAGGAAACTCTCATAAGGGGGGAGGACAGATGTCATGTGAGACCGCTTCTAATGTGAGAGAATTTGACTGAGAAAAAGTTTGGTACGGTCGTTTTTGGGGGCGTTGAAAAAGGTTTCGGGCTCGGCCTCTTCTACGATCTCGCCTGCATCCATGAAGATCACACGATCTGCGACCGAGCGGGCAAAACCCATCTCGTGCGTTACACAGATCATCGTCATCCCGTCGCGGGCGAGATCAACCATAACTTCAAGCACTTCGTTGATCATCTCAGGGTCGAGCGCTGAGGTAGGCTCGTCAAACAAGATCACCTCGGGCTTCATACACAGCGCTCGAGCAATGGCGACGCGCTGCTGTTGCCCACCGGACAGCTGAATCGGGTATTTTTCGGCCTGCTCAGGGATTTTCACGCGCTCCAGATAATGCATGGCAACCTCACGCGCCTCAGCTTTTGGGGTTTTGCGCACCAGTTTTTGCGCCAGCATCAGGTTGTTCATGATCGTCATATGCGGGAAGAGGTTGAAGCTTTGAAACACCATGCCCACTTCGCGGCGCACCGCATTTAGGTCCTTAAGATCGTCGGTCAGCTCTATCCCGTCGATAATGATCGTGCCGCCGTTGTGTTTCTCAAGCCGGTTGATACAGCGGATCATCGTGGATTTGCCGGATCCGGACGGGCCGCACACCACGATGCGTTCCCCTTTTGAGACACTCAGGTTGATTTTCTTGAGCGCTTGAAAATTACCGAAATACTTGTCGACATTCTGCATTTGAATAAGTGGTTGCGGGGATGTCATATCAGCCCTCTCTTATGGTGTAGCGGCCAAGGTATCGTTCGACCCGACCCAGCAATTTCTGCAGGAAAAACGTCACGATCATGTAGACGATCGCCAGGGATATAAAGATTTCATAGGGTGCATAAGTCTGCGCCACTATTGTACGGGCGATGCCGGTCATGTCGGCCAGCGTGATGGTGCTGGCCAATGCCGTCGATTTCAACAAGCTGATGATGTCATTGCCGTAGGCCGGCAAGGCAAGCCGCGACGCAATCGGTGTCGTCAAATAGATGAAGCGTTGCGATTTGGAGAGGCCAAGTGCCTCGCCCGCCTCCAATACGCCGCGATCAACCCCCAGCACGCCACCGCGCAGGATTTCCGAGACGTAAGCCCCTGTGTTCAGAGTCAGCGCCACGATGGCGCACCCGAACGGGTCACGAAAGATTGGCCACAGAAAACCTTCGCGGATGAAATCCAGCTGCGGGAAGCCATAGTAGACAATGAATATCTGCACCAGTATGGGCGTGCCGCGGAACACGTAGATGTAAACCTGCGCAAGCCAGGACAGATACCATTTGCCACTGATTCGCATCAGCATGACGCCAATGGCTAGCGCCAGCCCGAGAATGGCCGACAGGACCAGCAACTGGAAGGTCAGCCCGATGCCCATCAACATTTTGGGCAAAGCCTCGGCGATCAGTGGCAGATCAAAGCTCATGTAGCTGCCCTCATGTGTCGATGGCCATACCGCTCCAACCCCATGACCGTCAAAGTGATCACAGTGGAAAAGCCCAGATAAATCAGCCCTACGACAATATACATGGTGAAGGGTTTGCCTGTGGTGCCGATGGCTTGCTTGGCTACAAACAGGGTTTCATTCAGGCCAATGATCGAAATCAGGGCTGTGTCCTTGATCAGCGACAGCATGTGGTTGCCAAAGGCGGGCAAGGCCAGACGCCACATCTCGGGTACGCGTACATAAACGAACACCTGCAAGGTGGACATTCCCAGCGCCTGCGCAGCCTCGATACTGCCGGGCTTGACCCCCAGAAACGCGCCGCGAAACGTCTCGGTCGCGTATGAGCCGACGATCAGCGCGATTGCAATGGTTCCTGCCCAGAAAGGCGGCACATCCAAAAACTTGATCTCGGGGTTAAACAGCTGGGCAATCGCGGTCAGCGTGATGGCCGAACCGAAATAGAGCAAAAGGATCACCAGAATTTCGGGCGTGCCACGAAAGACAATGGTGTATCCATTGGCAATCTTCTGGGCGAACCTGCTGTCCGACAACTTGGCCGCCGCCCCTATCAGGCCAAAGATGACCATAAGAACGAGAGACGCCAGAAACACCTGCGCGACAACGACAGAGCCCCAGAAAAAATCATCCCACCAACCTGACAAGACTTCCAAATTAGCCTCCGCCGACTGAAGTGGATTGCATTAAGTGCGGGCGGCGCATGGTTAAGATGCACCGCCGATTTGCGAGGTCTCAGTCATCACCCCATTCTTCGTTATGAATCGGGAAAGGGAAGTATTTCAGCGCATATTCCGTCAACTTGCCATCATTGATCAGCTGCTTGATTGCTGCGTCCAGCCGTGCCTTCAGCTCGGACTGGCCTTGCTGTAGACCGATACCGACACCGATACCAAAGAATTCAACTTCGCTGATCGCAGGGCTCACAAACTCGAATCCGCTGCCTTCTTCCTTGGCCAAAAACCGCAGATGTGCCTTCATCGGGTTGGTCATGATCGCATCGACGCGGCCATTGACCAGATCAAGGTAGAGCGGCTCCGAGCCATCATAAAGCACAACATCTGCATCCGGCAGACGCGCATTGAACCACGATTCGTAAGTCGAAGCGCGCTCAAGCCCGATACGCAATCCGGCGAAGTTTTCAGGAATGGGGTTGCCCGACGGATCAAAGAGGTTCTTATCCCCACCCGATTTGCCCACCAGTCGACCCACGGAATCGCGGTATGGGCTGGAGAAATCGATCTTTTCGAGGCGGCTATTGGTGATTGACATCGAGGCGACGATCAAATCGAACTTATTGGCCAGAAGCGCCGGGATCATGCCGTCCCATTGCTGGCAGACAAACTCCAGATCAGCGCCGATGATTTTGGCGACGCCTTTGGCGACATCGACGTCATAGCCTTCCAGCTCGCCGGCATCTGTGCGGTAGTTAAAAGGTGCATAGGTACATTCCATCCCTACACGCAGGCTTTCAGCCGAAGCTGGCATACCGACCGCCAACATGGCAGCGGTAGCGGCTATCAGTTTTGTTATATGTCTCATGGTTCTTTATTCCTCCTTGCTATGGTGTAATCGCCGCTGGTTTTACCCGCCTTTTGCGACGGTCTCAGTGATCTCATTCAAAGTGCGCTCCACTTCGGATTGGGTATTGTAATGCGCCAACCCGATCCTGACGACACCCTCCTCCAGAGGCAGGTTCAGGACACGGGCAAGTTCGTAGGCATAGTTATGTCCATGCCACACATGGATGCCCGCCCCCGCCAAGGCAGTCGCGATGGATTCGGGATTATGAGTGTCATGGCGAAACGAGACAGTTGTAACACGTTCTGCGATCCGGTTGGGGTTGGTGATACCATAGACCGTGACGCCGGGAATGGTCTGAAGTCCGTCGATCAGTTGGTTGGTGATCGGCTCTTCATAGCGGCGTTGTACCTCATAGGCGCGGGCGATCAAAGCGCGCTTGTCCCCGGCACCACCGCATTCCGTACCAAGTTCAGCAAAATAATCCACCGTTGCAGACAATCCCGCCAGCAATTCATATTGCGGCGTGCCCGTTTCAAATCGGTCGGGGCTTGCGTCCGATACGCAACGGCCCTTGTAGGGGTATAGCGATGTCAAAATCGCTTCTTTGCCCCAGACGACGCCCAGATGAGGACCAAAGAATTTGTAGGACGAACAGGCCAAAAAGTCGCACCCCAGCGCCTGCACATCAACAAGGTGATGTGGCGCCAGCTGCACAGCATCGACATAAACCAGCGCGCCCGCGTCCTGAGCGATGCGCGTCAACTGTTGTATGTCATTAACAGAGCCGGTCATGTTGCTGGCATAGTTCAGCGCGACCAGCCGTGTCCTGTCGCTCAGCTGCGCAGCCAAATCCTCGGGCTCGACTTGCCAGCTGTCGCGATTGAAATCTACCCAGCGAATTTCCAGTCCCTTATCCTTGGCGATTTCCAACCATGGGCCAACATTTCCTTCATGCTCCATCCGGGTCAATACGATCTGATCGCCGGGCTGAAACCCGTGGCAGATACTGCGTGAGATGTGAAAAGTCAGGCTGGTCATACTTTGACCAATCACAATCTCGGCAGCCGAGCTTGCGCCAAGAAACGTCGCCATATCCTCGTGTGCCCTAAGCCAGACGCGGTCGGTTTCAATGCTGGCTCTGAAAGACCCACCCGCATTGCTGGAATTGTGCAGCATGTAATGACTGATAGCGCGGACAACTGATCCTGGTGCCTGCGTGCCAGCCGGGTTATCCAGATAGGTTCTGCTCATTTCGCCATCCGTCACGGACAATGACGGGAACCGGGCACGGACCTGCGAGATAGGAAACTCCATTGGCGTCATCACCCCCACGGTGGCTGATTGTACCCGCCGTTTCACCAAAGTTTCCCCCAAAACCTACTCTGGCCCTATCATCCCAAAGGATGAGGGCGGTGATACACCGCTTGATCAGGCGTCGAATATGCCAGTTAATGGTGGTGCAATCTGCATTGGGTTTTGCATACGATGAAACATGAAACACTTTGCGCCGGCTATCCGGCCCTAACCGACGCGATGATCGTTTCTCTGATCGATCTGTTGGGTCGTGACAGTTTTGCAACCGACCTTACCACTGTGCTTGAAGCGCAATTCGGGCACCCACATTTTCATATCTTTCTTTATCGGGAAAAGCTGGCACCGGCGGCATTGGCAAGCTGTCCAGATCCTACCTCATATGAACGTGGATTGAAAAACTATCTGACATACACCTATGTCATCAATCCGGCGTACCGGGCCTACCGAGTGGGCAAGCAAGCCGGGGTCTATATGATTTCGGACTTCCTTCAAAATGACAGCCAATTGATGATAGATGAGCACGCAGTCGATGTGCATATCGACAATTCTGAGCCGATCGGATATCGCACACCCGGCTGGCCAAAAAACATGGCCGAGGTGATTGTCCTGATCAATCTGCCCAACGGGACTGCATTGGATTTCAGCGTTCTGACACCACTTGGCAGCCGTCAGACTCAGGACTGCAAAAGATCGCTCGAACAACTGTTCCCCATTCTCAACAGCGTCCTTTTAAGGCAGTTCGCAATAAACCCAGGCAGTCTTGATGCAGGGTTCACTGCGTCGGGACAAGAAGACAGGTTTCACGATTTTGGCGGTGAAGTCTTGACCACCCGAGAACGCGAAATCTCGCAATTAATCCTGATGGGTCACAGCAGCAACTCAATCTCCCTCAATCTGGGTATTTCCCTGCCAACCGTTAAAACCCACCGGCGCAACATTTACGGCAAATTGGAGATTTCCTCGCAGGCAGAATTGTTCAGTCTGTTTTTGCTTCATCTCAAATAGAGGCGCCTCAAGTTTCGCCAATTCACCCATCGATTTTATGCTCTTTGCGCTTCAAACAGACATCCGATCAACCCTTTCGAGGCTTTGGTCCACACACCGGCATCAGGCAAATTAGGCCAACGGGCTTTGTCAGACTAATTCGAACCGGCCGCATTTGTTGCGAAGTGCCTAAGTTTAGCCCAAACCAAGTTGGCGCCACTCGGCGAGAGCTGCGGTTCGATTAAATTTGAAGTTTTCGCGTGAGTATAGATGGCGTTGTTGATTGAAATGATTGTGAATTGAGGAGTGCGTAGCGACGAATTTCTGCAGACTGCGCATCTGCCTGAGACGAAGCATGGCTCGTTCCCGTCGTCGAAATGGCAAGTGAGAGTTCTCCGCTCGATTGTTCAACCAACGAGTGGTTTTCTGCTTGTCGGCATTGCCAATCAATTTCATTGCGGCACCATGCCAACGCAGCCTGTCCGTCACAATGACTTCAGGTTGACCATAACGCTTCATTGATTTCTTGAGAAATTTCATAGCTGCTTTGCGATCTCTACGCCTGGTCACATAGCTTTCCAGCACTTCTCCTTCATGGTCGACGGCACGCCAACGGTAGTGTGTCTCTCCGTTGATCCTTACAAAAACTTCATCCAAATGCCATTGCCAATTCGAATATGCACGCATTTGGCTTACTCGTCTTCTCCTAATGTCAGCTGCAAACAATGGCCCAAATCTGTTCCACCAAAACCGAACGGTTTCGTGGCAGATATCGATTCCACGCTCATGCAGCAGATCCTCAACATTCCTCAATGAAAGCGGGAATCGGACATACATCATCACTGCCAGGCGGATAATTTCTGGGCTGGTTTTGAAGTAGCGAAATGGCGATGGTTTTTTCATTCAGCAAAGCTAAGCTACCGCGCCGTTCATCTCAATGTAGTTTTTTCTGACAGTGCCTACACGTGGTTTGCCGCGATTCCCAAATCTCAAAAATCGAAGTTTATCTGTGCAACAAGTGACAGGCCACCTTGTGGTGCTCGTCTGTCGCCATCAATGCGGGTTGGCTTTCGGTACATCTTGATTCCGCTACCGGGCATCGATTGGCAAACCGGCATCCTTTCGGTGGGTTGATCGGATCGGGTGGATCACCCGGAATCAGAATACGTTTAGTCGCTTCTCGCCGCTTCCTGTCCACCGATGGTACCGCTGAAAGCAGGGCCTGGGTGTAGGGATGTTGTGGATTGTTAAAGAGACTTTTGCGGTCGGCCTGTTCGACAATTTTACCCATATACATGACAGCAATTGAATCACACATATGCTGCACAACGCCCAAGTCATGGGAAATGAACAAATAGGTAAGCCCAAAATCTTTTTGAAGTTTTCGCAGCAGATTCAAAATTTGCGCCTGAACGGCAACATCCAACGCGGATACAGGTTCATCGCATATGATCAGTTCCGGCTGGGTGGCAAGGGCGCGCGCAATGCCAATCCGCTGTCGCTGACCACCTGAAAACTGATGTGGGAACAGCCGTTGCTGCTCCGGGCGTAGTCCAACCGCCCTGAACAATTCGTCAATTCTTTCCTGTCGCTGTACTGCAGGACCAGCATCCAGGCTGTCCAGCGGTTCCTGGACTATGGCCTCTGCGCGCAGTCGCGGGTTCAGGCTTGCGTAGGGATCCTGAAAGATAAACTGCACCTTGGCACGCGCCTTGCGCAGGTCCTCTCCTTCTAGTTCAAGAAAATCATGTCCGGCCAGATCGACCTTACCCTGATAGGCGTCAACCAGTCTTGCAACAGCAAGGGCAGCGGTGGTTTTACCCGAGCCACTTTCACCCACAATCGCCAGTGTCTCGCCTCTTTTGACCTCGAAGGAAATATCATCAACCGCGTGCAGAAAGGACTTGCCAGTAAACGGGCCGCCGCGTTTAACGGGGAAGCGAACGCTTAGATTGTCGACCTTTAAAAGTGGTTTCTCAGTGGCCATGATCAAAGCTGCTCTGCATGCCAACAGGCGGAATTCTGTTGACCCTTAAAGTGCACTTCCGGAGGCCGCTTACTTCGACATTTGTCGTCGGCCAGATTACACCGCGAAGCGAACAGGCAGGTGTCGCGTCCAAAATCACGCAAGCTGGGGACGATGCCACGAACTTCGGTCAGTTCCGGTCTTTCATCGGTGAGGGTTGCAACGAGGTGAGGCACGCAGGAAATCAAGCCCTTAGTGTAGGGATGGCGCGGATGTTCGATAATCTGGTCTACTGGCCCGTCTTCCGCCTTGCGGCCAGCATACATGACGATCATGCGTTCTGCCATTTCAGCAACGGCACCCATATCGTGTGTGATGAGAATGGTGGCTGTTCCGGTCTCCCGGCCCAGATCTCGCAGCAGATCGAATATCTGCGCTTGCACCGTTACGTCCAATGCAGTTGTCGGCTCATCCGCAATAAGAATTTTGGGTTGGCATGCCAGCGCAATGGCAATCATAACTCGTTGACGCTGGCCACCAGACATTTGGTGAGGATAATCCGATATCCGCCCATTTGGGTTGGGAATGCGCACCGCATCCAACAATTCAATGGCTTTGCTCCAGGCCGCAGTTTTTCCAAGGTTTTGATGTCGCCGCAAGACTTCCGAAATCTGCTCACCAATCGTGTAGACCGGATTAAGCGATGTCATTGGCTCTTGAAAAATCATCGAAATGTCATTGCCGCGAATTTCACGTAACCGGGCATCGCTTGCTTTTGACAGATCCTCCCCGCCAAACATGATGGTTCCGGATGCTATGCGACCAACTTTTTCCGGCAACAGACCCATGATGGCGAGGGCCGTCATAGATTTACCGCAGCCAGATTCGCCAACGAAACTAAGAGTCTCACCGGCGTTCAACTCCAACGACAAGTCATCGATCACCGGGGCAATTCCATCGCGTGTGGTCAATTCAATTCGAAGATTTTCGACCTTAAGAAGCGGGGCCATCAGCGCTGTCTCAATTTGGGGTTCAGCGCATCGTTCAAGCCATCACCGACGAGCGAAATGGCAAGCACGGTCACAAAAATCGCAACACCAGGGATTGTAACTGTATAGCTGGCGTCCAGAATATAAGGGCGATTTGACCCAATAATCTGCCCCCATGAAATAATATTGGGATCGGTGAGTCCAAGGAAGCTAAGTCCGGCCTCAAACAATATTGCCGATCCCACCATGAGAGCGGCCTGCACAATGATGGGGGGCAAGGCGTTGGGCAGGATGACTTTAAAAATGAGTTTCAAGTTGGACACGCCGGAAGCGCGGGCTGCGGTAACATATTCCAGTTCACGAATGCGAAGGAACTCAGATCGGGTTATACGAGCAACTGCCGGCCAGCTCACCAAACCAATTGCCAGCGTTATCATTGGCAGTGAGGCGCCGAACAGGGCGACAATAACCATCGAAAAAAGAAGCGTTGGGAGAACCTGAAAAAATTCGGTGATACGCATCAGCACTTCCTCGATCCAACCCTTGTAGAACCCGGCCAATGCACCAACAGTGATTCCGATAAACACGGTCAACAGAGCCGCCGATAACCCGATGGTGATCGAAACCCGCGCACCGTAGATCAGCATCGAGACCATATCGCGGCCCAGATAATCTGTACCAAGCAAATAACCTTCTTCTCCTGGAGGTGTCGTTGGTGCCCAAACCATTTCAAACGGATCGCCGACATACAGGTATGGTCCGACTATTCCGCCCACAACGATTAGTACAAGGACGAAAAGTCCGGCCATTGCAGCGTGATTTTTACGAAACATTTCAAATGCTTCGGAAAAAGGTGAGCGTGCCCTTTCGATAAAGTCCTGTTGTTCGCTCATCCCTTGCTTCCCACGCGCGGATCAATCAGCCGCAATATCATATCTGTAATCAAATTGCCGACGATCACTACCAGGGCGGAGAAAAACAGAATCCCAAGTATGGTGGGCGTGTCACGGGCAATGATAGATTGTAGGGCGAGGCTTCCCAGGCCCGGCCATGAAAACACTGCTTCAACCAGAACCGCGCCGGAAACCACAGCAGAGAACTGAATGCCGGCCAAGGTGACAACAGGCGAAAGTGAATTTTTCAAAGCATGTTTGTAGACGATTTGATTTTCAGAAAGACCTTTTGCCTTAGCCGTACGTATGAAATCCGACCCCAGAACCTCCATCATGCTTGCCCGGCAGAGGCGCGAATAAAGCGCTAGAAAAATGGTGGACAGGGTGAAGACCGGCAAAACCATATGCTTGAACAGATCCCATGCATGGGTAAAAAACCCGCCTTCGACCGTGACATCAACCATGCCGCCTGAGGGAAACATTTGTATGTTTAGCGAAAAGGTTATGAGCAGCAAAATGCCGGTCCAAAACACCGGTGCGGCATAACCAAACAAGGCTGTAAAAGTGACAAAGTGGCTCAATAGTCCGTTTGGATTACGTGCTGAAAAAACTCCCAACAGCACACCGACGATCAGGGCAAAAATCTGAGCCGTAATGACCAGCAACAGGGTCGCTGGCACCTTTTCGAAGATCAGGGACGTAACTGGTTGATTGTAAAAAAACGAGTGGCCCAAATCGAAAGACAAGACCTTCCCGATATACTGACCAAGTTGCACGATAAACGGCTGGTCCAATCCATAGTCTTTGCGGATTTGTTCCAACACTTCGGCATCTGCACCACCCGATGCCTGTGCGATCGTGTCGGCGATATCGCCTGGCGCAAGATGCAGCATTGAGAAGTTAAGCACCAAAACAGCAATCAACAGCATCACGGCATAGAAAACGCGTTGCAGTATCGTGATGAAAATAGCCATCTAAACCCCAAAACCGGGAAGCCGCAGAAACAGCTTGTGCTGCGGCTTCCCTATTCAGTCCCAGTTGTTACTTGATCCAGACCTTGTCCAACGGGCTGGAAGTACCCCAAATTGAATTTGGAGCATTCATTACCTTCTTGTTGGATACGGTGTGATACGGCGATGGGAAGAGCGGGTAGAGTGGCAATTCTTTTGCAAGAATCTCCTGAAGCTCAGCATAATGTTCTTTGCGCTTTTCGATATCATTTGTAGAACCAGCAAGCTCCATCAATTCATCGACCCGTGCATTTGAATACTGCTGGGTGTTTGACCAAATGACGCCCTTCTTGATGTTCTTACTGTTGTAGGTCCGGTGAACACCGATAACCGGGTCACCCCAGTTGAATACGTTGTCCATGGTCATCTCAAAGTCGTGAGTTGAAATGCGCTTCGCCCATGTGGGGAAGTCCGCGGACGAACGAACGGTTACGTCGATGCCGACTTTTTTCAAAGCAGGCTTCACATATTCCGCAAATGGCTTCATTGTTGGCCAGCCGTAATCGACGGTCAGAGAAAAACGGGTTCCATTGCCGTCTTTCTTGTAACCGGCATCGTCAAGAATCTTGTTGGCTTTGTCCAAATCAAGATCATAGGCCTCAACTCCATCGTTATAGAACGGGCTGCCAGGATGTATGCCGGTTTTAGCTGGTCCGATTGTTCCCCGCATCAGGGCTTTGAGAATGAAGTTCCGATCGATGGCATAGGCAATGGCCTGGCGAACTTTCACGTCGGCTGTTTTGCCATCCTTGGTGTTGAACGCGAGCCAGTTGACCGGGCCAATCGCTGCATAACCAGCGTTTGAAATATCGAGGTTGGCATTTTTCTTCATCCGGTTCAGGTCGCGCGGGTTCTGTTCGAAGCCCGATACCATCAATTCGCCATTCTCAAGCGCGATAGTACGTGCGGAACCGTCCCTGATGATGCGCATCACAATTTTGTCGAGATGCGGGAGGCCCTTCATAAAGTAACCGTCATACCGTTCCAGGATAACATGCTGATCACGTTTAAATTCAACCAGTTTAAAGGGGCCTGATCCAACAACGTTTTCCGAATTCTGCGGATGTTTTTTCGGATCTTGTCCATCGCCGTAAACGTGCTTTGGAATGATCGAGAGCAATTGCGAGGACATTGCCAGAAGTAACGCCGGGTGTGGCTTGGAAAGCTTGATAATCGCCGTGCTGGCATCCGGTGTTTCCACACCTTCAACAGGTGCAAACATCGATTTGAAGGGATGGTTAGCCTTCACAGTATCAATCGAAAATGCAACATCTTCAGAGGTGATTGGCATGCCATCATGGAAAGTTGCGCCTTTGACCAGATTGACCGTCACAGACAGTCCGTCATCGGAAACCTTCCAGGATTCAGCCAGATATGGCTGCGGTGTCCAACCATCATCATAACGCAGCAGGGACGCAAAAAGTTGGGTGCCGGGTTGTCCCGTTGCTGTTCCTGATTGAACGGCAGGGTTGAGATGTCGTGGTGTTTGTTGGATTGCCATCGTCAGTGTGCCACCTTTGTTGGGCTCCTGCGCGGTCGCGAAGCCCGCAAGAACGGTGACTAACGCAGTCGCTCCTGCCAGACCTTTGATAAATCTAGTCATAAAGTTTCTCCCATTGAATCCTAAAAGCGCGGCTGACTAATTGTATGCCTATCGCTTAACATGTTAAGTCAATCATGCTTTTGTTGAGGCGACAAGTAAATTTCCGATACTGTGGGAATCCACCATGACAACAATATACAGCGCTCGCAAAATCATCACTATGAATCCTTCTCGCCCGGAAGCTACTCATGTTGCCGTCCGAGACGGTCGAATTTTGGGCGCTGGGTCTCTGCAGGAGCTTGAAAGCTGGGGCGATTATACGCTGGATGAAACTTTCAGGGACAAGGTGATTATGCCTGGTCTCGTTGAAGGTCATTCGCACGCCATGGAGGGGACATTGTGGAAATACACCTATGTTGGGTTTTTCGACCGTATGGACCCCCATGGAAAGGTTTGGGACGGTGTAAAAGACATCGAATCCGTTATTGATCGGTTGATGGAAGCCGACGCGTTGATCGATGATAGCGATGCGCCGTTGCCAGCTTGGTCACTCGACCCGATCTACTTCAACAATGAACGCGTGACCCGCGCAGATCTTGATCGAGTTTCCACCACTCGTCCAATCGGGATCATGCATGCCTCCGGGCACATATTAAACGTCAATTCAAAAGCGCTCGAACTTGCCGGGTTGTTAAAAACAGGTATCAACAATCCAGGCGTTCCGTTGGGAAGAGATGGAATGCCAACAGGTGAGCTAAAGGGGCCAGATGTGATGACCCCGGTGGGGATCCATGTTGGTTTCGACCGGGACATGCTGGCCTGTGATGAGCAGGGCATGATTGATTTTGCCAAACTCTGTGTCCGTTCGGGGGTGACAACTGCGACCGACCTTGCTGCAAGACTGCCAGATGAAGCGGTCAACATGATGCTGGATGTGACTGCGCGAAAGAATTATCCGGCACGCATCGTTCCTTTGAGATACCACCACGGTGTCACGCCAGAGGAGTTGATTGACCATGCTCTGCAGTTGAAAACCCAAAGCACGGACCGGTTGCGGCTGGGCATGATCAAAGTTGTTGTTGATGGCTCCATTCAAGGGTTTTCAGCACGCATTCGCTGGCCGGGATATCACAATGGTGCTCCAAATGGGCTATGGTATATTTCCCCCGAACATCTGCGTCACATTATTAATGTGAGCCTGGAAAAAGGTCTGCATATTCACACCCATACCAATGGAGATGAGGCGACTGAACTGGTGCTTGATTGCATGGAAGAAGGTCTGCTCAAACACCCGTCGCCGGATCACCGTTTCACTTTACAACATTGCCAGCTGGCCGATAGCGCCCAGTTCCGCAGAATGGCGAAACTCGGCATGTGCGTGAACCTCTTTGCAAACCATCATTTTTATTGGGGTGATGAGCATTACAAACTCACTGTAGGGCCGGATCGCGCGACGCGGATGAATGCGTGCGCTACTGCGCTTGAGAATGGTGTTCCAATGGCCATTCATTCAGATGCACCGATAACTCCGCTTGGTCCTCTCTTTACTGCCTGGTGCGCTATCAACAGGTTGACCGCATCAGGACGCACTCAAGGTGAGGAAGAAAAAATTGATATTGATGAAGCTCTCTATGCCATCACGTTGGGTGCAGCCTATACGCTGAAACTGGATGACGAGATTGGTTCAATCGAAACGGGAAAGCGCGCTGATTTTGCAATTCTGGAAGATGATCCGGAAGAAGTTGATCCGACCAAACTTAAAGATGTGAAAGTGTGGGGTACCGTGCAGGATGGTCGTTTATTTCCAGCCGCAGCGCTTTGATGTCAGACGCGTTGCAAACACCAGTAACGGTCATTGGCGGATATCTGGGTTCGGGAAAAACCA
Organism: Rhizobiaceae bacterium; assembly: GCA_014238155.1. Lineage (GTDB taxonomy): Bacteria > Pseudomonadota > Alphaproteobacteria > Rhizobiales > Rhizobiaceae > Pseudahrensia. The sequence continues at coordinate 126,041 of JABABQ010000062.1, forward strand.
CACTGGTCAATCATCTGTTGCGCAATGCCAACGGCAAGCGTCTTGCCATATTGGTCAATGAATTTGGCGAACTACAAATCGACGCCGATCTGATCGAGGCCCAAGACGACGACATCATCAGTCTTGCTGGTGGATGCGTTTGCTGCAGCTACGGCAATGACCTCATCATGGCGATGCTGGATATGGCAAAAATGGACCCGCGACCAGACCACATCATTTTGGAAGCCAGCGGCGTGGCACTCCCCGCTGCAATTGCAAGCTCACTATCACTGTTGAACGATTTTTCCGTCGACGGGATTGTCGTTGTTGCAGATGCCGAAACCATACGTGCGCGGTCAAAGGATAAATATATGAGCGACACCATCCTGCGGCAGTTGTCACACGCGGACATTGTTATGCTCAACAAAGTTGACCTGGTGTCCGACGAAAATCGCGAAATGACGCATCATTGGTTGAATGAGATAACCGAGCGAGCTCCGGTCATTGAAACACGTCGTTGTGCTGTTCCGCCTGTCGTTTTGCTGCGCGACTTTGAGCGGCCAGAAAACGTCGACAAGGCATTTGCCCCTCACCAGGCTGACAATTATCACACCGGTCTGAGCGTCCCTGATGGGCCGGTGGATCCGGCAGAATTTGCTGGTCGGCTGATCCAGGAAACGCCTGGACTGGTTCGGGCGAAAGGATTTGTAAATGCCACTGACGGATCGATGCAAACCATACAAATTGTTGGCAATCGAATTGAAATCACTCAAGCTCCCTTCGGCGTGGAAGCCGGCGTTGTCACCATTTCGGTCGGACCCCCGCAAGACGCATGATTGGGGTGGATTGACCACGGTAAATACAGTTTCTGCGGCTTAATGGGATGAGTATGACAATTAGCCAAATGCCCTATTGGTGGGAGGATGCGCCGCTGATGGCGCTGCCAAAAACAGATATAAGTCCTGCTTGCGATGTGGCGATAGTGGGAGCAGGATTTACCGGTCTTAGCGCCGCGTTGACCCTTTCTAAGGCCGGAAAATCGGTCCAGGTGTTTGATAAGGATGTCGTTGGTGCAGCCGCATCATCGCGCAATGGTGGGATAACAAGTGGGAGCCTGCGTCCGAGCTTGGCAAGTGCAGTCGCACGGTTTGGCGAAGAACGCGCTTGCGCAATGTTTGTTGAAGCTAAACAAGCGAGGCTGGGATTGCGGGAGCTTATCGACGCACACGGTATAGACTGTGACTACGACCTATCCGGGATGTTCACCGGTGCATTGACGGTGTCGGACTTTAACGCGATGAAATCCGAAGCGCAGTTGCTGTTCAACAAAACTGGGATCGAAACCCAAATTGTGACCCAGGATATGCTGCCTGACCATGTGGGCAGCAATAAATATGTGGGTGGCCTTTCCAACAGTGCCATAGGCACAATTCATCCAGCCAAACTGGTGTCAGGGCTGTATAAGGCTGCAACCAAAGCAGGCGCGGTGATCCACGCCGAAACTGCAGTGTTAAATGTCAAACAACACGCAGGTTCATTTCAAGTGGAAACTGAACATGGCCATTGTCAGGCTACGAACGTGATTGTTGCCACCAATGGCTATGGAGACGATTCCGACAAATGGCTAAGACGGCGACTTGTACCCGTAAAAAGCCGCATTGTGGTGACGGAAGAATTGTCGCCAAATCTTGTCGCCAGCCTCATGCCAAATGGCCGGGGGATGGGAGAGCGTAAGAAGCTATACCGCTACTTTCGACCAACACCCGATGGCAAACGCATTCTCATGGGTGGGCGTGAACCTCCCTGGGTCAACAATCTTGATCGCTCAATAGAGCACGGGAGGCGGGCCCTGATTTCGATATTTCCACAACTGGAGGGTGTTGGAATTACTCATTCATGGTCGGGCAATGTGGCGTTTAGCAGATCCGATATTCCGCAGTTTTTCAGCCACGAGGGCATACATTATGCGGTTGGATTTTGCGGGTCAGGAACGGTATGGGCACCTTGGTTGGGCAATAAGGTTGCGCTGAAAATCTTGGGGGACCCGGATGGCACAACCAGTTTTGAAAGCGACCCACCGCCAAATGTGCCACTATATCGCGGAAAACCCTGGTTTATCCCGGCCATGATTGCTGGCTATGGACTCCAGGATTGGATCAATTCAAGGAGATAAACATCCAAGTGGACTTCCCCCGATAAAGTGGAGGGATTTTCTGATAGTTTTACCAACTACAGGAGGGTCCCATGAGCAAACAAGAACGACGCGTATTTACTGAGGGATTTAAGCGGGAGGCGGTTCGTTTAATTGAAACAAGCGGTCGCACGATTGCACAGATTGGGGAGGATTTGGGTGTAGGCTTATCGACGTTGAGCCGGTGGAAGCGCATTTACCGCGAGGCTGGTTCATCGTCAGAGCCACACGATGATGTACGCCAGGAGCTGGTTCGATTACGCAAGGAGAATGCAGTTCTTCGCCAGGAACGCGAGATTTTGAAGCGGGCCGCCACTTTTTTCGCCAAGGACGGGGTGAGGCCCTGAGCGCCACCGGTTCGAGCGAACAGGCCGAACGATGAGATTCAAGCTCGTTGATGAGGCGGGGAACCAATTCCCCATCCATCTCCTTTGGCGTGTTTCTGGTGTTAGCGAAAGCGGATACCATGCCTGGAGACGGCGTGGTCCAAGCCCCCAACGTTGGTGTCAGTTGGGGGACATGGTTCTGCTGGCTCACATTCGGTCACTGTTTAAACTTTCTCATGAGACCTATGGCTCACCGCGCATGCACGTTGAATTATGTGAGGAAGGCTTAAGCGTTGGACGGCATCGCGTGGCACGGTTGATGCGCGACAATGGGATCAGGGCCCTGCAGAAACGCTGATATAAGAAAACAACGGACAGTGATCACGGCGGGCTTGTTGCGCCTAATCTTCTCGATCAGGACTTAGGGCTCAAGATTTGGGAGTTTGTGCCGTTGCAAGACAACTCAATGAGCAACCTCGAAAAACGCTGGGATACGAAACTCCCGCTGAGCGTTTCAATGCGTGTGTTGCATCGACCCATTGAGACCGCTGCGCTAACCTGCCGTTCGGGCTAGACAAGCCGACTTCCTATAAGCGGTCATTGGCTTTTCAGGATTGGTTTGGATGTAAAAATTTCCGCTTCCGATCGGCCATGAATTACGCTCCATCTTTCCAAAAAGACTAAAGTGTAGCGTCGATCCATTGAATCCATCAGTCAAAACGGACGGTTACTCGCGAAACAATACACCTCCCGTTTCGGAAGACCTCAGGTCTCTGGGCCTTAACCAGGTTTCAGGATCGGTGATCAGTCTTGCAAGGGCCGCTGCACCTGCCTCCAGCATTTTTTCACCCTTTTCGGCAGTCGAACGGGCAGGATTTCCGGCCAAACCGTTTTGTGTCACGTGTGAAAACGGACGCCATCGATACGACCCCTGACCGGCTGAAAGAAACTTCTCATCCAGCTTTGGGCTGGCAATATTGGCGATGTCGGACAGGTCCACCAACTCAGGTTCGCAGACCAGCATCATTGATGTTTCAGCTTCGCCGGCATGCATGACCCCGGGTTGGTCCTGTAAGTGCTTTGACAGGTCCTCTCCAGCCTCGGTTACATAGGTTGTCGCAACAAGAGTGGCCTCTGAGTTTGGCGCCAGCTCATCCAGGATTTGCTGCATCGCAATAATGTTTCCGCCATGGGAATTGGAAATCAGAATATCTCGAAATCCGTGACGCGTAATTGACTCGATAACGTCACGAACAACCCTGCGAAAGGTATCATGGCTTAGCGTCAGGGTGCCACCGAATGGCATGTGATGCTCCGACAAGCCTGACCAAACGATCGGGGTCACGACCACCGGCCGTTTTTCGTACACCTTGTGCGCCGCTCGAAAGGCTATTTCCTGCCCCAGCCTTGTGTCGGTCATCACCGGCAAATGCGGGCCATGCTGTTCGATTGACGCAATCGGCAGGATCACCACAGCATTATCGTTGGCCAATTTCCGCAATTCGTGCGCCTTCAAGCGAGACCAGTCCACTTCCACCATCATCGGTCCTCCACCATTTGGCAAACTGTAGCTAGACGGCCACCCCGACGTCCAGTTCAATCGATAATTCTACGGTTATCGGTTATCAAACGCCTTGCGATTTAGTTTTGCAGCTCTGAGAGTTTGGACCTTGATGAGCTCGCGAGAGACTATGCAGACCGGGTTCCATCCAGTCATCGTATGTTACGTTCATTATCTGTCCAGCCTGAAAATTTCGGCCCTTTCCTGCCATTCAAACACTGCAGTTACATTTAGTCAGTGGTCACCAAAGCGGAATTTCAAAACAACAGGGCATGAAAGTTGGTGAACGGCAGCAATGAGGACTGAACGTCTATGTTGGGCATTTCTTTCCATTCAGTTTGCGACAATGAGTGATCCGCCTGATTGTTCAAGACGATCGAACAATGCGCTAATTATCTTGGAGCAGCGTCACTCTTTGCTTGTCTGGATTTCAGCAAGAGCCGATAATAGTGCAATTTCAATATCTTTGCGCTCCGCACCACCAATACCTGCGAGATTAACACTTAGGTTAAGGCGATCATTATTAATCTCGACAACTTCGTTCGATGGCATTTTAACCGCTAGGCTTTCTCGGTCAACGACATACGGAACTACATCGCGACCAACGCCCTTAAGAGTAATTGGCTCCATTGGTCGTGCCTTTATGTGATCCTGCACAAGGGCGTAAGTTTCAAAACTCATAACTATACCACCCGGTTTGGCAATTGATTCCAGCCGTGCGGCAATGTTGGCTTCAGCTCCGATGATGGTGTAGTCCATTCTGTCGTCACTGCCGAAATTGCCAACGTTGCAGTAGCCGGTGTTTATCCCCATTCGTGCCCGGAATGGTTTTTCAAAACCTCGCCGCCGCCAATCGCGGCTCAACTCATCCAGGCGATGCTGCATGGCTATGGCCATCTTTACACAATTCAACGCGTCTTGCTTGGGTCCGCGTGTCTCAGGATCGCCAAAAAATGCCAGGATTGCATCACCAATGAATTTGTCAACCGTAGCACCGTGTTCATGAGCGATCTGAGCCATTTCAGTAAAATATTCATTCAACAAAGAAGTCAGCTCTTCAGGCTGCAGGCGCTCGGTCGTTGCAGTGAAGTCTTTGATGTCGGAGAAAAAGATGGTCAGTTTCTTGCGTTCGGTAGCAATCACGGCATCTCGCTGGCCGCTGAAAATGGATTTGTAGACTTGCGGAGATAAATATTTCGAAATTTTCACAGACACGTCAGCTAGAAACGAATTGGCTTCCTCGAGTTCTGTATTAACACTGGCGAACTGTTTGGCCTGTCGCCACTGCAGTATCAAAAACGCAAACCCGCCAAGGCCAGCAACTATGAAGTAGGACAGAAGGTATTTGAACGAAAATAGATTTGCCGCGATCGGTTGGTCTATGGTTATTGCTTGAATGCCGCGCACTTGCCCGACCTTCCAGTCATTGCTGGGGCTCTCGGCGTGTGAGTTATGGCACGAGACACAGGCTGAACCCATAACAACGGGTACCGCCATTTTTATTCGCCTGTCGAAAATCGAACCAGTGATCTCAGTCACACTCCTGCCTGGTTGCCCAGTTGCACGCAATGCTTCCAACGCATGTTTCTCAAACGCGTCAAGATTGTGTGGCGCCCTACCTTTGAATGGTTGGTCGGATACGAAACGGTATTTTATCCCTTCAGCTTTACCACCGATTACATCACCCAGCTCGATTGAGAGCGTCGCCGGAATTGGAATTCCACCGGCAATATCTTCATAGTTGCTCGCGGGCTGGCTGGTTCCGTGGTTTTGAAGTACTCTGCCAACAACGTTGCGTGAGTAATAACTGCGAATGTCTGAGATCATCGAATTGAGGTCTGCCGCTTGGCGCGAAAGCGACTCGTTTGACAGACTTCTGAGGTCCAACCAAACCGAGACCGGCAACATAGTCAGGCCGGCAATGACGACCAGGAACAACCAATGCGGTCGCTCCAGAAGCCGCCGGCCCAGGCTATCAATATCATTAATAAATCCGTGACCCGTTTCGCTGTCGAATTTGCGAAGCTCACGTTTTGCATTGCCCATGGATTTTGTTCCCAATTAGCGGTGACGCCCAACCAAAATTTTATCCTAGGTGATTCAGGTAAACAGAGGAAGTCCAGTGGTTTGGATAACGTTCCCTGAGCAACATTCCAACCATAATTGATCTCAATAAATTGTCTTGCGCATCCTTCCGTTGCCATCATGCGTGCGGTGGCTCATCTTCACGTACTAGGGGTGAGGAATGAGACATACACCTGAACGCCATAGGGATGCGGCTGACCGCATGGTGAAGGACATCCCTGGCAAGACGCTCAAGCGGTATTCATCTGAAGACAAGATCCGGATTGTATTGGCCGGATTGCGTGGCGAGGACACGATTGCTGAACTGTGCTGCCAGGAAGGCATCGCCCGGAGCCAGTATTACAGCTGGTCGAAAGAGTTCATGGAAGCTGGCAAGAAGCGTCTGGCTGGCGACACATCGCGCGAGGCCAACACCGGTGAAGTCCAGAGCCTGCGTCGTGAAGCACGTGATCTGAAGGAAGTCGTGGCCGAGCAGACGCTGGACCTGCGATTACTCAAAAAAAGCATGATCGGGGATGGGGAGAATATCGAATGAGGTATGCCCCGCCACCTGTTTGGTTCATCGTTTGTTGTGACGCCTGTTGACCATTAATTGCTATCCATGTTTCTGGTTTGCTTTTTGGATCAACCGCTCTGCGAGTTCTCTTGGAAGGTCCGCATCGAATAATATCTCTTCAGTATGAGATCCAAGAACTGTTGGTGGTTGAAACGGCCCTTCATCTTCATCCTGGTTGCGAATGGTTGATCCTGGCACCCGATAGGTACCGTGGCTAGGATGATCGATCTTCTGAATCATCGGGTTTTGGGGGGACGCACGAGGATCATCTGCCATCATTTGTTCAAATGTCTGATAGGGTCCCCATAGGGCCGAGCCCGCGCGAAGGGCACGACACACATCTTCAAACGGTAATCCAGACGACCAATCACGCAGAACACCAGCAATTATTTTACGGCCTTCATATCGACCGCCATCTGTATTGAAATCTAAACCATGTTGAGCCGCCAAAACATCAAGCTTTTCGGCACTACCTGTCGCGTTGGCCAATTGTTTCCACTGCCGTTGGGTGATCGCGACAACCATGACATAGCGCCCATCGGCTGTGGGTAGATCAGTACCAAACGCGCCATAGAGATCGTTGCCAATTCTCGGTCTGCTGGTGGCCATAAGTTCAGTTTCGGCCATAATGCCCAGATTACCCATGAAGGCATACGCCACATCTGAAAGAGCCAGAGAAAGATGCTGCGCCAGGCCGGTTCTGTCACGCGCTCGCAGAGCTGCGAGCAAGGCCGTCGCAAGGGAAAATCCGGCGGCGGCGTCCCAAGCTGGCAACATGTTGTTGACGGGCCCAACCGTTTCTTCGGGGCCAGTGGCGAAGGGTACACCCACCGCCGCATTGACCGTATAATCGACGGCGGGTGCGCCATCGTGATGCCCCTTTAAGTCGATCATCACAAGATCTTCGCGAATGGTCTTCAGGGTTTCGAATGACAGCCAATCAGGACCGGTAAGATTGGTGAGTAATATGCCACCATCGCTGCCATGGCCCTGCAGCAAAGCATGGAGAGCTGCTTGTCCGTCTTGAGATTTAAGGTCGAGGCATATAGATTTCTTGTTGCGATTGAGACCGCTCCAATAAAGGCTTGATCCATCTTTTGCCAATGGCCAGCGGGAATGATCAATGCCCCCGCCAATAGGGTCAATGCGAATAACTTCCGCGCCCAATTGAGCAAGGGTCAGACCGGCCAGTGGAGCTGCGACAAATGCGGATATTTCAATGATCCGCAAACCTTTGAGAAGTGTGTAACTCAAGTCTTATCGCTTTCTTGTGTGGTCTGTAAGGCAACGGACTCGCAGACAGTCTTCAGAGTAAGCGCAATCCAACCCATATAGCCCTCATCATATCCGGCCTCGTTTTCCAGAACACTGAGATAGGCGCAGGAAATGCCATTCTTTGTATCGACCATCAGGAATTGCCCACCATAGCCAGCGTGGCACACCAAACGTCCATCCGTCATGAGATGGTTGGAGTAGCGAAGCCAATTTTTGGGCGGCGGGAGCACTGGCGCCTTCCTATTCAAACTGGAGCCCAAAAATTCGGCGTTCGCAAACTTGCGGCCATGAATGTGTTGTCCGCCCCGGGCGATTAACTGGCCAAATCTCGCCAGGTCCCGTGCTGATAGACAACCACCGCCTGAAAATGCTGGCAAGCGTTCGGGACTGAGGCTGATGTGAAACGCCCCTTCATAACCAACGGCATCAGCAATGACATCTATCTCATCTAACAGAGAGCCCTCGCAGACCGAGGCGCATATTAAGGTCAAAACATCGGTGTTCGCAGACTTGTATTGGGCATAGGGAAGTCGGTTTTGCAGATCACCACCAGAAATTTGATGAACAAAGTCGTGAAGATTTGTCTCATCAACTCCATCAGCTGGAAGTCGCCACCCAAGAGCAATCTCTTCAGTGTAGCAGTCCGATGACGGGTTCGAATAATCTTCTGAAAAATCATTGCTGATGTTCATATCCAACAGGTCTTGGAGTTTAGCCGTCGCATAACCCAATCCGATATTTGGTAAATAGTGATCAACCGTTTTTTGAAGATCCAACAGCCCCCGAGCCATCAACCGGCCCACAATCAGGTGGATATGCATCTTGGTAATGGATTGGATGGAATGGGGATTTAGAACATCAAAATCCGGCGCATGATCTTCAAAGAGAATTTCATTCCCTCGGACAATGGATAGTGCAGAAAAGGCATCGTGCTGGGTCAGCGATTGCAACTCCGGCACAGCGGCCAAAACTGCATCGGGCGCGGCATTCAATTTCAAGACATTGCGGGAGCGAACCATATAGGTTCGCCGAAACAACCGATGGGCGTTGTGGAAACCATGGCGTCGATGGGCAGGCTGATTCCAGCGCTGCTTATTGTCATCACCAACCGTGAGGTCAGGATTGGGAATGATGTGGGAAATAGGCATCACCGAACTGTCCGTTGCAAAAGCACATCAATGGCGACGATGCGGTCCTCATAAGCAAAAAGAGGGTTGATCTCGACCTCTACGACATCGTCTGATCCAGTAACAAAATAAGCGCACAATTGTTGGATTGCTGCGGATATTTTTGTCAAATCTGCCGGAGGCGAGTTGCGAAACCCGCGGAGCAGAAGACCTGCTTTGAGGTTGAGCAGAGCGTCGATGATTTCTGATTGATTACACGGTAAAAGCAATGTGACGGCATCACCAACCAACTCGACCAGGGTCCCGCCGCTGCCCAGCGTTAAGGCGGTGCCAAATTGCGGGTCACGCCGTAGATTTACCAACAGTTCAGCCAAAGGTTTTGGCGACATCTCTTCGACTAAAAAACGATCTGTGATCGCCTTCGTATCGTAGTTAGTCACATCGTATCTCATTTTTGAGACAGCCTCATCGGCGTCGTCTGAAGAACCTATGGAGAGGGCAACAGCGCCCGCTTCGGTCTTGTGGAGAAGGTCCTCTCCCATCATTTTGATGACTACCGGAAACCCAATGCCATCGGCGGCTTGGGCTGCATCAGCACCGGATGTGCAACGCCCCTTTGGTACCGCAACGCCTGCTCGTTGAACCCATTGTTTACCCTCATCTTCGGTAACGGGTGTACCAGGGCCTGATGAAGACGAAACCGCAAGTGGCGCGGGTAAGTCGGCTAGACAATTGTCCCGCACTTTATTCCACCATGCTGCTTGAGAAATCGCATTCAATGTCTCGTGAATACCCTGCATCGGCGCAACACCAATAGAAATCAGATATTCGCGGGTTTCGATATCGAGGTTTTCTGGGATCGTCGCGCAAATGGCTGCCGGTAAATTGATTGCTGCAGCGGCCTCTGCAAAAGCGACTGCGTCCTTTTGATAGAGTATTTTGGAACCGTCCAACCCGGCCACTGGATAATCTTGCACCAATATAGCCGATTGCGCTTCAACCGCCTGCATCGCCGTTGTAAATACCGGGCTCGTAAATTCCGGCTGGCCCCAGATCGGAGTTGTATAGTCCAGCGGATTCGTCACCGTTGCAATATCAGGCAGCAAGTCCGTCAAGGTCTGTACGGCTTCAGAGTCAATTGGTGGAAACCGTAGATCAATCTTTTCCGCGTGGTCGGCCAACATAGTTGCACCACCACCAGAACAGGTGAAGCCAATTAAACTGCGTCCCTTTGGGGCTCCCAAAACGCTGAGATACTTTAAAGTCTCCAGCATCTGCGACGGGTTTGAAACGCCGATTATACCCACCCGTTCAAACAGCGCCTCATAGAGTTCATTAGCGCCTGAGATTGATCCGGTGTGACTAACCGTCAATGTGCTTCCGATGACCGAACTTCCCGTTTTCAAGGCCACAACCGGCGTATTGTGCTTCAGTGCTTTTAAAGCGGCGCGCTCAAATGCAGGAATATCCAACAATCCCTCGATATGCAGACCAACGGCCCGCACAGCTGGATCTTGACAAAAATAGTCCAGATAATCTTCAAGGCTCAGTACGGCCTGATTGCCACACGATATCATATAGGCCATGGGCAGCGATCGCTGGCTCATCGTAATGTCGGATGAAAACATGCCGGATTGTGTGATAATAGCAGCGCCATACCCCGGCGAACTTCCTCCATGGGCAAATGACCACAGTGCCGAATTGTCGATATAATTTATCAAGCCATAACAATTCGGACCGATCAGCGCCATGTCGCCAACGGCGCTACACAAGGCTATTTCGGCAGCGGCACCATTCTCGCCAGCTTCTTTGAAGCCCGCAGAATAGCAAACAACTCCGCCTGCTCCCATCTGCGCGAGTTGAGCCACACACGCCACAACCGCCAGCGCTGGTACGGCCAAATAAACGGCATCGGGCGCTTCAGGTAATTCCTCAATGCTGGCAAAGCAAGGGATTCCAGCGAGTTCTGACCGTTTGGGATTCACCGCCCACATCTGACCCTCATATCCACGACGACGCGCTTCTGTAACAGCCGTCATCGCATCAACCCCACCAATAAATGCAATGTGGCGGGGTTTCAGCATGCGGGTAAAATTACTTCGTTGTTTTGGCGTCATGCTCCCAAAGGCCTCAGGATAGATCGGGTGATGATGTGACGTTGAATTTCACTCGTTCCATCCCAAATGCGTTCTAAGCGACTGTCACGCCACAAACGTTGAACGGGAAGCTCTTCCATCAAACCCATTCCGCCATATATTTGTACGGTATCGTCTGCCACTTTGTTCAACATTTCAGAACAATAGACTTTGACCATTGCCGCGTCTTGATCCTGCATGGACCCTGCATCAGCTCGGGCTACGGCATCACTGACCAGCAGATCAGCAGTGCGCAGGCCTATCGCCATATCTGCAAGACGGAACCCCGTTGCCTGAAAGGTGCCAATTGGTTTGCCAAATTGTTTGCGCCCGGCGGCCCATTCGGTTGCCAACGCCATGAGCCGCTCAGCCTTACCGCAACAGGTCGCTCCAACCCAGATGCGACCCATTCCCAACCATTTTCCAGACAGTTCCAGTCCTCTGCCTTCTTCACCCAAGACCTGGTCAGGGCCAAGTCGAACGTCATCGAAGCTCAGTTCGAAGGTTTTGTAACCACGATAGCTCACGCATTTATTGCCTTCACGACAATCAAACCCAGGCGTTCCAACATCCACGAGGAAAGCTGTAATGCGTTTGCGCGGGCCGCGTTTTGTCTCGTCCACTCCAGTGGCGGCAAAAACAATTGCAATGTCGGGCATAACCGGACCTGAAATGAAATGTTTGGTCCCATTCAAAATCCAATCATCACCATCACGGCGCGCATTGGATTTCATGCCCATAACATCAGAACCAGCTTCGGGTTCGGTGAGCGCAAACAGCTCACGTTTTTCGCCTGAGACACACGGGTTGAGATAGCGCTCGATCTGGTCACCTTCACAGGCAAGCAACAGCTCTGTGGGTCGGCCGATCCAACTGTGTAAAGCGTGACTGGTCTTACCGTATTCACGCTCAACAACGGCCATGGCCGAATAGTTCAATCCACCGCCACCTACATGTTCAGGCAAGTTAGAAGCATAAAGGCCAACTTCTTTTGCGCGTGCTTCAATCTGACGGCCCAGTTCAATCGGCACTTCACCAGTGCTATCAACGAGTTCCTCATGGGGAAGAAGTTCGGCTTCCATAAAACTGCGAACAGTATTCAGCAGCAGCTCATTTTCTGGCGACAAATTGGGTGTCATTCCCCTCTCCTTTAACCGGATGTCGTTTGCGCACGCCGTCTAGCGGCGATGGCAGAAATTGAAAAAAGTATGATCGTAATCCCAATCAAAACCACGGCAGCAGCGGCAACGGTGGGGTCGGTATTTTCACGGATGCCGTTCCACATGCGGCGTGGCAGCGTGTAGACGGTGAATTTGGATATGAAGAGCGTGACGACAATTTCATCCCAGCTCAAAATGAAAGCAAACAATGCCCCGGCAAAAATACCGGGTTTTACTGACGGTAATATCACCCGTCGGATAGTGGTCCACGTTGAAGCGCCCAGCCCCTTTGAGGCTTGTTCCAGTTTTGGGTCAAAATTCGCAAGTGAGGCACTAACTGTGATCAACACCATGGGAGTGGCCAAAATTGTATGTGCCAGTATCAAGCCTGAATAGCTATCCAGAAGACCCATAGGTATCCAAAGTCGATACAACGCCATGGCTGATATGATTTGCGGAATGATCAGAGGGAGCAGTAGAAATGCCCGCACGACTTCGCTGTATTTCGATGAAACCCGCCACAAACCAATGGCACAAAGAGTGCCGAGGACCGACGCGAGTAACGCTGTAGAGATCGCGATGATTGCGCTTTGAGCAAAACTCGACAACCAATCGGCGCTGTTAAAGAGCTTTTCAAAATGGCGCAACGAAAAATCGCCCTTTGGCATCGACAAGAACCGTTTGGGTGTCAAAGAGACGGGAATGGCTACTAATGCTGGTAGAACCAAAAACAAAAGCAACAGCCAAGCCCAAACGCGGTTGATGGAAGCAAACACACTGGTTCTCATTGGGTGCTACCCCCGAACACTGTGCTGAGTTTCATGAATTTGGACATGAGCCATAGCAAGGCGAGAACCCCAAATAACATGAGCGCAGCAAGCATAGCAGCTGTTCCCCATTTCAGGGTCACCAACAATTGTACGGATATATATTCAGCGATCATCAACACCTTGCCACCGCCGAGAATTGCAGGCGTCACATAAAAACCAAGGCTTAAAATGAAGATCAGTAAGGAAGACGCGACTATGCCAGGCCGTGTAAGCGGCAAATAGATTCGCCAGAATGTTTGTGTTCCACTGGCACCCAAATTACGTGAAGCGTTCATCACACGCATATCGAGCGACTGCATGTTCACAAGAAGTGGCAAGACTGCATAGGGGATCATGTAATGAATCATGCCAATCAAAACGCCAAGCTCGTTGCGCATAAATTCTATGGGTTGCGACACGATACCAAGTCCCAGCAACGTGTTGTTGATCAGTCCTCGATTGCCCAAAAGCATCAGCCAAGAGAACGTCCGCACTAATATCGAAATCCAAAATGACACCAACAGCAGCGTTAACATCAGGGATTGCTTCTGCGTTGAACTGTGCACCATGCCGTAGGCGATTGAATAGCCAAGAAGCACACTGAAGAATGTGGTCACAATGCATATCCGCACCGTGGTCCACATAATTCTGGCTAAGGCATCGCTTTCGCCCAGCTTGGCATAGTTTGCCAAGCCCGGCGCTGGGTCCGTCACGCTCAACATCAAGATGTTCAAAATCGGCCCTAAATAGAACAGAACAACCAAAGCAAGAAACGGCAAGACCAAAAGCCAGCCGGGTTTCAGTTTGTTGCGTAAGGTGCTCATCAAAGATCCGGTTCTACGTGAAATATTGGATGGAATTCCGTCCGGATTTTTCACCGAACGGAATTCATTTTTAGCTGATGGCTTCGAGGAATGCGTTCACTGCATCACCACTGTTGTTGCCCCACCAAACCGGGTCATTGAAAGCAACCTTGTCAATATTTTGAGCAGACGTGATCGCGTAGGCTTGTTGCTCTGCCGGGATGTTTGCAAAGGCAGCCGGATTTGATGGCGTCATGCCCAAACAATCTAACAGTTGCAATTGAGCCGCAGGGTCTTGAGCGGTTGCGATGAACTTCATGATAGCTTCGCGGCCTGCAGGGTTACCCTTAGGAACGATGTAAGCTCCCGGCATTGCCAAAGCTTCATTCATCACCAGCTTATAGCGGCCATCTGTGTCAGCTTCGATGTTTTTGCCACGGTTCTGCCAGACCATGCCCATGCTGACTTCGCCATTAACAACCATCGAGTGAGCTTCTGAACCTGAACCCCAGTATAGGCTGTCAGATTTCATCGCCTTGATTTTGGCCAATGCCCGCGGGATGTCCAGTGGATAGAGCGCATCCTTGGCAACACCATCGGCCATCAATGCCGCTTCCAGGGAGCCATTCGCCCATTTGTACAGTGAGCGTTTGCCAGGGAATTTCGCCGTATCAAAGAAGTCCTTCCAAGAGTTTGGCGCCGTTGGGTAGGCTTTGGTGTCATAAACAAAGGCATATCCATAAAGGATGATTGAGATGCCGTGGTCCAAAGCATAATTTGGCAGGGTTTTGTCCTTGCTCACAACATCATAATCGATCGCTTCCAAATGACCTGTCGGCCCAAGCGCGATCGCGTCAAACAGATCCGCATCGCAGACGTCTGCGGTGACATTGCCACTATCGACCATTTCCTTGATTTTACCTTGCAGTGGCCCAGAGGTGTCAAATCGCATGGGCAATCCTGTGGCGGCTTCAAAAGGCTTGCCAATGGCGTTGCCGTGACATTCTTCTGACTGACCACCCCAGTTCCACATTACTATTTCTTTAGCGGCAGCTTCCGCCTTGCCGGCCAGAACTGTAGCCGAAGCAAAGCCGGTCGCCGCACACAGAGCCAGGAAAGAACGACGGTCCAGTTTTCCATCTTGGAACGCCTTAGCGCCATCTTGCAGTGTTTCTCGTAGAAAATTTTTATCTTGCATAATCATTCTCCCATTTTGGTTTCATAAGTAGTTGGTTAGTTGGTGGCTCCTTGAGTGGATGCACTTGTTATTAAACTAGTCTCGCGAAAGTTTGACGGCTGCTCCCTTCTGCCAGGAAAGATTGACCTTCATACCTTCTGTAAGTGGTTGTTTGTTACGCCAGCTATCGACATCGACCTCGATGGGATCTCCATCCACAACATTGACAATGACGCGCTGCATGGATCCGAAATATGTAACTGAGCTGATGTTGCCAGTTAAGCGGATCGGACCGACGCCCGCGCTGTCCACTCCGCAGATGTCGATTTTTTCCGGCCGCAATGCGTAAAGTCCATCGGGTCTTTGCAAGAAATTGCTTTTGCCCAAAAAGCTTGCCGCAAATTTCGTAGTGGGATGCTCGTAAAGCTCATACGGTGAACCGACTTGTTCAATAGCCCCATCGCGCATGATCACAACCCGATCAGACATCGACAATGCCTCTTCCTGATCATGGGTGACGTAGATGAATGTGGTTCCAATCCGTTTGTGAATATCTTTAAGCTGCTCCTGAACTTCCACACGCAGTTTTTTGTCCAATGCTCCCAGCGGTTCATCAAGCAGTAAAACTGGTGGCGAAAAACATAGGGCTCGTGCTAAAGCGACACGCTGTTGTTGTCCTCCAGACAGCTGGCCGGGTTTGCGGTCTGCAAAATCTTGCAATTGCACCAATTCCAACATGCCATCGACACGTGCCTTGATCTCGCTTGTTGGGCGTTTGCGAACGCTCAGCGCATAGCCAATATTGTCACGCACGCTCATATGGGGAAACAACGCATAGCCTTGGAAAACCATGCCAAAGTTGCGTTTTTCTGCAGGAAGATCTGCAATTGATGCGCCATCCAACGTGATGTCGCCCGCGCTAATGTCCAGGAAACCAGCAATCATCATCAACAGCGTTGTTTTACCCGATCCTGAAGGGCCCAGAAGAGTCAAAAACTCACCCTTACGAATTTCGAGGTCCACATTGTTAACTGCACGGAAACCTCCAAAACTTTTGGAAAGGCCGTTTATCTGAAGGTTACCTTGGGGAGTTTCAATCATCGCTAAATTACCCGTTCGCACCGCGAAGGTTTAATTTATTTCGAGCTTCCTGAGGCGTAATCGCCCGCCCACCCATGCGCTCGATGATTTCAACCGCACGTGTTACGAGTTGAGCATTTGTCGCCAAAACGCCACGGTCGAGATACAAATTGTCCTCAAGGCCAACTCTCACATTGCCGCCCATCGCCACTGCAGCAGCCGCCATCGGCATTTGCATTCTGGAAATCCCAAACCCAGCCCAGCTCGCGTCTTGCGGAAGGTGATCTTTCATCACTTTCATTGTATCGACACTTTGATCGGCACCCCACGGAATTCCTAAGCAAATCTGAAACATGGGTGGGTCCGCAATCAACCCTTCAGCAATCATTTGCCGTGCAAAGCGAATATGACCTAGTTCAAAGACTTCCAGTTCTGGCTTAACACCCCATTCAAGCGTGAGTTCAGCCATACGTCTTAGGGTCGGAGGCGTTGAAATATAGATATTATCTCCGTCACCGAAATTGAGCGTTCCACAATCCAGGGAACAAATATCAGGCATACATTCATAAACATGGGACAACCGGTCTTCTGCGTTGATCATGTCGGTACCCGGCCCGGGCATTGCCGGATTGTCTTGATCTGGAACCCAGTCGCCACCCATACCCGCGGTTAGGTTGATAACGACGTCGGTACCGCTGTCACGCACCCGATCAACAGCCTCCTTAAACAGTTTGGGATCACGGGAGCCTTGGCCAGTTTCCGGGTCACGAACGTGAAGGTGAGTGACAGCTGCACCTGCTTTAGCGGCATCTATCGCTGCTTCAGCAACTTCCTTAGGCGTGACTGGAACGTTAGGGCTACGGCTCGTTGTGTCTCCAGCCCCGGTCACTGCACAGGTTACTACAACTTCAAAGTTCATAGTGTTCACTCTCAGATTTTAGAGTCCATTAGCTCTGCCAGAAGGCATTTTCACTATCGATTTTTCGACTAAATTTGATTTATAATGGCGGAAATGTGCATCTGAATTTCTCCTGGAGAACTTGATGAAGATAGATCTGGTCGGCGAAATGGATCAAGCTCGCGGCCAAATGCATGCTGTATTTGTGGTCATTCCCCGCTTCAACATGTCAACATTAGTGACCATGATTGAAACCATGCGGATCGCAAATTACCTCTCTTCTCAGTTGCTATTTTCCTGGGAAATTACTTCATTTGACGGGAATTCCGTTGTGGCAAGCAATGGAATGAACGCTTCGGGCCTTGGTGCTCCAACTGAGTTGTCTTCATTTCAGCAAATATTCGTTCTCGGTAGTTGGGGCGGCGAACGGTACGAAAATAAAGCTCTGACTACGTGGCTTCGTAGATTATCGCGTACGGGCGTTCAGATTTGTGCAGTGGAACTCGGTTGCTACATTCTCGCCCGGGCTGGATTGTTAGCGAACAAAAGAGCCACAACACACTGGTCATGGATTTCAGGTTTTCAAGAGAGCTTCGACAGTGTTGATGTTGTGGAGCAATTGTTCACCATAGATGGTAAAATCATGACCTGCGCAGGCGGAATGGCAGGTGTAGATTTGATGCTTCGGTTGATCGAGTCCTCATTCGGCAGCAGTTTGTCAGGAGAGGTTGCTGATCAAATGCTACACCATCCCGTTCGTTCTGACACTACCTCTCAACGCAGTACGTTGGGGCAAAGTACCGATACCATGTTGCCAATCCTGCGCGAAGCCATCGACCTGATTGAACGCAATATCGAAGAGCCGTTGACGGTGCCTGAAATAGCAAAAACCTTGGGCATGTCACAACGTCAATTGGAACGGCTTTTCAAAAAATGCATTGGCTGCACTGTCGTGCAGTTCGGACTGTTGATGCGATTGCAAAAGGCCCGTTTGCTTTTGATTTCCACAAATATGAGCGTGTGCGAAGTAGCAACGGCTTCAGGATTTAATACTTTGTCCCACTTCGCATATTCGTTCGGCAATTCTTTTGGCCGGCGACCGTCAGAATATCGGGAAGCCTGGCCCCAGGACGAAGCTGCCCCCAGTTGGCCAGGAACACTTTCTGAATTTTTGTCCTCGCTTAGAGCCGACCAACACTAACGCGCCCGAGCGATGACCGACGGGAATATCGATCCAAATTGGTCTCCTGACGGTCGACTTGTTACCCGATCCTGGATTCTCTCAACGCCTTTAGTACTGCTACAATTTCGCGGTCTCTTTGTGCAGCCATATCTGAGAAATGGCGATCCCCAGCAACTTCGTTACAGCCGTCAACCATACGGTCTCGCAATTCCTGGGTGAGTTCAGGTGCTACCAACCGGGTCCACGGCAATTTCAGTGCAGGGCCAAATTGATCAAGATTGGTGGCCATACCGCCTTCACCGCAGGCCACATGAAATGCCATACATTGCCCTTGCGTTACCATTCTCGGCGCAGGACCGTTCATCAAGGCGATATCGATATCCTCAGGCGTAGCTTCCCCATTGGCCACCATGTGAAGAGCCTCGCGCCATAAAGCTTCCTGCAGGCGGGTCGCGACAAATCCAGGGATTTCTTTTTTCATCAACAATGGTGCTTTGCCTGCAATATTATAGAACTCGCCTGCCCATTTGACAGCGGCAGGATCAGTCTTCTCACCGCCAACAATTTCAACCAGTGGCAACAGATAGGGTGGATTGAACGGATGGCCAATCACCGTCCGCTCAGGCGTAGAACAGTCGGCTTGAATGTCGCTCATCATGAGTCCCGATGTGGATGATCCAATCACAACATTTGCTGGCACAATCTCGCCAAGCGTCTGGTAAAGAGCTTGTTTCATCTGCAGGTTTTCTGGTGCGCTTTCTTGAATAAATTCCGCACCAATAACTGCTTCTTTCACGTCATAAACGATTGTCAGTCGATCTAAGGAAGCTCTTTGAGAAAGCCCAAGGTCAGTCAGGCTTTTCCACGCCGTATTCAGGATCGTTTGAAATGCCTGGATCTCTGCTGGATCATGCAAATATGTTGTTACATCATATCCACGGGCCAAAAAATGAGCCGCCCATCCACCACCAATGGGGCCACCGCCAATGGACGACACGCGGCGGATTTGGTCAGGAGACAGGAACATGCTTATTCCCCTTTGAAATTGGGTTCACGCTTTTCAACGAAGGCTGCGACTCCCTCAGCAGCATCGCTCGACTTCAACATTTTGCGGTAGGTGGGCATGGGATCTGTGCGCATTTTGTGGAAGGCTTGCTCCAAAGGTTCGCACTCAATAGCGCGCTGCACTTCTTTCACACTTTGCATCGCCAGAGGTGCAGACCACGCTATGGATGCCGCCCATTCGCGGGCAGCATCCATGAGGTTTTCTTTGGGAACAACTTTATTGATCAGACCGTAGTGAGCCGCTTCCTCGGCCGGCATACGGCGCCCTAGCAAAAACATTTCCATGGCGATATTGTGCGGTAGCCGGCGCGGTAGTCGCTGCAAAGCTCCTGCGTCCGGCACAATGCCAAGTGGCATTTCCGGCAATCCGAATTCCACATGATCTGCTGCGATAAGCAAATCACAGCCCAACGCCATTTCAAACCCGCCACCAATTGCGTGACCATTGATGGCAGCAATAACGGGCTTGTTCAGCGTCCAGTTTTCTGTAAGACCCGTAAACCCGCCTTCGCCGTAGTCATCGCTTTCCCACCAATTATCCAGCTGCATTTCACCTGAATTGAGCGCTTTGAGATCCCATCCGGCAGAGAAAATTTTGTCTCCGGCACCTGTCAATATGGCCACGCGCAGTTGCGGATCATCGCGAAGCTGTACGAATGCTGCTGCCAGAGCCTGAGATGTTGGAATATCGATGGCGTTGACCTTGGGGCGATCAAGCACAATTTCCATTACATGGCTGTCCCGACGAATCTCTACACCGTTTGTCATTGCTCTATCCTTTATTGAAAAGCGGGAATAACTTCGTCACAAAACATCTGTAGCGAACGCTTTTGAGCCTGTTGATCCAGGCCCATGGACGCGTAGTAGATGTATTCATCGACGCCGAGCTTTTCATATTGTTTGATATTTTTGATGGCGACGTCCGGAGACCCAAACATCAGGTTTTCTTCGAGCATGGCTGGCTCGTACTGCTCTCGACCTTGTAGTTCCTGCAAGGGGATTTCCTTTGGGAATCCGTCTTTCACATCGTCGAGATTGCGATAAAGATTTTCGAATTGCCCCAACACGCGCGTGATAGCCGCAATCGCATGTTCACGATCTTTTGGATTATCGTAGAGGGCGGTATGTCGCATCAATGCAAAAATAGGGTTGGCCGTACCACCCTGTTTGGCAATCGCCTCGTCGAGTTGACGCTTATATAATTCCGCTTCTGAATGGGGTCGGGTGAAGGGCCAGCACATGATGTTGGCATTGTTGGCCACTGCATAATCATAGGTGATGGGAGAACGGGCTGCTACCCAAATTCGAGGATGGGGAGATTGCAAGGGTTTTGGTACAGAGGTTGAAGTCGGGAACTGCCAAAACACTCCATCATGGGCATAATCACCCTGCCACAAGGCCAAAACGGCAGGCAGCATTTCCTGCATGTAACGATAGCCATCGGATTGTTTTAAACCCGGCTTCATCCGGTCAAATTCGCGTTGATAGGCCCCCGATCCAATGCCGAATTCAAGTCTGCCACCGCTGATCAGATCAAGAAACGCAGCTTCACCCGCAAGTCTTATGGGATGCCAATAAGCTGCAGTGGCAATAGCAGTGCCGAGCCTGATCGTACTGGTTTCGCCTGCCCACCATGTTAGAATTTGAAAGGGATTAGGTGCAATCGTCATTTCCAACGCATGATGCTCCGCGGCCCAAACGATAGTGAATCCGCCCCTTTCAGCGATCTGTACCATTTCAAGTGTATGACGGGCTACGTCTTCCATATCCCGGCTGTTGTCCAGCCGTTCCAGGTTTACAGCTAGTTGAAATTTCACTGGATTTACCCTTTCACAATTATTCTAATGTTGGCGGATTGGTTTGCGTTCAACGCATAACGAATGGATTGGCCATCGGTTCATCCGATGTATTGAACCAAATGGTTTTGGGTCGCGTGTAGTCGTACATCGCCTGGAAACCACTCTCACGACCGTATCCTGACCCCTTCACACCACCGAATTCTGCGATGGGAGAAACTACGCGATAGGTATTGATCCACACGATACCGGCCCGAACTGCCTCAGCCATACGCATGGAGCGAGCACCATTTTTTGTAAATACCCCTGCAGCCAAACCGTGCACCGTGTCGTTTGCCAACAAGATGACTTCTTCTTCTGTCTTAAAGCGCTGGACCGATAGAACCGGGCCAAACAGTTCCGTATCAACGATGCTTAAATCCTGGCTCGGACAATCGATAATAGTGGGTTCATAAAACAAACCGCCCATACCATCAGGTTGCTTGCCGCCGGTCAGGACCGTACCGCCTTCTGATTGAGCATGGGCCACTTCCTGCTGGATATGATCCAACTGACCTTGTGTGCACAGTGGACCCATTTGAGTTTCTTCTGCCAGCGGGTCGCCAATGCGAATTTGCCTGGCAAGCCCGACCATGCGTTCCAAAAACTCTTCAGCAATGTTTTCCTGTAAATACAGTCGCGACCCGGCGACACAACTTTGGCCAGTTGCTCCAAATATTCCGGCAATTGAGGCATTAACAGCGCTCTCAATGTTGGCATCATCAAAGACGATAAAAGGGGATTTTCCACCCAGTTCCAAAGAGACTTCTGCAAAATTGTTCTTGGAATTATCCAATACATGACGGGCAGCGTCGGGGCCGCCGGTGAACGATATGCGTGCGACCAGCGGATGGGAAGTCAGCACCCGACCACAAGGATCACCATGACCACTAACAATGTTGACCACGCCGGCTGGAAATCCAGCTTCGGCAATCAGCTGGCCAAACTCAAGCATTGCAGCTGAAGCATGTTCTGAAGCTTTCAACACCACTGTGTTGCCAGCCGCCAATGCGGGGCCAATTTTTACGGCTACCAGGAAAAGTTGTGAATTCCAGGGCACCACTGCTGCAACGACTCCCAGCGGTTCGCGCTTTGTGAAGACAAACATATCGGGCTTATCGATGGGCAAAGTCTCACCGCAAATTTTGTCAGCACACCCGGCGTAAAACTGAAAAAAATCTGCAATATACTTGGCTTGCCAACGGGTTTCCTTCAGCATTTTGCCAGTATCTATGGATTCGGTTCTGCCCAATTCTTCCGACTTATCAGCGAGTAATTCAGCTAATCGTTTCAAACACCCGCCCCGTTGGGTTGGGGTCATCTTTGACCAAGGACCGGTCGTAAATGCCACATGCGCCGCCTGAACGGCTCGGTCGACATCATCGGCAGTGGCTTCTGGAATACGGCTCCATATTTTGCCATTGCTTGGATTTACACTGTCAAACATCTCCCCATCGCTGGCGCCCACCCATTCGCCGTCAATCAACATCTGGTAGTTCTGGATATCCGTCATGCCATGTCCTCCCGACATTCTATTTGACATTCTTTCCGGATCGACGGCATGCACCTGCGTATTTTCGACTTATTGTGGCGAAAAATACGAGTAGATGCATTCATTATGCCGCCTAACCTTCTGAAAAGGAGGAACTGGCATGTCGAAAAAAGAAGTGATTGGTGGTCCATTGGAAATTGGCGGACGGATTTTGTCGCTCTCACGTGCCATTCGCGCTGGTGATTTTGTGTTCCTTACCGGGCAGATTCCGATGCAAGACAGTGTCCCAATGACGACCGGATCGGTGGAAGAACAAACGCGGGCAATCTTGGACGACATTAAAACGACGTTGGCCTTGGCAGGTTGCGAGTTGGAAGATGTTGTGAAAGCCATGGTTTGGCTCAGAGACCGTGCTGATTTTCCTGGGTTCAATGCCGTGTATGGAGAATATTTCCCAGTCGAACCGCCCACACGTTCAGCTGTCGTGAGCGACCTTTTGGTCGACATACGTGTTGAAGTTGAAGTGACAGCATATCGCCCAATTGAGGAAACTGGGCAGTGATTTCTGTGACACCCCAGGGTACTCAATTTGAGATTTCAGGACCACAGAACCAACCAACGGTTATCTTGATCCATGGACTGGGGCTTAACAGTGCTTGCTGGCAATGGACCGCACCAGCCTTGAATAATCATTTTCAGACAATTGTCTATGATCTTTATGGCCATGGAAAATCTGCACCGCCACCGAGCACCCCCGACCTCAAACTGTTTTCAGATCAACTCAAACATCTGATGGATCATTGTGACATCGAGCAGGCTACAATTATCGGGTTCTCTCTTGGAGGCATGATCGCGAGGCGGTTCGCTCAAGATGTTCCCACTCAAGTTTCTGGATTGGGAATTCTACATTCTCCTCATCAACGCAGTGCCGCCGCTCAATCCGCGATTCTAAAACGTGTCAAGCAGGCAAAATCAGATGGCCCTGCCTCGACCGTAGAAGCTGCACTGAAACGCTGGTTTACAGAAGATTATCGCATCGAAAATCCGGACGTTATGGACCTCGTGCGTTCGTGGGTCATGGCCAATGATGTCTCGATTTATCACACAATCTACCAGGTGTTGGCCGACGGTATTGATGAAATCACCCGGCCTCACCCGCCAATCACCTGCGCAACGTTGGTCATCACTGGCGACGAAGATTATGGCAATGGCCCAGAAATGACAGCCGCCATTGCGAATGAAATACAAGGGGCAAAAACTCATATCCTCGATGGGCTTCGCCATATGGCATTGGCTGAATCGCCCGATCGCATGAATGCGCCGCTGATAGAATTTCTCGAAGAGTTGAATGGGATTCCATCGTGACAACGGGCATGTTGAATGGCGTGCGTGTATTGGATCTTAGCCGAATGCTGTCGGGTCCCTGTTGCACCATGATGCTGGCGGATCACGGAGCAGAGGTAATCAAGATCGAAGGGACGATGGGTGACAGCAGCCGACACAATGGTCCTTACCGCGACGATGATCCCGAACAGGATTGGGCAGGTTATTTGTCAACCCCGGCAGCAACATAAAAAGTGTGCAGCTGGACCTAAAGACGAAACAAGGGGTGACGGTCTTTCGTCAGTTGGCAGCGTCGGCAGATATTATTGTTGAGAATTTTCGATCCGGCGCAATGGAGCGCTTGGAATTGTCCTATGAGAGCCTGTCAGCAGAAAACCCGAAATTGGTCTATGGGGCAATCCGGGGTTTTGGCGACCCCAGAAGCGGTGAAAGCCCTTACGCCAACTGGCCTTCTTATGATGTTGTTGTGTGAGTTCCAGCTGAAGCGCGACTTTCCAACGTCGTTTGATTGCCACCTGTCATGGTATAGCGCCTCCAGATCACTACTATATTCAACGCAGATATTCACCATCAGCGGCCGGCAGAACCCGCCCCGATCCAACTATAATCAGCATGAAAATCCACTAAACTTTGACTTGTGGCTGTTGGGGTGCTCCAAACACTCCAAATTCCGAAAGTCAAGGCGATTATAAACTCCTATTGATTTAAGTACAATAATTCGTTACTTTAAGAATGTTGTTCCTTTTTCAAAATGAGGGTTTTGATGAAGAAGTTTCTATGTATTGCGTGGTTTATTGCGTTAACCGGCTGTAATGTTATCAATAGCTATAGAGTTACGGGTGATGATGCCAAAGAGCCCACCCAGAATGCTTCGGGAGCTTATTTTTTGCCCAAGCATCTTGTCGTTGCCACCATCGATTCTACCGGCATTGTCGTAGAGTCTAAGGCCGTTCAAGACCGAACGACCCTGCTGCAGGTTGGGCTCAAATTATCCGGGCTGTCACACGATACCATCACGGTGGCATATAAGGATGGGTTGCTGTCGAAGGTTACAAGTATTGCGGATGACCAAACCGGGGCAGTGTTAACTGAACTGGCCCAGGCGGCAGGGCGGTTTCGAACAAACATCAATCCCAAAGATGACAAGGAAATACCATTCGTGATTGAGTTCGATCCGTTTGATCAGGATGAGTCCGAGATGGCAAACAACATAATCGGGAATAAATTTCCAGGAACCTGTGTTGAGGTCGAACTGGTGCCGGGATCTTGGAGTAGAGGATGCGGGCCACGTTCCTTGGAGTCCTTGCTGGTCGACTTGCCAGATCCGGAAGAGTTGCGCGATACGATCAAATCCGTTGAACCGGGCATATATTACAAACGCTCACTGGATCATCGGGTGCATATTGTATTCAAACGAAAGTCTGTTGGACTTCACACACTAAAATTCGCAAACATCGCTCCGGTGTTCAGGATTGATGTCAACAGAACAACGTTTGTTAAGCGTAAGACTGAGATAGATTTCGAAGACGGCGAACTAACTTCGGTTATGGTTGACAAGCCGTCTGAGGTGCTGGGTTTTGCAAAACTGCCGGTTACGCTCGCGAATGCATATATTTCAGGAGTCGTCGATGCGTTCGCTCAGCGCAAGTCGGTGCAAGAGGCTCGGGCATCTTTGATGAACCAGCAGGCCGCCACTTTGAAGGCTGAGCAATCGTTGATTGAAGCGCAAATTGCGGCAGCAAATAATGCCAATTCACCTCAGGAACGATCTGCGGCGCTGGCGTCTATTTCCCGTTCAACCAATTTCCAAAATGGCGGGGCTAACTCAGGATCGGCTAACCGCATAACCTATCGTTCTCTACAAAATTTGAAGGACTGCCAACGGGTCTTAGAAAAAACTGAAGCGCAGTGCATTGAGACGTTCCGAATTCTCAATACCAATGGTCAAGACTAGATGCTTCGATATGCATTGATAGCTTGGGCTTTGCTTTGCAATGGTCCGATTGCACATGCTAAAGCCGCCAATGCTGGTTCGAACTTGGAGCAGACAAATTTGGCACCTGCATGGCTGAACAACCCCATGCTCAAGACCAGCAACAGCAATCCTGGCAACGAAATTATTGGAGGTGCGCTGAGTAATGATCGGCTCATTGTCGGCATTGTCGTCCAGCACAAAGGCAAGCAAAGTGGAATATGTTCGGGCCTTAGGATAGCGCCTCAAGTTGTCTTGACAGCAGCTCATTGTTTTTGCCGGGATGGTCAGGTCACCAGGTTACCTCCACTGGTTACAAATCAAACTTATATTAACTCGCGGCCTAAGGCGATTTGGATCGAAGCCGTGGCGTTTCAGGTGTTTCCTGGTTGGTCATGCAAGCGTTCGTCAGTTCATGCTTATGACCTGGCTTTGATATATTTAGCAGATTCTCCAGAAGGTGTTGAACCCCTTCAGCAGTCGGTTCGCAAGGTCCCGAAAGAGAGCCAGATCAAACTTCAGCCATCCTGCAATATGTTTTCCCTTTTCCCCAATATCCGCAACATTGACCAGTTGGTATCGGAAAACCACTCCAAAATATTGGTCTCAGGATATGGATACCAAGAAAAAGACAAAATCGGAACGCGAAACGAAGTCGAGCTTGGTGTGAGTTCGCTGACCTGCAGAAGCGAACTTGCATCCAATCTCGGTTGTCGATCTTTCAAAGAGTTCATTTTGGGAGCCGGGCAACGAGATTTTGGGCGTCGCGATGCATGTGGAGGAGACAGCGGCGGTCCTGCATTTGTCAGGGATGATGACGGAAAACTCATTCCAGTCGGTGTGGTTTCAAGAGGCGTAAGGAGGCACGGTCCATTTCAAAAGGGGGCCTGCGGAGCAGGCGGTATTTACACACACATTGGTGTTCCAGAAGTGCAAAGGTGGTTGGTGAACTCTGGCGTGCGTCAAAATTCTGAGCCTTGTTTGAATTGACTTTGAACGAGAACTTGATGCCGCTTTGGTCACCAAAATTCAATGATTGCGATGCGGCCACGCGACCGCCCGTCAATGTGCGGACGCCAAACTTGCTCCTAACAAAAAGTGTCGTTGTTTGCCGACACATTTGAATGTTATTTAGCCAACTGGAGTTTGCAACTCATAGTGCAAGGTCAATCAACAATCGCGTTTGTGAAATGAAGTATACCGACGGTGACTGTATTGCGCGTCGACGATAACAGGACGGAGTGGTTTGCAGAATTGCAACGTCATTTTTTGACCGCTACGCGAGGCCATTTACAGCCACTGAGTCGGACAAATAATGCTGCAGAGCGGGACGCAAAGTTTCGCATAAAATCGACGATTTGCAGGCCTCCATACGCTCGGGGTCAAGTGATTTCTACTCACAAAATGTCGGGCGAATTTAATGCTTTGACCTATTTGGCAACCCGCAAGCAGACGCCTGAAAATGGAGATGAAATGCGTGTTGCACATCTGTTTTGATACACAGCGACGAATGCATAAACTTGCATGGAGTGAAGTATTGTAATACAATGAGTTGCTTTCCATTTGATGAAATTCAATTGAGGAACGTTATATGAGGGCACGTACAAGTATTGCGCAAGACAAGCGCAATGCTCAATCTGGAATGAAATTACAGATTCTTCAGAACTTTGTCGACAAATCGACAAAAGATGAAACTCGTGTGTTTGAACGCCGGAATTTTATGTTTGGTTTTGGCGCTGCAATAGCAGGGATATCGCTGACTGGATGCGAAAGAGTGAAGCGGTTTTTCCAGCCCGAAGTGCCGTCGTCAGCCATCGACATCCACACACACATCTTCAACGGGCGCGATGTGCCAGCTGTCGGCTTTCTCAAACAAGTTATCCTGCGCGAAACACATGCGTCCGTTGATGCCGATATCACCTCAGATGCATTTCTGAAATTGCTCAAAACCGTTCTACTGATGAACACCCCAACGGCAAAGGCAGAACTGGACCAGATTGACAACAAGTTTAAGCGGCTCGCACGAAATGAGGCCATGGCACAAGACGAGAGCAATGTTGCAGAAGCCATAGCTCGGTTCAGCCGGGAGGGTGGTGGCCAAACCACTGGATTGAGCACAACGCGCAATGCGGAAACTCGGATACTTGATCGGATCGCGAATGAAGTGAATGCAGCGGATATTCGGCGAAGCTTGCAGACGCCCGAAGCTCAGGGCCGTGCACTTTCTGCGAGAATATTCAAACGGGATACAACGGCCATTGTCGGCCCTGGCAAGGAACGCGAATATGTTCACCGTTCGCCGTTTTTACAGACTATCCGATGGGCTGGGATGCTTACACGAGCACGAGTGGACATTCTTGCCGAGTTGGACCGTCTTTATGGTGGGCCGGGATTGATAAGAGTATTTTCGCCCTCGTTGGTCGACTTCCAGAAGTGGTTTCTGACTCACGAAGACACTTCTCCCGTGGAGGATCAGATAAAGCTATTGGCGGCAATCGCACGCCAAAATACGACATCTTTGATCCTACCATTCGCACCCTTCTGCCCGCTTCGTGCAGCATTGGAGCGCGAAGATACCCCTGATGTTGATCCATTGCGGATCATCAAAACTGCTGTTTTGGAGTTAGGGTTTGTTGGTGTGAAGCTCTACCCACCCATGGGGTTCCGACCGATTGGCAATCGGGTGGATCTGACGTGGGTTCCGCGCAAGCCACTGGGTGGCGGGTCGGCGCTCGACCGCGAGTTGGAGGCGCTGTACCTGTGGTGCGTGGAAAACGAAGTGCCTATCAAGGCCCACGCCAATAACTCCATAGCTGCTGGACCTAATACGGGCGCATTTGCTGATCCTGCCGGATGGCGAGAACTGATGCAGGATTCGAGATTTTCATCGCTCCAGCTAAACCTCGCACATTTCGGCGGTTTCGACGAGACGGCATCGCATGGTAGTTTTACATCGCAAAATGACTGGGAAGAGACATTGGGAGAGATGGTCGATACATTCCCAAACCTCTATTTCGACCTCGGCTACTGGACAGAAGCTGGCACCGCCGATGATCGCGGTCGGTCGCGGGTAATTGAGCGCACCAAGAAGCTGCTTGCCAGGTCGCCCAAGATGGTGGAACGCATGATGTATGGCTCTGACTGGTCAATGATTGGTCGAGAGCCAAACCATCCAGCCTATCTCGCAGACGTGCAAGCAACGTTGATCGATTTGAAGCTCAACGACGAGCAGCGACAGCAGGTTATGGGAGGAAATGCTGCAACCTATCTGGGACTCGACCGCGACGGTTTGCAGAAGCAGCGAGTCGCGGCGGTATATGCCGCTAACCCCATCTTTTCTGAATCATTTATCTAGACCGGGGGCAGACGTTTTTTGAAATAATTGGAGGGAATTAATTATGAAACGCACCATTATTGCACTCATGTTTTGCCTGCCCGTGGCCGGGCTAGCACAACCTATTGATCCGGAATCCGGTGAAAAAGAACTGGCGCGACTAGCAGAAGATGCCCGCAAGGCTAAGGCCGAACTCACTTTCCAGGAATTTCGCGATCAAACGCTGTACTTGCCTGATACGGGAAAGTTCTATGTCAACGGGGATACGCCCATACGCAATGAAAAACTGTTGCGGGAGTTTTGGGCAAAGAATGTGCAGCGGAAACCGAATATAACCGAAAGCGGTTCGCCCGAGTTCACCATCCTCAATGTTGGCGGACTTGATCAGGTCTGGAACGAAGTTCAAAAGCGGAGACTGACCTATTGTGTCAGCTCAGCCTTCGGTGGTCGTCATACTCAGGTAGTTGCCGAGATGGAAGCCGCCAGCGCGGCGTGGGAAGCCGTGGCCGATGTTGATTTCATATACCTGTCGCAAGAGGATGGTGCATGCGATCAGACCAACCCGAGGGTATTGTTTGACACAAGGCCCGTAAACGCTGGCGGCCAGTTTCTGGCAGCAGCCTTCTTTCCCAATGACCCGCGCCAGGCCCGCAGCGTCGTGATAGACCAGTCTTCCTTTGAGCTCGATCCAAATGGCAATCTTTCTTTGCGAGGAATTTTGCGGCACGAATTGGGTCACACGGTTGGCGCGCGGCATGAGCATACAAGGCCAGATGCAGGAACCTGCTTTGAAGACCAGGACTGGCGTGGAGTGACCGACTATGATGGGTTTTCGGTGATGCATTACCCGCAGTGCAACGGGCTAGGAGACTGGTCGTTGCGACTAACCAATGCGGATAAAAGTGGTGTAGCCTGCATCTACGGGGCAGCCGCGGGCTTTGCCATCGACCCAACAATCTGTGCGTCTGCGGGAGGCATGCCCGTCGCCGACACACAAAGTTTTGGACCCTTTGAAATTGCCGAAGACGGGTGGAAATCAATAGCAACCATGCAAGTGACACCGGGCACGCCGGTCCAGGTCAAGATGACAGGAAAGGGAGATCCAGATCTCCATGTGTCGCTCGACATTCCCGCCGCACCGGGCGCCTACGATTGTCGACCCTACACGACCGGTGCAGATGAGGTCTGCGATATTATTGTGCCCGCAGATCGATCGTTGTTGTCGGTCGGGGTGCACGGCTACTTGGCTGGGAGTTACACCGTTTCCATTACCGCAACACGGCCGTGATTGTACAAAGTCGCAAAAGGAGCAATGTCATGACAATACTTAAATCGATACTGATTATGGCCGCGACAATGGTGGCACATGCGGCAATGGCCGGAATGGTTGTGCCACAGGTCGCGCTCGAATGGCGGTCGAGCAGTAACAATGCCACCGAGCTGTCGGAAGAGATCGAAGAGCTTTATCTGGCACTCTATAATTCCGGCAATCTGAACTTGCAGACAGTCGAAATCGGCGCGCCTCCATTTATGGAAGCCCTGCTTAGGAGCAAGGGCGTGATGCATGGTGCGCATTTTCCGGTTTCCGTGGACGCGATGTTGTGCGATCTCAATCCGCTAGTCTGCAGCCGCCGCAAGGTGCCCGCGGGAGCAACCGAACTTTTAAGTCCGACCACGCATGTCGGTGGTTACATTGCAAGTCGTGGAGAATGGCGCACCAGGGCTGGGCAATCCGTTAGTATTCCTGATTACGGCTTTCAACAGATCACCACGCTGGTGCGCATTCCGGCACCTCAAGGCTGGTCGCCCAAAGACTTCACACCCGACCCCGCAATGGATTGTTCAGCCTGGAAGTCGACCTGTATTGGAGTAGTGGAGCGCTACAATCCTAAATTGCTCAAGACGCGCTCCGATGAAGTGTCGATTACGGTGCCGCAGCTTCGACTGGAGACAACGATCTTACTGCGCCGGGATGATGCGTCTGAATTCTCGCGCCAACTCGAGCAAATCCTGGGAGCACGCAGTTCGATTCAGAACCCGCATGAATTCAATGAGCTTAGCACCGCATCGAAAGTCTGGGTGGATACGCTGTCAAAGCAATCACCCAATGATCTCACGCTTGGCACGATCCGTCAAAATCTCCGACCGCTCGGCACCATTAAAAAATTTGGTGTCGGTGATGAACCTCTGGTCGGTCAACAAATTGATCTGTTCAAGTTGATCAACCATCCCTTCGCACGGTTTGAGGAGTTTGGTGAGAGCCATGCACGCCCGGTTGATGTGCTGATTATCGATTTTCCAATTTCAACCGGGCATTGCGATCTGGTGGATCTGAAGTTTGCAGATGGCGCTGAAATCGCCTCGCCCGCTGGTGCAGCGGACGGTGACGGAACCGAGGTGAACAACGGGTCAGTAACGAATGGTAGTGCAGGGAACCAGAGCGCGACAGCCAATTGTGCCGTAATTGATCAGCTGGCATTGTCGGATGCTGATCACACGGCTGCTGTGGCAGGAGTTATCGCGTCGAAAGAAAACGGCAAAGGCATGGTCGGGATCAATCCACACGCACGGCTGTGGATGATGGGACTCAACAGGAACCTGTTGGCAGACGAGCAAATCACATCATTGGCGCGTAAAATCAAGATTGACATCCCGGATGAAGTGCGGGTTGCCAATCTGAGTTTCGGTGTGCGGCCGCTGATTGTCGGCCCTAACGATTTCCGCGAGGCCGTGGAAGTTCATGGCAGTCGACTTTTAGTTGTCGCGGCTGCGGGCAATGAAGGGCTGGAAATGATGCCGGACAACTGCCAGATCCTTCCAGCGTGCTTCAACAAACTTGACAACGTTATCACTGTAGTTGGTCTGAACAATAATTTGAAAAATCCTGGTATATGGCAGTCACAGACCGCCGGTTCCAACAGCAGTCCAAATTTTGATATCGGAGCACCTGCGGAAAATGTATTGACCACTGTGACCAACAATCGTTTCGCAAAGAAAACGGGCACGTCATTTGCCGCACCACAAGTGACCGCTACAGCGTCGCTGATCTTTGCTGCGGGTGAGTACATTTATGGCGATAGCCTGGGAGGTGGGCAGATTGCGCCCAAAGTCGTCAAGGACCGTCTGATCTATTCTGCAGATTTCTTTTCCGGACTTGCAGGAAGGCTTTTTGCCGGGCGTTTGAATGTGGAGCGGGCAATCAATGTACGCGATGCGCAATTTGAGCTTTTTGACGGACGTCGCATCGTCGGGCAGGTGATCACCGCACCTGACGAGTTCGTTTGTCGCACTCCGAATGTGGCCCAGCGATTTCAGAAGTGGTATGATGTGCGCCGGATAAGCTGGAATAAAGCCAAAGGACGCCATTTCCTGTTCCGGCATATTGATGGCGAACTTGGCAGCCGCCTGGGCCAGTTGGATCGCGATCACTCGTGCTTGATCCGAACACTCTCGGCTCCAGTCGAAGTGCAGACCTCCACCGACGGTACACCTGTCGTAGTGTCGTTCCACTTTAAAGATATCCGTGATTACACATCCCCGCTGTTCGACGAATGAGAGTTTTCGTACTTTGTATCTGCCTTTTGTGGGCGGGATCGGTCTCGGCTCAGAACCGACCCGTTTTAGAAGCTTTTATTGATGGTCAAATTGAAGCTCGGGACATTCGGATCTCTGCTGCACAATGGACTGAGCCGCCGGTTTTGTGGACCGACGAAATTAGTGTGCAGGGTGCAGCCTACATTCGCGTCCTGCTCCGCGTTGAAGGCCCGGCCTTTCCGTCCGGCGCAAGGGTCAAGTTTGTAGGAACACTTGGACAGGAGTTTAGCGTTCAGCTCGATACGGTGGGAGTTGGGGGGTACTGGAGCAATCTGCTGCCACTTGGTCGCGCGCGTTTTGCGCTCGTATCGGAACTTCCTGTTGATGCTTCGTCGGTTCTGGTGATCGACAGTGTGGCAATCCAGAGCACCAAACTTGTGCCATTCTCGACGCATGGAGAAAACCAGCTGACGATGTTGAATGCGTCAACGGTTCCCGAGCACCTCAGGCAATTGGGGAAGCCGGTGGCTTTTCTGTCATTTATTCGTGACGGATTTGCCCGAACCTGCACTGGATTCTTAATCTCACCGAATCAATTGGTGACCAATGAGCATTGCATTAACAGTGAGGCAACCTGTCGCTCGATGACTGCGTCGTTTGGCTTTGAGGTGGACGAGAATGGGCGCCTAGACTTCGGGCCACAATTGCGGTGTGCGGGATATGAATCAAATAAGACAAATTTCGATTTGGATATAACGGTGGTTACGCTCGATGGCGTGCCCGGCGACGGTTTCGGTCACGTTGATATTTTCAACCCAGGTTCTGTGGAAATGCGCCCTCTGGTTATTGTGCAGCATCCCGGATCTGAACCGAAACAGATTTCGATTATAGATTGTGTGGCGGCTGAAATTTACGTGGAGGGCCGTGCCGCCGGATCCGATTTCAGCCATACATGCGACACTGCAGGGGGCTCATCTGGTTCCCCAGTCTTTGATCTGGAGGGACGGCTCGTTGGATTGCATCACTTCGGCTTCCAAGACGGCCAAAAGTGGAACGAAAACCGTGGTGTGCATATTGAGCTAATTTCAAATTGGTTGCGGTCGGTTTTATCCGATTCCAACAATTCTACGGGTGATGTACCAGCAATCGAGTAATGTTCCGGCATCAGCAGATGTGCGGTGGCGGTATTGCCAGGTTGTTGGCGACAGATTGTGAAGCATTTGCAAAGGCAGGATCATGGTATCATTTCGGCGATGTAATTGACCACTCTGTCTCGGCCATTATGTGTAGAAGTTCAGACTTGGAGGATCCGTTTGAGAATACGCTCAATTCGCCGGTTTTGGCGTAACAAAACTCTGGATTCAATGCTAGACTACCTCCACAGCGTTCTAATCCTGCCGCGTTGACGTTCTAATCCTGCTGCGTTGATTGGGGGTCAACATGATTTCTTTGTTTGATCGTTCGCCCATTTCGGAATATTATTCTCCAGCTTGCAACGGTTGTAGAGTTTGGTCGATCCCAATGTCTTAAATATTTGATAGTCTTTGCTTGTTGAAGAGTATCTGAATGTCACACCACCCTTATTGTGGCATTTTATTGAATCTCCACCCTGGATCGTCATTAACAACCAAACATCCGCATTTTCCGGCACGCCAATATTGTCGAGGCTAAAACAGGTTCCTTGGCCTTCTTTCACCACGCGCTTTTCAAATGATTTTGATTTTGTGGAACCATTATCCTCATTCCAATGGACATGAAATTTTGAGACCAAATAAGATCCACCATTATAGTAGTGAAATGCTCGAACAAGCTTGTCCTCAGCAATGGCATTACCTGCCGTAAAAATGGCAAATATCAAGATAATATATTTCATCTGCGTATTCCTGTTAGTGGGTATTATTTGAATACAACCGCCCCTGCCGTTACTGTCTCTTTGAGGTCAGGCCGACAGATATTGGCTGGTATCGGCCCTGCGTTAACTTATGGCGCAGTAAGATCAGGCCGCGTCTTACTTATTCAGGAGTTCAAGCGTGGTGACCCAATGTTCCTGTCCGGACTTCCATGTTCTGTCGCATGTCCATGTGAGATTTTCGGATGAGCTTAGACAACTCCAGTCATTCCAAAAAGTTGAGGCTTTAGAACCGCTGTTCCTTATGATGTAGTCGCACCTGACGAGTTCGTTCTCCGATGACTGGGCTTCTCCCAGGATGAATTCGAATTTGACCTTGGCGGATCCGCCTACCTTGTGAGTGTGGTCAAATGTATTGCCCGGATTGACCACCGCAGGCTCAGTCTCGCTTTTACCACCTCCTGTGACATGACGACCGATGCGTACCGACACTGGAACTGACGAATTGTTAACCACCTTGTTGACGGCCCTGACCGTATCATTGAGACCATCACGCTCACGTTCATTATCCGTACACGCGTTTGCGGCGCCGATGATGCTCATCAACAGGCTGCCGGAAATCGCAATTGATGTGACCTTGCCTGCCCTGCAAACAGATTTTTTCAGTTTGGTTTTCATTATCATTTTTGGTGACTCTCCAGTTGTATGGGGTTGGCCGTTCAGCATTAGTGAAAGGAAACAGACGTGTTTTGATGCTTTGATGAAGTCAGAGATATGGTTTGGGTTTTGCGGAAGGGCTTCCTGGAATTTACCAACCCAATTTCCCCTATCCTTCCACCATTGTAAGTAGAGGCAATCGGGTGATGTAAGATTGGTAAATATTGGCTGGTATCGACCCTGCTGGACATAGGGGTTAGCCTTTTGTGTCGCGAACACTGATTTTCAGCGAACCACACGCTCCGGTCAGATGGACGCCAGTGTTTTCTCCCGATTCGGCAATCGTTCCGTGCTTTTTACCGGTGCATCCTGATGTGGTTTTGAACTTGACGTGATAGGCGCACCCTTCGATGAGCTTCATATTTTCCGAACCTCTGGTGTTCAAATCCTTTTTTCTGACCTTTTCCACTCTTGCGCAGGTCTCGCTCTCCAATTGTATAACTGTGACCTTCTTCACGATGACGGAGGCACCATTATCTACCTTGCCTGCCAGACAGGTGACCGAGTCGCTTGATGGAACACCGGTACAAAAATCAAAATTTCCAGCAAGGCTGTCGGATGCCAAACTCATGTAGAACAAGAGTGAGATCATGACCAATGAAATACTTTTGCTCTCCATTTTAAATTTCTATCCTGCTACTGTAAACATTCATTTAATCTTATAATGCTAACATCAAGTAAGATATATGTCTATGTGCTAATATGCGGTGCTGTTGTTGGCATTAATTTGAGAAAAATAATTGTAAAATGAAATAGCATGTACCTAATTTTCCAATTTAACAGCTTATTTTTGATACCTAATGAATATTAATTTCTTATTCAAATTTTGAATCTAAATCTGTGTCTCACTGCATCAAATTTTTTGTAATTTAGTTTTTGCGAATATAGAAACTTAAACGTTATTGTAAATATTGATCCGGTAATTAACACAATATGTGTCAGAATTATCAGGTCCTTCGACGCTAAAAAGCCCTCAAATTAAGTTGGTCTTCAAATGGGAGATCATCGGACTTGTCGACGGGTCTCACCTGTCAGCCCGAAAGACGCTTGCCAAGCTCGGCATTCCACGCACAACATTCTACCGTTGGTATGACCGCTACCTGATGCATGGCGTGGCTGGGTTACAAGACCAATCTCCCAAGCCAAAACATGTTTGGAACCGCGTTCCCGACGACGTTCGGCGCAAAGTCGTCAAACTGGCTATGAAAGAGACCGAGCTATCGTCACGGGAGTTGGCCGTGACGTTCACCGATACAGAAGGTTATTTTGTATCACAGGCTTCAGTCTATCGCGTGCTGAAGGAGCACGATCTGATCACCAGTCCGGCCTTTGTTCCCCGTCAGCGTCCATGGGATCAAATAGGCTGATCGCATAAGTGAGAGTTTTTGGCAGGTCAGCTCATTTAACGCGCGTAAACTGCAATTCCACAGTCCGTGGACTTGCCGCTCGTCCAGCCGTATGTTGGCTCTCGTCGAAGGGTGGACCATCATGGCAACGGATCGCATAAAGCGCAGGCTCTCAGCAATTCTGGCACTCGACATCGTCGGATACAGCCGATTGATGGGAGAGGACGAAGTTGGGACACTCGCAGCTCTGATCGATCTGCGTAAAACAATCGTCGAACCGGTCGTGTCTGATCATGGTGGCCGAATAGTCAAACTGATGGGCGATGGCGCGCTTATCGAATTCGCCAGTGCCGTAGACTCCGTTGAGTGTGCGATTGCGATCCAAAATACCCTCGTCATACAGAATAGTGAACAAGATAACGGCAAATCAATCTGGCTCCGCATAGGCATCAATGTGGGGGATATAATAATCGAACACGGCGACATCTATGGTGACGGTGTCAATGTGGCAGCTCGTCTGGAGACGATCGCCGAACCGGGTGGAATCTGCGTATCCGGCACCGTCTTTGATCAAATTGGGAGCAAGCTCGGCTCAAGCTATCAGGATCTCGGACTGCAGGAATTTAAGAACATTGACCATCCGGTGCGAGTCTACCGGATCGAACTTGACGCGGTTGACGCATTACCTGCTGGAAACCAATCGGCTTCGGAAAAGCCATCAATCGCGGTTCTGCCGCTCGACAATATGTCGGGGGATGATAATCAGCAATATTTCTGCGATGCCGTTGCCGAAGACCTGACAACTGCTCTGTCACGTTTCGACTGGCTGTTCGTTGCGGCGCGCAATGCTGCTTTTGCCTACAGGAGCGGCGCGATAGACATCAGGCGGGTCGGTCGCGAGCTGCGCGTACGCTATGTTCTGGAAGGCAGTGTCCAACGGGTGGGAAAGAAGGTACGCGTGAATGTCCAGCTCGTAGATACCGAGACGCTGGGTCATTCGTGGGCCGACCGGATCGACCGCGAGATGGATGATCCGTTTGAGCTGCAGGATGATGTTGTGGCGCGAATTGCTTCTACTCTTGCCCCCGAAATTATCCAGGCTGAAATTGCCCATAGCCGTCGCAAGCAGCCAGAGACATTTGGACCCTGGGATCACTACCTGCATGCAATCAACCACTATTACAATATGACGGCTGACGATATTGAAGAAGCGATTGGACATCTCGAGGAAGCGGTAAAAGTCGACCCTCAATTTGGAGCAGCTTATGGTTTGCGCAGCCTGTGTGAGACCCATGCAGCTGCCCGAGGATGGCATCGGCCAGTGAAGCAGGCCTACCAGGTCGCTGAACAATTTGCAGAACTTGCTGTTCGACTGTCACCGACCAGTCCTGAGACAAACGAGGCCCAGGCCTTCATGCTGTTGTGCACAGGCAGGGCACGCGAAGCGGCAATCGTAGCGCAGCGCACAGTGGATCTTAATCCATATTTCGCGCGAGCCAATGCGGTGCTGGGACATGCGCTGGTGCATTCCGGAGATTTGGAGGGTGCGCTGGCCGCCTGCGAGAATGGGTTACGAAGCACGTCTCGGGACCAGCGCGGCAGTTGGCTCTATAATGCCCTTGGTCACATTTATTTCTTTCTCGAGCAGTATGAAAAGGCGATCGACGTGTCACAACGAGCGATTCAGTACGATTCTTCGCTCTTTGGCTCGTTAATTACTCTTGCTTGCGCAAACGCCCAGCTTGGGCAGGATCAAGAGGCACGGCGGGCGGTTGATCAACTTGTTGACTATATTCCAGGGTTTTCGTTGAGGGCTGTGAGAAAGAACCCGATGTTTTCTGAACCGGCGTTTGTTGAAAAACTGGTCGAAAGTCTGCGAATGGCCGGTCTGCCGGAATAACGAGGAATGATCGACTCTAGACTGCCATAACCTGGCCCGCAAGATAGCTGGTCAGATGATCGGCAACCATGCCCGCATCGAGATCGGCGCCGTCGATTAAGGTCGACTTTCGAGTCCGCAGATAAGGCATGCCCACAACATAGAGTCCTGGCGGGTTCATGACTCCGCCGTCGTGCACCAACCTGCCCCTGGGGTCGAATCCCGGGGCTTTGAGCCAGGAGAGATCGGCATGGTAACCGGTGGCCCAAATGATGGTCTTGATGCGACCTTCCGCCAAATCCAGCTCCAGGCGAGGGATTTTTGGGACACGGGTGGCTTCCAGTCGGTGCGGCGGATCGACCTTGCCGTCCAGGCCGTTTTCAGTTGCCCACTCGTCAATTGTGTTGAGCAGCCGATTCATCTTCAAATCGGCGAGCGAACAGACATTGCCCAGTGACCCTGAAAACGCCAGCCTGTTGCCATTCACACCAACCACACGACCAGCAATTTCGACGCCGGCATCGGTGAGTGTGTTCAGATCAAGTGTGGTTTTGTCTTTCAAACCCGCAAGTTGAAGAGACGGAACACGACGGGCGCGGCGAATATCGTCGACCTCGTTATAGGGCAGACCCAGGATGCCCGCCGCATCCATCCACCACTTGATATCTTTGCCGCGATAGATTCGCGGTACACGCACGTGTTCGCCTGTGGCGAGCAAGACCGGCCGGCCAGATGCCTGTATTTCCTTGGCGAGTTGCACACCCGTGGCAGAGGCGCCAGCAATGAGAACTCCACCTTCGGCAAGCTGATCGGGATTGCGATAGTGCATCGGTGTGACCATCGCAATGTCAGCCGGCATATCTGATGCAATCTTTGGCACAGCAGGAATGTTGCAATGTCCCGATGCAATCACCACAGTTCGGGCGCGCCAATCTCCCTGATTTGTAGCAACTACATAGCCATCGCCATCTGGTGCA
The DNA here is from genome assembly GCA_014238155.1 of Rhizobiaceae bacterium. Classification (GTDB taxonomy): domain Bacteria; phylum Pseudomonadota; class Alphaproteobacteria; order Rhizobiales; family Rhizobiaceae; genus Pseudahrensia. The sequence goes on from JABABQ010000062.1 coordinate 165,730, forward strand.
ACCTCAGTCACGTTTGTGCGTGGCTGGACGGGCGCCGAGTACCGTAGTGCATAGGTTTCAATAAACCGGATCAGCTGCGGCATATTCATATACCCATCAGGATCATCTCCCTCATAGGCGTAATCCGGCAGTCGGCTCAACCAGTTTGGGGTGAGCAAAGTAAGAGAGTCCCAACGTTCGGTGCGCCAGGAATTCGCCACCTCACCGCGCTCCAGCAACACGTGGTCGACGGAGCGTTGGGCGAGATGGCGACTAACTGCCAGGCCACAATGGCCTGCACCGATGATAACGGCATCTGTCTTATTCAACGAGAAATCCCCGCGTCCCGATTCTTTAATCAGGCCTTTTTAACAGCAACTTCAACGTTGGTTGGATTGGTGATGCAATCGAAGACGGCGGAACGCTTTTGAGACTGAGCCACCAGGGCTTTAATGTCATCTTCGCTGGCATCGGCATCAACATCAAAGCTAACACGTATTGTGCCAAAACCGTTGCGGACTTCATCGTCAATACCAAGAATGCCGGCCAGATCCATGTCGCCTTCGACGGTAGCCTTGACCGAATTCAGTTGAATTCCGCGGTGCTGAGCGATCGATGCAACTCCGCCCATGAGGCAGCTGGCAAGTCCTGTCAATGCGATTTCTGCCGGAGTGGGCGCGTTATCTTCCGCCGCAAATGCTTCGGGGTGATCTGCTTCGATCGAGAACGACTTTCCGCGATCCTGTTCTTCACCGAGTCCATGGAAGCTGGTGATTGTTGAGCGGCTGTGGGTGCCGTTCACCCATTCGCAACTCGAACGCCACTTGAATTGAGCAGCAACGGGTTGAGCTTCCAGCGCTTCACGCGCACCCAGCAGGTGTTCGACGTTTACGCCATTATTGACTTGTGTGTCCGACATTTGGAGGTCCTCTCATTCATTACATTCCGGATTGGATCAGTTTGACAAGTGGTCGATTTTTGACATCCGGTATAGACCACACGTCAAGTGTCTCCCTCAAAAGCGTTTCAGGTCAAGGGTAGAAAATAATTTAAACCTGCGAAGTTGTTGTGCAGTATTGATTGTTCAATACTGCAGCAAAGCCATCTCATTGGTTCCGACGAGGGAGAGAATCGTTGGACAGTCGGAGTTGCTAACTCATTTTACGGCAGTAATTATATGAGCCTGAATTTTCGCCGACACAGGGCCACTTCCATAACGTTCAGCAATTGCCTGGGTCGCGCAGGTGGTTACATGCACCAACTTGCCAGGATCACGGGCTTCGATTTCGTTGCGCAATGGCGTTCCCTGGCAATAGGCGATTGCCGGATGTTGTGGTGTTGGTGCCCTGCTGACCAACTCCAGCGTATCAATTGAAATATTTGTAAATCCTGCCCCCTTCAGATCACGCCTGATTGCCGCCACATCATGGTAACCATGGGGCGTGCGGGCAAGAAAGCGAGGTGGATCATCGGGGAATACACTGGCGGCTGCTTCGGTCACAACATCGGCGAATTCATTTTCCCCGATGTGATCCCAGACATTGAAAATGTAATGGCCTCCCGGGCGAAGGACGCGGCGGGCTTCGGCGAAACCCTTGACCCGGTCAGGGTAAAACATGGCGCCAAACTGGCAAATGACACTATCAAAAGAGTCACTTTCAAACGGCAATTTAAGTGCATCGGCCTGGCGCCACTCAATATGAGAATCCTCACCTTGTTGGCTGGCAGCGTGATCGAGCATTGGTTGATTGAGGTCGGTTACCACATAGCGTGTATCAGGACCCAGGCGACCGGCAAGGGCACGCGGTACAACTCCGCTGCCAGCAGCCGTTTCGAGCACAGCTTCTGGAGTGTGTGACACTACGCGATCAGCCAAATCATTTGCATAGTCGTCAAAAATCAATGGCACCAGAAAGGTGTCATAGAATTCAGGAATGGACCCTGAAAATTCCTTGTCGCTTGCGGTCATTTGATCCTCCCAACCAAAGCGGCGGCCAAGTTTGACCGCCGTATCAACAATTTAGAGCCGTTCGCCAATCACAAACAGAATTAGCTCCATTTAATCGTGAACGGCTCTAACACCATTCAACTTGGAAAGGCGCAAATCAGGCCGATTGTGGAAACAAAACCCCGCTTGAGAAATACAAATGCTAGTCTGAATCTACGCAGATCTTCAACTTACAGGAATTGGACTTCGACGGTACACGAAGCAGCACAACTTCCTGGTCGGAAACGCAATGGCTGTTATTGGCAACAAACCGTCCAAAAATACTGAAGGTCGAACTGTTATTGGTGTTGAGGACGATGGCCCCCTTTTGCGACACCAGCTTTTTAAGGTTGGGGCAGGTGTACGATGTCGTGCTCTCGCGGGCACTGGCTGATGTTGAAACTGCAATGCTCAAAGCAATTGCCAGTAGAAGTAAAGAATATCTCAACAAGCTGTAACTGGTGGGGCCAGCCTTTAAAAATAGGTTGTGTTTTTGCTTCATGACATCGAAGCTTAAGACCATCTGATCAACGGATCAACAGATTGTATGCACAAGGTACAAGTGGTGTGGCGTTGGAAGCTGTTCATGTTTTGCTTTTTTTAGCCGGTTTCGCTGCCACCACCGCGGTCGCCGTCGCCGTCGCCGTCGCCGTCGCAGGTTGGTCGTCCAGGATGCGTACTTCACGTTGCGGGAAGGGTATCTGCCAGCCCTGGGCCTGCAGGGTGCGCCAGATGATAAACAGCACGTCAGATGAAAATTTGTTTTTCCCGTCGTCAATTCCGTCGGCCCAGAATTCAACCGCAAAATCAATTCCGTTGTCGCCAAACCCTCGCAGTTCTACATCGACTGGTTCCGGTTCATTCAGTACTTGCGGATGGGTTGCCACCGCGGCGGAGATGATTTCCGGCAGCGGTTCGATATCAGTGTCATAGGCCACCGAAAATTCAACCGCATAGCGTTGGCGCGGGTCGTCGCGGGTCCAGTTGACAAAGGTCGTGGTGATGAATTTCTCGTTCGGCAGCATCACTTCTTTGCCGTCAAATGTTTCCAGCGTCGTGGATCGCATATTGATTTCTTTCAGGACACCGGCCTTGCCGTCTTCCATCTCAATATAGTCGCCGATCGACAACGAGCGTTCCATTAGAATGATCATGCCGGAGATGAAATTGGCGGCAATCTGTTGCAGTCCAAACCCCAGTCCAACACCGACAGCGCCACCCAGCACGGCAAGGAGGGTCAGATCAATTCCCATCAACTGAAAGAAGACAATTCCAACGATGACAAACAGAAAGATAGTAAACAGTTTGGAAAATAAGGAGCGGGACCCGAGATCCAGTGTTTCCTGGCTGTGAATGGCATTTTGACCGGCGCTGTTGGACAGCCGCCCAGCCCAAAACAGCACGCCCCCAAATACTGCAGCTTTGAGCAGGAACAGCGCCGAAATTCGAATGTTGCCCAGTTGAAGCGCCATGTCGTCAAGGAAGGCAGAAAATTCGTCGAAGACACCAAACACCAGCATCAGGGCGGAGGGCAGCACGACGAAGTTGACCAGTTTTTGTAACTTGTTGGTTGTAATAAACAGTTCAACGGCAGTTTTCAGAGCAAGCACGAGTGCCAGACTCTGTGCCAGCCTGACCAGCCATGAACTGCCAGTAACCGAATCCAAAATTGGAACGATAGCGGCCAGCACCAGTACCAATAACAGTGGAGTGGTGAGATTGCGCCCGCGATATGCCATGCTTCGAAGCTGAAACATTCGGCCCTGCGCGGGTTCTGAATTGAGGAAAGGAACGTTGCGCTGAATGATTTGGCCAAGATATTTGGCAGCCAGCCAGGCGAAAATAACACTGATGACCTGCGCATAGAATGGTGGTGATTGCAGCCACACCAGAATGGTCGCCCAGATATCCAGAATCTGGCTTTTTAAAGTTTCAAAATAGGCCATCGTTTTCGTTGCCCCGGGACAAGGTTGTCAAGATTTCGGTTGCGTGCTCAGATAAATCTAACCGATGAGGTGAAATGCGAATAGTGGAGATGTGGCTGATTCGGCAAATTGCATGTTGTTTCGCGCGTGATGGAATTCAGACTATTCGATGGAGGCAATTTTCAACTCATCTACCCCTTGGAGCGCAATTGGTTCAGGCACCTTCGATCCGGCATCATCAGTGTTTATATGCAGGTCCGATCCATGGGTGATTTCAATTTGATAGGCGACAATGACTGCCCACTTTGAATTCTGACCAATCTGGCCACGGTCGTCGATCAATTTTCAAACCACGGAACCCGATATTCTCTCCAATTTGTTGTTCAGGGACATCTGGACATGGCGGTGCTTTACCGACCGATAAAAACGAAACGACCAGGCTCTCATTCGAAAATACGAATTACGGCTCGACGGGTGTTGCAGCAGGCAAATTCAGACCGCGACGTTGCATCACGTCGCGCAACATATCGGGATAATCGGTGATAATGCCGTCGACATTCAGATCCATCAATTTGTTCATGATGGCCGGATCATTGATTGTCCATGGAATGACCGTAAGGCCAAGTGCGTGAGCTTGCTTGATCATCTTGCCATCGCCGCTCAAATCACCATAAAACGGCGACCACACCTTGCCGCCTGCAGCCTTGATCATGTTTGGCACTGAATTGTCATGGTCGCTGGCCGTGAAACCAGCCGTCCAATCGTCGCCCCCAGCGATTGTGTCCATCCATTGCTGCTGGGCGCTCAGATAGACGGTTTCAATTTCCGGAGTGATCGATTGGGAGATCTGCAGCGTACGCCAGTCAAAGGACTGAATGCTGACGCGATTGGCCAGACCAGCCTTATTAATTTCGGCAATCAGTGCTTTGGCAAAAGTTTCCGCGTCGACGGTGTCGTCCGGTTTGGTCGGGTTGATCTTGGTTTCGATGTTGAAGCGCACCGCAGTGTTGCCAGCACGATTTGCCAGTTCAAATACCTGCTGAAGAGCAGGAACGGAAATATTATCCATTCCTGTCTGTTTGGGGAATCGGGATGCTGACCGACTGCCCGGCCGATATTTCCCAACATCGAATTTTTTAAGCTGGTCAAGTGTCAGCGAGCGGATCAGCAATTTGCTTTCCAGCCAATTGCCAGATGAATCCCTGGTTAAATCTGGTTCCAGATTGGGATTATGGGTCACTACCACCACGCCGTCACTGGTGACACCCGTATCCAGCTCCAACGTCGAAACCCCGATGGACAGGGCTTTGGCGAAGGCTGGTAAGGTATTTTCGGGCGCCAGCCCACGCGCACCCCGGTGACCCTGCAAGTCGAAGGCGAAACTATTTGTTGAAGCAATAATCATACAAGCCAGCAGGCCTAAAACTCTAACAGACATATGACGTTTCCTTTATCAGATCCTAACAGCGACTGCGCCAGAATTCGGCCGATTGTGCAAGAGATGAAGAGTGAGCCACTGTCGCACATTGTCTATCGTTTCGTGTCAAATAAAAAAAAATTTAAATCGGTTTGCATAGCCCTCCAAAATACCTCTAGTATTTCTACAGGATTGGAAGGCACGCAAATTCGTGTGTCACGTTGATGTCATGTCGCTGGGCATAATCGCGCAGACAAGACGTTGATCCTCAATTTGGGAGATAATTATGAAACTACAAAAATTTCTTTTGGCCGGAGCGTTTGCCTCTGCATCGCTGATGAGCAGCGCCGCCTGGGCCGCGACCGATATTCAGTGGTGGCACGCCCATAGCGGCCGACTTGGTGAAGTTGTCAGTGAAATCGCTGCGAAATATAACGCCAGCCAGTCAACTTACAATCTGGTCGCCACCTATAAGGGCGGCTACGAGGACACGATGACTGCCGGTATTGCGGCATTTCGTGCCAAGCAGCAGCCAAATCTAATTCAGATTTTTGATGCGGGCGCTGCCACCATCATCAATGCCAAGGGCGCGACTGTGCCTGTTGCTGATTTGATGAGCAAACATGCGGGTGGTTTTGACATCACCGATTATATTGCTGGCGTTCGCTACTTCTATGCTGATTCAGACGGCAAGATGATCGGCATGCCGTTCAACTCTTCGACCCCGCTGCTGTACTATAATAAGGACGCATTTGCGAAAGCTGGCATTGCCAATCCGCCAAGCACTTGGGAAGAGCTCGAAGCAATTGCTCCCAAGCTGAAAGAGGCTGGATACACGGCCCTGGCTCAAAGCCATAGTCCCTGGATTTTCAGCGAGAATTTCCACAGCCGCCACAACATTCAACTGGCGACCGGTAACAATGGTTACGATTCAACCGACGTCAAAATTCTCTACAACAACGACCACATGAAAATGCACTGGTCGAAGGTGAAGGAATGGCTCGATAAGGGTTGGTATGGTTTCTATGGCCGTGCCTGGGGTGATAACCAGGATGCGTTCGTTCAGAAAAAAGTTGCCATGTGGCTCGGATCTTCCGGTTCATTTGGTGGTCTGACCAAGTCAGCCGACTTCAAATTTGGTGCGTCCTTCCTGCCCTATTGGAAGAGCATTATTGCCGAGCCGAAAGGTACATTTATCGGTGGGGCTGCGCTGTTTGCCATGTCTGGAAAGTCTGAAGAGGAAAACAAGGGTGTCGCAGACTTCCTGACCTTCCTGACCCAGCCTGATATGCAGTATTTCTGGCATAAGGAGACCGGTTATGTACCGATCACCAATGCGGCATATGACCTTGCCAAATCCGACGGCTATTACAAATCAACGCCAGATGCCGAAATTGGCATTCAGCAGTTGAACCAGCCCGGTGGTGAATGGACCAAGGGATATCGTCTTGGCTATTACGTCCAGATTCGTGACGTGATGTATAAGCATTTCGATGATATTTTCTCGGGCAAGGCGTCTGTTGACGACGCATTTAGCGCCATGGAATCAGAATCTAATGCGTTGCTGGAGCGGTTCCACGCAACCTACAACTAGATTGCACACTGCGGATGGCACTCCGGTGCCATCCGCGCCTAATTCATAATCTCTCGTCTTCCAGGGGCCTCTCACATGAAGCGCGTTCAGTTTGAACACAGCCCAATCCCCTATCTGTTTATTGCACCGCAAATCGTCATAATTGCCGTCTTCTTTTTGTGGCCAGCTGCGCAGGCAATCTATCAGTCATTTCTGCTGGAGGACGCCTTTGGGCTGTCTTCACAATTTGTCTGGTTCAAGAATTATTCTGACACTGTTTTTAGTAATTCCTGGCTGCAGGCAGCCGGGTTTACCGCAGTTTTTTCAACGCTCGTCACGCTTCTGTCATTGGCCATTGCCCTGCTGCTGGCGGTGAAAGCCAATGAGGTCATCCACGGGGCACGTACCTATAAGACGACGTTGATGTGGGCCTATGCCATTGCCCCGCCGGTGGCCGGTCTGATGGGCAATTTGATGTTCCACCCGCTGATTGGCGATCTCTACAAACTGATGAATGCCATCGGTTGGGATTTTGATCACAAACTAGATGCCTTTGATGCGAGCTTCGTGGTGATACTCATATCTGTTTGGAAACAGGTCAGTGTTAATTTCATCTTCTTCCTTTCTGGTCTGCAGGGCATTCCGCACTCGGTGGTGGAAGCGGCAACCATGGATTGCAAAAACGCCACGCGTCGCTTCTGGACCATCACCTTCCCGCTGCTGGCGCCGACCACCTTTTTTCTGATGGTGATTAACATCACTTATGCGTTTTTTGAAACTTTCGGCATCATCGACACAACCACCAGAGGGGCACCGGGCGGCTCCACCAATACGCTTGTCTACAAAGTGTTTCAGGATGGTTTCCGCGGTGCTGATCTGGGAGGGTCGTCAGCCCAATCGGTTGTGTTGATGCTGGTGGTTTTGGCTCTTACCGTTCTCCAATTCCGCTTTATCGAGCGGAAAGTGCATTATTAGGGGTGTTGTGAGATGAAAAATACAAATTGGCGCCTCATCTATGCCCACACCGTGTTGATCATCGGGGTCATTTTCATGAGTTTTCCGGTCTGGGTGGCCTTTTCTACATCGACCCACGATGACGTGACAATCCTGCGCAACGGGTTGCAGTTTTGGCCTGGCACGCATTTCTTTGAAACATATTGGGAAGTGTTGTTCGTCGAAGGCGGGGTGATGAAGTCTGTGCTCGGCACAACCATGCTGAAAAACAGTCTCATCCTCGGCATAGGATTTGCGGTGGGCAAGGTGATCATTTCCATGCTGGCAGCCTATGCGATTGTCTATTTCAGGTTTCGTCTCGCTGCTCCGCTGTTCTGGATCATTTTCATGACCCTGCTGTTACCGCTGGAAGTGCGTATCATTCCTTCATACGAGGTGATGGCCGGACTAAATCTTCTGGATACCCATACTGGTCTTATTGTTCCGCTTATTGCTTCGGCGACCGGCACGTTTTTCTTTCGGCAATTCTTCAGGTCGGTGCCCGAAGAATTGCTGGAAGCTGCGCGACTGGACGGTGCGACACCGTGGCGGTTCTTTGTCGATATCTTAATTCCCCTGTCCAAGACGATGATCGCGGCAATCCTGATCATCATGTTCGTGGTCGGTTGGAACCAGTATTTGTGGCCTTTGATCATGACCACAAAGGAAGAAAACTATACTCTGGTGATCGGCATCAAGCAGATCTACCAGGTCCTCGCTGAAGGCGGGGAATTGCCGCAATATCAAAAGGCATTTGCGCTGACCATTCTGGCGACATTGCCGCCGGTGCTTGTGGTGCTGGTGTTTCAGAACTGGTTCGTCAAGGGCCTCGTGGAGAGTGAAAAATAATGGCTGGCGTTGAACTGACAGGCGTTCGAAAAATTTATCCCAATGGTGCGGAAGCGGTTCGTGGCGTTGATATGACGATTGAGCACGGCGAATTTATTGTTTTTGTCGGCCCCTCCGGCTGCGGCAAGTCGACATTGCTGCGCATGGTTGCCGGATTGGAAAGCATCACCGAAGGCGAGATTTCCATCGATGGCCGGATCATCAATGAAGTGTCCCCGGCTGACCGTGATGTCGCCATGGTGTTCCAGAATTACGCGCTGTATCCGCATATGACAGTGCGGGGCAATATGTCCTACGGCTTGAAAAACCGCGGTAACAGTAAAGCTGAAATCCATGAAAAAGTCGAAGAAGCAGCAAAAATGCTGCGCATTCACGACTTTCTTGATCGTCGTCCGCAACAGCTGTCTGGTGGTCAGCGGCAGCGGGTTGCCATGGGACGCGCGATTGTGCGGGAGCCCAAAGTATTTTTGTTTGACGAACCCTTGTCCAACCTGGACGCCAAGTTGCGTGTCCAGATGCGCATTGAGATCAAGCGCCTGCAACGTCGCATGGACGTGACCAGCATCTATGTGACTCACGATCAGACTGAAGCGATGACCCTGGCTGACCGCCTGGCAGTGATCAATGACGGTCGCATTGAGCAGATGGGTGCACCACTGGAACTGTATAACAACCCGACGACCCTGTTCGTTGCGTCATTTATAGGTTCCCCGCAGATCAATCTGGTCCCGGTAGTATTTGACGGCGACAAACTGATCAGTGGCGATATTGCCCTGTCGGGTTTTAAGGACCTGCCGACCGATGCTGATCTGGTGTTGGGTATCCGTCCGGATGACCTGACCCAGAATGGCGAAGGCGAGGTGTCGTTGCGGGTTGATCTGGTTGAGCAGCACGGTGCTGAAAATCTGATTTATGGTGCTTTGCTGGGGGCAGCTGCTGAAGAGGGCGAGGAGACAGAAATCTGTATCAAGGTCGATCAGCAGACATTGCCGAAAATTGATGCCACGTTGAAACTGGGTGTCAATAAGTCCCGCGCTCTGGTCTTCCGGAAAGACAACGGACAACGCGTCTTGTGACCATATTGTGCAATTGCGCCGTTAGGCACTGTATTGCAAGGGCAGATATAACGTGACCACACCGCAGGCCCTGCGCAGCGGGTACAATCACCTGGTGCTGATCCTTGGGGTGATATTTCTGGTCGGGCCAATCGCATTGACCTTTCTTTCATCGACCCACACATCCGCGACATTGGCCCGCGATAGCCTGCAGTTCAGCTGGGGCGGACATTTTCTGGATAATTACAGCCGGGTACTCACTCTTGAAGCGGGGTTCACAGATAGCGTGACCCCGCTGGCGATGTTGAAAAACTCTTTGATTGTTGGCCTTGGGGTCGCCACGCTGACGACCGGTTTCTCAATTCTGTCAGCCTATGCGGTGGTGTTTTTCCGCTTCAAGATTGCAGCACTGGTGTTCTGGCTGGTGCTGGTGACGCTGCTGTTTCCGCTGGAAGCGCGCTTTGTCAACACGTTTGAGGTGGCAGCATCGCTGGGACTGATCAATACCCATGCCGGTATTATTCTGCCGGCAGTCGCGGCGGCCATCGGCACATTCTTCTACCGTCAATACTTTTTGACATTGCCGGAAGAATTGCTCGAAGCAGCGATTATGGATGGTACTGGCCCGGTGAAGTTTTTTATTGATTTCATCATCCCTTTGTCATGGCCCCGCACGGCTGCCATTTTTATCATTTCATTCATGATCGGCTGGAACCAATATCTTTGGCCTTTGATGATCAGTACCGATGACAGCCTGTATACTCTGGTGCGTGGAATCAGGCTCATCGGGCCGACTTCCGGACCGGGCATGGCGTTGGTGATCATCACCATTATTCCGCCTTTCCTTCTGCTTCTGGCGTTTCAAAAATGGGCTTTTAACACGCTTCACGTCGAGCAAAAGTGACTTGTAGCTGCTGCCTCTACGAGTAGACGTTAGCAGGTCACTTGAATTGAACTGCATGAAGGTTCACGAGGGGCCTATGTTTACACCGCGTCCCGAAAATCCCGGCCTTGCTGCCGCATTGATTCTGCTGTCAACGGCATTCATTGCCGCCAGCATGACCTTTGCCAAGGCGTTGGCAACTGGTGCGTTTGGTCCGGAGCTGCACCCGCTGCAGGTGAGCCACGGGCGGTTTCTATCGGCTTTTCTTCTGTTCGGTTTTGCGGCACTTATTCGATGGCCTGTGTCAGGATCTATCAACTGGAAATTGCATGTCGGCAGGTCAAGTTTCGGTTGGGCTGGTGTGACGCTGATGTTTGCATCTTTGGCCTATATTCCCATGGCAGACGCAACTGCTATCAGCTTTCTCAACCCGGTATTTGCCATGGCGCTGGCCATCCCGTTGCTTGGCGAGAAAGTCGGACGGGTTCGGTGGGGAGCGGCGGCAATTGCCTTGGTCGGTGCAATGATCCTGTTGCGGCCAACACCGGCGAGCTTTCAACCGGGGGCGATGCTGGCGCTTGCTGCGGCTGCCGTAATCGGCATGGAACTAATTTTCATCAAAAAACTCTCAGGACGCGAAGCACCGTTTCAGATCCTGTTCATCAACAACGCAATCGGGTTGGTAATTGCATCGCTTGCGGTGGTGTTGGTCTGGCAGGCACCAACTTTGCTTCAATGGGCTGGCCTGGCGGCAGTCGGTGTGCTGATGGCCGGTGCACAAGTCTGTTTTATCAACGGAATGGCCCGAGCAGATGCCAGTTATGTGGCACCATTTTCCTATGCTACGCTCGCCTTCGCAGCACTTTATGACTTTATCGGATTTTCAGCAGTGCCTGACTGGGTTACCTGGTTTGGAGCAGCGGTGATCTTGAGCGGTGCTGTTATGCTGGCACTGCGTGAGGCAAATCTAAAGCGTCGCAAGGCGCCGGGTCCCCGGGAAAGTCATGAATTATAGGAAACCACGGCCTCTTCGTAGAGACCCGACCCCATTCCGCCATCGGGAAAGATGTCATGGTCCTGGATCCAGGCAAATGAATCCTCAAATGTCTGCTTGGAATAAGATTCAAAGACGATGCGCTCCCCCGGCCCCCAGCGACGGGTATCCATTTGATCATGGAATTTCTCGGGGAATTCGTTTTGATAATAGTGCGTGTAGAGCTCCGGCCGAAGATCAATCAGGCTCTGCGCCTGACGCAATGCCTGATAATATTTTTTGACGTCGTTTGGATCAGCATCGTGGTTGACGGAACCGGCAATCATGAATGTGGAATCGACAATTTTTCGAAACCCCAGCTGCTCGACAAAATAATAAGGCCCGCTGAATAAAGACGCCGCCTGCAATTCACCACTGATCAACATTTCCATGCGTTTGAACAACATGCCGTCCTGAAACGACAGATTGATATCTTTCATGTCCATATATTGTTCAAGAACCTGAATTGTCGAATAGTGACTGCCCGATTGGAACCCCACCGATATTGGCACGCCTGCCAGATTTTCTGGGGATTTGATGGGTGAATTTTCTGGAACAAAAATACCGGCTGGTGATACCGAATAGGCATCTGCATAAAGTTTGGTGTGGCCAGCGGACGCAGCCGCGTTGACGGTCCAGTGGCAGGCGCTGTTGACGTTGGATTCCCGGCCTTTTTCGATGCTTTGAAAGGCCCCGATTTTATCCGGTGTGGAGTGATGTTGTCCGTCGCTGGAGCGAATTCTCTCACGAAATTCATAATCCAGTCCGACCTGCTGGAAAAAACCCTTTTCCTGCGCCACCCATTCGTGCAATCGGAAATGTGGTTCAATAATAAATTTGGCCATGCTGGTTCATCCTCCCGCTTTGGGTGAATGATTTCACAAATGCAGCAAGTTGACCATAACTAAGTCCGGACGTTGCTACCGGTCAGGTAACGCCTTCCAGCTTCCGGGAGGCCTGGACGGAAGGACGTTGTTTCATGCGTTCAAAATGCGCTTGCACATTTGGTGGCAACGGGAAACCGCCAATATCGGCCGCCCAATATTCCACATAGTAAAGCGCTGTGTCGGCAATCGAAAAATCGCCACACAGAAATTGTTGACCTTCCAGTTGCTCGTTAATGACGTCAAAGCCTGCCAACATCGCCGCTTTGCCGCGGGACTTAACCCCTTCCAGTTCATCCGGGTTGGGGCAGTACACATCGGGACGACGCCACATCCGCCAGGACAGCATGTGCACCGTACCGACGACAAAATCGAGCGCTTCAATCGTTCGCACCATGCCCTCCGGGTCAGTTGGCAGAAGCTTTTTGTCAGGATTGGTCAGCGCCAACCACATGGCGATGGCTGCATATTCGGTCACGACCGATCCGTCATCTCGCACCAGTGCGGCGACTTTAGCCTTGGGGTTCAGTTTCCGGTATTCGGGAGTCTTTTGCTCGCCTTTCGAGAAATCGACAATATTCAGCTCATACGGTTTGCCAATTTCCTCCAACAAAACATGAATGCCAATTGCACAGGTCGCCTTCGCGTAACAAAGGGTTGTCATAATATTTCTCCATGTGGTTGAGGACTAGGTCCATTGACCTGTGTCATTTGTTCAACGGCTGTAAGGCATGGCAGGACAGCCCGTCAAGGCGAATACGATAGTGACCGCCCTTGGCCATTGCTGATGCGGATTTTGAGTTAAAACCCATAAATGTGGTGTTGACGTCCTTGCGGTTCTGGTTCTCACATGACGCCGTTGCCATTTTGGGCGATTGATCCAACAAGGCGTGGATCGCGAAGAAGGACAGTTGCGATGATTTCAAGCCGCCCGTTATGGCTGACGCTTGCACCTGTGATGTTTTTAGCGCTGTGGTCAGCCGGATATGCGGTGGCAAAGGTGGGGCTGCAATATTCAGAGCCGATGACCCTGCTTGCCCTGCGATTTGGCCTGGTGGTGATTATTATGGCAATTGCCTTTGTCATCATGCGCCCTCCACTTCCCAACAAGCCGATGGACTGGGTGCATCTGGCGGTGGTGGGGTTTCTCATTCAAAGCGTTTATTTCGGCCTGTGTTACATCGCATTTCGTGCCGGTGTTGCTGCCGGAACGGTCGCTTTGCTGATGTCTTTGCAACCGATTCTGGTGGCTCTGCTGGCACCGAGTTGGACTGGCGAGAACATTGGCTGGCGTCGCTGGACAGGGCTGTGCATGGGCCTGCTGGGAACCGCCATCGTTATTGCCGCAAGATCAGCGATCGAACCGCCAACAATATTGGGTTTTGCCTGCACCGCGCTGGCTTTGCTCGGCATAACTGCCGGATCGCTTTGGGAAAAGCGGTTTGGATTGAATCATCACCCCATCACCGCCAATCTGGTGGGATATGCCGCTGGTTTGATCGGCATAGTTCCAGCGATGTTGCTGCTTGAAACGATGCAGGTAAACTGGACATGGGAATTTTCAATCGCACTGAGTTATCTGGTGATCGGAAATTCAGTCATTGCCTTTGGCCTGTTGCTGGCAATGATTCGAGCCGGTGACGTCAGCCGTGTTTCGGCACTGTTTTTTCTCGTTCCACCACTGGCAGCTCTGCTGGCATGGCTGTTGCTCGGTGAAATCATGCCACCTATTGCCTGGATAGGCATGATTGTTGCGGCTTTTGGCGTCTATCTGGCCACCCGAAACATTGCTCAGGCAAAGGTCTAAACAGATGAGTGAACCAATGATAAGTCATCTGACAATTTTGACCTCGATTCTGGCACAAGTGAAATCCTGATTGAGCTTGATCGGCACATTGAAGCTGCCAACTGGACCGCTGATGGCGACACCCTGTTGGTCAATGGAGCAGGGCGGGACGGCAGCGATGTTCAGCGGATGACATTTGATGACCGGGTCAACTGGTTCCCCCATCCCTAACCCGATGGTCGAAACGTTGTCTACTTGTCCTATCAGGAGGGTATAACGGGCCACCCGGCCAATCGCCAGGTTGAGCTTCGACTCATGCCTGCTCAGGGTGGGCCGCCTGAGATTCTCTTCGATATTTTTGGCGGTCAGGGCACGATCAATGTGCCGTCCTGGGCGCCTGACTCCCGCCGATTTGCCCAAGTCTGCTATCGAGTGGTTGCTGGTGAAAGAGCTTGTAGTGATGCAATCGTTTCCTCAACCAGCTTCGACATAAGATCAGCAGCCGACAGATCTCGGCCAAGTGCGGCAGACTGCCCGGCATAAAGGGCGGTAAGTTGTTTTTTCCCGGTGTTGGCTAATGGATCTGTCAGTGCCATCTGGGCGGGAAAGGCGGCCGGCTCTGTTTGGCTGCTGGCCAGATGTTCAACCAGCCGGTTTTTAATGAATCGGGCGGGTCGTCCTGAAATAACATCGCTCACAACCGTGCTTGATTCACTTGCATGACGCAGCGCGTCGCGATGTTTGTCCAGCACATTTGCCTCTTCGCAGCGCAGGAATGCTGTACCCAACTGCACGCCCTGAGCACCCAGCATCAGCGCCGCGGCGATCGTCCGACCATCGGCAATACCACCTGCTGCAATAACCGGGATAGTTACAGCATCCGCCACCTGTGGCACCAGCGCAAACAGACCCGGTTGCATTGAAATGTCGACGCCGGAATACGTTCCGCGATGGCCTCCTGCCTCAATCCCCTGAGCAATGACGGCATCAACCCCCCGGTTTTCCAGGTCTTTGGCTTCTGCGACAGTGGTTGCACTGCTGAGAATGAAGATCCCGATCTGGCGAATCGCCTGGATGATCGGTTGATCCGGCAATCCGAAATGAAAACTGACAACTTCGGGTTTCATCTTCTTCAACATGGCAAGATGGTCGTCGCTGACCAGGCCAGCTGAACCTGCAGGGGTTGGCACCTCTCCCAGCTCTTCCTGATCGTAAAGCTCCTGTAGGGCCCGGCGCATTGGCTGTGCGGTATTGGTCAGGTCACTGGGATGATCCCAAAGCGGATAGTTGACGTTGAGACTGCCACCGGATAACTGGCGAAATCCGGCAACTCGCCGTTCGGCCTCTTCGCCGGAAAAGCCCCACATGCCCAGCCCGCCAAGGCCACCTGCATCGCTGACCGCGGCTGCAAGTCCAGGCGTGGTCAAATCACCCATTGGTGCCTGCAATATCGGCCAGTTCAGGTTCAGTCGTTTGGTGAGTGCGTTCTGCGACCACATGGCAGTTGTCTCCGGTATTCGCTTGGCAACATAATGTTAGGGCTGTCGGGACGGTTCGTCGATACGCCACTGGTCACGCAAAGTACTGCAGATCAATCAAGACGATGGGTCAGATTTGCCAACTCATCGGCAGTGGCATTGGCGAAGGCAAACCTCAAATACGCTTCCTGTCCTTCGCCAAAGAATGAACCTGGCAATGTCACAACGCCGCGCTCGCGAGCCAGATATTCAGCAACTTCTACCGACCTGCGGTCTGTGTATGGATGTCTGATATAGCTGAAATAGGCACCGATCGTGGCGATCTCCCAGCCCGAAAGCTTATCCATAACGTCAATGAGTGCGTTGCGACGGTGTTCGATTTCTCTGCGGTTGCCTGCTTGCCACTCGCTCAATTCGCGCAAACCCTGTGCAACCGCATGCTGCGGTGGACGCGGCGCGCAGATCTGCAGATTGTCCATCACTTTGGCGATATTGGTGATGACCTCATCGCCACCTGTGATGGCTCCAAGTCGATGACCGGGAATGCAGAAGGATTTTGAGAAACTGTACAGGCCGATGAAATGGTCGCGCCAATTCGACCGCTGCAATAATTGATGAGGAACTGGCTGACTCTGCGGCAGGAAGTCTCGATATGTTTCGTCGACAATCAACCAGATGTTTTTGGCAACGCAGACGTCAAACAGTTGTTCGAGCAATTCTGGTGGATAGACCGCACCAGTTGGATTGTTCGGCGTGACACAGGCGATCGCTCTCACATCTGGTGTGATAGCTGCGGCCAATTTGTTGGGATCTGGCAGAAAGTTATTTTCGGGCATCGCTGTGACAGTCTTGGTGCCGATGCCCAGCATCGACAGGGTTGTTGCGTGATTGAAATAGAATGGCGTCACCAGCAGCAGCGAATCCCCCGCGCCCGCGACGGTCAGAGCAGAGGCAACAAAAGCCTGATTGCATCCGGACGTTATGTGGGTTTCCCCCGGCGTTACCGCTGCGCCATAGGTCGAGCTTAGGTGCGCGCTGTACGCCTTGCGCAGGACGACCTCTCCGGGGATCGGGCCATAGCCGAGCAGATCGGTTTGTGCCGCTGTCGATGCCAGATTTTCGATCAGCAATGGATGCGGAGGATAGCCTGGCACCGCCTGCGACAGGTCAATCTGCTCACCAAGCTCACCACCATAAGCCTCAGCAGAACGCTGGACGATGGGGATGGGCGGCGCGTTCAGTCCGGCAATCAGTGGGTTGAACGAAGGAGCAGACATTAATTAACCCGTGCTAGACCAAGGTGCATGTAAGGTGCATGTCATGCAGCGCCGCGCCGGCTGGCTGCCGGATAGACCCCCAGAATATGGCGTTCTGCGGAAAAGAATTTCATCTCTTCCATGGCGAATTTGACATTATTCTGATCGGGATGCCCCTCAATATCGGCGTAGAACAGGGTGGCCGTAAAAGCACCGCCGATCTGATAGCTTTCCAACTTGGTCATGTTGACATTGTTGGTGGCAAAACCGCCCATGACCTTATACAAGGCAGCCGGTACGTTTCTGACACGGAAGACGAATGTGGTGATCGCCGGTCCTGCGTCGACAGAGGGGTATTCTGGCTGACGCGACAGGATAACGAACCGGGTTGTGTTGGTATCGGCATCGTGAACGTCCTGTTGCAGAATGTTCATGCCATAAAGTTCTGCGGCGAGGCGTGGCGACAGCGAGGCAGCGGAGCGATCCCCGCTGTCAGCGATCATCCGCGCAGCACCGGCAGTGTCGCCTGCAACAACGCCTCTCCAACCATTTTTGCGAATGATTTCACGGCACTGTCCAAGAGCGTGAATATGAGAGTAAACCGTCTTGATATCCTCCAGCTTTACGCCAGGCAGAGCCATCAACTGAAAGTGGATCGGCAGAAAATACTCGCCGATTATATGAAAACCGGAGTTTGGCAACAACAGGTGAATATCGGCAACACGTCCGGCAATGGTGTTTTCAATTGGGATCATCGCCAGTTCAGCGTCGCCGTTCTTCAGTGCTTCAAATGCATCTTCAAAGGTCGGGCAGGGCAGCGGGTCCATCTTGGGATAGACATTGCGGCAGGCGGTATCTGAATTGGCCCCAGGTTCACCCTGAAAGGCAATATTGCCGGTACGGTTTGGCATTTCAACAACTACTCTATTGGCTTAACACGGCGCGCGCACGCTCCAGATCGGCGGGAGTATCAACACCCAGCGGCACGGTGTCAACGAGCGCCGCGTCAATGCGCATGCCATCTTCAAGTGCCCGCAGCTGTTCGAGTTTCTCACGCATTTCCAACGGCGAAGGAGGCAGCGATACAAACCGCTCCAATGACCTGCGCCGCCAGGCATACAGACCGATATGATGATATAATGGGCCGTCGCCATAAGGTGCGGTAGTTCGGGTGAAATAAAGCGCCCGCAAGAGGTTTTCTCCAGATGGTGTTCCCACCAGTTTGACGACATTTGGATTGTATTTTTCGTCTTCCACAACAATTTCAGTGGCCAGGGTTGCCAGATCAACCGCTGGATTTGCCAGTGGAACCAAACTCGCACGGATCGACTGTTCGTCAATCGTGGGAAGATCACCCTGAACATTAATGATTGTATCGACTCGGTCGCCACCATCGATGTGGCTTAACGCTTCCCAGATGCGGTCTGAGCCGGAAGCGTGGTCGTCCCGTGTCATGACTGCTTCACCACCATGTGTTTGAATGACTTCAAGAACCTGCTGTGTGTCGGTTGCGACAACAACTCGACCGACATCGGCTTCGATGGCCCGGTGCATGACGTGAACGATCATCGGCAGGCCGGCGATGTCTGCCATCGGTTTGCCAGGAATACGAGTCGATGCCATCCGGGCTGGAATCATCACTAAATTGTTGGAATTGCTCATCGCCGGCGGCACCCTTTTTCCATTGGCGGCCAAAATACCGCAAAAGTCTCACAATTGAAGGTCTTATAGGTGTTGCAACGGAGGATCAAAAGACATAGTTTCCGGCCAAATATGGCGGACTGGTTTGCTGGCAATGTGTCAGTGCAAAAACCCTCCTTTTGCTTTTGTGGAGCTTAAGCACATGGACTCATTTGAGTGGAACAAAGTTTTTGGTGCCCTTTTAGGGCTTGCTTTCGTTGTCTTGGGAATCAATTTCCTGTCCGACGGCATTTATCACAGCAGTAATCCTGAAAAGCCAGGGTTTGAAATTGCTGGTGGCGAAGCGATTGCTTCCACCAATCCCGCATCAACTGGGCCAACGGTTGAGCCGGTTGCATTACTGCTGGCGACGGCTGATCTGGCCAAGGGTGAAAAGGTCGGCAAAAAATGCGTCGCCTGTCACAATTTTGCTGAAGGTGCTGGCAACAAGGTTGGTCCAGCGCTTTATGGCATTATTGATCGTGCGATCGCCAGTGTTGATGGATTTCGGTATTCCGGCGCCCTGAAAGCCTATGCTGATGGCAAGACCTGGACCTATGCGGAGCTCAATGGGTTTCTGTTCAAGCCGAAGGCACATGTAAAGGGCACATCCATGGGATTTGCCGGTATTAAGAAGACCGCTGACCGGGCCGCGATGATAGCTTATTTGAGGACACTGGCATCATCTCCGGCACCGTTGCCGGAAGGTTGAGTTGGTCGATCTAGCTGACTATAGGAAAACCGGGCAACTTGTCCGGTTTTTTTGTGCCTTTAATTATGACGGCTCTAAATGCTGACAACAACGTAACTTGACGATCAAGGTCCTTTGACTACCAATAGGACACAATTAATATGACTCGTGGGATTTGTGCTGATGAACGGGCTGCTTTCTTTAATTGTCGCAACACTGTTAATGGGGGCTATCGGCTTCTCGACGTCGGCAAAAGCCGATGACCGTGTATGGCACACATCAACATCCCTGATCGGTGAATCGAAATATTCGGGTGGCTTCACCCATTATGAGCATGTCAATCCAGACGCCATTAAAGGCGGTACCTTCAACAGTATGGCGAATGGCACGTTTGACAGTTTTAACCCCTTCATCGTGCAGGGCACGCCCGCAGCAGGTCTGAACTATCAGGGCGGTCTGCTCTGGGACCTGATGATGTCAAAGGCGATTGATGAACCATCTGCGTCGCATCCGTTGATCGCCGAAGCTTTCACCTATCCGGACGATTATTCTTCCGCCACCTATCGTCTTGATAAACGTGCTCGTTGGCATGATGGCAAGCCCATCACACCAGACGATGTGAAATGGTCAATGGAGACGTTGAAGGAGCACTCGCCGCAATACAATCGGTACTTTGGTGACGTAAAAGAAATCATTATCGACAGCGAAACGGAAATTACCTTCGTTTTTGCGCAAAAGAACAACCGGGAACTGCCGTTGATTATTGGCGATCTGCCGGTGCTGCCAAAACATTGGTGGGAGGGCACCAATGAAAAGGGCGAAAAACGGGAGTTTACCAAAGCAACTCTGGAACCGCCGCTGGGCAGTGGTCCATATAAAATCGCCAAATTCAACGCCGGGTCCGATATCTTTTATGAAAGAGTGAAGGATTACTGGGCCAAAGACACGCCGACCCGCAAGGGGCGGTACAATTTCGACACCCGCCGTTACACCTATTTCAAGGATTCCAATTCCATCTGGGAAGCTTTCAAGAAAGGCGGTTTTGGTGATATTCGCGTCGAAAATCGGGCAGAATACTGGGCTCGACGGTATAATTTTCCGGCGTTTGAATCAGGCGATGTTAAAAAGATCGAAATAGCTGATTCATCGGGTTATCCGATGCAGGCGTGGGTGTTAAATACGCGGCGCCCGCAATTTCAAGACCGTTTGGTGCGCAAGGCATTGGTCTGGGCGATGAATTTTGAACAGATGAACAAAAACCTGTTCTTTGATCAATATTCCCGCGTCCAGTCTTATTTCGGTGGTACGGAATTGCAGGCCACCGGGCTGCCAAAGGGGCGGGAGCTGGAAATTCTGACCGAATATAAGGGCCGCATTCCCGACGAAATATTTACAGATGAATTCGCCCTGCCGGTCTATGAGACCCGCCGCGATGAACGCAAGTTTCTCAAAGTAGCTTTTGATCTGTTGCAGGAGGCGGGTTGGAAAAGTCAGGGAGGCAAGCTGGTCAACGCAAAGGGTGAGCAATTTGAGCTGGAACTTCTCGGCTATTCTCCCGCCAGCGAGAAGACCAATGCGCCTTGGTTAAAGGCCCTGCAGCGCCTTGGCATTGATGCGACATTCCGCATTGTTGATACGTCGCAATATGTCGCCCGCATCGGGGCATTTGACTACGATGTTGCCTCCCTTGTCACCATGCAGTCTCAGTCGCCGGGCAATGAACAGCGCGAGTACTGGTCTTCCGGCGCCGCCGATCAGGATGGATCGCGCAATTATATGGGCGCCAAAGACCCGGTTCTCGATGAATTGGTGGAGCGACTGATCTATGCCAAGGACCGGGCCGAACTGGTGTCATTGACCAATGCGCTCGATAGGGTCTTGCTGTTTGGCTATTACACGGTGCCGCAATGGTATCTGAACAAAGATCGGGTGGCATTCTGGGACAAGTTTGGACGACCACCAACCCAGACATATCGTGGCCTCGACGCAGAAAGTTGGTGGATTGATCCGCAAAAGGAAGCCGCACTCAACGCAAAACTCAAATAGTCATTGGAGCGTTAATTTGCTAACTCGCAGAACCTTTGGAAAGTTGTCCGCCGCGACCATGTTGGCCGGCCCATTGGCGTCAATGCCGAATGTTTCACTGGCTGGCAATCCAACGAGCCAACCTTTGCACGGGCTTTCGGCGTTTGGAGAGCTGAAATATGGCCCGGATTACAGCCACTTTGAATTCGTCAATCCGGATGCCCCCAAAGGCGGGACTTTCAATTTTGGCATATCCAGTTGGGGATATAATCAAAATCCTCAGACTTTTGACACTCTCAACACTTTCGTTCTGAAAGGCAATGCGCCACCGCGCATGGAATTGTGTTTCGATGCGTTGATGGTGCGGGCGGTGGATGAGCCGACGGCGATCTATGGACAACTGGCCGAAACGGTGGAAATTTCCGAAGACCGTAATTCCTATACATTCAAGTTACGCCCTGAGGCCAAATGGCATGATGGCACGGTTGTGACTGCAGATGATGTGGCCTTTTCCTATGAGCTTTTGAAAAAGGACGGACACCCGGAAATAGGCATTGTGCTGGCCAACCTTGAAAGCGCCCAATCCACTGGCGCTGATACTGTGGTGCTGGCGTTTAACGGCAAACAGTCTGACCGGTCAATATTGACAGTCGCCACAATGCCGGTTCTGTCGAAGGCCTATTACAGCGCTTATGATTTCCTGGCATCAACCATGGAACCACCCCAATCGTCCGGCCCCTATCGTGTCAAACGGACGAAGGTGGGAACATTCATCGAATATGAGCGGGTTGAAAATTATTGGGGCAAAGACATGCCATTTGCCCGTGGGCAGAATAATTTCGAGGTGCTTCGGCTGGAGTTTTATCGCGAAAGACAGGCTGCGTTTGAGGCATTCAAAAAGGGCGTTGTGAATTTCAGGGAAGAATTCACATCCAAGACCTGGGCCACGGAGTATGATTTCCCGGCTGTTCAGGACGGTCGAGCGATTCAGAAGTTGTTTGACGCTGAGAAGGTCGCCTCGTTCCAGGCCTGGGCGGTTAATCAACGTCGGCAAAAGTTTACCCACCCAAAAACCGTTCAGGCGATCGGTCATTGTTTCGATTTTGAGTGGACCAACGACAATTTCTTTTTCAATGCCTATCAGCGCAGCCAGTCGTTTTTTGAAAACTCCGAGTTCAAGGCAATTGGCAAGCCTCAGGGCAAGGAATTGGCATTGTTGAATGGCCTCTCTGCAAACCTGGATGCTTCGGTTTTTGAGGAAGTTCCGTTGCAGCCTGTATCAGATGGTTCCGGGCGTGACAGAAAATTATTGCGTCGGGCCAGCCAATTACTGGATGAAGCGGGCTGGAAACGCGATGGCTCAAAACTGGTCGATGACAAAGGTGTACAACTGGCAGTTGAGTTTTTGATTCGGTCGCCGACATTTGAGCGAATTTTGGGAAAATTTGTCGCCAACATGAAGGCATTGGGAGCTGATGCTACGATCAGACTGGTGGATCCAGCTCAATATCAGCAGCGCCTTGATACCTATGATTTCGATATTACGGGCATGGCATTCCGTTTCGGAGCAACGCCGACAAGTGAGAGTATGCAGCAGTTTTTCGGTGCGGCAAATGCAGACCGCGAAGGTAATCGTAATTTTGCTGGCATAAAAAGTGCTGCGGTGGATGAGATAATTTCCCGCATTGATGATGCTAGCAACCGCGAAGAACTGGCTTTTACATTGCAGGCGCTCGACAGGGTGCTGCGCTCAACCTATAGCTGGATTCCAAACTGGAAGTCGGCGAATCACCGAATTGCCTATTGGGACATGTTTGGATATCCCGAACCTAAACCAGATTATGCGTTCCCAATAGAAACCTATTGGTGGTTTGATGAACAAAAGGCCAGGGCGATTGGCAAAGATTGAGGAAATACTGGCTTGATCGTGCACCGTTTCATTAAATTCCGGCAGGAGACTTAGCCACAATATGGGCGCCTATATTGCACGACGATTGTTGCTGATGATCCCAACTTTGTTCGGCATCATGTTGCTGAGTTTTACGGTCATCCAGTTTGCGCCAGGCGGGCCGGTGGAGCAGGTCATTGCGCAGCTTACCGGGCAGGGGGGCGATGCAACCGACCGCATATCCGGTGGAGGTGGAGATTTTCAGGGTGGAGATGATTCCGCT
Organism: Rhizobiaceae bacterium; assembly: GCA_014238155.1. GTDB lineage: Bacteria > Pseudomonadota > Alphaproteobacteria > Rhizobiales > Rhizobiaceae > Pseudahrensia. The sequence continues at coordinate 189,395 of JABABQ010000062.1, forward strand.
CAGACCAGCACCGAGGGTGGTGGAGGGTCGTCCAAATATCGCGGTTCACAGGGGCTCGACCCGGAATTCATCAAGAAGCTGGAACAGCAATTCGGCTTTGATAAGCCGGCCCATGAACGTTTCGCCAAAATGATCTGGGACTATGCGCGATTTGATTTTGGAGAGAGCTATTTCCGCTCTATCTCGGTGCTCGATCTGATCAAGGAAAAAATGCCGGTATCGATATCGCTCGGCCTGTGGATCATGCTGATCTCCTATGTGATCTCGATCCCGCTGGGGATTCGAAAGGCGGTCAAAGATGGCTCGGCCTTTGATGTGTGGACCAGCGGCGTGATCATCATCGCCTATGCTGTTCCGGGGTTTCTCGTGGCGGTGATGCTGATGGTGTTTTTTGCCGGCGGATCATTTCTTGACTGGTTTCCGCTGCGGGGTCTGACTTCCGACAATTTTGACGAATTGTCCTTGTGGGGCAAAATCGTCGACTATTTCTGGCATTTAACGCTGCCACTGATTGCGCTTTGTCTGGCGGCTTTTGCCACGACAACCTTGCTGACCAAGAACTCGTTTCTCGATGAAATCAAAAAGCAGTATGTGGTCACCGCCCGGGCCAAAGGTCTGACCGAAAGCCAAGTGCTTTACGGGCACGTTTTTCGCAATGCGATGCTGATCATTATTGCCGGATTTCCAAGTGCTTTTATTTCGGCCTTCTTTTCCGGGTCGTTGCTGATCGAAGCGATATTTTCTCTTGATGGTCTCGGATTGCTCGGTTTTACCGCCACGCTGCAGCGAGACTATGCTGTGGTCTTTGCAACACTTTACATATTTGCACTGATGGGCCTGTTGGTGAATTTGGTTTCTGATCTGATGTATACGCTGATAGATCCGCGCATCGACTTTGACAGGCGGGATGTGTGATGACGGTCGCGCAGATGAGCAAGGCGACCGCCAATCCGGTCATAGAAGGAAAACAGTTCGAACGGGTGGGGCCGTTTAAGGTAACGCCACTGAACCTGCGCCGCTGGCAGAATTTCAAAGCCAATCGACGCGGCTATTGGTCATTATGGATTTTCCTGTTTCTGTTTGTTTTTACAATGTTGGCGGAATTTATCGCCAATGACCGTCCTGTCCTGATTTCTTACAAAGGTGAGTTGCTGGCACCGGTATTCTTTGACTATCCGGAAGAGAAATTTGGTGGATTTTTACCGGTTACCGATTACCGCGACCCGGTCAACATTGAAGAGATCGAAGCCAATGGCTGGATGTTGTGGCCGCCAATTCGGTATTCATATACCACCACCAATGTTGATGTGCCCCGGCCGGCTCCTTCGCCTCCAAGCTGGATGATGGAAACCGAAGAAGCCTGCCGCAAATATGACAATGGCGCCCAGGACCCGCTTTGTACCTATGGCAACTGGAACTGGTTTGGTACTGATGATCAGGCACGCGATGTTTCAGCGCGGTTGATTTACGGCTTTCGGATTTCTGTCCTGTTTGGGCTGATTCTCACCTTGTTTTCTGCCGTTGTCGGCATCAGCGCCGGTGCGGTGCAGGGCTATTATGGCGGTTGGGTAGACTTACTGTTTCAGCGTTTTATTGAAATCTGGACAGCAATACCGCTGCTTTATCTGCTGATTATCATATCTTCGGTGTTGCCACCCGGGTTTTGGGTATTGCTCGGCATCATGCTGCTGTTTGCCTGGACCGGCTTTGTTGGTGTTGTGCGGGCGGAGTTTTTGCGGGCCCGTAACTTTGAATATGTCAATGCGGCTCGAGCATTGGGTGTCGGCAATCGCACGATCATGTTCCGTCACCTGTTACCCAATGCCATGGTCGCTACCCTGACTTTCATGCCGTTTATCCTGTCAGGATCAATTGGATCGTTGACTGCGCTGGATTTTCTTGGGTTTGGCCTGCCACCGGGATCCCCGTCGCTCGGGGAGATGGTGCAGCAGGCGAAAAATAACCTTCAGGCTCCCTGGCTGGCGATCATGGCGTTCATCGTCATCAGCGTCATGCTGTCACTGCTGGTGTTTATCGGCGAAGCGACCCGCGACGCTTTTGATCCGCGCAAAACGTTCAAGTGAGGCAGTTGATGACCGATAGTCCCGATCAATCGCCACGGTTGCTCTCCGTCAGGAATTTGTCGGTCGACTTTACCGTTTCCGGGATCACGACAAATGCCGTTGACCGTGTCTCGTTCCACATCAACCAGGGGGAAACGGTTGCATTGGTTGGGGAATCGGGATCGGGCAAAAGCGTCACAGCGCTTTCAGTATTGAAACTGCTGCCCTATCCATCGGCCAGCCATCCCTCAGGTAAGGTCGAGTTTAAAGGCGAGGATCTGTTGGATTCCGATGAACGTGATCTGCGGCGTGTCCGAGGTGACGACATCACCATGATTTTTCAGGAGCCGATGACATCGCTCAATCCATTGCACACGATCGAGCGGCAGATAGGTGAAATTTTATCTCTGCATCAGGGCATGGGAGAAAAACAGGCGCGGGAAAAAACGCTGGAATTACTGAATCAGGTCGGTATCCGTGAACCTGAAAAGCGCCTTGGTGCCTATCCGCATCAACTTTCAGGCGGCCAGCGTCAACGGGTGATGATTGCCATGTCATTGGCCAATGAACCGGAATTGCTGATTGCCGATGAACCGACCACCGCGCTGGACGTAACGGTGCAGGCACAAATTCTGGAATTGCTGAACGAGTTAAAAAGCCAACGCGGTTTGTCGATGCTGTTTATAACCCATGACCTGGGCATTGTCCGCAAATTTGCCGACCGCGTTTGTGTGATGACCAAAGGCAAGATTGTTGAACAGGGCCCGACTGCCGAGATCTTCAATAATCCGCAGCACGCATACACCAAACACCTGCTTGAGGCCGAGCCCAAGGGTGACCCACCACCGGCAGATGATTCAGCCCCGGTTGTAATCGAGGGGGGTGATGTAAAAGTCTGGTTCCCGATCAAAGCCGGATTTCTTCGCCGCACCGTGGATTATGTGAAGGCGGTGGACGGCATTGATCTGAAACTGCGAGCCGGTCAGACATTGGGTGTTGTTGGCGAATCCGGTTCAGGAAAAACCACTCTGGGGCTGGCGCTGACCCGGATGATATCGTCTGAAGGCCAGATCGGTTTTGTCGGCAAGGACATCGGCACCTATTCCTTCAACGAGATGAAGCCGCTGCGCAGCGCCATGCAGATTGTGTTTCAGGATCCCTATGGTTCCCTGTCACCGCGCATGTCAATCGCCGAGATTGTTGCGGAAGGCATGCATATTCACATGCCCAGTTTAAGTCGTGCTGAAGTTGATGATGTGGTGGCATCAGTGCTGCAGGAAGTTGGCCTTGATCCAGCAACCCGCCACCGCTACCCGCACGAGTTTTCCGGAGGCCAAAGGCAGCGCATAGCAATTGCACGGGCGATGGTTCTGGAACCAAAATTTGTCATGCTGGACGAACCAACCTCGGCTCTGGATATGAGTGTTCAGGCACAGGTGGTGGAGCTATTGCTGCGGTTGCAGGAAGAACGAAATCTTGCCTATCTGTTTATCAGCCACGATTTGAAAGTTGTGCGAGCGTTGGCAAATGATGTGATTGTTATGCGCCTCGGCAAGGTTGTCGAACAAGGCTCGGCAACCCAGATTTTCGACGATCCGCAGACCGACTATACCAAGGCACTGATGGCAGCGGCCTTTGACCTGGAGACAGCACCATCCGGAATTGTCAATCAGTGACATCGGACCAGGCTTTGGATTTGGTGGTTCAAACGCCATCGATATAGGTATTGTCATGGTGAAGCTGATGTGGTTTGCCAGACATCGCGATCAACTGGTGAAAAATGCGACATGACGAAACCAGCCATACTATTGGATTTAAAATGGGAAAACCTGACCCTGGACCAACCGTTTCGTGAGGCTTTTCCAAATCTGGAAGTACTCAACTGGGCTAAGGATGAAGACCGTCTGGCAGATTTGTCGACAGTGAAATATGCAATTGTCTGGGCGCCGGAGACAGGCCTTCTGGCCCGCTTTCCCAACCTGGAAGTGATCTTTTCCGTCGGTGCGGGAGTTGATCATATTTTTAGAGATACGGAATTACCGGATGTTTCCATTGTGCGGTTTGTCGACCCGATGCTAACCGGCCCGATGGTGGAGTGGGTGGTGTTGCAGGTTCTCATGCAAATGCGCCAGCAACGTCTTTATGATGAACAGCAGCGCCAGCATAAATGGCAGGAACTGCCGCAGCCCAGCGCACCGAAATTTCGCATTGGCATTATGGGATTTGGCGAATTGGGACAAGCCTGTGCTGCCCAACTCAAAGGCTTTGGATTTGCCCTGAACGGCTGGTCACAATCACCGAAAGATGTCGACGGTGTCAGCAGTTTTTGCGGCCAGCAGGAATTGCCGGACTTTCTCAAGAATACAGATATTCTGGTTAGCCTGTTGCCACTGACGCAAGAAACCAAAGGTCTGATTGACAGACAGTTGATTGATGGACTTTCCCGAGAGGGCCCATTTGGCGCACCGATTGTTATCAATGCCGGACGAGGGGGCAGTCAGGTCGAAGCAGATATTCTTGCCGCGCTTCGCGACGGCCGCTTGCATGGAGCTTCGCTCGATGTATTTGAGGCGGAACCTCTGCCATCCGACAGTCAGTTGTGGGATCAAGACAATCTGATTATCACACCCCATGCGGCAGCGATGAGCGACCCATTGGCTCTCGCGGCCCATGTTGCCCATCAAATAAAACGCTACGAAACAGGTCAGGGACTACAATATCTTGTCGATCGCAGCCGCGGATACTGAGCCAATATTAATAGTTCAGGGACGCCGGACGATTGTTGGCTGTTGATACAGATAACCGATACGCTCAACTGCAGCCTTTAGCGGTTCCAACGTAACATCCATAGAATTGCCATTGGCATGGAGCAGATTTTCGCCATCAGCCATCACACCAACATGACCTTTCCAGAATATCAGGTCACCCCTCAGCAGTTGTTCGAAATCCAGTGCGATTTCTTTTCCTATGCTCTCGGCCTGCATATCGGAATCGCGCAACACCTGCTTGCCGCAAAGCATCTGGCTCAACCAGACAAGACCGGAACAGTCGATGCCGAATCCGCTGCTGCCGCCCCACAAATAGGGTGTATGAAGCAATGTTTCTGCAACCGTTACCGGATCGGCTTTCCAGTCATTTATTTTCATCAGATGACGTGAGACAACTGCACCACCACTGTCTAAAATGGAATAGTCTGTTCCCCGTGTCGTGACCTGGTCAACGACTTTAACTTTCGATCCCATCGATAAATATCCGATCCGTGGCAGTTTCAGATCGGCATGGCTGTATATAAATGTTCGTGGAGCGGCGATCATATGGGTGGCCGGTGGCAAGTTTTCACCGTCGCGTGTCAATGTATCTTCGCGAATATATCCGACATATTGATCCGACATTCCCTGCACCCAGGCCCAGCCAGCGGATCGTTCAAAAACCACGACCTCATGTCCGTGCAGGAATTGAGTTTGCAGTGCTTCGGAACCTGGTTGATCGTAAACATCGGCAAAATGAGCGACCACCCGCGCCGGTTGGCCGCTGACATAATTGCCCGCTTCAACCCTGTCTTTGAGCCCGATATTCGCAAGATCAACACGATAGGCATTCAAACGTCGGTCAAGAGAAGCGCTACTTGTCATATCATATCAAGCGGTTTCGATGGCTTCGTTGGCAATCAGATCACCCAGACGTTGCAGATATTCAGCCCCGTCCACAGTGCGCTGAACCAGCACATTGCGACGGTCACGTTCGTCGCGGCGTCGCGCAACCAATCCCATAATTCCCATTGTATCCAACGCCCGGGTAATCACCGGTTTAGTAACCTCCAATTGGGCGGCAAGGCCACGCACAGTATGCGGTGGCGGGTCGAGATATACTGTTAGCAAAATGGCCATCTGTCTGGTCGTCAGATCAGGGTCATCATCGCGCACCTGAGCCAACATGGCCTTGTGCCAAAGATTGAGTGCCTGGCCGGGTTTGAGAATCAACATAGCAGCCCAATTCGTTACGGTTCTGGAACAGTATATACCAAAATGGGCTTAACGTGAAGTTTAGCCTTTCAGCATCTGATAGAGTGCTCGAATTCCTTGCGCTTCGCCGCCAATTGTTGCCCATGGTTTGTCGCTTGGCACCCAACCAAAAATATCAAAATGAGCCCAGCTCGTATTCTTGTTGACAAAGCGCGACAGGAACAGGGCAGCTGTAATGGACCCACCAAATCCACCCGACGTGATGTGATTTACATCAGCAGTTTTGGATGACAACATTGACTGATACGGCTGCCAAAGCGGCATTCGCCAAAGCGGGTCGCTGACACGTGTTGCGGCGCTATCAATGGCTGAGGCGAGCTTGTCGTCGTGAGTATAAAAAGGTGGCAGGTCCGGGCCCAACGCCACGCGCGCTGCGCCAGTCAGCGTTGCCATATCGACCATCAGATCGGGCTGATCTTCGTCACCGAGAGCCAACAGGTCGCCCAGCACCAACCGCCCTTCGGCGTCCGTATTGCCAATTTCAACGGTGATCCCTTTGCGGCTTTGTAGAATATCCCCGGGCCGAAAGGCATTTGAAGAAATCGAGTTTTCCACTGCGCCAACAATAAGCCGCAGCCGCACCGGTAACTTGGCATCCATGATCATATGCGCCAGTCCCATCACATTGGCGGCGCCACCCATGTCCTTTTTCATCAGTGCCATGGAGGATCCGGGTTTGATGTTGAGACCTCCGGTGTCGAATGTCACACCTTTGCCAACCAGTGTAATCTTCCGGTGGTTGGTCTTTCCCCAAACCAGATCGAGAACTCTCGGTGCCTCCGCGCTGGCGCGGCCAACGGCATGAACCATTGGGAAATTCTGCTTCAGCAGATTGTCGCCTTTGACCACCCGAACCCGGGCGCCATGATGTTTTGCAAGTTGTCTGAAAGCAATTTCCAGGGCATCCGGCCCCATATCGTTGGCCGGAGTGTTGATCAGATCGCGGGTGAAAAACACACCCTGCGCGACACGCAACACATCGGGTTCCAGACGACCAGACAGGCTGGGCGTGCTGTGTTTGCGTTTGCGATATTGATCGAAAGAATATCCCCCCAACGCCCAGGCGAGCTGATCACTGGCCGGATCAGATCGTTTTCCAGCGATGGCAAATTTTCCCTTCGGTAGAGAGCGCGCCAATTTGCCATGGGCGAATGCCCTGCTCGCACCGGAACCGCTGCCCAGCCCAAACAAAATCTGATCAATATCTCCTTTCGATCCTGGGACGATGCAGGTCTGACCGGTTGCGGCGGTAAATCCGGTCGATTTTGCCCAGGCCAGAGCGGAATTCTTCAAGCCTGATGATGGCCCCGAAAATCTTCGCTTCGTTATCAGATGAACTGGAATCGCAGTCTTCGAACTGCGGCTGAAATGTCGCGCTGGATCAGTGAACAGATGCATGGATGTCTTTCGAGGTTTGGACAATCAGGAGAGGGCTTATTAACCATCCATTAGGGTTAACAGAATATTTCTCTTATCCAAACTTCAAAACCGTTGCCGCGCTTGCGGCTGAACTAAATCACAAGGTTGGGATTGACGATGAACTGCAATACGGACCGAATCAGAAAACTGGCTATCTGTGGCAGCCTGGGACTTGTGATTGCTCTTGCAGGTTGCGCCAAGCGACAAACCACCGGTTCGATCCCGCCAAACCTGCGCAAGCCTGTCGCGCAAATGAATCAATCGGAACTCAAACAGGCAACCAATTATTGGCAAAAGCAATATACCCGCTCGCCAAAGACCAAGGTCGTTGGTCTGCAATTTGCCACGGCTCTGCGGATGACCGGGCGCAACGATCAGGCGCTGGCGGTTATGCAACAAGTGGCTATCCATCACCCGACAGACCGTCAGGTGCTGGGGGCCTACGGCAAGGCGCTGGCCGGGGCCGGACAATTGAAAAAGGCCCTGAAAACCATTCAGCGAGCTCAGACACCCGACAATCCTGACTGGAAACTAATGTCTGCCGAGGGCGCCATATATGACCAGGTGGGAGAACCCAAACTAGCCCGCACGCAATATCGTAAAGCGCTGGATCTGAAACCCGGTGAGCCATCTGTCCTTTCCAATCTTGGTATGTCTTATCTGCTGACCGGCGACTTGCGGGCTTCTGAGACCTATCTGCATCAAGCGATTAATCGTCCGAGTGCCGACAGTCGTGTACGTCAGAACCTGGCGCTGGTCATTGGACTTCAGGGGCGTTTTAAAGAAGCTGAGACCGTCGCTGCCGGTGAATTGCCACCCCAGGAAGCGCAGGCAAATGTCGCATTCTTGCGACAGATGCTGGCCGAACAGAATTCCTGGAACGATCTAAAAGACAAAACCTGATTGGCGGCGCCAGCGCTGCTGCCCGGCACTGATCAGTTGCTGCAATTGTCGCAACTTGTGCGAATGCTGGTGCGCGGGACGAAATTGCTTTCGTAGTCATAAATTGACTGTCCCATGCCGGGCAGGATCGCGCCCACGGTGGAAACATTGCCTATCTTGTCCTGACGTCCGGCCTTGATGCCACTGGTAGTTACCACATTGGTGTGCGACAGCCGTGCGCGGGCCGAAACGATGAATCCGGCGCGGGTTAAAACTTCTGGCGGCAAGGTGTAGAAGTCGCCGGGACCGGGTTTTGTCAAGGATGATAAATTTCCATTGTCGCGGGACCACAATACTTCCGTGGAACCGTCTGCATAAACTTCGACACCGACCACATAGAGCTCCAGATTGGCCCTGCGGGTTGAGTTGACCATCAAATCAGCAGCGCCAAATGTTGCATCGATCACCTCTTTGGTCACCGTTGGCGACTGCGAGATGATGTCTGCGACAGCCACCGACACTTTGCCGATTTCGGTTGAAGCATTGACCGCGTCATTGGCAGCAATGGAAAACAGAAGCATTGCCAGCAGGAAAGGCGCTGTCAGAGCAAATTCAATTGCACTGGTGCCTTCTTGATTGCGCACAAAAAGGCGGATCGTGTTGCTCATGAATGATCTGGTCATCGGTGTTCTCAAGTTTTGGTAAGGCGAATTTTGGTGAAATGGCGTAACTGTAATCGGATCCTATGGCTCGTTGAGGAAGGCAGCGGAACCAACAATTCGACGATAACCATTGGTGCCCATGCCTTCACCCGTAATGCTGCCCCAGCCGGCCTGGGCAATGTTTCCCCAGTCCAGAATGGTTGGCCAATCATAATAGGCTCGAATGACGTTGATCGTCGAGCGACCGCCGGGGGCAAATCCGAAGCCGCTTGTGTCCAGGTCACCATTGTCGAGTACCGGCGGTTCAGCGGGGGCTTCAAAACTGGCGATCGTACGGACATCCAATGACAGATTGTTGCAATCGAACATGGCCATCAGCGTTTTGGCGCAAAGGGCGACCTTAAATTCTGCTTCTGAGGTATTTTCGGCGGTGATCTGGCGGGTTCTTACTTCACGGGATATCTGGTTGACGCCGGCATCGATCAGGCGATTGCCAAGAAAATAGAATCCCTGCTCGAGAATTGAAAACAGGATCAGAAAGAACGGAATACTGACCAGTGCAAATTCAACCGCAGCGGTGCCGTCTTGCGATTTGCGAAAACTCAACCATCTGTTTTTGAACTTGCGTCGGCGTAGCAAGGTTGCACGCTCGTCATCGATCTGTTTTTTGCCCAATTTCATTATCTTTCTCGCAATGAAGAATGATTTTCTGGCGTCAGACTAATTGGGAATTCTTGAAAAGGCGTTTTAAGTTAGCTCGGATTTTATGAGTTCGAGTAATGAGTTGTTAAGCGATCCGCCGTCCTGGGTTGCGTGGCTGAAAATGATTTCAGGCAAATATGTTGCTCTCTAAGCAAATCGGCCACCGCCCTTACGAGCGCTGGCCGGTAAATTTTTGCGGCCTAAGTGACGCCTATTTGTTGTTGGCGGCATCCTGGGCCAGGCCGTTGCGTGACTTGATCTGTTCATCCATGGCTTCAAATTTCGCCGCCTCATCGCCAACAGTCAATGTGTTTTCGCAAACCGGCGAACATGCCAGAGTTTCGCGAACCGATTGGCGGTAGATGCGCACGGTGTTGGTTTCATGGCCTTGTACAACGATTGTTTCATCAACAATGGCGTCGCCATCGGAATCGAGAATGATCATGTTGGTGACGCCAAAATTCCGGCCGGTCAACACAATCGTGCGCGAATCTTGTATCGTGGCATCCACAATCGACGGATTGCCAATAATGATCGTGTCAGCCGGTTTGGCAATACGAACAACTTTGGCCCGATCGATAATGACCTTGAGCGATTCCTGGGCTGCATTGCCATCCGACGCCATTGCGGCAGGGGCGAGTGCGGCGACCGCGACGACTGCGACGACCGCGACGAGCGACAGGCACGTAGCCAAAGCCAGGCTGGTAGCCAATAAGGAATGTCTGAATTGTTTCCAGCAGCGGCTGGTCAGGTCGGAAAACGTCATACTCATCACCAAAAAAACGCATCGAACCCCATTTTCAGACAAATTGGTGAATGAAGCTTTAAAGGCCCATTCAATCAACAGTTACTTTCCCTGTCTTTATATATACGGGCATATATTCGATCAGCAGGATGTTCTGGATAAGTGAACCGCGACAAGTTTATCAACCAGCTTAATACCGGATTTACCCTCGATGACGTTCCTGGCAGGAAACCTTTTGGTAAGGCTGTTTGTCAACTTAATCCTAAACCCGGCTGCTTAGATTTGGCTCATCCGATCGGAGAAACAAACCGACGGAAAGCTGTAACTCTTGGAGTAAGGAATTTATCCATGTCTAACATTAAACGCTTTTTTAAAGACGAATCTGGCGCCACCGCTATTGAATACGGTTTGCTTGCCGCACTGATCTCAATCGTTGCACTGACGATGATGACTGATGCTGGTACTGCTCTGAACGACGTGTTCACAAGCGTTGAAGGCGCTCTGTCTGGTGCCGCACCTGCTCCTTAAGGTGTAGCCACTGCAAATTGGGGCCGCCCTGCTTGGCAGGGCGGCCTTTTTTTGTTTTGCTGTTGGGGGTCGGGACAGTTAACACTTGATTAGCAGCAGCAAAGTAATGTCGGTCAAAGCATTTTGAGCAATTAGGGCAATTCTCATGGACACCTTCATCGGGCTCGCAATTCTGGCAATTTTCCCGCTCTGCATGATCTTTGCGACGTTCTACGATCTGTTGACGATGACGATACCCAACAAGATCACCTTGTGTCTGGTTGCTGCCTTTGCGGTGTTTGCACCGCTTGCCGGCATGGGTTGGGAAACCGCTCTCATGCATGTTGGCGTGGCAATTGCCGTGTTGATCGTCGGATTCGCTCTGTTCAGTCTGGGTGTCATGGGTGGCGGAGATGCCAAACTGCTGGCCGCTTCTGCCCTATGGTTCGGCACCGCGTTCACGCTCCCCTATCTGCTGGTGGCCAGCGTTTTGGGTGGATTGTTGACGCTTGTTATACTGATTGCCCGCAGGGTCATGCTGCCTGCGAAATTGCTGTCAATTGGCTGGATTGCCCGACTGCTCGATAAGAAACAGGGTATTCCCTATGGCGCAGCACTTGGACCGGCAGCGCTTTATGTCTTTGCCGGCTCACCCTGGATGATGTTCATCTCCAAGGGTCAGGCACTCAACTGAGTCTTCCACTGCGACCCAACTAGAAATTCTCAAGTCATACTATTGCAGGGAAACCTGTTCGTTTGGTGTTGGGTTTTGACCGGATGCAGGGCGGAAATTATGTGTTTTTGGCCGTCAGGACTTTGTTTACCAAGTTTGTCAGCGGTTCATTAACCATAAGTACACCAATCACGTTCAAAACTGTTTGGGAGTTTTTGTGTCGAGCGTTATCGGAGTTTCCTTATAATGAAGCCCATACAGTTAGTCCTTATTGCAGTGGCGCTGGTTGCCGCGCTGGGCGCCGGTTTTTTGATGATGAATATGAACAGCAAGCCCGCGCCTGTCATCGTTCAGTCAAATGAACCCATCGTCACAATACCCTTGGTTGACGTGCTGACGGCGTCAAAAGAGATTCCCATGGGAACAGCGCTTGGCGAAAAGAACATCAAATGGGAACAATGGCCCAAAAATGGTATTCGCGATTCATTCATCGTCAAAGGCGACCGCCCCGAGGCGTTGAAGGAATACGCCAAAACCATCGCCCGGACGTCATTCTTTGCTGGCGAACCTATTCGCGAACAAAAGATAGTTCGCTCTGACAGCGGCTACTTGTCGGCCATCCTGCCAGCCGGAAAACGCGCCATTGCCATACGCGTTGCTGCTGAAACTTCTGCCGGCGGTTTCATCCTGCCGAACGACCATGTCGACGTGGTAATGAGCTATAAGAACCCCGATCCCAGCGACAATGCATGGTTGACAGAAACCGTTCTGCAAAATGTCCGCATCCTGGCCATCGACCAGGTGATCGAGGAAAAAGACGGTGAAAAATCCAAGGTCGGCAATACTGCGACCCTGGAGCTTACGGCTCAGCAGGTTGAAATCATCACAGCGGCACAAAAAATGGCGGGCAACAAGCTCAATCTGGCGTTGCGCAGTGTTGAAGATTCTGAAATCGAATCGTCAGACTCAGGTTCACATCTGCTGTCCAGCGGCCCACGTCGTAAACGCGGCAGTGTGAAAATCATTCGCTACGGCACCACCCAGGAAGTGAGGCCTCGCTCATGACAACGAATTCCAATCCAATTCATAACCAGGCAAGTCAATTGGCCATGAACACTTCGATTCCAACTGGAAATCCCTGTCATAGCAAGCTGGTTGGTGGCGCACGTCAATTTGTCGGTCTGGCTGCATCTGTTGCGCTGATGGCTGCGACGGTTGTTCATCCACTGACGCTGAGCGCTGCACAGGCAGAATCAGTCAGCAAGAATTACATCCAGATCACCCAGGAAAATGCCGCGGTGCCAAAGATGATCAATCTGGGACTGAACAAGTCTCTGGTTGTCGATTTACCGGCTGAAGCCAATGATGTTTTGGTGGCCAATCCGACTGTGGCCGACGCTGTCATGCGAACTTCGCGTCGTATCTATCTTTTCGGCAAGCAGATCGGCCAGACCAATATTTTTGTCTTCGATGGCAGCGGTAAACAGATCGCCGCCATGGAAATCCTGATCGAACGGGATATTACCGGCCTGGAAGCCAGCCTTGCGCGGCTTATTCCTCAATCCAACATCCGCGCCGAAATGATCAACGACAACATTGTGCTGACAGGTACGGTTGCAACGCCACTGGACGCGACCAAAGCGGTCTCACTGGCGCGTATTTTTGTCACCGGCGGCGAACAGGCAAGCAATGCCTCTACCGATCCCAACAATCTGGGATCATTGTTCGGCGAAGAAGATCAAAGCAGCATCGTCAATTTGATGAAGATTGAGGGCCAGGACCAGGTCATGTTGAAGGTGACCATCGCAGAAGTCCAACGTCTGGTGACCAAGCAATTAGGCATCGATACAGCAATCACCAATCCGACATCGGATGGATTTGGTTTCAGTCTTTCCGGGGGCGGTGTTTCGCAACAGAGCATTCGTGGTGCTGCTGCTTCCACACTGGGTCTTGGCTATGGACTAAATGCCTTGCAGACGCAGATGCAGGCAATGGAAATTGCTGGTGTGGTACGCACACTGGCCGAGCCAAGTCTAACCTCGGTTTCAGGTGAAGAAGCCGAGTTTCGCGTTGGCGGTTCGTGGCAGACGCCAACATCATTTGAAGAAAGTGCAGACGGCCTCAGCGTTACTTACGAGGAACGGCCTTATGGTATCTATCTCAAATTTACACCAACGGTATTGAGTGAAGGCCGCATCAGCCTGCAGCTGAGCACGGAAGTTCAGGAACCAACACCCGTCGGATCTACAACCCAAACCCAACGGGCTTCGGCCTGGGGTACGCGCAACCGTCGTGCCAGCACAACTGTTGAATTGCCATCTGGTGGTTCAATGGCGATTGCCGGTCTGGTGCAGGACGATGTTCGGCAGGCAATTTCAGGTTTTCCGGGTCTCGCAAGACTACCGATCGTGGGAACGCTCTTTCGCAGCCGCGAATTCCAGCGCAATGAATCAGAACTGGTCATCATCGTGACGCCTTATCTGGTCCGCCCCACGGCACGCAAAAATCTGGCGCAGCCAGACGAAAATTTCCACCCCGCATCCGAATCTGCATCCATTTTTATGGGCCGCGTTAACCGGGTGTACGGCACAAAGCAGGGTAATCTGCCGAAAGGTCGATACACCGGTTCCATCGGGTTTATCCTCAAGTAAAGAGTAGGAATATATGATGATGCATTCCAACAAACATCCGATGACGGCGAACGACCAGGCTTTGGCTGGCCGACGCGTCGGCTATCACGGGACCGGGAATGTCATCGGTCGCCTTGTTGTTGGCGGATTGCTGCCGCTTGCCATTCTGGCAGGTTGCGCCTCCCATTCGGAAAACAACTTCACGGTTGGTTCGGTTCAAAGCACTTACAAGACAAAGCATCCCATCGTCATCGACGAAAAGGAAATGTCGCTGGAAGTGCCGATTGCGGCTTCGGCCCATGAACTGACCTATCCGGCGCAGAGCTCAATCGAGGCCTTTGCCAATCGCTACAAAACAGGGGCAAACGGGGTGCTGACCATCATGATCCCAGCTGGTTCCGCCAATGAAACGGCAGCGCGTCGTCTGTTGCCGAAAATTGTCACGTCGTTGAACCATTTGGGTATCCAACGCCGATACATTCGCTCGACCACATATTATGCCAGCAATTACGGTTCGACGTCGCCTGTCAGGCTGACGTTTACCGCACTGGCTGCCAGCGTTGAAGAATGTGGCAAATGGCCGGAGGATCTGGCCGGTGCGAACAGCCAGAATCAGAATTATCATAATTTCGGGTGTGCCAGCCAAAACAACCTGGCAGCGCAAATTGCCAACCCGGCTGACCTTTTGGGACCTCGGGCGATGACGCCAATTGATGCCGAACGTCGCAACGCGGCGATCGAAACCTACCGCAATGGTGAGGTTGGGTCCGGCAATACAATTGGCTCGGTATTCGAGTAACGCCATGAAGATTGTTTGGGCAGATAAAGACTTGGTTCAGGGAATATAAAGATGTCAGATCATGCACATGATCCAAATACACCGCATGCTGGGTTAGCGGCAAATCCACAGGTCGCACAGACGGCGGCGCCGGGCACGGATCCGCAACAGATGCCGCCTCAAGCAAATGATCCGGGGCAGGTTGATCCGGCCAACCCCGCTGCGCCTCCGCTGGCACCGGAAACATTGACGGACCCGCTCGATACTCCGATGAACCCCGATAACGCATATGCCACGGCGGCGATGTCAGACAGTTCGCTTTATGCCGCAGCCACGGGCCAGGAAGACTGGGCAGGAGATGTTGGTGCTGAACCGGTGCACGAAGAGCTGGCTAACATTCGTCCGGTGCCCCGTGTGGCGATTCAGGCGTTTTGCGAAACCGAAATGGTTGCCAATACAATCGACCAGGCGTCGCGTGACCGCCGTATGAGCAAGGCTCATCTGAAAGTCCAGATGGGTGGCGTACGGGCGGCGGTGGAATTCTATCAGTCCGCAACCACTCCCAACCTGATTTTCGTCGAGTCCCGCCTTGTCGGTCAGGAACTAATGGCAGAGTTGGAATATCTGGCAGAAGTTTGTGATGAAGGTACCAATGTGGTGGTGGTTGGTCACAAGAATGATGTCCAGCTGTACCGCGAACTAATTTCAAGGGGCGTCGCAGAATATCTCTATGCACCGGTTTCCATGACCGAAGTGATGGAGGTCGTCACAACTCTTTTTGTCAATCCGGAAGCCAGTCCGCTGGGCAATACGCTGGCCTTTATAGGGGCCAAGGGCGGAGTTGGTTCTTCAACCATCGCTCACAACGTTGCCTGGGCGATCTCGAGTAATTTCAAGAGCGATGTCATTTTGACGGATTTGGATCTGGCATTTGGAACGGCGAATATTGACTTCGATCAGGATCCTGCTCAGGGCGTCGCAGAGGCCGTTTTTTCCTCTGATCGTATCGATGAAACATTTCTCGATCGCCTGTTGTCCAAGTGTTCAGACCATCTGAGTCTTCTGGCAGCACCATCGACGCTGGACCGTGAATATGATTTTGATGCCAATGACTTTGAACAATTGCTGGAAGTTGCCCAGCGGGGCACGCCAAATGTTGTCATCGATTTGCCGCATACCTGGACTGGATGGGTCAAACAGGTGCTGGCAACTGCAGATAAGGTAATTATCACCGCGACGCCGGACCTTGCTTGTTTGCGCAACACCAAAAACCTGATCGATACCCTGTCGGAGCTGCGTCCCAACGACGACAAACCTCTATTGGTGCTGAATCAGTGCAATGTACCCAAGCGCCCGGAGATTTCGGTTGAAGATTTCACCCAACCGCTTGGTATTTCACCAACGATTACGCTGCCTTTTGAACCCGCACTGTTCGGCTTGGCCGCCAATAATGGCCAGATGATTTCTGAAACCGATGCCAAGAGCGAAATATCGGTGGCCCTTGATCAACTGGCTCAGGTGGTGACCGGCAGACGGGAAATTGAACCGGTCGTAAAGAAGTCAATGGGCTCCTTGTTGTCGCGGTTTTCGCTCAAGAAAAAATCAAAAAAGTAAGACGGGTCAGCAGGCCGGTAACACTGGAGTAGTTAGCAGATGTTTGGAAAACGGGGTGGATCATCAGGGGGAGCCGGAGATAAAGGAAACTTCTCCAAACCCCTGAACATGCCGCCAGAGGCAAATCACGCTGCACCACCAGCCCAGCCGCAGGCTGCACCTGCCGCTAACCCGGCCGGAGCGCAGTCGCAGCCATCGCCGCAATCCGCTGCGCCACCGTCATCGCAATCGGCGCAACCGGCGCAACCGTTAGGCGCAGAGACCATGCCAGCCGTTGCAGCACCGACGGCTTCAGGAGTGCCGACCACGCCAAAGAAGCTGAAGGCCAAAGCTCCGCCGATCGATTTTGATGCCCAGTCGGTGGCACCGGAAGTTCGACCAAAATCAGAAGAATATTATGATGTGAAAACACAGGTATTCTCCGCCCTGATCGATACGATCGATCTGTCGCAATTGTCGAAGCTGGACAATGAAGGTGCCCGAGAAGAGATTCGAGACATCGTCAATGATATCATCGCCATCAAGTCGATTGTCATGTCGATTTCCGAGCAGGAAGAATTGCTCGCCGATATATGTAACGATGTGCTTGGATTTGGCCCATTGGAGCCGCTTCTGGAGCGCGATGATATTGCTGATATCATGGTCAATGGCGCCAAGCAGACCTTCATCGAGGTTGACGGCAAAACTGAAACGACAAATGTGCGGTTTCGTGACAACGACCAGTTGATGAGCATTTGCCAACGTATCGTGAGTCAGGTTGGTCGTCGCGTGGATGAATCTTCACCGATCTGTGACGCTCGCCTGATTGACGGCTCGCGCGTTAACGTTATTGCACCACCGCTGGCTCTGGATGGTCCAACTCTGACCATTCGTAAGTTTAAGAAGGACAAGTTGACCCTCGACCAGCTGGTCAATTTTGGAGCCATTTCACCTTCAGGTGCGGAGATTTTGAAGATCATCGGTCGTGTGCGCTGCAATCTGGTCATATCCGGCGGTACGGGCTCGGGTAAAACCACACTGCTCAATTGCATGACCAATTATATCGATGAAGATGAGCGTGTTATCACCTGCGAAGACTCTGCCGAACTGCAGTTGCAGCAGCCGCATGTTGTGCGACTTGAAACCCGCCCGCCCAATCTGGAGGGCGAAGGCACTATCACCATGACGGACCTGGTCAAGAACTGTCTGCGTATGCGCCCGGAACGGATCATCGTGGGTGAGGTTCGTGGCTCGGAAGTGTTCGATCTGTTGCAAGCAATGAATACCGGCCATGACGGATCAATGGGAACGATCCATGCCAACTCACCGCGTGAATGTTTGTCACGTATGGAATCGATGATTGCCATGGGCGGTTTTTCGCTGCCGGCCAAAACGGTGCGCGAGATCATCGTTGGGTCAGTGGACATTGTTATTCAGGCCAAGCGCCTGCGCGATGGCTCGCGCCGCATTACCCACATTACCGAAGTGTTGGGCATGGAAGGCGATGTAATCATTACGCAAGATATCTTCCTCTACAATATCACTGGTGAGGATGAAAACGGCAAGCTGATAGGCAAGCATAAATCCACCGGAATTGGTAATCCCAAAATGATGGAGCGAGCGCGCTACTATAACGAAGAAGAGCGGCTGTCGCGGGCGTTGGATGAGTCAGAAGATCGGGGCAGTGATCCGTTTTAAGCGGAACATACCGGGTAAGGCGTAGAGCAATGATGTTATTGGCGATGATAGGTTTGGCGGTTTTAACCGTGGGAACCCTTGGCTATGCGCTGATGTATGATTCCATCACCGACAGCAAAAAGTCGAATGAGCGCATCAAAAATCTACAAAAAGACCAGGGTGTCAAGGTCAAAGTCCAGACCAAAAAAGTTGATGACAAACAGCGGCGAAAAGCTCGGGAGAGCGCGCTAAAAAATGTCGAGGAACAACGTACTGCCGGCAAGAAGGCCGACAAACCGTCATTGCCCATGAGAATTTCGCAGGCTGGCATGACCCTCAGCGTCCGCAATTTCTATATTATCTCCGCCGTTCTGGCGGTTGTTTCATTCTTTGTCAGCCTGGTCGGTGGTGCGCCGTTACATATTGCAGGCGGTATTTCTTTTGTCGCCGGGGTCGGTCTGTTGAGGTTCTTCATCTCCTACAAACGAGCGCGGCGCTTCAAGGCTTTCACCTCCATTTTTCCAAACGCAATTGACGTCATTGTTCGGGGTATCCGTTCGGGCCTGCCTCTCAATGATTGCTTGCGTATCATTGCCAATGATGCCGACGAACCGGTGCGCGGGGAGTTTCGCAAGATGATCGAAGCCACCCAGATGGGTATCTCGGTTCCTGAGGCCTGCGATCGACTTTATGAAAGTGTGCCGACACCTGAGACCAACTTCTTTGCGATTGTGATTGCCATTCAATCTTCCGCTGGTGGTAACTTGTCAGAAGCCTTGTCCGGTCTTTCCAAAGTGCTGCGTGAACGGCGCAAAATGGCTGACAAGATCAAGGCGTTCTCCACGGAAGCCAAAACCTCAGCAGCCATCATTGGTGCGCTGCCATTCGTGGTGGCGCTTGCTGTTTATTTTACCACTCCGGGATATCTCGATGCGTTATGGGAAACCCAGCGCGGTAAAAACGTCTTGCTGTTCATTGCCGGTTCGATGGGGCTTGGCATCGCGATTATGAAAAAGATGATCAACTTCAAATTCTAGGGCCTCCACCTCTCCTGATTGGGAAAAAAGTGACAAAGTGTAATGTTTGAACAACTCACAGAACCGCAAAACTTACTCGCACTGTTGACCGCGGTGGGTGTATTTGCGTCGATTCTCGTGGTCGTCATGCCGATGCTGAAGACCGATAATCTGGGCAGTCGTATGAAGTCGGTGGCTCTGGAACGCGAAAAGCTGCGGGCCCGTGAAAGGGCGCGTATGGCGAGTACGATCAAGGACGGCAGAAGGACAAGCGCCAAAAAGCGTGAACCCGGTGCGCTTATCAAACTCATTGTGGACAAGCTAAATCTGCGCAAAGCTCTGGCCGATGAAAAAACCGAACTGGAGTTGATTCAGGCAGGATTTCGCGGGCAGTCGCCACTGTTTGTATTTTTGGGCCTGCGGTTTGGCCTGCCATTTGTTTTTGGAGCCGCAGCCGTCGTCTATTTCTATTTCATCAAGACCCGTGTTGAAGGCGACGATTCGACCATCAAGCTATATTGTCTTGGTGCCGCATTTGCCGGATTTTATTCACCATTGCTGGTGGTGCGTCAGATCATGAAAAAACGCCAGCTCAGCATTACCCAAGCCTGGCCTGACGCCCTGGACTTGAGCTTGATCTGTGTTGAATCCGGCATGAGCATCGAAGCAGCTTTCCGCAAAGTGGCGGCTGAAATTGGCCCACAATCTGTGGCTTTAGCTGAAGAACTGATGATCACAACTGCCGAGCTTTCCTTCCTGCAGGAGCGACGCGTGGCTTATGAAAATTTGACCAAGCGAACCGGATTGGAATCGGTCAAAAACGTTGTTCTGTCGCTCATTCAGTCAGAGAAATACGGTACTCCGCTTTCTACAGCGCTGCGGGTACTCAGCCAGGAAAATCGCGACATTCGTATGAATTTGGCAGAAAAGAAGGCGGCATCTTTGCCTCCAAAATTGACCGTACCCATGATGATTTGCTTTCTGCCGGCGTTATTTTGTGTCATCCTTGGGCCTGCATTGATCCGCACATATGCAACATTTGCCGCGCAGTAATATCGCGCATATTCGCAATTGTCACGGCAGGTTTGAACGATGATCAAGACCAAACTGACCCGGTTGCTCGATATTCGACATCCGATAATTTCTGCCCCGATGGCGTCAGCCGCTGGTGGCGCGCTGGCGGCGGCTGTCAGTTCAGCGGGTGGTCTGGGTCTGATCGGCGGTGCCTATCCAGACCAGCAATGGATTGATCAGGAATTTTCCGCAGCGGCAAATATCCCGGTGGGATGCGGCTTCATCACCTGGAATCTGACCAGGGCGATGAACGACAATGCACATATTTTGACCTCCGTTTTGGATCGTAAGCCCAAGGCGATATTTCTTTCATTTGGCGATCCGTCGCCCTATGCGCGGCAGATATTGCAGTCGGGTGCGCGGTTTATCTGTCAGGTGCAAACCTTGCACCATGCCAAGCAGGCAATTGATTGCGGTGCCGAAATCATTGTTGCTCAAGGCGCTGAAGCGGGTGGCCATGGTCGCAATCGCGCAACGATGACGCTGGTTCCGGAAGTGGCTGACCACATTGCCTCCCATGCACCTGACATTGTGTTGTGTGCGGCGGGTGGAATTGCCGATGGCCGTGGTCTGGCCGCCTCATTGATGCTTGGGGCTGAGGGCGTGGTGATTGGTTCGCGTCTATGGGCCAGCCAGGAAGCATTGGTACATCCCACAATGCACGCAGCGGCGCTTGCGGCGACAGGCGATCAAACGATACGATCAACCGTCATGGATGTAGCACGAAATCTGGATTGGCCAGCCGGTTATACCGCGCGGGTGCTGCAAAATGCGTTTACCGACAAATGGCATGACAATCTGGAAGGCTTGCTTGCGGACGCGGAAAGCCAATCTGCGGCCTGGACGGAAGCATGGCAGGCCGGCGATGTGACGACCGCAAACACCTTTGTCGGCGAGGCCACCGGCCTAATTCATGACATAGCACCGGCTGGTGAGATCATCGAGGCCATCGTCGCATCCGCCGAAAAACGACTGGCGACTTATTGCCCATGAGTTTGACGGTTCTGACTAGCCTTGGCGAGCATTGGCTTTGATCCACGATGCATCAAAAATTTACTCTCCATCCGGTTGGCGTCAGGTCAATCCAAGCAGTGAATCCAGTCCTTCCGTTGTAATGACCGAAACTGCTGCCGTGACAGCGAAGAATAACACCGCTTTGCTCATGGTCAGCCCCAGTGAAATGCGGATCAGGCGCAGCCCGACAAAGATTAATACGCCAATCCAAAATATGCTGATCAGATTGAGCAAGCTGTTATCTGTGCCGGAACCATCAACACTTCTGAATGAAAAGGCCAGAAAAATTAATGGCAAAAATGCAATCGACACAATTGGTGCTGCCCAGTTGTGCACCGCAATGGCAGCCGGAAAATTATGCTGTTCCTGAGGTGTTCTGCAAAGCAGATACAAAGCAATCAGGGAAGCGGCATATCCAATCAGCGCAATCACAAGATGGCCGAAGACGAAGTAGAATTTGCTTATCTGCTGCGATGCCTGAATGGTCTGTCCATTATGCAAAATTGACAGGGTGGATGTATCGACCAGGCCGGCGATTGCCAGTCCGGCAAATGACCAGCCAATACCTTCGGTCGACAGATCAATACGTGAGATGCCGCTGCTACGACCCAGCATCACATCGATGACACCGGCCAGATTCTCAATCAGACTAGAATTTGCGGGTGGTGCCGGCGGTCCAGCTGGCATGTTTACACCGTCTCCTGTTCGAAATACCGTTGAATGAACTGAGCATAGATATCGGTTAACGTGTCGAGATCTTTCAGTGCCGCCCGTTCATCAACCTGGTGCATGGTCTGACCGACAAGGCCAAACTCCACAACCGGGCACACATCCTTGATAAACCGCGCATCCGACGTGCCACCGCCGGTAGACAATTCCGGGCTGGCGCCAACCACTTTGGAAACCGCAAATGACAGTGCTTCAATCAGCTTGTCATCACTGGTCAGGAAAACGTGGCTGGGCCGCTCGGTATAGATGATCGAATAGTCTACCGATGGTCGCGGGGTACCGTCGATATCACGACGCAATTCGGGATCATTTGCTGCCTCATCCAGCCGTCGCTGCAATTCCTGTTTGATGCTGTCGGCAGTCCAGGTGTCGTTGAAGCGAATATTGAAGCGGGCCGATGCCTTGTTGGGGATCACATTGAAAGCCGGATTGCCAATATCGATGGACGTAACTTCCAGATTGGTCGGTTGAAAATCGTCAGTGCCGTCGTCGTAAGGCTCGGCCATTAAGGCGCGCGTCAGAGCGATTATGCTGCGTGTTGGGTTGTCCGCCAGATGTGGATAGGCGGCATGCCCCTGAACACCGGCCACATGCACGGTACCGGAAATCGAACCACGGCGGCCAATCTTGATGGCGTCGCCAATCGTGTTTGGATTGGTCGGCTCACCAACCACACAGGCATCAATCGTCTCTCCGTTTTCAACCAGCCATTCGAGGATGGCTTTGGTGCCATTTACCGCAGGGCCTTCTTCGTCACCGGTGATCAGAAAGGAAATCGATCCGGGAATAGTCGCCTTGTGGTCAATCAGCCTTTCTACGGCAGCCAGAAAACAAGCAATGCCCCCCTTCATGTCAACCGCGCCGCGTCCGACCATGAAACCGTCAACCACGGCCCCTTCAAATGGCTGGCTGGTCCAGTCGTTTTCATCTCCAACGGGCACGACATCGGTATGACCGGCAAAGCACAGATTGGGGGCTTGATCTCCCAAACGAGCGTATAGATTCTCGACATCAGGCGTATTGGGGGCGGAAAAAGCCCTGCGTTTTATGATAAAGCCCAACGCTTCAAGTCGGGTTTGCAACACGTCCAGTGCGCCGCCTTCGAGTGGCGTGACGCTGGGGCAGCGAATGAGGTCTCTCAACAGCTCGGCGGCGGGTGACAGTTCGGAGATATCTTTGGTCATGCAATGCGTTTAGCACGCAAGGACGTTTGGTCAATCATTCTTCAGGTGAGTAATAATTGTCGACACCGGGCAACAACATAACGGTCGGTCGTTTGGGCAGGTTGAGCAGCGAAAGTTTCAATTTATTTTCGCGCAATCGAGCGATGGCAAATTCCTCACCGAGATAATTGAGGAAATTAGGCATCGCGTCATAACTGCGCACATGCATTGGCAGAATCACTGAAGAACGCAGGCGTTTGAGAATTTCACGGGCGCTGAGATGGCTCATAGTCAAACCGCCATCAACCGCAATCATCACCACGTCCAGTCGACCAATCTTGGCATAGTGGTCTTCGCTCAACTTGTGGTGCAGATGGCCCAGATGCCCAATGCACAGACCAGCCACTTCAAAAATAAAAATTGAGTTGCCGTCCGGCACACCGGACCAGCGCAAAATGTCGGTTGTGACGTTGCGGATGAGAACATCACCGACCATCAGATGATGCCTGGCAATGTCGCCATTATCTCCCCAGCCTTTCAGCACGGTTTGAATCTTTGGATCGGGATTGCTGGTATAGTGGGAAGAATGGGCGTGGTTCATGGTCACCACGGTGGGAGTGACCGGATCGGCCAGCCAGCCGGCGAAATCTGTGGCGATTTTAACTCCGGCGGGGCTTTCAAGGAGGTAGGTCGAATGGCCCTGGAAAGAGATGGTGACGTCATATTTCGTGGTAGCCACCGGGATTGAGAAGCTGGCGAAATGAACCGGTAGTTCCGGTGTGTGGATGTTGTTGGCTACGGCAAAGCAGGTGCTGGGTAGGGGTTTTACGGCATTTTGCGCATTGACACCTGGTGCCACTGCAAACACCGCTGCGGCAGCAATTAGAGCAAATCCCCTGATTAATATTGACATCGCCGAGCACCTTCCGTCCACAAACCAGTCGCGGGAAGGTTAACTGCTGAAAGCACAAGTGCCAATGCGACAAAACTAATTGTGATCCAGCGACCTGACGCTAACGGATCGGAGGCGGGCCGTAAATATTGTCGTCGGGCTGGCCCTTCAAGACGCCCAGCAGGATCAAAGGGAGGAACAGAAAGCCTGACAAAAAAGGTCCGGCCACAACAATAATCAGCGCATAGGGTCCTGGATAACCGAGATCGTGCAGGCGTTTATGGCACAGCGCATAGATGCAATAGGTGGAAGCGAGAGCAACCAACCCCAGTACAACAGCCCATGTTGTAAATTGGTCTGAATGTTCGCGGGCAGCAAACAATTGCGATACGGCAACCCACCAGATTGAGAAGATCAGGGCCATGCCCAGGCCATAGGTGGCGCGTCTGATGCGGCCCTTGAGGGAGAACAAAGCCCAAAATACCGATTGCGGCCCACCTTTATTCGCCATTGTCATCCTTCCAAGAGAAAATTCGCCCAAATCAGTCGCGCAACAATTCGTTGATTGCTGTCTTTGACCGGGTCTTTTCATCAACGGTCTTAACAATCACCGCACAATACAGACCCGGACCCGGCTCGCCATTTCCCATCGGCTTGCCCGGCATGGTGCCAGCAACAACCACAGAATAGGCAGGAACTTCACCATAGGTGACGGAGCCCGTGGCGCGATCAACAATCTTGGTCGACTGGCCAATAAAGACACCCATGCCGAGAACCGCACCTTCGCGGACGATGCATCCCTCAACAACTTCGGAGCGGGCACCGATAAAGCAATTATCCTCAATGATCACCGGACCAGCCTGCAATGGCTCCAGAACTCCGCCAATGCCAACACCGCCGGACAGATGAACGCCCTTGCCGATTTGAGCGCAGGATCCAACCGTCGCCCATGTGTCAACCATGGAGCCTTCGTCCACACGGGCCCCCAAATTGACGAAGGACGGCATCAGCACAACATTTTTGGCGATATGGGCCGAGTGGCGAACCACGCAACTGGGTACTGCGCGAAAGCCGGCGCTGCGAAACTGATTTTCACCCCAACCTTCGAATTTCGACGGCACCTTGTCCCACCATGTGGATGCGCCGGAGCCGTTGGGGATGACTGCCATGTCATTGAGCCGAAACGACAGCAGCACGGCTTTTTTCAACCATTGATTCACAACCCATTCGCCGTCGCTACTCTTTTCAGCAACGCGGGCTGTGCCGCTATCGAGCAGATTCAGTGCGTCGCCCACGGCTTCGCGAATTTCACCCTGGGTGGTGATGCTGACATTATCACGATCGTCAAAGGCGGCTTCTATGGTTGCTTGGAGATCTGCGTGGCTCATCGGGGGTGTCCTGATAACAAAGATTTTCGCCTTTATAACGATGCCGATTGCGGGAGCAATGGGGAAGTGATCATTTGGCAAAATCTCCGCCCCCCTTTGACCTGCACGGTTGAGACTTGTAAGGGCAGGTTTGTCTGCTATTTCGGAACCAGTTTCATGCCCACCAAACATTTTCCGCTGCCGCACAATCCTTTGAAAGGATCGCGGCGGGATCGCGAGCAAGCCAAAGTTGTTCCGGATACTCCCCAAACCCGTTCACCTGCCTACAAACTGGCGTTCGATGATGCGGAATTTCTCTGTCGTCCGGAAACCCGCCCGATCCGCCTGCAATTGGAATTGCTGAAAACGGAGATGATGCTGGAAGAAGCTGGTATTGTTTCCACAACGGTGTTGTTTGGCGGCGCACGCATTGCTGAACCGGGCAAGGACCCCTGGGCTGCAAAAAACGACATCCAGCGCGAAAGCCTGAAAGCCAGCAGCAAGTATTACACCGAGGCTCGCAAATATGCGCAACTCGCCTCGCAGGCTTCAAAAAAGACCGATTTTACCGAGTACGTTGTTGTCACCGGCGGCGGTCCAGGCGTGATGGAAGCCGGATCACGCGGGGCGCTGGATGTGGGCGCGCCAAATATCGCGCTGAACATCGTTTTGCCGCATGAGCAGGCGCCAAATGAATTTGTGACCCCCGAATTCAGTTTCAACTTCCACTATTTCGCCATTCGCAAGATGCATTTTCTGATGCGCGCCAGTTCGGTTGCCGTATTCCCCGGTGGATTTGGTACTCTGGACGAGTTTTTCGAAACCCTGACGTTGATACAGACCGGGCGCATGGAACGGGTGCCCGTATTGTTGTTTGGCAAAAAATTCTGGGAGCGGGTGATCAATCTGGAGGCTCTCGCGGAAGAAGGAACAATTTCACCCGATGATACCGACCTGTTTACCATCGTCGATTCGGCGCAGGAAGGATGGCAGGTTGTTTCCAAGTTTTATGGATTGGATGGCTAGCCAATGCCTGAAGCATCTCCTGAGGAAGTTGCCTTTGCAGAGCGCAAAGGAAAGGCGCGGAAGTTCTTTGCTGATGGGTGGATATTCGTGCGCGGTGTTCCGGCGATGAAATTTCTGCCAACGGAAGGGCCCGACGAAGTGGCATTTGCCGGGCGCTCCAATGTGGGCAAGTCATCGCTGATCAATGCCTTGACGGCGAAACGAGGGCTGGCGCGCACTTCCAATACGCCGGGACGTACCCAGGAGCTGAACTTCTTTGTGCAGGATGGTGATTTTGAAGACGGTATCCCCCCTTTGGCGCTGGTCGATATGCCTGGTTATGGCTTTGCCAAAGCTCCAAAGGACGTGGTCGATAATTGGACAAAGCTGGTGTTTTCCTACCTGCAGGGTAGGGCGACATTGCGGCGGGTCTATGTGCTGATCGATTCCCGCCACGGACTGAAAAAGAATGACGAAGAGGTGCTGGATCTGCTGGACAAAGCCGCCGTGTCCTATCAACTGGTCCTGACCAAATCTGACAAGATCAAGCCACCGGCACTGGTGAAACTGCAGGCTGAGACCCTCAAGGCGATCGAAAAGCGCCCCGCAGCCTTTCCACAGATCGTGGCGACGTCCAGCGAAAAGGGCAGCGGTGTTGACGATCTGAAAGCCGCAATCCTCTTCGCTATCGGTCGCGGCTAGAGCCGTTCAGAATTGTGTCCATTTAATCGTCAACGGCTCTAAAGCCACGCTCTGCAGATCAACCTAATCTGACAAAGATTTTGTCGATCGGTCGCACAGCAATTCAATGGCGTCTGCAACGTGGGTTGACCCGATAGCGTGATCATCGCGCTCCACACGCAATAAATGGGCCTGATGCAACACGTCCGTGTGGGTCATGCCTCGGGGTGGTTCAAAACAATAGCAGGCCAGTTCGATCAAGAATCCCAGCGGTTCCCTGAAATAGATCGAATCCATGAATCCGCGATCCTTGTTGCCGCTGTGCTTAATTCCGGCCTGGTCCAGTTTTTCGATTGCCCGGCGGTAGGTTGCCTTGGAAATGTTGAAAGCGATGTGATGAACACATCCTGCATCTTCGGGGGTGCGTTTATGTTTGGGTTTTCGGGATTCATTGCAGAAGATTGTGATCAGCCGACCGTCGCCGGGATCGAAATAGAGGTGATTTTCGTCCGGGTTGTCGAGATTGGGTTGTTCAAAAACAAATGGCATGCCGAGCACGCCTTCCCAGAAATCAACCGACGTTTTTTTGTCGGCGCCCATTAATGTGATGTGGTGGACGCCCTGTGCCTGCAACAATGTCATCTAGATCTCCCAAATTTGAATCGTACAATATCATGTAACTGACGCTGGACACAGAGCAATCAGTCCCAACTCTAGTCGAAGGAGACTTTGCCGCGCAGTTTTTTGGTTTGCCCACGCTTGACCTTCGAGTCGGTTCGTTTTCTGCGGGCATTCATGCTGGGCCGCGTGGGTCGGCGTTTGGGAGGTGGAGGTTTGGCGGCTTCCGCCAGCAATTCAATCAGCCGGGTGCGGGCGTCGGCTCGGTTTTTCTCCTGACTGCGATATCGGGTGGCCTGAATGACAATCTCGGATTCGCTGTTCAATCGGGTTCCGGCAAGCTTTTCGGCTTTGGCAATAACCGGCCATGGCAGAGTAGCGCTGCGCCTTGGGCTGTAGCGGAGTTGCACACCACTGGCGACTTTATTGACATTTTGACCACCGGGGCCTCCTGAATGGATGAAGCGTTCGGAAAGATCGCCCTCCAGGATGTAGAGGCTCTCAAAGATAGGAATGCGAATTTCGGCCATGACGGTTTGTAATCACCAAGCTAATTGAAATCAAACACAAGAGTTCGATTGACAATCAGGTGACGCTTTGGGGATAAAGCTTCAAACTAATCGTTTGAAAAAGGAAGCACTCAATGGCTCCCAAGAAAAGAATTGATAAATCTCAGCTGCGGTCCAAACTGTGGTTCGCCAATCCTGATGATTATGACATGACAGCGCTCTATATTGAGCGCTATATGAACTGGGGCCTGACTCGCGAAGAACTGCAGTCTGGCAAACCGATCATCGGCATTGCCCAAAGTGGCTCGGACCTGTCTCCCTGTAACAGGCATCATTTGGTCCTGGCCGATCGGGTGCGAGAAGGAATTCGCGAGGCCGGTGGTATCGCCTTTGAATTTCCGGTGCATCCGATCCAGGAAACCGGCAAGCGTCCAACCGCAAATCTGGATCGCAACCTGTCCTATCTGGGGCTGGTTGAAACTCTGTTTGGCTATCCGCTGGATGGTGTGGTGTTGACCATCGGTTGCGACAAAACCACACCGGCCATGCTGATGGCAGCTGCTACGGCCAATATTCCAGCAATTGCCCTGTCGGTCGGTCCGATGCTCAACGGCTGGTACAAAGGTCAGCGCACTGGTTCCGGCACAATTAAATGGCATGCCAAAAAGGAACTGTCGAAGGGTGATATTTCCTATGAGGAATATGCTGACATTGTTGCTTCTTCGGCGCCGTCACCGGGCTATTGCAATACGATGGGCACCGCCACAACCATGAACTCTCTTGCAGAGGCGCTTGGAATGTCACTGGCTGGTTCAGCTGCAATTCCTGCCGTGCACAAGGAACGGGCGCAGATGGCTTATCTGACCGGCAAGCGCATCGTCGACCTGGTCTGGGAGGATGTGAAACCTTCAGATATCATGAAGCGTGAGGCGTTTGAAAATGCCATTGTGATCAATTCCGCAATTGGCGGATCCACCAATGCTCCAATCCATCTAAAGGCCATCGCCAATCACCTTGGGGTGCGGCTCGATAATCAGGATTGGGAAGATCTTGGCTGGGATGTTCCGCTGATGCTGAACCTGCAACCGGCGGGTGAATATCTTGGTGAAGACTATCATCACGCGGGTGGAGTGCCAGCCATTGTCAATCAATTGATGGACGCGGGACGATTACCAAATCCAAGCGCGATGACCGTCAACGGCAAATCGATAGGTGAGAATTGTGAAGGAGTGGAGGTTGCTGATGACAAAGTGATCTGGCCGTTTGACAAACCGATGTTGCAGCAGGCCGGATTCCTCAATCTGAAGGGCAATTTGTTTGATACGGCGATCATGAAAACGTCGGTGATTTCCGACGAATTTCGCGGCCGCTACCTGTCCAATCCGGATGACCTCAACGCCTTTGAAGGGCGCGCGGTCGTATTTGACGGGCGTGAAGAATATCACGCGCGCATCAATGACAAGTCGCTGGGTATCGACGAATTTACGCTGTTGTTCATCCGCGGCGCTGGGCCAATTGGCTATCCGGGCGGTGCTGAAGTGGTCAATATGCAGCCACCGGATGACCTGTTGAAACGCGGTGTTACGTCGTTGCCGTGTATTGGCGATGGCCGTCAGTCCGGCACGTCTGGGTCACCGTCGATCCTCAATGCTTCACCGGAAGCAGCGGTGGGGGGTGGCCTTGCGCTGATCGAAACCGGAGATCAGGTGCGCATTGATCTGAACACGCGCGAAGCCAATATCCTTATCTCCGATGATGAGCTGAGCAAACGCAAGGCGGCAGTTGCCGTAAAACTGGCGACGGGTCGGCTCGACTATGTCCCGGATCATCAAACGCCGTGGCAGGAAATTCAACGGGGTATTGTTGATCAGTTCGAAGAGGGCATGGTTTTGAAACCGGCGGTGAAATACCGTAATGTTGGCAAAATTGTTCCCCGCGATAACCATTAGGGCGTCTTATGAGAATTTTCGGACCCCGCTGTACGCTGGGGGAGGGGCCACTCTGGCACCCTGAACGCGAGCGTCTGTATTGGTTCGACATTCCGGTTGGTCGCCTGCATGTCTGTAATCATCTGGGCGACCAACACCATTGCTGGGATTTTGGTGAGCCGGCCTCGGCGGCCGGGTGGATCGACTCTGAAACCCTGTTGGTGGCAACAGCCAGTGGTTTGCAGAAGTTTGACCTATTATCTGGCCGTTGGGAAACCGTGATTGATCTGGAATCCGACAATCCATCGACGCGGTCGAATGATGGTCGTATTGGCCCGGATGGTTCGTTCTGGATAGGCACGATGGCCCGTGACGGCAGTCCGCATGAAGGGGCGTTTTATCGCTATCACAACGGACAGATTGGTTGTCTGGCAAACCCGGCGAGCATTCCCAATGCCACCTGTTTTTCTCCGGATGGGAAAACTGCCTATCTGGCGGATACAAGGAAACAGATCATCTGGCGATGGCCGTTGGACGATCTGGGAAACCCCGACGGTGAGCGACAGGTTCACATAAATTTGAGAAATGAGAATATCAATCCTGATGGCGCGGTTTGCGATGCGGAGGGGTATTTGTGGAACGCTCAATGGGGTGCCTGGCGGATTGCACGCTATGCACCGGATGGTTCATTCGACCGGGCCATTGAGCTGCCTGCGAGCCAACCAACTTGCCCGGCATTTGGTGGGCCCGATCTGAAAACTCTGTTTGTCACGTCAGCATCGGAAGGTTTGAGCGAAAAAGACTTTGCAAAACAACCAGATGCGGGGAAAATTTTTGCTCTGGATCTGGATGTGTGCGGAATGCCGGAGCACCGAGCGCTGATCTGATATCGAGCAAAGAGCGTCGAAACCGAAATTAGTTGCAAAGTTTTGGCCATTATCGGCAGAATTATACCGGATGTTTACAATCTGGCAGCTAAAAGCTGTATCCAAAGCCTGCGAAATTTATCTAAATTTGTTCACGTCGTGTTAACTTGCGATGCGTGAACATGGTGCCAACCTTAAAGGAGGGTACCATGTCCCGAGAACAGTCGCATTCTCTCAACGAAACCAGCGTCCCGATACCGGAAAGCCTGTTTGGTCAAATGACCCAGGCGGAGCCAATCGACGCGGTTGAAATCGCCAAGGAACTGCCATTGCAAAACCGGGCCCGTCTCGCCGCATTTTGTTATGCTCGTCGACATCTGAACCACCTTGGACTGCTGGTGGCATCGACGTGTGATCTGGTGACCCTGAAGCGGGTGATGGGAACCGCAGGAGAAGTGGTTTATCGTCAGTCGCGTGACGTGGAAAAAACCCTGGCTGCCGAACGTGGCAACCGAGATTCTGCCAGCAAGATAACACTTGCAACTGCTGCAAATGTGGTCCCCATCAGATAAATTGGGTTAATGGCACCTCCCCACGTCTTCGTGGCAGAGGTGGCTGCTGGAAATAACCTTATATAATACCCTACCGACCAAGGGGCGGCTTTTGCTGCCTCTTTGTGTTTTTGGGTTCCATATCCGTAATGATTCTGCCAGATACAGGTGTTGGAAGCCGAGGCGAGATACAGAGTATTGAGCGTCGGCGAGCTGAAACGCAGCCGTGGTTGTCTTTATACAGTTCTGGAGCAAATCAATGAACTCACCCTTTGATTTTCGCAAGTGGTCCCATCGAGCCTCTGACTGGGCCGCTGATTATCTTGAAGGTGTGGAGCAGCAACCGGTGCGGCCACAGGTAATTCCCGGTTCAATCGCCGCGCAAATTGGCGATGCCGCTCCTGAGTCCGGCGAAGCGATGGAAGAAATTTTTGCTGATTTTGAGCGTATTATTCCAGCTGGCATGACGCATTGGCAGCACCCTCGCTTTTTCGCCTATTTTCAGTCCAACGCCGCTCCGGCCGCGCAATTGGCCGAACAATTGGCGACCGCCTTTGCCAGCCAATGTATGCTGTGGCAGACATCGCCGGCGGCGACCGAGCTCGAAATCAAGATGGTTGACTGGTTGCGCCAGGGACTGGGGCTTCCTGTGCAGTTTAAAGGATCTTTTCAGGACACAGCTTCTTCAGTCACTCTTTGCGCAATATTGACCATGCGGGAACGGGCTCTCAATTTTACCGGCAACCAACAGGGCATCTTCGGCAAGACCCCGCTGCGGGTCTATGCTTCTGGCCGCACTCATACATCGATTGATAAGGCAATGTGGGTGGCCGGTCTTGGTCAGGATAATCTGGTAAAAATTCCAACCGGACCAGGGCCGCTTTTTGCCATGGATGCGGATGCGCTGCGTGATGCGATTGCCACCGATCGCGCGGCCGGCATGGTACCGGCCGGCATTGTCATCTGTGTTGGTGGCACTTCGGTGGGGGCGACGGACAATGTTGCTGATATTTGCCAGATCGCGGAAGAGGAAGGCCTCTACACCCATCTCGATGCGGCATGGGCCGGGTCGGCAATGATCTGTGAGGAGTATCGTCAATTGTGGAAAGGGGCAGAACGAGCGGATTCAATTGTCATAAACCCACACAAATGGCTTGGCGTTCCCATGGAGTGTTCCCTGCACCTGGTGCGTGATCCGGAAATGCTGGTGCGCACGCTGGCCATCCAGCCGGAATATCTGAAGACCCATGGCAAGGACGGGATCGTCAATTTCTCGGAATGGTCGGTTCAATTGGGTCGCCGTTTTCGGGCGTTGAAAGTCTGGTTTTTGCTCCGCGCCTATGGGCTTGAGGGGTTGAGGGAACGTATTCGCAACCATGTTAATTGGGCCGAAAAGCTAGCCAAACGTCTGGCCAGCGAACCAGATATAGAGATTGTTACTGAACCCGTTCTGTCACTGTTTTCATTTCGCCACGTGCCCCAGGATTGCCCCGACATCAACAGCCACAATATTGAACTGGTCAACGCGATCAATGATGACGGGCGTATTTATTTGACACAGACCTTGCATGACGGAAACACGGCGATTCGATTTGTTGCAGGTCAGTTCGACATGAGTGAACGGGATGTCGACATTGCTTTTGATGCAATCATCGAGGTGGCCCGTGGCTGACCGTCAATTATCATCAGCGTCGATTACCGGTCGGCTGGCGGAATTGGGCAGTGTCCGTTGGGCCCTCCATTTTGCAGCCAGAAGGCGGGTGGCTGCTGGCGAAGATATTATCGAATTGACGATTGGTGAACCGGATGTACCAACCCCGGCGGCATTGATTGATGTCGCGCATAACGCCATGCGAGCCGGACGCACAGGCTATGCAGGAGGTCGCGGAGAGCAGGTATTGGTGGAAGCGATCGCTGCCAAATATTCAAAACGCTCCGGCCGACTGATTAATCAGGAGAATGTAGTTGCATTTCCCGGTACCCAGGCAGCGTTGTCGATCTGCATGCTGGCGATGGTGGAGCAGGGTGATGCCGTTCTGGTGCCCGACCCATATTATGCCACCTATGAGGGGGTGGTTCGTGCCACCGGAGCTGATTTTATTGCGGTCCCGATGAGTGCGGAAAATGGCTTTTGCCTGACTGTTGAACAACTGGAAAATGCCATGGTGCCGAATGCCCGGGTGTTGTTGCTGAACTCTCCCCACAACCCAACCGGAGCGGTATTGAATGATCGGGAAATTGCCGCCATCGGCGCCTTTTGCCAACGGCACAATATGTGGATTCTCAGCGATGAAGTTTATGAGGATCTGATCTATGGCAAGCCTTTTGCATCGCCGTTTGACAATGATGACCTTGCCGAGCGTATAATTGTGGCTTCATCGATTTCCAAATCCCATGCTGCCCCCGGTTTTCGGTCAGGATGGGCGGTCGGACCGGACTGGTTCATCACCCGTGTTCAATCTGTGGCTGAAAGTATCCTGTTTGGAAATCAACCATTTATTGCCGATATGACGGCCCATGCGTTGACCCATGCAGACGATACGTCAAAGAATATGGCCATTGCCTATCAGCGTCGTATCGATGTGCTTCTGGAGGTTTTTGGGAGCTGTTCTGGCCTCAAGCCACTACGTCCGGATTCCGGCATGTTTATGTTGGTGAATGTTTCGGCTACCGGTTTGGATGGCAGCAAGTTTGCCAGCCGGTTGCTGGATTTTGGCGTTGCGGTAATGCCGGGGGATTCGTTCGGTTCACAGGCCTATGATTTCATTCGCCTCAGCCTGACTGTTGAAGATGAAACTCTGCGGCGGGCAGCTCTGCGAATTGTCAATTGTGCTGAAACTCTGCTGCCGGGTGAGCAATCGACCTGATAGTGGCAGCGCGATCGGTGGCTTTTAACTCCCGCAAATCGGCAATGCCGTTTTCAGTTACGATGATGTCGGCAATATCACTCAGACTTCAGATTGATTGCATCCGGTTCAGCTCCTTTAGACTCATGTTCCTGTCTACAATTTTTCAACGCCCGGTGCTATGGGATGGCGTCGCAGGAGATCAATATGACCGATTTGAACAGCAGTTTTTTTAATGTCACCCGGGAAGGTGCCGTGGCGGTTCTGGAGATGAACCGGCCAGACAAGGCCAACAGCATGTCTCCGGATTTCTGGGCAGACCTGCCGCGTCTGGCCGCGCTATTCGACAGTGATCCAAATGTGCGCTGCGTTGTGCTGACCGGGGCGGGAAAACATTTTTCGGGCGGCATGGATCTGGCTACTTTTGCTGATATAAACTCGATGCTGCAGCAGGAACCCGGCCGGGCGGCTTACGCCTTGCGTGATCTGATATTGCGACTGCAAAGGTCACTTTCCAGCCTGGAAAAATTGCGGGTGCCGGTGATCGCTGCGGTTCACGGCGCCTGTCTGGGGGGCGGCATTGATCTGATCACGGCCTGCGATCTGCGCATTGCAAGCAAGGACGCCTGTTTTGGAATTGAAGAGATTCACATTGGCATGGCGGCCGACGTTGGCACTTTGCAGCGACTGCCAAAACTGATCCCGCCCTCGATAGTTCACGAACTGGCCTATACGGGCCGCCGGTTTTCAACTGGCGAAGCGCTGGGTTGGGGTTTGCTGAGCAGCGTCCATGAGGATCGTGATGCGATGATTGATGCGGCGATGCAATTGGCACACAGTATTGCAGAAAAGTCTCCGCTGGCGATCGCCGGGATCAAGCGGGCGATTACCTATTCCAGAGATCACGGCGTTGAAGATGCTCTGGACCAAATGGCAACCTGGAATGCCGGCATGTTGCGCCCGGAAGATTTGTTGAAAGCGATCAGCGCAAAGACGACAAAACAGGAAGCAATCTTCAACGACCTCCTTGGCACATCCGTGTAAATTGAATTCGCTGGCCGGACGGCCAGTCAGGCAGCAGCACCGCCCGCGTCTTGCTCGCGGGTTTCCATAGCCTGAACCATCAGGTTGAAAATATCGGTCAATTGCTGAAACTCCACCGGGTCGCCACCCTGATCAGGGTGTCTGTTCATGGCCTGATGACGATAGGCCCTCTTGAGATCATCCATGGTGTAGGGCTGGGTCGGATCCATGCCCATGATCTGCATCCGTGCTGCATTTATTCGAGCCACACGCAAGGCTTGCGCCTGCAACTGCTCCTGAGCTTCCTGTTCGGCTTGCTGACGATCCTGTTCCAACCGCTGGTTTTGCTGCCGTATCGCCAGGTTAAAGGCGGCATGCTGTTCGGCCTTCATGCGAGTTTCTTCAGCAAGATCACCAATACGGGCGAAACGCACCCCAATTTCATTGGATTTGCGCCAGGCCACTTTACATCGAGCGATCAGGTCATCGGAGCGTACGATTAGCAGAAAACTGTCGGCAATGCCCTGTGCGTTGACAATACTTAATCTTGCACCAGAGGAATGTATGTCTCGTACGGTACAGGGAAAATTCATTTCCGCGCCATCAACGCAGATTGTGGCAGCCTTGGTTTTTTCCACACGCTCTTCACGACGGTCTACATGGCGCTTTTGAGCTGCTTGCCGGCCGCGGCGGACTGATGACGTAAACATTCCGAAAAATTGTCCCTCGTTAGAATTGCTGCCGTGCAATTATTGGCACAACTATCTTAATTGGACGTTGCGGGACTGGGCAAAATGTTAACGGCCCTTGATATGGTTAATACATTATGTAGTGTGCGCTCAGTTTTCAGATAACAGGTCCAACAATAGGGGAAATTTATGAAACTGGTACGTTACGGCAAAGCAGGTCAGGAAAAACCGGGATTGATCGACGAGGACGGCATTCTGCGGGATCTGTCTCGTAAAATTGGTGATGTTTCTGGCGATTTCCTGTCGGACAAGAGTTTGAAAATGCTGCGCGGGCTTGACGTGAAGCGCCTTAAAAAGGTTGAAGGTCGTCCGCGTTTGGGACCATGTGTTGGTAGTATCGGCAAGTATATGTGCATAGGGCTGAATTATTCAGACCATGCTGCCGAAACTGGGGCAGCGATCCCAGAGCACCCGATTTTGTTTATGAAGGCAACATCGGCAGTTATCGGCCCAAATGATAGCGTGGTCATGCCACGCGGTTCCAAAACCACTGACTGGGAAGTTGAACTGGGTGTGGTGATTGGCCGCAAGGCCAAATATGTATCTGAGAAAAATGCACTTAAATATGTTGCAGGCTATTGCGTGGCTAACGATGTTTCGGAACGCACGTTTCAGTCCAAGCTGACAGGTCAATGGACCAAGGGTAAAAGCTGCGACACCTTCGGACCTACGGGCCCGTGGCTTGTGACACGTGATGAAGTGAAAGACCCCCAGAATCTTGCTATGTATCTCGATGTCAACGGAAAGCGCATGCAGAACGGCAACACATCGACGATGATTTTTACGGTGGCTCAGATTATCGAACATCTTTCCGGCCTGTTTACATTGCATCCCGGTGACGTAATCATTACCGGCACCCCTCCCGGCGTGGCGTTGGGCATGAAACCAAAGCCAAAATTCCTGAAAGTCGGAGATACTATGGAAGTCAGCATTGAAGGCCTTGGTGTTCAAAAGCAAAAAGTTAAACAGGACAAATAATCCGGCCAGGCTGTTTGTGCCCTGGCTTGTGTCCATGGCTGGTGTCTGCGGCTTGTGTTTGCGGCTTGTGTCTGTGGGGTGAATAGCTACCATCATTGATGACACACTCAAGGCACCGTCATGACTGTAGAAACACGGGATTACAGCACGTTGGGGATCAGTGCCCGACGGGCTGTTGAAACCGGCCTGGCGTCTGCTGATTGGTATCATAGTGATGTGCCACGCGCGAAGCTGAAGCAGTTGATGTCTCGGGCGGATGGTCCGGCAGTGCGGGACACGCTGATTTGGCTGGCCTGTCTGATAGGGTTCGCCATCACCGCGATAGTATTGTGGCCGAGTTGGTGGAGTGCACCATTTTTTCTTGCCTACGGAGTTCTTTATGGGTCCGCAGGCGATTCCCGCTGGCACGAATGCGGCCATGGAACGGCGTTTAAGACACGATGGATGAATCGGGCGGTCTATCAGCTGGCATCCTTCATGATGATCAGAAACCCGATTGCCTGGCGCTGGAGCCATAGTCGTCATCACTCAGATACAATCATTGTTGGCCGTGATCCTGAAATCGTATTTATGCGCCCACCGAATTTGTTGCGGGTTCTGGCGAACTTTTTTGGCCTTTGTGACAGCTATCATGGCCTCAAAAACATGATCAATTATTCATTGGAACGCATAGATGACACGCACCAGGATTATATTCCCGAACCGGAACGGGCCAAGGCGATTACTGTGGCGCGCGTGTGGTGCACCATCTATGCGGTGGTGATTGGGCTGTCCCTGTGGATGCAATCCATCCTCCCCCTGATGTTGATTGGATTGCCGCGACTGTATGGAGCATGGCACCATGTGATGACCGGACTGCTGCAACATGGCGGATTGGCAGAGAACGTTACCGATCACCGCCTCAACAGCCGAACAGTTCACATGAATCCGATCAGTCGGTTTATTTACTGGAACATGAACTATCACGTCGAGCACCATATGTTTCCCATGGTGCCCTATTTTGCCCTTCCGCAATTGCATGAATTGATCAAACACGACCTGCCGTCACCGAGCCCATCAATCGTGGAGGGGTATCGCGAGATGTGGCCAGTGCTGTTGCGTCAACTGAAATACGAGGACCACTTTCTGGTACGACAGCTGCCGGAAACTGCAAAACCCTACCGGGGCGAGTTTCACACTGTCAGTTGAGTAAGACCGGTTTGATCAACCAACCAATTTGGCCTTGGCCGCATCATATTCGCAGATCAGCCGGGCGACAAGCTCGGCGACAGGCACCACTTCCTTGACGGCCCCAACTCCTTGACCAGAGCCCCAGATGTCTTTCCAGGCTTTGGTCTTTTCGGTACCAAAATCCATGGTTTTGAGGTCTCCTTCCGGGAGGTCATCCGGATCCATTCCAGCTGCCCGTACCGAGCCTTTCAGATAATTGCCGTGCACACCGGTGAACAGGTTGGAATAGACGATGTCTTCGGCTGATGAGTCGGCAATCATCTGTTTGTAGGTATCAGCCGCGCGGGCTTCTTGGGTAGCGATGAAGGCCGAACCAATATAGCCCATATCAGCACCCATTGCCTGGGCTGCGAGCACGGCTTGGCCTGTTGCAATTGAACCGCTGAGCAGCAAAGGACCATCAAACCATTCGCGAATTTCCTGAATTAACGCCAGGGGTGACAGGGTGCCAGCATGGCCTCCTGCGCCGGTTGCCACTGCGATAAGACCATCGGCTCCTTTTTCAATGGCTTTGTGAGCAAAGCGATTGTTGATGATATCGTGCAAGGTGATGCCACCATAGGAGTGGATGGCATCATTCAGTTCAGGTCGCGCACCCAGCGAAGTGATGACGATCGGCACTTTATGTTTCACACACATTTCAACGTCGTGCTCGAGGCGGTCATTTGAACGATGAACAATCTGATTGACAGCGAAAGGGGCTGCGGGCCGGTCCGGATTGGCGCGATTATGAGCACTCAACGTTTCGGTAATTTCCGCCAACCATTCATCCAGTTGGGATTCAGGTCGCGCATTCAACGCCGGGAATGAACCAATGACACCGGCCTTGCATTGCTCAATGACCATGGGCGGGTGGGATATGATGAACAGTGGTGCGGCTATTGCAGGCAGAGACAGGCCGTCTTTGAGAATTGCGGGAAGGGCCAATGTGGAAACCAGATGTTGGGGAAAATGTTTGTGCCACCCTAATTATTCTTACGAGCACGTCAATAAATGCCCGGTTCCAATTTCACAAATGATGAACCTTCGATACTATGGGGACTGAAAGCAAACCGCTCGAATCGGTTTGCAATTTGGTTGATCGGGGCTAAAAGCGCGGGGATGGTTATGTTGGGTGGAGATGGACGTGGCCGGATTTGAAGATCTTATTCGGGGAACTCTGAGCAAGCACGGGGATGTGACACCAGAAGCCCGGGCTGCAATTTATGATTCTTCGCGTCAGGCGCTGGAGCGCATGCTGAGCCAGAACCAGGCACTGGACCTTGCAGCACAAAGCCTTCAGCGCCAGCGGCTGGAAAGTGCGATTGCCAATATTGAGGTCGGGTATCTGGCAAATTCAAACCCGACACAAGCAGCAGCAAGTCAATCACCTTGGCCGGTGGCTCCAAGCCCTGTTGCGCCCGTCGGTGCAGCGCCGATTCCGGCCGCTCCGCCTCCACCGACCACACCACTCCAACCACCTCAATCGCTCTCTCCACCAACGGCTTCGACGTCGCCGTCGCCGCCGCCGCCGCCGCCGCCGATTCCGGTGTTTAGGCCTGATCACTCTGCCACCCCGGCAGGAACTGATATTGCCCCTTCGAATCCAGGCGGAATTCGTGTGGAGCCCGGGACTGAGTCGCCGCCGCTACCGGTTCCACCGACAGCCCCGGTCGCGGCTCCAGCGTCACCGCCGTCGCCTTCGTTTCCCTCGCCGCCCTCGCCGCCGCCGCCACCACCGATCCCCGTGAAGTTGGGTGACGGGAAAGCAGAGGTGGCAGAATCGGTGGAAGAGTCTGCAATTGATTCCCGTGATGCTTATTCTGAAGCCTACGCAGCTTCAGCTGCGCGGGAGCGCAAGCCTTATGCAAAACTTCTGCTTTGGACCATCATCGTTGTGGGATTTGGTGTGGCGTCCTGGTGGGCCTATACTTTCGGCCCGGCGCTGATTGAACAACAATTGGGGGGGAGCGTCCCCAATCCAGGTCAAACGATAGAGTCTGGACAGTTCCTGCCTGGTGATGCGGATGGCTGGATTACGGTTTTCAACCCCAGCGATGATTCAATAAATATTGACGCAGGTGGCCGAGGGACAGCTGAAGTTTTCCAGAACCCCAACGAGCGCTTTGTGCGTCTTGCTTCCAACGCGGGCAATTCTGAAAACAATCTCAAAATTCTCGTCCCGCGCGGGGTTATGCTGCCGCTGAAGGGGGAAGCCGCGACGGTTGAAATTCTGCTCAAGAGTTCGGCAAAAACCAATCATCAGTTCGCTGTCTATTGCGAATTTGGCAAGATGGGAAATTGTGGGCGCAAGCGGTTCACCGCGGGTGACAGGGTGGAGGCGCAGATCTTC
The DNA here is from genome assembly GCA_014238155.1 of Rhizobiaceae bacterium. Classification (GTDB taxonomy): domain Bacteria; phylum Pseudomonadota; class Alphaproteobacteria; order Rhizobiales; family Rhizobiaceae; genus Pseudahrensia. The sequence goes on from JABABQ010000062.1 coordinate 230,319, forward strand.
GACGTTATTCTCAATAATGTTGAGTTGGGTCAGGATGAAGATGCCTACCTGAGCTTCAATACTGATGTGGGAGGTAACGGACGGGCAGTGGATATTTATGTCATCCGCCTGCGGCCAAATTAGGTGCTGAACGGGGTTGGCTTTGAATTGTCAGTTTCCGTTGAGATATTCCGGACCGGAACCGATAACATTGGAATCGAGCTTGCCGATAGCCTTGGTGTCTTTACCTTCATAATCCAATGCGAGAAGCACGTGTCGAATAGCATTGATGCGCGCTCGCCGTTTGTCGTTTGAACGGATGACCGTCCACGGGGCGTGGTCAGTATGTGTGGCCTTCAACATCTGGTCCCGGGCTTGTGTATAGTCGTTCCACTTGCTCAGAGCCTTGATATCGATGGGCGATAATTTCCATGATTTCAGCGGGTTGTGGCGGCGATCATGGAATCTTTTTATCTGCATTTCCTGACCGATATTCAACCAGATTTTGAAAAATGCGATACCTTCGTCAACGATCTGATTTTCGAAAGCCGGGGTCTGGTCCAGAAATTGGATGGTTTGTTCCGGGGAACAAAAGCCCATCACGGGTTCGACGCCGCCACGATTGTACCAGGATCGGTCAAACAATGTCATGTCACCATCTGTTGGCAGGTGACAAACGTAACGTTGAAAATACCATTGGCCGCGTTCGGCTTGGGATGGTTTGCTGAGAGCAACAATTTTCGCATGGCGGGGTTTGAGATATTCCCGGAAGGCACCAATTGTACCTCCTTTGCCGGCGGCATCGCGACCTTCGAATACAATGACAATGCGCTGGCCGGTAGCGAGGCGATGGGCCTGGAGTTTAACGAGTTCCAGATGAAGCGCATCGAGCTGGTCTTCGTATTGGGACCTCTTCAGTTTGTTGTCATAGGCATAGTCGGCGGAAGAAATCGCCTTGACTGTCACCCAATCGGGGAGAACTGGATCATCAAGATCGAACTGACGTGGTTGTCCAGAAACGGAAATATCAAGCATAGATGCCCCCCAACTACGATGCGGCGATGCGCGATCGATTAAACAGACCTAATAATTCCACGAGATCTTCAGTGCGACAAGATAAATTTGTGTCGCGAAGCGCTATCGGCGGCGGCGACGTTCACTTGGTGGCTGGAAAGCCAGTTTGTTGTGGTATTCGCAATAGGGTTTGTCGTCGTTGGTTGAGTGACCACAAAACGAGAATCCAGGCATGGTCGGGTCACCGGTTGGCCATTTGCAAGTGGTTTCTGTCAGCTGCAGCAAGCCAAGTTCACGTGATACCGGCATGACAAGGTCTTCCACCGGCTTTGGTCGAAACGCAACGTCTTCTTCAAAATCAACTTTGATGACGGTGTTGCCGACGGTGCGGGTGGTCTGGCGGGTGCGGGAATAGTTCGCACCACCGCCGCCGCCGCCGTCACCGCTGCCGCCTGCTGCTCGAGCTGCGGGCTTGCGCCGTGAAGCAGCATTGGATTTACCAGCCGGTTTGGCGCGACCTGACAGTCCAAGCCGGTGAACCTTGCCAATCACAGCATTGCGGGTCACGCCGCCCAAATCTGCGGCAACCTGACTGGCGCTCAGACCTTCGGCCCAGAGTTTCGCCAGTCGCGCAACACGATCATCAGTCCAGGCCATGTTTCATCTTCCTCGTATTGTTGCCGCTCTTCGCCGCCATCGATAGTTGGACTCCAGCGCGCAAAAATCCGTCTGCCGGTCAGGGCAAGTTAAAATCCGCCACATTTGTGGGGGGAGTCGGTCGGATATTTGTTGCTGAGCGCTCAGGCTCTCCAACATTTTTTTGAAGCTACAATGGTCCTTGACTCGCCCGCAAGAGTCCCGACAGCAGGACGAATCATTTTTTCACTTTGTCCCCAAGCAAAAGAATCTGGTTCTCGAATTTGTGCGAAATCTGGGGATAAAGTGGGTAAAATTGCCTCCTTACCCGGCGTCAATCAAGAGCTTCTCAAACGCTGGATGTTAATGCAGAGGTTGTAATCACTGCATTGACAGGCATCAGGCGATGGTTAAATTGGCGCTGGAAACCGCCCCATGCGACGCGTTGGGCGGTTTTTGCTTTTCTCAATCACCCGGCGAAAGCCTCAACCTCGTAGCGGTAACAAAGGACCATCATCATGGCCGAAGCGACATCTTCTTCCTCTCTCTTTAGTGCATTTGCCAGAGCGCCGATTCACTTCGAGCGCGGCGAGGGTGTGCGACTGTTCACCAATGAAGGTGTTGAGTATCTCGACTTTGCAGCCGGTATTGCCGTTAATTCCCTGGGCCATTCTCACCCAAAACTGGTGAAAGCTCTGGCTGATCAGGGCGAAAAGCTGTGGCATGTATCGAACCTTTATGAAAGCCCGCAACAGGAACAACTTGCGCGGCGACTTTGCGATAATTCATTTGCTGATCGTGTTTTCTTCACCAATAGCGGCACTGAATCCATGGAGTGCGCATTCAAGACAGCCAGGCGCTGGCAGTTTGAAAATGATGCGCCGGAGCGGGTCGACATCATTACCTTTGAAGGTGCTTTTCACGGTCGTTCGCTGGCGGCGATTTCAGCTGGTGGCAATGAAAAATACATGATGGGTTTTGGCCCGCAGGTTGCCGGATTCATCCAGGTCCCATTTGGCGACCATGAGGCACTGAAAGCTGCCATCAGTGATACCACTGCAGCAATTCTGATTGAACCCATACAGGGGGAAGGCGGAATAATCTCGGTTCCACACCAGTGTTTGAGAGGGTTGCGCCAGTTGTGTGATGAGCATGGCCTGTTGCTGATCTATGACGAAATCCAGTGTGGTATCGGCCGATCAGGTAAACTGTTTGCCCATCAATGGATTGAGGGTGCCGAGCCCGATATCATGGCGATTGCCAAAGGCATTGGTGGTGGGTTTCCTGTCGGCGCCTGTCTGGCGACCGAAGCGGCGGCATCTGGCATGCAACCTGGCACACACGGAACGACTTATGGTGGCAATTTGCTGGGAATGGCCATCGGCAATACCGTGTTGGATGTCGTGTTGGAAGACGGGTTTCTGGAACAGGTCCAGCAACGAGCGATCTTTTTGAAGCAGAAACTAGCCGAGATTGCTGATAGTTTCCCAGACCAGATTGAAGGCGTGCGCGGAGACGGTTTGATGCAGGGTTTGAAATGCAAAATCACAAATCTTGATGTTGTGGGTGCTTGTCGCGACGAACATTTGTTGACTGTGCCTGCAGGTGACAATGTGGTGCGTCTGCTGCCACCGCTGACCGTCAGCGAAGCGGATATTCAGGAAGCAGTAAACAAGATTGAAGCAGCGCTGACTGCCCTCAAGGAAGCCGGTTAAAGCCATGGCCAGACATTTTCTTGATATTGCCGCCGTCCCGGCAGGCGAGCTGAGATCTATTCTCGACAATGCGGGCACCATGAAGAGCGCCCAAAAGTCAGGCAATTCGCCGCGCATGGGCGACCGCCCGTTCGAAGGTAAGGTACTGGCGATGATATTCGACAAGCCTTCCACCCGAACCCGCGTGTCGTTCGACGTCGGCATGCGTCAGCTGGGTGGTGAGACCATCATTCTGGATGGCGATTCCTCACAGATGGGCCGTGGCGAAACGGTCGCTGATACAGCGCGGGTTCTGTCGCGCTATGTCGATGCCATTATGATCCGCACCACGGCACATGAGCGCCTGCTGGAGCTGGCCAAATATGCAACGGTGCCGGTGATCAATGGATTGACCGACGAAACTCATCCCTGCCAAATCATGGCCGATGTGATGACTTACGAAGAACATAAAGGGCCGATCAAAGGCCAAACCCTGGCCTATTCGGGAGATGGCAACAATGTCGTCAACTCATTGATGGAGGCGACGTCCCGGTTTGAATTCAAACTGAACATTGCTGCACCTGAAGGATTTGGTCCGGATGTGGATTATCTCAACCGCGCACAGGATGATGGTGGGAATATCCATTTGACACGGAATCCGCACGAAGCGGTGTCGGGTGTTGATTGTGTGGTGACCGATACCTGGTCATCTATGGGCATGGAAGACATATCCGGTGGCCACAACACATTTGCGCCCTATCAGGTAAATGAAGAATTGATGGCGCAGGCGGCTTCCGACGCCATTTTCATGCATTGCCTGCCGGCCCATCGCGGCGAAGAGGTCACCGATGCCGTAATGGACGGACCGCAAAGTGTGATCTTTGATGAAGCAGAAAACCGACTTCATGTGCAAAAGGGCATTTTGGCCTGGTGTCTGTCGGGCAAATAAGGTGGCAGGAACTGCAACGGTCGGTCGGTCGCCGCTGTTTCCAACCCCTTGAATGATCTTCAAAATGAACTATTTCAGGACATGTCGACGGCGTGACGATATTTGGGTTACCACGTCGGATTCCGAAATGGCGGCGAATGCGTCGACGGCAGATGATGCTGTCCGGTTCTCCAGTATGGAAATATGACCATGACAGAAGCTACTCTCAATATTGATTTTGCCGGGCAAGATGCGGTTATCCCGTTTCAGGTGAACTCTCTCGACGTTCGGGGGCGCTCCGTTCAGTTGGGACCAATGCTGGATTCCATTCTTGAGCGCCACGCATATCCGGAGCCGGTATCTCGGTTGTTGGCAGAAGCCATCACCTTGACGGTTCTGTTGGGAACAGCGCTGAAATTTGAAGGCAAATTCATCATACAGACTCAAACGGACGGACCGGTGTCGATGATCGTTACCGACTTTACGACACCGAGATCAGTGCGCGCTTATGCACGCTATGATGAACAGGCACTGGATCATCTTGGCGAAACGGATAGTGCCACATTGCTGGGTCGCGGCAGCCTCGCCATGACCATCGATCAGGGTGCCTACACACAACACTATCAGGGCATCGTGCAGCTTGACGGTACCAGCCTGGAAGATGTCGCACGTCAGTATTTTCGCCAGTCGGAGCAAATTCCAACCGACATTCGACTGGCCGTTGGTGAAGTTCTGACCCGTCGCGAAGGTCAAACGCCAAAACATGCCTGGACCGCCGGTGGTGTACTGGTTCAGTTCCTGCCGGATACAGAAGAACGCATGCGGCAGCGCGATCTGCATGGCGGCGACAGCGGCGACAGCGGCGACAGCGGCAACAACGGCGACGGCGACGGTGACGGTGATGGCGGTGATAATGGCGACCATGACTCTTACGATGGTTTTAAAGAAGATGAAGCCTGGACTGAAACCAAATTTTTAATGAAAACTGTTGATGACATTGAACTGACCGACAGTGCTGTACAGCCTGAGAAATTGTTGTTCAGGCTTTTCAACGAGCATGGTGTTCGGGTTTATGACAGCCAGAAAGTGCTTGATGATTGTTCGTGCTCTGAACAGAAGGTGACTGATATGCTGGAGGGACTTTCAGCAGATGAAAGGCAGGAAAGCGTTGAACAAGGCGATATTCAGGTCAAATGTGAGTTTTGCAGCCAAAGCTATTCATTTGATCCGGCAATTTTTTCTTAACATCGGTGGCGACACCATTGCCGTTTCACCGAGCCTTTCGGCGTGGTATATTGCCGAATATTAACTTGAGTGGAATAGGCTGAGCTTTTAGTTTCGCCCCACTTCAGGAGTGGTTCTATGTTGGACAAAGTAGGCGATAAGGACTTGCCTGTCGCCGGGAATGCCTCAAACAGCAATGCAGACGACGCGATATCCATTCTCGCGCCGCAGGATCATGATACGCCGGTTTCAAAAAGATCGATTTGGGTAAGCTTGCTGCTTGTCATGTTGCAGGCTGTTTTGATGGTGGCCATATTGTTTGGCTCATTCATGCTCGCCAAGCGAATGATTGACGACAAACCCGAACCCAGAAAACGACGGGCCTTCAAGACGGTTTATACAATTGAGACCGTCACAGCCAAGGCTTCCGACTATCAGCCAATTTTCACCGCATATGGACAAACCGTGGCGGCCCGCAGTGTAGATTTGAGATCGCTGGTTTCCGGCGAAATAGTCAATGTCAGTCCAAAGCTGCGATCAGGAGCCAAGATTTCCAAAGGCGACGTGCTGGTTGAAATTGATGAATTCAATTATCGCGGTGCGCTTGCTGAAGCCAAAGCAAATCTGCAGGAAGCGGAAGCCAAGGTCATTGAAAATGAAGCCCAGATTTCGCTGGAAATCAGCAAGCTTGCATCGGTGCGTGAACAGCTGGACCTGGCCACGGCAGATCTTTCGCGGGTGGAATCGTTAAAGCAGCGGCAGACGGCGACGCAACAACAGGTTGAGATTCGCAAACTTGTTGTCAGTCAGCGCAAGCAGGCCGTCAGGCTCTCGGAAGATACAATCAACGTGCAAAAAGCACGCATTGAACAGTTGAAAGCGTCTCTGTTGCGACTGCAATGGCGGGTTGAACAGGCCAATCGCAACCTTGAATCGACCAAGCTCGAAGCACCATTTTCAGGTATTGTCAGGTCCAGCACCGCCGAAATGGGCCGCGCTATCACCGCCAATGATGTCGTCGTCTCGATGTATGAAGCAAATACGATGGAAGTGAAATTCACGCTGACCGATGCGCAATATGGCAGATTGCAGACCGATGATGGGGGCTTGATTGGCCGCAAGCTGGAAATCATCTGGTCGGTCGGCGGTAAGGACTGGAAATACCCGGCCATGATTGATCGTGTCGGGGCCGAAATTATCTCCAGTCGAGGCGGCGTTGAACTGTTTGGCGTTGTGAGTGAATCAACCGATGCGGTTGCCATACGTCCAGGAGCATTTGTTGAAGTGCGCGTGCCGGACCGGCTGTTCTCCAACACGATTATGGTTCCCGACACAGCGATCTATGGTGCCGATACCGTCTATACGGCCGTGGAGGGCAAACTGGTGGAAAACCAGGTGGAGATCGTCGCCTACGAGGGCGAAAGGGCACTGATCGGGTCTGGCCTGAAGGATGGCGACGAAGTTCTGACCACCCGGATTACCGAAGTAAGTGCCGGGCTGAACGTGCGTCGTGAAGGCGAAGCCGCGCAACCTCCGGCAGGTGCTCAGCGTGGTATCAAGGGCGGCGACGAGAACAGCGGCGGTGGCGGTAACGCTCCGCGCGGTCGCCCCACACCAGAAGAAATTGCTAAAGTCGCCAAGTCCAATAATCTGACGCTTGATCAGTTTCGAGCCTTGCCCCGCGACAAGCGACGTGAGCTGATAGGTGCATTTCGCGCTGGTGGTGCTGACACCGCCACAGGGCAATAGGGAGGCGACGTCATGGCTTCTCGTGAATTGACCAAACACGCAATGAACCTGACAAAACCCTCTGGCTTGATCAGCCTGTTCGTGCGCCATCGCAATGCCGCCAATCTGGTCATGGTATTGATGATCCTTTTTGGGGCGATTTCGCTGAGCCGAATAAACACTCAGTTTTTCCCGAAAATCGAAATTCCGGTAATCACCACGACGGTAGAATGGTCGGGAGCCAGCGCCGAAGATATAGAATCCAACATACTGGAAATTATCGAACCTGAACTGCGCTATCTTGATGGTGTTGACCGGGTGACTTCCCGCGCCCGTGAGGGAATTGCGTCAATCGGTGTGGAGTATGAATCCGGCGTTGATATGAAGGAAGCCTTGCGCGAGGCCGAAACGGCCGTCAAAGCTGTCACCACGCTGCCGGAAGATGCAGAAACTCCCACAGTGCGACAGTCGACCCGTGGTTTTGACCGGGTGGCCCGTCTGGCCTTGACGGGTCCGGTTTCAGAAAAAGCACTGCGTTTTTATGCGAAAAAAATACGCGATGATCTGATAGAGCGCGGCATCGACAAAATCCTGTTTACCGGACTGCGCACCCGTGAGCTGCATGTGGATGTACCGGAGCGGGAATTGCGCCGCCTCGACCTGACCATCGCAGATATATCCCGAACCATATCATCCAACTCCCGTGACCTGCCTTCCGGGCAGATGGATGGCACGGTCGAAAAACAATTGCGCACGCTGGCTGATGCGGAAACGCCCGAAGGCTTGGGAAACATCGAAATCAAGAGTTTTGCCAGCGGCGAAAAAGTCCGACTGCACGATGTAGCCAGGATTACTGACGGCTACAAAGATGGCGAACCGCGGGGTTTCATTAATGGCAAAAACGCCATTCAGATCGAAATTCAACGGGCAGATTCTGCCGACACCCTGCGCACCAATCAGATTTTAACGGGATATCTCAAAGAGATCGAGGGGACATTGCCAGCAGGCCTTGAGCTGTTGCAATACGATGTGCGGGCCAACGCCCTGACCGACCGCATCATGCTGCTGGTCACCAATGGTCTGGGTGGCCTGGTGCTGGTTGTTGGCATCTTGTTTATCTTTCTAAATGCCCGCATCGCCTTTTGGGTGGCTGCCGGAATTCCCGTCGCCATGCTGGCAACCATTGGTATCATGTGGCTGCTCGGGCAAACCATAAATATGATCTCCCTGTTCGGATTGATCATGATGCTGGGGATCATTGTTGACGATGCCATTGTTGTGGGCGAGCATACGGCAACCCGGTTCACCGCTGGAGACGGGCCATTTGAGGCGGCCGAAAATGGCGCTGGGCGCATGGTTATGCCGGTATCCGCAGCAATGATCACAACAATCGCCGCCTTTGCACCCATATTGGTAATTCGTGGTGGTATCGGACAGATTATGGGCGTGCTACCAATTGTGGTGATTGCGGTAATCATTGCCAGTCTTATTGAGTGTTTTTTGATCCTTCCCGGGCATCTGGCTCACACATTGCGGCCCCGGGTGGCGCGGCGCTGGTCTTACTGGCGGCAGTTTACCGTTGCTTTGCTGATTGGTGTCTTTGCCGTTTCTGTTGCTGAACCGGGCAAGGGTGGCTGGTTTATTGAACTTGCCAACGGCATCCTCGCCTGGCTGCGTGGCTATGTTGCCATTCCGCAAATGCCCGGTTCGCCCGAACAGATCGTTGACTTTATCCAGCAGCAACGGGCGGCGACATCCCTGCTGAAATTTATGGGTGCGCTGGCGATCACAGCCTATGTGGCTTCAGTGTTGCTGGAGGTGGTGTTTTCCCTGCTGGCCCGCTGGCGACAGCGGGGGCGTTCTGAAAATGAAGTTGTCACTGATGGCGCTTTCCGCAGGACCTTTGATAAGGGCTTTAATTGGTTCCGCGACTATCCATTTGACTTATTGGTGCGCGGATCGTTCTCGTTTCGATATTTCACAATTGCCGTGGCGGCCGCGTTGTTTGGCGTTGGAGTGATCGGCATGATCATGGGCGGCAAGGTGGGCTTTGTTTTCTTCCCGTCTGCAGAGGCTGAAAACATCAATGCTCGCATTGTATTTAATGCCGGAATGCCCGAACACAAAGCAATAGAAGCAATCAACCGCATCGACCAGGCACTTCGCACGGCAGAGCAGGATCTGACCGGCGGCAAGGAGAAACTGGTAATTGCCTCCTTTGCGACACTTGGCAAGGCGGGACGGTCGACCGGAGACAATGTCGCCAGTATCCGCGTGCAATTAACAACTTCTGAGCAAAGAACTGTCCGCACACCACAGATCACAAGGGCCTGGCGCAGGGCCTTGCCCAGAATCGCCGGTGTGCGCCGTGCAGCACTTTATGAATCGCGGGGTGGTCCACCCGGACGCGATATTGATATTCAGCTGCAAGGTCCCGATATTGCCGTGTTGAAACAGGCCGCGACGGCGATTATTCCACTTGTGCAAACGGTTGAAGGCATTTCGGGCGTGTCAGACGACCTGCCCTATGGCAAACCGGAACTGACCATGCAGCTGAAGGATCGTGGTGCCTCGTTGGGCTTTACAATTGATGCTGTTGGTCGTCAGCTTCGCAATTCCTTTGAGGGTGCCATACCGCGGCGTTTTGCCGATGGAGATGATGAAATCACCATCCGCGTCTCGAAAATCATGCGTAGCAATGGCACCGCGGCATTGCGCAATTTCAATCTGAAAAGCCCGGCGGGTGAATTCGTACCTCTTTCTGAAGTGGTGTCGATTACCGAGCGACAGGGCTTTGCGGCAATTGAGCGAATTGACGGCAAGGCAACGGTTTCGGTCACCGCCGACATCGATACCGAAGTTAGTACAACCGAGAAGGCAATCGAAGAGCTTGAAGCCTCCAATTTGCAACAGATCGTTGATCGTTATGGCGTGAGTTATCGCTATTCGGGCCGCGATGAAGAGCGTCGCAAAGCGTTTGCCGACCTGCAGATAGGGGCACTGATTGCTTTGGCGGTGATCTATATTGTTCTTGCCTGGGTGTTTGCCAGCTACTGGCGCCCCATTGCGGTAATGCTGATCATTCCGTTCGGCGTCGTTGGTGCAGTGTTTGGCCATTATCTGTTGGGGCTGAAACTGACCATCCTGTCGTTTATCGGATTGCTCGGCCTGGCCGGTATTCTGGTCAATGACTCGATTATTCTGGTCAGCCGCCTTGATGAGCGATTGCGCGAGGGAGACACGCTGAAGGAAGCCGCCATTGGCGCAAGCCGCGACAGATTGCGCGCGGTGTTGCTGACATCGCTGACGACAATCGGTGGCCTGATTCCATTGATGTTTGAAAAGAGCCTGCAGGCGCAATTCCTGTTGCCGATGGCAACTACCATGGTGTTTGGTCTCGCGTCAGCCACCCTGCTGGTTCTGTTTCTGGTACCAGCATTTGTTGGCATTGGTGAAGACATTCGCAAATTACTGGCCGTGTTATTCGGCAAAAAACAGCCGCCCGCCAAAAGCGGTACGGTTCTGCAGCCTGCCGAATAACGGCTCTCATTGAGGTAGGTTCAAAGAATCTAAGTTCGCCAAAAACGCGGGCTAAGCAATACCAGCACCGTGAAAAGTTCCAGCCGGCCAAGCAGCATGGTGATGCACAAAATCCATTTCGGTGCGTCACCCAGATCTTTGTATGTTCCTGCAGGTCCGATGATGGCGCCGAGCCCCGGCCCGACATTTGAAATCGCCGATCCGGCACCCGACAAGGCGGTAACCGTGTCCACTCCGGCAATGGATAGCGCCATGGCAGAGACGGCAAAGGACAGAATATAGAGAAAGAAGAAACTCATCACCGCTGACGTTACATCCTCGCTGATCGGACGGTTGTTGAATTTCTGGGTGAAAATACCGTGCGGGTAGAGCACCCTTGCCAGATGTTGACGGACGTTTTGAAAAAGCACCTGAAACCGGAAGATCTTTATTCCACAAGAGGTTGACCCGGCACAGCCGCCGATGAACATGATGAAAAAGAAAAACGCCACGGCGACCGGTCCCCAGCCATCATAGTCCGTGGTAGAATAACCGGTTCCGGTGAGGATCGAAGTGACATTGACAGCAGCAAACCGAAAGGCGTCCAGACCACCACGCACGCCGACCGTTTCCTCAATCATCCAGGCAAACAGGATAACACCAACCAGCAACAGCATGAATGTGCGCACCTGACCATCGCGCAACAGGGGTTTGCCATTGCCCTGCATTGCCTGAACGTAAAGCAGAAACGGCAAAGAGCCGATGATCATGAATATGATGGCAATGATATCGATGGCGGGGTTGTCGAAATAACCCAGCGACGCATCGTGATTGGAAAAACCCCCGGTTGCCACCGTCGTCATGGCGTGAACAACCCCGTCAAGAACGCTCATCCCGGCAAACAGATAGGCCAACATGCAAATGCCGGTGAGATTCAGAAATATCAGCGTGATAAACCCTGAAATCTGGGTCGCACGCGGCAGGATTTTCTCGGGTGTTTCAAAAGCCTCCACCTTAAACAGCTGCATGCCCCCGATCTGCAGCATCGGCAGGACCGAGACAGCCATAACAATGATGCCCAATCCACCGAGCCATTGCAAAATGCCGCGCCACAAAAGCGTGCCCGGTGGCAGGGTATCGAGACTGGTGATCACGGTCGCACCGGTGGTGGTTAGTCCGGAAATCGATTCAAAAAAGGCATCGGTATAAGTTGGCACAGCAGATGACCAGTAGAATGGCAGTGCGCCGAATGCCGCCAGCGCGATCCACACCAATACTGTCATCACAAATGCTTGTCGTGTCGACAGGCCGCGACTGCTGCCGCGGGTGGCCAGAAACATCAGCAGTCCGATGCCCGTCGTGGTAACCGCTGCAACTCCAAACACCTGCCAGTTGTCATTGCCTGAGGCGAGGTCAACAAATGCCGGCAGCAACATGGCGCCACCGAGCATCGCCAAAAGCACACCGATCACCAATATGATCGGTGTTGGATCAAATATTGGACGTGGTGCTGCGCTGGATGAATGAGACAGTGACATGGAGTTAATTCATCACACGGCGGGCCGCGGGCAGATCCAGGGCAAAAGCGGGAATATCAATATCGAATGTGGCATTGTCGGCTGATTGCATGGTGTAACGCCCGACCATGAAACCGGAATCGGTATTCAGTGGACACCCGCTTGTATATTCGAAAGCATCCCCCGGTTTGAGCACGGGCTGTTCTCCCACCACGCCGGACCCCTGCACCATTTCGACCTTGCCATTGCCATCGGTAATTTCCCAGCAACGCTCTTTCAGCTGAACAGTCTGGCGCCCTTCATTGCGGATCTCTATCGTATAGGCCCAGACATGCTGTCCGGCTTCCGGGTCTGAGCGCTCCTCCAGATAGGTCGGCTCAACAAACACGCGAATATCCCGTGTCAGCGCCACATATCGACCGTCTGATGTGCCCGATAAAGTTGCCTGAGACTGTTTCCGGCTCATGGTTTGCAGCGTCCGTTGGTTGGTGTGAATGTCTGCCACAGGTTCCATTGGTTTGATAATATCAATGGCAGGTTCAATGGTTTATGCTCCTTATAACCGAATTGAGGAATTTCATCCAACTATGTTTGACAGGTCTGTCAGAACGGTAATCGACCCCCATCTTGATCGAATTGCAAGTTTTTTGGCGCACATTGGTGTAACGCCAAACAGCATCACCTGGCTGGGATTTGCGCTCGGTGTCGCCGCGGCTGTGAGCATTGTCTTTGGCTACTATTACTGGGGTCTTGCATTGGTATTGGCGTCGCGCCTGTGTGACGGGCTTGATGGTGCACTAGCCCGGGTTGATGGCTCCCAAAAAGGCGCGACTGATCTGGGCGGATTTCTCGATATTGTGCTGGATTTCGCCTTTTACGGGATGATTCCCTTCGCCTTCATGCTGGCCGATCCGTCAAACAATGCTTTGGCAGGCGGCCTTCTGTTGCTGGTCTTCTACGTCAATGGTGCAAGTTTTCTGACCTATGCGCTGATGATGGAAAAGCGTGGACTGGAGGGACACGAGCGGGGCTCTAAAAGTCTGATCTATACGGCCGGGCTCGCCGAAGCGACGGAGACAATTTTTGTGTTCATCTTGTTTTGTCTGCTGCCGGGCTGGTTCAGCGTGATTGCCTATGTGTTCACTTGCGTTGTGGTTGTGACAATTTTGACACGATTTGTGCTGGCCTATCAGGTATTCGGCAAGGTCTAGGGTCTGGATATCCAAGTACAACAGGTGTTTTAACGGGGCCTGACCGCCCGAAATAGATACCTGACCGCCCAAATAAATATTCCTGCAGTGGTCACCGCTGCCCATCCAATTTAAGTCGAAATCACGCCCGGAAGTTTCGCCGCTAACCGGGGCAACCTTAATTTGGAAGACGCCAACGTCTGCGAAGAGTGTTGGTTGATCAGCGGGAACTGAGTAAATGGCGAACTTGAATCAAAATGTGAATCTGTTTGGCGGCGCGAACGTGAAAGCACCGGTGCATGGGGATAGTTCCCGTCGGCACCCGGCGGTCGATGCAAAAGTCAAACAGCTAAATGCTGTCGGTCTGCTTCTTGTTCTTGCGGCTGTGGCATTCCTGCTGCTTTTCGCTGTTGAACCAGCCAGGGCGGCCTATACCGGGGAAATCAAGATGACGCCGAAACTGTTCACGGTTGGCGGAGACTTGGAAATCACTGTGACCGACAAGGATCTCGATACCAATTCCAATTTGAAAGAGACGGTCACGGTTGAGGTGAAGCATGAACTGACCAGCGAGCGCGAGAAGGTGACGCTGGAGGAGACGGAAGTTGACTCAGGCGAGTTTAAGGGAAAGTTGAAGACAAAACGCGAATACAGCAGCGGGACCAGCAATGACGGGATTATGTATGTCGTTCATGACGACGTGCTGGAGGTGACTTATACTGATGCTCTGACGTTCGACAATCTAACGAATGTGGGCATGAAGGCGACGGCGAAGGCTACGGAAAATGAGATCACGCCCGGCGTGACCGGGATAATCGAGATGGAGTCGGAGTTCACGGCTGGCGGAGACTTGGACATCACTGTGACCGACAAGGATCTCGATACCAATTCCAGTTCGAAAGAGTCGTTCAAGATTAAGGTGGTGAATATTGACACCGACGAGCTCGAGAGAGTGACGCTGGAGGAGACGGAAATTGACTCGGGCAAGTTTAAAGGAACGTTGCAGACAACATACTCAACGGGGAGGGGAGGCGACAAAAACGGCTCCATGAATGTCCAATATGGCGCCACGCTGGAGGTGACTTATATCGACGCTCTGACGTCTGAAAGTACAACTGATGTGGAGAGGAAGGCTACGGCGATAGCTAGGGCTGACGTGGTCGGGAAAATCGAGATGAGACCGGACCCGTTCATTGTTGGCGATACTGTCAATCCGTTGACCATCAGGGTGACGGATGCGAATTTCAATACCGACGGCACCGCTAAAGACACGGTTTGGGTTGACGTGAAGAACGAGAACACAGACGGGACCGAGGAGTTAGAGCTGACCGAGACCGAAATCAGCTCGGGCATATTTGAAGCGCCGCTGGCTACAAATTTAGGAGACGTCCCCGACACCAGTACCAGCGACCGCAAGATGAATGCCAATCATGGCCACGTGCTGACGGCGTCATATGATAGTGGCGGCGAAACTGATATATTTACGACAGCGAAGGCTCTGGTTGGCGTGATCGGGAAAGTCGATATGACCCCGGATCCGTTCGTTACTGGCAAACTGTTGACCATCACTGTGACCGACAAGGATCTCGATACCGATGACACATTGGCAGAGACGTTCTCGGAGGTTGTGGTGAAGAATAATGAAAGCAACGAGTTCGAGTACGTGACGCTGGAAGAGACGGGCCCCGCCACGGGCGAGTTTAAAGGAACGTTGCAGACAAATCACTCAGGGGACACCGGAGACGACGAGGACGACATCATGAATGTCCAGTTTGGCGACACGCTGAAGGTGACTTATATCGACGCTGTGACGGACGGCGATGATAGGAATGTGGAGAGGACGGCTACGGCGAAGGCAGAGGGTGGTGTGACCGGAACAATCGATACTAAACCGAAACCGTTCTTCAAGGTTGGCGGAGATTTGATCATCACGGTGACGGACCTGGATCTCGTCGGTTCACAGACGGTCGACGTAACGGTGACGAACGAGACGGAGACGGAGACGGAGACGGTGACGCTGGATGTGGCTGACGCCGTTACGGGCAAGTTTGAAGGAGCGCTGGAAACAACACCCGGATCCGATGCCGGGACCAACGAAGACGGCAAGATGAATGTCAACTACGGCGACGTGCTGACGGTGACCTATATAGATGCAATTAACTCAAGCCTTAAGGTGAATTCGGAGACGACGGCTACGGCTACGGCAGAGGATCGCACGCCCGGCGTGACCGGGAAGATCGAGCTGACACCGAATTCGCCGAATCTGCTCATTGTTGAGACAACGTTGACCATCAAGGTGACGGACGCGGATATCGCCGGTTCAGGGGAGGTTGTGGTTGAGGTGACGACGAACCGGTACAAGGACGACGAGCGCGAGGAGGTGACGCTGACCGAGGACGACAACAACCCCGGAGTGTTTGTAGGAACGATAGATACAACATCAGGAGACGCCTTCGACACAAACCCCGGCGACGGCAAGATGAATGTCAAACCTGGTGACCGTGTGACGGTGACTTATAAGGATTCGCAAGACGACGATGGTAATCTTGCGGATGTGCGCGCTGCGGTGAAGGTTGGTGGTGGCACAACCGGGGAGCTCAGGTTTGGACCGCCTCTGTTCACGATTGGCGATATTGTCAATCCGTTGATCATCACAGTGAAGGACAAGGATCTCATCGGTTCACAGACAGTTGAGGTTGAGGTGACGACGAGCAACACCACGCATGGTGGGAGCGAGACAGTTGTGCTGACGGAATCCAGCAGCATCCCGGGCACGTTTGAGGGACAGCTGAACACGAAATTAGGAGATGCTTTCGACGGCGAAACCGGCAACGGTTCGATGAATGTTGAACCTGGCGACGTGCTGACGGTGACTTATGAGGATCAACAAAACAATGGTGGTGCCCTTCAGCCGATCAAGGCTACGGCGGAAGCTCAGGGTGGCGTGAACGGGGAAATCGTGATGACACCGGATCCGTTCACGATTGGCGAATCGTTGATCATTACGGTGACGGACGCGGATCTGGACACCGATGATGGAACCCCACAAACGGTTTCGGTCGAGGTGACGACGGACGAGCACGGCGAGAGTGAGGCCGTAACGCTGACCGAGACCGGCAACGATACCGGTGTGTTTGAGGGTATGTTGATGACGACATACGGAACCGGCGCCGGGACCGACAATGATGGCACCATGAACGTCAACGTCGACGACATGTTGACGGCGACTTATGCCGATCAACTGACGTCGGGTGGTGAAACGGAAGACTTTACGGCGACGGCGACGGCACAGATTGATGAGCAATATGTGTCAGACCGCACCTCGCGCATTATTCACAACTACATGGTGCGGCGGGGGGATGTGATCACAGCCGGGAGACCGGACCTGTCGGACCGGCTGGATGAGCCTCTGACGGCGAGCTATGGCCTGACCGCCGATATGACCGACAGCAAATCGACCTTCAAGTTCAATTATGGCCTCAGCCTGCGGGATCTTGCGCAATACGGCATGGCCGGTCCTGACGGTGCTGCCCCTGCCGGCGGTGGCGGTGGCGACGCCGCAATTGCGAGTTCGCGGTTCGATATGTGGACCACTGGCAGCTATTCATGGTCACGTGATGACACTGCTGAATCGGAGTCGCTGCTTGGTTTTCTCGGTGCTGATTACCGGGTTACCGAAAACCTGCTGATTGGCCTGCTCGGCCAGTTCGACTGGACCAAGGAGACCAACGACACGGATAAATACGAGGTTTCCGGCTATGGCTGGATGGCCGGACCTTATGTGGTGGCGCGTGCGCCAGGTCAAAACCTGATCTTCGACGCCCGTCTTGCCATGGGGGCCTCGTATAACGACATAACCCCGTTCACCGAACAGACGGCCCGATATCAGGGGCCCATCTATACCGATGACTTTGACACAACCCGTTGGCTGGCGAGTGCCCAGGTGACGGGCAGATATGAGACCGGGCGGATGACGGTGCTGCCTCATTTGGGAGTGATCTATTTTGAGGAAACGCAGGACGCCTATACTGACAGCAACGGCATTGAATTCAGTTCCCAGACGATATCGCTCGGGCGGATGACGTTCGGACCGAAAATTACCGGTGAAATGGAGAGTGATTCCGGCTGGAAGCTGTCGCCCCATGTGAGCCTGACCGGTATCTGGGATTTTGCCGGAGATGAAACGGTCAATCTGACAACCGGCATTGGCACGGGAGACGAGGAGTTGCGGGCGAGAGTGGAAGCCGGTGTGGATGTCAATTACTGTGGTCCTGGCGGACCGACATTTGCGGCCTCGGGGTTTTATGACGGCATTGGCCGGGACAGCTATGAGGCCTATGGCGGCAAACTCCGGTTGAACGTCCCGTTTTAAACCTGAACGGCTCTAACCCAATCGAACAGGCCCCGAACGATGTGTCGGGGCCTGTTTTGGGCCGAACTTGGACGGTGTGAATTACGCCAGAGCGCGTCGTCCATCAAACCCTGAATTCCGCCGGGCTTGTTGCGGTTCTAAACCCGCCAACGCAACAGGTGTTTTTCAACTTTTGTCAGTGCGGCGCTGACGCAGACGCCCAAAATACTCAAAATTGTGACACCGACAAACAGCCGTTCAAGATCATACAGCGCCCCGGCTTCGAGAATATAGGCACCAATGCCATATTCGGCTCCCAACATTTCAGCGGCGACCAGCAGGATGATTGCAATTGCCAGACTAATCCGCAGGCCCGACAATATTCCCGGCATCGCCCCCGGCAGAACGATTTTTCTGACAATCGAAAACCAGGACAACGAAAAACTCTGGCCCATGCGGATCAAAGTGCGGTCGACATTGTCAACGGCTCCGTAGGTGGCGACGACCGTCGGTGTGAAAGTGCCGAAGGCAATCAGCGCATATTTCGATCCTTCGTCTATCCCGAACCAAATGACGAAAAGCGGCAACAGGGCGATTTTCGGAATCGGAAATATCGCTGCGACAAGTGGTACAAGCCCGGCACGCACCAGCGAAAACAAGCCGATCAGTATGCCAACACCAATGCCGACCGTGGCGCCCAGCAACGCCCCGACCATCAGTCGGGAGACAGAAGGCAACAGATGTTTCCACAGAAGCCCGCTTTGGAACAGTTCAACAAAAGTGGCCAATACGTCTGAAGGTCGCGGCAGGGTTAAATTGCTTATAAAACCTGATCGAGTACCGGCTTCTGCCGCCAATAGCAGGACGATGAATACGACCAGTCCGATCCAGCGGCGTGATTGGGGCACAAACCCACCGCCGCGAAATTCAACGGACCGCCGGGCTTTCGTTGGCACAGTCGTCGCCTTCGCCGCCGCCGCCGCCTTCGCCGTCGCCGTCGCCGCTGCGGCCGGATCAGCCATCGATCAATTCCTTGTCGGCTGCTGCGGCCTCATCGCGCATCATTTGCCAAAGATGTTGTTGCTTGCTTTCCAGTTCAGGTTCGCCTGGATGTCGTTGATCGAGGGGGATGTCAATTTCAACCACCTCCCGGATTTGTCCGGGTCTGCGCGAGAGGATAACGATGGAATGCCCAAGCCGCACGGCCTCGTTTAGATTGTGGGTCACGTAGATGGCTGTGAACTTTTCGCGGATCCACAGTCCGATCAGATCATCCATGAGCAATTCGCGGGTTTGACTGTCCAGAGCCGACAGCGGTTCATCCATCAACATAACAGCTGGACTGACCGCCAGCGCCCGGGCGATGGCCACGCGTTGTTTCATGCCGCCCGACAATTGCCGGGGTAAGGCGGTTCGGAAATCAGACAGTTTGGTGCGTGCGAGAACGTCGTCGATGATCGCTGCAGTTTCAGCTGTCTTCAGCTGATGATCTTCCAGCACCAGGCTGATGTTTCCTTCAACTGTGCGCCAGGGCAACAGGGCGAAATCCTGAAAAATATAGGTCAGTGGATTGATCGACCGTGCGGGTGGTGAGCCGAGCTGTAATACCTGTCCGGTGGTCGGCCGTTCCAGACCACCAATCAGCCGCAGCAGAGTGGATTTTCCGCAACCGGACGGACCGACGACGCAGATGATTCTGCCAGTTGGAATGTTCAGACTGATGTCTTGCAACACGGTCAGGCCATCGTAGGAATGGCCAATATTTTCCAATTGCAGTTCCATGTCATCACCGCTGAGGATTGAAGGCGGGGCAGCCAGTCACGGGCTGCCCTGGGGGATTTACTTCTGTTCGACGTAGGATGAATCAACCAGCGTCTCGAAAGTAATACTGTCCTTGACCAATTTCTCGGATTTAAACCAATCCAGCTGGTCCTTGATCGAGATTGTGTTCAAAGCCGCGTTGGCACTGATGCGCATGGCACCGTTGCGAATGCTGGGAGCGGCTTTTTCGTAGGGCCGGTCGACATAGACATATTTGTGAACCAGTTTGACCATGTCTTCAGCTGCTGCTTCACCAGCCGTCTTGTCGACCAGTGCGGCGTTGAAATCTGCGGCTCCCTTGGAGAAGGCCCGCAAGAAGGCTTGCGTTGTACTGCGGTTGTTGGCGGCGTTGTCGGCGGAAGTGAATACGACTGTCACCTGATAGTCCGGTATATAGTCAGCCACATTGCCGATGATGTGCACCGCGCCACCTTTATCGAGAGGCTTGGCGATATGGGGAACGATTGACCAGGCATCAACCTGTCCGGACTTCATCGCACCAATTATTGCACCGACCTTTTGCAGAGGTTTCATCTTGAGTTGCGCACCTTCCTTGGTGGCAATCTTGGACCCCATATAGTGAAAGGATGAACCCGCCTGGGTTATCGCCCAGGTTTTGCCGTTCAATTGGGCCGGGGAAGTCAGACCTGCCTTGTAGGCGGCATCGGACGCGAGAATCTTCTGGCCATCAATGCCGGCTTCTTCCTGCAATGCTCCACCGATGACTTTCGCAGCGCCCTTTTCTGCCAATGAAATCAGACCACCGGAAATCGCCGTCACGGCATAATCCACATCCTTGGAGGCAACGGCCACGGCCATCGGCTGAGCAGCCTGAAAGAATTTGAAGGTCACGTTGAGCCCTTCGTCCTTGAAATAACCCCGTTCCATGGCGACAAAACTTGCCGCATGGCTGGTAAAGCGCAACGCGCCGACATTGATATCGGTATCAGCGGAATATGCCGTGGTCGACAGTGCGGAAACCGTTGCCGCACCCAATAGTGCGACAAGTTTCAGACTCGTCCGGCGATTTAGTTTTTTCATGGAGCTTCTCCCAGAAGTTGTGTTTGCGGTTAATTATTTAGCTCACCTTGATGCTCGCAAGATCATCAATAGTTGGAAAATCGGATGGTTTTGACGAAAGCCCGGATTTTTGAGAGGCAAAGCCGATGTTCATCCTGTTGCTCCCAATTGTCTTTTGGCCCATTGCCAGATCCTGCACGCGCCTAAAACGGCAATTTCATGCCCGGAGGAATTGGTAGGCCTGCTGTCAGTTCGGCTGACTTTTCGCGGGCAATTTCCTCTGACCGCGACTTGGCCGCATTGTGGGCGGCGATTATCAGATCTTCAAGAATTTCCTCTTCGCCCTGCTTCAACAGGGACGGATCAACCGTCAGGCGCTTCATCATGCCCTTGCCATTCAGAGTAACGGTGACCATGCCACCGGCGCTCATGCCCTCGGCTTCCAGTTGTTCAAGCTCAGACTGCATGTCTTCCATCTTGGACTGCAGTTCCTTGACTTTACCCATCATGCCCATCAGGTCTTTCATCGTTGCATTTTCCTTTAGTTGAAATAGTCGTCAAGCCCACCGGCGCCAGGGTCTTCCTGATCTCCGGCGCTGGTAGTTGTGTCGGTGGCGGCGTTGGCGGCGGCGGTGTCATCGTTGTCTTCAAAATCGTCCGGATTGTCGAGCGCTGCATCCTGTGCAGAGGTCTCATCCAGTCCGTCTTCGGTTTCAAGCCCGGGAAAGCGGACATCGAGAATCTTGCTTTTCGGAAACGTTTTGAGGACGGCAGCAACTACCGGATCTGTTTCAGCCTGGGCGAAGGTGCGCTCACGCGTCTCTGTTTCGATTTCCTTGATCGTCGCGCTGCCTTGTACTTCAGCAACAACAATTTCCCATTGCTGGCCTGTCCATTCCCGCAGTCGTGCGTCGATGATCTGCGCCATGTCGCGCGGAGCATTGCCGACCGGGTGGAATTCGATGCGGTTCGGCTCAAACGAAATTTCGCTGAAATTATTCCGCAACATTAACTTGAAGCGAATATCGCGTTTTTTTTCAGCGACTTGCAGTAGATCGTCGAAATTCGAAACCTGTTCAAAAGCCTGCTGGGGGGCATTGTCTGTTTGCGGAGGAGGCGATTGTGGGACAGCTACCAGCGTCGGTGCAGCCCTTTGCTGGATGTCTTGCGTTTCGGAAAATTGCGGTTCGTGATCGACCACCAGAGTTGGTCCGTTGGCTACCTGGCGCATGGTCGCAGCGCTACCGCCGCCATCGTCATTGTCACCACTGCCGCCGCCGCTGATCATCGCCGATGAAGAGGTTATCGCTTCAGCCTGTGAAGATGCAGCTCCGCCATTTTTCGGGACGGAATCTTGTGGATCTCTGGGTGTTGATGGAGGCAGCTCGCCGCTTTGCAGTTTTTTGATGACTTCGTCTGGAGTTGGCAGATCGGCGGCGTGGGTCAGCCGGACCAAAACCATGTCGGCCGCGGCCAGGGGGCGTGGTGAAGACTGAACCTCGGCAATGCCCTTCAACAGCATTTGCCAGGCTCGCCCCAGAATACGCGGGCTGAGTTGCTCGGAAAATGCCTTGCCACGGGTTTTTTCATCTTCTGATAAAGAAGGGTCATTGAGCGCCGTGTCGACATAGCGCGCACGGGTTACAAAGTGCACGAATTCGGCAAGATCCGTGAGCACGGTCGCCGGATCTGCACCAACGTCATATTGTTCTTTCAGTTCTCGCAAGGCTGCAGAAATTTCGCCCTTCATGATTTGCTCAAACAGGTCGATTACCCGCGCCCGGTCGGCCAGCCCAAGCATGGAACGCACCGCGTCGGCCTCAACTTTACCATCGCCGGTGCCAGCGGCATGGGCAATGGCCTGATCGAGCAATGAAAGTGAATCGCGTACGGATCCTTCAGCGGCACGGGCGATCATCGCAAGTGCTGTCGTGTCGGCACCAACGCCTTCCAGGCCAATGATTTTGGTCAGATATTCAGTCAACTCACCAGCCTCAATGCGACGCAGGTCAAACCGTTGGCAGCGCGACAAAACGGTGATTGGAACCTTGCGGATCTCTGTGGTTGCGAAGATGAATTTGACGTGTTCAGGCGGTTCTTCAAGGGTTTTCAGCAAACCGTTAAAAGCCGCCGTCGACAGCATGTGAACTTCGTCAATGATGTAGACTTTGTAGCGGGCGGAGACGGGCTTGTAGCGAACGCTGGCAATGATCTCCCGAATGTCACCAATGCCGGTATGGGAGGCCGCGTCCATCTCAATGACGTCGACATGATTGCCTTCCATGATCGACCCACAATGGACACCAGGATTGGTAAGGTCGAGGGTTGGTTGTTGAACTTTATCCGACTCAAAGTTAAGTGCCCGCGCCAGAATGCGTGCCGTGGTTGTTTTCCCGACCCCGCGTACGCCGGTCAACATATAGGCCTGAGCAATTCTGTTGGTGGCAAAAGCGTTGGTCAACGTGCGAACCATCGGCTCCTGGCCGATCAGGTCGTCAAAATTTGAAGGGCGGTATTTGCGGGCGAGGACGCGATATTCGGTATCTGCGCTTGTGTCACTCATTACGACCTGCAGAAGCTCCAAATATTGTTTGCGTCTTCGGTTTCCCCGTCTGCAATGGCGAGCTCAACATGCAAGCACAAAGATGGGTGGAAGACTGGCTTAACGTGACCCGATCCGGAATCTCGTTGGGGCTGCTTCGTTCCCGATCTGACCCGATTGGCGAGTGGATCGTCCACAAACCAGCCTTCCGAGGACAACATATCATGTGTGTGCCCCCTAATTGCAAGTAGGAAATGTCGGATCAACTGATAGACTGTCGGGATGAGTAAAATCGACCCTGTATGGCAGCTTGATTCGCGATTGCAGAATGACACGATTGCGGTGTTTGAAAATGGCGGGCTGACAATCTTATTGATGAATGACCGACGTTGGCCGTGGCTGATTGTGGTACCAAAAATTGTTGGTGCCGAAGAATTGCACCACATTGATCCGCAGATCCGTCAAGCGGTCATGGATATTGCGGTTTCGGCTGGCGAGAATCTGAAATCATTTACGAAATGTGACAAGATCAACATTGCTGCCATTGGCAACATGGTGCGTCAGTTGCATATACATGTCATTGCCCGCAGCGAGGGTGATGCGAACTGGCCAGGCCCGGTCTGGGGCCATGGTCAGGTCCAAAAATATGATCAATCGCAGGCCAATGAGCTGGTCGGTAAATTGAAAGAAAATCTCTTTGATACGCCCCTTTCTTGACCCAGAATATTCTCCTGACGAGACCAGCGCACGCCTTGCCTATTCCGGGGGTCGGCTGGACCGCTTGTCGGAAGATCGATCTGAAACCTGCGTCGCAGATGCGTTGGCGATACCCGGCACCAATGTGATGGGATTTGCTCGCGGTCGGGTTTTGGTTTCGTTTGCGGGCGACGAACCGAATGGCGTGTTTGCTATTGATGACTTGTCGCCATTTAGGCCACAGCCGGAGCGTGCGATTATGTTGGGCAGCAGCGATGGCCACGACATGCTGGCTGTGCCTTTGGACATCAATCCCGATGATGAGGATTTTGAGTTGCCAGAGCCGTTCAAGGCGATCGATTATCGTTCGCTGGCGCGTCAGAATCTGTTGTCTCACAACCATCTGGGCAATGCAGCTTATGGTGGCGCTATGCTGGCATGGCACGCAACAAACCGCTTTTGCGCACGTTGCGGTGAAGCCAGCGAAATGAAGGCAGGCGGGGCCAAGCGGGTTTGCAGCTCTTGTGAGAAAGAACATTTTCCACGTACGGATCCGGTCGTCATCATGTTGACCGTGCATGGTGACAAATGTCTGTTGGGTCGGTCACATCATTTTGTGCCGGGCATGTATTCTGCGCTGGCTGGTTTTGTTGAACCAGGTGAGACGATGGAATCGGCGGTGCGACGCGAAACATTTGAGGAGAGTGGCATCAGACTGGGCAAGGTATCCTATCACGCCAGCCAGCCATGGCCATTTCCGCACACATTGATGATCGGTTGTTATGGTGAGGCGCTGGAAACCGAAATCAACAAGGATGAAGCGGAGCTGGATGACTGCCGCTGGTTCAGCCGTGCCGAAGTGCGCGCGATTTTAGCGGGAACCGGGCCGCAAAATGACGATGGTAGCCCGCAATATTTCATGCCGCCTCAAATGGCGATTGCCAATTGCCTGATCAGCGACTGGGCTGAACGGCTCTAACTGGAAAATTTAGCCGTGAGTGTGGTGCCCGGTGAGTGCGCCCCGAGTACCGTGAAGCACGAATTCGGCAAGTTCATCGGCTACTACAGGGGCCCGTAAATAGCCCGCACCACCATGGCTTAAGCTGTAATAAATCTTTGGCGCAGTTTGGGAGCGCCCGAGACGCAGATTGCCATCGCCAACTTTTGAACGCAGTCCGGCCGTGACCTTGATCAGCGGCAGGTCGCGTATTTTTGGAAGTATCGGTGCAGCATTTTGGTATAGAAACTCGATGATGTCTGGCCCCGGTTGCAGCGAAGTTTCATCGGCTTCATAGGTGGTTCCGACTATCAACTGACCGTTTTCGCGCGGGCACAGATGGCCACGGTGGTGTTTGATTAAATGAGTAAGAGGGTTGGCCAATCCGGACTGGTCGACAATCAGATTGACACCCCGCACCGCTCGACTTTGCGGGATATCAACCGGCAGACCGGAAATGGCGCCAGCACCCATGCCGGTACACAGGACAAGTTTCTCAATATCAAGCATTGAGCCGTCGTTTGTTGAGAGGGCAAGTTGCGGGTTCGTCTGCTCAACTGCTGTGATCGACACCCCCTGCCTGATTTGCCCCCCGGCGCTTTTAACGGCGTTCGCGAGTGCCTGGCATACCTGTTTGCCTGTTACCCAGCGAACATTCGGCAAAAAGGCAGCGGCGGCGATATTTTTGGAGATTTCCGGCTCCAGCGCTTGTGCGGCTTGCGGGGTGAGAAGTTCAAATGCTTCATTTTGATCGGCACGGGCCTTGAGGTCCTTGTGAAATTTTTTCAAATCGTCCTGCAAGGCGATCTTCAATTGCCCTTCGCGACAAAAGCCAACGGAAATGCCGCTGACTTCCTCCAGATGTTCTGCATAACCGGGCCAACGCAACATCGATTCACGCTCAATCACCCGCATGGCCGTATGGCCAAGCCGCGGCTCGAGATAGGAGGTTGCAACACCGCTGGCACCGCTGGCGATCGTATCGCTTTCAAGCACAACGACGGCTACTCCGCGTCGGCACAATTCATAGGCCAGCGACAGGCCGGCGATTCCGGCACCCGCGACGACGATCATCGCAGCACTCCGGCAATCATGTCCCTTTTGCTGGCGAATCCCGGCCGTTTCGCGACTTCAAAACCGGCATCCGTCAGATTGCGCCGTACCCATCCAGCGGCGGTGTAGCTGGCGAACGTGCCACCGGGAACCGTGTGTGCAGCAACCAGCTGCATGACCTGCAAAGACCACATGTCGGGGTTTTTTGCAGGCGCAAATCCGTCGAGAAACCAGGCGTTGGTTGGTAAAAACCCTGGCAGCGCCTTTTCGACCAGTTGGTGATGAACATGCAGTGTGGTTTGCGCATCAATCTGCAGGGGATCAGAGATTTCATCCCAGACTGCCAAAAGGCTTTCGGCAAGGTCAACAAATTGAGCGGGTTCGGTCCATTGGCTCAACGAGCGCCGCGCAGTATCAACGTCAAGGGGATAGCCTTCGACAGAGTGGAATGTAAGCTGTTGCCCTGGACCGCGCATTTGCCGCCATAAGTGCCAAGTGACCAAAAAGTTGAGACCCGTTCCAAAGCCCAGTTCGCCAATTGTGAAGTGGTGTTGATTGCACCAGCGTTGCGGCAGATCATTGCCATCCAGAAACACATGCCGACATTCGGCTCGACCATCATGGCGGGAATAGTAGTGGTCCTGGAACTGTTGAGAATACAACAGGTGGTTGTCATCAAACCGGGTATTGTGAAATTGCGGAGCCATACATCGTGTTAGACGTTTCGCCTGCGTAAATGCAAGTCAGGGTCAGGACTCACCAATTTGATGTAATCTGCGGTGGTGACCCTGGAGGGCTTCGGCGTTTATCCGCAAGCGCTGCGACCTGGTTTTTTGTTTGGCGATGAGACCACCACCCGGGCCCAGCCGGATTTGAGGAAGCCCAGTTTTGTGGCGGCTTTCTTGGTCACGTCGATGACACGCCCTTTGACGAACGGCCCGCGGTCGTTGATGCGCACAATTACCGAGCGCCCGTTGCGCTGGTTGGTTACCCGCACTTTGGTGCCGAATGGAAGGGTTCGGTGAGCCGCCGTCATCGAATTGGGACTGGCCCGTTCTCCGCTGGCAGTTTTTGAGGTCATCGCATACCAGGAGGCCTTACCACATTGCGTGGCGGCGGCAGCGGCGGCCTCGGTAGGAACGGTTTGCAATATCGACAACATGGCCAATAACGTGAGGAAGGATGTTTTCGTCATGGGACAGTCCGAAATTGATCTGGTGGTTCTACTGAGCTTGCAATGGCTCGACATTGTGTCGAAAAAAAGGGCCCGCAGATTGCTCTGCGGGCCCCGATGATTTCAACGTTACGAGTATCGTTTACTCGGCGTCGCCTTCGCGATCTTTCAGAGCTGCACCGAGAATGTCGCCCAAGGATGCGCCTGAATCGGAAGAACCGTATTGTTTGACGGCTTCTTTCTCTTCGGCGATCTCCAGCGCCTTGATTGACAGATTGACCTTGCGGTTTTTCTTGTCGAACAGGGTAACGCGGGCATCGATCTTCTGACCGACAGAGAAACGCTCAGGGCGCTGCTCGTCGCGGTCGCGAGACAGGTCGAAACGCTTGACGAAAGCATCGATCTCGGTGTCGACAATCTTAACTTCCAGACCGCCGTCGGTAACCTTCAGAACTTCGGCAGTGACGATTGAATTCTTACGAATTTCACCGCTGTCACCGCCGTCCATTGGGTCAGCACCGTCGAGCTGTTTAATGCCGAGCGAGATGCGCTCTTTGTCAACGTCAACGTCGAGGACCACAGCTTTGACCGTGTCGCCCTTGTTGAAGTTTTCAATGGCGTCTTCGCCGGACAGGTTCCAGTCCAGATCGGACAGATGAACCATGCCGTCAACGTCCCCGTCGAGGCCAATGAACAGACCGAATTCGGTTTTGTTTTTGACTTCGCCTTCAACAACAGTGCCCTGTGGGAACTGATCAGCAAATGTATCCCATGGGTTGGACAGATTTTGTTTCAGACCCAAAGAGATACGGCGCTTGGAAGGATCGACTTCCAGAACGACAACTTCGACTTCCTGAGACGTTGCAACGATCTTGCCGGGATGAATGTTCTTCTTTGTCCATGACATTTCAGAAACGTGGATCAGGCCTTCAATGCCTGGTTCCAGCTCAACAAATGCACCGTAATCGGTGATGTTGGTGATACGGCCGGTAACCTTGGTGTCGATTGGGTATTTGGCTCCAATTGAATCCCAGGGATCGCTCTCCAGCTGTTTCATGCCCAGTGAGATACGGTGTGTATCCTGGTTCACCCGGATAATCTGAACTTTGACAGTCTGGCCAATGGTCAGGATTTCAGTTGGGTGGTTGACACGGCGCCAGGCCATATCGGTAACATGCAACAGACCGTCAATGCCGCCAAGGTCAACAAATGCACCGTAATCGGTGATGTTCTTGACAACGCCTTCGACTGTTTGACCTTCTTCCAGGTTCTGGACAATTTCTGAACGCTGTTCCGCACGGCTCTCTTCCAGAACGGTACGGCGTGAAACAACGATATTGCCACGGCGACGGTCCATCTTCAGAATCTGGAAAGGTTGAGGTGTGTTCATCAAAGGTGTCACGTCGCGAATTGGACGGATGTCCACCTGGGAACGTGGCAGGAAGGCAGTTGCGCCATCCAGATCGACGGTGAAGCCGCCTTTGACCTGGTTGAAGATCTGGCCTTCGACTTTTTCTTCAGCTTCGAATTTCTTCTCAAGCTTAACCCAGCTTTCCTCGCGACGTGCTTTGTCGCGCGACAGGACAGCTTCGCCCAACGCGTTCTCAACGCGCTCAAGATAAACTTCTACGGAATCACCGATTTTCAGGCCGCCGTCTTTGACGCCGAAACCGAATTCTTTTAATGCAACGCGGCCTTCGACTTTCAGGCCTGCATCGATGATTGCCATGTCTTTTTCGATGGCAGTGACGGTACCCTGAACAACTGTGCCTTCCTGAATGGAATGCGCGGCAAGGGATTCGTCGAGGAGGGCTTCGAAGTCCTCCATTGAGGGGTTCATATCTGACAATTTATGCTCCAAAATTCACCGCACATATCAAATTGCGGGAATGTGCACCGGGGTTTGTGTTTCTATTTATCGGCTGATTTCGCTCCGCTTTCGATTGGTGAAAGCATTTTTGATACCCAAAACAGGGCTCAAAATTGGGTGCAATAGAGCGAAAGGCCGGTTTGCGAGGTTATGGATATCCTTGAAAAACGTTATTTTTCAACTAGTTCCATTATTGTTGGATCAAATAATCCAGATGCACTCAGCCGGTTCTGGCTTGCATAACAATGCGCAAAGCCTGCTGGAACGCGGTTTCTATATCCATTTGTGACGTATCGAGCAAGTGGGCATTTTCAGCTGGCTTCAATGGGCTGTCTTCGCGTCCCATGTCGCGCGCGTCGCGCGCGGCGATGTCGGCCAGAATATCTTCAAAATCTGCATCCTGTCCTCGCAGCTGCATTTCATTCCAGCGGCGGCGGGCACGCTCCCGGGTAGACGCGGTGACATAAAATTTGACGGCTGCATCGGGACAGACAACTGTGCCGATGTCGCGGCCATCAAGAATGGCGCCGGGAGGGGTTAGAGCAAATTGGCGTTGCAGTTCGACAAGCGCCCGCCGAACACCAGACATGGCCGCTACTTTGGAAGCGGCGCTGCCAATATTGTGCTCCGACAGGACCGCGCGGTCGAGCTTGCCCAGATCGACCCGGCTGGCCGCGTCGATGGCAATTTTCTCGTTATCCAGTGGTTCATCTGCGCTCAGCAATGCATGGGCAACTGCTCGATAGGTGAGGCCGGTATCGAGATGCGGCAGGCCCAGTTCCTTGGCCAGCCGTCTGCCCAATGTGCCTTTACCCGACGCTGCCGGACCATCAATGGCGATAATGAATGTTTCCTGCATGCGGATGTTCCGGTTGGGCTGCCTGCAAATGCTTTAGCCGAACACACGGTGATTGATCAATTTATTCTGACGGGCAAAGCCATATGAATTTGCTTAAGAGCCGAGGTTGCACGGATTTTAACCGGAATCGACAACAAGCTGTTCTGATGCATGGAATTTTCAGTTGAATTCGCCTATATCCAAGCCAGTATTTTTGCGTTGGATGCCGGTCATGAAAAATCCTCAAAACAGCAACCGCACAAGTTCACCAGAACAGATGAGCACTGCTTATGGATTCAGGCAGGTGGACGAAGGCGAAAAACAGGGCAAGGTCAACGATGTCTTTCATTCGGTGGCGGATCGCTACGATGTGATGAACGACGTGATGTCGTTTGGTGTCCATCGCCTTTGGAAAGACGCCATGGTGACCAAGGCGGCACCCTCAAAGCGCACCGGTTGGCGGTCCCTTGATGTTGCCGGGGGGACTGGTGACATTGCGTTTCGCCTGGTCGACGCTTCTGACCGCAACGCCCATGTAACGGTGCTGGATATCAATGGCTCGATGCTGGACGTTGGCCGTCAAAGAGCTGAGGAAGCCGGTCTTGCAGATAATGTGAATTTTATTGAGGCCAATGCCGAAGACCTGCCATTCGCTGATAATAAATTTGACGCCTATACGGTGGCGTTTGGCATTCGCAACGTGCCACGCATCGACCATGCGTTGGCGGAAGCCTATCGGGTGTTGAAACCGGGTGGACAGTTGCTGGTATTGGAATTCTCAGAGGTTGATGTGCCAATGCTCGACAAATTTTACGACATGTGGTCTTTCAATGCGATCCCGCCAATCGGACGGATTGTGACGGGAGATGCTGAAAGTTACCAGTACCTGGTAGAGAGCATTCGTAAATTTCCCAATCAACAGCGGTTTGCCGATTATGTCCGCGAAGCAGGTTTTGAACGGGTGAGTTATCGAAACATGTCAGGTGGCATTGTTGCGTTGCATTCTGGCTGGAAGATATAAAACCTTATGTCGAATATCCGAGCCGGTTTTTCGCTTTTGAGAGCGGTTTATGTCCTGATGCGGGAAGGGGTGGTCACTGCCCTGCCCGAAGAAGGGGCCCCGCCTCCCGTACGCTTTGCCAAATCGGTGGCCAGAATTGTTGAACGCCGACGTGCAAAGGATCAATTGCAGTCAGTAAACCTATCCAAAGCGCTCAACCGTCTGGGGCCAAGCTGGGTCAAGCTGGGGCAGTTCCTGGCTACACGGCCGGATATTGTCGGCGCCTCGATTGCCCTTGATCTGGAATTGCTGCAGGACCAGATGGAACCGTTTGGTGTCGATCAGGCCAAGAAAATGGTTGCAGCGACGCTCGGACAGCCGGTTGATGAGATGTTTTGTTCGTTCAGCCCAGCCATCGCGGCGGCCTCCGTCGCTCAGGTGCACAAGGCGACCATCGATCACAAGGGCAATGAAGCTGGTCAGCGCGACGTCGCAGTAAAGGTCATTCGTCCTGGCGTCAGAGATCGTTTCAACCGTGATCTGGCAACATTCTACAGCGCTGCCCGGATGATGGAAAAATATGTCGATGTTGCCCAGCGCCTGCAGCCGGTTCTCGTCGTCGACATGTTGGCGAAGTCGGCCAAGCTTGAAATGGACCTGCGATTGGAAGCGGCAGCTTTCTCTGAAATGGGAGAAAATACAGCCGAAGACGAAGGTTTTTGCGTACCAGGGGTCGATTGGGAGCGTACCGGGCGCGATTGCGTAACCATGGACTGGGTGGATGGAACTAAGTTTACCCATGTTGAAGAGCTGAACGCCGCAGGACACAACCTTGCAGCGCTTGCCAATGCGCTGAACCAGAGTTTTTTAAGGCACGTGCTCAGGGACGGTTTTTTTCACGCCGATATGCATCCCGGCAATCTGTTCGTCGATCAGTCGTCCAATATTGTGGCGGTGGATCTCGGCATTACCGGGCGGATGGGCAAAGCCGAACGCCGTTATCTGGCGGAGATTTTGTATGGCTTTATCACCCGCGACTATATGCGTGTGGCGGAAGTTCATTTTGAGGCAGGCTATGTGCCCGACCATCATGACGTGGCAAGTTTTGCCCAGGCGATCCGGGCGATTGGTGAACCTATTCATGGTCAGGAAGCCGACAAAGTGTCGATGGCAAGGTTGCTGACGCTGTTGTTTGAGGTGACCGAACTTTTCGATATGAAAACCCAGCCGCAATTGCTGCTGTTGCAGAAAACCATGGTTGTGGTGGAGGGGGTAGCTCGAAAACTGGACCCAAAATTCAATATGTGGAAGTCGGCAGAACCGGTCGTTGTCCATTATGTGCAGCGGCTGATTGGCCCGTTGGGCAAGCTTGAAGAAGCCCGCGACGGACTGCATGCTGTCGGAAGATTGGTGCAGTTGGCCCCAGATATGGCAACCCGGGCAGAAAAGCTCAGCCACGAGATTGACGAGATGATGCGCTCTGGCGTTTCACTGGACAAACCGACCATTGAGGCTATCGGGAAGGCGGAGGCGCAGCATTCGCGTTCAGGGCGTGCTGCGCTTTGGGTCATTGCGCTGGCACTGGTTGCGCTGGCGTGGAACCACATTGTGTAGTTGAATGGACAGATGATGATTGCGCACACTCTTCAGGACAAATCCATTCTGCTGATAATCGGCGGGGGGATTGCTGCTTATAAATGCCTTGATCTGATCCGGCGGATGCGGGAACGCGGCGCGCGGGTGCGCTGTGTGATGAGCCAGGCGGCCCAGCAGTTCGTAACACCGATGACGGTGGGCGCGCTGACCGGAGAGACCGTGTTTACCGATATTTGGGACCGGGATACCGAACAGGATATTGGCCATATCCGATTGGCGCGGGAAGCTGATCTGATTATTGTGGCACCGGCGACGGCTGATCTGATGGCGAAAATGGCCAGTGGTTTGGCCAATGATCTGGCGTCCACCGTGCTGCTTGCCGCTTCGTCTGAGATATTGATCGCACCTGCGATGAACCCGGCCATGTGGGAAAATCCGGCGACATTGCGCAATGTTGATATTTTGACCGGTGACGGTGTCCAATTCGTCGGCCCCAATCGGGGAGAAATGGCAGAATCCGGTGAAGCCGGTTTGGGTCGCATGGCTGAACCGATGGAAATTCTGCATCGGGTTGAAGCAATGCTCGACGATCGGCCAAAACCGCTTGCTGGCAAGCGTGCTGTGATCACTTCAGGTCCAACACGCGAGGATATCGACCCGGTTCGCTATATTTCAAACCATTCTTCCGGCAAACAGGGTCACGCCATAGCTGCGGCACTGGCAGACGCAGGGGCGGATGTTATATTGGTGTCCGGTCCGGTTGGTCTTGATGATCCTGCTGATGTGACAATGGTAAATGTTACCTCGGCGCTGGATATGCAGCAGGCCGTGGAGCGTTCCTTGCCGGCTGACATTGCTATTTTCGTCGCCGCCGTTGCTGATTGGCGAGTTGATAGTCAGGCAAGTGAGAAAATCAAGAAGAGCAACGACGGTAGACTGCCAGCTTTGAAATTTGTTGAAAACCCGGACATTTTGAAGTCTGTTGGCACGCTTAAAAACGGTCGCCCGGATCTGGTGATCGGTTTTGCTGCCGAAACTGAAAACCTGGTGGATAATGCCCGCATAAAGCTGGCAAAAAAGGGTGCGGACTGGATTGTCGCAAATGATGTATCGCCGGAGAATGACGTATTTGGCGGCGATCAGAATTCTGTTGTGTTGATTTCAAAAAGCAGTGACGAGCCGTGGCCCAAGGCTTCCAAGGAAGAAGTTGCCCGGCGCTTATTGGAAAAAATTGTAGATCGTTTTAATGCGATCGAAGTTTAGGGCTCTAACTCGCCACTCAGTGGGCGCCGCTCATATCTCCCAGCACGCTCTTGTCCGCCACGGTGGAATCCGCGTTCAACTTGTAGATCATCGGAATGCCGGTTCCCAGATTCAGCTGGGTAATCGCCTGGGAATTCATGCCATCCAATACCATGACGAGTGAACGCAGCGAATTGCCATGGGCTGCAACCAGAACAGTTTCACCACGCAGCACGCGAGGCAGAATTTCGCTCATATAGTAAGGCCAGACCCGTGCTCCGGTATCTCGCAGGCTTTCCCCTTCGTCGCCGGGGGGCGGTGAGGCATAGGACCGCCGCCAGATATGCACCTGTTCTTCGCCCCATTTCTTGCGGGCATCATCTTTATTCAATCCGGCAAGGTCGCCGTAATTGCGCTCGTTGAGAGCCTGATCGTGGATTGTCTCCAGATCAGATTGACCAACACCGTCGAGAATATGCTGGCAAGTCTTTTCAGCGCGCTGCAAAACCGAGGTAAAGGCAATATCGAATTTAATGCCAATTTCCGCCAGAGTATGCCCGGCCTCAATTGCCTCTTGTATGCCCTGTTCGGTCAGGTCGGGGTCTTTCCAGCCGGTGAACAGGTTGAGTTTGTTCCATTCGCTCTGGCCGTGCCGAACGAGTACGAGAGTTCCAGACATGTTATTCCCCTTCCAGACCCAGCACGTCGAGCATGTTGTAGCGCCCGGCCTTTTTGTCATGTGCCCAAAGCGCAGCCTTTACAGCGCCACGCGCAAAAAGCAGCCGATCAGTCGCCCTGTGAGTAATTTCAATTGTTTCACCTTCTCCGGCAAACATCACTGAATGTTCGCCGATAACGGAACCCCCACGAAGTGTTGCAAAGCCGATGGCACCCTCGTCCCGAGCACCGGTAATTCCGTCTCGAACTTTGACTTCATATTCGGACAGATTGACGTTTCGGCCAGCCGCAGCGGCTTCGCCGAGCAGCAGAGCCGTACCGGAAGGTGCGTCGATTTTGTGTTTATGGTGCATTTCCAGAACTTCGATATCAAAGTCAGACGCGGCAAGCGCCCTGGCCGCCTGACGCACCAATACAGCGAGCAGATTAACACCAAGGCTCATATTGCCGGATTTAACAATCCTGGCGTGGCGGGCAGCAGCGGTGAATTTGGCTTCGTCTTCGGCGCTGCATCCGGTGGTGCCGATGACGTGTACAATGCGTGCCTGAGCGGCGAGGCCGGCAAATTCAACCGACGCCTTGGGAATTGTGAAATCGAGCACGCCGTCTGCGGCGGCGAAGGCGGTCAGGGCATCGTCAGTGATCTGAACATCATTGGCTCCAATGCCGGCCAATTCACCAGAATCTTTTCCTAAATGGGGAGAACCAGCCAACTCTATCGCAGCTGAAACGCTGACACCTTCCACTGCATCCACAGCGCGGATAAGGGTTTGGCCCATGCGTCCGGCCGCCCCTACTACAACAAGTTTCATACTAGATAATCCTTACGTTTAGCTTCGGTGATCTGGGCTCGAACTCAGGCACCACCGACCCTGTGTAGTGCTGCATAAACCCCACCCTTCTTGGCCACCAGATCGTCATGCTTGCCCTGATCAACAACCCGCCCGCTGTCTATTACCAAAATGGCATCGGCATTCGATATGGTGGAAAGTCGATGAGCAATAACCAAGGTGGTGCGGCCCTTCATCAGTTGATCCAGGGCAGCTTGAACCAGTGCTTCAGACTGGTTATCGAGGGCGGAAGTCGCTTCGTCGAGCAGCAATATAGGTGCGTTTCGGACGATTGCCCGGGCAATTGAGAGACGTTGACGTTGTCCGCCGGAAAGGTTGGTTGCATTTTCACCAAGCGGCGTTTCATATCCCTCTGGCAGAGCAGTGATAAAATCGTGCGCCTGTGCGCTGCGGGCCGCGGTTTCGATTTCCATATCTGTGGCATCTGGTCGGGCGTAACGCAGATTGTCGCGTACGGTTCCTTGAAAGAGAATTGGGTTTTGCGACACATAGGCAAAATTTGAACGCAGATCGCTGGTGCTCAACTTGGCGATGTCTTTACCGTCCACGGTAATTGTGCCGGCCTCTGGATCATAGAAGCGTTGCAACAGTGAAATGATGGTTGACTTTCCGCCGCCGGAGGGGCCGACAAGAGCTGTAGTCTTGCCGGCTTTGGCAATGAAAGACAATTCGCTGATGACCGGAGGAGCCTTGATCAGCGGTGTATCAAAAACATCGCCTGAATAATCATTTTGTTCGTTATATCGAAATGTGACCTTGGAGAATTCGATGTCACCCGCTGTGGCTTTATCGGTTTGTTGCTTGTCACTTGGTCGGTTCGGCGCGGGCGTGTCGAGGATTTCATAGATCATGCGGGCATTGACCAGAGACCGCTCCAGCGTCACCCTCAGTCGAGCCAGTTTTTTGGCCGGCTCATATGCCAGCAACAATGCAGTAATAAAGGACGTCAAATCGCTGGGTTCATAGCCATGATGGATCACCCGCCAGCCACCATAGGCGATAACGGCGGCGATCGCAAAACCAGCAATGGTTTCCATCAACGGACTGGTTCGGGCAGTAATCCGGGCGATCTTGTTGGAGCGCTTTTCGGCAAGCTTGGTCAGGCCATTGAGCTTTTCACGCAACTGATCTTCCATGGTGAACGCCTTGATCACCGTAATGCCGTGTGACGCTTCCTGCATCGCCGTCGCTACCTGGGCATTTATTTGGACTTCCTGACGGGCAATGACTTTCACCCGGTTGGCATATTTGGCAAGAATCCACAAAGCCGCCGGTCCGATAACGAACACCGCGGACGACATAATCGGATCACGATAAACCATAACTCCAATCAACCCGATCAGGGTCACCATATCCCGCAGATATCCCAGGATGACGGTATTGAGCATGTCACGAACACCCAGAATGTTCTGGTTGATTCGGCTGACAAGAGTTGCCGAATGCTGGCGGGTGAAAAAGTCGACATCCAGATCCAACAGATGGGCAAAAATGCGGCGCTGGTAGCGGGCCACGATGGCGTTGCCGATGCGGTTGAGAATGACCGATTGAAAATAGCTCATCACGCCTTTGACCAGAAAGATTGCAACTATTGTGGCTGAAAGAATCAGCGCTTGGTTGAAATTGTTGCCATAAAAGACGTCTTTGACGACGGGTCCCATCAGCCAGGCGCTGTAGGCTGTGGTTCCAGCGATCACCAAAAGGCAAAATCCGGCGACCAGATAATCACGTCGATGCTCAGTGAAGTTTTCAACGGCCATACGTTGAAAAACACCCATATCATTCTTGGACTTCAGTAAGATGCCAAGCAGATTTTTTATCAATACAGTGGCCTTGCTGGAAACGGATGCGAGATCCGACGGAACTTTCGGGTGGCGATGTTATAGACTATAGCGATTATCAATCAAATCGATTGATTTTTAAAATTGCCACGCCTGTTGTTGTTGGCAATAGTATCAGATGCCGGATTAATTCCAATTTTCACACTTCGTGTCGCCAATTGCGATGCGAAAGATCCATCAGGAAAGTTTGTGGCGCGTTTGCGAAAGCTGCCAGTCCCAGCAAAGCGGGCAGGGGATGGGTGACGACAATTGTTGCAATATTCTGCATCAGTTCGCCGTGCGGGGCCTTGTCTTCAAAACTTTCGCGAAAACCGCTGGCCTCCAGGTAAGGCAGGATTTTTTGTGCAATGCCTCCGCTGATGTAGACGCCCCCCCGGGCCATGGATGTGAGCGCCAGGTCTCCGGCAATGCGACCCAGAGTTGTGCAGAACAACGACAGGGCTTCCCCGGCCTGGTCATTTTCAGCTTGCATTGCGGCGATGGAGATTTCGGCTGGAGTATGAAGACCGGGTTTAACCTGATCTGCAGCACAGCAGGCCCGATACAGGTTTACCAAACCATCACCGCAGACCACCTGTTCGGCTGATATTCTTCCCTCAACAGTTTCCAGGTGTTGCCAGATTTGGGCTTCTCTGGGATTTCGGGGTCCTAAATCCACATGGCCGCCTTCGCCTGCAACGGGGATCCATTTGCCGGCTGCCCGGACCAAAAGGCCAACACCCAAACCGGTGCCTGGTCCCAGAACTGCTTTGGTGGTGTCATTACCGAGCGCATCGCCATGGCCCAAAATAACCCCATCCATTTCACCGAGATAGGGCAGTGCGAGGGCCTGGGCTTCAAAATCATTCATCAGCAGCAGTTGCTCGAAATTAGCCAGACCAAGAAACTGGTTGGGAATTATGTTCCAATGGCAATTGGTCAGATTAAGTCCATCGGAAGTAATCGGCCCCGCCGCAGCGATCACCGCGGATCTCGGCTGCAATTTTGTTGAAGACAACACTGCATGTGAAATTGACTGTTCGAGGCTTTCAAAGTCTTCAGTGCGTACCGGGTCGAACTCCATGACATCGCCATTTGGCTGTTCGATGATTTGAAAGCGCGCATTGGTGCCACCAATGTCGCCAATCAAAACGGGAAATTCGAAATCTGGTGTATCTGACATGGATACGTAAAGCTCTGAAACGTTTAAATTAGGAATCTGCAAGGCTGGTCTAATTGCAAATACAAAACAGTTCCAGTCTCTTTATTCGCTAATGACCCATGTCTGTGAAAATGCATCACAAAAGCTATGCAAAGTCCTTGCAAACGTGCAAGACTTTTCCTCATGCGCATTGCCGCCCGATGGGCAGGTGCAATATTGCGAGTGGGGTTTCGGACTTACATTTGTCTTATTGCGTCTCAACGCGCCAAAAATTAATAATTATATCAGGGAACCCCTGGGAAGGACCTAGCTCATGAAAAAACTTATCCTTGGCATGACTGCAGCGGCATTTTCTGCTGTTGCGGCTTATGCTGCTGACGTAAAACCCGCCGTGATTTACGATCTGGGCGGTAAAAACGACAAGTCGTTCAATGAATCTGCCTATACCGGAGCTGAACGCTTCAAGACTGAAACCGGCATCGCTTATAAGGATTTCGAAATTCAAAACGATGCCCAGCGCGAACAGTCGGCGCGGCGCTTTGCCCGTGATGGTCATAATCCAATTGTTGTGATCGGTTTTTCCTGGGCTGCAGCGCTTGAAAAAATTGCTGCTGAATTTCCAGACACTCAGTTCGGTATTGTCGACATGGTTGTTGATAAACCAAATGTCCGTTCAATCCTGTTCTCTGAACATGAGGGATCATACCTTGTCGGCGTGATGGCGGCCAAAGCTTCAAAAACCGGCAAAGTCGGCTTTATTGGTGGCATGGACATTCCGCTGATCCGCAAATTCGCCTGTGGTTATGTACAGGGCGTCAAGTCGGTCAATGCCGACGCCGAAGTTTTCCAGAACATGACCGGTACAACTGGTGCTGCCTGGAACGACCCGGTCAAGGGTGCTGAGCTGGCCAAGTCACAGTTCGACCGTGGTGCAGACGTTGTTTATCACGCTGCTGGTGGTACCGGCATTGGTGTGCTGCAGGCTGCAGCTGACGCCGGCAAGCTGGGTATTGGTGTGGATTCCAATCAGAATGGGATGCATCCCGGCAAAATTCTCACTTCCATGCTGAAACGTGTAGATAATGCCGTTTACAACGCTTTCATGGACGTCAAGAACGACAGCTGGAGCACCGGATTCAACGTGCTTGATCTGAAAGCCGGTGGTGTTGGATATGCCATGGACGACAACAACAAGAACCTTGTTGATGCCGACATGCAGGCCGCAGTTGATGCAGCAAGTTCAGACATCACGTCCGGCAAGGTCAAAGTCCACGACTACATGAGCGACAGCGCCTGCCCAGCGAGCTAAACCAAACTCATAATCGCTCAAAATTACAAAAGGCCGCCGGGCAATTGCCGGGCGGCCTTTTTGTTTGCGCTGATGTGATTGGGCAAGGATTTCGCCGCCGCCGCCGCCGCCGCTGTCGTCGCCGTCGCTAGTCGCCGCCGCCGTCACCTTCGATGGCGCGCAGAAAGGGTTTTCCGGGAAGTTCTTCTTCGGTTGCTGTCGCCGTCGCCGTCGTTGTCGCCGCTTCCTGAGGAGCAGCGCCAAATTCCAGGGATTCGATCTTGGCTCCGTGGCGGGTCAACTTTCCGGTTGAAATCAGAATTTGATCAATGTCCTTGGCAGTTAACACGAAATGCGATTGCAGCTTGCGCACCCGGTCATCGAGGAGGGACAGGTCTTTTGTAAACCTGATGACCTCGCCCTGAATGAGATGCGCCTGCTCGCGCATGCGGGCATCTTTCAACACCGCCTGTATCACCTGTATCGACAGCAACAGCAAAGAAGGGGAGACAATAACGATGCGCGAATTGTGGGCCCGTTGGACGATGTTTTCGAAATTTTCGTGAACTTCGGCAAAGATCGATTCTGACGGCACAAACATGAATGCTGTGTCCTGAGTTTCTCCGGTGATCAAATATTTGCTTGAGATATCTTTGATATGGACCTCCATATCGCGGCGGAACTGGGTGGCACCGGCTTTGACTTGTTCGGGAGTGTCGGCATCTTTCATCAAATTCCAGGCTTCGAGCGGAAATTTTGCATCGATCACCAGGGCTGGTGCCTGATTTGGCATTTTGATCGTACAATCGGGTCGCGTACCGTTGGAAAGTGTCGCCTGAAATTCGAATCCGCCCATGGGAAGGCCATCCTGAACTATGGTTTCCATGCGACTTTGCCCGAAAGCGCCACGGGTCTGCTTGTTCTGCAGAATCGATTGCAGGCCGACAACATCCTGAGCCAGATTTTGAATATTGCTCTGGGCCGTGTCGATGACCGCTAGTCGTTCCTGCAGCTTAGTGAGGCTTTCCTGGGTGGTTTTGGTGGTATCGGTGAGCGATTGGGAAACCCGTCCCGTGACAGCAGAGAGGCGTTCGTCGAGTTGTTTGGAAAACGCCGTCTGGGATGAAGTGATATTTTGCTGCATTGCGGCCAGATGGCCGGAGAGCTCATTTTGCGTCGCCACCAGTTCGGCCATGCGCATTTCAGCTTCCCGGGTTCTTTCCTCGTTGATTGCCCGCAGCGTTTCTTCCTGGGCCAGACGCTTTTTGGCGGTTCGCCAGATCGAAACAAGCAGCCCCAACACGCCAATCAGTATAACGCCAGAAGCGATGGCAAGTGCATCGCCGCGGGTCAGCACAGTTTGGCCAATCTGGATGAATTCCTGGTGGAGTTGTAATTGTTCCATTGCGACAGCCTATCTGATTCGCAATTGAGAATAAAACGGGAACGGATCGCCACCAATTTCCTCGCGTGACTTGTGTTCAAAGCGGTTGACCCGCCGCGCTGCAGCCCTTATCTCACCGCCATGTCGATCTTGCCTATTGTCCATGTTCCAGACCCGGTGTTGCGCCGCCAATCCAAGCCGGTTGAACGGGTGGATGATGACTTGCGCAAATTTCTCGATGACATGTTGGAAACCATGTACGAGGCGCCGGGAATTGGCCTGGCGGCCGTGCAAGTGGGAGAACCGTTGCGTATCTTCACCGTCGACTGTGCAAAGCAGCCAGAGGAAGACCAAGAGGCAGATGATGACCAAGAGGTGGATGAAGACCAGCCTGCCGGCCAGTTGGATACCGACATTGCAGAACCGGAACGGGACCCGATTTTCCTGATCAACCCGGAAATCGTTGCGTTTTCAGATGCGTGCAATGTCTATGAGGAAGGTTGTCTGTCTATCCCCGATTATTATGCGGACGTAGAACGTCCGGCCAATTGCACAGTCAAATTTCTCGACCGTGACGGCAAACAGCAGTTGCTGGAGGCAGATGGATTATTGGCAACGGTCATTCAACATGAATTTGACCATCTCAACGGAGTTTTGTTCATTGACCATATCTCCAAGCTGAAGCGCGACATGGTGATCCGCAAATTTACCAAGATTGCCAAGCAGTCCGGTCAGAAGTTTATCGGCTGAGCGATGGCTTTGCGCATCATATTCATGGGTACGCCGGATTTCTCAGTGCCGACGCTGATGGCATTGCTGGCATCGGGACATGAGATTGTTGCCTGCTATTCCCAACCTCCACGACCTGCTGGTCGGCGCGGGTTGGAACTGGTTAATTCACCCGTGCATCGAGCTGCTGAAGCGCAGGGCATAACTGTCTACACACCGCCGTCGCTGAAAGACGATGCGGCAGCACAACAATTTAAGTCGCTGAAGGCGGATGTTGCTGTTGTTGTGGCTTATGGAATGCTGTTGCCGCAGACTATTTTGGACGCCCCGAAATTTGGCTGTTTTAACAGCCATGCATCACTTCTGCCGCGTTGGCGCGGGGCTGCGCCGATTCAAAGAGCGATCATGGCTGGCGATGATCAATCCGGTGTCATGGTGATGCAAATGGAGGCTGGCCTGGACACCGGACCAGTGGCGTTGACCCATCGAATTGCGATTGAACCGGCGACCACTGCCGGGTCGCTGCACGACCAACTTGCTAAGGCTGGTGCAGACTTGATGGTGGTGGCCATGGCGCAGCTTGAGGCGGGGGAACTTCAGTTGACAACGCAGGCCGAGGAAGGTGTCACCTATGCCGCAAAAATCAAGAAGGCCGAGACCCGTATTGATTGGACCCAACCAGCAGAACAAATTGTGCGTCACATCATGGGCCTGTCACCTTTTCCCGGTGCATGGTGCGAGATGTCCTTTGGTAAAAAACCTGAACGGGTAAAGCTATTACAGGCCCAGCGGTCAGACCAAAATGGTGAACCTGGGCAAGTGCTGGACGATGAGCTGACAATTGCTTGTGGTGAGGGCAGTGTTCAGTTGCAGCGCTTGCAGCGGGCCGGTTCCAAAGCACTGGACCGCAAGGCGTTTTTGCTTGGGAATGCACTCAACGTCGGCACCCGGTTGACCTGAAATGACCCGCTACAGTTTTCTCATTGAGTATGATGGCAGCCCCTATAAGGGCTGGCAGCGGCAAAACGATATGCCATCAGTGCAAGGAGCACTGGAAACGGCGCTAGCCAAGCTCGGTGAGAGTGACATTCTGGTTCAGGGCGCTGGCCGCACCGATGCCGGTGTACATGCGCTGGGTCAGGTCGCCCACGCGGACCTGCAACGCCCCTGGAAACCGTTTCGGCTGATGGAAGCCTTAAATGCTCACCTGCGCGAGGCGAACGAGCCGATTGCAATTGTCGATTGTGATGGCTGCAGCGGCGAATTTCACGCACGTTTTTCGGCTGTCGGTCGTCGCTATGTCTACCGGATAATTTCACGACGGGCGCCGTTGACGGTGGAACGAGGTCGAGCCTGGAATGTCAAAGTGCCGCTCGATGTGACTGCGATGCACAAAGCTGCACAGCTGTTGACCGGTGAGCATGACTTTACAACATTTCGCTCGACCGAGTGTCAGGCCAAGAGCCCGGTTAAGACCCTCGACACTCTGGATGTATCGGTGCGCAAGACGCATGGGGTTGAGGTGATCGAGATCAGCACAACGGCGCGGTCCTATCTGCACAATCAGGTCAGGTCTTTTGCTGGATGTCTAAAGGCAGTGGGTGAAGGTCGCTGGACTGAAGATGATTTAAAGGCAGCATTGGAAGCCCGCGACCGTGCCGCCTGCGCACCTGTGGCCCCGGCTCATGGTCTTTACCTGGTGTCAGTGCGCTATTGAGCTTGTCGCCTTGGTGAGGCACATTTGTTGTTTCGGGAGGAGCCGGATTATATGGCACGGGCGTTTTTGATTGTTCTTGATTCAGTCGGCATTGGCGGTGCGCCGGATGCCGAAGCCTTTGGCGACGTTGGTTCAAATACGCTGGGCCATATTGCAGAAGCCTGTGCGACCGGTGCTGGAGATCGCGACGGATTGCGCTCTGGCTCCCTGAGAATGCCGAATTTGGAGCGGCTTGGCCTCGGATATGCAGCAAAGGCTGCGAGTGGCGAACTACCAGCGGGTTTTGACTTCGACGGTGCAGCTGAGGCCGGTTGGGCTTGTGCAGCAGAAGTTTCCAGCGGCAAGGACACTCCCTCCGGTCACTGGGAGATTGCAGGAGTTCCGGTTCGGTTTGATTGGCACACTTTTCCGCAAACCATACCGACGTTTCCTGTAGAACTGACCGACGCGATGGTGGCTCGTGCTGAATTGCCCGGCGTGTTGGCCAACCAGCATGCATCGGGCACGGACGTGATCCGCGAATTTGGCGATGAACACATTCAGAGCGGTAAGCCAATTGTCTATACTTCAGCGGATTCTGTTGTTCAGATTGCTGCGCATGAAGAATTTTTTGGCCTCGACCGGTTGTATAAATTGTGTGTCGTCACTCGGGAATTGGTTGATCCGTTAAATATCGGCCGGGTTATAGCGCGGCCGTTTGTCGGTAAAACAGCAGATACATTTGAACGTACCGGCAATCGGCGCGACTATTCGGTTCCACCGCCGGAACCAACATTGCTGGACCGGCTTGAGGACGACGAGCGCGGTGTTTTTGCTGTTGGCAAGATTGCCGATATTTTTGCCCATCGCGGCGTTACTGATATCCGTAAAGCCAATGGCAATGAAGCAATGTTTGAGGCGACATTGCAGGCGATGAAAGACGCAGCAAATGGCGACTTGGTATTCGCCAATTTCGTGGATTTTGACCAGCTTTATGGTCATCGTCGCGATGTGGCGGGCTATGCAGCCTGTCTGGAACACTTTGACCGACGATTGCCGGAACTGATGACTGAAATGCGTGATGGC
The DNA here is from genome assembly GCA_014238155.1 of Rhizobiaceae bacterium. Taxonomy (GTDB): domain Bacteria; phylum Pseudomonadota; class Alphaproteobacteria; order Rhizobiales; family Rhizobiaceae; genus Pseudahrensia. The sequence goes on from JABABQ010000062.1 coordinate 274,639, forward strand.
GACATGATGGTGCTGACGGCGGATCACGGTAATGATCCAACCTGGCATGGCACCGACCATACGCGCGAACAGGTGCCGGTGTTGATTGTGGGGCCGGGGCTGAAGACCGGATATCTCGGGTCGCGTGAGACATTTTGTGACATTGGTGAAACGATCGCTGCGCATCTGAGTCTGGAGGCGGGACCGCATGGGCGGTCAATGCTGTAGGAGAGTTGGCGATGTGTCGTGTCCGGGTATGTTGAGAGGAAATGCATATGGTGAAAGCTGAAATTCACTGTCACATTGAAGGTGCAGCCGATCCTGCTCTGGTGGTCAGACTGGCGCAGAAATACAACGTCGACTTGAACGAGACGATCCGCGATGGCCGTTATGTGTGGTCTGATTTTTCAACATTCCTAAACTGCTATGACAGGGCGGCATCTGTCTTCAGGGAGCCCGAGGACTACCGCCTGCTGGCCTATGATTATTTCTCCCGACTTGCCGGGCAGGGGGCAATCTACGGTGAAGTATTTGGCTCTTCCGACCATGCTCGTTTGATGGGTATTGGCTATTTGGATTTGGTTGAGGCGATAGCCGCCGGCATTGGCGATGCGCAACAACAATATGGCATTGAAGGTCGGATTATCATGACATGTGTGCGGCATCTGGGGCCCGATGCTGCTGAAGCTGTAGCCACCGAAGTGGCGGCCAATCCCCATCCACTGGTTACCGGATTTGGTATGGGTGGCGATGAACGATCGTTCGAAACCGAAGACTTTTCATCGGCCTTTGCAATAGCCGGTGATGCCGGTTTGGGACTTACCTCGCATGCCGGTGAATTTGGCGGTCCTGAAAGTGTCAGTGAAACACTTGACCATCTCGGCGTCACCCGCATTGGCCATGGGGTGCGCAGCATTGAAGACCCCAAACTGGTCGAAAGATTGGTGCATGACGGTATTGTTCTGGAAATCTGCCCGGCGTCGAATATTGCTCTGTCCGTCTATAGCGGTTTTGAGCGTCACCCCTTGCGCAATTTTTACGATGCTGGAGTTAGAATTTCGTTGAATTCCGATGATCCGCCGTTTTTTCATTCCACTTTGGCCAATGAATATGAGATTGCCGGAAAATATTTCGGCTTCGACCAGCAGATGCTTGATCAATGTACCCGCACCGCCCTGGAAGCGGCCTTTGTTGATGAAGAAACCCGAGGCCACCTGATTAAACGGTTGGATAAATCCATCTGATTGAGGATTCTGCACACTGGCCCACTTGTATGCCTGGTGTGACGCGCTCTAGACTTGCTGCCAAAAGCAATAGTCAGGAGTTGTCCCATGGCCAATGTTACCGTGGTTACCCATCCGCTCGTCCAGCACAAGCTTTCCATCATGCGCGACAAGCAAACATCTACCGCCAGTTTTCGCCGTCTGTTGCGGGAGATATCCCTGTTGTTGTGTTACGAGGTGACGCGTGATCTTGAATTGACGACAAAATCCATTGAAACGCCGATGCAGGAGATGGATGCGCCAATGCTGAAAGGCAAGAAACTCGTATTTGCCTCGATCCTGCGCGCCGGCAACGGACTTTTGGAGGGTATGCTTGATCTGGTTCCTTCCGCGCGCGTTGCCCATGTGGGCCTGTATCGTGACCATAAAACGCTGCAGGCCGTGGAGTATTATTACAAAGCTCCCAGTGATCTGGAAGACCGGGTTGTGATCGCCGTTGATCCGATGTTGGCAACTGCAAATTCCGCGTCACTGGCGGTGGATAAATTGAAACGCAGCGGCGCCAAAAATCTGCGTTTCCTGTGCCTGTTGGCGGCGCCGGAGGGGATCGAAGCTTTCCAGAAAGCACATCCCGATGTGCCAATCTTCACAGCGGCCCTCGATAGTCATCTGAATGAGAATGGGTATATCGTTCCGGGCCTCGGGGATGCCGGTGACCGAATGTACGGAACCAAGTAGACCATGACCTCATCAGTAGCCAGCTATCCCAGCCTTGCTGGAAAAACTGTCGTCATCTCGGGTGGCGGGTCCGGCATCGGTGAATCCATCACCTGTCACTTTGCCCGTCAGGGGGCCAAGGTCGGTTTTCTCGATATCGCCGATGATCCATCAAATGCCCTTGTGGAAAGCCTGACCGGCGAGGGGCATGTTGTTCAATATATCCATTGTGATGTTACAGATACTGCCGCACTGCAGGCGGCGATTGGCCAGATCAGCCAGGATTTTGGGCCGGTTGGCGTATTGGTCAACAATGCGGCTCACGATCAGCGTCACAAGCTGGAAGATGTCACGCCTGACTATTGGGACCAGCGCATCGCCATCAATATTAAACATCAGTTCTTCGCCGCTCAGGCCGTGGTCGAAGATATGAAGAAGATTGGCGGAGGATCGATAATCAACATGGGGTCGACTTCCTGGATGATCGGTAATGGCGGCATGGCCTGTTATACGGCAGCGAAATCGGCGGTGCTCGGCCTCAGCAGGTCGCTGGCGCGGGATCTCGGCGAATTTAATATCCGGGTCAATTCGATCGCACCGGGTTGGATCATGACCGAAAGGCAAAAGCAATTGTGGCTGACGCCGGAAGGCGAAGCCGATATTTTCAAGCACCAGTGCCTGAAGCGGTTTTTGGTGCCCGAAGACATCGCGCGCCCGGCTCTGTTCTTTGCGTCAGATGAATCAGCTGCCTGCACCAACCAGAGCTATGTTGTTGACGGTGGCTGGACATAAAGACGTTCAAGCACAATCGGAATTGAGTCCGTTAATGCCTGAACGGCTCTAAATCAGAACAATCCTGTCCCAAACAAAACGGAGAATTACATGACCCGCCGCAACGCGAACAGAGGATTGATGACCACGTCAATTCATGCTGGTGAGGGGCCTGATCCGACCACCGGAGCTTCGGCGCCAGCCCTGTATATGTCGTCGACATTTGTCACCGATCAGGTTGCCGGATTTTCGGCCCACAATCTTGAGGAACAGGCACCCTATCTGTATGCGCGCTGGGCGAATCCAAATGTTCGGACACTGGAAGCCAAGATCAGCGCATTGGAGGGCACCGGGGATTGTCTTTGCCTGGCGTCGGGAATGGCGGCGGCGACGGCGATATTTTTAACATTCCTGTCGGCTGGCGATCACGTAATCGTCTCCGATGTTTCCTATGCCGGTGTGGCAGAACTGGCCCGCGATACTCTGCCGCGTCTTGGTATGACGGTGAGCATGGTGGATATGTCGGACCTCGCGGCGGTTTCCGGTGCGATTAGACCCAATACAAAGCTCATACACACCGAAAGCCCGGTCAATCCAATCGGTCGACTGACTGATCTCGCGGCCGTGGCAAAACTTGCGCACGATGCCGGGGCGTTGATTTCCTGCGATGCCACCTTCGCCTCTCCGCTGGGCCAGGCGCACGTGCAAATGGGCATCGATTTGATCATGCATTCGGCGACCAAGTATATTGGTGGCCACGGCGATGCAGTTGGTGGTGCGGTTGCGGGCAACAAGCAATTGATTGACAAGATGCGCACTGAGTCGGCTATTCACCATGGCGGGATCATGTCCCCATTCAATGCCTGGATAATTGCCCGGGGCATGGCAACGTTACCGCTGCGGATGAAGGCCCATGAAGCCGGTGCCATGGCGGTTGCATCGTGGCTGGAAAGCCAAAAGACAGTTACAAAAGTTATTTATCCCGGCCTCAAGTCACACCCGCAATATCATATCGCCCAACAACAAATGACCAATACATCCGGCATGATTTCTTTTCAGGTCGGAGACCGCGAGCGTGGCGAAGCGATCGCTCAGCAGATGATCGATCAATTTGAAATCATCCATTACGCGGTTTCACTTGGCCACCATCGCAGTCTGATTTTCTGGATGGGAACCGATGCGCTGATGGAAACCTCTTTCCGCCTTGAAGGGGATCAGTTGCAGAGTTATCGGGCGTATGCTGGTGATGGTGTCTTTCGACTGTCGGTCGGGCTGGAAGACGCCGACGACCTGATAGCAGATCTGGGACGGGTGCTTGGCTGAACGGCTCTAGCAGGCCCAAAAAAAGGGCCTGTTGATACAACAGGCCCCTTCAATTTCAACTGATCAGTTTCGCTGTTCATATGACAGCGATCGACAGGTTCAGGCCCGGTCCCGGACACCGTCACGATATAGTGCCTTGATGAGCGCAATGCACATCAACCCCATAACCATTGTGAACGGTAGGGCACCGATAATCATGGCGCTTTTCAAGGCTTCCATCGGATCGGCACCACCCTGGGTATTGCCTGCGACAAGCAACGTACCAATCACCAGGGTGAGAATCACGCCCCAGACGATGCGGTGTTTGATGCCGGTTTCCTGTTCGCCACCAGACATGATGGTGTTCATGACCAGGATGCCCGAGTCTGCCGAAGTCACCAGGAAGGTCATAATCAGCACAACGCACATGATGGTGATGGCGGCCAGGAAAGGTCCTGATATCATCTGACCCAGTGTAACGAAGAGCTTCGCCGTGTTGGAAGCACCGACAATGACTCCATTTGCGCTGCCAGTCAGTTCAAGGTCAATCGCCGTACCACCCAGAATGGTCATCCAGGCAAAACACACAAGTGCTGGCAGGAATACACATCCAACGATGAACTCGCGAACTGTGCGACCGCGTGAAATACGGGCCAGGAAGAGGCCAACGAAGGGCGAAAATGCAATCCACCAGGCCCAGTAAAACGTTGTCCAGCCAGCTTGCCAGCCAAATTGACGCCCCTGTTCACCAGCTGCATAAGCCGCAGTTTGAGCTTCCGCGGGCAATTCTGCAGCAGCACCAGTGAGGCCTTTTTGGAAACCATCAAGAGAACCCCAGGCGTTTGTAGCTCCTCCATACAGATCGCCTGCCAGTGATTGAGCAGCAGCAGGTAGTGCAGCCGCAAACTCGGCCTGCGATTGCGGACCATAAGCACCAAAGGACAGGGATATGAAATTTAGCAGATAGTCCGCCAGCGCCGAAACATAAGTCGACATTGCGAAGACAAATGATCCAAATACCACGAATGTCAGCAATAAAATAAGAGACAGAACGAGGTTCAGGTTGGACAGATATTTAACGCCTCGACCAACACCCGAAACCGCCGAAATAATCGACAGGCCCATTATCATGACCAGGCCGGAAACGAGACCTACAGTTCCAGGTTTGGGGGCGTCGCCCGCAAGATCCATCATCCAGTCCATACCGGTAACCGCATAGACGCCGTCAATGAACTGGCTGACGCCAAAACCGATGGTAACCGATACGCCAAGGATGGTTGCAACGACACCCAATACATCGACAATATGACCCAATACGCCATTCAATGCTTTGCCAAAAAGTGGTGTCAGCGCCGTGCGAATGGTGAGTGGCATATCCCGGGTGTAGGCGTAATAGGCCAGCGAGAGGCCGGTTACGACGTAGATTGCCCAGGCATGAAAACCGTAGTGAAGATAGGTGTATCGATAGGCCCCGGTCAGGCCATCTGGTGCGTTGGGTGCTACCTGCCCGGAGACTGTGAGCGGATTGGAACCCCAAAGTCCGAGAGGTTCTGCGGTCGCAAAGACCATCAGGCCAACGCCCAAACCAGCACCAAACATCATCGAAAACCATGAGAAGTTGGAAAATTCAGGTTTTTCACCTTCCGTGCCCATAAGCCGTTTTCCGGTTTGAGGCAGGACAGCAAGGATCAAAAGGAAAAAGGCAAAAAACCCAACAATGACAATGTAGAAACTGTTGAAACTCTTCAGCAGAAGGCCGTTGACGCTTCCCAGGACGGAATTGGCATTTCCAGGAAATACCAGTGCCCAGATGACCAGCAATACCATGGAAAGTTTGCTGATCAGGGCAATGGGAAGGCTGTAGCCTTCGTAAAATCCTGAAGGTTGTTTTTGAATTACGAGTTCAGTGAATGGTTCTTTTATGGCCATGTTCCCCTCCCCGGGAGTAGCGTCAAAGGTATCAGAGGTTTGCACTACTATAATTTCACGACCGGTTCAAACGCGACATAATCTGACGCTGTTTTCCGGTGTCGACCAAACGACCGCTTGGATGAATTTAATTCCATTTAACCGTCAACGGTTTTACAGTTATAATGCGAATCATGCGGCTGGGGCTGATACCATTGCGATGCGTTCAACCTCAATGAAATATGCACCTGTGTTTGCAGATGGTGGAAAACGCGTTGATTCAACTCGTTTGAGCACCAGTCGGCAACGCGATGGAACAGAAAGACGCCCAACATGATGCTGGATTGGCAGTGCCGGTTGCTGGAAAACTATCGCTGGGAACTGGAACAGATGGACCTGGAAGTGGTGCCATCGACGGATTTCGAAGCGCTTGAAGAGGTGGTGCGCGAGATGTCTCCCAAACGTGACTGGGAGCTTACGCCACATTTTTCAACAAAGGAAAATACTTTTACCACCAAGGACGCCTTCTGGATCGGGGTCTGGCTGGACAACCGCTGCATTGGCACGGTGGCCAGCAAACTTCAAAGCACCGGAGAGGAGGAACTTGGGTCTTATATCCGCCGCTATTGGAACCGGGTTTACCGAAACGGATCAAACGTCGATTTCGAATTTGGCGACTGGCAAAAACAGAGCCTTTCAGACTATAGCGGCGATATTATTTATTCCGGTGAATTTCGCGTTCACCCTGACTATCAGGGAATGCGGTTTGCCGAACCCATGGCGATGTTTTTACGGGTTTATTCGTTCCTTCGCTGGGAAGATGCCAGTCTGTTTTACATCTTTATGGAAGACGAAAATGCGCGCCGCGGGAGCCTTGCATCCAGAGTGCAGATGACAATTCAGATCCCGCAGGCGCTCAACTGGAGAATTGCGCCGTCCCAAGCAAAATCTGACTATTGGCTGTGCGCGATGGAGAAGCGCCATTATCGCGACTTTGTTCGCCAATGGGCTGAATCTCAAAAGAAACCACGGTCGACAAAGTCACAAATTGCGGTAATCCACCGCCGACCTTGAAGGGCAGAACCAGCCGTTCATAGGCGACGTCGAAAAGGTCGCCATTGCGCTTGCCATTGTGGCAGACATATTGAAATGTCGGTTCACCAAACCGATCGATATCGTAAGCCTCAAGAATTTTTTCAGAACCGCTGGTTTTGGCAAGGTCCGCCTGCCAGGAATTTCCAAGCACCTTATTGGCCAGTGAATTTCGGCCGGTAAATAATTCAATCGGCAGTTTGGTGTTTGCATCAATCGTCAACAGAGCAAGATCATCGGCATACTGTAGGAGCTTTTCTCCCAGCTCATTTTTGCGCCAGCTGCGAAACAAGGCATTCTGTTTTGGATCGATTGCATGTTCGAGCAACGATATGGGCAGGGTTTTAGTTTGAAAATACATAGCCGGTATCCGCAGCGTGGCGCAGTTTTGTAATGACAGTTGAATATTCGGAGAAAAATTCGGCCCGCTCATCTGGAGTAAATTTGCTTACGTCATTGTGACGAGCGACCCGCAGACACCACAGGTCCCATAATTCCTTGCACTTGAATTTTTCCGTAGACCGCCAGAGAAATTCAATATCTGCGTCACTGATTTCTACATTTGGCGAATGTTGCAAGGAGCGTTGAGTATGTTCATCGGTCATATTTAAAGTCCCTCAAGATCGTTTTTAGGCCTGACGACTATCTTGTTTCCGTCAGGCGTCGCAATTCGTCCGATAGCCGTTCGAGATACTCGCGGCCTGAAATTTTTTCGCTGCTGAGTTTCAGTTGCAAGTTGATATTGTTGCGAGCCTGTACGATGGCAGCTTCTATCAGTTCATCGTCATTTGCATTGCCCAAAGAGTCAATTGCCGGCTGCACCTTAGGTGCGGTATTCGGTTCAGCGACCTTGGCCTGGAACTGATCGTAACTGGTATGCAAATCAAGATATCTGGGGTCAAAGTCTAATGCGGCGGCAATGCCAACCACATGCCTGGTCTTGCGTTTTGGATTGCTGTCGGCTTCGAGCGATTGAATGGCCTGCGGTGTAACGCTGATACGGCGGCTCAGTTCAGACTGGGACATGCCGCGCAATTCGCGCAGTTTCTTTATCCGCTGTCCGATTGAATCCATTTCGACCCCCCCCCCTCAAGTGTTGATTAGCATGCCTATGATACACCTCGCGGGCGTCTACAAGCAAGATTGCGGATCTGCACAGAAACCAAATTTAATTGTAAGTCAGTTTTATGGGATATTTGCAAGATGCTGGCGAAGATAATCCGGCGGGCAAGAATGTCCTACAACCGGCGTTGGTCAAGGCGTTCAACCTGGTGTTGATTTTCAACAAGTGATCTGGACAGGGCGAGTATTTTCCATTTGCACTGATCGCCGAACATGTCGCTGTTGGAATTTGGGTCAATCTGTTCCAGAAGAAACTCAATTAACGCAAGGGTTTTTTCAGTCGTAGCGGGCTTGACAAGCAACAAATAATTCCAGGCCGACTCCACCTCCTGCTTGAATTGTTTGATTTTTTCCTGGTCTCTTGATTCCATCGCACTGCGAAGCAATTTTGAACTTTGCTCGAATTCAACAATATGCTTTATCGTCATAATTCCCCCTATTGCCAGCGCGGCACGTCGGCCAAACGGATCGCATGTGAAACGAAATTCCAGCGTAGGGTACAAATTTAATTGTAACATACAAGTAAAATTGCCTAATCACACATTAGGAGTTTAAATTTTCACGAGTTCCGATTTGCAGCACAACGTTCGTCTGCAAGTCAGCTGCTGTCTTTTGCTAGACCGTCGGAAATTGGTTTCAGCATCGCATAAAGTGTCGAATGGATTGGGGTCGCGACGCCGTATTGTCGTCCCAGACGCACCACATCACCGCTAAGATATTCATTTTCAAGCGGCTTTTTCTGGCGCAAATCGTCCAGCATGGAGGCGTGCATGTAGGGCGGCAGCATTTGGACGAATTTCCAGTTGTCATCCAATACGCTGGTGGGGAGATCGGCTATGACGGCCTGTCCAACCTGAAATGCCTCAAAAATGGCATCTTTGAACAATTGTGCCGAAACGGCATTGTCGCGCAGCGGCCCAATGTCCAGACCGGTCAGCGTGGTTAACGAAGCAAGAGCCGTCTGACCGCAGAATTTCGACCATAATTGATGCAATATTTTTGAGGTTAACTTCGGAGTGGTCCCGGCTTCGGCAAGCAAATGCGACAGGATCTGGCAGCGCTCGCTATCGTGACCATCCGTCTCGCCAAATATCAGAATATCCAGCGGGGCGGTGTGTTTGATTATACCGGGTTGAACAATTTGCCCGGGGATACGGGCGACGCCGGGTACAACATGCTGCGCACCCACAATATTTGCCAACCGTTCCCATGCAGTCACACCGTTTTGACAGGTGATGATCATGGTGTCCGCTTCGATCATCGGCTTAATCGCCTGAGCGGCATCTTCAACATCGGTGTTTTTGACCATGAAAAATATTATGTCGACGGGTCCGATGTCATCGGGGTTGTTGCTGGCGTGCACATCTTGCAGATGAATATCGCCATTGGGACTTTTGATTTGCAGTCCGTCATTTTGCATGGCCTTCAAATGAGCGCCGCGAGCAATAAAGCTGACCTGATTGCCTGATTTGGCCAGACGTGCGCCAAAATATCCACCAAGTGCTCCAGCACCCATTATGGCAATTTTCATGTCAGCAGTTTCCTATTATTCCCGGATATTAGAACAATTAATGCCGCAGAGTTCAACTTTGCGGATCAAATAGATCGTATTTAAGATAAACCTGGATCAATTCGTTGGAAGATTACTAACTGTTTGTCCCAATTGAATGTTCAGCTTCGGCTGGCATCCTATCCGCTGACGCCAACGACCGACGGGCGGAGACCAATGAAGAAGGCATTTGCCAACGCAATATTCATCACATTTGTGGCCATTGGGGTGACCTGGGCCATCATGTGGTTGTTCGCCCAGAAAGTGTATGGGTTCGTACCTGCCGAAGCGCTGTTGAAGTCGGCTCTTGTCTCAATGCTGATCGCATTCCCGACCGGATTGCTGCTGGAGGCGCAGAAAAGTCAAATGCTGGATACAAGCAAGCGGCTGCAAAAGTCCAAGCGACAGTTGCAGGAGGCACTGGATGAACTGAAACGCAATTCTCAACTGGACAGCCTGACTTCGGTGTTGAACCGAGGCAGCTTTTTGCAGCGACTGCAGCAGGTGCATCAAGATGGCGGGGAAGGTGCGTTGTTGATGATTGACGCTGATGATTTTAAATCAATCAACGATATGTTTGGACACGCTGCAGGAGATCGGGCGCTACGTATCATTGCCGACATCATAGCAATTTCTGTTGGTTCCTCAGATTTTGTCGGACGCCTTGGCGGTGAGGAGTTTGCAGTGTTTGTAAATGGCGGTGATCGCGAAGATGCCAAGCTTAGCGCAGAAAAAATTCGCAGTGAAATCGAGCAAGCCGAATTCTGGCCTACCGAATATCGCCGCCACCCGCTCGGGGTTAGCATTGGCGGTGAATTGCTGACGTCATCCAACACGCTGCCAGCCGCGCTGGCAAAGGCGGATGAGCGCATGTATCTGGCCAAGAATTTCGGTAAGAACCGGTGTAAGATTCCTGATGCAGAAGTGCCCCCAAGCGCATCTCCCGCAACCGCCGCAACCGCCGCAACCGCCGCATCCGTCGCTCTTGCCGCAACGGATCCAGTTGTCATCAAACAGTCAGCCTGACGCGGCGCCAACCGTCAGGAGATTGGTTTTTTGACCAATGCCAGTTTGTAGAGATGCCATGTCGTATGTCCAAGCACCGGCAAGACCACGACAATGCCGGTAAACACTGGCAGGCTGGCAATAAAAGTCACAATACCGATTGCCGCACCCCAGCCGAGCATCACCCGCGGATTACTGGTCACGGTTTTGACGCTCAGGATCATGGCCGACACAAAGTCGATCTCCTCATCCAGCAGTAACGGCATGGAGATCACGCTGATTGAAAATAATGCCGTCGCGACGAAAGCGCCAACCACCGATCCAACGCCCAGAAATAGTGCTCCGTTGCTGGTGGTGGTAAGAATGGTGACCATGCCTTCCAGATTTGAAAACGAGTTCCATTGCAGAAATACCGCCAACAGCAGGCGCACCTGATATATCCACACCCAAAACACAAACAGCATGACAAATGCCATCCAGCCAAATTCCCGGCGCTGCTGTTTGAATACGACCCCCAGAATATCACCCCAGCTGAACGCCTCTCCCAACTGATAACGGCGCGACATTTCATAAAGCCCGGCGGCCAGGAACGGTGCGACCAGCGGAAATCCTACTCCGGCCGGAACGATCATCCAGATCTGATCATAGAGCAGCAGGCCTGCCATGAAGACGATGCCAAACAGCGCCATAATCAGTCCAAAAAACATGCTCAGCATGGAACGTCGACTGAAATCGTGCAGGCCTCGTTTCAGAGCCAGGCGAACATCTGCAAATTCGACCGGCCGCAGCCTGAACGTGTCAAATGGCTGTACCGGGGCTGGCTCCTGTGGTGTGATCATACCCGTTCTTCCTCTCAATATTTTGACTATCACCAATTTCCCGGACGGCCAAAGAATGTTCCATCGGTGATTAAAGGGGTGATTAAAGGAAAGCGTTGCGAGCCTGTCCTTGACGCAGATCAACTGCCCAAAGCCCGCGATCAAACCGGTTTTTTTTACCTTCATGCGCCGCCATCAGCGGCACAAATTCGTGCGGTTATTCCACTGTACCCGGCAATGCGCTAGACTGACAGGTGCCGCGACAGCCACAACAGCTGGAGAAACACGTTGGAATATTACGATCTTGGAGATTATAGCCGCACAATAACAACCTCTTCGCCCGCCGCTCAGCTTTGGTTTGACCGCGGCCTTATCTGGAATTTTGCCTATCATCACGAAGAGGCGATTGTCTGTTTCCAAAAGGCGTTGGAGGCCGACCCGGATTGCGCCATGGCCCATTGGGGCATCGCCTATGCGATCGGCCCAAACTACAACAAACCATGGGAGGCGTTTGAGGAAGACGAACAGCCCGAAGCGCTGGATACCGCCTGGAACGCAATTCGCGGCGCTCAGGCGGCGGCCGCGACCGCCGCCACCGTCGCCGCCGCCGCCGGCAAATTGTCGCCATTTGAACAGGCGCTGATTGACGCCATCCCGCTGCGCTATCCAAAGACCGCCGATATTGAAGCATTCGCTCCGTGGAACGATGCCTATGCCGATGCCATGCGGGCTGTCCACAAAGCCCACCCCAATGATCTTGATGTCTGCTGCCTGTTTGCCGAAGCGATCATGAACCGAACCCCATGGGAGTTGTGGGACCTGCCCAGTGGTCAGCCTGCCGAAGGCGCCGATACGCTGGAAGCCATCGAGGTCCTGGACACCGCCTTCGAACAAATCGACGGAGCCTGGGCGCATCCTGGGCTGCTGCACATGTATCTTCATCTGATGGAAATGTCGCCGCATCCCGAGCGGGCGCTGCGGCATGGCGATTGTCTTGCTACACTGGTGCCGGATGCCGGTCATCTGCTGCACATGGCCACCCATGTTGATGTGCTGTGTGGTGATTATGAAAATGTTGTGTCGCGCAACAGCAGAGCCATTATCGCCGACCGCAAATATCTGGCCGCAGCCGGGCCAGAAAATTTCTACTCGGTTTATCGGTGTCACAACTACCACTTTAAGATCTATGGTGCGATGTTCCTTGGCCAGCCGGGTATTGCGCTGCAAACCGCCGATGAACTGGTTGCCACCCTGCCGGCGGAAACCTTGCGGCCGATGGCCGATTGGTTTGAGGCCTTTGTTGGCATGAAACAGCACGTGCTGATCCGGTTTGGCCGTTGGCAGGAAATTCTTGATCAAAAGATGCCCGAGGACGCTGAACTGTTCAGCGTTACCACCGCGCTGATGCATTATGCCCGCACCGTGGCACTGGCCAATTCCGGTAAACCGGATGCGGCGGAGCAGGAAAAGCAACTCTATCTTGCCGCCTATGAGCGGGTGCCACAAAGCCGCATGTTGTTCAACAATGCCTGCCGGGACATCTTGAAAGTAGGCGAGCAGATGATGTGTGGCGAGCTTGAATATCATAAGGGCAATCACGCCGCCGCCTTTGATCATCTGCGCAGTTCCATCGAGCTTGATGATAATCTGCCCTATGATGAACCCTGGGGCTGGATGCAGCCGACCCGCCATGCGCTGGGCGCCCTGTTGCTGGAACAGGGGCATTATGAGGAAGCCGAGGCGGTCTACCGGGCCGATCTGGGGCTTGATGCAACGCTGAGCCGCGCCTGTCAGCATCCTGATAATGTCTGGAGCCTGCACGGTCTTCATGAATGCCTCACCCGGCGCGGAGAAACCGTGGAATGCGCCCATATCAAATTAAAGCTCGACAAGGCTGTGGCGCGTGCCGAAGTTCCCATCAAAGCCTCGTGCTATTGTCGGCAACAAACCGCTGCCGCCTAGCGGCAGCGCTAACAAATAACCGAGCGCTGCCGTTCCCAAGTCCGCTAAGCCACTTGTACCATCAGTTGCTGAGGCTTGTGCAAAGTTACAACGGCCAACACAGCCGCTGCGTTGGCCCAGTAGTACCATGCATCAATGCCTGTAAAACTGAAGGCAAATGGGGCCAGGAGAAATACCAGTCCCACAGCACCGTCCACCAATAGATGAAATGAATATGGCAATACTCGAATTACACCGAGTTCGTGGTCGGTCAATATCGTTAGTCCGAATGCCGCGATGCCGACGACAATGGACAGCCAAAAGGCCACTGGACTTGAATTTCCCAGCGACAGAACGACGGGCAATCCCACGAGGGCAAAGGCTACCGGATAGTCAAGATAGGCATGGATCTTTTTTGTGATAAATCGAATGTCCATGATGGAGCTCCTGTTTGAATGTACGTAAGAAGCCGAAGTAGATACTTGGCTTGCTCCCATGTTCATGCATCAAGGCAGGACTTTACATGAGCATTTAACCGGATTTTTTGATTAAACGTCCGGAACATTGTCGAGCATCAGATAATGTCAACTTATCGACTTTGCTTCGCGTCGAAAAATTCCCGGGGTTACATTGAATTGTTTTTTGAACGCTCGCGTGAACGCTGCTTCCGAGCCATAGCCAACTGCTTCAGCAATATCGATAATGGTTTCGGAACTTTTTGCCAGCTGCCGATGAGCAAGTTGCATACGCCAGTGGGTGACATAATTATGTGGTGTCATCCCGATCAGCGCGTTGAACCGCTCCGCAAATACTGTGCGAGACATTCCGGCAATCGCCGCCATCGACTGAACCGTCCAGTTGTCTTCAGGATTTGAATGGACGGCATTCAAACTGCGGCTAAGTTTTGGATCCAACACACCCGCCAAACTACCGGCTTGATCACCAACCAAATCTACAAAGGCACGTACCGTTTGAATAAAGATGATTTCGGTCAATCGATGAACAATTGCCCCTGCTCCGGCTTTCTCTCCCAACACTTCTGAAGAGACAAACCGGATGACGGAATCAAGCCAGTCCGCGTTCATTGTCTGAGTGTTGGGAAGATGTATTACTTCCGGCAATCCTGCCAGCAGGGGATGCGTAACTCCTTCCTCAAACTCAAAATGACCACAGAACAGCTTGCAGGAGCCGAATTCATCTTCTCCCCCATACACCAGTGCTCCGGTCCCGTCATAACCGGACCTGGATAAAACAAAATCCAGTTCGTCGGCCTCTCTTTCGGGAATGTCGGAAAGTACATGAGAAACACCATGCGGGATGACGACCAGGTCTCCCGTCGAAAGATGGATCGGATCGGATAAACCAGCAATTGCAACAAAACAGCTGCCACGCATCACCATGTGGAAACGCGCGACGTTGCTGTAATTTGGAACTTCCACCCCCCACGGTGAACTGAAGTCGGTATGAAAATAGACAGTGCCTCGCATCTGCAAAGCGTTCAAAATTTGACTGAGCGCATCATTTTCCATTGCCCGTATCCCCTGTTGACTTCTCTACAGTTTAGAAAACACGCCAATGCACGAGTGACAAGCCAGCCGGACGATTGATCAAAAAACGCGGACGAATGCCTGTAGAAATGAGGGCGAAATTCCCTCCAGTTTGCTGGCAAGGAAATTCTTCCTTCAAATCGAAAGCAACCAGAAGGCGGCAATATCACAACGCCGCTTCAATTGGAGATGACAAAATGAAGTCAACAATCAGCAAACTTGTAACTGCAGCGATGTTGGTTACGTCGGCCGCATTAATGGCGCCCAACGCGAGTGCAAAAGATGCAACCGATCTCAATGATCTGGAAATCGCCCATGTTGCCTACACTGCAGGCAATATCGATATTCGCTATGCTCATCTTGCGATGGCGAAATCAGGAAATGAGCAGGTTCTAAAATTTGCGGCTCTGATGTTGCAGGATCACAAAGCGGTCAATGATCAGGCTGTGGCGCTCATTACCAAACTTGGTATTAAGCCCATGGACAACGATGTCAGCAAGACGCTTGTCAAAAACTCCCAGGCGTTAATTGCAGAAATGAGTGCGCTCGAGGGCAACGCGTTCGACAGGAAATATGCCGGCAATGAACATGCCTATCACCAGTTCGTAAATGGCGCACTGGAAGGTGTGTTTATTCCAAATGCCCAGAATGCCGACCTCAAGAGCCTGCTTAAGGCTGGTCTGCAAGTCTTCAAGGTCCACGAAGGTCATGCAGAAATGATGTCAAAAGCAGTTGGCAATTAGTCGACGCAACTTCCCTGGCCGACCGTCTCCATCGACACGGTCGGCCCGACAGCCAAACAATCAGGAGTTTGCAATGCTGACACGCCGCACCCTTATCTCATCGATGGTTTTGGCCATTGGAACAAGACCATCACTCGCCGAGCCCACGACTCATCACGTGGACATAATGGGTTTCCAGTTCACGCCAAAACTGCTCACCGTGAGTTCTGGTGACAGAGTCGTCTTCACCAACAGGGATGTCGTTCCCCATACCGCAAGTGCCGTCGACGGGAGTTGGGGGTCAGTTGACCTGTCCAATGGCGCCCAATGGTCACTTGAAGTGGTGCGGCGTGGAAATCTGGATTATTACTGCCAACACCATCCTGTCATGCGAGGCACGCTGATTTCATCGTGATGCCAACCAACCAGTTTTGCACGACGGCACGAAAATCTCGGCAGGATCCGAGGGCATTGTGTGGGCTTGGAGAGAGGTGTCACGTTTTTGCATATTTTGCGTGCATTTCGCTTGCGCGAGCGCTGTTAAGCGCAAAATCAAGTTCGCTGCCGCCAGGCAACCTCGCGGGTCTGCCCCTTTATCGATGCAGCAGAAACAGTGAATTTGACGAAGACAGTCTGAATAATACGATTGTGCCACTCTTGGCCAATTCTGCCAGATTAAGGCGGTTTTTGGTCAGAGTATTGAATTTTGAGAGAGGCCGGACAACGGTTCGATTCCGGACCAAAACCGAAAACAATCCATTTCGGTGTTTCCGATCCAGCCCCAAGCTCATCCGCAAGGTCGTAGTGACATAAGTTCCGCTTGCCCGGCCGTTTTGTCTCAAACAATTACATAATTAATGTCTGGATTGCGCCACGCGCTCATCATGCAAGCTCAATCTTGCTGACGGCTGTCTTTCCGCTACGGGAATCAACTTCGGTGTCAAACGAAACCTTTTGCCCCTCTGCAAGAGTACTAATGTTAGCTCGCTCCAACGCGGTCGCGTGAACAAAAACGTCTTGGGCGCCATCGTCGGGTTGAATGAAGCCAAAGCCCTTTTGGCTGTTATAGAATTTTACTGTTCCGGTGTTCATTGAATTTACCTTTCACCAAAGAATTACCTTCCGGTCGGCACATGAAAAACCATGCTCCGAGTCCCGTATTCGAATAATGTAGAAATGCCTGAAGAGAGCGTATCCATCAATGATGGGCGAAGAAAACAAGAAGTTCATCAATAGCCGACAACAGTCCAATAGTCCTCAATTGAGCTTTAGGCAAGTCAGGAAGGTTGATGCATGTTGGCAATGTGCACCAATTTCGAACTGCGTCATGTCGCCGACGAGCTACGCAAAAGTTGAGAAACAGTGATTGTTCTGGACAACAAACCGCTAATTCCACTTTGCTGCCATCCGCACCGCTAACGGGTGATGCATTGCAAGCCGCGGAAGCGGACTTTCGACACTGCGGGTTGGTGGCGCGATCTGAACCAGTCAGACGATCAGCAATGGACAGGCACGACCGTTTTGGGAACCACTCAGCTAGGGCAACAAGAACCTGCAATAAACTGTTGCAATTATCGCGAAACCTGCAGACGTTTCACAATCAGTAATTGCGGCGCTTGGAGATGCTGTTGGAATCCCAAAAATTGGAAGATTTGGTGCGCGATTATTTTCGCGGCGTTGATGGTGAAGATCTCGAAGGAATTTTTCAGACACTGGACGATGATTGCATCTTTACTGTCGAGACCCATCAAATTCATCTTCAAGGTCGAGACCAGATATCGGCGATGTTTCAGCGCCTGTGGGACAATCACAAATCTGTGCGCCACGACCATTTCATATTTGTCACCGATCCAGACACCAGCCGGATTGCAGTTCAGTTTCGCGTCACCAACACGCTCGAAGATGGCCAACAGGTGTTCAAGTCAAACAGCAATTTCTTTGAAGTGGAGCGCGGCAAGTTTCGTCGGGTCAATGTGTACATGGCCGGCGAAAATACGCTCAGTCTGCCGGACTCAATCTGAGCGTAGCACCTCACCCAAATCGTTCCAGACCTGTTGGTCCTGCAACTTGTTATCGCGCACCGTGAACCGGTCGATGAAGCGAATGCCCCTGAAATCTGAGCCGTCCAGTAACTTGCCCTGCAAGGTACCAAAACAATAGACAATCGCATCCGTGCCACTGTGGGCCTCGTCAAACCGATCGTAGGATTTTCCAATGGCGAGATAGCGCTGCCTGCCCCAAACAACCAGTTCCTCCAGTTCAGTAAAACGAGCGTCGCCGGGAAATGTCATCTCAAATTCCGGCGACAGATAGTTTCGCGCAGCATCCAGATCGCGCCGCTGCATGGCGTCAAGAAACGAACGAACGATACCGCTAGCGGCCTGCTTTTGCAGACCAGTGTCGTCGGGTGAAGTCGGTTGATTTGTCGCGTGTTCTTGGTCGCTCATTGACGTGTTATCCTCAGCCTGTGCTTGACATTATCATAATGATATAACTTTATACCAATTGAAGTAAGTGCAATCTGGGTGCTTTCACCGTGCCAATCAGCCGAGCGGACAGTTTAATTTGTCAGTAGCAGCAGCAAAAATTGGATCTCGAACTTTTTCCTTGGGACTGGTTGATGATCGGTCCCCGACACCGCTCTATCATCAGGTATATTTGATCTTGCGTGGTAAGATCCTGAAGGGCGAGTTCGCTTTTGACGTGCCGATGCCAAGTGAACAACAGACCGCGGAGATATTCGGCGTATCGCGGATCACCGCAAAACGGGCACTCAATGATCTGGCTTCCGACGGATTGGTGAAGCGCGAACGAGGTCGCGGAACGCGGGTGATTTTTCGCGCACCGGTGCAGCCCTTGCGATCGAGTGTTGATGGCCTGCTGGAAAACCTGTTGCAGATGGGGTTGGAAACCGAGGTGCTGCTGAAGTCGTTCGGTTATGTCAGGCCGGATCGCGATGTGGCGCAGGCGCTGCAATGCGCAGATGATGATTTGGTTCAACATGCCATTCGGGTGCGCAGCCTTGATGGTGAACCATTTTCATATCTGGAAACTTATGTGCCGGAGCAGATAGGGCGCAGCTACAGTCGCGACGATTTGGCAACCCGGCCTTTGCTGGAATTGCTGGAGCGTTCCGGCGTTGTTATTTCCCGGGCGGAGCAAACCATCAATGCAACACTTGCCAATATTGAGGTGGCCAATGCTCTGGTGCTCGATCTGGCGGCGCCATTGTTGAGCATTCAGCGCACAGTTTACGATCAAAACGACAAACCGGTTGAATTTATCCGGGCGCTCTACCGTCCGGACCGATACCAATATCGCATGATGCTTTCACGTGTCGGCGATGAAATGTCGCGGTCCTGGTCTCCGACCAGCGATCAATCAGAATCCAAACAATCAACACAGGGAGAGTAAGATGAAAAAATTCATGTCAAACGGGTCGCGCCGCGACTTTATCAAGAAAGCAGGTGCCACCACCGCGCTTGCAGCAAGTGGTGCGTTGAGTACGCCCTTTTTTGCCCGTGCAGCATCGCCGGTAAAAATCGGTATCGTTCACCCGGTTACCGGCTGGGCGCAATATTCCGGCAGTCAGGCACGCTTTGGTGCGCAGACTGCACTGGATGAAGTCAATGCCGCAGGTGGTATCAAGTCAATGGGTGGCGCGATGCTGGAAGCCATGCTCGGCGATGCCCAGTCAAAGCCAGAAGTTGGCGCTGCCGAGGTGGAAAAATTCAACGAAGCTGGCGCATCCGCAATTGTTGGTGCGTATGCTTCCAATATCTGCCTGGCGACTACCCAGGCAGCAGCAAAGCACGGAATTCCACATGTCGTGGACGTGGGCGTGAGCGATAAAATCGTTTCCCGCGGATTGGAAAACACCTTCCGCTTTGGCCCTGGATTTGGGGCAATTACAAAAGCTGGTGTTGAAAACTTTCTGGCCATCAACAAGGCGGCAGGCAGCCCGACAAAAACCGTTGCAATTGTTAACGAAGAAACCACCGGATTTGGCGCCGGCATTGCCGGCATCATGACCAAGGGTCTGGCACCGGCTGGTATTGAAGTTGTTGAGGTTTTGTCGCACCCGACACCGAACAAGGATTTCCGGAATATTGCACTGAAATTGCGCGAAATCGATCCGGACGTTTTGATTCCATCTCATTACTACAATGAAGGCGTGTTGTTCTTGCGTACCCTGCAGCGTCAGAAGGTTCAACCGAAGGCAATCTACTCTGTGTTGGGCGGAGCTTCCTCGCAGTTCCGGTTTGTCAGCGAATTCCCGGATGCAGCGCAGTATGTGATGGACTGTAACCACTGGTTTGATCCGAACAATCCGGAAGCACTTGCGCTTCAAGCCAAGACCAATGCGGCGGGCCTTCACTTCAACTACGAGGTATTTCTTGCCTACACCGCGATGGTGTTTACAGCCAAATGCATTGATTTTGCCGGGTCCGCAGATCGCGCCAAAATCATGGAGGCAATGGCTGCCTGCACCTGGTCGGATTCAATTATGCCATATGGTGCGACCAAAATGGTCAACGGCCAGAACAGCGGTGCACGACCGCTCGTTACGCAGGTTGTCGGCAGTGATATCAAAGTGATTGCACCCAATGACTTTGCCGCTGCGAAAGCGGTATTTCCGCGCCCCTGATCTGCGCTTCGACCAATCACTGACCCGGCGGCATATCGCCGGGTCTTTTCACGAATTTAGATTTTTGACGGTTCAGCCGGACAAGGTGTAATGGATTTTTTGGGGTTCTCCCTGCCGAGCTATGGTTGGTCAACCGTACTTGGCTCGGCAATCAGCGGTGTTTTTTTGGGATCGATCTACGCTCTGGTGGCGTTGGGTCTGACTCTGATTTATGGCGTTTTGCACATTATCAATTTCGCCCATGGCGCTTTGCTGATGCTGGCCATGTATGCGGTTTATTTTCTCTGGTCAGGGTTTGGAATTGATCCATATCTGGCGATGCTGATCGTTGTACCGGGTGGGTTTTTCTTCGGCTATGGATTGCAACGGCTGGTGATTGGTAAAGCCAGTCACGGCAAAGACGAAATCATTCTTCTGGTCACGCTGGGGATAGCGATCGTTATTGAAAACCTGTCGCTGTTCCTGTTTTCCGCTACCGAGCGTTCCGTTCTTGTGCCTTATGATCTCGACGGTATCGATCTCGGCGTGACCTATGCGGTCTATCCGGAACTGGCCGCACTTGGTGGTTCGTTCCTCATAACTCTGGCGCTGTGGATTTTCATGACCCATACGGATACGGGAAAGGCTATACGCGCTGTCGCCAAAGAACGGCAGGGGGCTCGGTTGATGGGCATCAATGTCGATCACATATTTGCTGTCACATTTGGCATCGGTGTGGCCTGCGTTGCGGCAGCGGCCAGTCTTCTGGTTCCCACCTATGCCGTGCATCCGCAGGTTGGCAGCCTGTTTGTGCTGATCGCCTTTACTGTCGTCGTGCTGGGTGGAATGGGAAGTTTTGTCGGCGCTTTGGTGGGCGGGTTCCTGATCGGTGTGACCGAGCAGCTTGGACGGCTTTATCTGGGCGAAAGCCTGGGGGTCATCACCATATCTGTCATCTTCATTCTGGTTTTGCTGTTCAGGCCAACCGGCCTGTTTGGCGCGAAGTCAGGTTAGGGCATGAAGGATTTTTCGCAACTTGTCGGCTGGGTCCTGCTGCTCATAGCACTTGCCGTACTGCCGTTGTTCATCCATTCGGCCCGCTGGATCGATTTTCTCGAGATGACTTTGTTTGTCGCGGTATTGGGGCAGGGGTGGAACATTCTGGCCGGCTATGGCGGGCAGTATTCGTTTGGGCATGCGTTGTTTTTCGGAACCGGTGCTTACATTCAAGCCATCCTTCAGGTGAAGTTTGGCATCAGCCCCTGGATCGCCATGTGGTGTGCCATATCGGGTTCGGTATTGGTGGCCGCATTGGTCGGTTACCTCAGCTTCAGATATGGATTACGTGGTTCCTATTTCGCTTTGATTACTCTGGCCTTTGCTGAAGCATTTCTGGTGTTGTCACGTTCGTTGAAATCGATCACTGAAGGCGGCAACGGCATTCAAATTGCGCTCAATCAGGATCCTCAGCAGGCGATTTCCAAGTTTCAATTCAATTTTGCCGGACCTTTTCTCAGCGAATATGGTTTCTACTACACGATCTTCATTATTTTGATTGTGGCGTTCGGAATCACCGCCTGGGTGGAACGGTCACGCTTTGGCGCACAACTGGTGGCGGTGCGAGAAAACGAGGATGCGGCCAAAGCGCTGGGCATCAACGCTTTTCGGGTCAAAATGGGTGCCATCTGCCTGTCTGCAGGAATCACAGCGGCCTGTGGTGTCTACTATGTTCAGAAATTCCTGTTTATTGAGCCGGGCATCGCCTATGGGCCAGCTAAGTCCGTGGAGGCCCTGTTTGCACCGATAATCGGGGGACTTGGAACGCTGCTTGGGCCGTTGCTCGGATCACTCTTCATTCATGGTGTCGGGGAATTGACAAAAGCGACAATCGGTCAGGCATTGGGCGGGCGTCCAGGCGTTGATCTGATCCTGTTTGGCACGATCCTTATTCTCGTTTTAGCATTTCTGCCGCGAGGATTGGTGGGGCTGTTGCAGTCCGGATGGGCGCGATTGACAGGCGGGCGGGATGCTTGAAGTAACCGGTCTCAGCAAATCCTTCGGCGGCCTTAAGGCTGTAACCGGTGCACATTTATCTGTTTTGGAAGGTCAGATAGTTTCTCTGATTGGCCCAAACGGAGCTGGGAAAACAACCCTGTTTGCGTTGATTTCAGGTTTCCTGAAACCAGATGAAGGACAGACAAGCTTTCAGGATACGGATGTGACCGGCCGTCAGCCCCACGAAATTTGTCAACTTGGTCTGGTGCGTACGTTTCAGGTTGTTCAGCCTTTTGCCAATCTTGATGTTCGCGAAAACATCGCAGTTGGTGCACATACCCGCATCGCCAATCGTAAATTGGCACTGGCAAGGGCGGCTGATGTTGCCAAACTTGTGGGCATGGAAGACATGCTGGATCAGCCAGCGGGTGATCTGACAATCGCCGGACGCAAGCGACTGGAGCTGGCACGAGCATTGGCGACTGAACCAAAACTGCTGTTGCTGGACGAGGTTATGGCAGGACTCAATGCAACCGAAATTGCCGAGCTGGTGCAGGTGGTGCGGCGAGTTCGCGACAGCGGTGTTACGATTTTTCTGATTGAGCATGTGATGCAGGCTGTGATGAGCCTGTCAGACTACACCTATGTGTTGAATCAGGGGGTGATGATCGCCAGCGGAGCGCCGAAAGACGTCACCAGTTCTCCGGAAGTCATTGAAGCCTATCTGGGCCACGGAGCCGCTGAACGGGTGGCCAAAATGGAGGGCGCCAATGCTTGAGTTGAAAAACTTGCGTGCTGGTTATGGTCAGATGAAGGTGCTGCATGGCATCGATCTGACGATTGAGGAGGGCGAGATTGTTGCTCTGCTGGGCAGCAATGGTGCCGGTAAATCTACGCTCAACAATAATGTATCCGGCATCTTCCAACCTACCGCCGGGCAAATATTTTTTGAAGGACAGGATATTACCGGTTTGCGACCGGAAAACGTTGTTGACCTTGGCATTGTTCAGGTGCCGGAAGGACGCCGCATATTTCCCAATATGTCGATCCGGGAGAATCTGGAACTGGGCAGTTATCGTCGCGGCAAACCGCGGCGCGCAGAAAACATTGAAAAAGTGGTCAAAGTGTTTCCGCGGCTGGAAGAGCGTATCGGCCAATTGGCGGGCACGCTCTCGGGAGGCGAACAGCAAATGCTCGCCATTGGACGGGCGATGATGAGCGAGCCACGCCTGTTGATTCTGGACGAACCGTCCTTGGGACTGTCTCCGCTTCTGGTGGAGGAAATGTTCGCCCTGATCCAAAGTCTCAACAAGCAGGGGCTGGCGATTTTTCTGGTTGAACAGAATGTCATGCAGTCGTTGGAGATCGCCGACCGTGCCTATGTAATGGAAAATGGTTCAATCGTTCTATCAGGAAAAGCTGCAGAGCTGATCGACGATCCTGATCTGAAAAAATCGTATCTGGGATTGTAATATTATGGGATCAACACTGGCAGAAAAAATCATTGCGAAGGCTTCCGGCCGTGACAGCGCCAGCCCGGGAGAGTTTGTCACCTGTGCCGTCGATCTTGCCATGATGCATGACAGTGGCGGACCGAGGCGGGTCGAACCGATACTGAACCGACTGGGCGCAAAGGTCTGGGACCCGGACAAAGTGGTCTTGATCACCGATCATTTTGTCCCGCCTGTCGATGCCATGTCGGCTGCAATTCTGGATATGACCCGTAAATGGGCCGATGCGAATGGCATTTCGAATTTCCATGATATGCAGGGCATCTGCCACGTGGTTCTGCCGGAGCGCGGCCATCTTTCACCGGGCATGTTCGTTGTTGGTGGTGACAGCCATTCGCCGACTGGTGGAGCGTTTGGCAGTTTCATGTTTGGCGTCGGCGCAACCGATATGGCCGGAGTGCTGGTAACGGGTGAAACCTGGATAAAAACCCCTGCAACCATTCGTGTTGAAATCGACGGTGAACTCGGCTCAGGACTGTCAGCAAAGGACATTATCCTGCACCTGTGCGCCCGTATCGGCATGGGGGGTGGCGAATATCAGGTTATCGAATACAGCGGTGAGACAGTGACAGCGATGTCGATGACCGAACGCATGACATTGAGCAATATGGCCGCAGAACTGGGGGCACAGGCAGGATTGATCGCAGCCGATGCAAAAACAACCGCCTATATTGAGGCCGCTGGCGGCAATCCGGGTGACCCTGCCCAATGGCAGGGTGATGCGGATGCGACGTATCTTCGAACCCATAAGGTTGACGCCAGTGCGCTTTTGCCGCACGTGGCCGCGCCCCATTCACCGGCCAATTCAGCACCCATTGATGACCATTCAACAATTGCCATTGATCAGGCCTATATCGGGGCCTGTACGGGGGCAAAACTGGAAGATCTGCAGATGGCCGCTGCTGTCCTGAAAGGACGGCAGGTCGCCAAAGGCACCCATCTGCTGATTGCTCCGGCCAGCACCCGCGTTACGGCGGCAGCAGCAGCCGACGGCACGCTGGCAAGTCTCACGGCAGCCGGCGCCATCCTGATGCCTTCTGGTTGCGGTGCATGTGCCGGATATGGCGCCGGTATTCTGGCGGAAGATGAAGTCTGTATTTCGTCAACAGCGCGCAATTTTCAGGGGCGTATGGGTGCGGTGTCCTCAAAGGTATATCTCGGCTCTCCTTATACCGTTGCTGCCAGCGCAGTGGCCGGGAAAATTATTGATCCACGAGAGTTCCTGCAGCGGGGTGCATCATGAGCAAGTCTGGAAAAGCCTGGGTGTTCGGCGACAATATCGACACCGACGTTCTGGCCCCGGGCCTCTACATGAAAGGCCCGCTGAAAGTGCTGGCCGCCCATTGTCTGGAGGCCGTAGATCCAAATTTTGCGTCAAAGGTTGAGCAGGACGATGTGATTGTTGGGGGGGAGAATTTTGGCATTGGCTCATCGCGTGAGCAGGCGGTTCAGGCACTGCAATATTTGGGCGTGCAAACCTTGATTGCAAAAAGCTTTGCCGGAATCTTCTTTCGCAATGCGCTCAATTTTGGCGTTGTGGCGCTGGTCTGTGCTGAGGTCGACAAAATCACTCCCGGTGACCAGATATCCAGTGATCCGGAGCTGGGCACCATCACCAATCACACCACCAGTGAAACATATGCTTGTGATCCCTTGCCGGAACAACTTCTGGCCATGGTGATGGACGGAGGATTGGTGGATCATCTGGAGATCAGACTGGCCAACAAGGAGGTTGCGTCATGACCCGTCATCCGACTCTCACCCAGCAATTGCAGGCGACGGATATCACCGTTGCGCCTGGAATATTTGATGCATTTGGCGCAACTTTGGTCGAACAGGCTGGCTTCCATTCCACCTACCTGTCGGGAGCGTCCATCGCCTATACACGATTTGGCAGGCCGGATATCGGGTTGGTCGGCATGTCGGAAGTTGCCGACACGCTGTCGATTATATCGGAACGCACCGACCTGCGCATTGTCGTGGACGCCGATACCGGTTTTGGCAATGCATTGAACGTGATGCGCACCGTGCGGGTGTTTGAAAGCAGTGGTGCCACCGGCATCCAGCTTGAAGACCAGACCCTGCCCAAGCGCTGCGGCCATCTGGCGGGTAAGACACTCGTCAGTGGCGCTGAGATGGTCGGGAAAATCAAGGCGGCATTGGACGCCAGGCAGAACAAAGAGACGCTGATTATTGCGCGAACAGATGGCATCGCCGTTGAAGGCTTTGATGCGGCACTGGACCGGGCGGAACGTTATGTTGAGGCCGGTGCCGATATGCTGTTTGTGGAAGCGCCGCAGTCGCTGGAGCAGATGCAGACAATCGTGCAGCGTTTCGGTGACCGGGTGCCGTTGATGGCGAACATGGTGGAGGGTGGAAAAACCCCACAAAAATCCGCCGACGAACTAAGCCAGCTGGGGTATTCACTGGTGATATTTCCCGGTGGCATGGTCAGGGCCATTGCCAAAACCATGCAGTCTTACCTGTTCAGTTTGAAAACCCATGGAAGCAACATGCCGTTCAGGGATAATATGCTGGATTTTAATGGATTGAACGGGGTGTTGGGGACCGGTGATATGCTGGCCAGCGGCGCCAAATATGATGCCAAGAATTTTGAGGATGAAGAATGATTGATCCAGTTACGCTGGCGGTTTTAAAAGGCCGTCTGGAGCAGATCGCCGATGAAATGGATGCGGTGTTGTTCAGAAGTGCATTCAATCCGATCATTGCTGAAGCACATGATGCATCGCATGGGCTGTATCATGCTGAATCCGGTGAAACCCTGGTTCAGGGAAAGTCCGGTTTGCCAATATTTGTTGGTGCCATGTCTTTTGCCGTGATGACGGTGATTGAGAAAGCCGGCCGCGATGGCGATCTTGTTGATGGTGATGTCTACATTTTCAACGATCCGTACGATGGGGGCACCCATCTGTCGGACTTCCGGCTGGTCCGACCGTTGTATCGTGATGGCAAAATATTCTGTTTCCTGGCATCGGTAGGCCACTGGCACGATGTCGGCGGCAACGTGCCCGGAAACTACAATCCGGTTGCCACGGAATGTTTTCAGGAAGGCATGTTGATCCCGCCGGTCAAATTGTTCCGGAGCGGCGAGTTGCAACAGGATGTAGTCGATATCCTGCAGGCCAATTCTCGACTGCCAGGAAGCCTTTATGGTGACCTGAATGGCCAGATCAATGCGCTGGAACTGGGCATCAGGCGGATGAATGACCTGCTGGATGAATATGGTGATGGTCTGGTTTCGCAGGCGTTGGGTGAGTTGCGCAACCGAGCAGCCAAATTGATGGCCGCCAATATCTCGGATCTACCGGACGGCACTTATAGTGCCGAAGATTTTCTCGACAATGACGGCATCAAGGATGAACCGCTGAAAATCGCGCTTGACCTGACCATCAGGGGCGATCAGATGGTGCTCGATTTCAGCCGCAGCTCTGATGCCTGCGCCGGGCCGGTTAACATTGCCCTGTCGACAGCCGTGGCGTCTGTCTATGTCGCTACCAAACATCTGTTTACGGAAGTGCCAGCCAATGCCGGGGTGCTGGAACCGATTGAAGTCATTATTCCTGAAACCTCGCTGCTTAATGTTCGGGCACCAAAACCGGTTGGCGGATATACCGAAACCATATTGCGCATCATCGATGTGCTGTTCTGTGCCCTTGCCGACGTTGCACCGGAACGGGTCAATGGCTGTGCCTACGGCACGATCAATGCACTTTCTCTGGCCGGGCATCGCAAGAATGGCAGCCGCTGGGTGATGTTTTCTTTCTTTGGTGGTGGCCATGGCGGCCATCCCGAGGGGGACGGGCTTAATCACGGAAATGCGCCGATATCGACAGCAACGATTCCACCTGCGGAGATTCTTGAATCGGCCTATCCGGTGATGTTCACCCAATGGGCCTTGCGGCCCGATAGTGGAGGAGCCGGACGTCACCGCGGTGGACTTGGAGCCATTTACGAAATTGAATTGTTGGAAGAACAGGCCGATGTGTTTTTGTTTGGCGAGCGCGGAAAATATCCACCGCCCGGTGTGGTCGGCGGCAAGCCGGCAGCCCTGAACCGATTCACCTATCAACAGGATGATGGCGATCATACGCCGCCGATGAAATCCAAGATGGTTGGCATCAAGTTGCGCAAGGGACAACGGGTTCATCTGGAAACCCCCGGTGGTGGAGGCTATGGCCCGCCAATGGAACGGCAGCCAGAGGCCGTGTGCCGGGACGTGTCATTGGGGTTTGTCAGTCGCGAACAGGCGCAGACCGAATATGGTGTCGTGCTGAATGAAACCGGCGTCGTTGACCAAGCCGAAACGGAAAAATGCAGAAAGGCCGCCCAACAATGAGTTCTGAACCTTCGCGCTATATCATCGGCGTTGATGTGGGTGGCACATTCACTGACGTGTTTTTTCTCGACGAGGCTTCGGGTCACTGTGAAGTGGCAAAAGTACCTTCAACTCCCGCAGACCAGTCAAAGGGGTTTATTGAAGGCATCACACAAAAAGTAACTGGCTTTGCCGAAGTCGCCACCGTGGTGCACGGAACCACCGTTGGCACCAACGCGCTGCTGGAACGCAAGGGAGCAAAGACAGGCATCATCACCACCCGAGGATTTCGCGATGTGCTGGAGATGCGTCGCCGTGATCGCCCCAACACCTGGGGTTTGTGGGGACAATTTGAGCCGGTTGTGCCCCGCGATCGTCGGCTGGAGGTCGCCGAGCGTACCCTGGCAGACGGCACTATTCATACGCCGGTCAATCTTGACCAAGTGAAACGCGCGGCGCAGCAATTGCTGTCCAAAGGGGTTGAATCCGTCTGCATTGTTTTCATCAACGCCTATGCGAATTCTGAAAACGAGCAACAGGCTTTGCAGGCGCTGCGCGAAGTGTGGCCGAATGACTATATCGGTGCATCGACCGATATACTTCCTGAGATCCGTGAGTTTGAACGCACGTCAACGACCACGCTCAATGCCTATTTGCAACCGGTTGTCGCCAGTTATCTGCACAAGTTGGAAAATGCTCTGGCCAGTGACGGGTTCGACGGTCAGGTGCTGATTGTACAGTCCAATGGTGGGGTCATGACGGTGGATACCGCACGGCAGTTGCCGGTTCGCACGGCCCTTTCCGGACCTGCCGCCGGAGTTATTGCCAGTGCCTATATCGGCGAACAGGCAGGATTTCCAAATGTCATCACCTGTGACATGGGCGGCACCAGTTTTGATGTTTCACTTGTCGCCGATGCACAAAGCGCGCTTGCAGCTCAAACCAGTATCGATTTTGGCCTGACGGTGCGCGCACCGATGATCGAGATGACAACAATTGGCGCCGGGGGAGGGTCCATCGCCTGGGTGGATCGGGGAGACCTGCTGCAGGTTGGTCCCGAAAGCGCCGGCTCCAATCCAGGGCCGGTCTGTTACGGACTGGGCAATGAACGACCAACCGTTACCGACGCCAATGTTGTTTTGGGGCGTATCAATGCCGACAAGCCGATTGGTGGCAAGCTTGAACGACTGGATGTCGATCACGCCAAGGCGGCCATTGAAAAGCATATTGCCACACCGCTTGGGCTTGATGTGATGTCGGCTGCAGAAGCAATTATCCGCGTTGCCAATTCCAAAATGGCGGGGGCAATCCGTCTGGTTTCGATAGAACGGGGTTTTGATCCCAAAAATTTCTCGGCCATGCCTTTTGGCGGCGGCGGCGCCCTGCATACGGGGGCTCTGATCAAGGAAGTGGGACTGGAAAGTGCGCTGGTACCCCGCTATCCGGGCATCAACTCGGCGCTCGGCTGTACCATTGCTGACATGCGCCATGACTTCGTGCAGACGGTCAATGGCATTCTCGACAGCCTCGATCTGGACGGTTTGAACACTCAATTGTCGCAACTTGCTGCAGATGGACTGACGCTGTTGGACAAGGCGGGCGTGGCTTTTGAAAGCAGCGATGTACGGTTTGAACTGGATATGAGCTATCTCGGTCAGACCCATACTGTCGATGTTGCAATCCCTTCAGAATTCGAAAATGGTCGAACACAATTTGAAGTCAAAACCATCATGGAGGCCTTTGAAGTCCGCTATCGCGAAGTTTATGGACGACCGTTGGTCGGCATTCCCATTCGGGTTTTGAATCTGCGTGTATCGGCTATTGGACGGCGCCCCAAATTCGATCTGAAACTGCTGGCACCCGGCGATGATGTGTCTCCCGAACAGGCAAAGACCGGCACGCGAAAGGTGTGGTTTGATGGGGCGTTTCATGAAACTGCCATCTATCAGCGGCTGCCCTTGCCGGTCGGAACACAGATTGTCGGCCCGGCCATTCTTGAGCAACCCGATGCGACGATCTGCATTGAACCGGATTTAACCGGTGCAGTGGATCAGTTTGGCAATCTCGTGATTACCCGAAAACAACAGGCTTGATAGATGGCAGAGTTTGACCCGATATCGACGGCATTGATGCTGATCGACATGCAAAACGATTTCCTGCATCCCCAGGGAGCCTACGGACGTGCCGGGCAGAAAAGCGATGCAATTGCCGCGCTGCCCGACCGTCTTGTGGGCGTTGCCGAAGCCATCAGGGATGCCGGCGGCTGGATCGTTTCCACCCATTTTACTCTTGTCCCCGGCAAAGCTGGTAAGCCGTTTATATCGCCGCACCTGAAACAGCTGCGGCCGTTTTTGGGCCAGGGGGATTTTCAACCCGGTGCCTTTGGCCATCAGTTGATCGACCCGCTCCAACCGGCAGATCTGACGGTGGAGAAGGTTGCCTTCTCAGCATTCTATCAAAGTCGGCTGGAATGGGTGCTGCAGCGGGCCGGAATCAAGACCCTGATTTTTGGCGGGATTGTCACCAATGGCGGTGTCGCCTCGACCGTGCGCGATGCCCATGTGCGGGATTTTCATTGCATCGTGATGGAAGATGGGTGTGCAGCGTTTAGCCAACAGGCGCATGACTCTTCAATTGACTCGTTGTCGACCATTGCCAAAATTGCCAGCTGCGATGCGATGATCGCCCAAATCAAGGACTAACACATGTCAGTAGTTTCGGCTGAGGGAGTTACATTTGATGCCGGGATACCGTTGCTGATTGTCGGCGCCGGTGCCAGCGGTCTGGTGGCGGCTCTGGCGGCAAGGGATGCCGGTGTTGAATGTGTGGTGCTGGAGCGAGATCTGGTTCCCAGCGGCAGCACGGCGCTTTCATCGGGCATGATCCCGGCCTGCGAAACCCGGATACAGCACGACAAAAGTGTCAGTGACAGCGTGCAGGTCATGGCCGCGGATATCTTCAAGAAAGCCCGTGGAGAAGCCGATCCATCGATGATTGACGTGATGTGCCGTGCTTCCGGACCTGCAATTGACTGGCTCACGGCGACCCACGGTCTTGATCTGACTCTGGTGGAAGGCTTTCTCTATCCCGGCCACAGCCAGTTGCGTATGCATGCACCCCCCTCGCGATCGGGCGCGGATCTGATGGGCGGTCTGGTCAGGGCTGCTGAGAATGCAGGGGTAGATGTTCTGTGCGGCGCCCATGTTACCAAGATCTATGCCGACGACACTGCCCGGATCAAAGGGGTAAAAATTACCCGCCCCGACGCAACCACCGAATTGATTGGCTGCTCGGCGTTGATCCTGGCCTGCAACGGATTTGGCGGTAATCCTGATATGCTGCGCAAATATATTCCCGACATGCAGGATGCGTTGTATTTCGGTCATCCGGGCAATCAGGGGGACGCCATCAATTGGGGCCAGTCGCTGGGGGGAGCAACGCGGCATCTGGGCGCCTATCAGGGCCACGGATCTGTCGCTCACCCGCACGGCATCTTGATCAGCTGGGCGCTGATGATGGAAGGTGGCATTCAGGTCAATTGTGATGGGGTTCGGTTTTCCAATGAGCTGGATGGCTATTCCGAACAGGCCCGTCGTGTACTGAGCCAAGCGGAGGGATTGGCCTGGAACCTGTTTGATGGCCGCCTGCGCGACCTTGTTGTCGGGTTTGAAGATTTCAAGCAGGCCGAGGCCAATGGTGCGGTGCTAAAAGCCAGTTCGATTGACGAACTGGGTGCAAAAATCAAGGTGCCGATTGCTGAATTGCGCGCCACCCTTGAGAAGATCAGGCACTTGATAACTGCTCGCGAGAAAGACGAATTTGGCCGTGACTTCTCCGTCAACCCTACGCTGAAGCCACCTTTTTATGCAGTGAAAGTCACCGGTTCATTATTCCACACTCAAGGAGGGTTGAAGGTAGATTCAAGCGCCAGAGTTTTGACTGCAAATGGCCAGTCCCTGCCCAACCTGTTCGCCAGCGGCGGTGCGGCATGCGGTGTCTCGGGGCCAGAGGATTGGGGTTATCTGTCGGGCAACGGTTTGTTGTCGGCAATTGCCCTGGGTCGAATTGCCGGTCAATCAGCAGCAAAGCTGGTTGGCGCGAATTGAACAACAAGTTGAATCTCGGTTGTCAAGCTTGTCCTGCGACACTCGCATGCTTCGGGGTTTAGTATCCCCACCTGATGCGGTCGGTATTGACCGTAACGATACCTCCTCAACCTTCGGACCGGGCTGGCGTATGTCCAGGGTGCTCCCCTTGCGGGGAAAATCTAAAGGCCATGGCGGTCGTCATCAGGCGGCATACTACTTCCCGGCTACCAGAGGTTTTCGCCGCAATCGCCGCCGCCGCCGCCGCAGGAAGTTGATTTGTTGGAGGAAGATGAGACACCTCTCCAATTGTCATCCCCGTTCCGCGACAGGCGGGGACCCAGTTATCAGCCGGAATGAAAAGCAAGATTGGTTGTAGAGGGTGTTGCACGTCCAGCCCAAATAGCGCCTTTCTTCTAATGGCAGCTGGGGTCCCCGCCTGCGCGGGGATGACAATGGAGAAAGTGGAGTAAAGCGCCGCGGTTTGGTTCGCGGCTTTGCCGCTTGCGCTCACGCTGTCGGGCTTCGCCCTGCGCTCCCCTCTCTTATGGGATTGGGGCGGCGCATAAGCGCCGGACGGCTCTTCGCCGTCTCTACCGATGGTTCAGAGTTGGCCGTAATCGTGGTG
The DNA here is from genome assembly GCA_014238155.1 of Rhizobiaceae bacterium. GTDB lineage: Bacteria > Pseudomonadota > Alphaproteobacteria > Rhizobiales > Rhizobiaceae > Pseudahrensia. The sequence goes on from JABABQ010000062.1 coordinate 307,517, forward strand.
AGGTAAATTCCGAGGGTTGTGTGTTAGGCCGCGAAGAGCGGCCCGGTCGAAAGACCGCCCCAATTTCACAAAGGAGGGGAGCGAAGGGCGTAGCCCGACAGCGCGAGCGCAAATTAAAAACCGCGGCGGATCACGCCGAACACCCTCTTGCCCGTGTCAGGCCGCAGGCCGCCTGCGCGAGCGCAAAACAATCCCAAACTCACCCAACATTCAAATCCATCTCAAACCCCGCAAACCAACACACCTCATTTTTCCAATCGGCCGATAACCAGCGCCATCAGACCAATCAGAGCCGCGGCGGCGGTTGAAAACCATGCAATTCTTGCCCAGTCGCCTGAATCGCCAACGCATAGGGCGGCGATGGGTGGACCAAGCAATTGACCAAGAGCTGCGCCCTGCAACAGCAATCCGTTGAGCGAAGATAACCTCGTTGGGTCGGGCGCATGGGTTGCGGTGCCGGCAAACAGTGCCCCGGGGATCAGGCCACCAATGGCAGAAAACAGCGCAACGCTGATCAACCGCCCGGAAATTGGCAGGAGTTCGCTATACAGGCCGATCGCCCCCAGCCCCATGGCAATACTGGCCATGAGCAAGACGCCCTGGCGGCTATAGCCCCGGTCAAGCAGCATGCCGGAAGCTACATTGCCGATGATATTGCAGCCAAAAACAATGCCGCTGGCCAATCCGACAGCCGCAATCGACCACCCTGCTTCCTCAACCAATATCAATGGCAGATAAGCTACGACGCTCATATACTGGGCCGAATAACAGGCGAATATCAGCGCCATGGTCAACGGGCCCGGCAGCAGAAGCAGACGATAGGCTGACCCCAGTGAGGCGCTGCTGCGCTGCGAGCCGGAATTGCTGATGTCCCGGGTCGCATAGAGAAAACCGCCCGTCGCCAACACCAGTGCAGCAGATGTGAGCAACCACAGGCCCTGCCATCCCACAATGTCGATGACAATGCCCCCGGCCAACAGCACAGTGGCACCACCGGCCGGGACGAAAGCCCCCCACAGACCCATGGCCTTTTGCCGGTCCTGCAGCGCAGCCTGTTGCAGCATCAATGGCGGAATTGCGGTGCTGACAAGGAAAAACCCCAACCCTTCGCAAATCCGACTGGCCAACATAATGGTTCCGTTAGGGGAAAACGCGCCGAACGTGCTGGCAAGGATGGCAATCAGCAGGCCAATAATTGCAGTTCGCCTTTGTCCGTAGCGGTCGGCAATGGCACCGAACAACGCGGCAAAGAGGGCGGCGACGAGACTGAATATTGAAACCAGCAATCCGGCCTCAAACAATGTCAAACCAAACTCCACCTGCAAAACCGGCAGCGCCACGGCAGCCTTGGCCAACAACAGCGCCGTAACCGCACCTACCACAAACAAGGTAAAAACGCTGCGCCAGTTTGTTGTTTCGGGCATCGAGACTTTCTAATATTGGCGAGCAACAATTTGCATCTAGCGAACTCGGCAGGATTTGGTCAAGCGCCAAGACGGCTGCAATGTGCCTGTTGTTCTTCCAACAGCGTTGCAGATAATCGTCGGGTGTGCTGTATCGCGCCAGATATTTTCACAAGGACCGTTCCATGGGACAGGAAGATCTCGGATTCAGCTACCAAAAATCGAAGAATGGCGATGTGGTGATCTTCTATCACGGCCACCGCGCGACCACATTGCGCGGTGATAAGGCGGCCAGTTTCCTGGAAGATATGGAGGGGATGGATCTGGGGTCTCAACAGCAGGAAATGGCGCGACTGACCGGCAACTATCGGCGCGGCAATGAACGCCAGGCCAGACAACATCCGCGCAACCGCAGGGGCGGTAATTGAACTGCTATTGGGATGACTGAGCGGGCGAACCTTTCTGTTTGACATGTTCGCGGTAAACCACATAGAGACCGGCCAGAATGGTGATGATGATGCCCACGGCGGCAAGACCATTGGGCAGGTCAGCGAAAATTACAAAGCCGATAATCGTGGCAATCGGAATCTCCAGATATTGCATCGGTGCCAGCGTCGCAGAAGGTGCAAAGCGCAATGACCAGGTCATCAGCAAATGCGCCAGCGTGCCCATAAATCCAATCGCAATCAGCAACCAGCTCTCAAACAAATCGGGCATAACCAGCCAGTCCGGTACGCCAGAATAGGCAGAATACCCACCATAGATCAGCAGCAGGATGATCACCGCCATGCCGCCACTAATGGTTTGCAGGCTGATCGGATCAACCTGCTTGGCGATCTGGCGGGTCACCAGCATGAAAAGCGCAAAATCCACCGCCACAATCAGCGGCAGCAATGCGGCTGCACCAACTTCGGCAAAACTTGGCTGAATGACCAGCAAAGTGCCGATGAAACCAACTGCGCAGGCCGTCAGCCGGTGAATTCCAACTTCTTCATTGAGCACAAACCGGCCCAGCAACAGCATGATGAATGGCATAACAAAAGCAATCGCCACCGCATCGGCAAGCGGAAGAAAACGCAGCGCCTGAAACATCGCTCCGACACCGATAATGTGCAATATCGTGCGCCAGACGATCAGCCACAGGGTCCGGCGACTGGACTTCAGCGGGCGCGCCGTCAGCAAAACCACCGGCAGCAGGAAGAGTGCCTGCAGCGAAAAGCGTACCATCAGCAGTTGGAACAGTGGAATGGTAGAGCCGAGAATTTTGGCAATCGAATCCCCCATCGGCGCCATGACGCAAAAGCCCAACATCAACATCATGCCCAGAACGGGACGGTCTTTTGTCATGGCGGTTCCGGGGTTCTTTGAGAGTTGGAGACACCTACAAACTACCGTTCTGCAAATGAATCAAGCTTTGTTCCCACCTTGCCAACACCGCAGCGCCAAATGCGTCCTGATCGGATCAAATATCGCTTGTTCCGGGCTTGTGCTGGTGGAAAAACTCTCATTTGATGCCTGAAGAGTTTAAGGAGATACCATCACGATGAGCGAGTTTACCGAAATTCCTGTAATCGATGTCGCCGCGATCTATGACAGCGATTTGGACGCCAGACAAAAACTGGCTGTGGAATTTGCCAGGGCCTACGGTGAAACTGGGTTTGGCTATATTAAAAACCACGGAATTTCGAGACAAATTCAGGAGCGGGTTTTTGCCGCCTCCGCACGGTTTCACGAAGCGGACAGCGCGGTAAAAATGGCGGTTGAGCTGAACCGGCAACATCGTGGATTTATCCCCATCAACACATCGACCGATGTCAATTCGAAACTTGCCGACGTTAAAAAACCCAACCAGTCGGAAAGCTTCATGGTGATGCGCGAAGATGCAGCCGACGCGCCGTCCGTGCTGGCGGGTGATTATCTGGCTGGCCCCAATCAGTGGCCGGATCAACTAAACGGCGCGGCGGATTTTCGCGCCGACGTCATGGCCTATCACGACGCTCTGGCGAAACTGGCCAACGGTTTGCTGGAAATCGTCGCCCTATCGATTGGTGCCGATCCTGAAGACCTGACAAAGCACTTTAATCCACCGACCACTTGGTTGCGATTGCTGTATTATCCACCAGCCAACCCGCTGGGAGATTCAGGACCAGATGATAACTTGTATGGCTCGGCACCGCACACGGATTTTGGCTGTCTGACGATCCTGGCGCAGGACGATATCGGCGGACTGCAGGTGCAAACCCCTGCCGGTAACTGGGTTGACGCACCGCGTATCGAAGGCACATTTGTGGTCAATGTCGGGGACATGTTGCACCGCTGGTCGAACGGCCTGCTGCGCTCCACCCCTCACCGGGTGATCAATCGCTCCGGTCGGCCGCGCTATTCCTGCCCGTTTTTTTTTGACCCCCATGTGTCGACGGATATCGAACCACTGGCTGCCACCGTTTCAAACGAGCGCCCGGCGCGGTTTGAACCGCTGAATTTCGGCGATTTCCTGCGTCGGGAACTGGAAGCCGGATATCAAAAGCACAAGGCTAATTGAGGCGGGGGTTTGCGTTTGACAGTGCTTGCGCTCACGCAGGCGGCTTTGCCGCCGCTCCGCGGGGGCGGGGCTGGCCGCCCCGGACGGCTCTTCGCCGTCTGGAACGGGCACATCAGAGTTCGCCGTCGTCGTCGACAGGCAAACTCCACAACCTGCGTGTCAGGCGGCGAAGAGCCGCCCGGCGCACGTGCGCCGCGCAGGCGTTTGGCAAAGCCAAACTGCCGTGAGCGCAAGCGCTGATAAGCGCAAAAAACAAAATACTACCGGAGGCATCGCTGCGGCGGCGGCGAGCGCTGCAGCGGCGAAAAGCCTCTGGTAGTCAGGGAGTTAAGAAATCGCCCATAGACGACCGCAATGGCCTTTAGATATTCCCCCGAAGGGAAAGCTCCTGAACATGCGCCAGCCCGATCCGAAGGTTGAGGAGGTATCGTTACGGTCAATACCGACCGCTTCTGGAGAGGCAATCACGCCCCGAAGCATGCGAGTGTTGCAGGCTCTGCGGGGAGACTTGCAGGAGCGGGGGTGATAGGAAGGGTGAGGTGGGGGCGAATTTTGGCCTATAGCCATTATTCGAAGGCCGTCGTAAATTTCCCCAAAGCAGTCATCCAATTGCTTGAGCCATTTTGTGATTCAGATGTCTGCAATGCGGACAAACTGCCACATATGGGTCCGAAAAATTGGCGGCACTCGGGCTCATCAAATTGTATGGCGAGTTTGCGAAATTTCAGAACGGACAGTAGCCTATATTCTCGTAGCAATAATAGGTGTCTCGATGATGAAATGGCTAAGAGCTTTAGTTTTAGTGGCTGCATTTGGTGACGTTGAAGCAACTGCTGCTCCGCTGGACGATGCAGCTAAATCGGGCGATTTGGCACTGATCACTCAGTTGTTGGACGAAGGTGCCGACATCAACGCCGCTAGCACTTTTGGAACAGCGCTTCATTGGGCTTCGCTCAATGGCCATGCAGCTGCCGCTAAACTTCTCGTGGCGCGTGGTGCTAACATTGATACATTGAGCAATTCACTGGGATCGCCTCTGTTCGCGGCTACCCGCCGAAACCATGCGAGTGTTGCAAGGGCTTTGATCGAAGCGGGTGCAGCGCCTGACCTACAAAATCCTGCTGATGGTTTTACGCCGCTTCAACTTGCAGCTCTTGAAGGCTATATTGCGACAGCTATGGTTTTGATTGAAGGCGGTGCTGACGTAAACGCGGTAAGTGAAATAGACGGTTCAACACGATGGGGCACGGGCACAACCTCCGTATTGCATTTAGCGGTCAGACATGGACATCCTGACGTCGTCAATGCCCTGCGAGATGCAGGCGCGAAGCCGACCGCAATTATCTCAATTGAGGCTTCGTTGCCAAACGCTAATCCGGCTAACGGTGGTAGAATTGCGCAGGCTCATTGCAGCAGATGTCACGCCGTTACTTCCGGTGCCACCGATCCTACCGTTAATTCTGCTCCATCGCTGGTGGGTGTGTCAGGACGATCGGTAGCATCGGTTGATGGCCATGAATACTCACGAGCCTTGATGCAGTTTGGTGGTCGTTGGACACCGAACCGGCTCTACTCGTTTATACAACACCCAAAGTTGGTCGTACCAGGGACTGAAATGGTTCAAGATCCCGAATTGTCGAATTCTGATCTGATCGATTTAGTCGCATATCTGGTGGATTTGCCCAATTAACCCAACCTGCGACTTGAATGCAATTCGCAACAGCGTTCATGCAAATCTCCAGATTTGAGATTGCAAAACCCATACATAACAAGCCTTCAAATACCGGTAGGATGAAGCGGCTGACTATATTGAATAAAGGACTGCAAAGGGCTTATTCCGTTGAAAAACTCATTGTTTGATTTGTTGTAATTGCAGTTCGAATTCGAAACAGCGTTGTTCTTGTTGGTTCTCAGGCTGCTGGGTTTGGTTCTGGGATCAATTTTGCGAGTTTTCTGAGGTTCTGGGCGG
>JABABQ010000063.1 GCA_014238155.1 Rhizobiaceae bacterium
GCGGTTGTCGGCAGGAGCTGGCTTCGTCGTGGTGGTCTGTGGAGAAATCATGACCATGCCAGGCCTGCCAAGGGTCCCATCCTCAGAGAGCATCATGCTCAACGATGATGGCCTCATCGAAGGACTGTTCTAGGAATAAGGCATTTGGGCAAAGGGAGCCGGTGATCATGGTCAAAGCTGATAATAAGGTGGAACTCTATCAACTTGATGACCCTCAGGGGGGGATTGTTCGGAAATTGGCCGATGGCCTATCTACACAAATCTTTGCCGGTGACCTGTCGATGTTGTCGATTGTATCCATCGAGCCCGAGGCTATGGGAGAGATGCACAAACATCCTGAAGAACAATGGGGCGTGGTGTTGGAAGGCTCCGCGACCCGCTATCAGGGTGACATTCAATTTGAAATTAAAAAGGGCAATTTTTATCGCACACCGCCGAACGTCCCCCACACCATGAAGGGTGGACCAGACGGGGCGCGCGTGTTGGATATATTTGCCCCCATTCGTCAGGATTATTTAGTGCCCGGCGAAGGGTTTGGCTCACATGGAGATTGAAATGAGCGCAGCAATTATTGATGGCAAGGCATTTGCCGCCACTGTTCGTGAGAAGGTGGCAGTTCATGTGGCCAGGCTGAAGCAGGATCACGGGATAATTCCCGGTCTTGCTGTTGTATTGGTCGGGGAAGATCCAGCCAGCCAGGTCTATGTCCGTAACAAGGGCAAGCAGACTCTCGAAGTCGGGATGAATTCCTATGAACACAAATTGGATGTCTCAACTTCTCAAGAAGCATTGTTGGCGCTGATCGACCAACTCAATAATGACCCCGCCGTGCACGGAATATTGTGCCAGTTGCCCCTGCCGGATCACATCAACGAAGATCTGGTGATCAACTCCATCGCTCCGCACAAGGATGTTGATGGATTTCACATTTCCAATGTTGGTTTGCTTGGAACCGGTCAAAAGTCGATGGTGCCTTGCACGCCACTTGGCTGTTTGATGATGTTGCGCGATCACTATGAAAAGAAGGGTGAAAGCCTGAGCGGCAAGAATGCGGTGGTGATTGGCCGTTCCAATATTGTTGGCAAACCGATGGCCAATCTGTTGCTGAAAGACAGTTGCACCGTGACCATAGCCCACAGCCGTACCAAAGAGATCGAAGCCCTGTGCCGAGGAGCCGATATTGTTGTTGCAGCCGTTGGCCGGGCTGAAATGGTAACCGGAGACTGGATCGCTGATGGCGCTACCGTTATCGATGTAGGTATCAATCGCATTGAAGCACTGGAAAAGGGCTTGAAGGAAGACGGCAGCGTCAAGATGAAGCTGGTTGGTGACGTGGATTTTGCCAGTGCCAGTCAAAAGGCCGGTGCGATTACACCGGTGCCTGGTGGTGTGGGTCCGATGACGATTGCCTGTTTGCTGGCCAATACCGTCACCGCTTGCTGCCGCGACAACGGACTGGAAGAACCCGAAGGCTTGACCGCCTGATCACTTTGAATTGGGTGAAGTTGGACAATCGCTTCAGGCGATGCGTCTATTCTTACGCTGGTCTGCAGCTTCATCCCAGTCGGGCTGGAATCCCAATATTGCAACTTCTCCCGATAAGTTCGGATTGAAAACCCGGTTGTGCCAGATCGTTGCCTGAAACGATGATTCTGACTTCTCCAGTTGTCGAACCCGGCATGGCAGGGAATAATGTTGGCCGTATTGTTCAAACTCCAGAACGCATTTACCCTCAATCAGAAGGCGCTCGACAAGTGCAGAATCGGGGGAAAACAGAGCCGTCATTTCATCGCTGAATTCAATTGCCCGATGATAATGGGTTGATTGCAGATAGATCAGAGCCTTCTTGTATACGTCTTCTGGGGCATTGTGTTTCTGAACTTGAAATTTCAGAAAATCGGTGCTCTCCAGAGGGTTTTCTCGTATCAAAAGGATGACAACACGGTCCGCCAGGACATTTCCTTCACCATCCAGAACTTTTGGACACATGCCAGGACTTGGCCTTCCTTCCGCTTCCCGCATTGCCATCTGTCGGATGCGGCACTGCCAGGTCAGGAAATGGCTGCTTAGTTCGTTTGGAAGCATTAAATAATCTTTCTTCTTTTTAAGGGGTTATCTGTCAATTTTCAAAAATAAAAGTGGCACAGTCGGTCAATCGATGGAAACGTAAAATTGGTATACAATTGGCGTTAAATGATTGCAATTGGTTGAAAACTTCTGCAATCTCCGGTAACTGGAGAGATTCCTTCAGGAGATAGGCGCGGTGAATCTATGTCGAAATATGACACTTTTCGTGCCCTAACTAGAATTCGATTTCGGGCGACCCCCGACGTCGCAACCAAATGCGGTTTTAAAAAAGACTCACTGAAGTGTGCATTAGAAAACCGCCCCAACCCAGGGAGGGGAGATTATGGGAAACAATCTTGATGCTTTGACCACCATTTTTACCGAGTTTTATTATTGGGTGACCGTGGTGTTCATGTTCTTAATTCACGCCGGCTTTCTCATGTATGAGGTTGGCGCCAGTCGCCGCCGAAATCACATGCACACCTTGATGAAGAATGCCATGTTGATTCCACTAGTAACCGTAACGTGGTTTCTGTTCGGATGGTGGATCTATTTTGCATTCATTAATGGTCCAGGCATTAACGGCGGCCTGGCAGATGCCAGCTTTGCTGCACCTTTTGCAGACATTATGGGGGTCAATCTTCAGGACCACATTTCCGGTGTATTCTGGGCTGCGTTTCTACTCTTTTCGTGGACCGCTGCATCGATTGTGTCCGGCTCGGTCATTGAGCGAATACGTTCCGGCGCATTCTGGATCCATGCGGTTTTGATCGGATCGGTATTCTGGGTTATCGACGCCGCGTGGGGCTGGAGTGCCAGCGGCTGGATGGTTCAACTGCTGGGCTACCATGACGCTTATGCATCGGGTGTTATCCATGCGATCGCCGGTGGTTACGCTTTAGGTATTCTGGTAGTGCTTGGTCCGCGGCTGGGTAAGTTTGCCGCTGACGGGACACCTCGTGACATTCCACCGCACAACCCATGGATGGTCGTGCTTGGATTGTTCATGATCTATACCGGATTCTGGGGCTTCTATGCTGCCTGTAACGTTCCAATCATTAATGCTGCCGGTATTGAAGGTTTGATGGGTGTTGCGCCGGAAATTACCGGTGATACTTTCACCGCAACCACCATTTACCTCACTCCAACGACGTTGAGCGGAATTACGTTTAACTTCCTGATGTCGCTTTCCGGTGGTTTGATGGTGGCTTTCTTGATTTCCAAGGGCGACCCATTCTGGACATTCTCCGGAGGTCTCGCCGGCATTATCACGGCCTCGGCCGGTAACGACCTGTACCATCCCATTCAGGCGATGTTTATTGGCGGGATTGGGGTTGTTATAGCCTACAAAATGCATTTCTGGGTCGAGCGCAGGTTCAAAATTGACGATGCGGTTGGCGCGGTTGCCGTCCATGGATATGCGGGCTTTGTCGGCGTCGTGATCTGTGGATTTATGCTGTGGGGTGCCCCGTCATCTCCGTTGCCAGGATACGCTACGATCAACCCGATTGGTCAGTTTGTTGGCGCTGTAATCATGTTTGGAGTTCTTGGTTTCCTGCCCGCATGGGTTATATCCAAGCTGCTCGATGGTGCCGGAATGCTTCGAGTGCCGCTGCGTGCTGAATTGCAGGGTTTGGACTATCACGATGAGGCTGCCTACAATGCCGCCATTGCTGATGTTCAGGCCGCCGAAAAAGCAGCCCTTAATTAAAATCTTGAAAGGATAATGATATGTCTACAATGGGATTGGACAGCTGGGCTGTTGACCTGAAGGACGTTGGCACGGTGTACCCGTTTGCGGGCAGCGAAGTGCTGATGGTGATCTTGTGCTTGATCTTTTGGCTGGGTTTCCACGTCTATCAGATAAAGGCTGAAAACGACCAGTGGGATGACTCATCGCACGATGCTGATAATGCGTCAGCTGGAAAGAGTATCGACCGATACTGACTTCCTCCCACTGACGTGGCAAACTTGAAATTGGGCGGTGGAAAATTCCATCGCCCTTTTTTGTCAAGCGACCCGGCGTTGTTGAGACGGGGTGTGACCATAGGTTTCTTTAAAGTGTCGTGAAAGATGGGACGCCGACTGGAAACCGCAACCCAGTGCGATTTCTCCTACGCTCAATCCGGTCTGTTTCAGCATGGCGCTGGCACGGGCCAGCCGCATATCGCGATAGTGATGCACGGGCGAAGTTCTCAAATAGCGTTTGAACAACCGGTTCAATTGCCGACGGGTAACACCAACTTCCTGGGCAATATCACCTATGAGAATGGGGTGTTCAAGATTGTTTTCCATGATCATCAGCGCTTCGCCCAACGGTTTGTTGCGGGCCGCAAACCTCAGCGCACTGGTTATATGTTGTACCTGATCGTCGCCACGAATGACGTCGTGAAAGTAGTTGTCAGCAATTTTTCCCACCACCTGTGGGTTGGTGGTTTGCAACACAAAATTCAACATCAAATCCAGACTCGAAGTTCCACCGGCGCAGGAAAACCGGTTGCCGTCGATTTCCAGGATCGAAATTCTAACGTCAAGCGCTGGAAACCGCTCGCGATAGGCCGACTGACATTTCCAGTGGATGGTGGAACGGCAATTGTCAAACAGGCCGGCTTTGGCGGCGACATAAGCGCCGTCGGAAAACGAGCCAATAACCTTGCCTCGGCTTGCCTGTTGCCGCAACCATATGTCGGTCTTTCGGCATTGAAAAAGATGTGACCAATCTCCACCACAAATGGCAATCACGTCGCAATCCGGCAAGTCAGTCAGTGCCGTTGCCGCCAGAGACAAACCACTGGATGATACCACGTTGGTTGAGCTGCTTCCGCCAAGGCACCATTGGAAGGCTTTTTTGTCGACTTCTACGTTGGCAGCGCGCAACACATCAATAGCGCAGGACAAGGCGACCAGTGAGAAACCCGGGACCAGGTAAAAGCAAAAAGACGAAGATCCCGTCTGGAGACGCAATGTGGTGTCATTCCTGTACAATATGTCTGATTAGTACCTTTTTAGGTCTCATCTGTTGTTTTGGCAACCGTCGATGTGGACGATGCTGGCTGCAATTGGAGAACAAATTATGGCATTTCCTAATCATTCAAAATATGTCGTCATTGGCGCCGGGATACACGGAATGTCGACGGCGTGGCGTCTTGCTGAAAAATTAAAAGAGCAAGGCAAGGGGGGTGGTGAAGACATTGTCATTCTTGAAAAGACCGGCATCGCTGCCGGTGCCAGCGGCATCGCTTGTGGTGTGGTGCGCAACAACTATTTCCAACCTGCCATGCGCAAACTTATGGCTCATTCCGTTGACGTGTGGGAATCAGATCCTCAGGGCCTGTCATATCTTCCGGTCGGCTATATGCAGATTTCTTCGGAATCGATGCGTGATGATGTGCGTTCGATTTATGAGCAGCAGCAGGAAATTGGCTATGAAAGCGTTTTCATCGAGGGCGAACAGCAATCGACCCATTATATGCGGGGCATATTTGATGACTGGCAGGCCAAGGGCATCACTTCTGTGTTGCATGAAAAACGTGGCGGCTACTCAAACCAGACAAAAACCATGTATGCTCTGGCGGACAAGGTAGAGGCTCTCGGCGTTCGAATAATTACCGGCGTGGAAGTCAAAGGGCTGAAAACCGAAAGCGCGTCTTCCGCCATCTCGGCTATCGAAACCAGCAAGGGTGATCTCAGCTGCGAACACGTCGTCATCGGTGCTGGTCCCTGGGTGCGCGATTTTTGGAACATGCTCGATCTGCCCAAACAGATAGTTGTCAAAGACCTGGATGGACAGGTTCATAAAGATGTTGACATGTGGCGTTACTGGCAACTTGAAGAAGGTGTGTTGGTGGTTGATCCTGATATGGGCAAAACCAATGACGATGAAATTCCACCAGTGATTCACGTCGACACCGATGCGCCGCTTTATTCAACCGTTGACGGATCCATGATTACCGACGAAATGTGGGGCATCTACTATAAGCCTGACTGGCATTTTGGCGGCATTCAGGGCGGCGCATCGCCCTATAAGGTGAATACTCCGGTCGACGAGGTCGCCATAGATCCCTACGGTCCTTCGAGCCCTGAATTTGTATCATCGCATGAATTTGCCCATATGTGGGTTTCAGCTCTCGCCCATTGCCAGAAACGCTATGAGGGCACCATGCCCAAATATCATCGTGAGGCATCTGGCGGAATTGGCTGTTTCACTCCAGACTCGTTTCCGGTGTTTGACCACTTCAGCGAAAATGCGACCGTCATCGCCGACTCCAATCACGGTTGGAAAATGATCGGGGTAGGGCACCTCATTGCTGATGAGGTGTTGGGCGCCAAGCAGGAACTGCTGGAGCCGTTCCGGTTTTCGCGTTTCGCCGAAGGCAAGCTGCATCCCGTATCCAGCAGCCCGTATCCCTGGAGCTGATGACTGAAAAGGGTTATTCGTTTTGCACTACTCCGCACTATCCGTGTTTCTGCAGGGCCTGAAGGGCCACAAGGGGTGGACGCGCATGTGGCGCGACCCTCAACCGAAGGCCGAATATGATGTTGTCATCATAGGTGGTGGTGGTCACGGACTTGCCACAGCATACTATCTGGCCAAAGAGCACGGCATCACCAATGTTGCGGTGATCGAAAAGGGCTGGATCGGGGGTGGTAATGTCGGCCGCAACACAACCATATTCCGCTCTAATTACATGTTTCCTGCCAATACTCATTTCTATGAGAAAGGGATGAAACTGTGGGAAGGTTTGGAGCGCGACTTCAACTTTAACGCGATGATATCGCAGCGCGGCGTCATCAACCTTTTCCATTCCGATCCGCAACGCGACGCCTTTGCACGGCGTGGCAATGCCATGCGGCTGGCTGGTGTTGACGCTGAATTTGTCTCGCCTGCCCAGTTGAAGGAAATGGTGCCAATTCTCGATTTCGATAATGCCCGCTTCCCAATTCAGGGTGGTTTGATGCAGCGCCGTGGTGGTACAATTCGCCATGACGCCGTGGCATGGGGGTATGCGCGCGGGGCCGATAGTCGCGGTGTCGACATTCTGCAAAACTGCGAAGTCAAAGATATCTTGATTGAAGGGGGGGCAGCCGTTGGTGTTGAAACGTCCAAGGGGACGATTCGCGCCAAGAAAGTTGCTATGGCCGTGGCGGGACATACAACGCAAGTCGCCAAAATGGCGGGGATTAACCTGCCTGTTGAAAGCCATGTGCTGCAGGCTTTTGTCAGTGAAGGCATTAAACCGTTGATTGATACCGTTGTGACGTTCGGGGCCGGTCATTTCTACATCAGTCAGTCCGACAAGGGTGGACTGGTTTTTGGTGGCGATCTGGATGGCTACAACTCCTACGCCCAACGCGGTAATCTGCCGATGATGGAACACGTCATGGCAGGTGGCATGGCAATCATGCCAGCCATCGGCCGGGTTCGACTGCTGCGTCACTGGGGCGGCATCATGGATATGAGCTTTGATGGCTCACCCTTCATCTGCAAAACCGGCGTTGAGAAACTCTATCTCAATGGTGGCTGGTGCTATGGCGGGTTCAAGGCAACCCCGGCCTCCGGTTGGTGCTATGCTCACACGATTGCAAAAGACGAACCGCACGAATTGAATGAGAAATTCACCATCGATCGATTCCGACAGGGCCGGATGATTGATGAAAAGGGCGTTGGCCCGAATCCGTGGATTCAATAGGAGTCGGTCATGCACAGAATTGATTGCCCATGGTGTGGCACACGCGATGAAGCAGAATTTCAATATCAGGGAGATGCGACTGCGACACGCCCAGCGCCCGATGCCGCTGAAGCAGATTTCTTTGATTACGTTTACTCCCGAGATAACCCCAAAGGTTGGCACATTGAGTGGTGGCACCATGTGGGCGGGTGTCGTCAGTGGGTGAAAGTGGTGCGCAACACGATGACTCATGAAATTCATGCAACCGGCGGGCCGCAATCAAAACTATCAGTGCCCAAACCCAGTGGGAGTAGGTTGCGATGACCAATTCTCACAGGATGTCGACGGGTGGGGTTCGTATCGACCGCAACAAAACGGTGATGTTCAGATTTGACGGTAAAACCTATCAGGGTTTTCATGGGGACACGCTCGCATCGGCCTTGCTTGCCAATGGTGTTAAACTGATGGGTCGATCGTTTAAATATCATCGGCCCCGTGGCTGCTTGACCGCAGGTTCAGAAGAGCCCAATGCCATAGTCGAATTGCGAACAGGGGCGCGGCGGGAACCAAATACCAGAGCAACCATTGCCGAACTCTATGATGGGTTGGAAGCGCATTCCCAAAATCGCTATCCCAGTCTGAAATTTGACATTCAGTCGGTCAATCAGTTGCTCAGTCCGTTTTTGACCGCCGGGTTTTACTACAAGACCTTCATGTGGCCCGCCAGTTTCTGGGAACCGGTTTACGAAAAAATCATTCGAAAGTCTGCCGGACTTGGGCGTGCTGCGGTAGAGTCGGACCCGGACAGTTACGAACATTCCCACACCCATTGTGATGTGCTTGTAGTCGGGGCGGGACCGGCTGGATTGGCGGCGGCTCTGAGTGCAGGTCGCACCGGAGCGCGGGTATTGCTGGTGGAAGAGCAGGCCGAACCTGGCGGCATGGTTTCGCCTCTGCTGGACGTCATAGACGATCTGCCTGCTGCTGACTGGGTGGAGCAGAGTTTGGCCAATCTGGAAGCCATGGAAAATGTGACGGTAAGACTGCGCACGACGCTGTTTGGCTATTACGACCATAACGTTCTGGCCGCTCTGGAGCGGGTCAGCGATCACCTGTCTGAGCCGGAGGATGATCAACCCCGCCAGCGCATGTGGACCATACGGGCAAAGCAGGTTGTGCTGGCCTGCGGGTCTCACGAGCGCATGATGGCATTCGATAACAATGACAAACCCGGTGTCATGTTGGCTGGAGCGGTGAGGTTATTTGTTGAGCGTTATGGCGTGGCACCAGGCAAACGGGTGGTCATTTGCACAAATAATGACGACGCCTACAAAACGGCTGCCAGTCTGAAGCAGGCAGGGGTGGAAGTTACCGCGATTGTCGATGCCCGTGGCGAACTAAGCCCTGCTGCAGCGCGTGCCCGGGAGCAAGGCCTGCGGGTCGATAGCGGTTTTGTTCCCTGCAAAGCAATTGGGCATCAGCAGGTCTCTTCGGTGTCGATACAGCGAAGGGATGGCAGCGGCAGAGAGGTGTTGGCGTGCGACTGTTTGGCGATATCTGGTGGATATTCGCCCGATGTGCATTTGGTCAGTCAGACCGGTGTGGCTCCCATATGGCGCGACGACATACTCGGATTTGTTCCAGACATGCCAATCCGTCAGGAACGTTCATCTGGTGCCTGTATGGGTACATTCGATCTTGCAGGTTGTTTGACTGAGGGGCATGCGGCGGGGCGCGATGCGGCCAAAAAGGCAGGTGTTAAAGTTGGTCGCGCAACCAAAGCACCGAGCGCACCAACTGAAGAACTAGCTGCACCTGTTGCTGTCTGGCGGTGTCCCGGCAATGGCAAGGCGTTCGTTGATTTCCAGAACGATGTGACCGCCAAGGATATACAATTGGCCCATCAGGAAGGGTTCGTTTCCGTAGAACATGTCAAGCGATACACGACGCTGGGCATGGCAACCGATCAGGGAAAGACGTCTAACGTGACTGGCATTGCGCTGTTGGCCGAGGCCCGAGGCGAACCCATCCCGGATGTTGGAACCACACGCTTTCGGCCGCCATATTCTCCAGTTGCAATCGGCGCGTTTGCTGGTCACGAGCGGGGCAAAGAATTTCAGCCAGTGCGTCGAACGGCAATGCATGAATGTGGTGAAAAGCTGGGGGCCGTATTTGTGGAGGCCGGCCAGTGGCTGCGTCCTCAATATTACCCCAAGTCTGGCGAAGGGGTGATGGAATCAATCTACCGCGAAGCCAGGCAGGTGCGTGAAACGGCGGGTATCTGTGACGTCTCGACCCTCGGCAAAATTGAAATATTTGGCCCGGATTCTGGTGAGTTTCTCAACCGGCTTTATATTAATGGCTGGAAAATGTTGGCCCCCGGAAAAGCCCGCTATGGTTTGATGCTGCGCGAGGATGGTTATGTGATGGATGATGGCACCACGTCGCGGTTGGCCGATGATCATTATTTCATGACAACCACGACGGCCAATGCCGCTCGTGTTCTGGCTCATATGGATCACGCGGCCCAGGTGCTTTGGCCAGACCTGGATGTGCATTTCTGCTCTGCCACGGAACAATGGTGCGGGGTTGCCGTCGCCGGGCCGAATGCCCGCAAGATCCTTGCTGCTGCGTTTGGCAGTGCCCTGGACATGTCAGACGAAAACTTGCCTTTCATGGGAGTTCGCAGCTTTGACTGGAATGGTGCCCGGGCCCGCATTTTCCGCATTAGTTTTTCTGGCGAACTGGCGTTTGAGGTAAACGTGCCCTGGACCTATGGCGAGGCCATGTGGGACGCCATCTGGGAAGCTGGTAGAGATCACGGACTAATTCCTTATGGCACAGAAGCACTGTCTGTGCTGCGTATTGAAAAGGGTCATGTCGCTGGCAACGAACTGGACGGCCGCACTACCGCAGCCGACATGGGTCTTGGTAAAATGATGTCCAGCAAAAAGCCGTTTATCGGTCAGAAATTAGCTGGGCGTGAGGGCATGATTGATGATCAGCGCGCAACTTTGGTCGGTGTGAAACTGAAAAGCGGTGCTCAGCGGTTGCGCGGTGGCGCTCATTTGGTTGCGGATCAAAACAATGCCAATGCAGAAACCAGCCTAGGTTGGGTGACCTCTGTCTGCGACAGCCCGGCTGTTGGATGCTGGATTGGCCTGGCCTATGTCCGGGGTGGCTTGGCAGAGCACATGGGCAACACGCTTTTTGCTGAAAACCCGATTTACGCTGAATCTCCGGAAGTTGAAATTTGTTCGCCGCATTTTTTTGATCCAAAGGGGGAGCGGATAAATGGCTGATTTCAAACCCCTACATCCGCTCGGCAACCTCGACGAACTGGTAGAAAAACACTCATTTTTTGGCCCAGGTTCTGCTGCCATCACCATTGGCGTCCGCAAGTCGGTTGAATGTGCTCAACTGTTTGCCGGTAATGGCAATCAAGCCAAAATTGCCAAGAAGCTGAATTTTGATAGTAGCACCGGGAAGGCAACGGAGACCAAGGGGTTCACTGCCTTGCCCATTGCGCCTGGACAATGGATTCTGATCAGTAAAAATTCCGCACCGGGTTTTGCCGACGGCGTCGCCAAATCCATCAACGGTCTTGGATATCTGTCGCAGCAATCCGACTCCCGCATCTGCTTGCGGGTCAGCGGCCCCAAGGCGCGTGAATTAATGTCACGGGGGTGTCGCCTTGATCTTCATGAAAGCCACAGCGGGGCAGGTTTTTGTGCGCAAACTGTGATGGCTCAAATTGGTGTTATTCTGCACCAATTGGATGACAATCCGACCTACGAGCTATACCTTTATGCCGGATTTGCTCGATCGTTTTTCCATTGGTTGTCGCATAGTGCGGCGCAGTTTGGCTGCGATATAGAAATTATATCTAATCAAATCAAACGGTAGTGTAATTTTTTGGTATTTCCATCCCACCAGGGTGTAGCATATTGAGCGGGTATGAATTGGACTGGAAAAGGTTCAAATAGGTATGTTTTTGGATTGATTTTTGGTCTAAGATGGCCAATAATCTTTAGGTAATGCTCGCTGCAAAGGAACCGAAAATTCTGTTGGCTTCGATCTCGACGAAGCCATTGGCTGGTGGAGGTGAACAAAACTGCACAAGTTGAGCTTACGCAAATGCGAAGGCTGGAACCGACCCTCAAACTATTCAAATCCGCGTCGTAAATTGGGAAATTTGGCGTGTTTGAGAAGGGTACTCGATTGGGAGGAATAATTGACCAAGCGGATCTGTATTATTGGAGCCGGACCGTCGGGGCTAGCGCAGCTCAGGGCATTTCAGTCTGCCGCTGATAAGGGCGCTCAAATTCCTGAAATTGTGTGTTTTGAAAAGCAACCCGACTGGGGTGGCCTGTGGAGATATACATGGCGCACTGGAATCGATGAATTTGGCAACCCATGTCACGGTTCCATGTACCGGTATCTATGGTCAAACGGCCCGAAAGAGGGTTTGGAGTTTGCCGACTACACGTTTGAAGAGCATTTTGGCAAACCAATTGCCTCCTATCCACCTCGCGCAGTTTTGTTTGACTATATTGAAGGGCGCGTAAAGCAGGCCGGTGTGCGGGATTACATTCGCTTCAACACGATCGTCCGAGATGTTCGTACCGCGGGTGATCAGTTTGAAGTGACAGTTCGGGACGGTATCCAAGAAACGGAGGATACCCAGACTTTCGATCATGTGATCGTTGCCACTGGACATTTTTCAGTGCCCCACATGCCGCATTATGAGGGTTTTGACCGATTTAGCGGGCGACTTTTGCATGCTCACGATTTTCGCGAGGCGCGTGAGTTTACAGGCAAGGACATATTGATCCTCGGCACGTCCTATTCGGCAGAAGATATTGGTTCGCAGTGCTGGAAATACGGGTGCAAATCGATCACGGTTGCTCATCGAACCGCTCCAATGGGATATGATTGGCCGGAGAACTGGCAAGAAGTTCCGGCTCTGGAAAAGGTTGTCGGTAAGACGGCATATTTTATTGATGGTACATCTAAGGATGTGGACGCGATTATCTTATGCACCGGTTATAAACACCACTTTCCGTTCTTGCCCGATGATCTGCGACTAAATACGCCCAACGTGCTGGCCTCCAACGATCTCTACAAAGGTGTCGTTTGGAACAATAATCCGCGCCTGTTTTATCTTGGTATGCAAGACCAATGGTATACCTTCAACATGTTTGATGCCCAGGCCTGGTATGTACGTGACATCATCATGGATCAGATTTCCGTTCCTGATCTGGCGGCTCGGAAGGCAGAAGTTGCCAAACGACAGGCAGAAGAAGCGGCGTTGCCGGATGATTATGCCTGTATCGAATTTCAGGGTGCCTATACCCTGGAATTGATCAACGAGACCGATTATCCGTCGTTCGATATTGCCGTGGCCAATCAGGCCTTCTTCGAATGGAAAAAACTAAAAAAGAAAGGGATCATGGAGTTCAGAAATCACGGGCACGTCAGCCCGATGACCGGCACGAAGGCGCCGCCCCATCATACTGGATGGACAGAAGCTTTGGACGACAGTCTAGAGTCTTATCTAGCAATAAATTGAACCAATAAGCAGGGCTAAACCTGCGCAATTAACCACTGCCGAAAATTACCGGCATCCGTAGGAGGAATAAATGAAAAATCTAAAGAATAAAGTGGCAGCAGCGACGCTGTCTTTGGCGCTGACATGCGCCACCAGTGCAGCATTTGCTGAAGATTCAAGCAAGCCAATTGTTATTCCAACACACAATTGGTCCAGTCAGGTCGTAATGGCCTATGTGATTGGCGGAATCTTTGAAAGTCTTGGCAATAACGTCGAATATGTTCCGGCAGACTCGCAAGCGGTCTATGAAGCGATCCGCAATGGCGACGTGACCATTTCACACGAAGTCTGGCAATCCACGTTTGGTGCATCATTCTACAACGCCATGGAAAAAGGCGGCGTCATTGATGCAGGTACGCATGAAGCTGCGACGCTGGAAGAAATGGGTGTTCCAAGATATGTCATCGACAACAACCTCTGTCCCGGCCTGCCAAACTGGGAAGCTCTGAAAAGTTGCCCGGAAGTGTTTGCTACGGCAGATTCCGGTGGCAAAGGCCGATGGCTGGAAGGTCCACAAAGCTGGCATGGTGATCTGATGCCGGTCCGGTTGGATGCCTTGGGTCTGGGCGACAGTTATACTGTGAAATTTGCCGGTTCCGCCGACGCAATCTGGGCCGAACTAGCGTCTGCCAAGAAAGAAGGCCGCGGCATCATTACCTTTAACTGGACACCAAACTTCACGGATGCTGACGGTTTTGTCTTCATCGAGTTCCCGTCTTATAAAGATGGCTGTCGTAAAGCTGATGGTGGTGACGGTTCCTGCGGTTCGCCAAAAGGCTGGCTGAAGAAGGCGGCAAACTACAAGTTCCCGAAAACCCACCCGAAAGCCTACAAAACCTTCTCCAGGCTTTCATTCTCGACGGAACAGATTGGTCAGATGGCTTCTCTGGTTGACATAGGCAAGTTGAGTCATCAGGACGCTGCCAAAAAGTGGCTTGCTGACAACGAAGCCGTTTGGAAGCCTTTCACCGAATAACCCGAAGGGCGCTGATTTCAATTTCTCTGCAGTTGAAATTGAAATTGCTAATACACTCCTCCGGCCTATCGGCCGGAGGAGAACAAGCAGCAGAGCCACTATTGTGGTGAGGCTCGTCAGGTGTTTAAGTTGGGCAGACATAAATCTTTTCAGTCTGGCTGAATTCGCAAACTGCGTTGCTCTGCTGAAGCACGATCGAAATGTTGTATTGGATCACCTTTGGAAGAAATAACTCACACAAATCGGCCGGTCATCAAATGTGAATCCGTCTACAAAATTTTTGGTGAAAACGCCAAGCGGCTGTTGGAGGAATCCAATGGCGTTGTCGACGCCAAGAAATTCCTGGATGCTGGCTGTGCGGTCGGCGTCAACAATGCTTCAATTGAGGTGTACCGGGGGGAGATGCTGGTCGTAATGGGCCTGTCAGGTTCTGGCAAATCGACCTTGTTGCGCTGTATTTCCAGACTGACCGACACGACTTCGGGCAATATCTTTATCGATGGCGATGACCTGCTGGCGATGAGCAGCAAAAAACTGATCGAACTTCGACGAAACAAAATGGGCATGGTGTTTCAGAGTTTTGCATTATTGCCACACAAGACAGTTTTGGAAAACATTGCTTTTCCGCTGCAGGTTAAAGGACAAAGCACTGCAGATAGTATGAAGCGTGCCGTCGACATGGTCGAATTGGTGGGTTTGACGGGGCGTGAGAACTATTTTCCAAGGCAATTATCCGGTGGTCAGCAACAACGCGTTGGCATAGCACGGTCGCTGGCCGTTGAGCCGGACATTTGGTTTCTCGACGAACCATTTTCAGCATTGGATCCACTGATCCGCAAGGAAATGCAAGATGAGTTCATGCGCTTGCAAGGCGTGTTGAACAAGACAATCTTGTTCGTCACCCATGATTTTAGCGAAGCGCTGCGACTTGCAGATCGAATCGCCATTATGAAAGACGGAATCATTGAACAGCTGGATACGCCAGCCAATATCGTTCTCAATCCGGCCACTGAATATGTCCGCAAATTCACCGAAGAAGTGCCTCGTGAAAAGGTTCTGAAGATTAAATCCGTGATGGATCCTGTTGATGATTCATTAGAGTTGAGTGACCTCAAAGTGTCTAAAGACGCGATCATCGAGAGCGTCGCCGAGGCTGTATTGAGTGAGCAGAAATCGGTCGGAGTTGTGGATGATAATGATGTCCTTATCGGCACCGTTCACGCATCAAAAGTCATTCACCTCCTGTTTGGTGGTCACGAGAGGAACGCCTAGAGCGGCAAACGGCTCTGGATCATCCCGATGGAATATTTGAAAAAAAACATTCAGCTATCTCAATTTCTCGGTCTGCTCGCCGTGTTTTTTGTGCTCTATTTTACGATCTCGCACAGCGAGCATAATGTTTTCTGGAGGCTACCTGCGCTCTTTGCCCCACTTCCGGCTGCGATTAACGGTGCAGTCGAATTCTTGATGTTCGAATGGCTGCCGATTGAGATTTACGACGCCGAGCTGGATGAATACGAAGAATCTGCATTGCTGAAGGAAATAACGCGGGGATTTTCTGGTGCAGTGTTGTTTTGCATTCAGTTTATCCGTGAACTTCTGCTGGGAGGTGTAAAAACGATTGTCGCCTTTACCAGCTGGGACTTCATTCGCGCCAATAAATGGCTGGTATGGCCCGCATTGCCCTGGACGGTCGTTGCAGGCGGTGCAATCATTTTGGGTTACGCTCTTCGGGGAAAGGGCCTTGCACTATTGGTTGGTTTTTCGACAGCTTACATTGCCATATTCGGGCAGTGGGTACCGGCAATGGAAACCTTGTCGTTCGTCTTGATCGCCGCACCCATTTCAGTGCTACTGGGACTTGTATTCGGCGTCTTGGCATTCAAGAGCAAAAAGGTAGAGACAGTTCTCATGCCGCTGTTGAATGTCGCTCAAACGATGCCGCATTTTTCATATCTGGTGCCAGTGACTGTATTATTTGGCGTTGGAGATCACGCCGGTGCGATTGCGACAATCATTTTCGCCACACCACCGATGATAAGATTGACCCTGCTTGGCCTCAAAAAAGTACCCCCAGAGGTTATTGAAGCTGGCTTGATGAGTGGGTGCACCCCACGTCAATCCATGTACCGGGTCATGATACCAACAGCGCGACGTGACATGTTGATCGGCATCAATCAGGTGATTATGCAATGTCTGGCCATGGCGGTCATAGCTTCATTCATTGGGGCCAAAGGGTTGGGATTCAATTTGTTATTGGCGTTGAATCAACTGCGCATTGGCCAAGCTCTCGAACTGGGTATCTGTATTGTGCTGATAGCAGTTGTGCTGGATAAATTATCATTGGCCTGGGCCGACAAACAAACCGATTATTTTGCCGATCTCGAATTCGCACAAAGGCACAAATACAGCCTATTATTTTTAGGCCTGTTTGTTGTCGCGACGTTGTTGGCATTCATCGGATCCATTCTGTTTCGAGATGGTATCAACTATTTCTACCTGATCCCTCACAACCAGGGCATTACGACAGAAAACTTCTGGCAAGCCGGTGTCGATTGGATGGTCGATAATTGGTATCAGGGTCTGCAAGGTTTCAATAAAGGCCTGATCGTCAACGTGCTTGTGCCGATGAAGAATGCCTATCTGGGGATGCCGGTCAGCGCCACGTTTCTGCTCGTCATGGGAATTGGTTATATAATTGGTGGCATACGTTCGGCGCTGATTGTTGGTGCATTTTTGTTGTTCATTGCGCTGACAGAGTGGTGGGACCGGGCGCTGATAACCGCCTACATGACATCATTTGCAGTGATTGCCTCGGTGATCATTGGTGTTTCGGTCGGGTCAGTATGTGCTCAATATTCTCTGGCCACAAAGACAGCATTGTTAGTTTGCGATACTTTTCAAACCTTTCCGTCTTTCATCTATCTGATCCCGGTTATCATGTTATTTGGGGTGACTGATACATCCGTGCTGATTGCGGTAATTGTATATGCGACAATTCCAGCCACCCGCTACACGATTGAGGGGTTGCGAAATGTTCCGGAAACCTTGCGGGAAGCCGGAGCCATGTCCGGAGTTAATGCCTGGCAGCGCTGGACTCGCATCGAGTTGCCGCTGGCCTTTCCGCACATGATGCTGGGTATCAACCAGACGGTGATTTTTGCTTTGTTCATGGTGATCATCGGCGCGATGATCGGCACTGAGGATCTTGGTCAGTTCATTCTCAAAGCCCTGTCTGACAAAAATGGTACAGGCAATGGTCTGATGCTTGGTTTATGTGTGGCGTTTATCGGATTGGCGGTCGACCACCTGATCAATACCTGGGCCAATCAACGTAAAGCTCAACTGGGTTTGACATAGATTGGAAGGCGCGGATGAAACTGTTGGTATTTCAACACGTCGAATGTGAGCATCCCGGCGTACTGCGCAGCTATCTTGCCAACGACGGTGTCGCGTGGGATGCGGTGCAGCTGGATCAGGGCGATCCAATTCCAAGGCTTGAAGAATATGATGCGCTTTGGGTTATGGGTGGCCCGATGGATGTATGGGACGTGCAGCAACATCCCTGGCTGGTTGCCGAGAAACAAGCCATACGAATCTGGGTCAAAGAACTAAAACGTCCCTATCTTGGATTGTGTCTGGGACATCAATTGCTGGCTGACGCTTTGGGTGGAACTTGTGGTCCGGCTCGACCGCCGGAAATTGGCATATTGGAAGTATCGCTGACGGAAGAGGCAAGTGTCGATCCAGTGTTTTCCAACCTGCCAAAGTCACAAAAATGTCTGCAATGGCACTCCGTCGAAGTCGCCCAACCGCCGGACGGCGCTGTGGTTCTTGCCAAGTCAGATTCCTGTCGGGTTCAAGCCATGCGGGTTGGAGAACGGGCGTGGTCGGCTCAATACCACGTCGAACTGGAATCTGACACGATATCGAACTGGGGCAGTATTCCAGCCTATGCCCAGGCGCTTGAGGATACATTGGGGCCCGGTGCATTGGACAAACTGAACCGCGATGCGGCCGACAATATGAGCGAGTTTGTTGAGGTTTCGCGTACCCTCTATGACAACTTCATGAAAATTGCCAAAACAACCATCTGAATCGACAGTCCCACCTAACCCCGACGATGGTAGCCATTGCTCGCTACCGCTCTAGCTGCGGGGGCGTTGCTTTTTCGGGTCGTAATGGGGAAATGCGACGATTGTAGCTGGCAATCTTTTCATGTGACCGTCGAGCTTTCCAACTTCCACTTGTGTGCCGATTTCAGCATGGATCGCGTCGACCCGAGCCAGAGCAATATTCTTACGCAGGATGGGTGAGCGCATTCCACTTGTAATTTCACCGACCTGCGCGCGTCCAATATGGATACAGTCGCCATTTGCCGCCAGTTCTTTACTATCGATCTCAAGCCCTACCAGTTTCTTTTGTGGGTGGGCCTTACGTTCAATCAGTACAGTCTTGCCGATAAAATCGTCTTCTTTGGTTTTTAACGGCACGGTAAAGCCGATACCGGATTCAAACGGGTCGGTAGTGTCGTCAAATTCGTAGTCTTTAAAAATCAATCCCGCTTCAATCCGCAACCAGTCCAGCGCCTCAAGACCCAATGGCTTTAATCCATGAGGCTGTCCGGCTTTCCAAACTGCGTCGAAAACAATTTCTCCATCCTTTGGATGGCAAAATACTTCATAACCCAGTTCACCGGAATATCCGGTGCGCGACACGACGACCGGCGCTCCCTGAAAATTGCCAATGCGTCCAACGGTAAACCGGAACCAATCGATTTCATCAACTGCCGGTCGGGCGGGGGGTGTCCAGATGATGTCCTTGAGAATGTCACGACTGTTGGGGCCCTGAACGGCGATATTGTGCATCTGATCTGTTGAAGAACGTATCCAGACCTTCAGGCCAAGTTTCTCCGCCTGCTCACGCATCCAAATTCCGGATATGTCCGACCCACCAATCCAGCGAAAATTGTCCTGCCCCAGTCGGTAAACAGTGCCATCGTCAACCATGCCGCCATGCTCATAGCACATTGCGGTATAGACCACTTGTCCTTCAGACAGACGCCGAATATTGCGGGTAACGCAATAATTCAGAAGTTCCTCGGCATCCGGCCCCGTCACCTCAAATTTACGCAGGGGTGACAGGTCCATCACGACTGCCGCTTCACGTGCCGCCCAATACTCCTTCACCGGACCGTCATTGTTGAACCGGTTGGGCAGCCAGTAACCGTTATATTCGGTGAAGTCGCGAGTGTGTTTTGCAAAGGATGAATGAAAAGCGGTTTCCTTGGTCAGGACCGCGTCGGATTCTGGGGTCATGCGAAAGGCCGTTGCTCGTTGGAAGGTTTGATTTGCGCCATAAACACGCAGGTGAATGTCGGTAGGGTTCCAGCCATTGGCTGCGTCAATATCGCAAGGGCAGGCGGAGGCCACGCAGACAAGATCGGTCAAAGCCCGCATTAACACATAGTCACCTGGCCGGGACCAGGGTTCATCGAAATAGATCTGGTTGGCCGCATCGATGTTGGTATTGTAGAAATAGTTCAGAGCTTCCCATCCGCGCCTTGTCCCAACTCCATGGGGTTCCAACGCTTTGCTGAAATTATCGGTGCAGTTGACGTGTCCGGGATAGCCCATCTCATCGTAATATTTGGAGTTGCAAGCGGTCATGAAGACGTCGTGGCGACCGCAGGTATCCTGAATTACTTCGATCAGCGGATCCATTTCCAGGTCAAATGCTTTGGCAGGCAAGCCGGGAATGGGATTGATCAATCCATTCAATGAGCGGGTGACTGTAGAACTCAGAGCTTGTTCGTTGCCGCGGTCGAGCTTGCGGCGATCGAAGGCCTGAAAGTCGGAGCACTGGCGGCCCTCAACATCGATAATCTGAATAAACTCCCCGGCTTTCACGGTGAATGATTCTGCCGTTGCCGTAGCGATGCGGAAATCCTGAACAGGATCGGCCAGAGGTTCCGGCAATGGCGCTTGTTCAACTGGTCTGATCAAGCTTCTGTGGACAAAGACTTCGAGAGGCGTTGCCGTGTTCTGCCGATCAAAATCCATTGGTTCTGCAGGCGCAACTACAATCGCCATTCCATCCGCAGCGACCGTAAATTTGACCGTGTCACCGGCCGGTGAGTGGCTGGAAAACACGCCGATGGCACGCGCCTCTCCAACATCGATTTGGCGGCGGTGCAACGCCGCAAGTGCGCGCGTAGCGCTTGCGTCCTTGCTTGCCAGGATGGATTTTAATCCAGCGGCGTCACTGTCTGCACGCTCGCTCAATACGGCATCGTCAAAACGACCGTTTTTGCCGATTCCGATTATTTCACAAGTCTGACAACCTTCTTTGTTCACCACCCTGATCTGATCGCCTGCGGCAACTTCGCAAATGATCGAACCGCCACCTTCAACAATGTAACGTTCGACCCCCTTGGGAAGCGTCAGCAAGCCAGGACGCAGGATATTTGACGGCGCAGGGCCAGATGATGGAGAAAGGGTTTGCATCTGCTCGACAAGTCTTTCGGTTTGAAGCCATTATAAAGCAGGGGGTGATTACAAATCAAGATAATTGGTACGAAATTGGACTGTTATTGGTTCATTTTTTATTTGGCTTTCCAAATATGATCTGTTGATACAGTCTGAAACCTGGGCAAATTATGGATATCCAATATGTTTACGAGCACAATCAGCATGTTACGCGTCAAAGATGCCAGAGCCGCCGAAACGTTTTATTGCTGTAAACTGGGGTTTCAAAAATCCTGGGAATATGATCCAGGAGACGGAGAACCAGTATTCATCGAAGTGACGCGGGATAACGTCCAGTTTCATCTTTCAGAGCACGAGGGCGATGGACCGTTTGGCGTCCAACTCTATGTTAATGTTGCTGATGCCAATAAGCTGTATGACGAGTTTATTTCCAAAAACGTGGTCATCAATGACCCGCCACACGAAGCGCCTTGGGAGCATATGGTGTTTGAGCTGCAGGACTTGGATGGCAACACGCTTCGAATTGGCTCACCAATCTAGACTGATTGGTTTTGTCGACAGACCCCTAATAAGCGGGTCGCCAGAATGTCGTGTTCAATTGTTTTTCCTGAACGACGAATGACAGGCCATGCCAACCAAATTGCAGATGTGGTATCAACTCCCATCTGTCGAGCTTACCGAAGCACTCCATCATGGCCATGCGTTCACCGGACGCCTGCGTATCTGACCAACAATAATAGTCATCAAAGGCGATGATCATGCCATGTTTGAAGCGCGGAGTGAGAAATTTCAGAACGTCCATGGTACTGGAATACAGGTCGCAATCGATGTAGGCGAGCGCGATATTGTTCGGTGCATCATCCTTCGACAGAGTTGGTAATACCTTTGAGAAAAAGCCCGGAAATACCGTGTAGGCCGTGCGCGGAACGCCGCGGGACTGGCAGAGCTCGTGGAATTTTTCGAGCGACGTTGACATTCGTCCCTTTTGCCATTTGGGATGGTCGTCCAAGGCATCCCTCTGTTCGGGAAACCCCTGAAAGGAGTCAAACGCCCACAGTTTGGCTTGGTGGCGGTGCAGTGCGGCCTGATGGTAGGCCAGACAAAATGTCGTGGCTCCGTGACTGCCAAATTCCACATAATCACCATCAATCTGATTGAAGGAGAGAGCCCGAAAAGTAAGATAAAAAAACTCTTCCCGGCCGAGCCGTTCGCGATACTTGATTGTCGAATCGAAGGGCAGTTTATCGGTGAGCCGTTGCTGTTCACGCACTTTGTTCTGTAATTGTCGAATCTGCGCACGCAGATGATTGGCCGATGAGGTTCTTCTGGCTCGTCTGCCAACCGCACGGAGTTTGCTGGATTTATTCAGTCTTGACAAAGAAACTTCCCGATCATTCCACTTGATTGATATTTTCTACCACAATCGGGTCCGATGCTCATCTGTTGAGGCAGCCAAAACATCAAACTTGGTGCGATCTGTTCACAATCTTGCCCAATGCCGACACCGCTTCTATCATTAATACTGCATCCATATCCGCAAAAACCGGTGGCAGCCCCAGGTCGTCGATTTACAGTGCCACCAAGGCGTTTGTCATCACTTATCCCAAATCACTGGCCCGCGAACTGGGGCCCGATGGCATCCGCGTTAACCCCGTGTCGCCAGGCGCCATAGATACCGACTTTCAGCAACGTTATTCGAGCGCAGAAAAGCTGGAATCGACACGAAAACAGATACCACTGGGGCGTCTGCGCACACCACAGGATTGTACGCTGGCATTTCTGTTTTTCGCGGCACATCAGCTATCCGGCCACATCTCCGGTCAAACGCTTGAAATCAACGGTGGTCATTTGAAGAGTTAATCGGTTTTTGGGCGGTCAGGAACCGTATGACACACCGCTTCTATATTGTTACCGTCCGGATCGAGCACAAATGCACCATAGTAATTTTCATGATAATGAGGACGCAGGCCGGGGGGGCCGTTGTCAACGCCTCCGGCTGCCAGCGCTGCGGTGTGAAAGGCATCCACTTGATCGCGTGATTCAGCTGTGACGGCAATATGCAGAGGTGGTTTCTGTGGTTCACCTTCAGATACCCAAAATGTCGGCCGGTCTCGCCCATAGCCAGCGACGTTCACGCCGTCGGTAAATTGCTTGGGCACGACGTACAGCACAGACGCATTTAAAGGTGCGAACGCCTTGTCATAAAAGTTCTTGGCCCTGTCAAAGTTAGCAACACTGATGCTTGTATGATCGATCATGGATTTGTCTTTCTGCGGCGAAAGATATGGTTTGGTGGTTAGGATTCTGAGATGATTGCGCCGCGACCCCCGACAACCATGGATGCTAGTGCGTGTCCACCGGATAGGCAATCTGCTTCATCGGCGCCTTGCAAATATGCAGCAAGATAGCCCGCATTGAAGCTATCCCCAGCTGCCGTTGTGTCCACGACCTTTTTTGCGGGAGGAAAATCGGGCACATTTTTGGGTGAAAGTGTCAGGCTAACCGGGCCCTTCACCCCCCGTTTAATGGCGCATGACTTCCAGCTCTTTTTAGCAAAGCGGGCAATGACGGCCTGTTCGGTGGTTTCACCGAACAGTTCCATTTCATCATCAATCGAAGGCAGCGCAATGTCGGCAATGTCCCACATGTCCGATAACACTTTGCGAGCGGTTGCCTGATCTTGCCAAAGCCGGGGGCGATAGTTGGAATCGAATGCCACCAGCGTTTCACCACTACTTGATTGAGCAGCCAGATGATCCATCAGCCTGCGTCGTGCCGGATCACTGATAATGGCCAGGGTGATGCCTGACAGATAGGTAATGCGAGCATCAGGCAGGGCACTGACGCTTTCGTCATGCGTAAAAAGTTGGCGCGCAGCGGAATTCTCACGCCAGTAAGAAAAGCTTCGCTCCCCGGTGGCATCCGTAGAGACCGCGTAAATTCCAATCAAGTGATCAGAATCACGTGCAATGTAGGAACCATCGAGACCGTGCTGTTTGGCCATCGTGATCAGATCCTGGGAAAGCGGGTCAGTTCCGACGCGGGTGAAATAACCAACAGAACGATCTTCGCCCAAAGCGCGGGCGCAATAGACCGCGGTATTGAAGGTGTCGCCAGCAAAACCAACTTGAAAACCACTGTTTTCGTCATCGTCACGACGAAGTTCAGCCATGACTTCACCGATGGCGAGCAAGTCTAATCGATCACTCATGGGAATTCCGTTTGTTGAGGCCTTACCGACCCATCCAGCCGCCATCGACGGTCAAAATTTCCCCACACACATAATCTGATGCGGAGGAGGCGAGGAAAACGACCGGTCCGGCAAAGTCTTCGGGACGTCCCCATCGACCAGCCGGAATACGCTCCAGTATGGATTTTGAGCGACCCGCATCATCCTGCAGAGCCTGGGTGTTGTCGGTCGCAATATAGCCCGGCGCAACGGCGTTGACATTTACGCCCATGGCGGCCCATTCGTTGGCGAATGCCTTGGTCAATTGACCAATTCCGCCCTTGGAGGCCGCGTAACCTGGCACCGTGATACCGCCCTGAAAAGTCAGCAGAGACGCAGTGAAAATGACTTTTCCGCTGCCTCTTTCAACCATGGTCTTGCCGATTTCTCGGGTCAGCACAAATTGGGCGGAGAGATTGACTTCGATCACTTCATCCCAAAGTTCGTCCTCATGATCAGCCGCTGGCTTTCGCTTGATGGTGCCGGCATTGTTGACCAAAATGTCGATCTGGGGATGGTCCGCAAGAACCTGTGTGGCAAAGTCGCGAACGGCGTTCCGGTTTGAGAAATCGCACTTATAGGCTGAAAATTTTCTGCCCATGTTGCGGATTGCTTCCCCAACCGCACCGCCATCGCCGTCCAGAGAGGCGCTGACGCCAATAATATCAGCACCCGCGGAGGCAAGGGCTTCGGCCATGCCACGTCCAATTCCACGTTTGGCGCCGGTGACCAGAGCAGTTTTTCCGGTGAGATCAAACGATTGCATAATGCTCATGTCGCGGTCTCCGAAATGCGTATCATTGATTTCATTGCGTTTGGGTTGCTCGTCAGCGCTTCAAAGGCGCCTTGAATTTCGTCCAGCGATTTGATGTCTGTTATGAAGCTTGCGCAATCAACCACTCCTTCGTCGAGAAGCTTCATAGCCTGGTCATAATCTTCCTTGTGATAGACCCGGGCGCCAACCATCTCCAACTCGCGCCAGAAAAACCTGAACAGATCCACCGCCGGTTTTGTTGCGTGGATAGCGACCATGACAATGCGACCGCGGGTGGCTGCAGCTTCGGTCATCAGGTCTACGCCTGGCTGACTGCCTGAAACTTCAAAAACCACATCGGCGCCTATGCCAGCGCTTGTATCGTGCATCGCTTTGGCCACGTCGTCGTTTTTCGGGTTGAGTGTGATGAAACCCAGTTTTGCAGCATATGCGAGACGGTTTTCATTAATCTCTGATATTGTGACATTGCCACCAGCGTTGCGGGCCACCAGTGCCACCAGCATGCCGATCGGGCCGCCACCAATGACCAAGACGTTTTCTCCTGGAACAACCCGCCCGCGCTTTACATCGTGGCAGGCAACAGCAAGCGGCTCAATCAATGCAGCATGAGCAAGGTCCAGATCCTGGGGCAGTACATGAACGGTGTGGGCGGGAACGTTCCATTTTTCCTGGAACGCACCTTCGGTATCGATGCCAATAAATTTCAGGTTGTGGCAGACATGTTGATGACCGGCATCGCAAGCTGGACAGTCGCCACAATGATCCAACGGCCTGACCACAACATTTTGTCCGACTTCCAGACCGGCAACTCCATCACCAATTGCAGATATGATCCCCGACATTTCGTGGCCAATTGTGCGTTCGAAACCGACGCGTGCATCCATATGGCCCAGATATATATGCAGATCGGTTCCACATATGCCGCAATAGGCAACGTCAACTTGAACATCATTGGGGGCTGGTGCCGAGACCTGCACTTTGTCAACACTGAAGGTTTTGTCGCCGCGATATACGGCAGCTTTAGTCGTCATGGGATAGGTTGCCTTTCCAACTGAGTCTGCGGGACATTGGTTTGTCCCGCCTAATGTCATCTGGTCGCATCGTTTTCCTTCGCGGCGATATGGGGGGTTGGATGTCTGTTCGGACACAATTCCCACTCGCCCCGCGTCCGTTAGCATGCCGACGATATACGATCACCTTTGTTGAAGCCTGAATGCCCTACCGCCATTGAACATGCAACCGCCGCAATGTGCAGCTTTGATGGTTAGGCGCATATGTCGGGCAATTGGGTAAGGGGTTGAGAGATCGCAATGCATATCAGAAGTTGTTTGATAATCGCCCTGCCATTATTGATGCTGTTTTTATTGGCAGGGTGTTTCAAGAGCGATGTAGCATTGATATCCCAAGCTGATGCCGATTTTCCGTTCCAATCTATCACGTATGAATTTGACGGAGAGGATGACCGGGTCACTTTAGTGAAAGTCGGCAACAGCTATGCTGCTCCAGATGAACAAGGCGATTCCACCTTGCTCATCAAAATGCTGGAACTGGATTTATTTGTAATTCAGGCATCTATCAAAGATGGAGATTCGCAGGAATATCTGTATGCCCTGGCGAGACTGTCAACTGACAGAAAAAGCGCCGAGTTGATAAAGCCATTTGCAGAACGGGAAGACCGCGACACCATCGAGACAGGAGTTTCCGGGCTGGCCCTGTGTGACGGTGACCAGCAGATGGTGTGTTTGTCTAACCTGCAATCCTACATCGACTATGCGGTTGCATCCAATGCCAATGAGAAAAAGATCATCAGAATTTTGGCACTGAAATAGCCACTTTTCCACAAGTAGGGTTTGAGTGTGCAAAATGGCACACTGTGCCAATTCGTATTTGTATAAAACGTCGAAGTCGGTGACTGAAGCCCCCACTTTGCTTGCCGGCGCTTCTGAATCAAAGCCATTTTATGAATGTGCTGCGTCAGCAAGCAATCCTGCCCGGTCATCACCGTTGTGAGTCCGGACCGGGCAGGATATTCTTTGCCAAAAACAAATGACCAAAGCTCTTGTTGCCCTAAGAGGAGCGGCAGCGACGAATTCCCTAAGAATTGGAAGAAATTTGATCGTCTTCTTCAATTGGTGACGTCAGATCCAACACTGCCGCCCCGGCAATCAACATACCTCCAACCAGAGCTATCGGCGCCAATGATGTTCCGATCAAGAAAAATGCGCTTACCGTCGCCGTAATGAGCTCGCTCATCGTCAGCAGTGCCGCAGTTGAAGAGGGGATCAGTCTGGCACCCCAGACCTGTCCATAAATTGACGGTATCAGCACCAACAGGCCAAATATTCCGGCGAAACCCAGACCGAAAAGTAGGTTATTATCAAATGGAGGCGGGGACGGGCTGATATCGGGAGCCAGCACCAACATCAATATTGCCGCTGCAAAGGCAATAGGCGTGCCGAAAACCAGAGGTGCGACTGTACTGATCACCGGGTCTGCTCCTGAATTGTGACGGATCAACACGAGGGAACTGGCCCAAAGAATTCCTGCTGCCAACCCAAACCAGTCGCCCAAATTGGTCGGCACAGGAATGCCGATGCCCACGCCGGCATCGCCACCATCGCCGCCGCCGAGCAACAGATAAAGGCCAGATAGCGCAAGCGCTATGGCAGTGAGTTTTCTCGGGCTGATTGGTTCTCCATTGATCAATCTCCCCAACAGGGTTGTCCAGATTGGCAGCATGTAAAACAAGAAGACTACCCGCACCACGTCTGAGAAAAGCACGCCACCAAAATACAAGACAACAGACAGTCCAATGGCGATGCCCAGATAAACGAAGTTGCGGTCAAATTGCCGGATCAGCCGGCGGGCAATCCAGGGCAGGACCAGCAGCAACGGCATCGCAAGGGTTACCGCAACCGCCCACAGACCTTCCAGCCCGTAGTTGGATAGATGCCGAAGCGGTATCCAGAACAACCCCCAAACGCCGGCACCAAAAAAAATGGCGATGGCACCATGCCTGCGCTGATCTGGGTTTTGCTGGCTGGACTGTGCTGACAAAATGAGCCTGCCTGTTATCTCATTGGGTTGTTGGTTGGTTGACCAATTCGAACCGGCCAGAAAGAACCAAATCAAAACTCATATTCAAAGTCCAGCTACTTGCGAAATGCCGCGTCGTGGAATCCATTATATCGTCAGCGAATTACAACATCCATTGTCTGTGTCTGCCCCAGTGAATCCATCACCAAGAGGCGGGATGTGCCTTTGGATTTTGGAAACCACGACAGTCTACGTTGACGAAAAACGGTTTGAATCAGTCGCTTGTTTTCCAGCAATCGAAAGGGCGGAACACCACCCTGCAATTTAATGATCACTGGAGCACTTGAACCATCAGCAAATTCGGCCTGTTCCAATTCATCCCCATGGGAGGGAAACGCCATGACCAGAGACTCGGACTGGTTTATGTTGGAGAATCTGCCGCGATAGGCCCTTTCCTGAAACTGTTGCAATTGTGCCGGCAATTCGCTGATGGACTCACGCAGTGCACCAGCGGGGGCCTGAGGCAGACGCTCCAGCTTCAACCCAGACTTGGAAAATGCTTCAAACAGAATAGGGGATGCGGTTTTCATTCCGGTAATGCCTGGCACCGGTCCGTTGTCGGCGCGGCCAACCCAGACACCAATAACGTGACGTCCGTCAAAACCAATTGACCAGGCGTCCCGATGGCCATAGCTGGTGCCGGTTTTATACCCAATTGCTATTCGACCGCTGCCATTTGGTTCGCGCATGCCAAACAAGATGTCCCTGACATGCCAGGCGGCGACATGAGACAGTATTGTGCGACCATTGAGTTCTCCAGGAGTGGATCGGATGCCATCTCCCAGAGCAATCGGTCGCTCACGTGTATTGACCAGATTGGCGTATAGTTGAACCAGCTCGGTCAGGGACAAGGAAGTGCCGCCAAGCACGAGGCCAAGACCTGGATGGGAGTTTGATGGAAATCTGGCGGTAACGCCTGCACGTTTCATGCGGGCGACAAGCCGGGACGGTCCCACCGCGTCCATCAATTTGACGGCTGGAACGTTCAGCGATCTTTGCAGCGCCCGTCGCACCGAAATATCGCCCTGATAGGTCAGATCAAAATTGGTAGGACGATAACCACCAAAGTCGGTCGGTCGATCAGCGATCATAGATGCTGGACGAACCAGTCCATCTTCAATTGCCAGTCCGTAGACGAAAGGTTTTAAGGTCGACCCTGGAGAACGAGGGGCCTGGGTCATATCGATCCATCCCTTACGAAATTCATCTTCAATTCCTGCTGAACCGACACTGGCCAGAATTTCGCCGTTTAGACTATCGGCAACCACTATCGCTACAGAAGCTCTTGAATTGATTTTGCCTGCTGAACGTTGGGCAAGTTTTTCCATGCGAGCTTGAAGGTTGGCATCGAGCAGGCTTTTGTGGATCAGAGAGGTCGGATCCCGGTCTCTGGCCAACTGAGCCAGATGAGGTGCCAGTTGTCGCATTGAAGGTCGGTCGGCCAAAATCGGTAGTTCAGCAACGCGGCGGACTTCCAACGGGGAGACCAATCCGGCTGCCGCCAATCTTTCCAGAACCCGCTCACGGGCATTTTTAGCGCGTTGCGGCCAACGATCAGGTCGTCTGTTTTCGGGAGACTGGGGCAGCGCGACCAGCAGTGCTGCCTCCCGCACAGCCAATTTCCCAGGCTCCTTATTAAACCATGCAAGCGCAGCAGCGCGGATACCCTCAATGTTGCCGCCATAGGGGGCGAGCGTTAAATAGCGCTCAAGGATCTGATGTTTGTTTAGCCGACGTTCAATTTGCACAGCACGAAACATCTGCCAGAGTTTTGCGCTGATTGATCGTCGTTTACGCGGTTCCATCAACTTTGCCAGTTGCATGGAAATTGTCGAACCGCCAGACACCACCTTGCCGGACAGGACTAATTGACCGGTGGCGCGCAGCAGCGCCAATGGATCGATACCGTGATGTTCGTAAAATCGTTTGTCTTCATAGGCAATCAGCATTTTCAGGAAGTTGGGATCGATGTTTTCGAGTTTCGTTTTCAGCCGCCAACGTCCTGCGTCGTTGGTAAATATCCTCAGATGTCGATTGTTTCGATCTACCACTTCAACGGAATAGTCTTCAGTATGATCGAGCGGTGGTGGATGGTTGTGATCGGCCCACAATAATCCACCCAGCATCACGACAGCCAGACCCAGGCCGATTGCAGCTCCCATCGTCCTCCGGCTGCCAGCCACCCGTGAAATGAAAGTCGGTGTTGAGGTTCTTGGCCGCGACATAATCTATTCAGCCGCCAGAATTTCCAAAAAACCGGTCGCCGTTCGGGCGCCTAGTTCCGGGCGGTACATGTCTTCCACAGACGCCGCCGGGTGAGTGTAGCGTCCCGGTGTTACTGCGCGTACCAGATAAGCCAGATTGAAGGATTTCCCGCGCCCAGATCCACGCTGCAGAGCCGCCAGGAAACGATCATCTCTGAATTCGGTGTGGCTGGTCTGCGTTTGACCCAACCAGTCAAAGTTTTCCAATTGTGCGCTGCGCACCAGTTTTGGATTATCGATTTCAAACCCGCCTGGCAGCAGGTCACTGACCATAATCTGTGATGCCAGATTGCTGAATTCGGAAACGCTCAACACTACCACGAACCGGTCGTTCTGCTGGACCGTATTAAGGGGAGCAACAGTGCCGTCCAACCGGTAATATTGACGCTTGATCTGATAGCCATTGGAACTCGCCGGCAGTGGTGTCAGGGGGGAGGCATATTTTGTCACCACTGCGGTGACCGGTTTGGACATGCGATTGACAATCGACACCGGCTCGGCCGCCAGTTGTTTCCCGGGGACTTTTTCCTTCAGTGCACCTGTTCGGGCTTCATCATTGACGGTTAGTTGAAGGTTGCTATTGGCTTCTTCCACGGCACGGGCGGCGAGTACAAGCCAGGCATCTTCCTGCGTGGAAGTGTAAGACTTATAACCGAATTCGCTATCAACAAACTTCATCAGTCTGGGAACCAAATTGGTAACGGATGGCGTTTCTGCCGCCAGCGCCAGCATTGCGGCTCCGTCCCTCAACAACGAGCCATAATAGTCGTTGGTATAGTTCACGGCGAGGCTTTTGTTGGCCATCTTGAGAGCCGATTCGAATGTCCGCTTGCCGCGCTGTTGCTCGTTATACAGCGATAAGGCCGTTGCCAGATGAGCCCTGGAGAGCGGCGTTTTGAAGGAAGCTAGCTTGGTATCGGCGTAATATCGAAGATCGGAAGCCGAGGCCATCCGGTTGCGGGCCAGAACATATAGGCTGTAGGCCTGCGCTCCACCTATACCTTTGATGTTGTTCTGGAAAGCCAGGCGGTTTTGCAAGTTCTGGATAGCAAGGCGCATGGCTTGCTCCGGCACGATATATGACTTTTCTCGGGCACGGGTGAGAAAATCGCTGATATAGGCGTCCAACCACAAATCGCCACTGCCTGGCCCCCAAAGGCCAAAGCTGCCGCTTGCTGACTGGAAGGTGATGACCCGTTTGATGGCCTTGTTGATCCGCTCCTGCAGTCCGACAGATTCCGACAATGCACTGGAGACATTCAGTTCAGGCAGATATAGCAGCGGCAAGGCACGGCTGACGGTTTGCTCGGCACAGCCATAGGGGTAGCGGTCCAGACGCATCAACAGTGAAGAAACGTCAATCGATTTGTAATGGCTGACATTGATCGCGACTTCAGATCCAGAAAGATGACTGTCGGCCAGAAGGGACCCACCAATATCGATGCTGCCACCATTGGCGGCCAGTAGAAATTCCGACTTTGAGGCTATGGCCTGTGTGGCCGGTCGTATTTTCAGCATCCGTGAAATGCGCGTAATTTTTTCACCATCGCGTGAAACATCAAACTCAAGCGTTGCGTTCCCCGGTGTTTGCGCTTTCATGGTCAGCGCGATCACACGACGTTCATCGACTGCAAGCTGAATAGATTCCGGAAGCGCGCCCAATTTCAATTGGTCGGTGGTTGATACCGACAGGTCGTAGGATCCGGGCTCAGCGTCGGTATTGTGAATCTCCACCAGCGTTCTGACTTCATCTCCAGGAGCCAGAACTTTCGGCAGACTTGCGCTGAGAAGAACGGAATCACGAATGATGACATCGCCACTCGCCTGACCAACTGCATCGGACGACCAGGCGACGGCCATAATCCGCGCGGTTCCATTAAATTGTGGGACAAAAAAAGATACATTTGCACGGCCCTCGGCATCGAGCCGCACCGTTCCGGAAAAAACTGAAAACAATTGCTCCGTAGGCGGACTACCTTCTGCGGTCAGTCCAGGTGCATCGCCTCCAGAGCGAATGCGACCAAAACTTCCTTCAGACCCGTCGATCAATCGCCCGTATAAGTCGCGGATTTCAAGTCCAAGGGCCCGTTGGCCAAAATACCAATCTGTAGGGTTCGGCGGCTTGTATCGGGTCAGGTTTAGAATGCCTACATCGACTGCTGCTACTGTTACGAAAACCTCTTCACCCGGCGCCGCCCCCTTTACGGACACCGGTATATCCAGCAGCGCATTGGGTTTGATTTTGTCTGGTAATTCAAGCAACAGCTCCAGTGACTTTTCACCTGGGTCGACGTTCAACCATGTTGTGCCGATCGACCGGGCAGGGAGTCGGGATTTTTCGACATTGCCCGGCTTAAACAAAGTTGCGGTTACATAAGTTCCAGCCCCCCAATTGTCCTTGACGTTTATTTCAAGCTCATTATCCCCCGGTTCAACCCTGACCCGGAACGCTTCCAGGATGCGATCAGCCCCAATAGCTACTAATAACTCTCCAGTATGCCGGGCCGAGACGTTGAGCTTGGCTATATCGCCGGGCGCATAGGTTTTTTTATCGAGAGCGAGTTCCAATGCATCGGGAGTTTCCGTCGAACTGGCTTCAACGTACCAACCGGCATTGAAGCCAATGCTGGTGACCGGACCATCGGCGCGCGGGCTTTCAATTTGCAACCGGTATCGCCCCCAGTCGACCTGGAAATCTAAATCAACCGCCGCTTCAGCTTTGACGTTAATCGATCCATTTTTGACCAGACGAGGTACTTCCACCGCTTCATAGCGCCAGCTTGAATTGGATCTGTACCATTGGTAATTGCGTTCGATGCGATAAAGCGACCAATTCATGCGACTCATCGCAATGCGCTGGTCTTTTGCGTCCAGTGCAATGACCTTGAAACCCGCTGTGCTGCCTTCTTCCACCTGTCCGCCCTCAAATTGCGGACGTATGCCAATCATCGGGCCAGTGGTCTGGACGGGAAGCGACAAGCTCCGTTCGACAGCTAGACCGCCATTTTCCCGCATTCTCACATTGATGTCGGCGACTTGTGGTCTGGTGGTTGAAGGCAGCCGTTGTAATTGCGCGGCAATTGTCGCTTTGCCGTTACTGTCGGTTTTCGCAAGGTTGTTCAATGGCACAACGGAAGAACCCGTATTGTCCTCATTTGCAATGCCGAACACATAGCCTTTTGCAGCCTTGCGTTCGCGAACGGTCTTGATCCGGATTTCACCTTCCAGGGACATGCCGGTAGCCGCAGCACCATAAAGATATCGACCCGTCAGACCCAGATAGGCAGGAGATGTGGTGGAAATTACTTTGGCCGTCGTTGCGAGATCAAACTCCATACGGTCGGGCACAAAATCTTCAACGAGAAACTGCTTTTCGGATATGGCGTGGCTCTTGGGGTCAGTGTGGACACGCATTTTCCAGACGCCACGCATGGCATTTTCGGGCAGTTCAAACGTCAGAGCATGTCCCCCCAACAGGGGATGTTTTGAAACAATGCGTTCCGCTTCAACCTCATCAGGGCGCGTTAATATGACCGTCATGGGCAGGTCGCTGACGGCTGCAACTTTGTTGTCACGTACCAGCGAGACCAGATTGACGGTGTCGCCCGGCCGATAAATGCCACGGTCCAGATATGAATAGACATCCAGCGGACCTGGCGAGGTGCGACCTTCAACCCCGCGGTCAGACAAATCAAATCCGGCGCGCGAAACATCGAGAAATACAAAGTCCTGGTTATCTTTCAACTTTTGACTGGCGGTAATGATGGTTGGTGACAATCCGGCAGTGCCACGCATCAGTCCAGGCTCAAACTGCGCCCGTCCGTTCGCATCGGTCTTGGCACTGCCCAATATCTCATTGTTGCGGGCGAGCAGGTTGAGAGAAATATCAGCGAGTGGTGCTCCGCTATCAAGCGAGCTGGCAAATACCGTCAGGCCGTCGTTCCCGGCAAAGGTCACAAGGCCAATGTCAGAAATCAAAAACCACTGAGTAGCAATCGGATCCCAACTGTTGCGCACTTCGCCACCGGCCTTGGCGGTTAGCACATAGACACCCGGTTCACGATTGGGCAGCGCCCGATCAATTGGAAAGCTGGTCACCACTTCGCGGTTTAGCTCACGACCCAGTTCGATTTTTCCTTTCCAGACACTCTGCCCGATATCCTGCGCAATGTTGGACGATGTATACTGGCGAAGTTGAGCAAGAAACTGAGATCCGGAAACGAGGCGGGTCAGCGAACGTTCGCCAACTCGAAGCAGTTCCAGACTGGCGGTCGGAGCATTAATACCGACGATGGGAATGCCATGGCGGCCAGCGCTGGCGAGCACAAAATTGTCTCCGGTGAATCTGACAGCAGGCGCCCGATCGCGCACATAGGTATTCAACACCACTGGCTCGTCGAGGACTTCGCCTGATTTTGCCGGCAGTCCGGCACGCAGAACCAGCTTGTATTCCTGACCATGATCCAGGCCTTCAATGCATATTCTGGCACCTGACACTGACAGGGCTGGCGATGCGGCGCCCTGCGTTGAGACAAAGTTTTCGTAATCCGTGCCCGAAGCATCCAATTGTTCGGAAAAGTCGACACAAACTCGCGGCGTATTCATGTCAGCTTCGACCGCGTGGCTGGTTATTCTGAATCCCTTTTCGCGTCGAAGTTTGGCAAAGGCGCTGCGAGTATCTGCATCCTCCCTTAGCTGCAAGCTGGCGCGGTAGGTGGCGATGGCGGCGCGGTAAAGTCGTTTTTGAACCAACGCCTCTGCCGTGGCGACAAGTGCTGCGGAGCGAGCACTTTGTGTACGGCTGTACTGATAGGCACCAAGGGCGCTGTTGATCGAAAGATTTTGCAGCCGACGATCGAATTTGCGATTGTTGCTCAGCCAGTGGCTAACCCAACGGGATATTTGCGTCCAATGTTTGCGCCGGTCCATCGTCCGCAACAGCGCTGCCTCAAATGATTGTTGAGCCACAGCGGTGTTGTTCTTCGATAAGGCGGATCGGCCCCTATCCAGCAATACTTCAAGTTTGCCGGTTTCAGGGTCATCTTCACGCTTTTTCAGATTTGCCTCGAAAGCCTTTGCACCAACAATGATTGAAGAGGACAGGTTGGGCAATTTGGGCGGTGCACCAAGATCGGGTTCACCCGAAATTCCAACAACTTTGCCGGCAACCGCTCCTTCAAAAGTGATAATCTTGGAATAGTCACTCTTTAAAAAACACCATTTGACCGACTTGTTGTAAGTGAATGCCCGGCATTGATTGTCTTTGACACAGAGTTGCTTGCATTGATCCAAAGACACATCTTTATTTGATCTGAGATCAAAGCCGAAATAGTCCGAATTGTTGCTGATAACCACTTCACGTCGCATGTCCTGCGCGAGGCCGACTGATGCTGAAAGACTCAGCAAAAAACACAGGCTGATCAAAACACGCGAAAAATACATGAAGTTTCCCCTATCGGTTGCCATTGGCCGCCCCCAACAATACCGGGCACAATAAGTCAATTACGTGGCGAGACTGGCCTGATGCTGGGAGAAGGAGAAAGAGGTTTTAAGAAATTACAATAAATAAATAAAAATCAACATGTTATTGAGAAATTTAAATGTAATATATTAAAATATTCTTTCTGATATCATACCTACTTTAGGCCTACATTGCCATTCGAACCAAAATTCCCGCTGCCAGACCGGCAATAATATCATCAGCCATAATTCCAATTCCTGCCGGTTTGAGCTTCTCTGCTGCACTGATGGGCCAGGGCTTCGTCATGTCTAGAATGCGAAACAGGACTATCGCTGCAATCACTCCAATCCAGTTCGTTGTGCCAATGAGAAACAACGCCAGCAGGACGCCGGCGCTTTCGTCGACCACCACGATCTGTGGATCCTCAAGATTCATCTCATGCGCCAATTTATTGGCGCTATAAGTGCCCAAAATAGTCAGCAGCACCAACGATGCCAGGTGGCCATAAGTGGGCAATTGAATCAGTAAAAAATGTACGGGCACGGTGGCAAGCGTACCGACTGTTCCGGGCGCTTTGGGAGCCAGACCTGTGCCAAACCAGGTGGCCAGCCAGAAATGAGGAGTGTTACGAGGCATGATTCTGCCGCTTGTACCACTGTTCTGGAAGATGCGCAGAAGTAAAACTGACACATTTACAAAATCGTGTAATTATACGGTCGTCGTTGACGATACAGTCAACATGGGAGGAGAAATTATGAAACCTGTTAAGTCACTTTTAGCGCTTGGAATGGCCGCCTTGCTATCGTCTACAGCTGCGGAGTCGGCAGAAAATCTGACCGGCGAAACTGCTTCACCAGGTGGTGCCATTCACCTTTCAATGAAGCATTTGGCGGAAGTTGCCGCTGAGAAGGGCGTTGCCAACATACAAGTGGCAGATGGCCAAACACTGACAAACTCAATTCAAAATGTTGCCGAGGGAAAGACCGATGTTGCCGGAACACCCTATATTCTGCCGTTCCTGCTGGCCAAAGGTCGCGGTCCTTATTCCAAACTGGGTGCAGAGAAGGGGGCAGAACTTGCTTCAAACCTGCGAGCTCTTTACCCGGTAACTCTCGGGATCTTTACGCTATACGCCTATGATTCCAAGGGTTTGAAGGGGTGGAGTGATCTGAAAGATCGCGCCATCTATAACGGCCCGCCACGTGGAGCTGCCCTAACCAATGCCCGTGCGGTTATACAATTGACCACCGGGCTGAAAGAAGGTGACGGATATAAAGGTGTCCAGGTTAACTGGGGGCAGGCAGGAAAAACAATTTCCGATGGGTCTGCCGACGCAATGGTGTTGCCAACATTGTTTCCAGATAGCCGGGTTACCCAGGGCTTGGCATCCGGTAATATGACGGTTTGGTCCACGCCAAAAGATAAGTTTGAATCCGAGGCGTTTCAGAAATATCTCAGAGCTCCGGGATCTGCTCCTTTTACGGTTCCTTTGAGTGAAGCGGTTCAGGCCGACGGTGTCACCGTTAAATCTGAAGATGATCTGTTTCGTGGACTGGCGACGGTCGGCGGCGACATCGTCAACAAAAACATGGCGTTTGATTTGGCCAAAGCGTTGACTCAGGCACATATTGATACGCTGGATCGGCTGAAGGCGAAGGCGCCATTTGCCGCGCAGGCTGGATATGGCGTTGTTGATTCAGTCAGATCCGGCATGTGCGGTGCCAATCCGCTTAAATATCATCCTGGTGCCGTGGCTGCGTGGGAAGAATCCGGATATAAAATTGACGATTGCGCCAAGCCTTGATTCGTTGAACAATTAGCCAATATGTGCGGCCGCACCGGATTGGTGCGGCCGCAATGTCCTATTGCGAACAGAACTATCGGGGCCCGAAATGTCAAACGATGCGCCAGTTCGCCTAAAGCATGTGGATCGGGGTGAAAAAACTGTCTACTGGCTGGCCCTGGTGCTGGTCATCGTGGGAATGTTGAATGCAATGCCCGGAATTCCGGGAATCGACGACGCATTCGCAGGATTTATGGGGTTCAAACACTTCACAATCCGAAAATATCCATACGAGTATTTTTATCCCGCCGCATTTGCAGTGATGATGGTGATTGTTGCGCTGAAACACTCGGTCTGGCGTGAATTTGCAGAGGCAACCCCAACTCGACGAATGTTGGGATTGGCGTTGGACATTGCGTTGATAGTCGCGGCGCTTGCGATTTCCCTAACCTACATGGTCGAGATCGAAGCAGTATGTCTGATCGACCAAATCACCGGTGAGCGCGCAGAACTAATTGCCAAGAGCCTCGCTGAGGAACGTGAATTCGCCGAATTATACGGGTTACCCGTTCCGGATTCAGTCGAGGATCCTCAATGCATCAACACCACAGCAGGCTGGCTGGTGGCCATTATCGGGCTCTCGGTTATCGTTTTCCTTGCCTACAACGTCAAAGTGTGGGGGCTTCCCTTGGTCATGGTCGCCATTGCGATCGCCGCCTACACAATCATCACCGTGCTCGTCTGGTATGTTTACGGTGCAGACGACATCAACAAATATGTGATGACCAAGCTAGGAGGTGAACCGCGCCTGCTCACCGACGGACGACCACGCCTGCATGATGCCTTGGTGAACAATTCTTCCGGTCTGCTGGGCCGGTTTATGGATATCATCCTAAACACGGTTTTTCCCTATATCGTACTGGGAGGTCTATTCGGTGCGTCGGCTGGAGGCCAATCTCTGATCAAGCTGGCATTTTTGTGGACACGCAATCTGCGTGGTGGTCCGGCACATGCGGCAATTGTTTCCTCTGCAATGTTCGGCACCATTTCCGGCGGACCGGTCGTCAATGTGCTGTCTACCGGAGTGTTGACCATTCCCATGATGATCAAACGCGGTTTTTCGAAGGTTTTTGCCGGTGGCATGGAGGCCGCCGCATCCTCGGGCGGATCGATAATGCCACCTGTGATGGGCGTCGCGGCATTTATTCTGGCGGCGCTGACTGCGGTTCCATATCGGGAAGTGATCATTGCTGCAGTCATTCCCGCGGTTGCCTATTTCATTTGTTTGTTCCTTTCTGCGGTGTTTCAGTCGCGCAAACAGGGCATTGAAGCGCTCGGCGAGATTACAAAGGACATGATTTTGTCGCGTACCGACAAACTCAACCTGATAATGATTTTCGCTCCCATCTTGCTGATCCTGTTTTTATTGTTGACCCCCAAAGAGGCCATTGGTTGCGGTATCTTCGGCAGTCTGTTTGGGATTCAGACCGTCGTGGAGAACGGTAACTGCCGAGCGGTCGATTTGCCATGGTTCTTTCAAATGCTGCAAAATTCCGCCGGAGATGCGGGCAGCGCA
The DNA here is from genome assembly GCA_014238155.1 of Rhizobiaceae bacterium. Lineage (GTDB taxonomy): Bacteria > Pseudomonadota > Alphaproteobacteria > Rhizobiales > Rhizobiaceae > Pseudahrensia. Next base: position 38,996 of record JABABQ010000063.1, read on the forward strand.
GGCTGGTGGGCGGTCTTGCTGTTGTGCTTCTTGTTGTTCATGGATGCCGGAATGCGAAAACAGCCCAGGCGCCTTCTGGATGCCCTTTCGGGATCTGGCGTTCTGGTCTCCACATTGTATTTGATGTTCCTGGCCGTTTCGATCATCGACTTCTGCCTTAATTTCACAGGTCTGTCCGACTTTATCGCACTGGATATATTGGGTTGGCTGCGATCGCTCGATCTGGGCGGCAGCGGATCTGGCGTATTTCAGTTTATCGCATTGCTAACGACGATGGCGTTGGCGGTGTTGCTTGGCATGGGAATGCCGGCCGTTCCAGCATACATCAATGTGGCATTGTTGATGGGACCGGTGCTGGCGGGTTTGGGCCTTTCAATATTCACGGCACACATGTTTATCTTCTATTTCGCCGTGGCATCGGCCATCACGCCTCCCGTTGCCATTGCCGCCTTCACCGCAGCCACGATCACCAAAGCGGAACCCATGGCAACAGGATTTTCGGCCGTTCGATCGGGTATCGTGATGTTCGTTATTCCGTTTGTTTTCGCGCTCAATCCCGAAATTCTGCTCATTGAGGCTGCCGTATTAGCTCCCGATTCCCTGGTATCGTCGGAAAAATATTTGCCCGGTTATGATGGTGAACTGCATTTGGCAGCTCTGCTTTGGCTTCTGTTGCGGCTTGGAGGCGCCCTCTATCTGCTATCCAGCGCCCTGGCACGCTATGATCGTGTGGCTCTGTCACCTGTTGAATCCATTGTTCGACTGGCACTGGCCGCAGGCTTAATGTTTTCCAATCCGGTGATTCATGGACCGGTAATTGTGCTGACCGTCGGATTGATTGCTCTTCACTTTTTGCGCAGCCGACCACCCGCTGAAGCATAGTCGGCTGATCGGGACTTCACACACGCCAACAGTGCAAAATCAGCAAGATTGACGGCCTTTGGTATCAACTTTCCATACTAATCAACATCATGGGCTGGACAACTCGCGATGTTGAGTGAAAACTGAACGCAATTCAGGGAGGATGTATTTATGAGATTTTTGAAACTGATTACCGCTGCAAGTATTGCAATGGGCACTTTCTCGGTGGTTCAGGCATCGGCCAAGGAACTATCGCTTGCCTATTTCATGGGGCCTAAACACCCGATGAACCGTGGGGTATTCACGCCATTTGGTGAAAGGTTGAAGGAAGTTTCCGGTGGCGCGCTGACGGTCAAGCAATATGCTGGTGGAGCGCTCAACAAGGTTCCCCCAAAACAATATTCGATACTGCTTGATAATGTCGCCGACATCGTATTTACACTGCCCGGTTATACAGCGGACGTGTTTCCGCAAACCAATGTGGTTGGTCTGCCTGGTGTATGCGACACGGCGCTCGAATGCACGCAAGGCATGAACCGGGCAAAATCCAAACTGGAAAAAGAGTTTAACGCCAAGGTTCTGGCGCTGTGGTCCAATGCCCCTCCGGTGTTGATCACAAAGGACAAGCCGGTAACAAAATTGTCCGATATTCAGGGCATGAAAATTCGCGTTACGTCAAAAAGCGACGTTCCATTTGTTGAAGCACTGGGAGCGTCTGCCGTGGCTCAGCCGGTGACCCAGATCAACCAGAATCTGGCAAATGGAGTCATTGACGCGATCATGATCGATTCATCTGCGGTGCGGTCGTTTAAGCTGCATGAACCCGCCAACTACGTGACCACGTGGTTTCCGGGTTCCGGCTCAGCATTCGCGTTGCTGATGAATTTGGATGTCTACAATGGTCTGACTGATCAGGAGAAAGCCTGGGTTGATGAAGCCTCTGGTCCTGAACTCGCCCTGGGCGGCGGTCGCATGTATGACAAGGCGTCTGCTGGCGGTATGAAACTTGCCGCCGAGAGTGGCAATAAGCTGTTGGAATGGGATTCCGGCGAGCGCGAAAAAATTCAGGCGCTGATCGATCAGGCGATGGCCGGTATGGCCGGCAACAAAGTGGGTGACAGCACCATTGGCGATGTCATCAAACTGATGAAGGGGCAATAGACGGCACCTTTTGAGGTCACCTCCCAATGGAAGGAAAACTGAATTGGATCGACAGGCAGCTCGGTCGATTGACCGGGCTGTTTGCGCTGGTCGGGTCACTCGGCGTGATGACGTTGATGATCATTATCATGATCGCGGTAATCTGGCGCTATGGCATTAACAATCCGATTTTTGGCATTGGCGACTTGTCGGTGTTGGTTCTGTCGGTGGTTGCCGCCGCTTCTGTGATTTTTGGCGCGCGCAACAATGCCCATATCAGCATTGATATCATATCGCGTTTTTTTGGCTGGAAGGTTATCCGGTTTACCGATGCGCTGATGCGATTGCTGACTATCGGCATTCTTGCCACAGCCACTTACGCGCTGGTTACCAAGTCCTGTGGCTTCGAAAAAGGCTGCATAACTGAAAATCTCAGCATCGTGCATCGGCCCTTCTATTATCTGCTGGCTGTTTCGATGGGTCTGTTTACGCTGCAGGTCGTTCTGGAATTATTGCGCGGGCTGGTTCGCTTCAATGTTCCGCCTCATGAGCAATCGGGGGATGACTGATGGACGGATCAACGCTGGCGTTTTTAGGGTTTGCCGCTCTATTCGTCTTGTTGTTCATCCGCATGCCGGTGGGTTTGGCGATGATGCTGGTCGGCACGGTTGGAATTTATTTTATCCGTCCGCCGGCGGCGATACCCAAACTGGCTGGCGAAATATTCAGTGAAGCGGCAAACTATCCGCTGACCATCATTCCTCTGTTCGTGTTGATGGGTAACTTAGCGGGTGTGTCGGGCATGAGCCGTGACTTATACGATGCAGCTCACTCCTGGTTTGGCCATCGAAGGGGAGGCCTTGCTTCAGCGACGGTCGTGGGGTGTGCCGGCTTTTCGGCGCTCTCCGGATCGTCGCTGGCAGCAGCTTTGACCATGGGACGCGTCGCGTTGCCAGAAATGAAGCGCTACAATTACGATAGTGGTTTGGCGACAGGAGCCATCGCCGCGGGCGGTACATTGGGAATTTTGATCCCACCATCTGCTGGATTTGTTGTCTATGCCATATTGACCGAAGAAAGCATCGGCCGGTTATTTTTGGCCGGCGTTTTGCCGGGCATATTGTTGACCATCCTGTTCGTCATAGCGATTACCATTGTTGTTTGGAGAGACCCGGCCAAAGCACCGCAATCAGCCTCCGCAGTACCTCTTGGTGAACGTTTGCGCGCGATGGGTAAAGCTGGTTGGATTTTGGGGATCATCATCCTGACAATCGGTGGCATTTACACCGGGGTATTTTCTGCCGTTGAAGCTGCGGGCATTGGCGCGGCGCTGGCTTTTGTCGTCACCTTTATTCGCGGTGCGATCAACTGGACCAATATGGTGGATGTATTTACGACAACTCTGCGGGCATCCGGTACCCTGTTTCTGATCCTGTTCGGGGCGTTTGTGTTCAAATCATTTGTCGGTTTTACAGGTGTTACTTTTGCTTTGGCCGATTGGGTCGAAAATCAGGGATTCAGCGGCACTCAGATCGTGATTGCCTTCCTGTTCATGTTCATTGTCATGGGCACCTTCATGGAAGGTTTTGCCATATTGGTTTTGACCGTCCCGTTGCTACAACCCATTCTGGAACCGTTGGGGATCAACATGATCTGGTTTGGCGTGTTGATGGTGATTGTGCTGGAGATGGGGCTCATCTCCCCCCCCGTCGGTGTCAATGTTTTTGTCGTCAAAGGTATCGCGCCAGACGTCCCGTTATCAACGATTTTCAGAGGCATTTGGCCATTCTGGTTTGCCATGCTGGCCTGCGTGACGTTGTTGGTGGTGTTTCCGCAAATTGCATTGTTTCTGCCTAATACGATGTTTGACTGACCCTGGACGGTATCGGTAGGCTGCCTTTACAAGTCCTGTTTGAACTCGACCACCAGTGAGCGAACGACCTGCTGCAAGGCTTCCTTTTCATCGGCTCCCGACTTTAACGCGTGCTGATAAACTTCAACCTGCCTGTCGGCGCTTGTTCCGGCCTGCAAAATGCTCGCTGCGCTGTTAAGTTCGTCGACACAGTTGAGCGCCTGGGCCTGGGGCAGAAGCAACTCAATCAGTTCATGCAGCAATTCACCGAAAGATACGACTTCGCCACGGCCAAAATCGATCAGTCCTTCCGACATGCCATAGCGTTGGGCCCGCCACCTGTTCTCCTCAATCAAAAAGCGATCATATTCGCGCCAGCGCTGATTGCTGCGCCGAAGACAAAACAACATCCGAAACAAACATTGTGTGATGGCTGCTATGGCAATTGTGTCGTTAAGGCGCGGCGAGACATCGCAGATACGAGATTCCAGCGTGGGAAATCTTGCTGAAGGCCGAAGGTCCCACCAAATTTTGGTGGCATCTTCAATTGTCCCGGAGCCGATGATGGTCTGAACTGATCGTTCATATTCGGCAAAGCTTGAAAAATTTGGCGGAATGCCGGTGCGCGGCAGATTGTCAAATACAGTGAGTCGATAGGATCGCAACCCCGTTTCGCGTCCTTCCCAAAATGGCGAAGAAGTTGAAAGCGCCAGAAGGTGTGGCAGAAAATATGAAAACTGATTGAGAAGGTCGGCACGCAAATCGTCATTGTCGAGACCAACATGCACATGCATGCCGCAAATCAACATCCGGCGAGCGACACCTGCCAGGTCCTTTTCAAGCGCCCGATAACGTTCTTTGTCGGTAAAGCTTTGTTCCTGCCATTTGGCAAACGGATGGGTGGATACAGCCAGTGGGGCCAAACCAAATTTTTCGGACACTTCTGAAATTGTTCGCCGCAGATGACTTAAGTCGGTTTTGGCTTCACCGACGGTCTTGCAAACGCCCGTTCCAACCTCAATCTGACATTGCAGAAATTCAGGGCTGACCTTGTTTTCCAGTCTTTCAACGCATTCATTCATCAAGGCATCGGGAGCAGCGGCAAGATCCAGCGTCTCCAGATCGACCAGCAAGTATTCTTCTTCAATGCCGAGTGAAAAACTCGGTTCCTGTATTGTCATGCAGAAAGTCTGCCAAATTCAGGGTGTTAAAGGCAACTAAAATTTTTAGTCTTTGGTTTAAATCCAGGATCGATTTTGGGACACCGAAAGATTTGTCGACCAGAAAATTATTTGGATGTGGCCACGTATACCCCATCCCAATCGCGGCCAGGTGGGTTTTCGCGAAATTCAATGATGCGTGTTTCGTACATGAACAGATATGTATCGAGGTCGATGTCGGCCAGATCGGTTTGATCCTTCATCAATTCTATGAGAGCACCAGCCGTTTCCCAGTCCTGATCGCGATAGGCATTCAACATGGATTTATTCAGGCGTTTTAACTCCTGAAAATCTTCGTTCTCCAACTGATCAGAGTCTCCAAACAGGCCATGCACGGTTTCTGGTTCCAACTTGCCCTTAACCCGCAGCCGATCAATTTCCAGCGTTGCCATCTCGTCCTGAACATAGGAGGCGGTGTTTTGCCCCAGAATTATCAAAACCCCGTAGGGTTTGGATTGTCCTTCAAGGCGTGAAGCAAGATTCACCGGATCGCCGAGGCAAGTATAGTCGAAACGCAATTCACTGCCCATATTTCCCACGACACAGTCACCGCTATTGATGCCAATGCCGATATTGATGTGGTGCAATATGCCACGCTCGCTTTCGTCCTCAATGGCCGCCCATTCTTCGGCTTTTTGCTTGTTCAGTTCACCGACATTGCGCAACATTTCCAAAGCCGCAAGACAGGAGGACCGGGCGTGTTGCTGGTGAGCAACCGGCGCATTCCAAAATGCCATCACGGCGTCACCCATGAATTTGTCGATAGTGCCGTTATGTTTGAGAATAGCGTTGGAAAGAACTGTCAAAAACTCGTTCATCAACACGGTCAGTCCTTGCGGGTTTTCCTTGAAACTCTCCGAGATTGCGGTGAACCCGCGAACATCACTGAACAATATGGACAATTCGCGCGTTTCTCCGCCCAGCGACAGCCCCTCGGGGCTGTCTGCGAGTTCGCTAACCAGGTCTGGCGAAACATATTGACCAAACGCGCTGCGAATTTCTCGCCGCCTTCTTTCTTCGCGCAGATAATTGAAAGTCGCCAAGATAATGAAAATCACCACCACTGTAACGGATGGAAAAACCGGATCGATCAGCAGTCGAAAATTTGCAAAGGCATAATATGACCCACCTACATAGGATAAAACGACAAGTGCCGCAAAGATGAAGGCCCAGGTAGCATTGAGCAACGGTACAAATGCAATTGCCAGCAGCCCGACAACCAAAATAGTCAGCAGTTCCACAGCAATAGCATAATTTGGACGCACCAACATCTGATTGGAAAGGATGTTTTCAATTACCTGAGCGTGAATTTCCACGCCGGCCATCAGACTGCCCATCGGGGTGGCCCGAAAATCTTCCAGCCCAATGGCGGACGTACCGACCAGAATGAGATGGCCGCGCAATCTGCTTGGATCCACTTTGCCATCAATGAAATCGACCGCTGACACAAAACGCGACGCTGCCGTCGGGGTAAAGTACGGCCACACCGTTGCCGTACGGTCGGTCGCAATCAGCAGCCGACCAACTTTAATAGCGTTGACCCCGGCCTCGTCAGAACGCACTGCAAATGCGCGGCTGCCCGTGGCAATGCGCAGCAATTCAGCCGACAGGGAGAGCCGTAATTTGCCATCAATTTGAAACAACAGGGGGACATGACGGAACACTCCATCCTCATCTGGAATGACAGTGAATACCCCTCGGCCGACAGCTGATTCTTCCAACATCGGCAGATTTTGCACAATTGCCGGGTAATTCGGCAGGAAGGGTCGTGGGTCAGGACCCAAAAAGGCGTGTGGCATATCTTCAATTTCAGTTGTCCCGTTCTGATCGATATCGCTTTGGCTGCGCACGCTGGTCTGACCCAGAACGACGCGCGACTTTTTGATGGAATTGGCAAAAACGCGATCGTTTGACGGCAGACTGGTCAATGCCTGCTTGATGTCCTTGGTCAAATTCTGATTGTCGGAAGCTACTTTGTCGGGTGACAATCTGTCCGGTTCTGCAAAAACAATATCGAAACCAACAACAATCGCACCGGCCGCATCAAGCTTGTCGACCAATTCGGCCAGCTTCGTACGTGGCCAGGGCCATTGACCCATTTTGCGAATACTGTCTTCATTGATATCCAGGATGGCGACTGGTTGAGGTTGATACACCCGGGGCTTCATTCGCTGATAGGCATCAAAAGACTGAGCCCGCGATACTTTCACCAGAGTCGGGTCAATGATTCGCAGCGCAACCAACCCAATCAATGCGATCAGGGCAACGAGTCGGCCAAAACCAAATTTTTTCAACTTCCCAACCCGCTCGCTCCCCAAAACTCTTAAAAAAGTCTAGAACCTGACGGCCAAAACACAAGATAATCTTTACCATAAATTTACTTATCTTTATTTCACGCTGGTATTGTGGTACTGAGTCGTGCGGTTGGGTACTGAATGATTTATTCAATTATCAGGCTCTTTATTGGGAATAGTTGCACTGATTCGCAACAAACGATTGATAGGAGTCGTAAGTCGGTATTCTGGTCCAGTTGGCTGCATTGTATCACGATATTATCGTGGTCGCGGACACCGAGGATTGGAATCTGCAGCTAGATCACGATGAGCAGTTGGCCTTCCATAAAATATTTGTTCGTTGCCATGTCGATGACATGTGCAGTGCCCTTGCACGCAATGTCGTTGAAACAGGCCGTTGAAAATGCAGTACATGACAACCCCAGAGTCAAAGCTGCACAGGCCAGCCGTCGAGCCACGGACCATGTGCTGACGCAGGCCAAAAGGCGTTATTTCCCGGAAATCAATCTTAGTGCGGAGATCGGCGCAGAAATAGTCGATCGCCCAATGTCATTTGGGCCGCTTGAAAACAAAATCTGGTATAATCGACGCAGAGCGACTGCAACGATCAGTCAGATTCTGTTTGATGGATTCGACCGGGCCAATGATGTTTATCGGTCGCAAGCCCGCATTTCTGCAGCTTCCCAAAAAATCCTTGCCCGTTCGGAGTCGGTGGCTCTGGCGGCGATAGAGGCCTATATAGACGTCGCTCGTCATACCAGACTGATTGGATTGGCAAATCAAAACGTAAGTCGGCATCGCAAACTGTTGGAAATCGTTCAGACCAGGGTTCGCGGTGGGCGAAATTCTGAAGGCGATCTCGACCAAACACGCGAGCGCCTGCAGGCAGCTTTGGCATTGGTTTCTCAAATTCGTTCAGCTCGGGACATTTCGGTCGCAAAATTCAGGAATGAAGTCGGCTTGGCGCCACGCAAACTTCGTCGAGTCAAAACTCCTGCAAATCCATACAAATCTACCATGTATGCATTGCGAGCTGCGATCGACAACAATCCGCGCCTGGCAGCTCTTCGCCATGAGATTGACGCTGCTGGATTTAAAACCGAACAATCGCGTTCATCGCTTTATCCGACAGTCTCATTGGAAGCCAGCGCCACACGCGGTGAAGATCTGGATGGCACTGCCGATCGTTCAAACGATTTTCGAGGCGTGGTGATGATGCGCTGGAAATTGTTTGACGGTGGTGTGCGCAGGGCTCGCATTGAAGAACAGACCGAACGCGAATTTGTCAAAATCGCCGAATACGACACAATGACCAGACAATTGGGACAAGCCATTGAGATCGCCTGGTCGCGTATCCACGAAGGCAGCCGGCAGGTCCGGGCCAAGACTGAACAATTGCGTCAGACCAGGAAGGTGGTCGCATCCTACCGTCGGGAGTACGAAGCCGACAAACGCAGTCTTCTGGACGTTCTGGACGCTGAGAACACGCGGTTTGCCATTGAGTTTGATTTGTCCAACATATCTTCGATCCGTAAATTCGCCGCCTATCAATTGCTTGGGCATACCGGAAATCTGTTGGCGACGTTGGATATTTCGAGACCTCAGGGTAGTGATACTACGCCAAATTCCTTGGTCCGGTCCAGCTCTCGCAATTCGTTTCGCTCATTTGTTATTCCACCGCTCAGTCAGGATTGAGTTGGGCGTGATTTGAATCCAAACGGTTGATGTGAGAACCTGGAGAGCGAGTGGCAGTTTCGGAAACAAGTAAGTCAACATCCGACAATATCGGCTCCCCTGACGTTCATGATGCGCTGTTGAACGCCATTGAATGGATATCTAACCACCACGATATCGCATTCAGCACCGACGTTGCGCTGCGGGGTTTGCCGCTGGTTGAAGGTCGTCTTACACTCGCACTGCTTGAACGAAGTTTTGAAAATATCGGCCTGTCAGCGCGTCTGGTGGAAAAGTCGCCGACAGATGTACCGCTGATTGTTTGTCCATTTCTTGTATTTTTTGAGGGTGGTGATGTTGGTATCGTCACTGGCCGACGAGGAGGGCGCGGTAAATTTCGCGTCACCCTGGCCGGTCATCAGGGTGAAAAATTACTCAGTGCACGGCAATTGAAACAGCAGACACTGGATTTTGTCGGCTATGTCAGTCCGGCAAACGATGTTTTTTCCCGCGAAGACAACATGCAGAAGCTGGCCAAGGGGCATTGGCTCTGGTCGACGGTACGGCGTTTCTGGGGCGCTTGGTCACAAGTGGTTTTGGTGGCGTTTTTTGTAAACCTGCTTGGGCTGGCACTTCCACTGTTCGTGATGAATGTCTATGACCGCGTCATTCCTTTCAATGCAATTCCAACCTTATGGGCGTTGGCGGTTGGGGTCGTGATCGCCCTCTTGTTTGATTTCATTTTGCGACTGTTGCGGGCGACAATCATCGACAATGCCGGCCGCCGCATTGATATGAAAGTATCTTCAGATGTGTTTCGTCATGTGCTCGACACCAAAATGTCAGCACGTAACGCAAGTGCCGGAGACATTGCATCGACGGTCAGGGAATTTGAGTCGGTGCGAGACTTTTTCACGTCAGCCAGTCTGACGTCGGCCATCGACCTGATGTTCATCGGAGTATTTCTGGGTGTACTTTGGCTGATCGTTGGACCGCTGGTACTGGTGCCGCTGATTGCCGTGCCGGTCGTGTTGATCTCAACTCTGGTCATCCAGCTTCCGATGAACAGGGCTGTTATTAGGGGTCTTGTATCGTCAAATAACCGTCACTCGGTATTGGTTGAGTCTCTGGTCGGCGTGGAAACGATTAAGGCAGCGTCGGCAGAAGGTTCGTTTCAGTCTCGATGGGAAGCTGCAGTAGCAGATACCGTCCGGGCAACTTCCAAAACGCGTTTCTGGTCATCAGTTGCTCTGTTCCTGACAATGTCTGTCCAGCAAATGGTCAGTGTTGTTGTCACCGTATGGGGCGTTTATCTGGTTGCATCGGGTGACATATCCGTCGGTGCGCTCATCGCCTCCAACATTCTGGCCGGAAGGGTTCTCGCCCCTCTGGGTGGTATCGCAATGACCCTATCGCGCCTTCAGCAGTCTTTGAAATCGTTGCAGGCACTCAATCGACTGATGAATACCGAACGTGACCACGGTGATACAAACGCTCATACCGGCGCCGTTAAAGATGGTCGTTTGGAATTTCGTGATGCCGGATTTGCCTATCCCGGCAACGAACATCAGGTTTTGCAACAAATATCGCTCAGCATATCACCGGGAGAACGGGTCGGGATTATCGGCAAAGTAGGCTCTGGCAAATCTTCTCTGGGAAGACTGTTATGCGGTCTTTATCAAACCACCAAAGGTGCAATCCTTCTTGATGATATTGACATCCAGAATCGGCAAACTGCGGATCTGCGCAAGGCTGTCTATTATGTGCCACAGGACGCTGATCTGTTTTCAGGCTCAGTCAGAGACAATATCTGTTTCAACGGGCCTGTAGCTCCTGGTACGTTTGACAAAGCCTGCCATGTGTCTGGTGTTGCGTCATTCGTGCAGCAAGATCCGATGGGTTTTGAATTACAGGTTGGTGAACGTGGACGAAACTTGTCAGGTGGTCAGCGTCAGGTTGTGGCGATTGCGCGGGCTTTGGTCAATGTGCCCCCGATCTTGTTTCTCGATGAGCCAACGGCCGCGATGGACACCGCCACCGAAGCAACATTTGTTCGCAATATGGCAGAATATCGAGGCGAGATTTCCACTCTGATCGTTGCAACGCATCGTTCGTCACTGCTGGAACTTGTCGACAGGGTGATTGTGCTGGATCAAGGGCGGATTATCGCAGACGGCCCCAAGAAGCAGGTGCTCGCGAAGCTGGCTAAAAACAGCCAGCCTGCGAATGCCAAAGTTCAGGTGGGGTCTGATGGCAAGTCGTGAGCTGAACTTCGCAAATGACCCGGCAGGTGCCGTCGATCAAACCGGCTCCTCTTCATCCTGGCGGGTAATACTCGCACTGGGCGGCTTGATTTTTTCGGCCATCATTTGGGCCAATTATGCGGAAGTGGAACAGGTCACGACGGGGCAGGGTAAAGTCATTCCTTCCAGCCAGATTCAGGTAGTCGAAACACTCGAGCCCGGCATTGTCGCCAAAATTCTGATCAAGCTTGGCGACAAAGTAATGCAAGGGCAGGAATTGATCCGCATTGACGACACCAGTGCCGCCGCCCGTTTGGGAGAACTGGAACAACGCCGGGCATCGTTGGCCGCAGAAAGAAACCGCCTGCGCGCGCAGCTTGCGGGCGAAACCACATATAATATCGACCAATCCGTCAACACTGATTTTAAAGATTTCTATCTTGATCAACAGGCGGTGTTTGAGGCCAATCGAAAAAAACTCGACGAACAGGCCGCCATTCGTCGTCAGCAACTGGCGCAAAAAGAGCAAAGTCTTGCAGAAGCGGTTGCCAGCTCCAACAAAACTCAGGGCCTGCTCGAATTGGCTCGCAAAGAAGAAGACCTGATCAGCCGACTATACGTCAGAAAAGCTATTCCCGAGCTCGATTATATTCGCGTGCAACGTGCCGCTGTTCAACTCGCCGGAGACTTGAAGATCTGGGTGGCCACCAAGGCCCGGTTGAAAGCTGAGGTGGAAGAAGCGCGGGCACTGATTGGTTCTGAGGAAGTGGCATTTCGTTCTGACGCGACCACCAGGCTGTCTTCCGTAAATGCCGATCTAGCTGTTGTTCAACAAACTCTGACCGCAGCTAGCGACACGGTTCGGCGGGCAGTTTTGCGCTCGCCCGTCAATGGTATTGTCAATAAAGTCAATGTGGCGGCGATTAATGAAGTCGTGCGCGCCGGCGATAGTGTCGTCGAGATCGTTCCGATCGACGATGTCCTGCTGGTTGAAACTCAGATCAGACCAGAAGATATCGCATTTATTCGTGCGGGATTGAAGGCAACCATTCGCATCTCTGCCTATGATTATACTCGATATGGAACGATGGAGGGTATCGTGCAGCGGATCGGAGCCGATACCATCACCAACGAAAATCGTGAGACTTTCTACCAGGTTGTTGTCAGTACGGATATTTCTGGCTCCTCTGATGGAGCGGCCGCACCGCTCGATATCATCCCCGGCATGGTCGCTACCGTGGATATTTCAACCGGTTATAGATCGGTCCTGGAATATTTGGTGAAACCGATTTTGGTGATGAAAGATCGGGCTCTACGTGACCCTAGGTAAGGTCATGTTTCTACACCAAAATTAACCGTGTGGACAAAATTTCTGAATCGCCTTAAGCTTTTGTTGGCAAACTGGGGCAGCGCCATACGTATTAGTCGACTTCTTAATTAGAGAAGCTAGAGATATGGTTGAGGACAAGGGTACAGGTGGCCTAACAAATTCGTTTGAATCAAATGGCGAAGCCGCCACGACTACGCATATTGTAACACCGGTTGATGGCGAAGTGGTTGTCGACAGCGCTGAACTGTTGTTTGTTGGCGAGTTTGAACGCTCAGGTGATGATCTGTCGATCAGTTATCGTGGCGAAACCCAACTGATTATCGACTATTTCGGATCTGCCACTCCGCCTTCGGTTTCAGCACCAAATGGTGCATTTCTTTCCCCTCAGGCGATAAATTCTCTGGCTGGCGATCCAGTGGCTGGACGCTATGCCCAATTGGCGGGTGGTGAAGAGCCGTTGGAGATCGGCAGGGTGCTCAAGCTCGACGGCTCGGCAACGTCAACATCGATCTCGGGAGTGACAAAGGAGCTAAGCGTAGGTGACCCGGTTTTTCAGGGTGATGTACTTGAGACGGGTGGTGGTTCCAAGCTTGGCATCTCCTTTGTTGACAAAACTCTGTTTTCGATGTCCGCCGATGCGCGCATGATCCTGGACGAACTGATCTATGATCCAGCCAATGTTGAAAACAGCTCAATGTCGCTCAATCTTGTGCAGGGAGCATTTGTTTTTGTCACTGGAGAGATTGCACCAACCGGCAATATGAACGTCGACACACCCGTGGCCACTATGGGTATTCGTGGAACGGCTCCCAGGGTGGCTATCAATGCTGCAGTCGGTTCGGCGGTTTTCACCATTATTCAGGAACCGGGAAAAGACCATTTCGGTGAGTATGTCGTCATCAACAGGATAACTGGCGAGATTATGGCCAGGATTGCGTCACCCGAGGACAAGTGGGTGGTTACCAATGTAAACGACGCTGTGAAGATTATAAAATCCGGGGCGGATTATCTGGAAGACAAGATTGCATATGATGATATCGCCGATATGCAAAATCGGTCTCGTGGCGGTCGTGGAGAAATAGACGGTTCGAACAATTTTCCCCGGGTGACCGTCAATCTGGATGTTGCCGATTTGGATCTCGCCGATCTGGATGCCGGCGACGATGCTTTGCCTGATGGTGCAGAACTTCTTCCGCATCGAATATTCACGCGGAACCTGCCGCCAATTGCTTCCGATGATGTGATTACCGGTTATGACAGGTTCGTAATCGGCGGTGGTGGGACGCAGGACATCGTCTATGCCGATAACGGATCGGGTGTTGATATCGATCCGGAAGGTGGACCGCTGATCGTCACTGAAATCAACGGACAGGCTCTGAACTTTATCGGCGATACGGCATCAGTGCTGTTGCCGTCGGGTGCCATCTTACTCGTCGCGCGTGACGGCGGGATTACTTACGATCCCAATGGTGTTTTTTCCTTTCCCAAAGGCGTAACCGGACAAGATACGTTTGACTATACAATTCAGGACGAGGTTGGGCTGGTCGATTTCGGAAGTGTGACAATCGATATCATCGGCACTGGCGACAACAAACCGCCGGTCATCACTACCATAACTGACGTTTCAGAAACATTGCCGGAAACCGACACTGCGTTGGTCACCAGCGGATCGTTTGATGTCGAAGATGTCGACGACATCGACACAGTGGTTGTTGACGACGTGACCGTGATTGCTACTGGGAATGGTGCAGCGGCCTTAGCCGGATTGCCAGATGACACAGCGTTGTTGGCGATGTTTGATCCGTTATCAGCCGTCGTCATCCTGCCCGGAGATACGACCGGCACCGTCACTTGGACGTTCAATTCCGGTTTGCAGCCATTTAATTATCTTGCGGTTGGCGAAAATGTCTCGCTCACTTATACGATTACAGTTGACGACGCCTTTTTTGGCATGGATCAGCAGGACGTTGTTATCAATATAATTGGTACCAACGATCGGCCATCAATTGTTGCATCAGCCTCGCCGGGTGCCGACAATGTTGAAACGTTGATAGAAACAGATTCCTTTCTGGCAACATCAGGTTCATTTACGGTCAGTGATGTTGATGTCACTGACCTTGTGTCGTCAAAAGTAACGGGGGTTGTAGCCTCCAGCACAACTGATGGAGTTGTCGACGCAGTTGCAAATACCAATGGGCAGAATTTTTCAAACCTGCTGACATTGGACACCTCACTCATCTTAAATAGTGGTGAGACGAGCGACATACTCACCTGGAACTTCAAATCTGCGACAGCAGGTCAGTTTGATTATCTGGCTCGGGGTGAATTTCTGCAGCTCGTCTATACGATCCAGGTGGACGATCTGAATAATATCGCAAACCCCTCCGGCTCAGATGATGAACCGTCAAAGAGCTTCCAGACCGTCACCATCATCATTGATGGGTCTAATGATCAGCCAACGATAGCTGCGGCGACATCTGCAAGTGCTGACAACAAAGCTACGCTGGTTGAGACGGACGTGATCCTGATCACATCTGGAAACTTCAAAGTGGAGGATCTCGATGTAACGGACGAAGTCACGTCTACTGTTGTAAATCTCGTTGCATCCAGCACAACTGATGGGGTCGCTGATGCTCATGCAAACACCAATTCCAACAACTTCTTCAACCTGCTGACACTGAATACGCCTCAGATATTGGAAAATGGTGAGACCAGTGACACTCTCGTCTGGACATTTGAATCTGCCAGCGCCACCCAGTTCGACTATCTGGCGCGGGGCGAGATATTAACGCTGATCTTTACGGTCGAAATAAACGACCAAAATAATGTCAACGTCGTCGGTAGTTCGGGCGATGAGTTATCCAAAACTTATCAGACCGTAACGATCAATATCGTAGGTACCAATGATCAACCAGGTGCTGGGGACGGCGATGTTGGGACAAATGAACGGCCAGTTATTATTGTTGCCGACAACAATGAAACATTTACAGAAGACGACGGCATCCATACAGCTTCCGGCCAATTTGCGGTTGTTGATTTTGATACGTCCGACGTTTTGACTGCCCAGTTGAATGCTCTGACTCCGATATTGACGGCGGTCGACCCGTCTTCAAGCGTGAGTATCAACGGTTCAGGAAATGTCGTCATTATGGGCACCGGAACCGATACCCGAACGATCACCAATGCCCAGCTGAAGAACATGTTTACGCTGCGGGATGAATCGAATGACGGTACAGATGGCCCGGCCACCAGCGGACATTCAATTCAAATTCTCGACGCCGCCGAAGTTACCGATGCGCTTTATTGGGATTTTGACTCCGGTTCAGAAACTTTCGATTTCCTCGCTGCCGGTGAAAGCTTGATGATCACCGTTGAACTGGAAGTGTTTGACGATAATCTGCTGGCCGCCGTGCCAGATCCGGCACCGGATGAACCGTCGTCATCGTTTGAAACCATCACCATCTTGATTGAGGGTACCAACGATCAGCCTTCGATAATCGTAATTGATCAAAACGAAATATTGATCGAGGATGATGGTGAACATTTCACCGCAGGGGCGTTTGCGGTGGCGGATATCGACACGACCGATGTTTTGACGGCTCAACTCAACACGGTGACACCGGTGTTGACCGCCGTCGACCCGGCATCCAGCGTATCGATCAACAGCTCCGGCGATGTGGTAATCATGGGCACAGGAACCGATGCCCGCTCGATTAGCAATGGGCAGTTGAAGAACATGTTCACGCTGCTGGATAAAACTACAGATGGCACGACCGGTCCACTGGATGCTGGTCATGTAATTGAAATTCTGGGCAATGCGGAAACTGCAGACACGCTACATTGGGAGTTTGATTCCGGCGGCGAGACTTTTGACTTCCTGGCGGCGGGTGAAAGTTTGACGGTTACGGTGCAGGTGGAAGTCTTCGACGACAACGTGTTTGCTGCCGAGCCTGATCCTTCACCGGACGAACCTTCCTCCTCGTTTGAAACCATTACTATTATCATCAGAGGAACCAACGACCAGCCGACAATTGATGTGGTGGATAACAAACAAACGTTTACCGAAAACGATGGACCCCATTTGACGACGGGCACCTACGATGTTGCCGACATCGATACGACTGACGTTCTGACCGCAAAATTGAACACCGTCACCCCGGGCGTGACAGCGCTTGACCCATCTTCCAGCATAACCGTCAACGCGAGTGGTGACGTCGTTGTTATGGGCACAGATGGTGACGAGCGAACGATTCAAAATTCAACTTTGAAATCGATGTTCGCTTTGCGTGACGCGACCAGTGACGGTACTGCTGGCCCGCTTGCCAACGGACATACCATTCAAATTCTAGGTTCGACAGAAACCGCCGATACGCTCCATTGGGACTTTGATTCCGGCGAAGAGACTTTTGATTTTCTGGCGCTGGGCGAAACCTTGACGTTGACTGTGGCGGTTGAAGTGGTCGACGACAACGCATTTCCGGGAAGTCCAAATCCATCTCCCGATGAGCCATCTTCCACATTCCAGATGATCACCATCGTCATTGAAGGTACAAATGATCAGCCGAATATCTTTGTGGCTGAAGGTGACGTTGCCGGGGGTGCGCGGACCGAAACAGACGGCGTCTTGACGCGGACCGGTAGCTTGACTGTTCATGACATCGACAGCAGCGATATTGTTGATGCGTCTGTTACCAATGTTGAAGCGATCTATGGTCGGCCAGACGGTGAGGACAGCAGTTCTCCGGTTTCGATGGTCCAGGGGCCATCTGGAGATACAATCGTGGTGCAGCGCGATGGCCATCCTGACGGCGATAACACAATTGACAACGCCACTTTGCTGAACTTTATGAAACTGGCAGATGTTGCTGGCGCCTCTTCGCAACCGGGCGACTTCTTGACAAATCAAAATGTGCAAATTCTCGGCGACGGCGAAACCAATGATGTCCTGCACTGGCAGTTTAATTCCTCCACCCCGGTGACCGGATCGGCCGAATTGGTGGAGGCATTCGAATTCTTGGCCGAGAACGAGACACTCCACTTGACCTATACAATACGGGTTAAAGACGACAGCGGGCAGGGAGATGTTTCAGAGCAGGAATGGGATGAGCAGACGGTTGTAATTCTGATAACCGGCACAAACGATCAACCCGACATCACCGGGTATGTGCAACCTGTGGCCATTGCAGAAACTGACGGTGCACTTGCACAGATTGGTGCGTTGGCGGTGGGTGATGTCGACAGCAGCGACGTGGTCAACGTCAGAGTGACCAGTGTTGATGCCAAAGTTGATGGACTGGAAGATTCGATCCTCATGGACGAATTGCTACTTGGATTCCTGACACTGACAGATGCCAGCAGCAACCAAACTAAGACTGCATCGCAAACCCAGGCATCGGCATTGCAGGTGCTCGCTGACGGAGAAGTCCTGGATCAACTGAACTGGGATTTCGCATCGACTCCAACGGCCTTTGATTATTTGACCCTCGGCGAAACCCTCACGATTACATACGATGTGGTGGTCGATGACCAAAACGGTGTCGAACCGACAGAATCTTCGACCAGATTGCAACAAATCGTTGTCACAGTTACTGGAACCAATGATGAACCGGTAATTGACGCGATCAGCAATGCAGCGGTTGATGAATCCATCGACGGGTCACCGATATCCGTGTCAATTGGAGAGGTTACCTTTGAAGATGTCGATCTGAACGATGTAGGACACACGGCAACAATCTCTAATGTAATCGCCAGCGGTGAGACTGGTGGATTGACTGCAACCAATGAGGAGTTGATCGCTCTGATCGAAGACCTGGGTGTCACCAAGCTTGCCGGAACCGACAGTGGATCCCTAACACCGACTTTTACAGCGCCTGCTTCGGTATTCGGTTATCTGACATTTGGACAGATGTTGATATTGACCTACACATTGCAGATCGATGATGGAGATGGGGGTCTGGACTCCGAGAATTTCGCAGTCACGATAACCGGTGTGAATTCCCCACCCGATCTCAGTGATCCAGTAGGTGATCCTTTACTTGCCTACGCTCAAGGTGACGGAGCGCAGATTATCTTTCCGAACGTAGCGATAAGTGATGATGGTACGACCATCCAGAGTGCGCAGGTGCAGATTACAAATTTTGATACCAACACCGATATTCTGGGATTTGTAGCTCAGTCTGGTATCTCGGGAAGCTACGATGCTTCAACGGGTATATTGAGCTTATCCGGATCAGCAAGTTTGGGAGAATATGAAACCGCACTCCAGTCAATCACATTCAGTACAGGAGCGTCGCTTGACATATCCACTGTCTCTCGTGAAATTTCCTTCACCGTCAATGATGGCGTTTCCTCCAGCGAGCCGATAACCACCTCTGTTGGCATGACGGCCGCCGAGAGCGACCCAGCAAACTTTACAGTAATCCCAGGCTCGGGAGGTGGGGGTGATAAGGGTGAAATCATTGGCACCAGTGGCAACGACAAGATTGAAAATTCTTCAGAATTTGACGAAATTTTTGGTGGTGACGGAAATGATATTCTTGTCGGCGTTCAGATTGGAGACATTCTTTATGGCGAAGGTGGCAACGATTTCTTGCTGGGCGGACAAGGGAAAGATACGCTTGACGGCGGAATTGGCAACGATATCCTGATTGGTGGTCTGGGTGCCGACACCCTAATTGGCGGCGATGGAAGCGACCAGTTCGTTTTCGATTCAACCGGCGCCGATGATACCGTTCTTGATTTTACGCTTGGGGAGGATTTCATCAATATCGACGCGCTGGACGCTACAGTCGCTCAGATATCTTTCAGCGGAGATACGGATCCTTCCGCCGAGTTTGTCGTCGAATTGATGGTTAAAAACCAAAAAATCGCAGACCTGACAATTTCCAATCCAGAAGATTTTTCCACTAATCCATTGGTCGGGATTCAGGTAATCTACGATTCCAGTTTACCAGCCGAAGTGTTCACCGTTCCAACGGCATAAACCATATGTTGAGGCGCGCCTGATTCAGACCCGGAACAAATCCTCTAGCGCAATATATGAACTGCGCATTTTGCATGCCGGACCACACGGGCGGCCGTTGACCCCAGAAAGTAGTCTTCTAATCCAGGCTTATGGGATGCAATAACAACGCAGTCGCAATTGTGTTCTTCGCCGTAATCGAGGATTGCCCGGCTGGAATGACCCTTGATGACATCGGTATGGGCAGACTTTTGGTATTTGGAGGCATATGCCCTGATATCCACTTGCGCGGATTTAACCGAATTGGCCCAGACTTCCTTTGGAATCATGGTCGCCGCATAGGAAGGTATTTCTTCGACCACATGGAGCAGCGTAATCTTGCCCCCCTCGGCCAGAAGTTCATTTGCGACCGCCAAAGCTTGCTCGACTGACGGCTCATGTTCAAAGACAACGGGCACAAGAATATTTGAATACATGGACTGATCCTTTCTCATTTAACGCAACAATCGTGGCATCAACAGCCGCGTGCGAGTATGATCTAGGTCAACTAGATGGATTTTCGCGAACGAATGAGAGTTTTGGTCAGTCGCGCAGCGTCAGTCGGTCGCCACGTTTCTCATACGAATGCAGAGACTCAAGAAACTGTTGCCCCAACAGGCTTTGCCCAAGCATTCCCGGTTCAGCAACCAGCACGCGCATATTGCGTCGTTCGATGCCACCCAAGTAAAAGTGGTCGATCCTGGCTCTCGCAGCTCGTCCACGACCATTGGCTGTCTGGGTGGTGATCGAGTAGCTAAGTTGATTGACATTGATGCCGGCACTATCTGCGTCACGGTGGCTGAGAACGATGGAGCTGGCGCCAGTATCCACCAAGAACCGTATGCTTTTCCGATTGACCCCGGCAGTTGCTTCAAAATGGCCATTGTCGGACCGAATTAGAGTCACGGTCTGGCGCCCATTGTCGTCTTGTGCAGATATTGGCGTGCCCGGAATGACACCACCGCTGAACCGCGAAGCCAGGTCTTGCAAATCAAGGCGAAAAACGTAGGCGGCCATCAACGCAAGAGTGATCAGGATCCAGATACCGATTTGCTTCAACGACTCCCAAATCCCGGCGCCGCGACCAAATACCGCCGAACCTATCAACAGAGCCCAAAGTGCCGAAACTGCCGCTGTACCAAATCTATTGCTCTCAAAACCCAATGTTGTGCCGGTGTCACCACTGGCGATCAGTAATATCAATACCAAACCAGCAAGGCCGATAAGTATCCAGAAAAAACGGCCCATCAGGACGACATGTCCAGAATATCGCGCCGTTTGCTGTCGCCACGCATTCGCGATCTACGAGTTACGCGCCGCGGACGACGTTCCAGCTTTGATACCCGGGCAGGCAGCTCTTCCATGATTTGCTCGCGAAATTCAGCTGAAAAATTCATCCAGCCGGCAATTTCGTCGCGGTTTCGGCCACATCCGTAACAATGGCCGGATTCCGGTTCAACCGCGCAGACAAGGATGCATGGGGACTTGATGGGAGTAGAAGAGTTCATTGTCTTTACATAGTCCAAACAAGGCCGAGCAAAAGCCCCAATTCCGACAATTGTTGAGTCGCTCCCAAAGTATCACCACTATGACCTTCAATATGGACTTTGCTCAACCGAATCATAATCAGAACACCGAGTTGCAGTCCGACCAGGCCACTCAGTGTGGAAAACGACCCGCAGGTCCAGATGAGCAGGAACACAGCGGGTAGGGCCAGGAGCGTTCCCCAAATCATGGTATTGCTGGTGGGCATTCCATAGCGTGCCGACAGGCTCGAAACTTGTTTCCGCCCGTCTGACGAAGATTCATCTTCAACGTCGTCAGAATCGGATCGGGCCGGTGGCAGCCGCGCCCAAGGCTGTAAAATTGCGGCCCGGCTCAAACTGGCACTGGCGATCAACACAATTGCTGCGGCATCGCCTCCACTGCCAAGATTTTCAATCAGGTGAGTGTAAAGAACCACTCGCAGCAGGATCGTGAGAATCAATCCAAGCGTGCCATACGTGCCAATGGAGCTGTCGCGCATGATTTCAAGTTTGTGTTGTTTGCTGTGCCCTCCCCAAAAACCGTCAACCGTATCGGCCAGACCATCTTCGTGCAGCGCACCGGTGACAATAATCATAGTCGCCACTGCCAAAATCGCCACGACAGGAGCGGGCAGACCGGTATTGAAGGTTATCCACAAAATCAATGCAGCAGGTATAGCGATGACCAAACCAGCAACCGCGAAGCATCGCGCGGAATAACTGAAGTCAGGCAGGTTGGGTTGTGCGGAATAAGACACCGGCAGTCGCGACAGAAACAGAATGCTCGACCGTGTGTCTACAAATAATTTCTGAATCACGTTGACCTCCAATTATTGGTGTCACAAGTATTCGGCCACGATCTCTGGAGCGCTGTGTTTCGACCATTCAGTCGCGTTATAGCTCACCTCCAGTCCTACGCAATTGTTTCTTCTGAGGTTACATGTCCAATTCCGCCCTGCCTTTCGACGACATCCGAGCGCTCTTCAAGTCGCTTCCGGGTCCAGACACTCATGCAGCCCAGATGGTTGCCGAACGAGATTCTCAACTTACCAAGCCTCCCGGTGCATTGGGAAAACTGGAAGATATCGCCGAATGGTTGGCGGCTTGGACGGGCAGAAAGCCGCAGGTTAACCGCCCATTGGTGGCCATTTTTGCCGGCAATCATGGTGTCACCAAACAGGGCGTGTCACCATTCCCTCCAGAAGTAACAGCCCAAATGGTTGCCAATTTTACCAGTGGAGGTGCCGCGATTAATCAGATTTGCATCGCCAACGACCTTGGATTGAAGGTGTTTGACCTGGCACTTGAAATTCCCACCAAAGACATCTCAGAAGAGGCCGCCATGGATGAACGCTCCTGTGCGGCAACCATGGCTTTTGGCATGGAAAGCATTGCCGGTGGCACTGACCTGTTGTGCATTGGTGAAATGGGCATTGGCAATACAACGATTGCCTCTGCAATCTATCTGGCGTTGTTTGGCGGCACCGCCGAGGAATGGGTCGGGCCGGGCACCGGCCACGATCCGGCGGGTGTCGCATTGAAGGCCGAAGTAATTAGCAAGGCCGTTAAGTTACACGCAGACCACCTCGGCGATCCGCTGGAGGTTTTGAGGCGGCTTGGCGGTCGTGAAATCGCAGCCATGGCCGGTGCTATTCTCGCGGGACGGGTGCAGCGAATCCCAGTGGTCATAGATGGATTTGTGGCCAGTGCTGCAGCGGCCGTCTTATATGCAGCAGATTCCACCAGCCTCGACCATTGCATCTTTGCCCACGTGTCAGCCGAACCAGCCCATCAAAAGGCGCTTCAGGCGATGAACAAAACGGCCCTGCTCAATCTCGATATGCGGTTGGGTGAAGGGACGGGGGCCGCACTGGCCGCTGGCATCATTAAATCAGCAGCACTGTGCCATACCGGCATGGCCACATTTGCCGAGGCCGCGGTGAGTGGTAAGGATGGATAGGACCAAGCGTTCAACTGTCCACACAGTTTGGTGAGACTGAGCTCAAAACCAACGACGCCTTGCTGAAAAAGACTTAAACTTACCATTCCATTCCATTGCACTTGCAGGAGATTGTTGAGATGCAGCAGGTATCATCGATCAATTGGGGAAACCTGATGAGTATTGCATCAAACAACGGTAAAGGAACGTAGAATTGCAATCACTCAGGGTTCTAGGCCGGTTGTATCCAGATGTTCTTTCGGGAGCAAAAACATCAACAATTCGATGGAGTGAATCACGAATGAACATAGGCCCGATGCTTTTCATCCATCACGAAGATCCAGACCATCAAGTTGTCGTCAATGTAACGAAATGTACTGATTTGCGCTTATCGGACGCGGCTGCGTTGATTGGCCGTGAAGAGGAATGGCCGGATGCAGTTATGCTCAAGGGTATGAGAGCCATCTATCCCGAAATCCAACTTGATAGTATCGTTCAAGTTATTGAGTTCGACGCTCCTGATAGCGGAGTAGGCGCATAATCGTGGAACAGATAAGTGATAATCAGAAAATGTCCTTATGGCATCTAAGTCTTAGAAATTGTGTGGTGTGGGAACCCGTTACACTATCGATGATATGCAAGACTCTTTGTCTGGGTCTGTTTTTATCTCTGGCGACTCACCCTTCGCTTGCGCAAGAGGATGCGGAGACTGCGCATATTGCCGTCAAAAATCCGGCAGACTTATCGCACCAGGAAGCCAACAAAATTTATGACGCGCTCAAAGCCACGCTTGATGAGCGATATTCCGTTTCGAACATGGAGTTGATTGCCGGATATCAAGATTGGAAACGATACAATTCTGCACCCTATCTGTCGGCCACCCACGGACAACGTTTCGTCAATAATTATGCCAATGATCTGGGGCACGACTACGGCAAGCTGAAAAATGGACAGGTGTATCCACCGGGCACTGTTTTCGCCAAGGACACCATCACCGTGACTTCAGAAGGCAAAACGTTTCCCGGTGCCATGTTTGTGATGAAAAAGCTGGCCCCCGGGACAAATCCTGATACCGCTGACTGGCGCTATGTCATGGTCATCCCTGACGGCACCGTTTTTGGAGATACGACCGGCGATGAACCTGAGCTTGTAGATTATTGCCACGCCTGCCACATCAGCCGTGCCAATCGCGATTATGTTTTCTATATCCCGAAAGATTATCGACTAGCGCAATAGCGATCACAGTGATTGCAGAGACGCTCAATCGCCCATCTGTGGGGCCTGGACCTTGCGACGGACGTTGGAGAAACTGTTGATCCGGCTTTGCTTTTGACCTTCTACCGGGATGACCGGAAGCTTTTCCATAACCCTACTTTTTGGGAATGTCGCGATGACTTCCGTGCCTTCACGCAATTTGCTTTTCAGATCAAAGCTGCCTTCGTGCATGTGAACCAGGGCCTGAACTATTGGCAGGCCCAGTCCGGTACCCTGTTCGGCAGACTTTATGGCAATCGATCCCTGACCAAAGGATGATAGGACGATTGGAATTTCATCTTCGGGAATGCCCGGGCCTGTGTCTTTCACCGATACGTACTGGCCTCCACCAGCGGTCCATCCGACTTTCAGCCAGATCGTACCACCAGATGGTGTAAATTTCAGCGCGTTGGACAACAGGTTCAGGATCACCTGACGAACTGACCGTGCATCGGCCCAGAGTTGCGGCAGTTCCGGCTGGATTTGCGTAACAATCGTCACTCTTTTTTCGGCCGCCTTCAGCTTCATCATCTGCTGCGATTCATCTGCCGCATGAGCCAGGCTCGTCGCTTCTTCATTGAGTTCGTAACGGCCAGCTTCAACTCGCGAAAGATCCAGGATTTCGTTGATCAGCTTGAGAAGGTGGCTGCCTGAGCGATGGATATCTCCCAGATATTCCTTGTAGTGATCGTTATCGATGGGTCCCATGACTTCGTTGGTCATCACTTCCGAAAATCCCAGAATCGCGTTCAGTGGCGTTCTGAGTTCGTGGCTCATGGTTGCCAGAAAGCGAGACTTGGCAAGATTGGATTCTTCTGCCCGCCTTCGGGCTTCATCGGAAATACTGTGTGAGGCTTCCAGTTCCATAACCAATTGATCGCGTTCCGCACGAGCTGTGAGATAGTCGATATAAGCATTGCGCATGGTGTTGGCGATAAAGTGAAAAAACAACAATACCGCAAATCCCAATGCGGCAACCGCAAGATGTTGCGTCGAAAAGCTCGAAAACAGCAACACTGATGGTGCCAGGACCGAAGGGGCAGATTCAATGATCACGCCATAAGTCAGAAAGCGGGACTGGAGAAGTGACATGCCGCAAACCAGCATTACCATCGCCAAAGTGATGGTCGGTGCACTCCCAGGTGTCCCATGCGCAGACAACATAACCACCAGCCCCGCCCAGACGAACCCAGTCAGAAAACGCATCAGCACAAATCGGTTTTCCCATTTGCTGGCGATCCGTTCTTTCGGTTCGGCTTTGAGATAGGATGTCGCAAGATGATAACCAATTGTGGTCAACGCAAAACCAATACAAAGCCAGATGCCTATGGTTGTTTTTGGCAGATAGTATTGTCCAGTCAAAGCTGTCAGAGCAAAGACAATTAGTTGCACCAGTACGGTCGACTTTTGGTGCTTGGCATGGCGTGTCAGGATATCAATTTCGAAACCGGTGGAATTTCTTGCACCACCACGAGACCCCATTCCTGCGCGCAAGTGTTTTACAGCCTGCCTGGACTTTGATCCAGCATGAGCAACTCTGCGTTCAACAATGGTCTTGTCGTGATTTTTCTGGGCCTGCACGGACATGATACTTAATCGGCAAGTGGGTAAAAACTGATGACTGAGCCCATTGTCCTACGAGGATGGAAAATTTTGCGTTAACGTGACGTGAAAATTTCACGATTTATGGATTGAGGTGTTTATGGCCGCACAAACCGCACAACACCGCAGCCGTGGCCGCCCTCGCCGCCGCCCTCGCCGTAATGGCTGGGGAGGGCCGGGGATCACGTTGGTGGGATTTGCTGCACTGACGGCGATTATTGTGTGGTTGGATGGCACCGGCGGCGGCAGTACGGCACTGTCTGGCCCGGCCAAAGTGGTTGACGGCGACAGTCTGGAAATTCGCGGCAACCGGGTTCGTCTGTTGGGCATAGATGCACCGGAACTGACGCAATTATGCCAACGCGATGCTACAAGTTGGCCGTGCGGACGGGACTCGCGTTCTGCGTTGCGACAACTTGTTGGTAATTTCGAAGTTCAGTGCCAATCCCATGGTCAGGACCGATATCAACGCCTGCTGGCTACCTGTGTTGTCAATGGTGTTGAAATCAACGCTCGTCTGGTCGAATTGGGATGGGCGACAGATTTTGGTGGCTATTCAAGTGAAGAAGGGCTGGCGCGTCGCAACAGGGTCGGAATATGGGCCGGTCAATTTGAAGCGCCCGAGGAATGGCGCAGGGCCAATCGGTCGCAATCAGACGCGACACCTGTTATCGTCCATAGTTGGTGGAAGCGTCTGTGGGCCAGGTTTTAGATTGCAGGAGGTAAATCACTTATGAAGCTACTGGATGGCGGCAGGGCACCCAATCCGCGCAGGGTTCGTGTGTTTATGGCCGAAAAAGGCATCAAAGTTCCAATAGAGTCCATCGACATGTCCGCAATGGAGCACAAAAGCGAAACCGTCACGGAACACAATAGACTTCAGAGATTGCCGGTTCTGATTTTGGATGATGGAACCGCACTGACGGAGAGCGTAGCTATTTGTCGCTATTTTGAAGAGATACACCCTCAGCCGCCGCTGATGGGTATCGATGCCGTGGACAAGGCCCGCGTTGAAATGTGGCAGAGACGCATGGAAATGCATTTGCTGTTGCTTGTCGCCAATGTGTTTCGCCACGCCCATCCGGCAATGGCGACATGGGAAGTGCCGCAAATCAAGGAGTTCAGTGATGCCAACAGACCCAAGGTTCTCGCTTCTTTGGTTTGGCTCAATGATGAATTGGAGCATCGCCCCTTTATTGCCGGAGAGCGATACACAATCGCCGACATTACAGCGATGATTGCCCTGGATTTTATGAAACCGGCGAGGCTGGAAATTCCTGTGGAACTGACCCATCTGCTTGACTGGTACAAACGCGTAAAAGCACGCCCTTCTTCCAATGCATAATAGTTATAAATCAATAGATTATTAAAGTTTTTTAAAGTAAAATATTAATGAAAAACGACACGGCGCCTGCACTCAGGAAATTGGCTGGGGAAATTGATCGGTGCACAATCTGCGTCGATCATCCTCTCGGAACACCTTTGCCTCACATACCTCGGCCGGTTGTTCGCTTGTCGGCCACTGCGCGGTTGTGCATTGCCGGTCAGGCGCCAGGATTGCGGGTCCATGAGAGCGGAAAGCCGTTCACGGACCCGTCGGGGGACCGCCTTCGAGACTGGATGCAGGTATCAGATGAAGAATTCTATGATTCAAATCGCCTGGCGATTGTGCCAATGGGTTTCTGTTTTCCAGGCTATGATGCAAAGAAAAGCGACCTGCCCCCCCGTAGGGAATGCGTTCAGGCTTGGCATGGGCGGATATTTGAATTGATGCCGCAACTGGAGCTGATTCTGGTCATTGGTCAATA
The DNA here is from genome assembly GCA_014238155.1 of Rhizobiaceae bacterium. Taxonomy (GTDB): domain Bacteria; phylum Pseudomonadota; class Alphaproteobacteria; order Rhizobiales; family Rhizobiaceae; genus Pseudahrensia. Next base: position 66,739 of record JABABQ010000063.1, read on the forward strand.
TGCACAGGCCTATCATATGGGTGACGCGCGGCGCAAAACTCTGACCGAAACGGTGGCAAACTGGCAGGAAACCTTCAACGAGGACAGACACCCCAAAGTACTGCCGCTACCACATCCTTCCTGGCGCAATACCGGGTGGTTGAAGAAGAATTTATGGTTTGATGACCAGGTTCTGCCGATCCTTAGGCGGGAAGTAGACCGACTCATCAGAGAATAATATTGCGCGAGTCGGGGGGAACTTGCGCCGAACGAGAAATGATCCTATTTGAAATGCTTGAATTGTGGAATACAAATCCGCAAGCGCTTGATATGAGGCCTTAACTAATGGATCGCATCGATAAACGCATACTCACGTTGCTGCAACAAGACGCTACCACGCCAGTTGCAGAGCTTGGCAAAAAGGTTGGTCTGTCGACCACTCCCTGCTGGCGACGTATCCAAAAGCTTGAGGAGGATGGCGTAATTACCAAACGGGTGGCGGTTCTTGATCCGGCGTCGGTTAATGCCAAGGTGACGGTATTCGTTTCAATCCGCACCAATAGCCACAACGCGGAATGGCTGAAGCGGTTTTCGGAAGTTACCAGCGATTTTCCGGAAGTGGTGGAAATGTATCGTATGAGCGGTGAAGTGGATTATCTGCTGAGGGTCGTCGTGCCGGATATTCATGCTTACGATGCATTTTATCAGCGACTTATCAGCAAGGTGGATATCTCCGATGTGAGTTCTTCCTTTGCCATGGAACAGCTGAAATATACGACTCAGCTCCCACTGGACTATTTACTGGATAACTAGAACGCCCTCCCTAATCCGAAGCCAAACGCCTCTCAGCTTCAATCAACTGGCCAATTCCCTCATAGAGGCGAGAGACAATCTCGCCTTCGGTGATGCACAGACGCGCCCGCGGAGATACATCCACTGTACCATCCGCACCAATCGGCGTGTGTTCACCACCCATTCCCCGAATTCCAAGGCCAAGGGGCGCAGCGATTTCCTTGACCCGGTCGACCGAACCACCAGCTGTAAGATGGGGCAGGTTCAGGTGTATTGAGGCGCGCATGCCGGTGCCCAGATTTGTCGGGCAGGTGGTGACTGTGCCGAAATCGTTGGATCGAGCGAACGGACTGTCTGCGCTGCGTTCTATGATCTGCAGCGCTGAATGAAGCTGATCGAGCACCAGTTTGAGTTTAGTGCCCTTCTTCATACACATAATTCGCAGGTGGTCCTCTTCGCCAACCCAGACTATAAAAGAGTGATCGCGGGTAAAATAGCAACCGCGTCCATGGGGCCAGTCGCCGGCGATACCGGCAGAAATCAAATAGGGGTCAGCATCCATAGCCTTGAAGATCACGTGGTCGGCGACTAGCTTTTCATACTCTGGTTTGGTGAGCTGATTTGGATGACCCGGTGTGAGAGATACATAGGTCCCGGCCAACTCAGGATTTGATTGAAGTCGTTCAAAAACAGCAGCCATGCGCGTTTCCAGACTTGTGCGATCTTGCAGCGTCATTGCCGAGGTCAGAGGTAAATCAGCAAAATTGCGCCCTACACGAATTCGAAGGGAAAGCGCCGGCAGACCAAATTTCGTGATATCCAGCATATCCCCTTGGGGAACTGTCCAGTCACTGACATGATGACTTTGGTCATCAATTCCGTGATATCTAGATATCGCTTTAGCAAAGAACGGTCGCAATACTTCATAGTCGTCGACCAGACAGGCATAACAGCCCATTTCGCTGTCAGGATTGTCGAGACCGGACCGCATGCAGTCCAGCAACCGTTGCTGAAGGCCAGAATCCAGGGAGCCAAAATATTCTGGATCGAAACATTGCACTGCAATATTGGCAGGGTGGCTGGTTTTCAAAAGGGCAATTTTTTCAACTATCGGGTTCAACTGGTCACGCAATCAATGGAGAAGTCGTCACACCAGCCTAAACCATTCCTTCAATAGGCGAAACCAGCCCACAAATGAAAAGGCCGGATCCTGGGACCCGGCCTTGATATCTTGTCTTGATGGGCGTGAGCTTAACAGCCGCCTGCAGGTGCGCTGACGCGGATCCAGTCAGTTCTTCCGTGATTCACCAACACCTTCTCCTTAACCCACTTGTATTTTGCCGGGCTGCGATGAACAATCTTTTGAGCGTGCTGGATCAGAACCTTTTCCTTGACCCATTTGAAGCGGGCCGGGTGCACAACCTTCTTGCGGCTGCCATGGCGGACCAGAACTGTTTCTTCAACGTGCTTGTATTTTGCCGGGTGCACAACCTTGCGGGTCTTGGCTGCGCGCCACAGAACCTTTTCATCAACATAGCTGTATTGGGCTGGAATCTTGCTATAGGACGTCCGTGCATGTCGCACCAGTTTGCGATGAGCAACGTTCTTGTAAGTGGCAGGATATTTTACCTTGCAGTGAACCGGCTTGCCCCATTTGTCATGTTTGACCGTCCAACCGATACGTTCGGGCGATACCATAACCGTTTTGTGGACAGTTTTGTATTTTGCCGGAGTGGTATGAGCAATGCGCTGGCCCTTTGACACCAAAACCTTGCGGGTACGAATTTTATATTTTGCCGGTGTTTCATGATAACTCACCTGTTGTGGATGAACCAGGACACGCCGCACACGGGTTTTGTATTTCGCTGGAGTCTCATGATACGACACCCGTTGCGGGCGTATCTGAACTTTACGTTTTTGAACCGAATAACGGGCAGGAATGTGCTCGACCTGTTTTGACGCATGGTGGACGAGTACCTTGCGTTTAACCCACTTGTATTGTGCTGGCTGGTGAACCTTTCTGTAGCACGCAACGGGCTTAGCAGGGCTGTGATAGCTTTTTTGGGTTTCCCAAGCCTGCGCTGAACCAGCAGCGAGTGTGGCGAGCGCCATCATAGCCGCGCCACCAAAGATAATTCTGTGTAACTTTGTCATTTTGTCCAACCTAAAAGCGAAAAAATTCGTTTCTCGGCAAACAATTTCACATCATGAACAAAAGCTTAATGGTTAAGACCCAACGATCTTGAGTTAAGCTTACCGACTAACTATAAGCCGCGCCACGAGGGGCTGGACTTGCCGACTGAATCAGATCAAAAGGGGAGCGAAGGATCCTTTGACCCGTTATGGTCAGCTTGGACCGGCTACTGGATTGCAGGTGTATATATGAAAAACCTTCTATTGCAGATATTCACCTGGTGGAATGGTCAGACACTCGGCACACGGTTTTACACCTGGCGCAATGGAGAACGGGTCGGGGAAGATGAATATGGCAATATCTATTATCGCAGCAAAGAAGATCGGCGCTGGGTGATCTATGCCGATCAAGCCGAACCCAGCCAGATACCATCCGGTTGGCATGGCTGGATGCACGGTCGCGTGGATGTCGCGCCCTCCGAGGAAGAATATACGGCCCGCGAGTGGCAAATGCCGCATCAGGAAAACCTGACGGGTACCGCCAACGCCTATCGTCCCAAAGGGTCGGTCGCCAGTCAGGAAAAACGGCCTGATGTCACTGGTGACTATGAGGCATGGAGCCCATAAATTGAGCGATTTGCAGCGTTGGGAATCCGAATCCTACCAACGTGATACCGGTTTTGTTTCTGATTATGGGGCTGACGTGTTGTCCTGGCTGGAGCCGTTGGCAGGTGAACGGATACTGGATCTGGGATGCGGTGATGGGGTTTTAACACACAAAATCGCGAAGTCTGGTGCAGATGTGGTTGGGGCTGATTCCAGCTCGAGCTTTATCAAGACTGCCAAAGCAAGCGGTTTGGATGCGCGGGTGCTGGACGCTCAAAACCTGCCGTTTCACAGAGAATTTGATGCGGTATTTTCAAATGCCGCACTGCATTGGATGATTCACGCAGAGGAAGTCATCCGCTCCGTAAAACGCGCCCTGAAACCAAACGGTCGATTTGTTGGGGAATTTGGCGGTTTCGGAAATGTTGCGGCCATCATAACTGCAATGCGGGCGGTGGGCGAAGAACTCGGCGGCGATCCGAACCGAATAGGACCGTGGTTTTTTCCAACTGTCGATCAATATTCAGCCATGCTGGAGCAACAGGGGTTTGAGGTCGAGAACATCGTGACCTTTTATCGTCCAACTCCGTTGCCTACCGGCATGCGAGCCTGGCTGAAAGTCATGAGCGGCGCTTTTTTTGATCAGTATGGAGATCGGGCAGACGTCGCTCTGGATAAAGTTGAGGCAGTGTTGAAAGGATCGCTCTGTGATCACAGTGGCCAATGGTTCGCCGACTACGTTCGGTTGCGATTTCGTGCTCGTCTGGATGATTAGGTGTCGGGCAATATAAAACAATTGCGCAACGGTCGTTTCAGACAGGCGTCTAGGGTGACATAAAAGATTTGCGGCTTGATAGTGGGAAGCAATTTGGAAGTCGATATTTCAGATACCGGGACCGGACCGGCACTGTTGTTTTTACCGGGGTCATTCAGTACCAAAGAAGCATGGGGCAGGGTGCTGGCAGCGCTTGATGGGCAATATCGGCTTATATCGGTCAGCCTGCCGGGTTATGGGAAAACCCCCGAAATTCGTCCCGACGCTGTAACTGACATGAAAATGATGCAGAATTTCGTAGCCCGGATCGTCCAACAGATCGGAGAGCCGGTTCACCTGGTCGGGCATTCATATGGAGGACTGAACACCTTTGCTGCGACTTTGAGTGGTGCCGTTGCTCCGCTTAGCCTGATCACGTTTGAGGCCAATCCGATTTATTCGCTGCCTGATGCTGGAAGCTTCGAGTGGCTGGATCGCGCGGTGTCGTTGGTGCAGCGGTTTGAGCGGGCCTATGCAAGCGGTGATACAGATGCCGCTGCATTGATCATCGACTTCTGGGGAACGCCTGGGTTTTTTGAGTCGATGCCAGAAGTCGTGCGGGACTATTGTCGCCATACAACTTACACCAATGTCCTTGACTGGCGCACTGCGGCAGGTTTCACACCAAAAATCGCCGACTATGCATCTATCAATATTCCCGCTTCGCTAGTGCGCGGAGATTTGGCCAATCAGGCGATTGTTGAAATCACCGCTCTGCTGTCGCAGGTAATGCCGCAGGCAAGCCAGCAGGTTGTTCCAGGGGCTGGGCATTTTTTGATATCCACCCATCCTGAACAATGTGCAAAAATTATAGATCGACACATGATTAGTTTTTATCATGGCGCACAACAACAAATGCTCTGACATTTCGCTACATTTGCCACAATTTTGGTGTATGAGGACTACAGATCCAGTCGAATCTGAATTAAGATGATCAGACCCATATTTGCCAAATCACTCACCAGCGTAATCTCCATCGCCGCAATTGCGTCGGGTGTCGGATTTGGTTGGTCAGAAGGGCAGCATGCCCATGCAGCACGGATAGAAAATCGCGTTGCAGTGTTTTCCGGGATCGACAAAATAACTGGCGAGAGGCACACATTTGACGTCTATGTCGATGAGACTGTCAAATTTGGCCAGTTGGAAATCACACCGCGGGTTTGTTACTCACGTCCGGCAACGGAAGAACCCAAAACCACGTCATTTCTGGAAGTTGATGAAATAACTCTGGACCGGCGCATCCGACGCATCTTTACAGGCTGGATGTTTGCCGAAAGTCCCGGTCTCAACGCAATTGAACATCCGGTTAATGATGTCTGGCTGGTGACCTGCAAACAAACGTCTGACGTGCCACCACCGGCTTCGCTGACCAGCAATTAGCGGAACTATGCAGCGTCAATAGCGTAAAAATCGGCATCAATCGTCAAGGCATCGATCAGCAGTTGTTCATAGCTTTCCTTGGGAATTTCGATGGCTCCAAATTGGCTCAGATGGGCCGTGTTGAACTGCGTATCCAGCAAGTGAAATCCTCCTACCTTCAGTCGGTCCACCAGATGGACCAGCGCAATTTTTGAAGCGTCGCGGGTGCGTGAAAACATGCTTTCCCCAAAAAAAGCCCCGCCGAGCCTGACCCCATAAAGCCCGCCAACCAGGGTCTCTCTCTGCCAGCATTCGACACTATGACAATGCCCCATTGCATGTAGGTCATTGTAAAGTTGGGCTATTCTTCCATTGATCCAGGTTTGCGGCCGATCTGGAGTGTCTTCGGCACACAATCGCAACACGTCACCAAAGGCTGTGTCGACGCTGAGCCTGTATGGCTTCTGGCGAATTGTGCGGGCCAGCCTACGTGGCACATGAAAGGCATCAAGTGGGATTATGCCGCGCATTTTCGGCTCGACCCAGAACAAGCCCGGATCGACTGCAGTCTCCGCCATAGGAAAAATGCCGCAGGCATAAGCTTTCAGCAATACCTGAGGTGTGATCTCCATCATCAGGTCATCGACACCTGACATGCATCCTATCCTGTTTGCGCCAGATAATTTTCCAGCCAGTGAATATCATAGTCGCCGGCAATAACATCGTCGTTGCGTACCAGATCCTGAAACAGTGGCAGGGTGGTTTGAATTCCACCAACAACAAACTCGTCAAGCGACCGCCGCAAACGGTTGAGGCATTCAGCGCGATTGCGCCCTACAACAATAAGCTTGCCAATCAAACTGTCATAATACGGGGGAACCTTGTAACCGGTGAAAACGCCGGAATCGACACGTACGCCAAGCCCGCCGGGCGGATGGTAGTACGTAATTTCGCCTGGTGAAGGCACAAAGGTGCGAGCGTTCTCGGCGTTGATACGACACTCAATGGCATGGCCCTGGAACCGAACATCTTGCTGGTTGAATGACATTTCCTGTCCGCTGGCGACCCGCAATTGCTCGTTGACCAGATCAATGCGCGTGATCATTTCGGTAACCGGATGTTCCACCTGCAGCCGGGTATTCATTTCGATGAAATAGAATTCGCCGTCTTCATATAGAAATTCCACGGTGCCAGCGCCGGAATATCCCAGGTCGCCCACCGCGTTGGCGCAGATCATGCCAATCTTTTCGCGTTGCTCGGGTGTCAGGGCAGGAGAGTTGGCTTCTTCGAGAACTTTCTGGTGGCGGCGCTGCAACGAGCAGTCACGTTCGCCCAGATGTACACCCTTGCCTTTGCCATCTCCCATCACCTGAACTTCAATATGGCGAGGCTTGCCGAGATATTTTTCAATATAGACCGCATCATCGCCGAAAGCCGCAGCCGCTTCAGTACGTGTGGTCTGAAGCGCAAATTCCATTTCGTGCTCGGAATTGACAACCCGCATACCACGGCCACCGCCACCCGAAGCGGCTTTGATGATTACCGGATAGCCAATGTCGGCAGCGATCCGTCTGGCTTCGCCGTCTTCGGTAACAGCACCATCTGATCCCGGTACTACGGGAATACCAAGACGTTGTGCTGTTTGTTTGGCCATGATCTTGTCGCCCATGGTCTTGATGTGTTCTGAAGTCGGGCCAATAAATGTAATTCCGTGAGCCTCAAGGATTTCCGCAAATTTGGCGTTTTCCGACAAAAAACCATAGCCGGGGTGAATCGCATCAGCACCGGTAATCTCGCACGCTGCAACGATCTCATGCATGTTAAGATAAGAATCCCGTGACGCAGGCGGGCCAATGCATACGCTCTGGTCGGCCAACCGTACATGCATGGCATCAGCGTCGGCGGTCGAATGTGCGGCTACGGTTTCAATGCCCATTTCCTTGCAGGCACGCAAGATTCGAAGGGCAATTTCGCCACGGTTGGCGATAAGTACTTTGTTGAACATCCGTTCAGCCGCCTATTTCAGGGTGATCAGGGTTTCACCAAATTCGACCGGTTGCCCATCTTCCACGTCAATCGACGCAACAACTCCGTCCTGCGTAGCTGGGATTTGGTTCATGGTTTTCATAGCTTCCACAATCATGATTGTTTGGCCGGTTTTGACCGTATCACCCGCCTTGACGAATGCATCCGCATCAGGTGATGGCGACAGATAGGCAGTACCAACCATAGGTGACGATATCGGTGTACCGGTTGCCGTAACTGTTTCAGCAACGGCTGGTGTGGCTGCCGCCGCCGGCGCTGCGACTGGTACCGGCGCAACGCTGGCATGTGTCATCATCGGTGCGGAAACAACTGATCCGGCCCGTGACAGTTTCAACCGCATTTCGCCTTCTTCCAGCTCAATTTCATGCAGGTCCGTTTCATTGAGCAAATTCGCCAGTTCGCGGATAAATTTTGTATCAATGGATGGTTTCTTAGCTGCCATTTTGGGCTTGCCCCTTATTGTGACCTGCAAAGCAGGTTTTCAGTTTATGTCGTGCTGTCTAAATGGTCAGCCAGCGCCTGCAACGCAAGTGTATAGCTATTTGTTCCAAATCCACAAATTTGCCCCAGACAAGCCGAAGCAATTATCGATTGGTGTCTGAAACTCTCTCGTGCATGAATGTTTGAAATGTGAACTTCAACGACCGGCACGTCGACCCCTTTGATTGCGTCATACAAAGCCACTGAAGTATGCGTGTAAGCCCCTGCATTCATCGCCACGGCGCTGCCCTCGTTTCCGGCTTCGTGGATCCAACTGACCAGATCACCTTCATGATTGCTTTGGTGGCAGATTATCTCGAAGCTATTTTGGGCAGCAAAGGATCGACATTCACCTTCAACGTCGGCCAAAGACTTTGCCCCATAAACACCTGGTTGCCGTTGACCCAGCAAGTTCAGATTGGGGCCGCTAAGCACATAAATTGGTTTTGTAATACCAGAAGCCATGATACCGGACTAAATAATGGGACGAGCAAAAATCGCTCACACAGGCTGTCATTGCCACATCAATGACACGCGGTCGATAAAAATTCGATGATTAGCGTTAAATACACACGGTTTTGCCGCATTTACGCACGTTACCAATCTTTTCGCGCAATACGTCCTGACCCAGGGCACCAAATACAACTTCGTTGCCGATCACATAAGATGGCGTGCCGTTAATGCCCAAACTGTTTGCCAGTTCGTTGGCCTCGCGAAAGGCTCCCAATATATCGTTCTTTTGTGCTTCGGTGTTGATGGCATCGACATCCAATTTCATCGTTTGGGCTACGCGCAGGGCTCTGTTGCCATCCTTTTGCCCCGGACCGCCGAGCAAGGCGTTGTGAAATTCGGCATATTTTTCTGGAAACAGGCGATAAATTGCAGTTGAGATGCGGCTGGCTTCAACCGAGCCTTCACTCAGAATTGGCAATTCTTTCATGACAAATTTCAGATTTTTATCACCGGCCAACAGCGCATTCATGTCGTTCATGGCCCGTTGGCAGAAGCCACAATTGTAGTCGAAGAATTCGACGACAGTAACATCGCCCTTGGCGTTGCCGATGATGCCCTGATGTGGAGAGTTGAAGATCGTATCAGAATTCTGGGCGAGCGCTTCGGCGGCGCGTCGTGCAGCTTCTTCGCGCTGTTGAACTTCAAGCGCCTGCTGGACTTCCAGCATCAGTTGAGGGTTGGCAAGAAGGTATTCACGAATGATCTTTTCAATCTCCGGGCGGTCTGCGGGATCGAAGGCCTGACCGGATGTCACTGGAAACAGCATAAATGCACCCAGCAGTGCAGCCGCCGCAGTTTTGAGGAATTTCCTACTAGTCATTTTAGATGTCCGATCTTCGATTCGATTTCTGAGGGTAAAGTCTCATTTAAAGGTTATTATATCCTGTGCGCGAAGCCAGCCCGGTGACCCGCGTTTGAATTTCAACTGCGCGCGCTGTGCATATTCTTTGGCCTGATCGCGTTTGCCGGTTCGCAGCGCATAGTCTGCGGAAGCCAACAGCGCTTTTGAAGTCTCGCCTTTGCGACCATAGGCAATTGCCAGGTACTGATAACCGGCAATGGCGGTACGGTCACGTGCCAAGCCCTTATTCAACTGGATGATTGCTTCATCGAGGTTTTTGCGATTGCCCGATTCCACCAACGCATGCCCAAGTTCAATGCGAATAAAGCCGGACTTGGTCCGATCATATTTGAGAGCCTTGCGAAAGGCATTTGCAGCGAGACTGGCTTTGCCTGATCGCAACATTATTTCCCCCATCATTTCATGAATATAGGCGTTTTTAGCGTTGGTTTTCAGCAGCTTGATAATTAATGGGATGGCTTTTTTCGGGGAACCATAAAGATGCGCCAGGATGGCGCGACCATAGAGCCGGGCATCAGGATGCAGATTTTTGTCCGCAAGCACGGCCCTGGCATAGCGTGAGCCGCCAATATAGGCGGCGATTTTCGCGCGCACCATGTCTTGGCGTTTGCGTAGGCTGTTGCTGGATTGGCGGTTGAAATATGGGCTGGATTGAACAATCGAACGCAGATTTGTTATGCGTTGATTGGGTGTTGGATGGCTGCGCAAATAGGGGTCTATGCGACCGCTCAGCACATTGGTATTTCTGGCTAGGCGTTTAAATGTATTGAGCATTCCCTTGCCGGATTGCTTGGTTGCTTTGAGAAGCTTGACAGCAACTCGATCTGCCGAAGTTTCTTCGTTTCGCTGGTACCGCAGAACATCGCGCATGGCAAAATTGCCGCTGCTTGCAGCGATCCCGAAACCTGCGCTGCCGACCTGACTGTTTCCCGAGGCAGCACCCGCTGCCCCCAGGCCAATACCCAGGAGTGTGGTCCAACGGGCGATACGTGAAGCGTTATCAATGCGCTCACGCAGACGTACCTGATGCCCACCGATTATGTGGCCAAGTTCGTGAGCAATCACACCAATCACTTCATTTGGGTCTTCGGCCTGCAGCAGCAAGCCTGTGTTCATATACAAGCCCCGTCCGCTGACAAAAGCGTTGAAGCCGCCATCATTGACGATCTGAAATCGAACCGAACCTTCGCGTAAACCAGCGGCTTTCATCAACGGACGGGCGTAATCCCGGACCAGCGCTTCAATTTCTGCATCGCGTATAAGCGAAATTCCGCGACGCTGAGCTTGCGCTGTTTGAGGCAACAGGCTCGGCACCACCACGGCCACTGCAAGGACAACCGCTAAATGGAATTTGCATCGCTGAAAATCTGACGTTTTCAAGTCTAACTCGTTTCATCTGTCACATGCCGGGACTTGCCAGCGGCATTTTTGGTGTTTAGCGCTTCTGCGCAGCACTGTCACACCTAACATGTAATGAGGCGTTTCGATGATCGAAAATCCGAATGCAAATCACTTTTTGTCTATCAGGTCTCAAGTGGAGCCTTTCCATGCCATGGACGTCCTTGCGGCCGCCAATCAAATGCAAAAGGATGGTGTTGAAATAGACTTCCTTTGTGTCGGTCAACCTGCCGCTCAGGCGCCCATGGCGGCCCGCCGTGCAGTAGCCGATTTGATGGAACGTGGGGTTATTGGCTACACCGATGCAGCAGGACGCCGCGATCTGCGAGAGCGTCTGTCTGTGCACATGCTGGACACCTACAATGTTACCGTGGATGCCGCGCGGATATTTATCACAACAGGTTCGTCAGCAGGTTTCACGCTGGCATTTTTGTCGATGTTCGACGTGGGCGATCGGGTGGCCATCGCGGCGCCTGGATATCCTGCTTATCGCAACATTCTTAAGGCGCTGGGCCTGGAAGTGATTGAAGTCGAAACCCGTGAAGAAGATCGCTGGGCGGTAACGCCGCATCAGGTGGAGCAGATCCATCGCGAAAAACCTCTTGCCGGAATTTTGATTGCCAGTCCCGCCAACCCAACCGGCACGATGATGACGCCGCAGGCTTTGCATCAACTGATTGATTGTTGCGATGATCTTGGTGTGCGTTTCATTTCAGATGAAATCTATCACGGTCTGACCTACGCAGAAGTGACAGGCGTAGAAGAAGTCACAGCGCTGCAATACAGCGACAAGGTGATCGTTATCAATTCGTTTTCCAAATATTACTGTATGACCGGATGGCGCGTCGGATGGATGATCCTGCCACAGCATTGTGTCAGATCAGTCGAAAGACTGTCGCAAAGCCTCTATATTTCCGCTCCGGAAATGTCCCAGGTTGCTGCGATGCATGCCCTTGATTGTCGTCAGGAATTGGAACAGGTGCGTTTGTCTTATCAGGTAAATCGTCAACTATTGCTGGAAAAACTGCCCCAACTCGGGTTTGAAAGAATACTCCCGATTGATGGGGCATTTTACGCATATGCCGACGCCACACGTCACACCAATGACACGATGGAATTTGCCAGACAAATGTTGAACCAAGCGCATGTTGCGGTAACACCGGGTCTGGACTTCGATCAGGGCAGAGGGCATCGTTACTTGCGGTTTTCATTCGCAGGCGACACCAGGACAATGGAATCAGCACTGCAGCGGATGGAGGACTGGCTGGCCTGACATGAGAATTGGCAGGATAGGTGGAATTCCCGCAACGAGGTATATGACACTATGGACAAGGAGTTTTTGCGTGAACTTTTCGCCCCGTTTGGCAACGTGACTATTCGCAAAATGTTTGGTGGTGTTGGTATATTTTACCGTGGCTTGAACTTTGCCGGCATCATGGATGGCCAATTGCGCCTGAAGGCAGACGAACAGACCATTGCCGATTTCGCCGCAGAAGGCATGACGCCCTGGGAATATAAGAGAAGTAACGGAAAACTTGTCACCATGAGTTACTGGTCGGTGCCGGAGCGACTATTCGATGACCCGGAGGAATTTGGACAATGGGCACAAAATGCCTTTGAGGCAGCCAGCAGGGCAGATCAGGCCAAACCACCCAAGCAGCGCAAGTTAAAGGAGTTCTGAGGTTATCCGATTCATCAGTCGATGAGGTGACGCATGTGCTGGTTGTGTCACCATTTACAAATCTGTTGACTAACTCGCTTCCGAAAGAACGTAGAAATCACCATCAAGCAGATCAGGCATGTCTGTCAAAATGCTAGAGGCTCCGTTATTCAGCTAACGACGGACCCTGTCAGGGCAAGCCCTTTAGGTCGAAACTCTGATCTTTAATTTCAGCCCAGGCCACGCGTTGACTGCAACAGGAATGCCGGAACGTGATCGCCAAGACCACGTGGTGTGGAATCATCATCATTGTCGGATTTTTTGTTGCGACGCGACTTATTCTTATCGTCGCTCTTTGGCGGAGAAGTCTTCGGTGAGGGGGACGACGTTGAGGACGGCGAGGTTGGCAATTTCGCGGCGCGTTCTTGGGCGGACATCACCGGCGCTGATTCTTCCTCAGTCTGCCTGGCCGCCCGAGGTCGCCGCGTATTTCTCGCAGCGGTTTCATTCGACTCGTTGGAAGTTTCTACCGCATCGGGCGCTTTCTTGGTGCGTCGACGGCTTGGCTTCTTGCGTTCTTCGGCAGCATCCCCAGACGAAGAACTTTCTGCGGCAGTCCATTCAATATGGTCCCCGGTCAGGTCGGTAATTGCTTTGACATATTTATCATCAGCGTTGGTTGCCATGGTGAAAGCCCAGCCTTCGCGCCCGGCGCGACCGCAGCGGCCTATGCGGTGTACATAATCTTCAGCATGGGTCGGAACGTCATAATTAAAAACGTGGGAAACGTCGGGAATATCCAATCCTCGGGCCGCAACATCACTGGCAACCAGCAGTTTGATGTCACCGTCGCGAAAACCAGTCAGTGTTTTGGTGCGTGAGGTCTGGTCCATGTCGCCGTGCAAAGAACCTACAGAATAGTCGCGCTTTTGGAGCGAATTATACAACGTCGCCACATCCCGCTTGCGATTACAGAAAATTATCCCGTTGTTGAGATTATCAGCGCCATCGATAAGCCCACGCAATACTGCGCGTTTCTCGAAGTCTTTACGTGGAACACGTACCAGTTTTTGCTCAATAGTTTCAGATGTAGAAGCTGCTGCTGCAACCGCGACCTGCACGGGGTTTTGCAAAAACTGGTCGGCCAGCTTTTCAATAATTGGCGGCATGGTAGCAGAGAAGAACAATGTCTGGCGGGTGAATGGTACCATTTTAACGATGCGCTCAATGTCGGGAATGAATCCCATATCCAGCATTCTGTCGGCTTCGTCGATGACCAGAATCTCAACGCCATTCATTAAAATGCGTCCGCGCTCGAACAAATCAAGTAACCGCCCCGGCGTCGCGATCAATACGTCCGCTCCCCGGTCCAGTTTACGCATCTGGTCTTCAAACGACACACCACCAATTAGCAAGGCCACGTTCAACTTATGATTGATGCTGTATTTAATGAAATTCTCTTCAACCTGGGCGGCGAGTTCCCGCGTTGGCTCAAGTATCAATGTGCGCGGCATGCGCGCGCGGGCGCGTCCCTTTTCCGACATCGATATCATCGGCAGAACAAAAGCTGCTGTTTTGCCGGTACCTGTCTGGGCAATGCCCATGACGTCACGGCGTTGCAATACGTGCGGAATCGCCTGTTCCTGGATGGGAGTAGGCGAGCTATAGCCAGCAGCGTCCACCGCTGCGAGCACTTTCGGACTAAGTCCTAATTCAGTAAATGTCATATAGTGTTTGTCTTTTCGACTGATTTGCGTTGAATGCGCGCGGAAATACCCAATGGTTTCCCGCTAGTGGCGCTCCCAAACTGCATCGCGCCAGACGGTCATGCAGGGGGCGATACGTAATAAGGCGCCCTTTGTCAACAATTCGTCACTATAACACACCCAATCAAGGTTAAAGCTTCGTCTGCCGCACCAATGCGACACCGACCAACACATTGTTAGTCATGGTTGCTTTAAAGGTCGATCAGTTCGTCGCTGGCGAACTGGGCATTTTCCTGAATAAATACGAAACGCTTTTCCGGCTTGGTTCCCATTAATTTGTCAATCGACTGTTTAGCAGCGTCAGGCTCGTCAATCTGAATGCGCAAAAGTGTGCGCTTGTCCGGATCCATCGTCGTCTCTTTCAGCTGTGCCGGCATCATTTCGCCCAACCCTTTAAACCGGCCAAGTTCAACCTTTTTGTTGCCGCTGAACTCTTCGCGCAGCAGCTGATCCTTGTGCCGGTCATCGCGGGCATAGAGCGTTTTGCCACCCTGTGACAGTTTATACAGGGGTGGCACCGCCAGATAGAGCGCTCCACCTTCGATAATGCCCGGCATTTCCTGATGAAAGAAAGTGATCAGCAATGAAGCAATATGTGCCCCGTCAACATCAGCATCTGTCATGATGATCACCCGATCGTATCGCAGATCATCAAACGAAAATTTGCTCCGCGTTCCACAACCCAGAGCTTGCGCCAGATCCTGGATTTGCTGGCTGTTGGCCGTTTTTTCACGGCTTGCTGAGGCAACATTCAAAATTTTACCGCGCAAGGGTAATATGGCCTGGCTCTTGCGATCCCGAGCCTGTTTGGCGGAACCACCGGCGGAATCTCCCTCGACGATGAATATCTCAGTGCCACCTTTGGCACTTTTGGAACAATCGGCAAGCTTGCCGGGAAGTCGCAATTTACGTGTGGCGTTCTTGCGGTTGACTTCCTTTTCCTGACGGCGACGCATGCGTTCATCAGCCCGGTCAACAACCCATTCCAACAGCTTGGCTGACTGAGCGGGCGATGCCGCAAGCCAGTGATCAAATGAATCACGTATGGCATTTTCAACAATCCGGGTGGCTTCTACCGTCGCCAATTTGTCTTTAGTCTGTCCGACAAATTCTGGTTCGCGAATAAAGACGGATATCATTGCCGCCGCTGACGTCATCACGTCATCAGTGGTGATAATGGTGCCTTTTTTATTGCCAACCAGTTCGGCATAGGCTTTCAGACTGCGCGTCAGCGTCACTCTTAATCCAGCCTCATGGGTACCACCTTCGTTGGTCGGCACCGTATTGCAGTAGGAATTGACAAAACCATCGTCACCAAACCAGGTGATTGCCCATTCGACAGCGCCATGACCTGATTTCTTATCGGTAGAACCGGCAAATGGCTGGTCAGTGACCTGCATCTGCTTGCCAACCGTTGTCATCAGATATTCATTTAGCCCACCGGGGAAATGAAACACGGCCTTGTCGGTCACTTCGTCCTTGCCGGACACAAGCGACGGGTCGCACGACCAGCGAATTTCTACTCCACCAAACAAATAGGCTTTTGAACGGGCCATCTTGAACAAGGTGAGT
This sequence comes from Rhizobiaceae bacterium, assembly GCA_014238155.1. Lineage (GTDB taxonomy): Bacteria > Pseudomonadota > Alphaproteobacteria > Rhizobiales > Rhizobiaceae > Pseudahrensia. The sequence goes on from JABABQ010000063.1 coordinate 82,719, forward strand.
GACGAAAATTTAGCACTTTTGCCAAAAATTTGGGGATCAGGATGAAACCGTACCCTGGTCCCACGCCGGTTGCTTATTTCGCCAACATTTTCAACAGCACCGAGCGCAATACCCCGTGAAAAACTCTGTCGGTACAATCTCCGGTTTCGGGCAACTTCAACAACACAGTCATCCGACAGCGCGTTGACCACTGAAATTCCTACCCCATGCAACCCGCCAGACGTTTCATAAGCCTTGCCGTCAAACTTGCCGCCTGCATGCAAGGTGGTCATGATAATTTCGAGCGCAGATTTGTTCTTGAATTTCGGATGGGGATCAATCGGAATTCCGCGGCCATTGTCGGTTATGGTCAGATAACCGTTTACATCCAGGTCAACTTCAATCCAGGTGGCATGGCCGGCGACAGCTTCATCCATTGAATTGTCAATGACTTCTGCGAACAGGTGGTGCATCGCCTTGGAATCGGTGCCGCCAATATACATTCCTGGTCGGCGACGAACCGGTTCCAGACCTTCCAGTACCTCAATATCTGAGGCGCTATATTCCTCACCACGAGGTTTGGGCTTGCCTGGCTTTGGTTTTATTGCCGGCTTGGCCCGGGCAGGCGAGGCACTTGAATTGGTTGCAAATAGGTCAGCGGCCATTAAGGATCCCGTGTATCGTTCTGGTTTGCAGGCGAATCACCTTGTCTAAAACTGCCATAAAATGTGCCGCGATACGAGCGGTCTAGCAGGACATCAAGACCATATGTTCCCTTTGTGTTCACACCATGGCGTGTCAGCCTTCGCCCATCGGGCTCATCCAATCGTCGCAGATATTGGTTGAACTCGATAAAGCGGATCGAACTGGGTCCTAATGTATCGTCAATCCAAGCGGCATGCTGAAAAACAGGACACCACTGCTGACAAACTGTTGTCACCAGACGTCTGCTAAATCGCCGGTGCAGCAAGAGGAAAATTTTTGCTGGAACCCCGAGTTAGGAGAATCTGATGATCAAATATTACTACCCCGACGGGACGCATTGCTATCGCGCGCTCCATACTACCCATGCAGTTTATCATTCTGATGAAGGCAAGCTGATCGCACGAACAATGAAGCCTGACAATAGCGAACTCTACGAATTTGAGATCACCGGATTTGAGTTGCTCGAGCAAGGGAAACGCTATGACTGAGACAAATGTAGTCAGCGAGGGATTTGATACCCGCTCCATCGAAATGCAGCCGGTGTGGCTGATCATGTTCAAGGCCCTGGTGAAGACGTTGACCGCATCACGCGTGATTGAGGCGATTTACGAAATCCATAGCTACTACGAACCGGTAACCACTTTGACGGACGTGTCGCTCAGCCCGTGCAAGGGGTTGGATGGTAAAAACAACCCGCAGCGCTGGTGGAATAAGAAAGAGGATTGGAAGAACAGCTGATTCTGACGTTCCTTTGGCAAACACAGTCAAGGCCCGAAACAATTGCCAAACTTACTGTAGTGAAGGTAATCACGGTAATAAACCGGTTAGCTCTTGAACGTTTCGCTCAGTTGCGTTGCGAGAGGGTTATTCGGGAGTATATGACCGAATTCATGGAGCGTTACACCTTTACACATGCTTTCCGCATTCGTATTCCTCACCTTATTAGTCATTTGAAAGTTTCCCCATGCGCGCAGAAATGCAGACTCTGGCCGACGAAATCATTCAGGCCATCAGCCTGCTCCGGCGCCATCTGGATTGGGACAAGGCAAATATGCGTTTGGCGGAACTGAATGACGCTGCAGAAGATCCTAACTTGTGGAGTGATGCCGGGAAGGCTCAGGCCTTGATGAAGGAGCGCCAACAGCTTGAATCCGGTATCACTTCCATCAATTCCCTGGAAGGTGAACTTGGAGATGCGGCAGATTTGATCGAGCTTGCAGAAATTGAGGAAGATGAAGCCGTTCTGGAAGAAGCTGAAGAATCACTGCGCAAACTTCACTCCGATCTCGGTAAACGACAAGTTCAAACCCTGTTGTCAGGCGAGGCAGACGGCAACGATGCCTATTTTGAAGTTCATTCAGGTGCTGGGGGTACCGAATCCAACGACTGGGCCAATATGTTGTTGCGCATGTATATCCGTTGGGCAGAGCGGAATGGGTACACGGTGGAGGTGCAGGCAACATCGGCTGGTGACGAAGCGGGCATCAAGGCCGCGACGGTACTGGTTAAAGGCCAAAATGCCTATGGTTGGTTGAAAACCGAGAGCGGTGTTCATCGCCTGGTGCGTATTTCCCCCTATGATTCAAACGCCCGGCGCCACACGTCGTTTTCTTCCCTGTGGGTATATCCGGTGATTGACGACAATATTGAGATTGAAATTCAGGACAAAGACATTCGTGTCGATACCTATCGGTCTTCCGGTGCGGGAGGCCAGCATGTGAACACAACTGACTCTGCTGTTAGAATTACCCATATGCCAACCGGAATTGTGGTGACTTCATCAGAAAAATCGCAACATCAAAACCGGGCTAACGCCATGAAAGCTTTGCGTGCCCGATTATACGATATGGAACTGAAAAAACGTGAAGAGGCGAGCCAGTCGGCCCACGACAACAAGACTGAAATTGGTTGGGGACATCAGATTCGGTCGTATGTTTTGCAACCCTACCAACTGGTCAAGGATTTGCGCACGGGTGTTGAGAGTACGAATCCTTCTGCGGTTCTCGATGGCGATCTCAACGCCTTTATGGAATCAGCCCTGGCGCATCAAGTCAGCGGTGAAGACAAGCAGATTGAAGATGTCGAGTGAGCAAACCCGTCTTGAGACACGTTGTTATATTCAGCAATATTGCTGTTGAACGATCAAAGATAGGGTTTCAGGCGTTTTGCCAGACGGACAAAATGCACCGGATTCAGTGTGCGCCCGCCACGACGGACTTCATAATGCAGATGAGGCCCGGTTGAACGTCCGGTGCTGCCGACATCGCCAATCCGGGTGCCTTTCTTAATTCGCTGACCCGGTTTCACCCGGATCTTGCTGAGATGAGCATATCGTGTGGTAATGCCATCGCCGTGGTCAACTTCCACTAATTTGCCGTAGCCTCCAAAGCGTTTTGCCTTGATGACCATCCCGCTGGCAGTAGCCAGCACCGGTGTGCCGCGACGAGCGCGGTAATCAAGACCACCATGTACCGCAGCACGCTTTGTGAAAGGGTCTTTACGTGTGCCATAGCGAGAAGAAATCCGTTTGCCCGGAGTAGGGCTGCCGTGAGGCAAGCTCTGCGCTGCAGTACGTAACTTTTGCAACATTCCCAAAGAACTATCTAAGGCGTTGATGGAATCAACCAGTGCAGCTCCGGATTTAAGCTCGATCAAGGGGCCGCCGACACCGGTATCTGTAGATACTTTTTTGCCTTGGTTGCTCAGGATTGATGCAAGTTTCTTCAGTTTCTTGTCAGCCCGCTTTTTGAGAAGTTTGATCTCGGCAATCTGGACACGTTCGGTTTGAGCTAGAGAATTTTCAACTGAATCCAGAATTTCAGATTCGTGGTGGGCAATAATTGTAGAACCATGCGCGCCCTGAGATTGAGAAAATGGATTGTTGGTCCCGACGAGTGATCCCAGCTTCAGTCCCAGAACCACTTCATTTTTTTGTGGTTTTTTGGGTACGATAAATGCGTTTTTGGCTTCTGGTGATACCGGTCCCGATCGTTTGAACAGTCGACTCACTTGTTCCTGAAGCGCCCCCAACTCGTTTTGACGCAGCAATAATCTGGTAACGCGATTCTCAACCACCTGTTGCTCCAGCATTTGACGGCTCGTTGCGAGATCGACCTGGGTGCGAAGTGAGGAAATCCGGTCTTCATATAGATGTTGCATCTTCGCCTGCCGCATTAAATTGGCTTGTGAAAGATCGTCGCGCAGATACAAATAGGAGGAAGAAGCCAACAGACCAATGACTAACAGTGTACCGGTGCAAAAGATCGCCGACGTGATGACGGGATTTACTTTGTAGATTCGCTCTTTACCACCGGTTCGAACAGTGACTGTGGGATGTTGGTTCTGCCAGCGATGGTGACGAGGCTTGGTGTGAGCAGAACGGAAAACCGGCTTAGATTTGAATTTCGGTGTCAAAGTCATAGGCACACTAAGTTGGATACTTATTGGTTCGACTATCCGCCATTATAGTTAACAGATGTTTGATTTTTGTGACGGGAAGAAGACTAACGCAGCTCTGTTCAATCGCTATCGACCAGCACTTGACAGGGCACGGTAAAACCCTGGCGTCAACCCCGCACGACACCTTGCGAAATCATTGAATGGAGGTTTTAGCGGACCGCGGAAGTATTTGCGAACCAGAGTTTGAAAACCTGCCGACGGTTCCAGTCCCTGTCGCAGACATAGATAGCGAAACCATTTAGCACCAACTGCCACATGCCCCATCTCGTCGCGATAGATAATGTGAAATATGGCAGCTGATTCGGGATCATCAACAGCCTCTATTTGACGCAACAATGACGGGGTTATGTCGAGACCACGCGCCTCCAATATGAGCGGTACAATTGCCAATCTGGCGGTCAAATCATGGCCTGTAGCCTGAGCGGCTTCCCACAAGCCGTCATGTGCATCTAACGCACCATAGTGAGATCCCAGTTGCACAAGGCGTTGACGCAGCAATGAAAAATGTTTTGATTCTTCAAGTGCGACACGTACCCAACCATCGAAAAAGGACCGTGGCATCCGATAATCAGTTTTTGTAACGGGATCTGCAAATCGTGCCACTATGTCCCATGCCAAATCAATTGCATTGAGTTCGATATGGGCGATTGCGTGTAGCAGAGCGATGCGTCCACGTTGCGACCTGATGGAACGTTTCTTCAGATTACGAGGCGGGACAAGTTTCGGTTTAGCTGGTCGGCCAGGTCGGTCGGGCGGGCGCGCACCCACAACACCACCAACGCCCAATACACCACTTCGCCACTGGAAGGCGATCTGCCTGGTGATTTCTATCTTTCGGTCCAGGTTTTCAGCCCGCAGAGCCGCAATCGCACCTTCTTTTAAAGATCCGACGGATTTTTTTTGCCCAATTGGCAATTGGCGCAAATGTTCGGGCCATTCTTCTGGCTTGAACAGCTGTTCCGCCGAAGCAAGAGCGGATTGTTTGGACTCACTTTGCGAAGTGATTCTTTGCTGCATCAAAAACAGCCTCCACATGTCCTTTGACACGTACTTTGCGCCATGCTTCCAAAATTGTTCCGTCCGCTCCGATCAGAAAGGTCGAGCGTTCCACTCCCATATATGTGCGGCCATACATGCTTTTTTCCACCCAGACTGAATATGCCTCCAGCGCGTTGCGTTGTTCATCTGAGACAAGGTCAACGGACAGATCGTGTTTGGCGGCAAATTTTTGATGTTTTTTAACCGGGTCGGGTGACAAACCAACGACTTCTACGCCAAGAGCTGCAAAATTCATTTTAGCAGCACTGAATTCCTTCGCTTCAGTGGTACAACCGGGCGTATCGTCCTTGGGATAAATAAACAGGACGGTCGGTTTGTCTCCAGGAATGGTCAAGTTGGTGTCGCTACTGATTGGCAGAGTAAACGACGGTGCTTGGTCACCAATATTTATCATGTGAGATATTTTCCAATTACAGGGCACCTGTCCGTAAATTCACCACACTTACCTGACAAGCATGACGACAGAAGGCAAGGTGTTGCAATGCCAAAATTTTGCTATGTTGGAACCAATACCCTCCGGGTGGAGGTTCCCTTACGGGAGTTTGGAAACTAGAATGAATCTGCCCTGACGATGTTGGGCATGATTCTGGGGCAAAAAGGGTTCAGGTCTTCCTGAAATGAATACGACAACCAACAACCAAGACGAGCCAGGTGAAAGTCGGTCAAAGCCGACCGAACCGGATGTGGGCCCTGCCGTCACCGCGCCAAACTCGGAAGAAGACGCCGCTTTTGCCGCTTTGGCTGCTTCTGCCGCTGCTGCATATCAGTCGGGAGATCGCCACCACAAGCCACGCCGTCGTGCTTCGATCTTACGGGTAACTCTGCAGTCCTGCTTTGCGGTGCTTGTCGTATGTGGTGTCGGAGCGGGAGTGATATTTTGGATCCTCTCGAATCATTCGGTATCCAACGAACAAATCAGGGCGCAGATTGAATCTCAACTCAACTCATTTCTTGGCTCTGGCCATTCGGCAGTTATCGGCGAAGCCAAAATTGCGCTTGGTGATGGTGGCCTGCTGTTAATTGAAGCCAGCAATGTCAAAATTCTCCGCGACAATGTCCTCAATCTGGGCGTCGCCAAAGAGGTCGGCGTAAAAGTTAAAACTTTGCCATTAGTCCGGGGCAGCCTTGTTGCTGAAAGCATTACAATGCGGGGTGCATCTATAGCGGTGGGTTCGCTATTGTCGCAGACCGCCGACAGGGATCTTCAACCGTCCTGGCCGCGATCGGTCAATCTCGCAAAAGCTCTAAGATCAATGGGCGATTTGATCGGCGAAATCTCTCAACAGGTGGAAAGCGCCGGATTGGAACGTCTGGCACTGGAAGACACCAATCTGGCGGGGTTTGACCAATTTGGTTTGCGGTCGAGCACAGCCAAACTGGATAATCTCACCGTCGACGCCGTGAAGGGGGCGTCAGGCGGGAACGATCTCGAATTCAAAGCTCTGCTGATTACTCAATATAGCGATTGGAAGCTGCAGGGCCGTTGGATTCACACGGCCACTGGCGGTAAAACCCTTCAAATTAATGCCGAAGGCCTAAATGTTGATGATTTGGTCGGGCCCACCGCGAGCGACGCGTGGGCTGGTTCGCTAAATCACAGTATTTCATTGAGTTTTTCTGCTCCCTATCGAATTGATGGCACGCCCGATGCAGCTACCGCCACCGTCACAGTGGGATCAGGCTCCATCCCAGTCGGCAAGGGCCTGCAAGCAAAACTGCTGCAGGCTGAAATCAATCTGCGTCTGCAACCGCTGGGCAATGTGCTGAGTTTTGAACCCTCAACACTCAGCTTTGATGGATCAAATGTGAATTTTCATGGAGGTATCAGATACCCCTCAATCGAGAACGACCCAATTTCCTCTCAACCACTGTTCAAAATCGAAGTGGATGAATTCCAGGCATTTGGCCTTGTAACGGGTGACAATCCGCCAGTGGGTAAACTAACCTTGGAAGGTTTTCTTGATCCGTTGCGGCAAACCGTTGAAGCAGATCGCATCGAAATGCAGACACCGAATGGAAAAATGATCGGTGGTGCATCTGTCCGTCTGGATGGTGAAGAACCCCACGTGAAACTGGATCTGAAGATCGCTTCGATGCCGGTGGAAGAATTCAAGCAATTTTGGCCGGCGATATTGGCCCCAAAGGCTCGCAAGTGGATGAGTGAGAATATGACGGGTGGGCAGATGAACGAAGCTTGGGTCAAAGCAGATCTGCCTCCTGGCGTTATCGGCCGAGACATCAATTACCAACCGCAAAATCTGTCGGCACGCATTCCAATTGTCGAAACCGGGTTGAAAAACCCTGGCCAATTGCCGCCAATTGCCGACGCGACAGGGGTGCTGGAAGTGATCGGCAACAAAACCAACATCACGCTTGATAGCGGGGTCGCAAATTTTCCGGAATTTGGCACGTTGCGATTGGCCAAAAGCACAATGGTTATGGGAAATTACGCCATCCCTGATACGCCAGCCACGTTGAATCTGAACTTCGCCGGACCGGCTGCTGCGATGATTAAGCTGGCCTCATTGAAACCATTGGGATTTGAAAACAGGTTGGATATCGAACCTAAACACGTGCGGGGTAAAGCGTCGGCTGAAATTGAAGCTCATTTCATGTTGAGCAAAAAAGTTTTGACGCTCGATCAGGACAAGCCGTGGAAAACCAAGATAAAAACCAATGGTGTCAGCTCCAGCAAGTTGATCAATGGTCGAAAAATGAACAAGGCGAACATGACCATCCTGGCTTCTCCTGCTGCTGCCAGAATCGAAGGAACGGCGGTGATGGATGGGGTGCAAGTCAAACTTGCCTTGTTGGAGCCACTCGATGGGAGTGCTGCGTCACAGGGCAAAATCCATCTGACTCTTTCCGATGCAGATCGAAAAAATATGGGATTGAATACCGGCGATGTGGTGAAAGGTGCAATTAGTGCAACAATCACCAATTTGGCCAATGGCACACAACGCGTTGAGGCCGATCTGAAACAGGCAAGATTGAATTTTCCCTGGGTTGGCTGGAGCAAGGGCAAGGGCATTGGCGCAACCGCCAGTTTCATATTACGCCAGTCTGGTGATACCAAAACCTTTCAGAAATTGAAGCTACGCGGCGAAGGATTTTCTGCCAACGGATCCTTCGTTGTCGACAAGGCCGGTCTCACTGAAGCAAAGATTACCGATGTAAATCTCAACAAATCTGATAATTTTGACATCGAGTTAAGGCGCAGCAAAAAGTCCTACAAGATTCAACTTAACGCGCGTTCCTATGATGGGCGCGCCCTGATCCGATCGCTGTTAAATGCAAAGCTAAAGCCCGACAACAATGCCACTACGTCGATATCTGTAACCGGCCAGGTAGATCGGTTGATCGGCTTTGACGGGCAGGAATTGAAAAACGTAAAATTGGATTTTTTGCAGCGCGGTAGTGCGGTGTCCCGCGTGATTGTAGACGCCATGGCTGCTAACAACGCACCTACAAAATTTGACTTTGGGCCAGTGCCTGGCGGCACAAAAACCGACATTACCACGTCCAATGCAGGCTCAGTGCTGCGTTTTTTGGACCTCTACACAAAGATCAGGGGCGGCACCATCAGGGCCAATCTGATACGCGATGATTCACAGGTCTTTAGAGGCCGCATACTGGCAGAAGACTTCACCTTGCTTAACGAGCCCAGATTGGCGCAATTGCTGCAAAAACCAAAGGCTGCCGAAAACCTGGCGAACGGCGACGAAGTCGTACAAACACTGCGGCGTATCAAGACGGATCGCGCCCATGTTGACCGGCTCCAGGCAAGTATTGAGAAAGGTCCGGGGTTTTTTAACATTTCCAAGGGGCGTTTGACGGGTGGAGATGCAAGCGCCGCATTTGAGGGCAAAGTTTATGACCGCAAGAACAGGATGAGTATTAGTGGTACGTTCTTGCCGGGCCGAGCGATTAACCGAATGGTCTCCAAGATACCCATTATTGGGCTCGCGTTTGGTCGCGGCAAGGTAAATGGGTTGTTGGGAATCACCTTCCGGCTGAGCGGACGCTTTGACAATCCCAAATTGCAGGTCAATCCATTGTCGATAATCGCACCCGGTGTATTTCGTCAGGTATTCAAGTTTTAATCAAACCTATTCGGGTTTTAACAGAATGTGACGCTTTTTACCGAACGACAATTTGATGGCACCATCGCTATCGAGATAGCTGGAATCGACATTCAATGCTTGATCAGATACCGGTCTGTCATTTAGCTTGATCGCACCGCCTTTGACATGTCGACGGGCTTCACCATTTGAATTCGCCAAACCAGCTGTGACGATCAGGTTCAGCAATCCTGTGCCGTTTTCTATATCCGAGGCACTGACGGTAACGCTTGGCAGGTCTGCAGCGACGGCTCCTTCCTCAAAAGTTTTGCGAGCTGTTTCAGCGGCCTGCTCCGCCAACTGGCGTCCATGAACGAGAGCCGTAGCTTCCGTCGCCAATATCTTTTTTGCCTCGTTTAATTCGACACCCTCAAGAATTTCCAGCCGAGCAATTTCGTCCAACGGCATTTCCGTAAACAGTTTCAGGAAACGACCAACATCCGCATCTTCGGCATTGCGCCAGAATTGCCAAAAATCGAAGACTGGCAACATGTCGGGATTGAGCCAGACAGCACCGGATGCCGTCTTGCCCATTTTCGCTCCAGAAGAAGTGGCCAGCAGCGGAGATGTGAGCGCAAACAACTGATCACAGCCAGAACGGCGCCCCAGATCAACTCCAGAGACAATATTGCCCCATTGATCTGAGCCACCCATTTGCAATCGGCAATCGTAGCGGCGGTTCAGCTCAACGAAATCATAGGCCTGCAGACACATATAGTTGAATTCGAGAAACGATAGATGCTGTTCGCGGTCCAGGCGGGTCTTGACGGAATCGCGCGCCAGCATGGCGTTAACTGAAAGGTGGCGGCCGTAATCGCGAAGGAACTCGACATAGTTGAGATCAAGTAGCCAATCTGCATTGTCAGCCATAATGGCATCAGTCGGACCTTCCCCGAAATTCAACATTGAAGAAAAGCTCTGCTTGATGAGCAGCTTGTTTTCTTCGATGTCCGACACAGTAAGTAATTTTCTTGTTTCGTCCTTGCCTGACGGGTCCCCAACCATCGTCGTTCCACCACCCATCAGGGCAATGGGGCGGTGGCCGGTTTTCTGAAACCAGTGCAATATCATGATACCTGTCATGTGGCCGACATGAAGACTTGGCCCGGTTGGGTCAAAACCGATATAGGAAGTGACCGTTTCCTTTGACAACAGATCATCCAGACCGGTTTGATCTGAAATCTGGTGGATGAAGCCGCGTTGGGACAGCGTCTGAAGGAATTCTGATTTAAAAGTGGCCATGGTATTTTGCAGATAAGAGTGCGAATTTCGTGGGTGTTACACCATGCTTGAACTAATATCACGCCCCAAATGGGCGAATATTGAAGGGTAATCATCTTGAAAACAGCCATTGGCCTGATGAGTGGCACTTCAATGGACGGCATCGACGTTGCGCTGGTGCGAACCGATGGCAAGTCTCGGGTAGAATTCGGCCCGACTATGGCGGTAGAATATCCAGCAGATTTTCGGCGGTGTATCGAGGCAGGGTTACAACAAGTAACCAGCATTTCAAAGCGTCATCAACGACCCGAAAATACTGCCAAGCTGGAGCAGGAACTGACTGACAGGCACGCTGCTGCAGTGACAATCTTTTTAGCAACCCACGCTTTGAAAGCCGAAAACATTGATCTTTTGGGATTTCACGGACAAACCGTGCTGCACCGTCCCGATGACGGGCTGACTGTCCAACTTGGAGATGGTGCGTTTCTGGCGAAGGCAACGGGCATTGACGTAATTTACGATTTTCGGGCTGCCGATATGACCGCTGGCGGGCAGGGTGCTCCGCTGGTGCCAGTGTTTCATCAGGCGATTTCCAAGGCTTCGACGCTGAAAGAGCCGGTTTGTTTTGTAAATATTGGCGGGATTTCCAACATCACCTATGTTGACGGCGATGATCTCATCGCTTTCGACAGTGGTCCGGGCAATGCTCTGATCGACCAATGGGTTCAGACCAAGGGCGGCATACCGTTTGATCAAGGCGGACGAATCGCTTCTGAAGGCGGGGTTCTGCCTTCCGTGGTGGAGCAATATCTGAGCGTGCCTTATTTTGAAAAACCGGGACCCAAATCGCTCGATCGCGGTAATTTTGAGCCGCTCGATCCGGCCCTCGCTGAACTGTCAGACGGCGCCCGAACGCTGGCTCATGTGACTGCCGCGGCCATCTACCGGTCAGTGGAACATCTGCCAAAACCACCCGCCAACTGGGTATTGTGCGGCGGCGGGCGGTTGAATCAGGCAATCGTTGCTGATCTGACACAATTTACCAGTCCGGGCGGCGCAAAGGTTATCCTGTCGGAAGAGGCCGGGTTTGAAGGTGATATGCTGGAGGCCCAAGCCTTTGGATACCTGGCAATACGCAGCCAATTGGGCCTGTCGCTTACTTACCCAACGACTACTGGCTGCAGCAAAGCTTCCAGTGGTGGTGTGCTGGCGTTGGCCGCCAGCAACGCACCGTCCGATTAGCGCAGCAGCATGGTTTCTTCAATGCCGCCTTCAATCAGACCCAAACGCTTATCGAGATAGATCTGGCATTCGTCCAGCAACTCTTCCTGATGCTCGCTGAAAAAATGATTTGCACCGGAAACGGTGATCTGAGTCGTCGTGATGCCTTTTTGGGCTCGCAATTTATCGATCAGCGTCTGAACATGCTCAGGATTCGATACCTGATCGTCTTCACCATGAATAATCAGGCCAGAAGATGGGCAGGGGGCCAGGAAAGCGAAATCATAGATATTCGGCTGCGGTGCAATCGACATATAGCCCTCAATCTCAGGGCGGCGCATCAGCAATTGCATACCGATCCAGGACCCGAATGAGAAGCCGGCAACCCAGCATCCGGTCGAATCAGGATGCAAGGTTTGAATCCAGTCCAGCGCGGCAGCGGCATCCGACAATTCACCAGCACCGTGGTCAAAATCTCCCTGACTGCGTCCAACACCGCGGAAATTGAAACGAAGTGTCGTAAAGCCGCGCTCCTGAAACATATAAAAAAGCTTGTAGACAATCGGGTTGTTCATCGTACCGCCAAACGACGGGTGCGGATGAGGGTGCAGGATAATTGCGATCGGGGCGTTTTTGTCTTCAGAAGGCTGGTAACGGCCTTCGAGGCGGCCAGCGGGACCGGTGAAGATGACTTCGGGCATGCAATACTCCATTTGCAACCGGGTGAGATGTGCTCAAGCAACAATTTGCTCGCCATCCACCCGCTAATATCTCGCCATTTGGCTTGACGAACGGGCGGGCACTTTCTAACCTAGTTTAGAACAGTTCAAATCTACAAGACATTCCGAAACTGGCTCGGCTTTGCCCTGCGAAAGCCGTACATAGGCCATTCAGCCTCAAGATTTCAAGGAAAATAGGGTGTCCATGCCGATGGAGCCCCATAAATGGTGCCTAAGCTATATGTCGATCCGTCGTTCTTACCTTGATTATAACGCCAGCGCGCCCCTGCGACCCCAGGTTTTGGCGGCAATGCAGGACGCCTTCACCCATCCTGGAAATGCCTCATCCATTCACGGGGAAGGCCGTCATCACCGCAAGCTGATTGAAGCCGCCCGCAAACAGGTAGCTGAATTGGTTGGCGCAGACACAGATGGCGTAACATTTACCAGCAGCGCGACCGAGGCTGCTAACCTTGCGCTGACACCGGATTTAACCAGCGATGGCCGCCCCCGCGGTGCCGACGTCCTGTTTGTTGTGGAGACAGAGCATCCCTGTATTCTCAGCGGAGGGCGATTTGAGGAACGTCAAATTGTCACAGTTCCGGTGCATCCAAATGGGCAGATCGATCTGCCGGCATTTGAATCTTTGCTGACCCAGCACGCCGGCAAAGTTCCCTATTTGGCCATTCAGTTGGTAAATTCTGAAACCGGCATTGTTCAACCTGTGGCGGAAGCGGCCAAAATTGTGCGGCTTCGAGGTGGTTATGTGCTGTGTGATGCGGTGCAGGCCGCCGGGCGTCTCCCCATAAATATTGGCGAGCTTGGAGTCGATTTCATGATCTTGTCAGCCCATAAACTGGGCGGCCCGCAAGGCGTTGGCGCATATATCAATGCGCATTCTATTCTGTCGGTCCCGCCAGCAATTCGAGGTGGCGGTCAGGAGTTGAACCGGCGGGCAGGTACAGAAAATACGGCCGCGATCAGCGGATTTGGCGTGGCTGCGAAACTCGCCGCATTCGATGACAAAAAATACATGGACACAGTGGCGTTACGGGACTCGATTGAATCAAGTTTGCACCCTATATGTGCCGAGAATGGTCTGGCTGATCAGCTGACGATTTTTGGAGGCAATACCCAACGGGTTGGAAATACCTGCTTGTTCAGCGTTGAAGGATTGAAGGCTGAAACCGCTTTGATCGCTTTCGATCTGGACGGCATTGCGGTTTCCAGCGGATCTGCATGTTCGTCGGGTAAAGTTGGTGCCAGTCATGTGCTTGATGCAATGGGTGTTAAACCGGAAGTCGCCAGAGGAGCCATTCGCGTGAGCCTTGGCTGGGACTCAAAACAGGAAGATGTGGAACATTTTGCAAGATCCTTCCAACGGATCATCAGGAGACTGGGCGAAATGACCCAAAACGCAATTGCAGGTGCCGCTTAGCGGACGCCTGAGGCAAGGAAGCGAGAACAAAATGGTCGCGGTTCAAGAAACCATCGATACGGTCAAAACGCTGGATATCGACCAGTATAAATACGGTTTTTCGACTGATATTGAGTCCGAAAAAGCTCCAAAAGGGCTCGACGAGGATACGATTCGTTTCATCTCGGCCAAAAAGGGCGAGCCTGAATGGATGTTAAAATGGCGTCTGGAAGCCTTTGCCCGCTGGAAAACTATGACCGAGCCGGACTGGGCACGCGTTGCCTATGACAAGATCGATTATCAGGACATTTACTATTACGCCGCACCAAAAAACTTTGAGGATGGACCGATATCACTCGATGAAGTCGATCCTGAACTGCTGCGCACTTATGAAAAGCTCGGTATTCCATTACGCGAGCAGGAAATTCTTGCGGGCGTAGTCAAACCAGCGACCGAAGACGCGGCCAGAGAAGAAGATCTTGGCGACAACATCTACAAATCTGGTCGGGTCGCGGTTGACGCGGTTTTCGATTCGGTTTCTGTGGTGACCACATTTCGCGAAGAGTTGGCCAAGGCCGGCGTGATATTCTGCTCCATCACCGAGGCCATCAAGGATTATCCCGAACTGGTTCAGAAGTATCTGGCGACTGTTGTGCCGGTTACCGACAATTTCTTCGCCACACTCAATTGTGCGGTCTTCACCGATGGTACTTTCGTCTACATCCCGGAAGGCGTGCGCTGTCCGATGGAGTTGTCGACCTATTTCCGCATCAACGAACAAAACACCGGTCAGTTTGAACGCACTTTGATCATCGCAGAAAAAGGCTCCTATGTCTCTTATCTGGAAGGTTGCACTGCGCCTCAGCGTGATGAAAATCAGTTGCATGCCGCTGTTGTTGAACTGGTCGCGATGGATGACGCAGAAATCAAATATTCAACCGTCCAAAACTGGTATCCCGGCGACGAAAACGGCAAGGGTGGCATTTTTAACTTTGTGACCAAACGCGGTGATTGTCGCGGCAAAAACTCCAAAATTTCATGGACCCAGGTGGAAACCGGTTCTGCTGTGACCTGGAAATATCCAAGCTGCATTCTGCGCGGCGACGGATCACGCGGCGAGTTCTATTCAATCGCCGTATCAAACGGTATGCAGCAAGTCGACAGCGGCACCAAAATGCTGCATCTGGGCAAGAACACCACCAGCCGTATCATCTCAAAGGGCATTAGTGCTGGTCGGTCCTCCAACACTTACAGGGGGCAGGTGAGCGTTGGACGGCGGGCCGATTCAGCACGTAATTTTACCCAGTGTGACAGCCTGTTGATCGGTGACCAATGCGGCGCTCATACGGTTCCGTATATAGAAGCCAAAAACAAAGAAGCCCAACTGGAACATGAGGCGACCACATCGAAAATCTCCGATGATCAACTGTTCTATTGTTTGCAGCGTGGCATTCCTGAAGAAGAGGCGATTGCGCTGATCGTCAACGGTTTCGTCAAGGAAGTTATTCAGGAACTGCCGATGGAATTTGCCGTTGAAGCCCAAAAGCTGATCGGCATCAGTTTAGAAGGGTCCGTAGGTTAGTGGACAAGTCTCGTCTGTTTTCGTCCATCTGGATGCGAATACTCGTGTTTATTTGGATGATCTTATTCCCGTTAGTTTTCGTAGCCATTCCGGCGCTGGATATGGCGATGGGGGAAAGAGCATTAGGTCTGGCCCCGGCTTGGGGGTTTGGTGTTTGGGTTTTGGGGCCACTCGTGGTGTCCATTGTGTTGAAATATATCGGCAATAGCGGCGATAGCGGCGATAGCGACGGCGGCGACGGCGGCAAAGCTAACGATCCGTCCGGCTGAACAGGAATTACGCCCGCAAGGGCAGGAAAGTGGCCCAAAGGGCAAGAGAGAAGAGAAATGCTTGAGATAAAAGACCTTCACGTGCGCATCGCTGAAGATGAAACAGAGATCATTCGCGGCCTGAATCTTTCAGTCGCCGCCGGTGAGGTGGCCGCCATTATGGGACCCAACGGATCGGGTAAATCGACCTTGTCCTATGTCCTGTCGGGCAAGGAAGATTATGAAATCACTCAGGGGTCGATTACATATAATGGCGAGAACCTGCTGGATCTGGATGTTTCTGAACGCGCTGCAGCGGGTTTGTTTTTGGCATTTCAATACCCGGTTGAAATTCCAGGGGTGCCGACCATGACATTCCTAAAAGAGGCCATGAATGCACAGCGCAAACAGCGTGGTGAAAACGAACTGACAACGCCAGAATTTATCAAGCGCGTGCGCGCTGCGGCCGCTGCTCTGAAGATCGATTTCAACATGCTCAAGCGCCCGGTCAATGTGGGTTTCTCCGGTGGTGAGAAGAAACGTGCAGAAATTCTGCAAATGTCTTTGCTTGAGCCAAAACTTTGTATTCTCGACGAAACAGATTCCGGTTTGGACATCGATGCCCTGAAAGTTGTGTCCGACGGTGTGAACATGCTGCGCGATCCCGACCGAGCAGTGATTGTTATCACCCATTACCAGCGGTTGCTCGACCATATCGTTCCTGACACGGTGCACGTGCTGTCAAAAGGTCAGATCGTAAAGTCTGGTGACAAATCACTGGCGCTCGAGCTTGAGGAAAAAGGCTATGCAGATATTATTTCTGCTGCGGCATAGGACGACATGACAATGACAGCTCACACTCCTCGCATTTTGACCGACGGTGAAACGGCGCTGATGGCTGCCTATGACAATGCCCAGCCCACCGGTCACACAAAAGCTCGAACCGCAGCGATAAACGCTTTGCGAGAGCTGGGATTGCCAACAAGACGCATTGAGGCGTTTCACTATACTGATTTGCGTGCGCTGCTGCGTGGCCAGTACCAGATAGCTGAACGGCCTTCTCAGGAGGACGCCCGTGCAATTGGAACCGGATTCCCTCGTCTCGTGGACGATGCCAGCGTTTTGCATTTCCGCGACGGTCACTATTTTGATTGGGGCGATGAATTGCCCAAGGGGATCCTGGTGGATGCCCAACTGCCGGTTCCCACTGGTGCAGATGATGCCGTGGCTCAGATAAATACAGCATTTGCCTCCAGTGGTGCCTCGATCACCATTCAAGCCAATGCAGAGGTGGAAAAGATACTTGGCATCGCTCACGCCCATACAGGTGCTGCGAATACCATCGCCGCCATGCGCACCAGCATCGTGGCAGAATCGGGATCTTCATGCCGGTTGATTGATCGCGCCGTTGGTAAAAACGACGTGTTTTATCTGCATTCCTCAGTGGTTGATCTCGACATTAAAGACCATGCGACCGTCAATTACGTGCTGTCGATTGAAGAAGGTGATGCTGCGCAGCGGCTTGCCCAGTTCAACGTCAAGATGGGTAAACAGACCACTCTTAATCTTTTCATCCTCAACGCCGGCGGTAAGCTGGTGCGTCAGGAAATTAATTTCGATGTTTTGGGCGAGGGGGCAAATCTCAATATTTCAGGTGTCAATCTTGTTGGTGGTGAAGCACATATCGACGTGACGTCGCGTATTACCCACCATGCCCCAAACACCAATTCACAAGAAACATTCCGCAATGTAACCACGGGCCGCGGCCGGGGAGTATTTCAGGGACAAATTAATGTTCGCCAGGCGGCTCAGCTGACTGACGCCCGCATGGCTTGCAACACGTTGCTGTTGTCTGACGATTGCGACTTTTCCGCCAAACCCGAACTGGAAATCTTTGCTGACAACGTGCAATGCGCTCATGGTGCTACTGTTACCGACATTGAAGAAAGTTACATGTTTTACCTGATGGCACGGGGTATTTCCGAGACCCGGGCACGACGCATGCTGATCAAGGCATTTGTTGCTGAAATCGTTGATGAGCTGGAAGAAGAGCCGCTTATCGAGGCTCTGGAGCGGCGCATCGATATCTGGATGGAGCAACATGTCTAACCTGCCTGTTAGTTTCGACCATTGCGTCATTCATGTCTCCAACTGGGAAATCGCGAAGGATTTTTATACACGAGTCCTTGGTGCCGAAGCCGTACAAAGTGATCACGGCTACAGATTCCGCTGGGGCAATCAACAATTGAATTGCCACGGTCCTGGACTATTTGCCGAGCCAAAGGCACGTGTTCCGGTCGAATCTGGCAATAGTGATTTGTGCTTTTGCTGGAATGGTCCAATTGCCGGTGCTGCTGATCATTTGGAGGAACAGGGAGTGGCGTTGGAAATGGGCCCGGTTGAGCGGTTTGGTGGCCAAGGTCAGGGCACCAGCATTTATTTTCGTGATCCTGACGGTTCATTGATGGAGTTTATCTCTTATGCCCAGTGATCAGTATGACATTGACGCCATCCGAGCTGACTTTCCGATCCTGCATCGCGAGGTGCACGGCAAACCTCTGGTCTATCTCGACAACGGAGCGTCGGCTCAAAAGCCGCAACAAGTAATAGATGCCGTCAGTCACGCCTATGCCAACGAATATGCCAATGTGCATCGGGGCCTGCATTTTCTATCCAATGCGGCAACTGATGCCTATGAAGCTGCGCGCACAAAAGTGCGTCACTTCCTCAATGCGCCGAGCGACGACAACATCGTCTTTACCAGCGGCACTACCGAGGCAATCAATTTGGTGGCCTATGGATATGCCATGCCGATCGTTGGCGATGGTGATGAAATCGTCATTTCGATTCTGGAGCATCACTCCAACATCGTTCCCTGGCATTTTTTGCGCGAGCGTCAGGGAGCCCGCCTGGTCTGGGTTGACTGCCTGGACGATGGCGGAGTTTCTCTGGAGGCCGTCGAAGCGGCCTGCACCGAACGGACCAAGCTGATTGCAATCACCCATATGTCGAATGTCACTGGCAGCGTTTTACCGGTCAAAGAGATTTGTGCCATGGCCCATGCCCGCGGCATCAAGGTGATGGTGGACGGTTCCCAAAGCGCGGTGCACATGCCCGTCGATGTACAGGACCTGGACTGCGATTTTTACTGCATTACCGGCCACAAACTCTATGGCCCATCGGGAATTGGCGCTCTTTACGGCAAGAGCGAAGCGTTGGAGGCCATGCAACCATTTCAGGGTGGTGGTGAGATGATCCTTGATGTCACGCTCGACAATGTGACTTACAACGATCCTCCGCACCGTTTTGAAGCCGGCACACCACCTATTGTCCAGGCAATTGGTCTTGGTGCAGCACTGGACTATATGGAAGGGATCGGACGCGAAAATATTGCCGATCACGAAGCAGATTTGCGCGACTATGCGCGACAGCGGTTGCGGGAAATCAATGCGTTGCGGGTGTTTGGAGATACACCTGACAAGGGTGCGATTTTCTCGTTTGAACTGGAAGGAATCCATGCCCATGACGTGTCGATGGTGATTGACCGGGCAGGCGTTGCGGTGCGGGCCGGTACCCATTGTGCACAACCACTGTTGAAACGCTTTGGTACAACCTCTACTTGCAGGGCAAGCTTCGGTCTGTACAATACCCGCAACGAAGTGGATGTGCTGGTAGAAGCGCTTGAAAAGGCAAGAAAGTTTTTCTCATGACCGAGCAGACATTAACCGCCGCTGATATGGAAACCGGCCCAAACGCGGCCGCCATCGGCGAAAATACACCAAGTTCCATTGCACCAGAAGAACTGGATCGACTGACGACTGATATAATTGCCGCTTTGAAAACGGTCTACGATCCAGAAATTCCGTCAGATATTTACGAAATCGGGCTAATCTACCGTATCGACATGGATGATAATCGGTTGGTGGATATCGATATGACGTTAACTGCGCCTGGATGTCCGGTAGCTGGTGAAATGCCGATCTGGGTCGAAAATGCCGTGAGTTCAGTTGAGGGCGTCTCGGGTGTTACAGTAAATATGGTGTTTGATCCGCCCTGGACACCGGAACGGTTGAGTGAAGAGGCGCAGATTGCGCTGGGCTGGTATGTTTAGAGCGCATGAGCGCCTGATTGTATTCCCAAGCCGCTGCGCTTATATTTAGACTAGGAGATTTGGAGCCGACCATGAGCAGATTTGCAGTCATTACATTGACCGATGCCGCCATCGACAGGGTGACAGAGATCGTAGACGCCGCTGAAAACGGTGCTCTGGGTATTCGTGTCGGAGTCAAAAATGGCGGTTGTGCTGGTATGGAATACACCGTTGATCTGGTTACCGAAGTCAAGGTGAAGGACGACAAGGTGGATGCCGGTGAAAGCGCGGTGTTTATTGCCCCGGAAGCCGTACTGTTCCTGCTGGGAACGCAAATGGATTACGAAGTGACCAAACTGCGCTCCGGGTTTGTCTTTAACAATCCCAATCAGACGTCAGCATGCGGTTGCGGCGAGAGCGTCACCTTGATGCCTGCGTCACCGGCCGCGCTTGAAAACGCTTAGTTTGCAACGGCCAGCCGCAATACTACAGATGAATTTACAGGAATAGACTAAATATGGTCACGCTGCTGGATACACTAAAAGATACGCGTCCCCGCCATCCCGAAAAGCAACATCGTCCCGATCAGCCGGTTTTGAAAAAACCTGATTGGATTAGAGTGCGTGCCTCAACGTCTGCGGTATTTACCGAGACAAAAAACATCGTCAAGGAAAACAACCTCGTCACTGTATGCGAAGAGGCTGGTTGTCCGAATATCGGTGAATGTTGGTCGAAAAAACACGCCACCATGATGATCATGGGTGACACCTGCACCCGTGCTTGCGCTTTTTGTAACGTGCGGACCGGTAAGCCCGATGCACTTGACCCCGACGAACCGGAAAATGTAGCCAAAGCCGTGGCCAAGCTTGCGCTGAAACATGTGGTCATAACATCAGTCGACCGCGATGATCTTGACGACGGCGGAGCGCAGCATATTGCCGACACAATATTGGCAATACGAGCCACATCTCCGGAAACAACTATCGAAGTTCTAACACCTGATTTTCTTCGTAAAAACGGTGCATTAGAGATAGTTGTTAAAGCAAAACCAGATGTATTTAATCACAACATTGAAACTGTGCCGGGTCACTACCTTACCGTCCGCCCCGGCGCCCGGTATTACCATTCCATCCGTCTGCTTGAGCGGGTAAAGGAACTTGACCCGACCATGTTTACCAAGTCCGGGTTGATGGTTGGATTTGGCGAAACACGTAATGAGGTGTTGCAGCTTATGGATGACCTGCGCTCGGCTGGTGTTGATTTTCTGACCATCGGCCAGTATTTGCAGCCAACAAAAAAACACCACAAGATTGACCGCTTTATCACCCCTGACGAATTCAAGTCGTTTGAAACGGCGGCCTATTCAAAAGGTTTTTTGCTGGTTTCATCGAGCCCGCTGACGCGCTCTTCCTACCACGCGGATGAAGACTTCGCCCGGTTGCGACTGGCCCGTGAAAAGCAGATAGCGGTCAACTGAGCGCCCGCTTCCGTGCCGCATTTTGAAAAATCCCACCCGGTCAATCATCCAGCATCAGACATGTTTGATCTGGTTGCTGATATCGAGCGCTATCCGGAATTCGTACCGCTTTGTCAGGCGCTGACTACCCGCTCGATCCGACAAAAGGCCGAACGGGAAATTCGTCTTGCCGATATGACCGTGGGTTACAAGTCAATCCGGGAAACTTTCACCTGCCAGGTATTGCTGCATCCTGAAGTCGCACAGATACAGGCCAGTTATATTGATGGCCCGTTCAAATTCCTTGAAAACCAGTGGAGTTTTGAATCGACCGGGGAACACAGTTGCAAAGTCCATTTTGTTCTTGATTACGAATTCAAGAGCCGAGCCCTGGCGCTGTTGATGGGGTCGATGTTCGACCGGGCATTCGCCCGTTTTACCCAGGCCTTCGAAGACCGCGCCGACGAGATTTACGGCAAATCTGGCTAACCGAGTTCGTCGAGCAGCATTTCCAGCGCTGTGAGCACCGTCATTTCGCGAACCTGACTACGTGTGATCGCTCCCTCATCGGAAAATTGGCATTCTTTGACATTCGCCAGACCATCTAGGGACTGGACTGCGACATAAACCAGACCGACAGGTTTTGTCTCAGTTCCGCCACCGGGGCCGGCAATACCCGTGACAGCAACCGCAAGCTGGGCTCTTGAATTGGCCAATGCTCCGGCTACCATGGCCCGGGCAACAGTGGCCGAAACAGCGCCTTTGTCGGCAATAACTTCCAGCGGCACATTGAGTAATTCGTTTTTTGCCTCGTTGGAATAGGTGACAAAGCCACGATCCACCACCGCGGAAGAGCCGGCAATCTCAGTCAAAGCGCCAGCAATCAATCCGCCAGTGCAGGATTCTGCCGTCGCCACGTGGATATTCAGTTCGGTGCCCCGATCTATGATGCGTTGAGATAGGTCCGCTATCATTCAATACTCTCCATCACGACGGTCGCAGTAGCCATGGCGACCATGCCCTCATTGCGTCCAACAAACCCAATGCTTTCGTTGGTCGTAGCTTTGACCGAAATGCGGCCGGGTTCAATCCCACTGATTTGTGAGATGCTGTTGCGCATTTTATCCCGATGGGGTCCGATTTTAGGAGCCTCGCAAATTAGTGTCACATCCACATGAGTAATTCGTCCACCTGCCGCCGTCACACGTGACACTGCGTGCTTCAAAAACTGATCTGAGCTGGCGCCGGCCCATTTCGGATCGCTTGGTGGGAAGTGAGACCCAATGTCACCATCCGCGATGGTCGCCAACAGGGCGTCTGTTAGAGCATGCAAGCCAACATCTGCATCAGAATGTCCACTGAGGGATTGGGTATGTGGCAGATTAATTCCACATAACCAAATGCCACTACCATCGACAAATTGATGGGTATCATAGCCGTGGCCCACTCGAATATCAGGCACTTTCATGTTAAAATTCTCCTGTGCCATGATCATATCTTCTGCTGTCGTGATTTTTGTGTTGCGGGCGTTGCCTTCAACCACCACCACGTCGACCCCAGCCCATTCAGCCATCCCCGTATCGTCGCTGAAATCATGTCGATTTGCCGCAGCTGCGTCACGATGGATTTTCAGGATGGACGCATATTCAAACCCCTGAGGGGTTTGCGCTGCCACCAGATGCTGACGCGATAAAGTTTCAATGATCTGTCCATAATCATCACGCCGTTTCAGGGTGTCGGCAACGGATATGGTGGGCACCACGGCTGGAAAACTGTCCAGCTTGGCGATTACTCGCGAAATGGTTTCTGGCGAAACAAAAGGGCGGGCAGCGTCATGAACAAGTACGCGTTTTGGATGCAGGTCAGTCAGCGCTTCCAGGCCCGCTGCAACCGATTGCTGGCGTGTCATCCCGCCCACAACGAATGCTTGAAGTTTATCACTCGCCACCGACGCGGAATGATACAGCTTTTCATCATCGGGGTGGATGACAACCACAATCGAATGAACCTGGGGATGGTTTGCAAAAACGCGCAATGTTCTAGTCAGAACTGAACTGCCGCCCAGGTCCTGATACTGTTTAGGTCCGTTCGACTGACCGGCGCGTGATCCACGACCCGCTGCAACGATAATTGCAGCCGTCCCGGATGCACATTGTTTTTGCTTTTCCATTGTTTGGCTTTGGCATGGCAGCATCAATGTCGCAATAGTACGTCTTGCATCCCATTGCAGATATGCTTAGAAAAACGCCATGTTTAGAAATTGCTCAAAAAATGCGCAACCGGCGTTAAACATTGGTGATCTGTCGGTGCGCAATCGTGCATTTCTGGCCCCCATGTCAGGTGTGAGCGATGTACCTTTTCGCCAGTTGGCGTGGGAGTTTGGCGCTGGAATGGTGGTGTCCGAAATGGTCGCCAGCGAGGCATTGACGTCGGGGCAGCAAGAAATGCGTCTGAAGGCAGAGGCGGCTGGTTTGCCAGTGCATATTGTGCAACTGGCTGGCCGTCAGCCCAAATGGATGGCGCAAGCCACACGGATGGCCGAACAGGCCGGTGCCCATGCCATCGATATCAATATGGGTTGCCCGTCAAAACGGGTAACCAACGGATATTCCGGCTCCGCACTCATGCGAGACCTGGACCACGCCATGACGCTGATCGATGCGGTCATGGCAGCGACCGACTTACCGGTCACATTGAAAATGCGTCTGGGTTGGGATGACCAGTCGATCAATGCACCCGAACTGGCCGCGCGAGCGGTGGCGGGAGGGGTAAAAATGATCACAGTTCATGCCCGAACCAGGAACCAATTTTACAAGGGGCAGGCGGACTGGACCAAGGTTGGGCCAGTGCGTGAACGCATCAATGTACCTTTGATCATCAATGGTGATATCGATTCCGTTTTGTCGGCTCGCAAGGCCATGGACATTTCTGGAGCAGACGGCGTTATGATCGGTCGTGCCAGCTATGGTGCTCCATGGCTTCCGGGTCAAATTGGAAGTGCTCTGGAGGGACAAGCGACGAAGGTAGCACCTACGGGTCCTGAACTGGCTGATATCGTGACACGTCATTACGAGGCAATTTTGTCGTTTTACGGTGTTGAACTGGGCATGAGGAACGCGCGAAAGCATCTCGACTGGTATAGCAACGGTTTGCGTGGTGTTGAGGACTACGGAGTGCTGCGCGCGCAGTTAATGACCAGCCGCGACAAACATCAAGTACTTGGAGCAATCGGCAGATTGTTTGTTCAAGAAATCGCGCCAAAAGTGGCTGCCTGATGATCGATCTGCATTCAGCAAATCAGTTGGGATTGCCGGTCGACGTGCTCAATGCATTGCCGCATCCGGTGTTCATGGTGTCGAAGGACGGGCATTTTGAATTCGTCAACGCGGCAGCTGAATCGTTCTTTCAGTCGAGTTTTACGGTCCTGAAGAACCGCACTTTCAGCTGGTTCTTGCCGGACGGGAGTCCGATGCGGACTTTGATAGAGCAGGTTCAGCAATCGCGTTCACCGATAAGTGAATATAAAGTAGATGTGTCATCACCACGGCTGGGACCGGAAAGGTTTGTTGATGTTTATGTGGCCCCGGTTGTTGAACATGCTGACAGTGTGGTGGTGCTGTTACAGGTGCGTTCCATGGCCGATACGCTGGACAGGCAACTTACCCACCGGGGGGCAGCACGAACCGTAACCGGTTTGGCTTCAATGCTGGCTCATGAAATCAAAAATCCGCTGTCTGGCATTCGAGGTGCTGCACAGTTGCTGGAGGCCCACAGTGATGAGGATGACCGGGCGCTGACACGGTTGATTACCGATGAGACCGACCGCATTGTTCGTTTGGTGGATCGTATGGAGGTGTTCTCCGATGAACGGCCCATCGAGCGGGATCCGGTCAATGTTCATTCGGTGCTGGAACATGTGAAAAAACTGGCCCGGTCGGGATTTGCGACCAATATTTCAATTGTCGAGCGCTATGATCCGTCACTGCCTCCTGTTCTGGGGAACCGGGACCAGCTGATCCAGGTATTTCTAAATCTCGTAAAAAACGCCAGCGAGGCCATGCTGGGTGTTCAAAATCCGCAAATAACACTGACAACAGCATTCCGGCCGGGGATGAGTGTTGCTGCTCCGGGAAGCCGGGAACGGATATCATTGCCCATTTCAATGACCGTTACGGATAACGGTCCGGGAGTGCCAGAGGACATGGTCGCTTATATGTTTGATCCATTCGTCTCCAGCAAGCCCAACGGGTCTGGCCTGGGGCTGGCTCTGGTGGCCAAAATTATCGGTGATCATGGCGGGATAATTTCCTGTGACGGCAAGCCCGGCGGGACAAATTTTCAGGTCCTGATGCCGATGTGGTCTGAAGAACGGAGAATTTGATAATCCCATGCCAGAAATTTTGATTGCCGATGATGATGCTGCCATTCGCACCGTGCTATCCCAGGCTCTGTCTCGAGAAGGCTATGATGTTCGCGTGACGTCAAACGCCAATACACTGTGGCGTTGGACTGCGGCAGGTGATGGAGATCTGGTTGTCACAGATGTCATCATGCCGGATGAGAATGTGTTTGATCTGCTGCCGCGAATGAAACGGGTAAGGCCAGAACTGCCAGTTATTGTGATGAGCGCCCAAAATACTTTCATGACCGCGATAACGGCAACGGAGAAGGGGGCATATGACTATCTCCCAAAACCGTTTGATTTAAAAGAACTGATTGGCACGGTTGAGAGGGCTCTGGCCCAGCCAGCAGAAAACGACAAGTCCAGCGATGGACCGGCGGCGGCCGAAGCAGCGATGCCGCTGGTTGGACGATCTCCGGCAATGCAGGATATTTATCGGCTTATTGCCCGCATGACCCAGACCGACCTGACGGTCATGATAAATGGCGAATCCGGCACGGGCAAAGAACTCGTGGCCCAAGCACTGCATCAGTTTGGCAGGCGAAAATCAGGACCTTTCGTTGCAATCAATATGGCCGCTATTCCCAGCGAATTGATCGAGTCGGAACTGTTTGGCCACGAAAAAGGCGCATTTACCGGCGCCAACAGCAGATCGGCCGGTCGATTTGAACAGGCAAATGGGGGAACCCTGTTTCTCGACGAGATCGGCGATATGCCAATGGAAGCTCAGACCCGGCTTTTGCGGGTGCTGCAGGAGGGTGAATATACAACGGTTGGCGGCCGCACCCCCATTTCTACCGATGTGCGCATCGTTGCTGCGACCCATCAGGATCTCGGTGGGCTCATTGATCGGGGTCAGTTCAGGGAAGATTTGTACTACCGTTTGAATGTTGTCCCTTTGCGCTTGCCACCTCTACGCGAACGAGGACAGGACGTACCGGATCTGGCCCGGCATTTTCTTGAACAGGCAGAATTGCGCGGACTACCGCGCAAAGTGCTTGACAAGTCTGCTCTCGATCTTCTGAAGCAACACCACTGGCCCGGCAATGTTCGGGAATTGGAAAATCTCGTGCAGCGACTTGCTGCGTTGTATCCCCAGGAAAAGATCTCTGCAGAACTGGTCGAAAACGAACTTTCAGCAGCTCGCCCATCGGCCAGCGTCGGTCAACTGGGCGCAATCAGCGAACAGCAGCTTCAGGCATCGGTTTCTGCATTTACGGCACAATTGCTTGAGTCGAGCGATGAAGAACAACCGCTCAACAATCTTTACGCAACTGTATTGCGGGAGATTGAAGAACCACTGATCGATATGACCCTGCGGGCCACACGCGGAAATCAGATCAAGGCCGCAAAAGTGCTTGGTTTGAATCGAAATACCCTGCGCAAAAAAATCAAGGATCTCGATATGCAGGTAATGCGCGGTATTAATTAGTGATCGCCAATTCTGTTGCGCCTGCGCAACATTTTGTTGCATAATAGCAACGTCGCTCCCGGTTAGTTTGGAATTTCATAGGTAGATGACAGCGTCAGAAGCTAAATCTGTCGAATCCATTACCGAACCGGTGACATCACGCGGTTCGAGCCTCGGCTATGCGCGCCGATATGGAGCGGCGTTTGTTGTGCTGGTCCTCTGTTTCGGGGCTGCATCTTTTTTGGTGTTGCTTGGGTTGACCGCGATAGACCCTACTGAAAACGTCATTTTGACTGTTTTGGCGATCAACGCGGTGTTGGTAACAACGATGCTGTTTCTTGTGGGGCGTGAGGTAAGGATATTGCTGCTGGCGCGTCGACGCGGTCGCGCGGCTGCTCGAATGCATATTCGCATTGTCGGTTTGTTTGCAGTTGTATCTGCATTTCCCGCAATTATCGTCGCTGTGGTAGCCGGTATCACCCTCGACCTGGGGCTTGATCGTATATTCGATACGCGAACCCGCACAATCGTTTCCAATTCGGTCAGTGTGGCTGAATCCTATGTCGCTGAAACTGCATCCACATTAAATTCCAACACGATCAATATGGGTTTCCTGTTGTCGCGCAATCGCAGCGCGTTCGTTCTGGATCAGAGTGCATTTATTCAGTTTATGCGTGGACAAAGTCGCGCTCGGGGCCTTTTGAATGCCTCTCTTATCCGTGCCGATGGAAGCGTTGTTGTTACCATTGATCAAGCAGCCAGCCAGCGCCTGCCACAGGTTCCGCCCAGTCTGATGGATCTGGCAAAATCTGAAAAACCTGCCTGTGGTGGCCCAAAAATTCGGAATTTGGCCGGGTGCGTTTTGAAGGTAAAGGGTCTCGGAGACGACGTGTATTTGTACACATTGCGCTCCGTCGACCCCGGCGTGCTGAATTCAATTCAGTTAATGGAAGAAATAACCGAGGAATATAAACTGCTCGAAAGTGGGCGGCTGCCGCTGCAAATCGCCTTCGCGCTGCTTTATGTGGGCATTTGTCTAACGATACTGCTGGCCGCAATCTGGATGGGCATCGCGGTGGCCGAACGTCTGGTTGAACCCATTCGACGGTTGATATCAGCGGCCGACAAGGTTGCCTCGGGTGATCTTGAAGTCAGCGTTCCGATTACTCGCTCAGAAGGTGAGTTACGTTCGCTTGCAGACACATTCAACTCGATGACCAGCGAATTGCGAACCCAGCGTGACGAAATTTTGGACAATCAGGAACAGATCGACAGCCGCCGCCGTTTCACCGAAGCCGTGTTAGCGGGAGTAACTGCCGGTGTCATAGGTGTTTCCGGGGAGGGACGATTGGCAATTGCCAATTCGTCGGCAAGCAGGTTGTTAGGCAAAGATGCCGATTCACTTGTTGGTGCGCCGTTGAACGAGATAAGTCGGGAACTTTCTTCAGTATTGGAAAACGCCGAGCGGAGTGGCAAGAGCTCCTATCTGGAGCAGATTTCAGTAGCGACCGGCGGCAGGGACAGGACATTGAACGTTCAAGTTTCGGTGGACCTGGGAAGCGATGGTGTTAATTCCCACGTCATTACCATTGATGACATTACTGATCTCGTTTCGGCGCAAAGAACGTCAGCGTGGGCGGATGTGGCGCGCAGAATTGCCCATGAGATCAAGAACCCGCTGACCCCAATCCAGTTATCGGCTGAGAGAATTCGTCGCCGTTACGGCAAAGTCATCACCGAAGATCGAGAAGTATTTGATCAATGTACCGACACAATTATCCGCCAGGTAGCGGATATCGGGCGTATGGTGGATGAGTTTTCTTCTTTCGCCAGAATGCCAAAACCAACATTGGTGCTAGGTGATTTGCGAGAGCCAATTCGTGAAGCTGTGTTCCTTTTGAGAGTATCTCAACCGGAGATTGATTTTCAGGTGGAATTAGATGAACAGGAAATTATCGCGCGTTTTGACAGCCGATTGCTTGGTCAGGCCTTCGGCAATCTGGTCAAAAATGCCAGCGAAGCCATGGAAGGTGTGCAGTTTGCAGAAGATGAGCGCCCCTTTATCCAGATATTGCACTGCCAGACCGGCGACATGCATCAAATAGACATTATCGATAACGGAAAAGGCTTGCCCTCAGAAAACCGGCAAAGGCTGCTGGAGCCGTATATGACCACCCGGGAGAAGGGAACCGGTCTGGGTCTGGCGATCGTTGGCAAAATCCTCGAAGAACATGGAGGACGTATCGAATTGATGGACGCACCGCAGGTGGCGGATGGAGGACATGGCGCGCTCATGCGGTTGTATCTGCCGATCCACGTAAACAACACAGATGGGGACGAAACTCAAAAAGGAGCAACTGGTGGCATCTGACATATTGGTCGTCGACGATGAAGCCGACATTCGAAATCTGGTCTCCGGCCTGCTGGAAGACGAGGGCCATGGAACGCGTCAGGCATCTGACAGCGATAGCGCCCTGGCAGCGGTTTCTGATCGTCGTCCATCAATGATTTTCCTCGACATCTGGCTGCAAGGCAGCAAATTGGATGGACTGGCTCTGCTGGACGTTATTCAGGAACAGCATCCGGACCTGCCGGTGGTGGTGATCTCAGGTCACGGCAATATTGAAACTGCCGTCTCTGCGATCAAACGGGGTGCCTATGACTATATCGAAAAGCCATTTAAGGCGGACCGGCTGGTATTAATCGCCGAACGTGCGCTGGAAACTGCTGGTTTGCGCAAACAGGTTAAGGAACTCGAACGGCGCACCCCAGATATGCCTGAGATGATTGGGTCATCCATTGCAATGAACCAATTGCGCTCCAACATTGAAAAAGTAGCTCAGACCAACTCGCGGGTAATGATTATCGGCCCTTCTGGTGCCGGAAAGGAAATGGTTGCCCGCGCCATTCACAAGCATTCATCGCGATCTGACGGACCATTTGTGGTGTTGAACGCAGCTGCAATTACGCCGGAAAACATGGAAACGGAATTGTTTGGTGTCGATGCCACAGACGGCAAGCAATCGAAGGTGGGCGCGCTGGAAGAGGCCCATCTGGGCACGTTGTTTCTCGATGAAGTTGGCGAAATGCCCCGCGAAACTCAAAACAAGATTTTGCGGGTTCTGGTCGAACAGAAATTCGAACGTGTCGGCGGTTCTAAAAAAGTGGCCGTTGACGTGCGGGTTTTATCATCCACCTCAATTGATCTGGAAGAACGGATTACGCAGGGGCTGTTTCGCGAAGATCTGTTTCATCGGCTGGCAGTAGTGCCAATACAAGTACCGCCTTTGGCGGACCGTCGTGAGGATATTGGCGAACTCATAGACGCCTTCATGGAGCAGATTGAGGCGCAGTCCGGCATCAAGAGCTGCAATATCGGCGAAGATGCCATGGCCGTCCTGCACGCCCATTCCTGGCCGGGAAATCTGCGTCAGTTACGCAATAATGTCGAACGGTTGATGATTCTGTCTCGAGGTGACGATGGCGAAGAAGTCCGTGCTGAACATTTACCTGGTGAAATCAGTGACATGCTACCAAAAACGCCTGGAACCAGCGACGATCACATTATGTCCATGCCTTTACGGGAAGCCCGAGAAATATTTGAACGAGACTATTTGCTGGCTCAAATTACCCGATTTGGTGGAAATATCTCGCGCACAGCGTCTTTCGTTGGTATGGAACGCTCCGCATTGCATCGCAAATTGAAGTCGCTTGGCATATAGTGCAACCCGGGCTGCTGCAATTTATGCTGAGATGAGAAGCTGAGACGACATGAAGGTTATTATTTGTGGCGCAGGCCAGGTTGGATACGGCATTGCTGAACGGCTTGCCACCGAAGGCAATGATGTTTCGGTGATCGACAGCTCCGCTTCGTTGGTACAGGTCATTCGCGACCAACTCGACGTACGTGGATTTGTCGGCCATGGCTCACAGCCAGATATCTTGCAGGCAGCCGGGGCTGAAGATGCCGACATGATCATCGGCGTAACGCTGTACGATGAAGTTAATATGGTTGCCTGTCAGGTTGCGCACTCGCTGTTTAATGTTCCCACCAAAGTAGCTCGGATCAGGGCCCAAAATTACCTGCAACCGATCTATCGAGACTTGTTTTCGCGCGACAACATGCCGATTGACGTGATCATCTCCCCGGAAATTGAAGTCGGCGAAATGGTACTGCGGCGTATAGCCCTTCCCGGTGCGACAGATGCGGTACAATTTGCCGACGGTGAAGTGGCTATGGTTGCAATAGAATGTCTCGACGATTGCCCCGTGATCGACACCCCGCTGGGGCAACTCAGCGAGCTATTCCCAGACCTTTCAGCGGTTGTCACCGGCATCTGGCGCGCCGGCAATCTCTTTGTCCCCCATGCCAGTGATGCAATGATGGCCGGAGACCTGGCATACGTGGTGGTGAAACGTGACAGGGTTCGGCGAACCTTGAATATATTTGGCCATGAAGAACCAACCGCCAGTCGAATTGTCATTATCGGCGGTGGCAATATTGGCCTTTACGTCGCACAGGCCATCGAAAACCGACAATCTCAGGCACGTGTCAAAATTGTTGAAAATTCGCGTGAACGAGCCATCGCGATTGCCGATCAGCTGGACCGCAGCGTTGTCCTGCACGGCAGCGCTTTAGACCAGCAGATATTGCTGGAAGCCGATATCGAGCATGCCGATCTAATGGTCGCACTGACAAATGATGATCAAGTCAATATCCTTTCCAGCGTCATGGCCAAGCGGCTTGGCTGCGAAGCCAATCTCGCGCTGCTCAACAATACCGGCTATTATGAGTTCACCAAGACGCTGGGTATCGACGCCCATCTAAACCCGCGTTCAGTGACAATCTCAAAGATTTTACAGCATGTTCGTCGCGGTCGCATTCGGGGTGTCCACTCCGTGCAAAACGGAGCTGCGGAGGTCATTGAAGCCGACGCATTGGAAACCTCACCGTTGGTTGGATCACCGTTACGAGACCTGGCTCTACCTGCAGGTGTGCGCATTGGTGCGATCTATCGCGCCAATGAGGTCATCGTACCCGATGGTGACACCACAATCAAAGCTGGCGATCGGGTGATCATCTTTGCCACCGCAGATCGGGTTAAGCAGGTTGAGCACATGTTCCGGGTCAGCCTGGAATTTTTCTGATGCTTGCCGTTCTTTTCTATCTGGCATGTGTGGGACTGTTTTTTACAGTCTCGTTGCTAGGGCCTGTCATGGTAGCCTTGTTGGCCAAGGAGAATGCAGAAGCCCTGCGCTTTGGGTTTTATATACTTGTGGGTGGATTTATTTTCGGTACGCCGATGTTGGCGATGCTCGGCCGGCTGCGCCGCATACCGCAAATTGGACGCCTGATGTTGATGTTCCTAGTATGGACGATATTACCAGTTATTGCGGCGCTGCCGTTTTATCAGATGACCGACATGCAATTGGTTGATGCACTGTTTGAAAGTTTTTCTTCATTCACCACATCCGGGAGTTCGACAGCAAAGTCATTGTCTCAATGGCCCCGGTCAATCCTGTTCTGGCGGGTACAACTACAATGGCTGGGAGGTTACCTGACTTTACTGACAATAATTTTGATACTGGCACCTCTTGGAGTTGGTGGGTTGAGTAGCCGAAAATCATCGTTGTCGGTAGGCGCGGATTTGCGGGCAAGTCAGGATCGAATATTGATCTTTGCGATCAATCTGGGTCTGCTTTACGCCACCACTACAGCGCTTTGTTCTTTAGGTTTTTTTCTCACCGGCACCCGCGCATTTTATTCGGTCTCGTTGGCAATGGCAGCGGTCTCCACCGGCGGGTTTTTGCCATTTGATACCAGTCTTGACCAAACAATCGGAATCGGCGGGCAGGCAATATTTGCGCTGTTTTTGATAATTGGTGCAACCAGCATATTCTGGCATCGCATGCTTTTAAGAGGCCAATGGGGGGCTGTGCTGCAGCATCGGGAAAGTTATTCGGTTATCCTGATCATCATGATCGTTGGTGTCGTTTTTACAGCTACCCAGATCATCGTATCGGGGGCGCAATCTGAGGCCCCAATTGAATCATTGGTTCAGGGCATATTAAACGCTGCATCGCTGGTGGCCACCAGTGGGGTACAGAGCCAGCCTGGCTATTTCACCCTGATGCCGCTTGTTGTGGTTCTGTTCATCGTTCTGGCGGGTGGCAGTGCCTTTTCCACTTCCGGAGGTCTTAAGCACTATCGTCTCGGAGGCATGCTGGTGCAATCCTGGAATGAACTGGACAGACTGGTCTATCCAAATGCCGTACAGTCGTCGCATTTTGGCTCCGAACAATTCGACTTGGAACTAATGAAATCAATCTGGAGTTATTTCGTCGCGGCAATTTTGATATTGGCTTTGGGTACGATTTTCCTGGCCACTACCGGCATTCCATTTGAAGGTGCATTAACAGCGGCAATTGCAGCTTTCACCACTGCAGGTCCGGTATACAATACCGGTTGGTCGGTCGCCGTTGGGCAAAATTGGCCATTGCTTTCCGATTTTACGGATTCAGCCAAAGCTGCGCTGATTTTCCTGATGGTAATGGGACGTCTTGAAGTTATCGCCATTGTTGGTCTTTTCAGCAGGCAGTACTGGCGTAGCCGATAGAGTAGCGGGGGGCTGCCGACCCGCCAACGATTGCCGGTAGGCCAATCTAAACAAGATTGTCGACGATTTGTATTGCGGTATGCCCCGCGGCACATATACTGGCCTTTGCGGAATAAAGGGAGGTCGGGTTAACATGGCCGAAAAACAACAAAATTTGCAGGATGCGTTTCTCAACAACGTTCGCAAGAACAAAATTTCATTGACGATATTTCTGGTCAATGGGGTGAAGCTGACAGGAATTGTTACCTGGTTTGACAATTTTTGCCTGCTGTTGCGCCGTGACGGTCATTCCCAACTTGTCTACAAACATGCGATTTCGACAATTATGCCAAGCGAACCGCTGAACATGTTTGATGGCAGTGATCAGGAAACCACAGACTCCGATACAAGCGAGTAGAATAGCATTGAGCGACATTGAAAAGGCTGGAAAAGCCCGGTTTCAGATAGACTCGTCCAAGCAACGATCTACTGAAAAAGCCGTCGTTATTGTACCGGTGCTGCGCCAGCGCACGGACCATACATCTGGATTGAGCCAACGCACCGATGCTTCGCGTCTTGAAGAAGCAATTGGTCTTGCGCGTGCTATCGACCTGGAAATTGTTCATTCGGGTATTGTGCCCGTCGCCAAACCAAAACCCGGGACGTTGCTGGGAACCGGCAAAGTTGACGAATTTGCCGGACTGATAGCCGCCCTTGATGCCGGGCTCGTGATTGTCGATCACCCACTGACTCCGGTACAGCAGCGCAATCTTGAAAAGGCCTGGAAAGCCAAAGTACTGGATCGAACCGGGCTCATTCTAGAAATTTTTGGCGCACGGGCGCAAACCAAAGAAGGGCGCTTGCAGGTCGAACTGGCGCATTTGAACTATCAAAGAGGCCGGCTGGTTCGTTCCTGGACCCATCTGGAGCGTCAGCGCGGTGGATCCGGATTTTTGGGTGGGCCGGGTGAAACCCAGATTGAATCTGATCGACGCCAGTTGCAGGAACGGATTAATAAGCTGGAAAAGGAGCTGGAAAAGGTCCGCCGAACCCGCACCTTGCACCGATCCCAGCGCCGCAAAATCCCTCATCCTGTTGTTGCCCTCGTAGGCTACACCAATGCCGGCAAATCTACCCTGTTCAATCATTTGACCGGGTCGGCTGTGATGGCCAAGGACATGTTGTTTGCAACGCTTGATCCAACACTGCGTCAGTTGAACCTGCCGCAGGGCACCCGCGCTATTCTATCTGATACAGTCGGATTCGTCTCCGATTTGCCGACCCATCTGATCGCCGCCTTTCGAGCTACGTTAGAGGAAGTGATCGAGGCAGAGTTGATTATTCACGTGCGCGATATTGCCGACCCGGACACACAGGCGCAAGCCGAGGATGTCTATGCCATCCTGGCGCAACTTGGCATCGACAAGCAGGGCCGCGACAGGGTCGTGGAGGTCTGGAACAAGATCGACCTTCTGAGTGAGGAAGCGCTGGCATCCATTCGTGCAACAAGAAGTGGTGAAGATGCAGCCCTGCTGATATCGGCTCACTTAGGGCAGGGCACAGACGAATTGCTGGAACTGATCGAGGCGCGCATAGCTGGTTCTGACAATGTGATGGAGTTCGAACTGCCGCTTTCGGCAATGGGACAATTGACATGGATTTATGACAATACCCATGTCATCGAGCGCTCAGATGAAGAAGATGGTTCGCTGCGGATGAAAGTGCGCGCCAGTCCCGAGATCAAAACTGCCCTGAAGGCCAGACTGATCTGAACCTATTTTTGCGTCAATGATTTGGCTTCCACCCATAATTTTTCCATGAGGTCCAAATCAGCGCTCTGAAGCGTTTGATTATGATCACCCACTGTTTGCTCGATGTGGGCAAACCGCTGCCGAAACTTTCCGTTGCAGCGCCGAAGTGCATTTCCAGGGTCTATATCCTGATGTCGCGCCAGATTGATAGCTGCAAACAAAACGTCGCCGATTTCATCTTCAAGACTGGCCTGATTGCCGTCCACAATCTCGCTTTCCACCTCTTCGAGCTCTTCGCGAATTTTGGCCAACACGCTGTGGGGATTGTTCCAGTCAAATCCAACTTTCGATGCCTTTTGTTGCAATTTCAACGCTTCAAGCATCGGTTCTGTCGCCGCCGGCACATCGTCCAGCAGGCTGGTTTTTTCCGTGGCTGTTTCCAACCCCATATCTCTGCGGCGATGAGCTCGTTCCTGCTTTTCCACCGCCTTAATCCGTTCCCAGGCACCTTTGGCCATACCCGCATTGCGGGCTGTTTCATCACCAAAGACATGGGGATGCCGCCGGATCATCTTGGTGGTGACAGTTTCAACCACATCTCCAAAATCAAACGCCGCTTCCTCCTGCGCCATCTGTGAGTGATAGACGACCTGCAGCAGAAGGTCGCCGAGTTCTTCGCGCAAATTTTCCATGTCGTTGCGCTCGATAGCATCAACAACTTCGTAAACCTCTTCGATTGTGTAGGGAGTTATAGACCGGAAATCTTGCTCCAGGTCCCAAGGACAACCTGTCACCGGTGTACGCAGTGCCGTCATGATTTCTACCAGACGAGATACATCGCGCGAGGGTTTCATTTTGACTCTCCAAAATCCACCAGTTTGTTCTGGTTGAACTCGCCATCATAGGAGGCGTCAACTGAAAAACTGCGCAGAGCAAACGTGCCACTTGAAAACCGCCAGACGGCTGATGTGGATGCATCGCCCAGTCCGCGGCTTTTGTGATATTCCGAAATTTCTAGGGTCTTTGGGTCAAAATCACTGAATCCCACGGTCATTCGAGCCAGATAGCCTGTCACTTTGATGGACTCAACTTTTTCATCAGACCCCGGGTCGACATATTTGACGGTATAGTCCGGCACGGCAAATGCAACCAGTGAGGCCCCGCCATACGAATCAAACAAGACAAATGCGTCCCCCTGGTTGTAAGCGGCCAGCCAGCAGGGTATCCGAACAAGCTGATAGCTGCGCGCTTCGTCATCATATGTATCTTTATGCTTGAATTCGTATAGTTGCGGCGCAAAGGAATCGCCCTGACGATCCTGGTGCAGCAACATGCATTGGTCTTCGCCAAGTCCTTTGGCCAATGCCACAGCGGAATCAATTGCGCGCTGATCCTTTGCCAATGGTTGGCTGACAAAATTAAACAACAGGACCATACCGGCAGTCAGTACTAAACAGATGCGTTTCACTGGATAGTCCTTTGCGGATTGGAGCCGTTAGCGCCTTCCGCCTAATTGGGAGTGACAGCTGTGACAGAGACGCTCTTTTGACCGTATTTCTTAATCAGCTGAATCATATGCCTGTCGCGAACTTTAGAAGTGTTTTCCCCAAGGATCACACCAATCACCCGACCGCGCGGCGCTTTGGCTGAGGTTACGAGGTTAAAACCTGAGGCTCTGGTATAACCTGTTTTTATGCCATCTGCCCCCTTCATCTGCAGGAGAACCCGGTTGTGACCACGAATCTTCTTGCCGCGAAACGTCATCGAGTTTTTCTTGAAATAGTAGAAATATTGAGGAAATTGTTTGCGCAGAATGACCCCCAGTTTTGCCATGTCACGCGCCGTGGTGACCTGGCGTTTGTCGGGCAGGCCGGAAGCATTTCGAAAAGTCGTTGATGACAGGCCGAGGCCGCGCGCCTTTCTTGTCATTGCCTTGGCAAACTCGGGTTCACTGCCGCCCAGAAACTCTGCCATGGCGTAGGCCACGTCATTGGCTGATTTTACCGCCAGTGCAGATAATGCCTCGTCGACGCTGAGAGAATCCGCTGCTTTGAGATAAAGTTTTGACGCAGGCTGACGCGCGGCACGTTTGGAAATTGGCACCCGGCTTGCCTTGTTGATCTTACCAGATTGCAGAGCTTCAAACGCCATATACATGGTCATCATTTTGGTCAGTGAGGCGGGAAATCGTATGGCATCTGCGCGCGCTTCATACAGCACCTCGCCGGAGCCTTCATCAATGATGATCGCCGCAAATTTCCTGGAAGGGATATCAAAAGGAGTTTCACGCAATACTGAAGTCGTATTGCAGCTCGCCAGAGCCAGGCTCAGAAGCAATACTGCGATATATTTGAACAATCTAATTGAATCGCCCGCCAATCCGCTGCCCTCAAATCATTTACTTACCCGCTTCCACGTCTTTACGATGACAGCCGCAGTACAATCAATGCCTCATTGAGCAATCC
This sequence comes from Rhizobiaceae bacterium, assembly GCA_014238155.1. GTDB lineage: Bacteria > Pseudomonadota > Alphaproteobacteria > Rhizobiales > Rhizobiaceae > Pseudahrensia. The sequence continues at coordinate 120,621 of JABABQ010000063.1, forward strand.
ATTCGTTTGACCACCGGATAATTGAGAGCACCCTGCTGGTTTTGCGATTACGAATGATCGACATTGCCAATATTCAGAAGCAAAATTGGTGCCGGATCACAACTCTCATTGGAGCATTATCAATAGGATGAAACGGCGCGCTAAGTGGCCAGCTTCTTAAGCTCCACAGCAATATCCGACGCCAGCCGGGCGTTATTCAACACCAGCTCGATGTTGGTTTCGAGACTTTTGCCATCGCTGAGTTCCAACATTCGTGACAATAAATAGGGCGTGACCTCCTTGCCGGATACGCCCAACTTATCTGCATCGTTCAAAGCCTGTTCAATGATTGAAGCGATGACAGAACCGGGAATTTCAAACTCGCGCGGCACCGGGTTGGCAATCAATGTCCCTCCATCAATCCCCAGTTGTTGCCGTGTGGCTGCATGACGGGCGATCTCCAGTGCGCTGTTCATCCGTATCGGGACGTTGATTGAACTGCTTCTGGTCCAGAAAGCGGGAAGTGTATCGGATTGATACCCAATCACAGGAATACCATTAGTTTCAAGCACCTCCAACGTTTTATTCAAGTCAAGTATAGCCTTGGGACCAGCGCAAACCACAATCACATTTGTACGCGCGAACTCTGACAAATCTGCCGAAATATCAAAACTCTCTTCCGCACCCATATGAACCCCGCCGATGCCTCCGGTTGCGAAAACAGAAATGCCTACCATCTGCGCGGCCATCATCGTTGCTGCCACTGTGGTCGACCCGTTTTTGCCACAGGCAACAGCGTAGGCCAGATCAGCCCGCGACAGTTTCAAGACCTCTTTTGCAACAGCCAGAGATTCTAGTTCGTGTCGCTCCAGGCCAATGTGAATTTTTCCCTCAAGAATAGCGATTGTTGCTGGAATTGCGCCGCGGCTTACAATCTCAGCTTCTACTGCCAGCGCGGTTTCGAGATTCCGGGGATGTGGCATGCCGTGGGTGATGATGGTGGATTCCAGCGCCACCACAGGGTCTCCAGCATCCAGCGCGTGGGCAACTGCGGCTGAAATGACAAGGTGATTGTCCAGCGAATTCATAATCGATACTTTCCGTTCATGTCACAGGCCGCGGCCCGTCAGCCCGATCAATCTGGCGAGGTCTGACCGCCATGCACCTTTTGACTGTATGGTGACTTGTGCAGCCTTTATGCCAATTTCAACAGACTTGACCAGAGGGACGCCACACATCAGTGAATATATAGACGCGCCAACAAGTGCATCCCCTGCGCCGGTAACGTCTGCCACATGTTTTACCGGCCTGACACTGAGCATATGGACTTTACCGTGTTCGATCACAGTTACATCATTTGTACCATCGGTGATGACCGCCGATGCAATGCCAATATCCGCCAATGCCTTTGAAAGTGTATCGTTATTTGCAGTGTTAATAATCTCATCGCTAATACCACAGAGCGAGCCCACCTCCACCCTATTGGTAAAAACCAAGTCCAACTGATCGATAAATACTTTCAACCGGGGTGCCTTGGCTTTTGAAACAGTCAGGCCGATTTTTCTTGCCGCTCCACTTTTCCCAAGCAATTTTCTCAATTCCTGTGGAGGCAAATTTGTGTCCACACATATCCAGTCTTCTGCAGTAAGCGATTCGATCCGGCCAACCGCCGCTTGAGCCGAAAAGCCGTCGAATATGGCCATATCCGCCAATCCGATCAACAGCGATCCATCCGGTTCAATCACGCATGTATATGTACCAGTATTGGCTCGGGTTGGTCCGTCAATTTGCGCGTCGACACCCCGTGCCTTCAATTCAGCTCGCAACCCGTTTCCCGCGGCATCCTGGGCCACCAGGGATACCAGCTCTGGCTTTGCACCCAAGGTCGCGACAACGCTTGCAACATTGAGGGCAGTGCCACCAGGCGTTTCGTCAAACCACCCCGGATTTGAACACCCCATCGCCGATGGCGCAGCCAGCCAACCAGTTCTGTCAATGTTTGCGGCTCCGGAAATAACCAGTCTGCAGGTTGGAATATGCTTTAAAAACTTCTGGGGGATGACGCTCATATGTCTATTGGTTTCCAGACGGTTTGCACAATGAGGCACCATACAGCCGAATCGAAACAAAAGCATCGGTGGAATTACGCAATCCGGCAATAATTGCCACGGATTCTGCAATCAAAACGAGATGAGAACAAAAAGGGAAACTAGACAAATAAACACAATTTATTCAATCAGTAAGGCAGCTCTTTACAAAAGAGAACAAAATGTGTACATCTGAAGAAATTGCAACACCACCCGACCCGTGGAATAAGGAAAAAGATGATGGCTGCACCCAAACTGAAAGTTGTTGAGGACAATAACGTGGACAAATCAAAAGCACTGGAAGCAGCTCTCGGGCAGATTGAACGGGCCTTTGGCAAGGGTTCAATCATGCGGCTTGGCGCTAATGAACAGGCGGTTGAAATTGAAACCATCCCGACAGGTTGTCTGGGGCTCGATATTGCTTTGGGTGTGGGTGGTTTGCCACGTGGTCGCATTGTCGAGATTTATGGCCCTGAATCTTCGGGTAAAACAACAATGGCACTGCACACGGTAGCAGAAGCTCAAAAGGCTGGCGGCATTTGTGCCTTTGTTGATGCCGAACATGCTTTGGACCCGGTCTATGCCAAAAAGCTAGGTGTTGATTTGGAAAACCTGTTGATCTCACAACCAGATACAGGCGAGCAGGCATTGGAGATTACCGATACTTTGGTGCGGTCCGGAGCCTGTGACATTCTGGTTGTGGATTCTGTGGCGGCACTGACCCCACGGGCTGAAATCGAAGGGGAAATGGGAGCGTCACTTCCCGGCTTGCAGGCCCGGTTGATGAGCCAGGCATTGCGCAAACTGACCGCATCGATTTCCAAGTCCAATACGATGGTCATATTCATCAATCAGATCCGCATGAAGATTGGCGTGATGTTCGGTTCACCCGAAACCACAACTGGCGGTAATGCGTTGAAATTCTATTCCTCTGTTCGCCTCGACATCCGCCGTATCGGTGCCATCAAGGACAGAGACGAAGTGGTTGGCAACCAGACCCGTATCAAAGTTGTCAAAAACAAGCTGGCGCCTCCCTTCAAACAGGTTGAATTCGACATCATGTATGGCGAAGGCGTTTCCCGAACAGGTGAACTGATTGATTTGGGGGTCACCGCCGGGATAGTTGAAAAATCCGGAGCCTGGTTTTCCTATGACAGTGTCAGACTGGGGCAGGGGCGTGAAAATGCTAAAAATTTCCTAAGGGAAAATCCGGAAATCGCCCAGACAATTGAAACAACCATTCGTCAAAACGCCGGTTTGATTGGTGAAAAACTGTTGGATGAACCAGCTAGCACCGACGAGGATGAAGACGACCCGGAGCTCGATAGCGGTCTGGCCGGGTAATCGTTCGGCCGTCGGGGCCGTCCGCTTTGTTGGTGCCCGACCACTGATAATGGCGTTATGTGGCTCTGTTGTAATGTATACGCAAATAAAGAGACCTTTCAGAAATCTGAAGGGTCTTTTTTTGCTGTTTATCGGAACAATGCTCCGCGATCTTTTCAACTGAACCTCATTGCCTGTTGAATTTACCGACTGAAACTGGTCAAAGCCTACCCGCAGGACTGCAATATCTACAAACAGACGTAACAGACAAGGAACCAGCCAGCCATGAGTGGTGTCAACGAAATCCGATCTACCTTCCTCTCCTATTTTGAGAAGAATGGTCACGCGGCGGTCGCATCCTCCCCACTGGTTCCGCGCAATGATCCAACATTGATGTTTACTGCTGCCGGTATGGTTCAATTCAAAAACCTGTTCACCGGACTGGAAACCCGCGATTATACCCGCGCTGCGACGTCGCAAAAATGCGTGCGTGCCGGGGGCAAGCACAATGACCTGGACAATGTCGGATACACAGCACGTCACCACACATTCTTTGAGATGCTTGGCAATTTTTCCTTCGGTGATTATTTCAAGGAAACCGCCATTGAGCTGGCCTGGAATCTGTTGACCAAAGAGTATGGACTGGATGCCGCCAAGCTGATTGTGACGGTCTACCATACGGATGACGAAGCCTATGATCTTTGGAAGAAGATTGCCGGTCTGTCTGACGACAGGATCATCCGCATTGCTACCCACGACAATTTTTGGGCCATGGGCGATACCGGCCCTTGTGGCCCATGCTCTGAAATATTCTACGATCATGGTGACCACATATTTGGTGGCCCTCCCGGCAGTCCTGATGAAGACGGTGACCGGTTCGTTGAAATCTGGAACCTGGTATTCATGCAGTTTGAACAAGTCACGCTCGAAGAGCGCATCGACCTGCCTAAGCCGTCCATTGATACTGGCATGGGCCTGGAGCGCCTTGCTGCGGTTTTGCAGGGCACCCACGACAATTATGAGATCGACATGTTCCAGGCGCTCATTCGCGCCAGCGAAGAATTAATTGGCGTTGGATCAAACGATCAAACCGGCGCCAGCCATCGGGTCATTGCAGATCATCTCAGAGCATCAGGTTTTTTGATCTCCGACGGCGTTTTACCGTCAAATGAGGGCAGAGGCTATGTACTGCGGCGCATTATGCGCCGCGCCATGCGTCATGCCAGCCTGCTTGGTGCGCAGGATCCGCTGTTGTGGAAACTCGTTCCCGCTCTGATCGGTCAAATGGGTGCTGCATATCCTGAACTGGGTCGTAACGAACCGCTGATCGTGGAAACACTGAAGCTGGAAGAAACCCGTTTCCGCAAAACCCTTTCGCGCGGGTTGGATCTGCTCGATACAGCGTCGAAAGACCTGACGGCTGGGGACAGTCTTGATGGCAAAACCGCATTCAAACTTTACGACACCTATGGTTTCCCGCTCGATCTGACCCAGGATGCGCTGCGCCGCCGTGATATCGATGTTGATCTGGAGAGCTACAATGCAGCAATGGAAGCTCAAAAAGAGGACGCCAGAGCTTCCTGGAAAGGCGCCGGTGGTTCGGCTGACGAAGCCATATGGTTTAAGCTGCGCGAACAGGTGGGTGCCACCGAGTTCCTGGGTTACGAAACAGAGCACGCGGAAGGTGCAATTGTTGCACTCGTCCGTGATGGTAAGGAAATTCAGTCAGCAAAATCCGGCGATACCGTTTCAATAGTTATGAATCAGACGCCGTTTTATGGAGAATCTGGTGGCCAGATGGGCGATTCAGGTGAATTGCGCGCCGGAGACGCCGTCGTCGATATTTCAGACGTCCAGAAAAAGGGCGATGGCTTGTTTATTCACCACGGCAAAGTTCGCGAAGGCGAAATCGGGGTTGGAGATGGCGCGCAATTGATGATTGATCGGGAACGCCGCAACAATCTTCGCTCCAATCATTCAGCGACCCATCTCGTGCACGAAGCCCTGCGTCAGGTGCTGGGAGATCACGTCGCACAGAAGGGGTCGCTGGTGGCTCCCGAACGTCTTCGGTTTGACTTTGCCCATCCAAAACCTGTTGCAGCTAATGAAATGCAACGGGTCGACGCTGTGGCCAATCATTATTTGCTCCAAAACGGTCCTGTCACCACTATTTTGATGGCGGTTGACGATGCAATAGAATTGGGCGCTCAGGCCCAATTTGGGGAGAAATACGGTGATGAAGTGCGGGTGGTTTCGATGGGTACAGATGAAGCCGGCAAACCCTGGTCGCTTGAACTCTGCGGTGGCACTCATGTTCGTAACACTGGCGACATCGGTCTGGTCACAATTCTGAACGAGAGTGCTGTGTCATCGGGTGTTCGCCGTGTGGAAGCCCTGACTGGCACCGCTGCGCGGGCTCATCTACAGGCTCAAGACGCCAAGTTGCGAGAGGCGGCAGCCATTTTGAAATCCGCACCGTCTGATGTGCCGAACCGGGTGTCTGCATTGTTGGACGAACGCAAGAAATTGGAACGCGAACTCACCGAAGCCAGGAAACGTCTCGCCATGGGCGGCGGCGGCGGTGGCAGCGGTGGTGAGAACACCTCTACGGGCGATACGATCAAGAAGGTTGGTGAAATCTCGTTTGCCGGAAGGATTGTCGAGGGAGTGTCGCCGCGCGATCTGAAAGGTCTGGTGGATGAAGAAAAGGCTCGTATTGGATCAGGGGTTGTCGTCATTGCCGCAAAATCAGAAGATGGCAAGGCCGCGGTGGTCGTCGGTGTAACCGATGATCTCACCAATCGTTTTGATGCTGTACATTTGGTGCGCCTTGGCTCGGCAGCCGTCGGTGGCAAAGGCGGTGGAGGACGCCCGGACATGGCACAGGCCGGTGGACCGAACGGTGACAATTGTGGTGATGCGCTGGCGGCGATTGAAGCCGAACTGGCCAATTGATCTACCAACAAAAAGGACCGCACAAAATAATCATGCGGTCCGTCATGCTAAAAACGCCCGGGCTGACGAAGAGCCAGACCGGGTATATTTTTTAGCTCATGGCTTTCTGTAGATTTTCGTCGACTTTGTCGAGGAAACCGGTTGTTGACAACCAGGGTTGATCGGGACCGATCAACAGAGCCAGGTCTTTGGTCATGTGACCGCTTTCCACGGTATCGATGCAGACTTTTTCCAACGTGGCAGCAAATTTTGTTAGCGCAGAATTGTCATCCAACTTGGCGCGGTGGGCGAGACCACGCGTCCAGGCAAAAATCGATGCAATCGAGTTTGTTGAAGTTTCTTCGCCTTTTTGATGGGCACGATAGTGACGGGTCACAGTGCCGTGGGCGGCTTCGGATTCAACCGTATTGCCATCCGGGGTCATCAAAACTGACGTCATCAGGCCCAGCGAGCCAAAGCCCTGAGCCACAATGTCTGACTGGACGTCGCCATCATAGTTCTTACAGGCCCATACATAACCACCAGACCATTTCAGAGCTGCCGCTACCATGTCGTCAATCAGTCGATGTTCATACCAGATTTTGGCTTCCTTGAACTTTGCTTCAAACTCATTTTCGAAGACATCCTGGAAAATATCTTTGAACTGTCCGTCATAGGCTTTCAGGATCGTATTCTTGGTGGACAGATAAACAGGCACGCGGCGTTGCAGGCCATAGTTCAGCGAGGCACGGGCAAAATCCTTGATCGATTCATCAAGGTTGTACATGCCCATTGCAACACCGGATGCCGGCGCGTCAAAGATGTCATAATCCTGGGTGGTGCCATCCTCACCGACAAATTTCATGGTTATTTTACCGGGTCCGGGAAAACGAAAATCGGTGGCCCGGTACTGATCACCAAAAGCGTGACGGCCAACGATGATGGGCTGGGTCCAGCCCGGAACCAGCCGCGGTACATTCTGCATGATGATAGGTTCGCGAAAGATCACTCCGCCCAAAATGTTGCGGATGGTGCCGTTTGGTGAGCGCCACATTTTTTTCAGGTTGAATTCTTCAACCCGGCCTTCGTCAGGTGTGATGGTCGCACATTTAACACCAGCGCCGTATTTTTTAATCGCCTCGGCAGAATCAATCGTGATCTGATCGTCAGTGTCGTCACGGGCCTGAATGCCCAGATCGTAATATTTCAGATCAATGTCGAGATAAGGATGGATCAGCTTGTCCTTGATGAACTGCCAGATAATGCGAGTCATTTCATCGCCATCGAGTTCGACAAGTGGGTTTTCAACCTTAATTTTGGTCATATGTCGTTCTTTCCAATTCGTGAATAGTCAGCCCATACATCGTTGCACGCGCAAAAATAGTTCATTTTTGATATGATGGGGGCGTCTATATCATTGTCTTGGCAGAAGGCAAATCTCGAAGCCCAAAATCCGGCTATTGACGGCATAAATCTCACCAGGCCAGCTAGTTTTTGATCGGAATCAGCCTGGAACGGGCAAGCTCTTTCAAAACGTTGTCAATTTCGGTCTTTGGGACAGGCCAGCCTGTACCCACTTTCGACTGAAATGACGATGTGCGCCATTGGCGTGTTAAAGTTACAAGCCCGGATTCGTTTCGCAAGGTAACAATTGCAGCAATCTGTCCTGTTGCTCTGTCGCGGGAGTAATTACCACATGCAACGACCTGAATCAGCCGTTGAGGGGTAACATGCACTTTGAACGCCTGCATGTTGCTGGGGCTGCACAAAGCTTTAAATTGCTGAATTACAGTCAATCCCTGGCGGGTAACTGATTGATCGGATTTTTCATACGCGACCACCGTGAAAAGGTTTCGCCAGTCGGTAAGTTGTTCGTCGTCGGGCACCATGCTCAATTTATAGGAGCCGTTCGCATTGGATGTTTTTATTTTTGTCCGTTCAGCCGGGGCAGGGCCGTTTTCAAAACTCGACCAGACGGGCATCGGGTGAATGAGCATGTTGCTGAACAATCGGATACGACCGTTCAAAGAACGATTTGCGTTGGCACCGGGAGACGCCGGCAGCAAGTCGTTAAGGGTTCCCAGATCTTCCTGGGCGGTGGCAAAATTGGAAGCGGCCAACAGGCCAGTCGAAGCAATCAAAAATGACCGAAGCAGTTTTCGAGCTATCAGGTATTTAAACAATGGATCATATCAGTCTATAGCGATGAATATCGCAACCCTATTGCATAACAAATGGAGCATGTCATGGCCGGGACCGATCGTCGCCAAAAAGTGATCATGGATGGTCCTGTGATAATTCTTGTCAATCCGCAATTGGGTGAGAATATCGGAGCAGCGGCCCGAGCGATGGCCAATTTTGGCCTGTTGGATTTGCGGTTGGTTGATCCGCGTGATGGTTGGCCCAATGCTGTGGCGCGTGCAAATGCCGCCAAAGCTGACCATGTCATTGATGGGGTGCAGGTGTTCGAAACCGTGGAACAGGCACTTGGTGATCTCAATTTTGTCTATGCCACGACCGCTCGACAAAGAGAGATGCTGAAACCGGTTCGCAGCCCGGGCGAGGCTGCACAGACTTTGCGTGTTCGCCATGGCCACGGAGAAAAGATCGGCATATTATTTGGCCGCGAAAGATGGGGGCTGGAAAGCGTCGAGGTTGCGCTGGCCGACGAAATCGTCACTTTTCCGGTAAATCCGGCCTTTGCTTCGCTGAATATCGCCCAGGCGGTATTATTGATGAGCTATGAATGGATGCGTTCCGGCGAGGCTGAATTGCCAATATCAGAACCGGCCAGCCAGCCAGCTCGCAAGCAGGACCTCTATGGCCTTTTCGATCATTTGGAAGAAGTGTTGGATCGTGAGAACTATTTCAGGCCGCCACACAAACGCGCTACGATGGTGGAAAACCTGCGCAACATATTTCAAAAAGCCGGACTATCCCAACAGGAAATCCATGCGTTGCGGGGAGTGGTCGCCACTCTGGAAGGACGTAAGACCCGCCCTCGCAAAGACCGGCAGCCAGCCAAAAAACGGCTAACAAAGATTTCCAAAAAGCCGGATTCGGCTTCAGATGACACTTCATCAAACCAATGAAGTCGCATTCTACAGCTCGATAGTAATAAAAGTTCTAGTGCTGCTGCAGCCAATCCAGTGCGTCTGCTGCACTGCGGTCTGGTGGAAAGACCGGATAAAAGATCTTTTCAATGCGACCATCGAGACAGATCATGGTGAGACGTTTCAGCAATACTACCTCTTCAACCGACATGACCGGCAAATTCAGCTCGGATTGTAGTTTTCGTTCACTGTCCGAGAGCAGGGCAAAGGGTAGGTGCAGACGTTCTGCTGCCTCTGTTTGGTACTCGGTTGATTGAACTGACAGACCAAATACGTGATCGGCACCGGCATCCTGCAGGTCCTTGTGTAAGTCACGAAATGTACAGGCCTGCGGTGTACAACCCCGGGCGCCGGGGATCATGTCCCAACCGTCTGGCAGGTTGATATCGGGCCTGCCGGTCATTGGATAGGCGAAAATAATACACCTGCCTTTCAGGCGCCCCATGTCAATCAGTTCACTTGACGTCGAATGCAGGGAGATATTTGGCAAGTCCATGCCTTCCAGATGCACTCCACCACCGTCATCCTGGGGCGGCGGCAATTGGCTCCAGTCAACCTGTTGGAGATTTGCCTGATTTGCATCGGCCATGTTACTGCCCCCTTGTTTTGCAACACCGAATGCGGTTTTAAGTTGCTGGTAAAGTTCCTCGGGCGATTCCGCCCCTAACGGCAAGCCCAATCTGGGCCAAATTCATCCATGTTGCTATCCAAATATTTCATACCGGTGCTGAAAGAAGCACCTCGCGAGGCAGAAATAGTCTCGCACAAATTGATGCTGCGTGCCGGCATGATCAAACAACAGTCAGCGGGCATATATTCCTGGTTGCCACTTGGTCTGAAAGTCATGCGCAAGGTTGAGCAGATTGTTCGGGAAGAGCAAAATCGTGCCGGTGCTGTTGAAATATTGATGCCGACAATTCAAAGCGCCGATCTGTGGCGTGAAAGTGGCCGTTATGAAGACTATGGTAGGGAAATGCTGCGCATCACCGATCGTCACGAACGCGATATGCTGTTTGGCCCAACCAATGAGGAGATGGTGACGGACATATTCCGAACCCATGTCAAAAGTTACAAGGACCTGCCGCTAAACCTGTATCACATACAGTGGAAGTTTCGCGATGAAGTGCGTCCCCGTTTTGGCGTTATGCGCGGTCGCGAGTTTTTGATGAAGGACGCCTATTCATTCGATCTGGATGAAGCAGCTTCGCGCTCAGCTTATTACCGCATGTTTGTGTCCTATCTTCGCACCTTCGACCGATTGGGGGTGAAGGCCATTCCCATGCGGGCTGACACAGGACCGATTGGTGGTGATCTGTCCCACGAGTTCCTGATCCTCGCCGATACAGGTGAAAGTGAAGTTTTCTGCCACGCAGACTATATGAAACTGGAAGTCCCAGGGGCTGGTGTTGACTATGATGATGATGGGCTGATTCAGGGCATTGTCGATGAATGGACAAAATCCTATGCCCGCACCGACGAAATGCATGACCAGACGTTGTGGGGCGACGTTGATGCTGCCCAACAGATGAATGCACGGGGCATCGAAGTCGGACACATTTTCCACTTCGGCCAGAAATATTCTGAACCGATGGGGGCCAGGGTAACAGGTCCGGATGGCAAAGACGTTCCGGTATATATGGGGTCGTATGGTATCGGGCCGAGCCGCGTAGTTGCGGCCCTGATCGAAGCTGGGCATGATGAAAATGGCATTATATGGCCAGCCTCAGTGGCCCCGTTCGACATTGGCCTGATTAACCTGCGGTCCGGAGACGAGCGCACCGACAAGGCCTGTTCAAGTCTCTATGAGCAACTGACCAATGCCGGGTTCGATGTGCTTTATGACGACACCAACAGCCGCGCCGGCGGGAAATTCGCCCTGGCTGACCTGATCGGATTGCCATGGCAATTGATTGTCGGACCGCGTGGACTGGATAATGGCGAATTCGAGCTGAAAAATCGTTCCACAGGCGAACGTGACTCTTTGAGCAACGAAGCCGCCATCAACCAATTGTTGGCATGGCAGTCAGAAACAAAGGCACGCTTTGGTGGCTAAAACAGATAATCCTGCGGCTGATATGGCTCACAAAATGACACTGCCAGGATCAACCCGGCCGTTTGCGGCGTTCGAGTGGATGTTGGCCCGGCGATATCTGGGCAGTCGCCGCAAGGAAACATTCATTTCCGTAATTTCAGTGATCTCTTTCATCGGCATCATGCTTGGTGTGACGACGTTGATCATCGTCATGGCTGTCATGAACGGTTTTCGCACGGAATTGTTGGATCGAATTCTTGGCATTAATGGTCACCTGGTTGTGCAACCGGTACATTCTGAACTGACCGATTATGATGAAGTTGCAAAGCGATTGGAGACCCTTGAGGGAATCACAATTGCGTTGCCGCTGATCGAAGGCGAAGTCCTGGCATCGGGCGGCAAAGGCGGTAATGGTGCGCGCGTGCGTGGTATGCGCGAGAAGGATCTCAAACGACTGCCAGCGGTGGGTGATAAGATCATCGAAGGCACGCTTGATGGATTTGATGTTTCGGAGGGCGTCGCCATCGGCGTTAATATGGCGACAAATCTGGGTCTGACATTGGGGGATCACATCACACTGATTACGCCGGACGGGAACCAGACCGCATTCGGCGTTTCTCCCCGCGTCAAAGCCTATCCGGTTACAGCCATATTCAAGATGGGCATGTCTGAGTATGACAATATTTTCGTATTTATGCCGCTGCAAGAAGCACAGCTCTATTTCAATCATGAAAACACGGTCTCAGTGATTGAAGCGTTTGTTGAAGATCCAGATGCGGTTGAAGAACTGGCCCGCGTCGTTGAAGAAGGGATCGACAGACCAATCTATGTCACCAATTGGCAGCAACGAAACATATCATTTTTCCAGGCGCTGGAAGTTGAACGCAATGTGATGTTTTTGATTTTGACACTCATTCTGCTGGTTGCGGCGCTCAATATTATTTCTGGCCTGTTCATGTTGGTGAAAGACAAGGGAGGCGATATTGCAATCCTGCGCACGATGGGGGCAACACGCGGCTCGGTCATGCGTGTATTTTTAATTACAGGGTCGAGTATCGGCGTTTTTGGAACTCTGGCCGGATTCGCCCTTGGCGTGGTATTCTGCATGAACATTAACAGCATCAAAGATCTGATCACCCGACTGAGCGGTTCGCAGGTTTGGGATCCGACAGTTCGGTTTCTCAGCGAAATTCCGGCTCGCATGGATGTCACAGAAACTGGTCTTGTTGTGTTGATGGCCTTGGGACTTTCGTTGTTGGCCACCATATTCCCGGCCTGGCGCGCTGCGCGTCTCGATCCTGTTGAGGCGCTGCGTTATGAGTGAGCCCGTTCTGCAGATGAATGGCATCAACCGTACTTACGGACAGGGTAAAAATGCCCTGACGATTCTTGACGGTGCGGGACTTTCAATTGACCGGGGTGAGCTCGTCGCCCTTGTTGCTCCATCGGGAGCCGGCAAATCGACGCTGCTTCACCTAGCTGGCTTGTTGGAACGCCCTGACGCCGGCAGCCTGACTATTGGCGGTGTTGAATGCAGCAAACTGAATGACGACAAGCGGACCCGCATGCGGCGACTCGACATCGGATTTGTTTATCAGTTTCACCATTTGCTTCCTGAACTGGATGCCCGTGAAAACATTGCTCTGCCGCAACTGATCGCAGGGAGCAACAAGCTACAAGCTGATGCCAGTGCGGATAGACTGCTGCAACACCTCGGCATCGACCAACGTGCCACACACCGACCTTCGCAATTGTCAGGTGGTGAACAACAAAGAGTGGCCATTGCCCGCGCCGTGGTCAATCAACCCAAAGTGTTGCTGGCCGACGAACCAACCGGAAATCTCGATCCGTCTACGTCCGACCTTGTATTTGACGCCCTGACCGAACTGGTGCGCTCAACCGGGTTGGCTGCCTTGATCGCCACCCATAATCACGCACTTGCAGCCCAAATGGACCGGACCGTTACAATTGAGAACGGCAAAATCGTGCCACTAAACTGACATTAACCACAAGTGAGAACAAATATGGAACATGATTGACTGATCATCAAAAGAACATAGAGTGAACACATGAAATTACGCAACTGTTTAAACAGCTTGCAATGCACCCTCAAAGGTAGGTTCTCATGTCTCTTCTCGCTCGCAATCTGTTTTCAGCTATTTCCATGTCACTTTTTCTGTTCATGATATTCACTTGGGTTACCATTCTGTCTGCAGTCTGACTTGTTTGTCGTCGGCGCCAGCGCCATGATCAGTGTCACACAAAGTGAGTCTGAAGGATCGGTCCGGCTGGATCGTAATATGCAGTTTGTCCAAGCGCGAAGAAATCAATGCGGCACTGGCAGGTGGCGGCACGGAGTCATCTGAGAGTTCAAAGCCCTTTGTCCATCTGCACGTGCATTCTGCCTTCTCACTGCTGGAAGGGGCCATGCCGCTGGCCAATCTGATCGATCTCACTGTAACAAACGAACAGCCGGCGTTAGCGGTCACCGACACTAGCAATTTGTTTGGTGCCCTGGAATATTCCGAAAAGTCAGTTCCCAAAGGTCTGCAGCCAATAATTGGTTGCACGTTGGAGGTCGATTTTGATGGCGCTTTACAACAGACTTCCGAACAAGAGCTTTCTCGAACCGCCAGCTCGCAACAAGCCATGAGGGCGCTGCCCATACTTGTTTTGCTTGCCTCAAACCCCTCAGGATATGGCAATCTAGCAAAACTCGTCAGTATGGCCTATCTCGACAATGCAGCTAATTCTCGCGCTCACATCACACTGGATCATTTGTGCAAATATTCTGACGGCATAATCGTCCTTACTGGTGGACCCAGCGGTGCGCTGAACATGCCATTGCTGGCCGGGCAGGAGGCTGTTGCAACGTCCCGCCTTGAAAACCTAAAGCGGGCATTCGGCGATCGTCTTTATATCGAACTACAAAGACATCAGGGACATTCGCGGCGTGTCGAAAACAAGTTGATCGATCTTGCTTATGACAATGACGTTCCTTTGGTTGCAACAAATGAAGTCTATTTCGCCAAACGCGAGGACCATCAGGCTCACGACACTTTGATCTGCATTGCGGAAGGTCGCATGGTGGTGGAGGAGGATCGGCGAAAGTTGACGCCGGACCATTATTTCAAGTCATCAGCAGAGATGCATGCCCTGTTTGCCGACCTGCCAGAAGCGCTGGACAATGCAATTGAGATTGCACGGCGCTGTGCCTTCAAGGTGCCAAAGCTGGACCCGATCCTGCCGTTTTTTACCGACGGAGCCGGTGAAGACCCGCTGGAATCGGAAGCCAATGAACTTATCCTGCAGGCTCGTGATGGATTGCAGCGACGTCTGGATGTTCACGAACTCGCCGATGGTCACACCCGCAAGGACTATGATGACCGGCTGGAGTTTGAGCTTGGTGTCATCACCAAGATGAAGTTTCCCGGCTACTTCCTCATCGTTGCTGATTTCATCAAATGGGCAAAGGCGCAGGATATTCCCGTTGGTCCCGGCAGGGGGTCTGGAGCCGGTTCGTTGGTGGCCTGGTCATTGACCATCACCGATCTGGATCCGATGAAGTTCTCGCTGCTGTTTGAGCGATTCCTCAATCCGGAACGCGTCTCAATGCCCGATTTCGATATCGATTTCTGTCAGGATAGGCGCGACGAAGTCATCCGCTACGTGCAGGATAAATACGGACGGGACCAGGTTGCCCAGATCATAACATTCGGAACTCTGCAGGCAAGAGCCGTGTTGCGAGACGTCGGACGGGTTCTTCAAATGCCATACAATCAGGTGGATCGTCTGTGTAAGATGGTTCCCAACAATCCGGCCAATCCGACGTCGCTGGCTGAAGCCGTCACCAGTGAACCGGGTTTGATAGAAGCGCGCAAGGCAGAGGAAGACGTTGATCAATTGATCAATATCGCCCTGAAATTGGAAGGTCTCTACAGACACGCATCCACCCATGCGGCGGGCATCGTGATTGGAGACCGTCCGCTCGACAAATTGGTGCCGCTTTATCGCGACCCACGCTCGGACATGCCGGTGACCCAGTTCAACATGAAGTGGGTTGAACAGGCAGGGCTGGTGAAATTTGACTTTCTCGGTCTGAAAACACTGACGGTGATCCGCAAAACGCAGCAATATCTGGGGCAGCGCAACGTGGAAGTGGACATCGATGCGCTGGCTCTTGAAGACCAAAAGACATTTGAAATGCTGCAGCGGGGTGAAACCGTTGGCGTATTCCAATTGGAATCGATGGGGATGCGCAAGGCGCTGATTGGCATGAAGCCCGACCAATTTGAAGACATTATTGCTCTGGTCGCTTTGTACCGACCGGGTCCGATGGAAAACATTCCGGTTTATAATGCGCGTAAGCACGGCGAGGAGGAGCCGGATTATTATCACCCTAAGATTGAGAGCGTTCTGAAGGAAACACAGGGCGTTATCATTTATCAGGAACAGGTGATGCAGATTGCACAGATCCTGTCGGGGTATTCGCTGGGTGAAGCGGATATGTTGCGCCGCGCCATGGGTAAGAAAATTCGCGAAGAGATGGAGAAACAGCGCAAACGCTTTGTCGACGGTGCTGTTGAAAGGGGTCTGAAAGCTGCGCAGGCCAGCCACATTTTTGATGTCCTGGCGAAATTTGCCGATTATGGATTTAACAAATCCCATGCCGCAGCTTATGCGCTGGTCAGCTACCAGACGGCTTGGCTGAAAGCCAATCATCCAATCGAGTTTCTGGCTGCGCTGATGACCCTTGATATGGGCAATACCGACAAGCTTCACGACTTTTATCGCGAGGGAAAGCGCGAGAAGATTGAGGTTGTCGCGCCATCAGTCAACACATCTGACGTTGAGTTCGCCGTACGAGATGGCAAGATTTATTACGCACTGGCGGCGATCAAGGGAGTCGGCGCACAGGCCGTGGCTCACATTGTTGATATTCGACAGGCCGACGGCCCATTTGAAAACCTGACCAACTTCTTCTCACGCGTCGATCCCAAACAACTCAACCGCAAGATGCTGGAAAATCTCATCCATGCCGGCGCGTTTGATTGTTTCGGCCCAAGCCGAGAGCAGCTGATTGGCGGGCTGGATCGGCTGATAGGCCACGCTGCGCGGGTTGCCGACAATCAGGCAATTGGAATGACCGATATGTTTGGTGGAGATTCGGGAGCAACCGCCGTCTCATTGCCTGATGTTGCACCCTGGATGACATCAGAAAAACTGCTGCGCGAGTTTCAATCTGTTGGTTTCTATTTATCGGCCCATCCGCTGGATGAATACAAACTGACGCTGGACAAGATGCGGGTCCAGAATTGGTCCGATTTTCAGGCCGCAGTCAAGAAAGGCGCCTCCGCTGGAAACCTGGCAGGGACGGTAACCAGTCTGCAGCAACGCAAGACACGCAAAGGCAACCGTATGGGCATTTTGCAGATTTCTGACCCCACCGGTCAGTATGAAGCCGTGTTGTTTTCAGAAAGCCTTGAACAAAACAGGAAATTGCTGGTTGCCGGCAATGCAGTTGTGCTCAATGTGGCTGCAGAAGAAAAACCGGAAGGCATATCATTACGCATAAATTCAGTAAAAAGTCTGGAAGCGGAAGCGGCTCGAAAACAATTTCAGCTGAATATATTCGTTCGGGATCAAAGACCGCTTGAAAGTATTTCAAAACAGATCGGCAAGCGTGGTGAGGGTCAGGTCAGCCTGATTGTACTTAATCAGGATGAAAAACTGGAAGTTGAAATTGGCATTCCAGGCAAACGTTTGATTTCACCGGCTATTGCAGGTGCGATCAAGGGTATCCCCGGCGTAGTTGATGTGGAACTGATCTAAACAATGGCCCAAACTACATCGTATGAACCGCCTTTCAGTCGCTCTGCAGATGCCAACAAGGATCACATTCTCAATCAACTCACGACCTGCCTAAAGGCGGGAGATTTGGTATTGGAGATTGCTTCAGGAACCGGTCAACACATCGTGCATTTTTCAAAGAACCTGCCGGATATACACTGGCAAAGCAGCGATGTTGATCTCGTAAACTATGGCTTGCCAGAGGTTGTGGCCAACAATCAGTGCGCCAACCTTCTTGCACCGCTAAGCCTTGATATTGCCAGTTGGCCAGAGCTGAACGCCCGTTTCGACGCTGTCTACAGCGCAAATTGCATCCACATCATCGGATCAGAGTTATTGGCTCCATATGTTGCCGGAGCGGCAGGTGTTTTGAACCCCGGTGGATTGATGTTGCTTTATGGGCCCTACAAATATGGCGGTGAATTTACCACACAGAGCAATGCTGATTTCGACCAATATTTGCGGTCGAGCAACCAGGGAGGTGGCATCAAGGATTTTGAAACACTTGATGAACTGGCCAAGCAGAACGGTTTGGCACTTGAAAACGATGTAGACATGCCGGCCAATAATCAGTTTTTGATCTGGCGCAAAACAAGCTGAATGTTCGCAAGCGATGTGAACTGTAACTGAGGCTTTTGTTTTTTCACCAACCGCACTATCAACAAACATCCAATTTTCAAATCTTCAAGCAGCACCCAAAAATGGACCCTTCCGGTTTTACCTATTCCGTAAATACCCGAAAAATATTTGCCGTTGCGCCAATGATGGATTGGACGGACCGTCACTGCCGATATTTTCATCGGCTGCTCACCAAACACGCTTTGCTGTATACGGAAATGGTGGTTGCTGATGCTTTGATCTACGGCGACGTACCGAGACATCTGGAATTCAACGAAGCGGAACATCCGCTGGCGTTACAATTGGGCGGTTCGGATCCTGACAAACTGCAACAGGCAGCAAAATTGGCTGAACAGTGGGGCTATGACGAAGTCAATTTGAACGTCGGTTGTCCGTCTGACCGGGTACAAAGCGGTACATTCGGTGCCTGTTTAATGCGCCAGCCAGAACTGGTCGCCGAATGTGTGCATCAAATATCAAAATCGGTGCAAATACCGGTTACCGTGAAATGTCGTATCGGAGTCGATGAGCAGGAACCGAACGTTTCGCTTTTTGAACTTGCCACTGGCGTATTGGATGCCGGTTGTAACGCGCTTTGGGTACATGCCCGTAAAGCCTGGCTTCAGGGACTAAGTCCTAAGGAAAACCGTGATATTCCGCCTTTGGATTATGACATTGTCCAACAGCTCAAGAACACCTATCCAGACCGTTTTATCGGCATTAACGGGGGCATAAAGTCGATCGATCAAGCGGCCGGATTCGTGTCCACCGGATTGAACATTCCACTTGATGGGGTCATGGTTGGGCGAGCGGCCTACCAAAACCCCTCTATCCTGAGACACGTCGACAGCGCGATTTATGGTGATGACACCACTTCAGTGGAGCTCGACGATATTTGCAGCGCCATGATGGATTATTCTTCCAGGCATCTGGAGCAGGAAGGGCGGGTTCATCATATCACCCGGCACATGATTGGACTGTTTCAAGGACAACCTGGCGCGCGCCGCTACCGTCAAATCCTATCTGTGGAAGCCGCCAGACCCCATGCAGATCAAAGGATTATTCGGCAAGCCTTTGAATCTGTGAAAAAATACGGCGAAGTCGCAGAGCTGGCAGGTTAACCTTAAGATCAGGTTTCATCGCCAATTGGCGTGTTAAGACTTGCTTAAGCATAGACGTAGCTGGCAAACTCGCCCTTGAACTGACGACAATGAGTGTGTCGGGAGGATACTCCACCGACTCCTTGTCATGAGCATTTATGACAAACGGGATTTCCCGCAGGAGGGTCGCATGGCCTGCACACGCACACTAAAGATTGCGCTCGTCGCATTGGTATTTCTGGCTGGATTATTGATACTGGACATCACCGCCCAGGCACGAGAGCGCGGATTTTCAACGCTGGCTGGTGAACTCGACAAAGTCAGGTCCAGCGTTCGGTCAAAAAACTTTCGTTATAAAAGGCGCTTGAGCAACAAATTGCACCGCAACGGGCGTCGTCGTTCGCTGCATGACACGATCTTCGTCATTGACGGGGACGATTTGGCAAAACGTCGCAACGACGAAAATGCCATTCGACGTAACAGCCATCTGCGTAACAAGGTAAGCAACATCCGCCGCAGGTCAGGCTCCAAATTCATCCGCGTTTCAGAAAAAATGAAACGTCTTGGCGAAGAAATAGCCGCCAAACGTGAAGCCAAAATGTTGAAGCAAATTGAGAACGTAGACATTCGTTTTTATCGCCTTAGCGAAGCCTATGATGTCAGATACCCCAGCATTGTTTATCTGGAACTGCTCAAAGATTAATTTTGCTTTAGAGCTTGCCCCGCAAGTGATTGGCCACTGCATAGAGCGAAAGCGTTGCGGCATTTGAAACATTGAGTGACTTGATTGGCCCAGGCATATCCAGCCGCGCCAAAGCTTTGCATGTCTCGCGGGTCATCTGCCGCAGGCCCTTGTTTTCCGACCCCAGAACCAGAACAATCTTGTCGGCATCGCTGCTTGTTAGCGTTTCCTCAAGCACCAGCGGGCCTTCGCTGTCTAACCCAATTGAGTAAAATCCCATATCATTGAGTTCCTGCAAACCTTTTGACAGATTGCGCAGTTCAATCAGCCGGATCGTATCGAGCGCACCACAGGCCGATTTGGCCAGAACGGCCGTTTCGTGAACCGAGTTTCGGCTGGTGGTTAAAACCGCATCAGCACCCAGGGCGCTGGCTGATCTCAATATGGCGCCCGCATTGTGGGGATCGGTGATTTGATCGAGGGCCAGCACCAGCCGGGCGTCGGCCAAGTGAAATAGTTCAGACGCGTCAAGCATATCCAGCGGCAAGCATTTGGCGACAACACCCTGATGGACAGCATCACCACCAGCCAGTTGATCGAGCACCTGCGGAGATTTTACCGATACAGGAAGCGCCTTGCGGTGCGACGCGAGTTGCCCAAGCCGAGCAAACGCATTTTCGGTGACGCAAAGCTCCTCGATCCGACGGTCTGGATTGTTAAGCGCAGCGCGAACCGTGTGAATCCCATATAGCAAAAGAGAATCACCAGAGCTTCCGTCACCGTGCGAATTCTTTTTACCGCCCTTTCGCTTTGACCTTGATCGACCAGCACCGCCGCCACCGCGGCCGCCGCCGTCAGATCTGGTAGTGCCACGATTTGAGTTATTATTTGAACGGTTCCGGGCAGAGGGACGGGGGCTTTTCATATGTCGCACCTATCATGCAATAGGCCCTGATGCACCCTGATTTGACAGAGAAAATTTATGATATTGAAATTGTCTCTACAAACACGTCGAGTTTGTGTTGACACACAAATGTGCAGTCGTCATAACGCGCCTGCTGGCTTGGAGGAGTGTCCGAGTGGTTAAAGGAGACGGACTGTAAATCCGTTCGCTTAGCGTACGCTGGTTCGAATCCAGCCTCCTCCACCAGCCAGTTGTTCGCTCTTTGACAATAAGAGTTGGCGCTTGGGACCAAGTGACATAAAGTGTCCCCAGATGCGGGTGTAGCTCAATGGTAGAGCAGCAGCCTTCCAAGCTGAATACGAGGGTTCGATTCCCTTCACCCGCTCCAAATCCTCTTAGTTTGTTATTCAGTTGAACGGCGCAATCGCCGCATTCTGCGATATAGTCGATATCGTCGCCTTGCGCGGGCAGCTGTCGTTGCCTCCGCGCGATTCATTGGCCTGTGGATAACTTGCAGATTCAGCTGTTTGACAGACGCTGAAGCTCCTCGAGTTCAGCATCCAGAAATTCCTGAATACCCCGGTACGTCAAGTCAAGATGAGACTGCATCATTTGACGAGCCAATGAAGCATCCCGGTCCTTAAGAGCATCGAGGATTGCCTTGTGTTGGAGCAGGGTGGATTCGCCATATCCCTCTTTTGGAACGGTCTGGTGACGACAGCGATCAAGTTGGACCTTGAATATCGTGATTGCCCGCCACAACAGGGGCAAATCCGCTATTTCAGCAATAGTTTGATGAAACTCATCGTCGAACCGAATGGCATCCACAAATTGTTTGCGGTCCAAGGCCAATTGATGTTGCAGGTAATTTCCCTCAAGTCTTGTCGCATCTTTGTCAGTAATTTTCTCTGCCGCCGCAGCAACGCTTTCACTTTCCAGCGCCCGTCGGATGATAAACGCCTGATGCACATGACTGCGTGATATGCCAGCAACCCGTGTACCTGATTGAGGCTTGATCTCCACCATATGTTCGTCACTCAAACGCTGCACCGCCTCCCTTACGGGGGTTCGCGATACACCGAGTCGGATGGCAATTGCCTTTTCTTCAACCGGACCGCCAGGAGGCAGCGCACCGGTCGATATCATCGATCGAATCAGCACATAAATCTGATCGCGCAACGGCAAAGTGCGGTTGATCTGATCGAACTTCCATTCAATGTCGGACGGCACGATAAATTTGGACTGTTTCTGCTTCAACGATTTCGACACTTGTTGTTCGTGAATGGGTGTGCTTATACTAATATAACAGTTTTTGGTTGATTTGCCAGTGCTGTTGATGGCTAAGTAGGGAATAGCAAATTTTGCCGTCGACTAAATCGATTGGATTCAGGGAGGAGACCAATGGCAATTTCGAATTCATTTCCAAAGTTGCACAATGCGATGTGGCCAGGATTGGTCGGCAAGGGCGACGACTCAGAGCCGCCGATAGATCTGGATACAATGCTGGATTTAACAGCTGCAGCGGATGTCAACGGGACCAAGTTCGATGGTGTCGACTTGTTTCTAGCAGATCCTCATACGCCGATCGATGCGAGCGATGACCAAATTAAAGAACTTGCAGATAAGGTAGCTTCGAGGAACCTTGTCGTCGGCTCAGCGGTTGCTCCGGTTTGGGAACCAGTCGGTGGTGGCGCGGCAATGGGGTCAGCAGATGACCGCAAACAATTTCTCGATATGGTCCGCAAATCTTGCCACATTCTGGGTCGTTTAAAAGAACTCGGTGTCCGCTCTTATGGGGTTGTACGCATCGATTCTGCCAGCGGTGTCGAAGATTGGGCGACAGATCCGGCAGGCAATACTAAACTTATCGCCGATACATTCAGACAAGCCTGTGACATTGCAAGCGATCATGGCGAACGTTTGGCAGCTGAAGGGGAGATATGTTGGGGAGGTATGCATTCCTGGAAATCAATGGTTGAACTTCTGGAAGCAGTGGACCGGCCGAACACTATTGGATTTCAGGCTGATATGGCTCACACCTTACTTTATGTGATGGGTTATAATGCACCAGAAGCAAAATTGCTGCCTGAAAATTTCGACTGGAGTGACGGGGATGCGCTGGATGGCGCGCTTAAGAAAGTAACCGACGCCTTGCGACCATGGACGATCGATTTCCATGTTGCGCAGAATGACGGCACAGTGAAGGGTATGGGGTCTCACGACAAAACCGGACGTCATTGTATGGTTGGTGATCCCAATGGTCGTCTCGATATTGTCCGTCATTCGGGACTTTGGCTTAACAATGCTGATGGGTCCCCCACAAAGGCAATGCAGCACATTTGCTGGGACGGATGCATGTTCCCCAATGAAGACCTGCTCACACAGCAGACATGGAATGACATTTTGGCGGCAATGATGAACGTCCGCGATGCCCATGGATGGAGTTCCTGACATGGCTTCTAAAAAACTCAGAATTGGTTTGGTTGGCTACGGTTTTATGGGGCGGGTACATTCAAACGCCTTTCATCAAACTTCGCATTATTTTGATTCCGAGTATGAACTGGAGTTGGTTGCGGTTTGTGGTCGCGATAGGGCCAATGCCGAAGCCCATGCAGAGCGCTGGGGTTTCGCATCAGTCGAAACGGATTGGAGAAAACTGATTGAACGCGACGACATCGACCTGATTGATATTGCCGCGCCAAATGACATGCACAAGGACATTGCGATCGCCGCCGCGGAAGCCGGCAAGATGATCATGTGTGAAAAGCCGCTTGGCAGGAACGCACAGGAATCGCAGGATATGGTCGCCGCGGTTGAAAAAGCCGGTGTGGCCAATATGGTCTGGTATAATTACCGCCGCATTCCAGCTGTGACGCTGGCAAAACAAATTATTGATGAAGGCAAGCTCGGAAAGATTTTCCACTACCGGGCAAAATTTCTTCAGGATTGGACCATTGCCGACGATCTGCCACAGGGCGGCGCAGGACTATGGCGCCTGGATGTTGGTGTTGCCGGAAGTGGTGTCACCGGTGACCTGCTTGCCCATTGCATCGATACAGCCATGTGGCTGAACGGTCCTATCGATAATGTTTCCGGGATGACAGAAACGTTCATCAAGGAACGCATGCATACCCTGACCGGCAATGTAGAACCTGTCGGTATTGACGATGCCAGCCTCTTCCTCGCACGCTTCCAAAACGGCTCCCTCGCTACCTTTGAAGCAACCCGCTATGCGCGAGGTCACAAGGCGCTCTATACGCTGGAAATCAATGGCGAAAACGCCTCGATCATGTGGGATCTCCATGATCTGCATCGACTGGAATATTTTGATCACAGCGATGAGGGGAGGGTTCGCGGTTGGCGCTCCATTCACGTCACCGATGGTGACCAGCCGTATATGGACAAATGGTGGGTTCCAGGGTTGTCGATTGGATATGAATCCAGTTTTGTCCATCAATTCGCGGACTTTTTAGTCGGACTGGAAGGCGATCAGCCGGCCATGCCAACTTTCCGCGATGCTTTGGCGACCGACCTAGTGACCGACGCGGTGTTAAAATCCGCGAGAACAGGTCAATGGGAATCGGCGGGGGCCTAGGAGGATAATCTTGCAACAGGGCAACGGCCAGACTGATCAAGCAAAAACAGCGGTGCGCTTGCAGGGCGTACACAAGAACTTTGGAGATGTTGAAGCTCTCAAAGATCTGTCTTTTGATGTTGCGGCCGGTAAGTTTTTCGTTTTGTTCGGACCAAGCTCCGTTGGAAAAACCACCACATTGCGTGCGATAGCGGGTCTGGAAAAAATCAACGCTGGAACGATTGAACTGGATGGTCGTGATGTCGCGGACGCACCTATTCGGGGGCGAGGCGTGGCAATGGTTTTTCAGTCATTTGCACTTTATCCCCATTTGAGCGTTGCCGATAATTTTGCCTACCCGCTGAAAGAATCGGGGTTACCGTCAGCTGAGATAAAGCAGCGAATTGGTGAGACAGTGGAAATGCTTTCATTGTCCCATCGAACTGGCAATCTGCCCTCGACATTGTCAGGCGGTGAACAACAGCGTGTTGCCCTGGGTCGCGCCCTGATCCAGAGGCCCAATATATTGCTGCTCGACGAACCGTTGACCAACCTTGATGCAAAATTGCGCCATGACATGCGCGCTGAGCTGAAACGCCTGCACCGGCAATTTGGCATGACAATCATCTATGCGACGCCCGACGAACTCGAAGCATTGTCGATGGGTGAAGATATCGCCGTCATGGAAGAAGGACATGTGGTCCAGCAAGGCTCGCCGGATCAATTGTATGAAACCCCTGACAATATCTATGTAGCGGCAAAGATTGGCTCACCGCATATGAATCTGCTGGACGTGAGTATCAGCGAGGATGGCGACGGGTTGCAGACACCGTTTGGTCCGCTAAATACCAAACGTCCCCAGATATCAGAGGACGAAGCTATCGTGATGGGGATCAGGCCTTCTGATATCCGGCTGGCCAGGGACGCGGAGCCGCATCTGAATTTGAAGGTGCAACTGGTGGAGCCGCTCGGTGATATTACCGTTGTATCTGTCGATGTTGCCGGTTCAAGCCTTCGCCTGGTGCTGCCTGAGGCAGGTGCGCTGGGCGTCAAACCGGGCCACGAATTACCAATCGTCATCCCGCCCGAGCGGGTTCATATATTTCGCAAGGCGGATGGCACCATCGTCCCAGCCGCCATGTGATTTAACGAGGAAAGACTGAGAAGAAAGACTAACAGGAGGAATAAGAATTATGACACTTTCAAAACGGTCGCTGATATCAGCGGCAATGGCGGGTTGTCTGGGAATGTCCCTTGCCACCCCAACCTGGGCAGCAGATGTAACGCTGAATATGGCAGTCCCGGACTGGCCACCAACGCGCATTATGAAAAAGCTGTTCGACGAGCAGTATAAGGCGAAGTCTGGCAATAACGTGAAACTCGAAGTCGACTTCATTCCGTGGCCTGACTACTACACCCGTCTGAACGCCTCGCTGACATCCGGTGAACAAAAATATAATATGGCCGTATCAGACAGCCAGTGGTTGGGTGCCTTCATCGAAGGTGGCTATTACAGAAAACTCAATGACCTGATTGATGCAGACCCAGAACTGAAGGCGACCCTTGATGGCATGCATCAGGCTCCGCTTCAGGCTTATGGGACCTATCCATACAAGTCTGATAACATCTACGGCTTCCCACAGATGCCGGATATCCTGGTCACTTATGCGCGTACTGACGTACTGTGCCATGCCGATGAACAGGCCGCCTTTAAGGCCAAGTATGGCGCCAAATTGCCTTGCTCTGCAGAAGAGCTAGATGGCATGGACTGGGACATGTTCGGTAAAATCGGTGAGTTCTTCCAGCGCAAAAAGGGCGACATGCTTGCCGGTAAAGCTGCTGACGATGACTTTTACGGAATCGCCTATCAGGCTGGCAAAGGCTACGACTTCTCCAGTATGCAGGTGAACGGATTTATCTGGCAGCATGGCGCTGGTATCTGGGATGAAACCGATATTCCAAACGGTCAAGCTGAAGGTGTTGTAAATTCACCAACTGCCGTCAAAGCGCTTGATCACTATCTGAGCCTGTTGAAATACATGCCTCCTGTGGTCAAAACCGGATCGATGGATATCTTTAAGACCGACGAGCTTTTCCGTGAAGGCAAGTTGGCTCTTAACATCGAATGGATTGGTTTTGCTGAAAGTGCGATCAACCCTGATACGTCAAAAGTCGCAGGCAAAATTGCATTCGCTTCCATGCCAGGTCTGAAAAAGGCCGACGGTAAAATTGACAGAACATCCAACATCGGTGGTCAGCCATTTGTCATTATGACCTGGACCGACGATGCCAAGATTAAGGAAGCTGTCGACTTCGTGAAATGGTGGTTGTCAGCGGATATTCAGCATCAGTTTGCTGCAGCCGGCGGTCAAAGTGCCATCAAGTCAGTGTATAACGATCCAAAATACACCACGTATCGTCCCTGGAACCGTACCTGGGCTGCTGGCCTGGAATGGCAGCAGGACGTCTGGCATGTTCCTCAGTTCTTCGAATTGTTGGTGCAGCAGCAGGAGCAGTTCGACCTTGCCATTACCGGTAAGCAGGACGCCAAAGCGACGATGGATGCGATCGCCAAGTTTCAGCAACAATTGCTGGAAGATGCTGGTTTGATCGAGTAACTATCTGTTTATAAAGAACTTATAACGCGCCGGAAAAAGCCGGCGCGTTATTTTCAAAGAATGTGGCCAAATTGAAAACGACCGACACCCCTTCCTCCAGCGGCAACGCATTATTCACACCAAGCTGGAGCAACTGGCTTGGGGCGCTTGTTGTAGGTGTTGCTGCAACTGTGATTTCAGCGTTCATACTGCCCTCAATTATAACCCTATGGATTGCTGGAGCAGCCAGCGCTCTTGTAGCGATTACGGCGGTTGTCAATGCGTGGGGGCGCTATATCGGTGGTCTACTTGTAGCACCGGCTATCGCTGTTCTTGTGGTAATGAATATTTTCCCGCTGCTGTGGTCTTTGGGATTGTCGTTCTATAACTACCGCGCCGATCGCCAGACGCTGCGATTTATCGGCTTTCGAAATTATGAGCGACTGATCAACGATCCTGTGGTTTGGGATCGTCTTACAACAACTGCCACGTTGGTTGTTTTGACCGTTTTGGTTCAGATGATCTTTGGTTTTTTGTTGGCCTTGCTATTTGCCAAACAGTTTCCATTGCGCCGCTATTTACTTATTTTGGTGCTGACGCCAATGATGCTTTCATATGTCGCTGTTGGGGCGTTTTTTCGATATTATTACGATCCGACATTCGGTCTGGTCAGTCAGTTTGCCAACCTTTTCACCGACGAACCTTATGTGTTGATTTCGTCAACCGCGGGAGCGATTGCGGCCATCGTCATTGCGGATGCGTGGATGTGGGCGCCTTTTGTTATGCTGTTGGTACTCGCCGGATTGGTAAGTGTTCCCAAATATCTATATGAAGCGGCCGCCGTCGACAGGGTTCCGGCATGGAGACGATTCCAGTCAATCACCTTTCCCTATGTCAAAGGCCTGTTGATGCTGGCCCTGTTGTTTAGGACCATCGAAGCATTCAAACTGTTCGACATCGTGTTCATCCTCACCGACGGGGGGCAGAGCACAGAGACAATTGCGCTTTATGTTTATCGACAAGCGATTCAATTCAACAAAACATCGTATTCTGCATCCCTGTCTTATGTCCTGTTGTTTACAGTGATCGTATTGACCAATCTTTATCTTTATCTGGCCAACCGCCGGGCGAAGGAGGGGTAAATGTTGTTTCGCTTTAATGCCAAAAACCGAGCGCGGGAAGTCGACCAGGCGGGATGGGGCAGGACCTTTGGAGCCACTGTCGTAAGCCTGATCTATTTCTTTCCGGTTTTGTTCATCATCATTACAGCCTTTAAGGAACACACGGACGCACTCGCGATTCCTGCAAAGCTGTTTCCTGATTTCCTGAGTTTTATTGTTCCTGAAATTCTGACGTTCAAACCGACATTGGACAACTTCGTCAATGTCTTCTCCAGATCGTTTTCAGCAGGTGCCGCTGCTCAGGATACGGGCTTTGACCGCTTCTTTTTCAATTCGGTTTTCATCGCCGGATTTTCGGTGCTTTTGGCACTGTTCATCGGCACGCTCGCTGCCTTCGGGTTTTCGCGATACCCGCTCAAAGGAAACGACACCTATTTATTCGTCATTTTGACGACACGTATGTTACCGGCAATTGTTGTCATCATTCCGGTTATGTTGATGTTCAGGGTGACGGGACTGTCTGGGACTTATACCGGCATCATTTTACTCTACACGGCGTTTAATCTACCGTTTACAATCTGGATGATGAAAAGCTTTTTCGATGAGCTTTCACCCGACGTTGAGGATGCCGCCCGTATAGATGGTTCGTCTGAACGACGGGTGTTTTTCAAAATCTGTTTGCCACAGGTTCTGGCCGGACTTGCTGCAACGGCAGTATTCGGCCTGATCCTGACCTGGAACGAGTTCCTCTTTGCCCTGTTGTTGACAGGAGTTGAAACACGCACGGTTCCCGTCGCCATGTCGCAGACGATCGGCGGCGATATCGGGGTGCGCTGGGGACTGCTGGCAGCCATTGAAACGTTGTTTCTAATACCGGTGATACTGGTGACCTTCTTCTTGCAAAACCAGCTGCTACGCGGCGTAACATTCGGGACGGTAAAACGCTGAAATCAACAATTGAACTCAAAGGTGTTGATAAGAATTTCGATCAGTTCGCAGCTGTTCGGGATTTCAACCTATATGTGGATTCCGGCGAGGTGGTATGTCTGCTTGGCCCATCAGGTTGTGGCAAAACTACAACGCTGAGGATGATCGCCGGGCTGGAAACTCCCAGTGCCGGAGAAGTCCTTTTCAACGACAGAGCCGTTACAAAACTGACACCAGAGCAACGCAATGTCGCAATGGTGTTCCAGTTTTACGCGCTTTACCCGGCACTGACCGTGGGCGAGAACTTGGCCTTCCCATTGTTGGTGGAAAAACTGTCAGCAAAAGATCGCAACAAGCGAGTTTCAGACGTCGCTGAAATTTTGCAACTGACGCATATTTTGCAACGCTATCCGGCCGAGGTTGCTGAAGGGGAAAAACAGCGCATCGCTGTCGCCCGGGCCATCATCCGTGATCCGTCTTGTTTTCTGTTCGATGAACCGTTGTCCAGACTGGATGTCGAATTGCGTGAAACCATGCGCGCGCAAATCAAGGAAGTGCTCCAGGGGCTTTCAAAACCAACCGTCATTGTTACCCACGACCAACTCGAAGCGCTGACCATGGCGGACCGGATTACCATTATGCGGGACGGGGCGGTCGAGCAGATTGGCTCGCCACACGATGTTTTTGCCAAGCCGGCAAACGCCTTTGTAGCAAGTTTTATTGGAACGCCTCAGATGAACCTGCTCGATGCACAATTTGCCAAATGCAATGATGGTCAGGCAGAGGTGTTGGTGGATGGTAATCCGCTGCATCTTGGTGTTGACAAGGCTGTATCCAGCCAATCCGCCGGGCCAATTCAAATTGGTGTTAGACCACGGGCCTTTTCGCTGACATCTGATCCAAGTTCCAGCACGATTACGGTTGAGGCCGAGATCATTGAATCGATGGGAGCGGAAACACTGGTTCATGCCCGCACCCCAAAACAAACTGAAATTAGGGTCGTCGTCCCCCGGGAAACACGGGTCAAAAGCGGAGAAGTTCTCCACCTGATGCCTGATCCGGGTCAAACTCACGTATTTGATGCGGATGGAAAGGCAGTGCGCACATGAGTAGTAGCAGTGGGTCAAAGCTGACCAAGGAAACAGCTCTGCGCCTGGAGTTTTCGATCATCGGATTGGGCATTGTCGCCCTGATTATGATTTTCCAACCCTTCAGTCTGACCATATTTTCTCTGGGATGCGGTTTAGTTGTGGTGGCAGCACTGATCAACAATCTGCTACCTCTGGCGGAACCCGGGGCTCCGGTACGCATGATCCCGTTTGCCGCAGCTGTTGTGGCTCTGATATTCTGCACCGCCCTGTTGGTGGCCATCGCCGCCGCTCACCTGTATGGCGTTGCCTTTCTGAAGGCTCCCGCGGTTTCGCTGGTGCGCCGCGCCGCATCGGCACCGTTTTACCAACAACCGCTGGTCTGGGGTCTTGCGGTTATCGATATCATCTTGTGGTTTGCAGTGTTTCGATTGCGCGGAGATAAAGGTGAATGAAACACGACGTCTCAGTAATCGGGCTGTACATATTGGATGTTCTGGGCCGGCCGGTCACAGCAATTCCTGAACGTGGAAATGTCGACTTCATCGAGGAAATCAGGCTAACCGTCGCGGGTACTGCTGGTGGCACGGTGATCGATACCGCAAAGCTTGGACTCAACAGCCTGGCCGTTGGTGCAGTTGGCGAAGATGAGAAAGCTGACTGGGTTCTTCTGACGTTGGAAAAGCACGGGGTGGATAGTTCTGCGATGCAACGCCTTTCCGGTGTGCCGACCTCGGCAACCATACTCAATGTTCGTCCAAATGGTGACCGCCCGGCACTTCATATGCGCGGCGCATCAGACCATTTTGATGTGACCGAAGATATGTACGATAACGTTTTGGATGCACCAATCATCCATCTGGGCGGCACAGGTCTGTTGCAAACGCTGGATGGCTCGTCGAGCGTCCGTTTGCTGCAGGAAGCCAAGAAACGGGGGCGAACAGTCACATTTGATCTTATAGCAACCGATGAACACACCATCTCCATCGTCAAACCCCTGCTTCCTCATATCGACTATTTCATGCCGTCAATCGAAGAGGCTCGCGACCTGGCCGGCAAACAATCGACCGACGACTGCGCCGATGCCATGCTGAATGCGGGCGCAACTGCCTGTGTCTTCACGCTCGGCCCTGATGGTGCATTTTACGCTGATCAATCCGGCCTTCGAAAACAATCCGCTGCCTACGACATTCAAATCGTCGACACGACTGGTTGCGGTGATGCATTTGATGCCGGTTTCATTGTCGCGCTGCATCATGAGATGGATCTGGATACGTCGCTTCGTTTTGCTCAGGTGTCAGCCGCTCTGGTCGCATCGGGCCTTGGGTCCGACGCCGGAATAACATCCTTTGAAGACACAATAACTGCCATGAACTCATTGCCGCTGCAGAGCTAGGTGGAAGTGTTGTCGGGAAAAACACAGGAGAGAACAAAATGCTGCTAGGTTTCAATCTGTTATTGTGGACGATCCACGTAACCGACGAACATTTTCCGATTTTTGAAGAGCTGAAAAAAACTGGATATGACGGAATTGAGCTGCCCATATTCGATGGTGATCCAGAGCATTATGCCAAAGTGGGTCAGGCAGCTCGCGACAACGGTCTTCGTGTAACAACTGTGTGCGTAATGCCGGATGAAGATCATAGCTGTTTGAGTGGTGATGCAGGTGTTCAAGACGCAGCGCTGGGCCACATCAAGTGGGTGATTGACTGCACTGAAGCGGCCAGCGGCGAAGTTCTCTGCGGGCCATTTCATCAACCATTGGGGGTGTTTTCGGGGGACCCACCAACGGAAACAGAGCACAGTAATCTGGTTACGGTTCATAAAAAGGCAGCGGCCTATGCTGCTGATCATGGGGTCAAATTGGGGATCGAGCCGTTGAACCGCTTTGAATGCTATGTGCTCAACACGGTGGAAGACGCTGCCGACATCGTCAAACGGGTGGGCGCTGACAACTATGGTTTGCTCTACGATACCTTCCACGCCAATATCGAAGAAAAAGATCCGGTCGGTGTCATCGCTCCCAATCTAAACCAAATTTCCCATGTTCACTTTTCCGAAAATGACCGGGGAACGCCGGGCAAAGGCCATGTGCCATGGGTCGAAACCATGTCGGCTTTGAAAAACGGTGGTTATGAAGGTTGGTGCACGGTTGAATCGTTTGGACGTGCAATGCCTGATCTTGCAGCCGCAACAAAGGTGTGGCGGGATTTCTTTCCTTCCCGCGATGAAGTTTACAAATATGGCCACGACTTTTTGCGTGAGACCTGGGACAGGGCCTGATTTCGCAGCTGCACGACCAAACAGGCAATAAGATTTTTCGAATTTTGAAGGAGACAAACCGATGAAAACGATGAAAGGTCCAGCAATATTCCTGGCACAATTTGGTGGCGACGAGCCGCCGTTCAACTCTCTCAAAAGCGTCTCCGAATGGGCCGCTGGTCATGGCTATAAGGGAATTCAATTGCCGAGCTGGGACGGCAACCTTATCGACCTTGCAAAGGCGGCAGACAGCAAGACCTATTGTGACGAACTGATCGGGACCTGCCGGGAAGCTGGTGTTGAAATAACCGATCTCTCAACACATTTACAGGGCCAGTTGGTGGCCGTACATCCTGCCTATGACGAAGCCTTTGATGGTTTTGCAGCACCGGAAGTGCGGGGCAATCCAAAGGCTCGTCAGGAATGGGCCGTTAATCAGATGATGATGGCTGCCAAGGCGTCTGCAAATATGGGCATGAAATCTCACGTTTCATTTCCCGGCGCGCTGGCCTTTCCTTATCTCTATCCGTGGCCACAACGTCCTGCCGGTCTGATTGAAACGGCCTTCGATGAGCTGGCAAAACGCTGGCGCCCCATTCTTGACGCGTTCGATGAGGCGGACTGCGACGTTGGTTATGAAATTCACCCCGGGGAAGATATTTTCGACGGCACAACCTTTGAAATGTTCCTTGAGCGGCTGGACAACCATCCGCGGTGCCAGATCAATTACGACCCCTCACACTTCCTGCTGCAACAGCTCGATTATCTGGATTTCATCGACATTTACCATGAGCGCATCTGCGCTTTCCATGTGAAGGATGCTGAATTTAATCCCACCGGTCGTCAGGGGGTCTATTCAGGCTACGCGCCATGGGTAGAACGCGCCGCCCGTTTCCGTTCGCTCGGCGACGGACAGGTAGATTTCCCGGCAATATTCTCAAAACTTGCCCAATATGATTATGATTCATGGGCCGTTATTGAATGGGAATGTGCATTAAAACATCCAGAACAGGGCGCTGCAGAAGGTGCGCCGTTCATCGAGGCGCACATCATCCAGGTTACGGAAAAAGCCTTTGACGATTTCGCTGATGGCGGCACCGACGAAGCGGCAAATCGTCGGATGCTGGGCATTTAACAGGGAGAACAGATTATGGCGAATGAAGACAATACACGCATCAGGCTCGGCATGGTTGGCGGCGGGCAGGGCGCGTTCATTGGTGGCGTTCACCGCATCGCATCGCGCATCGATGACCAGTTTGAACTGGTCGCTGGCGCCTTGTCATCCGATCCTGAAAGAGCCCATGCATCTGGAGCCGAACTCGGACTGGCGGCAGACCGAACCTATGGCAGCTTTCTCGACATGGCCAAACGGGAAGGGCGGCTCAAAAACGGTATTCAGGCAGTATCAATCGTTACCCCAAACAATATGCACTATCCAGTTGCTCGGGAATTTCTCAAACGCGGCATTCACGTCATTTGCGACAAGCCGCTCACCGCTGGTCTCGGTGATGCAAAGAAGCTGGCGGCTTTGGTTGAAAAAACCGGCGCTGTCTTTGTTCTGACTCATAATTATACCGGGTACCCAATGGTACGCCATGCACGAGAGATGATCGCCGGTGGCGAACTTGGAGAGATCCGTGTGGTTCAGGCTGAATATCCTCAGGACTGGTTGTCGGCAGACTTGGAATCGACAGGGCAGAAACAGGCGTCATGGCGCACTGACCCGGCGCAGGCAGGAGCAGGCGGTTCAACCGGCGACATTGGAACGCATGCCTACAATTTGGCCAGCTTTATGACTGGTCTGGAAGTTTCTGAATTGTCGGCTGATCTCAGCGCATTTGTTTCCGGTCGCCAACTTGACGACAACGCCCACGTAATGTTGCGCTTCTCCTCCGGTGCTCGCGGCATGTTATGGTCCAGCCAGGTAGCTCCAGGCAATGAAAATGCTCTTGCAGTCCGCATC
Organism: Rhizobiaceae bacterium; assembly: GCA_014238155.1. Taxonomy (GTDB): domain Bacteria; phylum Pseudomonadota; class Alphaproteobacteria; order Rhizobiales; family Rhizobiaceae; genus Pseudahrensia. Next base: position 154,775 of record JABABQ010000063.1, read on the forward strand.
TATGGATCCAAGGGCGGTCTGGAATGGCGTCAGGAAGATCCCAATTATCTTTGGTATACGCCGCTGGGAGAGCCAAAACGGCTGATCACCCGTGGTGGGGCGGGCTCCGGCGGAGATGCTGGGCGCGTTACCCGTGTTCCTCCGGGGCATCCTGAAGGCTATCTTGAAGGGTTTGCCAACATCTATACCGAAGCCGCCCGGGCCATTCGTGCCGCGCAAAGCGGTGGTGAGGTGGAATCTGGAACAGTATATCCAACGGTTCAGGATGGTCTTAAAGGGGTCGCATTTGTCGATGCCTGTGTCCGATCCAGCCGTCGCAACAGCGCATGGGTCAAACTGGCAATATGAATCAATGCGCGCGCCGTCAAATTATGCAGGGGTCAGTCGCGTCTGACCGGCGCAATCACTGCAGGAGAACTAGATTTTGCAGCCTCCGCCGGTTGCTTCCCGTAGGTTTTGTATCGCTCCAAAATATCGGCCATTTCCGCGTCTTTAAGGATCACCGGTTTGCCCATCTGACAAACAATTGCAAATTGCCGACAAAACGTCTCGAGTTCGACTCCCAGCATATATGCAGAATCCAGATCAGGACCAAAACAAATCAACCCATGGTTTGCCAGAAGACAAGCGGTACGATCTTCGATTGCAGTTATCATATTGTCCGACAGTTCCTGGGTGCCGAAAGACGCATAATCTGCGCATCGAAGAGTATTACCACCCGCCGCTGCAACCATGTAATGGAACGCCGGCACGTCTTTTCGCAGACTGGATACGGCTGTGGCAAATGGAGAATGCGTGTGCACAACCGCTTGGGCTTCGGGGCGGGCTGCGTAAATATCCATATGCATACGCCATTCCGAAGACGGCAGAAATTCACCGCGATATCCGCCTTGCAAATCCATTTCTACAATGTGGTGTTCCTGCATCAGATTATAACGAACACCAGACGCGGTAATGACAAACCCATCCTCGGTTCTCGAGCTAATATTTCCCGAGGTCCCTTGATTAAGGCCCGTTTCGTTCATCCTCAAACACGCCGAGATTATATCTTGTTTTATAGACGAAAGGCTTTGAGCGGTCATAGGGGGGAATCCTCATCAGCGTCGGTTGGTAGTGATCAAACAGACGCAGGAACACTCTTTAAAGTCAGCTCACTATGGCACTCGAGTTGGTGCCCCGCAACAAATAGCGAAGGGAATTTATAATGCAACGCATGGGAATGATGATCGGACTACGACCTGAAGATATTCCAGAATATAAACGCCTTCATGCAGACGTTTGGCCGGAAATTCTCAACCGGCTTTCAAAGAGCAATATCACCAATTATTCTATCTATTTGCGCCAACCCGAAAACGTCATGTTCGCCTATTGGGAATATCTGGGCAGCGACTTTGAAGCCGACAATCTGGCAATTTCGGAAGATCCGAAGACCATGGAATGGTGGAAATTATGTGGTCCAATGCAGGTACCGCTGGAATCAAGAGCGAAGGATGAATGGTGGGCTTCGATGGAAGAAGTATTTCATCTCGACTAAATGTTCGAACGAAAGTGCAAGCAGACAAACATTGATGCGGATCGCGGCTGCGGGACCCGCAAGAAAGGAATTCAAGTGAACAAATATGATTTACAAGACCGAGTGGCAATCGTCACCGGTGGGGCGCAGGGAATCGGGTTGGCGGTTGCGAAACGGATGATGGATAATGGTGCACAGGTTGCGCTATGGGACCGCGATTCCAAACGCCTGGCGCAAACCTCCTTGGACCTTGAAGGCAAGGCACTGGCTGTTGAAGTAGATATTGCCGACAGCAAGTCCGTTGCCGAAGGCGTAGAAGCAACAATGAAGAAGTTCGGTAAAATTGACATTCTCATCAACAACGCTGCGCTGATCGGGGTGAATGCCACTCTGGTGGATTATCCCGTCGAAGAATTTGAAGCGGTTGTTGCAGTTGGCCTGACCGGCACGTTCAACGTAAGCAAGGCCGTCGTACCCCACATGAGCGCCGTCGGTTATGGCCGCATCGTCAATGTTTCTTCTGTAGCGGGAAAGGAAGGCAATCCCAATGCTTGCGCTTATTCGTCGACCAAAGCCGCCGTTATCGCGTTGACCAAAAGTTTAGGCAAGGAATTGGCTGCCGAAAATATCGCCGTCAATTGCGTCACACCTGCTGTTGCAAAAACCAAGGGCGCCATGGAGCAGTCTGAGGAACACATTGCCTATATGTTGTCGAAAATTCCGCGTGGTCGGATGATGGAACTGCATGAGGCTGCATCAATGATCTGTTGGCTGAGCACGGAAGAAAATTCATTTACAACCGGTGCTGTTTTTGACCTTAGCGGTGGTCGCGCCACTTATTAAAATTTTCACCGGACCCAATTGGGGCCTAGCGAGTGGTGCATTGCCAGACGCGTGTTTTGCAACCACTCGCAAATTGCGAACATTTATTTATGGCCAGTCGCTGAGCGCGGCGCGAGGTTGAGCCCCAGGCGCTGCCCCAGCCTTTATTGTTACCCCAGGCGACAGCACCACACGCATTGCGGAACCAAAAAACCCGGCAATCTCTGGCATGTTTACGGCAGCCACGCATAGCTTTGCGTTCGGCCGCGCGGCGATTTGGGTAATCCCACGAACGCCCGAAGGCGCCGGAACTGGGTGAATAGGCAATGGCACCAAAATTGTCGGCATAGGCCGCATGGGATCCGACAAACCAGCTTGCCAGAAGGACTGCAGTTACAAAAATGGATGTGTGTCGAATCACTGTGCTGCCCAATTTTTTAAATTGTTGGAAATCCAGATTACATTGAAGAAACACGGTTGCAAGTATACCTGAAAGCCTCGGCGGTCAGGATATTTGCCAGGGATTGCCGCGCCTGAGCAACTAAAACGGTTATAATATATTGGAATTTGTGCCAGTTTTCTTGCACTTCTCAAACGACAGTTGGCCCTGTCGCAATCCTGGGCATAGGCATGTTAAGAATTGTATTCCTGTCCTTTTATCGGGCAATCGTAAAATTGATCGACGATGGCGGACTTGCGATTGCTTCCAACGTTGCTCTGTCGTTGCTGCTCTCATTGTTTCCATTTTTGATGCTGATCGCCTCGCTGGTCCGCCTCTACGGTGATCCGTCGATGGCACAACAGATCGTGTTTCTGGTTCTCGGCTCATGGCCGGGAGATTCGGCCGATGCAATTACCGAACAGGTGAGAGTGTTGTTGTCGCAAAATCCCGGAGAATTTTTTTCATTTTCCACACTGGTGGCGCTGATGTTAGCGACAAACGGCATTGAAAGTGCCCGCGACGGGCTCAACCGGGCCTACAAAGTCAGCGAACGTCGGTCGTTTCTGTGGCGGCGAATTCAAGGCGCGGTCTTTGTGTTGCTCGGAGCAGTAGCGTTGATCGCATCCAATGTCATATTGGTTGGCGCTCCATTTGTCTGGTCCCTGATGTTAGACAGGATGGTGTGGTTGTCAGAGTTTGCATTGATGTTCCGCTTGCTGCAGTTTGGTCTGCCGCTGGTATTGCTGTGGGTCACGCTGTTTGCATTCCATCGGCTTCTTCCAGATTTGAAGGGACATCGAAGAGACTTGCTTTGGGGTATTCTGATTACCCTGGTAGGTATCGCGGTCGGATCCCACCTGTTCGGCCTGTATCTGCAATATATCGCCAATTACACCGCCGTTTATGCAGGTTTGGCCGGGGTGATGGTGGCGATTGTTTATCTTTATGGCCTTTCGGTTCTGTTGTTGTTTGGTGCGGAATTCAACACTGCATTGGTTGAAGTCAGCCAGGAGGCTAAAAACACAACATAAGACTTGATCGTGCCGCAGTTTATCGTTAGCGATAGCCGCGCGCGAAGGGGTATAGCTCAGTTGGTAGAGCGACGGTCTCCAAAACCGTAGGTCGCGGGTTCAAATCCTGCTGCCCCTGCCAGTTTTATCAACAATTCGATCGCAACGATCTAACATCTATTTCATTTGCAAATTTGTTATTCGAGCTGCGAAAATGCCAATCGTGGATTGAATCTTCGGATTGTGACAATGAAGTGGTTTTTGGTTTTCCTGTTCGTCATTCAGACTGGTGAAAACACTCAAAAGGTGGTCGAGGGCGAGAAGTTTGAAGGATACGACGTTCAGCCATATGCCAGCCGTGAAGCATGTTTGGAAAGATCAAAGTTCTTCTATCAGCAAACATGGGAAAAGCTGCCTTTGCAGATCCTCAACATCTATTCGCGTTGCGAACTAAGAGACTAATAAGCAGCCGCGGGCCGGTTTGTCCGTTGCAATCCCGGCTCACAAAGAAACCCCTTGCACCTTTCCAAATTCTCGCTATAACGCCGCTCATTCCACACGCGGATGCGTGATGGTCAACGTTTCTTCGTGAAGCGATCAGCCCCGAGTTAGCGATAACATGGCACTGACCAGCACTTCCGGTGCGACAGAAATTGGTTCTGTCGTTCTTATCCGCGCCAGGTACAACCGGTAAAAGGAGATGCGAGCCATGGCTCTGCCCGATTTTTCTATGCGCCAGCTATTGGAAGCTGGAGTTCACTTTGGTCATCAGACCCACCGCTGGAACCCGAAAATGGACAAGTTCATTTTCGGCAAACGCAACAACATCCACATTCTTGATCTGTCCCAGACCGTGCCATTGCTGCACAACGCGCTGAAACAGATTTCTGATACCGTTGCCCGTGGTGGCCGCGTGCTTTTTGTTGGCACCAAACGGACCGCTTCCGAACAGGTCGCTGACGCAGCCCGACGTTCCGCCCAGTATTACGTCAACGCACGCTGGTTGGGTGGCATGCTGACCAACTGGAAAACCATTTCAAACTCCATCAAGCGGTTGCGCGAGTTGGAAGAATTGCTGGCCGGTGAACAGTCAGGATTCAAGAAAAAAGAATTGCTGAAACTGACCCGTGAGCGTGACAAGCTGGAACGTGCGCTGGGTGGCATCAAGGATATGGGCGGCACGCCGGACCTGATCTTTGTGATCGACACCAACAAGGAAGCCATTGCTGTTTTGGAAGCTGCGAAGTTGAAAATTCCGGTTTGCGCTGTTCTTGATTCAAATTCCGATACCGCCAACATCGACCTGCCAATTCCCGGTAATGATGACGCCTCACGCGCCATAGCATTGTACTGTGATCTGGTTGCCAAAGCTGCTATTGACGGCATTGCCCGTCAGCAAGGCGCTTCTGGTGTTGATCTGGGTGCGCAGGCAGAAGCGCCTGCAGAAACGATTCTGGAAGCGGTCGCCGCCATCCCGGAGACTGCCCCTGAGGCACCAGCAGCCGAAGCGGCTCCTGTCGCAGAAGAGGCCCCCGCGGCCGTTGAGGCTCCTGCCGCAGAAGTTGAAGCTCCTGCCGCAGAAAAAGCACCAGTTGTTGAAGCTCCCGTTGCAGAAGAGGCGCCCGCCGCTGAAGCCCCCGCTGCAGAAGAGGCGCCCACCGCTGAAGCTGCTCCTGCTGAAGCTGCACCGTTGTTTGCGGCACCTGAAGGTGACGCCGATGACCTGAAAGAGATCAACGGCATTGGTCCAGTTGCAGAAGGTCAGCTGAAAGAGCAGGGCATCACAACCTACAAGCAGATCGCTGAATTGACCGCTGAAGACATTGCCAAGGTCGACGAGTATATGCCGTTTTCGGCTGCCCAGATCGAAGACTGGAAAGCTCAGGCTGCAGAGCGTCTGAAGTCGTAAGTCAATTGCATAAGGTTGGTCGCATGGCTGCCATGCAGCTCTTGTAGATCGACAATTCTGCACGATGTAACACGCAATACCGGAGCCCCAATCGGGGCTCCCGATACTATGACACAATCATACGCCCCGGATTGTGGGGCCAACCAGAAAGGCTATTGAGATGGCTATTTCAGCATCAATGGTGAAAGAACTGCGCGACAAAACCGGCGCGGGAATGATGGACTGCAAAAACGCGTTGAACGAAAACGATGGTGACATCGAAGCCGCGATTGACTGGCTGCGCGCCAAAGGCATCGCCAAGGCCGACAAGAAATCTGGCCGTACCGCTGCTGAAGGTCTCGTGGCAGTCGTCAGCGATGGTTCAAAAGCAGCTGTCGTTGAAGTGAATTCAGAAACTGATTTTGTTTCCCGCAACGATGATTTCCAGGCTCTTGCCGCTGGCATTGCCAAAGTGGCCATGGGCACGGATGGTTCGGTCGATGCAATTTCTGCAGCCAACATGGGTGGCAAGCCGGTATCGGAAAATATCACCGAAGCGATTGCAACAATCGGTGAAAATATGGGTCTGCGCCGTGCTGCTGTAATGGAAGTCGGTTCTGGTGTCGTGGCTTCTTATGTTCACAACTCCATCGCCGAAGGCCTGGGCAAAATCGGGGTTCTGGTTGCACTTGAATCAGAAGGTGACGCTATTGCTCTCAATGCAATTGGCCGTCAGGTCGCCATGCACGTTGCTGCCACCAATCCGCTGGCTGCAACACGCGACGACATGGATGCCGACGTTGTTGAAAGAGAAAAGAAAATCTTTGTTGAAAGCGCCCGTGATTCCGGCAAGCCGGAAAACATTATCGAAAAGATGGTGGAAGGTCGCATTCGCAAGTTTTACGAAGAGAATGTCCTGATGTCCCAGACATTTGTTATTGATGGTGAAAACTCCGTCGAACAGGCTCTCAAGAATGCCGAAAAAGACGCTGGCGCGGCGATTGCGCTGAAGGGATTTGCTCGCTTCCAGCTCGGCGATGGCATCGAAAAAGAAGAAGGTGACTTCGCTGCTGAAGTTGCAGCAATGTCAAAAGGCTAAGCCAACTTCATCTGAGGATCATTAGGGCGGCATCTGACACAGGTGCCGCCCTTTTTCATGCGGTTTGATGTGTTGATGAAATGAAGGGGTCAGACCGGCAAATTCTTTATGTTGCCATCAGGTGACAAGACCAGCCGCATCTAGTAACTCTTTGACAATCTGGGCCCCGTGCCGGCGAGAGATTCGAGGATACGCAAATTCGATGAGCAAACCGCTTTTTGCCCGCATTCTATATAAGATCTCCGGCGAAGCGCTAATGGGTGATCAGGCCTTTGGAATTGACCCCAAAAAAGTGGCTCTCGTTGTTGATGATATTGCCGAAGCCGCTGCTCTGGGAACGTCAATCGCGTTGGTCGTTGGTGGCGGCAATATTTTTCGCGGGATTGCACTGGCTTCAAAAGGTGCTGACCGGGTGACCGGTGACCATATGGGCATGATGGCAATTGTCATGAACGCGTTGTCACTGCGCATGGAACTGGAAGGGCGCGGCGTTAAAGTTACGGTGTTATCCGGTCTGGCTGTGCCGCAAGTTTGCGATACATTCACTCAGCGCGGCATGGTGGAAGCGCGGGACAGGGGAGATGTGCTGATTTTCGCTGGTGGCACCGGCAATCCATATTTTACATCTGACACGGCTGCGGCTCTGCGAGCGGCTGAATTTGGTGCTGATGCAATCTTCAAGGGAACTCAGGTTGATGGAATTTATTCCGCCGATCCTAAAAAAGACAAAAATGCATTGCGATATGACAAGCTTACTCACAGCGACCTGCTGGAAAGGCACCTAAAAATCATGGACGGCTCGGCTGTTGCGTTGGCCAGAGACAATGATATTGATGTGGTGGTATTTTCGATACACCAACCTGGTGAGCTGGCACGTGTTCTATGCGGGCGGGGCACCTATACCAGGGTAAGCAGTAACAATTGAATCAGAAGACAGGTTCTGGGTGGCAATTAAGCTCTCAATCTCTCAGAATCGGCAAGGGATAAGACAATGGCAGATGGCATCAACCTCGGCAGTATTAAGAAACGAATGGAAAGCTCCGTAGCCGCTTTTGGCAAGGATCTTGGTGGCCTAAGAACTGGGCGGGCGTCCGCAAGCTTGCTGGAACCGGTAATGGTCGACGCCTATGGGCAAAAAATGCCAATCAATCAAGTGGCCAATGTCGGAGCCCCCGAACCGAAACTAATAACAGTGCAGATCTGGGACAAGTCCATGGTCGGGCCCGTCGACAAGGCAATCCGTGAAGCCGGACTTGGCCTGAACCCCGTCGTCGACGGACAGAACCTGCGCATTCCTCTGCCAGACCTCAACGAGGAACGTCGTCGCGAATTGGTTAAAGTTGCCAAGGGCTATGCCGAAGATGCAAAGGTCGCCATTCGCCACGTGCGCCGCGATGCGATGGAAACGTTGAAAAAGGCCGAAAAAGACAAAGAAATCGGCCAGGACGAGTCTCGTGGCTCAGCAGATAAGGTCCAAAAAATGACCGACGATACGGTCGCCCGGGTAGACGATGTACTGGCCAACAAAGAAGCTGAAATTATGCAGGTTTAGTAGCTCTAAAAGAGTTCAACACATATAGCTGAGCCGAGGATAGATTAATGTCCAATGATGTCAGATTGCCGGAGAATGAGACGCCAGGACTGGATAGTTCTGACTCATGCAGCCCTTCGCATGTGGCGATTATCATGGACGGTAACGGGCGCTGGGCGCAGGCAAGAGGACTGCCACGCAGTCGTGGGCACCGAAAAGGCGTCGAAGCCGTGCGTGCTGCTGTTCGCGCAGCCGGTGAGTTGAACATCAAAACCCTGACACTGTTTTCCTTTTCGTCGGAAAACTGGAGCCGACCGGCGGACGAGGTCAACGATTTGATGTCATTGATAAAAATATTCATCCGGCGCGACCTGGCAGACCTGCATCGTGAAAATGTCCGTGTTTCCATCATCGGTTCACGGGATAATATTCCAGGTGACATTCTGCCACTACTTGACGAGGCCGAAAACCTGACGCGTAACAATACAGCTACCCGGTTGGTGATTGCTTTTAACTATGGTGCACGTGATGAAATCACCAGAGCGATGCGTAAACTAGCCGATCAGGTAGCAACAGGTGATCTGGCCCCCAATGACATCGATATTGAAACTATTTCCAACTCTCTTGATACTTCCGATTGGAGCGATCCGGAATTGATTATCCGCACGTCCGGTGAGCAACGCCTGTCAAACTTCCTGTTGTGGCAGGCAGCATATTCTGAGTTTATCTTCCTTGATTGCCTGTGGCCCGACTTTACCAAAGCACAGTTTGAACAGGCTTTGGACGAGTATCGCAGCCGCAGCCGTCGGTTCGGTGGGGTTGTGGCCCAGTCCAGCGCATGAACTCCAATTCCATCAAAAGTGGCATGCTGTCTTCAGAACTCGGAAAACGGGTGATTTCCGCTGTTTTTATGCTGATAGTCATTCTGTGGGTAAGCTGGTTGGGCGGTTGGCCCTTTACCATCTTGTCGCTTTTGTTATCCGGGTTGCTCTACTACGAATGGCAAGCAATTGTACGCCAGACACCGTTTGACGGCATCGAAGCCGTGCTGACGGCTGGTTTTATTGGTCTGCTGATCTGCAACCTGCTCGGCTATCTTGCCGCCGGTTTGGTGGTATTCGTGGTGCTTGGCCTGATGCTGGAACTGACCACATCGGGCACGGAGCGGTCAGACGTTCGCTGGATCGGCCTTGGCGCCCTATATTGTGCAATTCCAGCGATAGCCTTTCCGATAATCCGAGATAATGGCGGTCTTGGACTGATATTATTTTTGTTTTTTACAGTTTGGATTACTGACTGTGCAGCCTATTTTGTTGGCCGGCAGTTCGGCGGTGCCAAACTCTTGCCTGCTGTGTCCCCCAAGAAAACCTGGTCCGGCGCCATCGGCGGTCTGGCTTTCTCCGTACTTTTTGCTGTGGTGTTGATCGCTACAAATCCGCAATTGCCTGCTTTTGCTGTGATATTCGTCGCGGCACTGCTGTCAGTCGTCTCACAGGCAGGAGATTTGTACGAATCCTGGGTCAAACGTTTGTTTGGAGTTAAGGATTCCAGCCAGTTGATACCAGGACATGGTGGGTTTCTCGATAGATTGGATGGCCTTGTGGCGGCTGCAGTTCCGGTGGCGATTATCGTCGCGTTAGCTGCCGGAGTTTAAGAGCAGCAATACGTGTGGCAGAACATTTTTATGGTTTGTGCGCGAGATTGCAAAATCTGACACAAGATTGACGAAATTTTGAATAATTAATTGTACCGCTTTATTCGGACGTGGAAACAGGGACTAATCGAATGGACTTGCTGGCAGCGCCAATGGCGCTTTTGGATTTCGGACTAACCAAACTGGTCCCGTTCGTCTTCGTATTGACCATCGTCGTGTTCTTCCATGAATTGGGACATTTTGCCGTTGCCCGTTGGAACAAGATCAAAGTCGAGGCTTTTGCGGTTGGATTTGGCCCGGAATTGTTGGGCAAGGTCGACAAGCACGGCACCCGCTGGAAGCTGTGCGCAATTCCTTTGGGTGGTTATGTAAAATTTCTCGGTGATCAGGATGCCACAAGCCAACCCAATCACCAGGCGTTGCAAAATATGACCGCTGCTCAGCGCGAAGGTACCTTTGAAAACAAGGCTCTATGGCAACGCGCGGCGGTGGTGGCGGCAGGTCCTTTGGCCAATTTCATACTCGCCAGTGTAATCTATACCGGCTTTTTCATGTATTATGGTGAAACCAAACTGGCCCCGGTTATCGGCTCAATACAGGAAAACTCGGCCGCAGCGGAAGCCGGATTTCAACTCGGCGACCGTGTTGTCAGCGTCCAGGGTGGCGAGATTGGCAGCTTTCAGGACATCGCCAACTACACGCTGGTCAGTTCAGACGAACCACTTCAATTTGTGATCCAACGCGACGGCAAGAAATTGGACATTACGGCGATTCCGCGCATGACCAAGCGCAAAGATCGTTTTGGCAATGAATTTCAGACCGGCCTGGTGGGTATTGGCCCTGGAAGCGATCCGAGCAATATCATTCGAAATCCTCTGGGGCCCGTTGCTGCATTTGTAAAAAGCATCGATGCAATTGGTATGATCATCAGCCGGACCTATCATTTTATTCGGGAACTGATCGGTGGCAAACAGGATGCAAGCCAGTTGAGAGGGCCATTGGGCATCGGTCAGATGACTTCTCAGGTTGCCACATTGGGTATTCTCCAATTGATTTCGCTAGCAGCAGCGCTATCGGTAAGCATCGGTCTAATGAATTTATTGCCGGTTCCCATGCTGGATGGGGGGCACCTGTTGTTTTATGCGATTGAGGCCATACGGGGGCGCGCACTCGACCCGAAGACACAGGGAATCGCATTTAGAATCGGATTGACGTGTGTTTTGATGTTGATGTTATTCGCGACATCCAACGATATCCTGCGATTGTTCGGCGGAAGTGGCTGATAAATTAACCAAAAATTTACCAATACCCCACTTGGTGTGGCCTTTTCGTCGCTCTGCAAAGAAATTGGCAAGGAGACGCGGCAAGAGTGGTTGCAACCGTAAAAAAAGACTGTACAAACTCTTAACAAGTGTCTGTAACTGCCGAATTTCCGCCGTGGTTCAGGCTTATAAGATTTAACCCCAACTCACGCATATTCGTGAGCAGCAATTTTTAGTTCGAAGGCAAGACAGCTTCATGAAACCTTTCATCCAGCTTTGCGCGTCGTTTATGCGTATTTTGGCGGTCCTCACATTCGTCGCAAGTGCTCCGGCACTGGTAGCCTCATCACCTTTGACGAGCGGTGCCCACGCAGCGGTCGTTGGTTCAATTAGTGTGCGCGGCAACCAGCGTGTTGATTCAGCCACTATCCGTTCTTACGTCACGATCAAGCCGGGTCGTAATTACAGCACCTTTGACACCGATGAATCTCTGCAAAATCTCTTTGCGACTGGATTGTTTGCAGACGTACGTATTACACGCAGCGGCAATGTGCTGATTGTGCAGGTGGAAGAAAGTCCAACGATCAACCTGGTGCTGTTTGAAGGCAATGACAAAGTTCGCGACGAACAGTTGCAGGGAATTGTGCAATCGCAAAGCCTCGGTATTTTCAGTCAGGCCAAAGTGGACAGCGATCTTGAACGAATCAAGGAAACTGTCCGTCGATCGGGCAGGGCGTCTGCGCAGGTAACCGCGCGCATTGATCAGCTCGAAAATAATCGCGTAAACGTGGTTTATCAAATCAACGAAGGCGATCGCACAAAAATTGCCTCGATCGATTTCATCGGCAACAATGCGTTTGGCGACAATCGCCTGATGGAAGTGATTTCGCATAACGAAAGCAACTTCCTGAGCTGGTTGAAACGTGACGACGTGTACGATCCAGACAGACTGCGCGCAGACGAGACACGCTTGCGCACGTTCTACTATAATCGCGGCTATGCCGATTTTCAGGTGATTTCTTCGGTTGGCGATTTCAGTGCAACGGACAATTCCTACACCATCACAATCACTGTGGATGAAGGTGATTTATACCGTTTTGGATCGGTGGAAATTGACAATGCGTTGGCTGTTGTTGACGCCGAGGCCCTGCGTAGTGAATTGGAAATTGCACCCGGAGATATCTACAGCGCGAGAAATGTTGAAAAATCTTTGGTCGCCATGACCAATGCCATTGCCCGCTCTGGTTATGCTTTCTCCGAGGTAACGCCGCGTGGTGATCGCGATATCGATAACCGAACAATCAACATTACGTTTTTTATCGACGATGGCCCGCGCGTTTATATCGAACGCATAGATGTCCTCGGCAATGACCGCACCAGAGATTACGTTATCCGTCGCGAATTCGACGTTTCTGAAGGCGATGCATATAACAAAGTTTTGGTGAATCAGGGTAAAACCCGTCTCGACCGACTGGGCTTTTTTGACGCTGTGCGTATATCAACCCGTCAGGGTTCCGCACCCGATCGGGTTGTCATTGTGGTTCAGGTCAAAGACAAGGCGACCGGCGAATTTGCCATCGGTGGTGGTTATTCCTCCAATGGTGGTGCGATAGCTGAAATCAGCATGACTGAGAAAAACTTTCTTGGCCGCGGTCAATATCTGAAAGTATCCAGCGGTCTTGGTGAGGATGCCCGCAAATACGAACTGTCGTTCACAGAACCTTATTTCCTTGGCCATCGAATTGCCGCAGGCTTCGATGTTTCAAGAGTCATTTCAGACTCAAACAGCGATGCCGATTATTCTTCGGAAATTATCCTTGGTCGAATTCACGCAACTGCGCCACTCACAGAAAATCTGCGCTTGGGAATCAATTACACAATCGAGCACGAAGAGCTTTCCAGTAACAGCGCAAGTATCGCAGTGCAGGACAGTGTGACCCGCAGCCCCTATCTGACATCGTCACTGGGATACAGCCTGACTTATTCCGCTCTGGATAGCTTCCGCTCCCCGCGCGAAGGTATTTACGCGAAGTTTGAACAGGATTTTGCCGGTGTCGGAGGAGATGGCGAATTTGTTCGCTCAACGGCCCGAGCCGTCGGCTACTATCTGTTGTCAGAAGATTCCGATATCGTATTAATGGGTGCCGTTGGTGGTGGTCATATCTTTACTTTTGGTGATGATACTTTGCGCGTGACCGATCACTTCTTCCAGGGCGGTGAAACAGTTCGCGGATTTGACACACGTGGTTTTGGACCAAGGGAAGGCACCGAGGCGATTGGTGGTTTGACCTATTACAACGCGACTGCCGAGATTAAGTTCCCGCTGCCCTTACTACCGAGATCCTATGGAATCAGTGCCGCCCTATTTGCTGAAGCCGGTACATTGTACGACAGTGACTATTCTTCATCGGTTGCCGTATCTGACTCAGATAGTATTCGCGCGTCCGTTGGTGCATCGATCATCTGGGAATCACCATTTGGCCCACTTCGCGGCGACTTCTCTCATGTGTTAATGAAGGAAGATTTCGATGAAACTCAGTTCTTCCGCTTTGGTGTTAGCAGCAGTTTCTAGTTTTCTCACTTCGAGAAACGCCAAAGGCCGTCACCCATGTGACGGCTTTTGCATAAACGGGTGTTGAAAATTGGCACAGGCCGTATCCTTCTTTGAATCCCTTTCCGGTATCACCGTGGGTGATATTGCCAATGGCACCGATTGTACCCTGGAAGATCCGTCAAAAGCGGATATCGAAATCCTGTCAGTGCAGCCAATTGAATCTGCCGAAGCAGGAAGCCTGACATTTATCGATAATCCAAAATATGCCGCCGCATTGAAGACGACGAAGGCAACTGCTGTCATCTGCGCACAACGGTACGTTGATTCGGTACCAGACAACGTTATCGCTCTGGTCAGCTCGCAGCCCTACAAATCCTTCGCCCGGGCCATGGGACTGATCTTCCCCTCCGCCATGCGGCCACAACCGATCATCGCCAGCGGTATCGCAGGCGGTGCATTTGTTGACCCTGCCGCGCTGGTCGAGGACGGGGCCTCTATTGAACACGGAGCGGTGGTGGGTCCGGGCGCCCGTATCGGTCGCAACGCACATATCGGGCCCAATGTGGTGATTGGTTCAAACGTCCAGATCGGGCGTAACAGTACCATCTGTGCGGGAGCTACAGTCATCCACGCGGTGGTTGGTGACGACGTTATTGTTCACAGCGGGGTTCGCATTGGTAATGATGGATTTGGCTTTGCAATGGGCCCCGGTGGACATCTCAAAATACCGCAAGTTGGGCGGGTAGTCATTCAGGACAAAGTTGAAATCGGTGCAAATAGCTGCGTCGACCGCGGGTCCAACCGGGACACCATTATCGGTGAAGGTACCAAGATTGATGATCTGGTGATGATTGGCCACAATGTGGTGATCGGTCAGCATTGCGTCATTGTTGGCCAGACGGGCATTGCAGGTAGCAGTGAGTTAGGGGATTATGTGGTGCTTGGCGGGCAAACTGCAGTCAACGGACATATCAAAATCGGATCAGGAGCGCAGATAGCCGGATTGAGCGGTGTGTCTAGCGATGTGCCTCCTGGCGTTCAACTTGGCGGCGTGCCGGCTCGCAACATCAAGCACTGGATGCGCGATATTGCGAGACTACGTCGTGAGGCTGCGCAGATGGAAAAAAAGAGAGGCAAACAGAGTAATGAGTGACCAAAAGAACGAGCTAAAAACTCTCGACATCAAGCAGTTGATGGAATTGCTGCCCCACAGGTACCCATTTTTGCTGGTTGACAAAATCATCGAGATTGATGGCGACCAATCGGCCCGGGGGATCAAAAATGTTACGGTAAATGAGCCTCATTTTACTGGTCATTTTCCCCATGCTCCAATCATGCCAGGCGTGCTTCTGGTTGAAGGAATGGCACAAACAGCCGGTGCAATAGTTGCCCACGAGCACTATACGGGTGAACCCAAAACGACCTATTTCATGACGATTGACAAGGCAAAATTTCGCAAGATCGTGGTGCCCGGTGATACTGTCGAATATGTCATTTCAAAAAAGATCCAAAAGCGTAACATTTTTAAATTCAACTGCATTGCAGAAGTAGCTGGCCAGAAAGTGGCAGAAGCAGAGATCGGCGCAATGATGATGGCCAGGGACGAACAGTAATTTGTCAAACAACATTCATTCATCAGCAGTCATAGAAGATGGTTGCAAGCTTGGTGCCGACGTGGTCATCGGACCATTTTGCCATGTTGGATCGGACGTCGTTCTTGGCGACGGTGTAGAATTACTCAGCCATGTTTCAGTTCAGGGGATTACAAAGATTGGTGATCAAGGGCGGATTTTTCCGTTCGCATCGGTCGGAAATGAGCCACAGGATTTGAAATATGCCGGCGAAAGAGTCACCCTGGAAATTGGCAACAATTGTACCATTCGGGAAGGGGTCACGATGAATCCCGGAACAGAAGGGGGTGGCCACGTGACGACAATCGGTGACAATTGCACATTTCTGGCAAACTCCCACGTTGCTCATGATTGTCGTATTGGTAACGGGGTAATCTGTTCGAACAATGCGATGATTGCTGGGCATTGTGAAATTGGCGACCATGTGATTTTTGGTGGCGGTTCTGCGATCCATCAGTTCAGCCGTGTCGGGCACAATGCATTTATTGGCGGTCTGGCCGGTGTGGAAGGGGATTTAATCCCCTTCGGCATGGCGATGGGCAACCGCGCTAATTTGGCCGGACTCAATTTGATCGGCATGAAACGTGCGGGAATTCCCCGCGAAAGCATTCATCAGGTCAGAGCCGCTTTCAAAGAGCTGTTTTCCGGAGACAAACCGGTCCAGGATACGGCAAAGATACTGCGCGAAACCGCAGATGATGCCCAGGTGATCGATTTGCTAGAATTTGTAACCGCGTCTGCAGATCGGCAACTTTGCACACCAGCAAGTTCCTAAAAGTTTCGTGATTATGTGCCAACGGAGCAACCGGATTGGACAACAAACAGAAAACGACCCAACTATCAGCCCCCCTGGCAATCATTGCAGGAAATGGCCGCCTACCATTGCTGATTGCAGAAAAGCTAAAAGCGCGTTCGCAACCGATATTTATCATTGGCATCCGGGGCGAAGCTGACGAGGCGATTGAGAAATTTCCGCATGAATGGTGCGGGTGGGAGCAAATTGGACATATTTTCAAGACCATCAAACAACACAATATCTCGAATATCGTCCTGGCCGGTGGCGTTGTCGGCCGACCAGAATTAAAGCTGCACAAGCTTGATTGGGGTGCAATTCGCACGCTTCCAGGCCTGCTGGCTGCATTGATGGGCGGCGACAACCAAATACTCACTGGCGTGATATCGGAAATCGAAAAACGCGGCTTCACCGTGTGCAATGTTGCAGAGCTTTTGCCAGACATGACCGTTCAACCCGGTGTAAATACACTCGCCAAGCCGAAATCTGCACAACAAAAGCAAATTGCCGAAGGTTATGCGGTAACCCGCGCCATGGGTCAGTTCGATATCGGTCAGGCGTGTGTGGTCGTCGGCAGCAGAGCAGTGGCTGTGGAGGGAGCAGAGGGCACTGATGCCATGTTGCGTCGGGTCAGCGAAATGCGTGAAATCGGCCGACTCCCAAAGCGCCGCGGTGGAGTCTTGATAAAGGCGGTTAAACCCGGCCAAGATGAAAGAGCAGATTTGCCGGCCATTGGTCCCGATACAATATTATCTGTTTATGAAGCGGGATTGCTCGGCATTGGTGTAGAAGCTGGAAAAACACTAATCATCGACCAGCAAGAAACTTTGCAACTGGCCAAAAGACACAGCGTGTTCATTTTTGGCTTTGATGCAACCCATTTGGACGCAACATGAGCAAACCCCTGAAAATCTATCTCGTGCTTGGGGAAGAATCCGGTGATAAGCTCGCTGCCGATCTGACACCTGCGTTGCAGGCACAGGCACGGAATGCAGGACTAGAGGTCAGCTTTTCTGGACTTGCCGGCCACCAGATGACCCAACAGGGCATGACATCTCTGTTCGACATCAAAGACATCGCAGTTATGGGATTCTCAGCCGTGCTGGCCCGTCTGCCAAAAATTGTGCGCCGGGTTTATCAAACCGTTTCCGATATCGTTGAAGACCAGCCAGATGTGATTGTACTAATCGATAGCCCGGATTTTACGCACGCGGTGGCAAAAAGAGTGCGCAGGCGTCTGCCGAATGTTCCTATCATCAACTACATTTGCCCAAGTGTCTGGGCCTGGCGCTCCGGGCGGGCAAAGAAAATGTCAGCATATGTCGATCATGTTCTGGCGATTTTACCGTTTGAACCTAATGTCTTGAAAGATCTCGGAGGGCCTGACGCCACCTATATCGGTCATCCCCTGGCCCGACAAATTTCGGGCACCAAATTGCCAGCCAGTTCCCGCAGAGCTGCCAAGAAATTTGATACATTGTTGATCCTACCCGGCTCGCGCCAAGGCGAAATAAAGCGTATGCTGGAAATATACGGGAAAACACTGACGATACTGCAAGAGCGCGGCGTACAGTTTCACCCGGTGATTCCAGCAGTTCCGCATCTCAAGCAACAGTTGCAGGATCAAACATCCGCCTGGCCAGTAATTCCAGAACTTGTAGACAGTGCTGACAATATGGACACGTTTGCTGGTGCCCGCGCGGCATTGGCAACCTCTGGGACAGTTGCATTGGAGCTTGCTTTGCACAAAGTCCCCATGATCATGGCTTACCGGCTGGATCCGGTCGGCAGAATGCTGACCAGACTGATTACCACCTGGTCAGCGGTCCTGCCGAACCATATTCTGGACCGGGTCCTGGTGCCCGAAGAACATAATGAAATGGTCATTCCCGAACGATTGGCGCGGTATCTGGAACGTTTGCTGGCTGACAGCCCCGAACGCTCAAGCCAGCTGAAGGGCTTTGATGAACTCGTAAAAGCCATGGAAACCAAACAGCCGCCAGGAGAACTGGCGGCCGAAATCATTTTGCGTCACGTAAAGTAGTCAGCGCCGGTTGGTGAGATTTATTCCGTAGAAACCGTCGGTCTTAGCGATCTCCAATTTTGACAAAATTCCGTTCTGTAGGGCCGGTATAAAGCTGACGAGGACGGCCAATTTTCTGTCGTGGGTCCTCAATCATTTCTTTCCACTGAGCGATCCAGCCAACGGTTCTTGCAAGTGAGAACAAAACGGTGAACATGTCTGTTGGGAACCCCAGTGCTTTCAAAGTGATACCGGAATAAAAATCGATATTTGGATACAGGCCGCGTTCCTTGAAATAGGGGTCTTCAATGGCGATTTTCTCCAGTTCCATCGCAACATCGAGGATCGGGTCGTCCTTGATTCCCAAAACACCCAGAACTTCATGGGTAGTCTGCTGCATGATTTTGGCGCGCGGATCATAGTTTTTGTAAACTCGGTGTCCAAAGCCCATCAGACGGAACGGGTCGTTTTTGTCCTTGGCACGTTCGATAAATTCAGGGATTCGATCGGGCGTTCCTATTTCGTTGAGCATGTTCAACGCCGCTTCATTTGCTCCACCATGCGCAGGTCCCCACAAACAGGCGATACCCGCAGCGATGCAGGCAAACGGATTGGCACCCGACGAACCCGCCAGACGAACTGTGGAGGTCGACGCATTCTGTTCGTGATCCGCATGGAGGATGAAAATCCTGTCCATGGCACGGGCGAGAACGGGGTTCACATTGTAGTCTTCGGCGGGAACAGCAAAGCACATGTGCAGAAAATTTGACGCGTAATCCAAATCATTGCGCGGATACACAAATGGCTGGCCGACGGAATACTTATACGCCATGGCCGCGATAGTCGGCATTTTCGCAATCATCCGCATGGCAGCAATTTCACGCTGTGCCTCGTCGGTAATGTCGGTTGAATCGTGGTAAAAGGCAGAAAGTGCACCAACGACCCCGACCATGATGGCCATTGGATGGGCATCGCGACGAAATCCGGAAAACAGTTTTGTCATCTGGTCATGCAACATCGTGTGATTGGTCACGCGAAAGGTAAAGTCTTCCAGCTGATCAGCGGTGGGAAGTTCTTGATAAAGCAGCAGATAGCACGTTTCCAAAAATGATCCCTGTTCGGCCAATTGGTCGATTGGATATCCCCGATGCAACAAAACACCGGCATCGCCATCAATATAGGTGATGGCACTTTCACATGAGGCCGTGGATGTGAAACCCGGATCAAATGTGAAGCAGTCAGTGTTTTTGTAGAGCGTTGAAATATCAACTACATCCGGGCCAATAGAACCGGATCGCATGGGAAAATCATAATTCTCATTTCCAATTTGAAGCGTTGCTTTTTTTTCTGCCATTTTATCCCTTTCAAATATTGTTCCCCACTTGAACCGAAAAGATTCAAGACCACCAGAATTACCAGCTGGTTATGGAGCGCCGCAGTGCCCGGCAATATATCAGGGCACATTCGCAAACGGGCGCATCAGACGTTCCTCATGAATAGAGGATTTGCCCCACCGGAACAAGACAAGGACCGTGAATCAACCAATTGTGCTTTGGTCGAATAGCAACGAGACAAGTTTGTGAATCAGGGGATCAGGTGACAGCCTGATCAGAAAGGCGCGCCAGGCATTCTTGCTTGCTCAACACTGCCATGACATCAAATACGCCAGGTGATGTCGTGCGCCCGGTCAAGGCTGCCCTGATTGGCTGAGCAACCTTGCCAAGTTTGAGATCACGTTCCTTGGTGAATTCGCGCACTTCCTGTTCAATGTTCTCAAGTGTCCAGTCAGACACGGCTTCAAGGCGCGGCAACAGACCATTCAACACTCTGCGACCCGCTGCCCCATCATTGTCCAAAATTGACTGCGCCTTCTCTTCCATAACCAAAGGCCGTGCGGCAAACAGAAAACGCCCACCATCAATCAACTCCAGCAGAGTTTTGGCGCGTTCCTTCAATCCCGGCATGGAAGCCAGCAACTGAGTTTCAATTGTCTCCGTCCAGCGCTGTTGATACCACTCTCCACCTTCAATCTCAGGAAGAATGATCTTGACCTGAGCCAGCAGCCGAGCATCTTCAGCATCACGGATATATTGTCCATTCATGTTTTCAAGCTTGCTGAAATCGAAACGCGAAGGTGACTTTCCAATACCTTCCAAAGAAAATAAATCACTCAGCTGTTCGGTAGTGAAGTACTCATCATCCCCATGGGCCCATCCAAGGCGTACTAGATAGTTGCGCAAGGCTTCAGGCAAATAGCCCATCGCCCGATAGGCTTCAGCCCCGGTCGCCCCGTGACGTTTTGATAGTTTTGCACCATCTGGACCATAGATCAGTGGGATATGGGCCATCTGTGGCACATCCCAGTCCAGCGCATCATAGATTATTTGTTGACGTGCTGCGTTGGTCAGGTGGTCGTCTCCGCGAATAATGTTGGTGACGCCCATATCGTGATCATCCACCACAACGGCCAGCATATAAGTCGGCGTGCTGTCTGAGCGCAGCAGCACCAGATCATCCAGATCCTTGTTGGGAAAACGAACTTCGCCTTGAACTTTGTCATGAACCACAGTTTCCCCGTCTTGGGGAGACTTGATACGAATAACCGGATCCACGCCCGCAGGTGCATCTGATTCCGGGCGATCACGCCATCGACCGTCATAGCGGGGAGGGCGCTTTTCTGCTCGCGCCAACGCGCGCATTTCTTCCAGTTCTTCCTGACTGGCATAACACTTATACGCACGACCGGTATCGAGCAATTGTTGAACCGCTTCACGATGACGCTCAACTCGCGAAAACTGCGAGATTGGTTCACCGTCCCAATCGAGCCCCAACCATTTAAGCCCGTCCAGCAGAGCGTCGACAGCTTCCTGCGACGAACGCGACCGATCAGTATCTTCGATGCGCAATAGCATTTTTCCACCATTTGCCTTGGCATACAGCCAATTGAAAAGCGCAGTTCTGGCTCCACCAATGTGGAGAAAACCTGTGGGAGAAGGCGCAAAACGAGTAACAACGGGTGCGGACATGCCTAGAAGCTCAATTGGGTTGGAAGATTGAAGGTGTTGCCCCTTTAGCACAGGATTGCAATCATACAAGCCAAACTGCGACACCAGTGCCTGTTGATGCACATTGCGCATGAAATGTGATGGCTTCTGGAATTAGAGGGAAAAGAGAAGGCGATGAAGCGCCTTGCGGCAAAGTTTCGACGATCAGAAAAACCGAAGTCCGATTTGTGGACGCCGGTATCCGGTGATGACGCTTTAGATCGTTTGCCCGACCAATATGATATCGATGCATCGAGCCAACAAAAGGGTCTGGCGACGGCGCCAGATTCCAACTTTCCGGTAACCGCACCGGCCGGATTGTCACGATTTCAACTTCGGTTGGATTACTTCGCACAATCGATCTGGGATTGGGTTGCCCAACAATTGCATCTGGAGCAAGCGCAACGGGGCGGGTTTTTGTGGATACCTGTATTAATAGGCAGTGGTTGCGCGGTGTATTTTATTTTGCCCCGCGAACCCTGGCCGTTAGCATTTCCGCTATTGACCATGCTGTTGGCAGTTCTGTCCTGGATGATGAGGCGGATCAGAATTCTTCCAATCTGCCTCGCCTTGATGCTGATCGCAGGGGGCGTAAGTCTGACACAATTGCGCACACTTTCGCTTTCCACCGTCATGCTTGAACGCAGTTTGATTACTACAATCTCCGGTCGGGTTGTGAGAACCGAGCCACGACCAAATGGGCGCGTGCGCTATACAATATCGGTACTGCATATTGACGGTATTTCGCCGTCGCCAGCACAGGTGCGTCTCACCGCCCGTCAGAGAGATCATTTGTTTGAATATGGCGATGTGATCTCGGGGCGAGCGCGACTGGCGCCGCCACCCGGACCGGCTCTGCCTGGTGGCTATGATTTCCGGTTCTTCTCCTGGTATGCTGGCATAGGTGGTTCGGGGTTCTTTCTTGGAACACCCACATTGATTCAACCAAAAACGGCGAACAATTGGTTGATCCAGACCTGGGCAGCCGTGACGAGAGAACACATAGCAAACCTGCTGAGACGGGCGCTTCCTCCTCACTCCAGTTCATTAGCCACAGCCTTGATTGTTGGCGAGCGAAGCCGGATTGATGAAGCGACCAACGAAGCGCTGCGACGATCAGGTCTGGCACACATTCTGGCTATATCGGGATTGCATATGGCGCTGGTGACACTGACGGTCGTTGGTGGGGTTCGATTGATTCTGGCCGCTGTTCCGGCGCTCGTATTGCAACGCCCAGTTAAGAAAATTGCCGGATGTTTTGGTCTGGTCAGCGCCACAATTTACTTGATGCTGTCGGGGGCAAATCTGTCCACGCAAAGAGCCTATATCATGGTTGTCGTGCTGTTGCTGGCGACGTTGATGGATCGGCGAGCGCTGACGATGCGCAATGTGGCTATTGCTGCGCTGGTGGTTTTATTCATGGCTCCCGAGGCCGTTTTGCAACCGGGGTTTCAGATGTCATTTGCTGCGGCTGCCGCATTGATCGCCGCTTTTGAATGGATAGCGCAGCGCGACTGGAAGCAAACGCAACCAGCACCCGGCAGCCGGTCTTCAGACATTAAACGCAAGGCAGCCCGCCATATTTCAGGTTTGGTGTTGGTTCCGTTGATTGCCGGACTGGCCACCGGGCTTTATGCCGGTTTTCACTTTTACCGCGTCGCACCGCTGGGCCTGTTGGCCAATGTTCTGGCAATGCCCGTAGTGTCGCTGGCCGTCATGCCACTGGCTTTGCTCAGCGTTATTCTTATGCCTTTCGGGCTCGAACAACTAACCCTGACACCCTTGAGCAGCGCTTTGGAACTGGTCGTCACTATCGCAAAATGGGTGTCAGAACTTAGTACGTCAAAACCATTGGCCGTGATTGGATCAACAGGACAATTGGAATTGTCTACCTTACTACTTGGAACTCTGGGACTCATAATCGTAACCCTGTCCAGATCCCGATTAAAGCGGTTGGCCATACCTTGCTTTATGGTGATGGTTGGTTTCGCGGTCTCTCGTCAACCCCCCGATTTTATCATTTCCGAAAACGGTCGGCAGGTGGGAGCCCTGGGAGCTGAAGGGGTTCTTGTCTTATCCCGGCCAAATGCTGAAAAATTTACAACCAAAATTTGGCGGCAAGCCTATCGTGCGCCGAATTCCGTGGAACTGGATAAACACCACAACAACAATCTGTCGCGCCGCTGTGACCCCTATGGATGTGTGCTGAGAAAGTCGAATACCGTAGTTGCTCATATTCACAACACGGCGCGACTGACCCAGGACTGCTTAATGGCGGACATCATCGTCGTCCCCTACGACGTACCGTGGGCATGCCAGTTTTTGCCCGCCAAACAACGTCCGGTTGTTATCGAGGCCAGTTCCCTCAGGCGGACAGGTGCCCTGGCAATCTTGGTCCACGATACAAAAGACAGTATCTCAAACCATCAATATGGGCCGTTCGTGGAGGCAACGGGTTCGGCAAACATCCACGATCAGCTGTATCGAATACGACGCGCAAGAAATGATTCTATTCGACCGTGGAACTAATATAATTAATGATAACTGCGAACTAGGCCGACAAGCTTACCTTGTACATCAACGCGATCCGGGCCAAATACTCGTGTTTCATAGGCAGGGTTGGCAGCTTCAAGTGCAATATCCTGTCCTTGACGCCTAAATGTCTTAAGCGTGGCTTCTTCATCATCTATAAGGGCAACAACGATATCTCCGGGCGTTGCAGTACCGGCTTTTTGAATAACAACTGTATCGCCATCGAGAATACCAGCCTCGATCATCGAGTCTCCTTTGACTTCCAGAGCGTAATGTTCCCCACCACCCAGCATTTCCGGTGATACAGTCACCATATGCGTGTTTTCCTGAATTGCCGATATCGGCGTGCCCGCTGCTATGCGACCCATGACCGGAATACTTGCAAAACCAGGATTATCATCATTGGCGGCGCGTGCGGCACGTGCGGTTGAATCAGCAACATTTGATGCAGCATTTGTCGTCGCCGAAGTCGCCACCGCCGCAACACTTGCTGCAGATTCGGGCAGTTTCAGAATTTCAAGTGCGCGAGCCCGATTCGGCAAACGTCTGATAAATCCTCGCTCTTCAAGAGCCGTGATCAATCGATGAATTCCTGATTTGGATTTCAGATCCAGGGCATCCTTCATCTCGTCAAAAGACGGCGGCACACCAGCCTCCTGAAGACGTTTCTGAATGAACATGAGCAATTGGTGCTGCTTGCGGGTTAGCATGGGTCTATCCGTTCCTGTCGGCCACCCTGGGCGGGCGGGTGATTCGGTCAACAAAGTGATACAAAACAAGAACAAGTTAGCATGTTCTTAATGTGTTCTGCAAGTTTTCTCCTTTTGCCCCCTCAACTTTGCATGGCAGCCATGTGATCTTGGCGTTGGTTTCAACTGGACTGAACAACCAATATTAGGTGCACGAAGACACCTTACCGGATCCTTACATGTTTCCCTTTCGAACTCGGACGACAAATAAAAGCAAAAACCGCAAGTCTGCTCTACTCAGTTCAATGAGTGGTGTTGATTTGGCCGATATCGGTTTGAAGCCCGCAGACATTGAGCGTTTGGTAGACAAACTAAGACTGCTGGATCAGTAGTTCTGACACCCTCATCGCATTTTCAAAGCAGGATGATTTGGCAGGATTCACCAGCGGCGCTGGCCGGTGCGAATGCCGGCCTGATCATCAAACACGTCGCGCGGGCCATCAACGTCAGGATTGAGCTGTCCTGATTGTCAAATGGTGTGACGAAATAGGTGCCGTCTCGTTTCTCGTATGTGGCACGCATATATTCTTCCCTCTGATCGTTCTCTGACAATTCAATATCAAGTATCGCATCAAGGCGCTCGGCGGTTGCGTCCTGCCCGGTCATCCTGTTGATCAGCGGAACCAGAAAAATCTCGGTGCAAACCAGACTTGATACCGGATTGCCCGGCAATCCCAAAAATCTTTTCCGATGTTTTCCTTCCATCGATTGCCCAAACATGACGGGCTTGCCCGGACGCATCGCCAATTTCCAGAAATTCAGTTCCACTCCTTTGTCCTGCAGAGCTTGCGCCACAAGATCATGGTCACCAACCGATGCCCCGCCCAGCGTGACTACGATATCGGCATCCTTTGCAAAGTTGAATTTGTCCTGTAGCGAAGCAAGCGTATCGCCCGCAATGCCAAGATCCAGCACGTCACCTCCCGCCCGGCGCACTAACTCGGCAACCCCGAAGCCATTGGAGGCTATGATTTGATCGTCGGCTGGAATTTGACCCGGCAATACCAACTCATCACCTGTGGCAATTATCGCAACCAATGGCTTTTTATGGACCGGCAGTGTGGGAATGTTCATTGCCGCAGCAAGGGAGATTCGAGACGACGTCAGGCTGTCACCAGCAGATAACAGCACTTGCCCCTTCGAAAAATCGAGACCTGCCGGACGAATATAGCGACCAACAATCTCTCCTTTTAAGATTCGCACGCTGTCATGATCACGATGAACATTTTCCTGGATGACGATAGTGTCGGCTCCCAAAGGCACCGGTGCACCGGTGAATATGCGGACACATTGACCCGCAGCTACCGATCCACCAAATCCATGTCCAGCAGCAGATTCACCAACCAATTTGAGCATTGTCGGGCATTTGACGACATCTTCGGCTCGCACCGCGTATCCGTCCATGGCAGATGCTGCAAAGGGCGGTTGGGTTCGCGTGGCACTCAGATCTTGCGTCAGGATACGTTTACCGGCTTCGGCCAGTATCACCATTTCGCTATCAGTTTGCTC
Organism: Rhizobiaceae bacterium; assembly: GCA_014238155.1. Lineage (GTDB taxonomy): Bacteria > Pseudomonadota > Alphaproteobacteria > Rhizobiales > Rhizobiaceae > Pseudahrensia. Next base: position 180,831 of record JABABQ010000063.1, read on the forward strand.
TACATTGGCCAGAATGCGTTGCAGCGCAGCTTCTACCGACAGCAAACCACTCATGATTGGGAATCAGCCTTCCAATCGCCGGATTTACCGCCAGATTTTGACAACAGTCGCGTTGGGCCAATTTCCATGGCACGGTCAACAGCCTTTGCCATATCATAGACGGTAAGTGCGGCAACGCTAGCGGCGGTCAACGCCTCCATTTCCACGCCGGTTTGACCAGCAACCTTGGCCATCGCCTCAATGCGCAGGCCGGGTAGATCTGGATTGACCTGTATGTCCACTGACACTTTTGTCAGGGCAAGGGGATGGCACAGCGGGATTAATTCGTGGGTCCGTTTTGCAGCCATTATGCCAGCCAGACGCGCCGTGGCCAGCACATCACCTTTTTTAGCATTACCAGATATAATCAGGTCTAGCGTTGACTGTTGCATCAGCACGCAACTTTCAGCCACCGCAATCCGTTCGGTATGCGCCTTGTCGGCAACATCCACCATATTGGCGCTGCCATCAGAAGCAATATGGGTGAGCTTGCCGGACATCTAGGCGGCACTTGGCCGAGAGGCGGATTTATCCAGCAATGCAGCTGTCGCGGCAGCCACATCTGACTGTCGCATCAGGCTTTCACCAATCAGGAAAGTATTGACATCATTCGCTGCCATTCGGGCAAGGTCTTCGGGTGAGAATAAACCCGATTCACCAATCACAATGCGATCGTTTGGCACTAATGGCGCAAGCAATTCCGTTGTGGTCAGGCTGACATCGAATGTTTTCAAATTGCGGTTGTTGATTCCCAACAGACAGGAATCCAACTTTAAGGCCCGGTCCAATTCCTCGCGATTGTGAACTTCCAGCAATACATCCATGCCCAGTTCGAAGGCCGCCACTTCCAGCAGTTTTGCAATATCATCGCTGACAGCCGCCATAATGATCAAAATACAATCGGCACCCCAGGCCCGGGCTTCGTGAACCTGATAGACGTCGTACATAAAATCCTTACGCAGACAGGGCAGGGCCACGGCATCTCTGGCGGCACTCAAGAATTCAGGCGCGCCTTGAAATGAGGGGCTGTCGGTGAGGACAGAAAGACACGCAGCCCCACCGGATTGATATGCTTTGGCCAGGTTGGGAGGGTCGAAATCCTCCCGAATTAAGCCTTTTGAAGGGCTGGCCTTTTTGATTTCCGCTATCAGAGCATATTGATCTTGCTGGTGCTTGGCCCGCAGTGCTTCAGCGAAACCGCGAGGTTTTGAGACGTCGGTAGCACGAGCCTTCAGGTCGTCCATACTGACCAGCGATTTGGCCTTTTCAATTTCCTGGCGTTTATAAACCCCGATTTTTTCCAGAATATCACTCATTTGACGAACCGTTGGAAACCTCCACCAGCTTGGCGAGTGCTTTTGCCGCAGCGCCACTGTCAATCGATTCTGCCGCCAATTGCGCACCGGATTTTAAGTCGCCAGCAAGATCGGCAACCAGCAATCCAGCACCCGCATTGAGCAGGACCATATCGCGATAGGCATTTTTGTCGCCGTCCAACACAGCTTTCAGAGCAGCAGCATTATAGGTTGCGTCACCACCCTTCAGATCAGCCAGAGAGTGACGACCAACACCTGCATCTTCGGGTTCAATTTCAAAGCTTGAAACAGCACCATCTCTCAATTCAAACACCGTGCTTGTGCCAGTTACTGTCAATTCATCCATACTGTCGCCATGCACCAGCCAAGCGCGTTCAGAACCGAGGTTTTTCAGCACATTGATCATCGGTTCCAGCAATGCAGGCGAAAAGGCTCCAACAACCTGTCGCTTGACACCGGCCGGATTGGAAAGCGGCCCCAGAATATTAAACACGGTACGCGTGCCGAGCTCGACACGGCTAGGCCCGACAAACCGCGTCGCCGCGTGATGAGCCGGAGCAAACATGAAACCGACGCCTGCCTTCTCAACGCATCGCGCTGTGCCTTCAGCACCTGTTTCCAGATTAACCCCCAGACTTTCCAACGTGTCAGCAGTTCCGGTTTTTGAGCTGAGGGCACGGTTGCCGTGTTTGGCAACCTTTGCACCCGCGCCAGCCATGACAATCGCCGAACAGGTGCTGATACTATAAGTACCGGTCTGGGTGCCCCCGGTTCCGACAATATCAACGGCACCTTGTGGCGCATCCACTTTCAGCATCTTGTCCCGCATGGTCGAAACTGCGCCGGTGATCTCTTCCACCGTCTCACCCCGAACCCGCAAAGCCATCAGGAACCCACCAATTTGACTTGGCGTAGCGTCGCCCGACATCATGATGTCGAAGGCGTCTTGCGCCTGTCCACGGGTCAACGATTGTCCCGTCGCAACGATGCCAATGAGGTCTTTGAAATCTGCCATGCTTTGTCCTTCTGACGTCCCAACTCTCGCCGGTAACGTCAATACCCCTGGGTCAGCGTATGACTGATCAGGGCAGGGTTCTGGGTAACCGAATAGGAATTCTGCAGATTGGTAATCATCTGGGACAGCAAATCATCTGCGGCACCCTGATTTGCCAATTCAAGCTCTTCCTTTGGTGCTTCAACGGCCTGAGCTTCAACTCCCTTGCGCTCTGTAACGATAATCAGCAGTTTTTCGACTGCTGTTGCACCATCGGCGAGAATAATCGCCTTATCGTCTCCCCGATAACCTGCGGTCGTTGCACTGCGAGGAAATCCATCCTGACCCGCGTTACGTTTTAGAAATCCGGTGGTCTGAACCAGCAAGTCGATTTCCAGCGCCACATCATTAAGTGCAGCACCGGCTTCCAGCCGCTTTTTCAATTGCTCGGCTTTCTCGGTAACTCGTTTGGCTTCCTCAGCAGACGTCCAATCTGCGATCGCTTTTTCCTTGACCTCGTCCAGAGTGCGGTCCCTGGCCGGAATGATTTCCAGCACATCATACCACACGTAGCCTGTTGTGCCGACATCCAGCGGGCTGGCTTGTCCGCCAACGTCAGTAGAAAAAGCTTGAGAGAGCAAGTCGCGTGATGATGGCAGATCGCTGATCACAGTACCCTTGTCATCGCGTGCTGAGCGGTCGATCGCATCGATCACGCGGGTATCGACGCCAAGACGCTGACCAATTTCGGAAAGTGCAGTGGCACCCGCACGCGCGTCCTCTACCGTTTCCTGCACATCGATGAGGGAATCGACTGCCTTGCGCAGCGCCAGGTCTTTGCGAATATCGTCTTTTACTTCGTCCAGCAATTTTGTGGATCCTGGTGTAATTTCAGTCACCCGTACCATGGTTGGCCCAAACGGACCCTTGAGAATCTCACTTGGCGAATTGATTTCGAGTGAAAACGCTACATCCTGTATTGCGGCTGGCAGCTGACTTTTGCTCAACTGACCCAGATCAGCATCGGCCAAAGTGACATCGTTATCGCTCAGGATGGTTTCAAAAACTGATCCGTCGCTCAATGCCTTAACTGCGGTGTCCGCCAGTTCCTGCGATTTGAAGACGATCTGTTGAACCCGCCGCTTTTCGGGCGTCACATAGCTGTTCCTGCGAGATTCATAATCGGCAGCAATGTCTTCGTCTGAAATTGCTGTTTCATCGGCAAGATCGGATGCCTCAACTTTGAGGATTTCCAGCTTGCGAAATTCCGGTGCTGCGTAGGTCTTTAGATTGGCGCCAAAATAGCTCAGCAATTGTTCATCAGTTGGGGCAGGGACAGCATCAGCATGCTGCTTCGTCACCGTGATATACGAAAACTTGCGCTCTTCATTGGCATAGTCGCTCAATGCGTCGGCAAACACTTTTGGCAGGATAGTGTCCGTTGCAAATGACTGCATCACTTGTCCACGTACCGCCGACGCGTTTTGCAGCGCGATGTAATCGCTTTCCCTCATTTGAGCGTCGTATACGGCCCGGCGGAAAGTATCGCGATTAAACTTTCCTGAAGAATCACGAAATTGTGGGTTTTCAGCCAACATGCGGGCCAGCGTATCTTCCGACAGGGACAATCCCTGACTACGGGCATATTCATCAAGAACTGCAAAAGACACAACATTGCTCAAGGTTCTGGCTTCAACACCGAATAACCGTCCTTCCTCTTGAGTGAGGCGACGTCCAAGACGTCGCTGCATGTCATTCATATTGCGGTTATAGGCGCTGAGAAATTCCCGCACGGTGACTGTGGTTTCGCCGACCTGAGCAATACTGGTGCCATTGGCGCCGGAAAGGATGCTGCCGGAAATGCCCCACAAGGCAAAACTGCCGACCAAAAGTACAAGTAAACCCTTGGCCACCCAGCCGGTAACAAACGAACGAAGAGATTCAAGCAATGTCAGAATTCCTGTAAAAAGAAGTCACCAATAATGTTGGCGAAATAATTGCGGCCAACATATGGTGGTCAGCCATGATCGGCAAGCACTTAGCCGATCAGAAAATGTTGATTTTGTCGCAATTGGTAAGTAGGCAACCTGCAAGTCAATTCTTACGGTCGGAGCCCGTCATGACACCTGATATTATTCCTCTCGTTGCTGGTAACTGGAAAATGAATGGTGCACGCGACCAACTCGACCAGTTGGCCCTGATGTCCCGGGGGCTGGATGATGACCTCGCAGAGGCCGTTGATGTGGTGGTTTGCCCGCCCACAACATTGTTATATGTGGCCACGACACTGTCTGAAGACACGCCGCTGCAAGTTGGAGCTCAGGACTGCCACAACGAGCAGTCCGGCGCCCATACCGGCGATATTTCTGCTGAAATGATCAGGGACTGTATGGCCGACTATTGCATTGTCGGGCATTCCGAACGACGAACCGATCACGGTGAATCTGATTATCACGTGGCCGGTAAGGCGCAGGCCTGCTGGCGTGCCGGCCTGACTGCCATTATCTGCGTCGGTGAGACCGAAGCAGAATATGATGCCGGCATGGCGCAAGCGGTGTTGAAGCGCCAGATCCTGTCTTCCGTCCCCGAAGGAGCGACTGAAGATGACACTATCGTCGCCTACGAACCGGTCTGGGCCATAGGAACGGGCAAAACCCCAAGCCCGGAAGACGTGCGGGACATTCATGCATTTATCAGGGAAACCCTGGCTGAGAAGCTGGGTGGTCACGGTGAACGTATGCGGGTTCTCTATGGTGGGTCGGTAAAACCGGCTAATGCTGCAGAATTGATGTCGATTTTGAATGTTGACGGCGCATTAGTGGGAGGCGCCAGCTTGAAAGCCGATGACTTCCTCGCCATATGCGAAATATATCGAGACATGTAAGCTGTCATGCTCTTGGCAAAACCAACAGGTTCGGCTAGTAAGCCGCGTCGAAGCCGATAGGTTGTACGACGCATCTATTGAATTGGAAACTTTCCAGATATGACCACCGTACTCATCGTCATCCATATTATGCTCGTTCTGGCGCTCATCGTGCTGGTTCTCCTGCAACGTTCCGAAGGCGGTGCCTTGGGAATCGGTGGCGGCGGCGGTGGTGGCGGCGGTGGCGGTTTCATGTCGGCCAGGGGTGCTGCTGACGCGTTGACCAAAACCACCACGATTATCGCAGCTGGTTTTTTCGTTACATCAATTGCCCTGGGTGTTGTGGCAAATCAGACGAACCGCACCGAAGACGTGTTGCAGCGTATCGAAGGAGCTGGCCAAACAGGCGTTCCAACCGAAGGTGGAGAAGCTCCGTCCACTGCGCCTTCCGCCGGGACTTTACTGGATGACCTGAACAAGGAAGGTGAAGCCACACCAGAAACCGGTGTGCCCACATCCGAATAAAGTTGATGCCGCTATGTCCGGCGGTTTCAATATTCATCCGGCGGCCATTTTTCTGGCTTCCGCAACACGAAGCGTGTGCATAACTCAAAAAACAAAATTTTGGGGTTTGCGCTTTCTCACAAACGGTCTAAATCTCGACTCCCATGGCGCGATTTGTTTTCATCACTGGCGGCGTGGTTTCCTCACTGGGCAAAGGCCTGGCATCGGCAGCTCTCGGCGCGCTTCTTCAGGCTCGGGGCTATAAGGTCCGGTTACGCAAACTCGATCCCTATTTGAATGTTGATCCGGGCACCATGTCGCCATATCAGCACGGCGAATGCTTCGTTACCGATGATGGTGCTGAGACGGATCTGGATTTAGGCCATTACGAACGTTTTACCGGGCGTCCGGCCAACCAATCCGATAATATCACCACCGGGCGTATCTATCAGGATATTATCACCAAAGAGCGGCGCGGCGACTATCTCGGTGCAACAGTGCAGGTCATTCCTCACGTCACAAACGAAATCAAGAATTTCGTGCTCGACGGAAATGATGGCTACGACTTCGTGCTGGTTGAAATTGGTGGCACGGTTGGTGACATTGAAGGACTGCCGTTCTTTGAAAGTATTCGACAGTTGGGCAATGATCTGCCACGTGGTGGTTGCATCTATATGCACCTTTCCTACATGCCCTATATCGCGGCGGCTGGAGAGTTGAAAACCAAACCAACGCAACATTCCGTTAAAGAACTTCGTTCGATTGGTATTCAGCCAGACATTTTGCTTGTTCGGGCGGATCGTGAAATTCCGGTCGAAGAGAGACGCAAGCTGGCGCTATTCTGTAATGTGCGATCTGAGGCGGTAATCCAGGCACTCGATGCCAAGTCAATCTATGACGTTCCGATCTCTTATCATCAAGAAGGACTGGACCAACAGGTTTTGGATGCTTTTGGCATTGATCCTGCACCAAAACCTCAAATGCAGGTCTGGGAAGAGATATCTCACAAGATCCATAATCCCGAAGGAGCCGTGAAAATCGCCATTGTCGGCAAATACACGGTACTCAAAGACGCCTATAAAAGCCTTATAGAAGCACTGGTTCATGGTGGAATCGCCAATGGAGTGAAGGTCAATCTGCATTGGGTTGAGAGCGAGACTTTTGAATCTTCAGACCCGTCTGATGAATTGACGGGCGTTGACGGTATTCTTGTACCGGGAGGATTTGGCGAACGCGGTGCCGAGGGCAAAATCAAAGCTGCTGCTTATGCGCGTGAACACAAAATCCCATATTTTGGCATTTGTTACGGCATGCAGATGGCGGTTTTGGATGCAGCGCGAAATTTGGCTGGAATCGCCGATGCAACATCAAGCGAACTGGATGAAAGTGATACGTCAAAAAACCACGTTGTTGGTCTGATGACTGAATGGTTGAAGGGCAACCAACTGGAAAAACGCGAAGCCGCTGGAGATCTTGGCGGTACGATGCGACTTGGAGCCTATCCACATCCATTGAACGGAGACAGTCACATCGCCGAGATTTACGGTAGTAACGATGTCAGCGAGCGCCACCGTCACAGATACGAAGTAAATATTGACTACAAACCCACGCTGGAAGAAGCCGGGCTGGTATTTTCGGGCATGAGTCCGGATGGATTGTTACCGGAAACAATTGAATATCCCCGTGATGTTCATCCATGGTTTATTGGCGTTCAGTATCACCCCGAGTTGAAATCGCGCCCATTTAAGCCGCATCCGTTGTTTGCCAGCTTCATTGCCGCCGCAAAAGAGCAGGGGCGTCTGGTCTAGAGCCGTTCAAACAATCGACCCATTCCGGGCAATACGCTGTCATCTCCGGCGAGACGCAGACAATGCCAGGCCATGGCATGGTTGCTCGACGTAACCGGAACCCCGACTTCTGCCTCTATCTGCGACACAACATGCATCAAACGCACTGAGGTACAAGACACAAATACGGCGTCCACCTGTCGGCCATCCAAAATGGTTCGAATCGCAGCTTTCAGCGAATCTGCATCAATACTGGCGACAACGGGGTCGAGTTCTTCGTTAAACGATCCAAAGACGACGACCTCGTAGCCACCCGCCTCAATTCCAGCGCGGACAATCTGATTAACATCGCTGCGATACGGTGTCAGAACAGCAATGCGCCGCGCTCCCAATGCCTCAAATGCCGCAAATGCAGCAGTCACCGGATTGGTGACCTTGGCTTCTGGTTTCGCATCATTGAGCAGGCCATTCACCTTTTGCGGCCCCAAAACCATGGACGCCGAAGTGCAACCATACGCAAGCACATCCAATTTATCGCCTGGAAGCAGACGACCGGCCGTTTCGGTGATGGACGGGCCCATTGCCGCAAGGGTTTGCGGAGTAATATTCGGCGCATTGGATATTCGGGCGTGAAAGACATCGACGCCCGGTTGATTGAATACCTGCCGGAATTCATTTTCCACCGTATAGTCAGAGGCAAGCACAACAAGCCCAATCCTCGCCACCGAACCGATAGCGCTTTCTGTGGTAAAGGGCAGGTTTTCAATCAGTTCGAATGTCGACATCGCCAATTAACGCGCGGCAATCAGGCCAATTTCCACTGTAAAGTCCGGTGTCGCGAGGCGTGGAGATTCAACACAAGCGCGACAGGGTGTATTGTCGGGCGATACCCAAGCATCCCACACAGCATTCATTTCAGCAAAATCATCCATGCTGCACAGCCAGATTGTCGCAGACAGAGCTTTCGACTTATCGCTTCCAGCATCTGCGAGCAGACCATCAATCTGGCCAAGAATGGCTTTGGTTTGTTCTGTGACCGTGCCGCCCGGTGCTGACTGGGCAACCTGTCCGGCCAGATAAACGGTGTCACCATGGACAACGGCCTGACTCATGCGTTCGCCGGTGTGAAATCGTGTAACTGTCATATTTAAGCTCCATGTTTAGCCATCTTTCAGGCCGGAAATTGGTTCGACATAGGACATTTCCATATCCCAGGGGAAATAGATCCAGGTGTCCTGGCTGACTTCGGTGACAAAAGTGTCGGCCATCGGTACGCCTGTGGGTTTTGCATAAACGGTGGCAATATGGGCATTGGGCAGCATATCACGCACCTTTTTGGCTGTCGCGCCGGTATCGGTCAGGTCATCAATGACCAGAACTCCACGCCCACCATCTGCCTTGACCATTTCTTCGTTGATCTCTTTGATCACATCCAGTTCGCCCTGATCCTTATATTCGTGATAAGACGCGATGCACACCGTTTCGATTGTCCGAATGCCCAACTCGCGCGCGATAATAGCTGCGGGAACCAGCCCGCCGCGAGTGATGGCAACAATTGCCGACCAGGGTGCTTTCTCTTTTCCCGGACCGGACAGTCTCCAGGCCAGTGCTTTGCAGTCACGGTGAAATTGATCCCAGCTAACGGGAAAAGCCTTCGAAGAAGGGGACATGGCGACGATCCTCACTGTTGGGTGGTTGCAAGGCGATAACCCAACTCGACGCTCGGAGCAAGACGGGATTGATACCGACTCACAAACTCCCCATCATATGGCAGCCCCATCAGGAAAAGATCATACCTGTCGCTCTCATGTGCAAAAACAAAATCATAACCAACCAAGACCGATAGGCTTTGGACTCAGTGAAGGGCTTGGCTCAGGTTCGGCCGGGAAGATTGCAAAAAATCGTGCGACGGGATGTGTGGTTTATCGAGATAAAAACCCTGAAACAGATCAGCGCCCAGTTCCCGCGCAAAAACAAACATATCTGAAGTTTCTATTCCTTCGATGATGACCCTGCCACCATCATCATGTGCTCGGGATATGAACGAATCGAGCAAGCGTTTCTGGCGGGTCTGAACCATGCTTTGCGCAAACAGGTGACCGTCTATCTTCACGACATCGGGCATCAGCGAATGATAGCGTTCCAGATTGGATTCGCCTCGGCCATAGTCATCCATGGCAATTCTGACGTGCTGTGCCTTGGCAAAATCTCTGAGCCATAAAAGGATTTTTTCACTGGCGGGAACCGTTTCCAGAAACTCCAACACAATTGTTGAGCGACTAAGTCCGTTGATTGCCAACCGACTGAGCATAAACAGAAACTCTTTCTCCATACTCTCAATATCAGTGTATCTTGCCAGATTAACATTGATGTACAGATCACAATTAATAGGCGTCGCAGATTGGAAGTTACGAATGTGAAGTGCCTGACAAATGCATTCAATAAACAAAGCATCTTCAGGACCAATTTGTCGAAACAGCAGACTGGGTGTGATGCTGACGTCGTCTACGAAGGGTCGAATTAGTCCCTCAAGACCGGCAACTCGCAGAGTTTCAGCATCTTCAAAGCGAAAAATGGGTTGATAGGCAGAATAGAGCGTGTAGCCATTGTAATGGCCGACACTAAGACCATTATCTAATCGTTCGATGGCTTCGCCAACTCGAACTGGTCTTGACGTTCGTATTTGCATTCCCATAAGCCGTACCTTCTTTCGTTTACGTTCCCGTCAATCGCACAACTAAGAACAAATTGAAATGCTTGCAACAACACATTTCGTAAAAAACGGCAGATAAATCGATTAAATCGAAATTATATTGAGAATAGAAATTTTTTTAAACTCAGCATGTTTACAAAAACATGTTAATACAAAGAGGTACCAAAAATTATTGTAATGTAATACTATAACATCACATTTTTCAACATATTTTGGACATCTTTTATTGCCAGCGCCACGGCGATTTGATCACGGCCTCTTACGACAATTTGGGTGGAATAGGCTCCATCTTCGTATCTGGGGTATGATCCGATCATCGTGTCGGGATGATTGTCTTGAATTTTGCCCAACGGTCCGCCAACCGTGCCCTCACCATAAGGACAGTCTACAACTTGGGATATGATTTTTTGCCCGCCCTTCAATGTCGGCGCGATAGCATCCATCATCGCCTGCATTATCTGGGGAACGCCGGCCATGATGTGCACATTTTGAATGCGGATACCTGGAGCCTTTGAAATTGGGTTGTCGATCAGTTCGGCCCCTTTCGGGGTGCGAGCCATGCGTTGCCGGGCTTCGGTGAATTCCATATTTCGGGATTCATAATACTGAGCCATTTCTCGCATGGCCTTTGGATGTGGTTCGCAGGGAACTCCAAAGGCCTGCGAGATTGATTCAGCCGTAATGTCGTCGTGCGTTGGCCCAATGCCTCCGGTCGTGAAAACATAATCGTAACGGTGGCGCAGGGCATTGACGGCTTCAACAATTGCATCCTTGTCATCGGGGACGATGCGGACTTCACTCAGGTCGATCCCCATTCCGGTCAGATAATCGGCAACAAAGCCAATATTCTTGTCTTTGGTTCGGCCGGACAGAATTTCATCACCAATCACCAGCATTGCGGCGGTGACAATCTTAATTTCAGACATTCTAAAACTTCTTTCAACAAAGCAAATAAGTGGCTATTCGCTGCAGCAATTCGATGTTAGCTAAGCGCAACGCCCCCTTGGCGAAATTGGTATACGCAGCAGACTTAAAATCTGTAGGTCGAAAGACCGTGCCGGTTCAAGTCCGGCAGGGGGCACCATTCAAATAATTTATCACTGACAGTCCAGTGCGGCGGCAGGTATTCTCCTCCATAAAGGGCCGTTCAACACCGATGATCATTGAATAGTGCGATATCTTGCACTTTTCGATGGGGTCTTCACCTGTTTATCTAAGTTGTGCCGTTGATTCCTCCTACTGATCCGGCACACCCGGTGCGAAACCTTTCTTGAGCAGGGGTGAGCAAGTGGGCTTCCGCCTGGTTACCATCCCACCGGTAACCAGGCGGGTCTATTTGTATCGAGCGTCAATCAGTTTGCAGCCAGAACATGATCTAAACCAAACGGCGCCCCTGGTTGGAACAGATAAAATTTTGAAGCAATCAGAGTGAACAATTAAAAATTGCAATATCTGCAGTGTGCAAGGCAAAAAAAACCGGGCATAGAAGTTCAATCGCATCATCCTTGAAAGCTGGCTAGTGTTTGGCATCATAATTCTGGCTGCCGCCTACATCATCAGTCATTTCTACCGCTCGTTCCTGGCTGTTCTTTCACCCCAGTTATCGGTGGAACTTGGCCTCAATCCCGCTCATCTTAGTGACGCCCTGGGGGCCTGGTTTGCGGCATTTGCCTTAAGCCAGTTCCTCGTTGGCGTGATGCTCGACAAGTTTGGACCTCGCTGGACGACCGCCGGACTGTTCGCCATTTGTGGCAGTGGCGGCGGAATGCTGTTTTCACTTGCCCAGTCATATTTTGAGGTACTTTTCGGCATGGTGTTGCTGGGAATTGGCTGTGCACCAATCCTGATGGCGTCGGTCTATATTTTCAAGCGCAGTTATGACGGTCGAAAGTTTGCCACATTGGCCTCAACTTTCATTGCGGTCGGCCTGTTGGGCAACATTCTTGGGGCAAGTCCATTGGCCCACGCCATGGAAACATTTGGCTGGCGCGCCGTCATGATGGGCCTGTCCGGCATCACACTTTTGCTTTCCGTGTCGATGATATTTTGGGTTAAAGATCCACAAGTCCTGTCGACAACGGAAGGGATCAAAGGTGGCTACCTCGAAATTTTGAAGATGAAGGAGCTGTGGCTCATCTTGCCACTGGTATTTGTCAATTATGGCGTTACCGGCGGGATCAGAGGCCTATGGGCAGGACCATATCTGGACCTCGTTCACGGAATATCGGCCATTGATATTGGCAAGATTATGCTTGCAATGGCGATTGCAATGACCGTTGGTAGTTTTGCCTATGGACCGGCAGACCGCATTTTCAACAGTCGCAAATGGGTCGTTCTTGGTGGAGGAATGTGTTCACTGATCAGTTTGCTCTATTGGAACCTGAACCCTGATGTTGCCCCTATATCTGTCGCAGTAATCCTGGTCGTGATTGGCTTTTGTTCTCTGTTTTACGGCCTGTTGATGGCTCACGCCACCGCCAATATTCCAGCTCACATGGCGGGCAGGGGGGTCACATTGGTCAACTTCTTCAACATGGGTGGTGTCGGTATCATGCAATGGATTTCATCGGAAGTTTATCGACGCCAGGTCGACGAAACGACCGTGCTGGATGGATTTTCCGGGGTGCTCATGTTCTATTTCATCGCTCTGACAGTTGCCTTGGCGATTTACGCATTTTCAAAAGACAGCAAACCGGTTGCCTAAAACCGTGCCGGCCTAATTCGGTAAGTTTGTTCTCAAATTCCCAACTTCATAACGGTTTCGATTTTTGAGAATCGGATTAGCCATCGCTTGTAGACTGTCGTGCAATGGATCGTTGGCTGTGAGCAAGTGTGCAACCGTAGCCGCCATCATAGCTTCAGACGCGCGCGTAGATCCATCATCACATTTCAATGCAATTCCCAGACCCAGTTCCGCGACCGTGCCGCAATACACGCCCTCAGCCCCGGTTTTTCCAAACAAACGTCCCGGTTCAAGTTCAATCAATTGTTTGCAAAAACGTTTGGTTCCAGCCATATAAAAAGGCGCCGACATGCAGGCATTCAACAGACGTTTGCCAGCCTTGGCTCGCTCATCACCGAGGCTCTGACCAGTTGCCATTTTTGCAAATCCCTGGGCCATTGCCGTCAATGGCGTGGCATAGGTTGGAATAGAACAACCGTCCATTCCGCGCAAATCTTCAGCATGCGCCACACCTGTGACATCTTCCAACGCAGCCCGGACCGTTTTCATGATTTGATGGTCGGGACTGATATATCCCTTGGGATCGATACCCAGATGGGTAGCTGTGCAGATAAAGCCTGAATGCTTGCCCGAACAATTGTTGCATAGTGCTCCCGGTGCGGTTGTGCGGGTTTTAGCCTGATGTATCAATACAGGTTGATGGCTCGACCACTGCCCACCGCATTCCAGGTTGGTTTCATCGCGACCGGCTCTCGCCAACATGGACCGCGCCATTTCAATATGGGCGTCTTCACCTGAGTGAGATGAGCAGACCAGCGCCAGTTCATCGTCGCCAAATCCATATGCGTCGGCGGCGCCGCTTTCTATCAGCGGCAGAGCCTGAACCGCTTTGATTGCTGAACGGGCAAAAACAGGGCGGGCAGTATCTCCAATATTTAGAACTGAATTTCCATCAGCATCCATCACACTGATAGCGCCACGATGTCGTGATTCAACAACAGAGCCGCGCGTAACTTCGACAAGAACTGGGTTGGACATCGATTTTTTCAGCTCTAATAGGGTGGGAAGGGGACAAATCTTACCCTAGTTGCAGATCGAATAATGATGGTCTCAAGTCAGCGAGTCAACGCCGTAAATCTTGCTTCACAGAGCTTTGAAGCATTCTCGGACATGCCGCCCAAAAGCATTGGAAGCGGCCCCGATACTGTCCGACAATGTCGAGCACCTTGTCCACGAACAGCGGGTCAGTCGACAATTTGAACGTCTCGCTGCCATGTGGCTGAAGACCAAACGCATTCCAAATCCGCCGGGTTTTAGTATGTGAAAGTCCGGTCTCGGCGGCCATCGACCGGATCAACCAATAGGTGGCGTCTTTCGGCGTGGAGTTCAATGTGCACTCAATCACCTCGGCCACCTGATCATCCGTAACCGTACGCGTCCGGCTCGCACGATACTCATCGCTAGGCCCCTCGAAACCTGTCCGTCACAAAACGACGCCTCCACTTGCCAGCCGTACGCTCATGCACACCAAGCCAGTAGGCAACTTCCTTGCTGGTCAATCGGTCGGCGCAAAAGCAAGATCCGGACCTTCGCCCGAAAAGAGGTCGTCCAAAACTGTGCTGCCAAGCTTGGATAAGTAATGATGCCGCAAAGATCGGTGGCCGTCACATATGGTTCTCCATAACAATTGCCAAGATTGTTGGATCGTTATTCACCGTCGTCAAAGCTTCAATTCAATCGTCCAGTAGTTGGATCAGAACTCGGCCTGAAAGAAACGGCATAAACCAATTGAGAATTTGCGAAATATTCCTTGTGGATGAATCAACAAAATTTCTATATTCCAATGGCTATCATGTATTATCGCTATCGGATTGATTTATTGTGAAAAATTATTACAAATGGATATTTAAAATAATCACCAAAGAATAAAATATGAATTAGAAGTTCATCGCTAGCCGCGCGAAAATCTGCAAGTTCAGATCTAGATGTTTACACATTTTTACATCGCCCACAGTGGCTGGAGAAGAAGTCAAACCATGATCAGATTATTATGTTGTGTGCTTACCTGGGCACTTCTGACGATCAATTTTCATTCACCGACCGCGGCACAGGTGGTTGAAAAAACCCCTGCCAATAATCCCAATCGTGAATTGGCCGCGGGTCTGTTTCAATTCGAACCCTACCTTTATCCCGAGACAGATGGCTTTACCACCCGGTGGACAGGGCTTGATTATGAGCTCTTGGAATTGATTTTTAAGAAATTGGGAGCTCATACTCGTTACGAGGAGACCAGTTGGCTGGGCCAACTGGAAGCGGTTAAAGAAGGCGTTCAGGATTTTACCTTTGGCGTGTTCTATTCCGACGAGCGAGCCGAATACGGTCATTTCTCCACACCTTACAGGCAGGAACACAATGTGGTCCTGGTGCGCAAAGGCACGTCGAACCGTTTTGACTTCAGTGATGCCTATGAATTGCGACAAATGATCCGAAATCGCAAAATCAAACTCGGCATAATTGATGGTTGGATTACTGCGGACAAGCAACTCAATGAGTTGATCCAATCTGAGGAATTCAAGGATCAGTTTGTCAAGGAAGACAGCGATTTCAGCAATATGCAAAACCTGCTGAGTCGAAATGTAGACGGGGTTATTGCGGACCGACTGACAGCAGCCACATTCGCCTGGAAGCAGAATATTCAGGACAGGATTGAACAACATCCCGGTTTTTCCGAATCAGGCGATATCTATGTCTTGTTTTCCAAAAAAACTGTCGACCGATCGTTTGTCGACCGTTTCAATCGCGAACTTGTTGTTATCCAGCGCGAAGGCACCTATAGCGGGACGATGCACAAGTTTTTGTTGCCTGTCCTTTTGGGCATGACGATTGATACTTCCTGGTTTTTTGTCATCACCGTTGTCGGCACCATCGCTTTTGCTCTCTCGGGCGTTCTTTTGGCCTTTAAGGAAAATTATTCGATATTTGGCGCGTTCGTTCTGGGTTTGTTGCCAGCCTTGGGCGGTGGTGTCATGCGTGATCTGGTTGTCAATCGAACACCACTCAATATTGTCGCGGAACCGATATTCTTATACATCGTAATATTGACAGTTTTCTTCGGGTTTTTGACCGTATTTTTACTCAACGAAATTGCTGATCGCTATTTCGTTCCTCTCAAACGTCTCGCTGACCAACACTTTACAATTTCTCTGGTGGTTTCGGATGCGATCGGTTTGGCCGCATTTACAATCAGCGGGGTATTTGTCGCCATTGAGGTCAACGTCCAGCCCGCTTGGCTGTGGGGCGGTGTCTTGGCCGTCCTGACATCAGCGGGTGGCGGCATATTGCGCGATGTTATACGTTCCGATCCAGATATTCCAACACTCAAGACACAGTTCTATCCGGAAATTGCGTTTATTTGGGGCAGCATCCTGACATATTTCCTGCATTCGGAGGTCGGCAATCTCGACCAGAACAACATTTTTCTTGGTGTAATCCTCATTATCGTCGCTACTTTTTTCACCCGTTTGTTCGTCTATTACAAAGGCATTCCAAGTCCGTCATTCTCTGTTCTGTCAGCCCGCGTTGCACGCAAGCACAACAGTTCCGACGAATCCGATTAATAGTCCACTCGAAAATAGGTTGAATTTTGATCAAGAATAAGAAATCGGCCAACTCGGTAGTGCAAGGACTACATCTCAAATCATGAGTGAAGCATCAGGGTCAGGACTCATTAAAATGATGTATTCTGCGGTGGTGAATTTTGTTGCTAGCAAGGAGCAGAGCCGCAGGAAACCAGTCGATTTTCAAGACTCTGCGACGATGTCCCGCGGCGAAATTCGCCCCGCCCGAAGAGTTGGACAAATCTTACCCCAGTTGCAGATCGATTAATGATGATCTGTTGGCACTGATTCAACGCCGGAACGCTTTCCTCAAAGTGTTTTGAAACATTCTCGGACATGCCGCCCAAAAGCATTGGAAGCGGCCCCGATACCACTCGGTTGACACAGACAGACATGATAAGAAGGCAGCGCGGGCAATTGGTGTTTGGATCCCAATACCTCAAATTGTGGACTCACCATGCTGGTTGGCATCGGAGCAACAGCCAGATCAGCCACAAGCGCTGCCTGCTGGCCGAGAACCGTCTCGCTGGTATAGGCGATACGAAAGTCCACTCCGGCTGCTGTCAATCGATCAGTTGCTGCTTCGCGCCAACAGCAGCCCGTGTCCGCCAATGCCAAAGGTACGGTGGGTAATTTACTGGCTTTGCCGCCCTTCAAACCAACCCACACAAGCTGCTCCACATACACCACCTCACCAATGCCATCATTGATGCCTCCAGGCACGCTGGTAATCAGTGTCAAATCCAATTTGCCCTCATCAAAGCGGCGCAACAGATCCCGGCTGGTTCCCAGAACCACTTCAACCTCCACCAATGGATGAGTGTCCGCAAAACGTCGCAGGATGGGTGGCACATACTGGGTTCCAAAATCATCGGGGGCACCAAATCGAACCAGGCCCTCGATGGCCGGTTCGTGAAATCGAGCAACTGCCGCCTCATTCAGCCGAAGCATGTCATGGGCATAGCTCAACAGTGTTTCCCCATCAGCGGTAAGCCGAACTGCTCGGCCTTCGCGGACGAACAATTGACGTCCCAACTGCTCTTCCAGCTTTTTCATCTGCATCGAAATCGCAGACGGCGTGCGGTTAACCCTGCGGGCGGCTGCCGAAAAGCTGCCAAACTCCGATATCACGGCAAAACTGCGCATGAGATCGGTTTCCAGCAACAGATTGGACAAGGGCGTCATGCAATGATCTTTCAAATTTTCTGATAGGCATGCTCAATACTATTCGTTGGACTGAAACCTAGTCAAGACCGATATTGGAGAAAACAAAAAGGAAACCTCCCATGTCAATTGTCCAAACGAGCCTACATCAACAAACTCCGACCCCGGCCTGGAAGAAATGGGGCATCGCCAAAAGGGCGCAATTCAGAAAGTATCGTCAGCACCGCCGGCAGTTAAAAATCGACCGTCTGGCGTATCAGCACATGCTGTATCTCGACGACCATATGCTGAGCGACATTGGTCATCGGAGGCGGGATGTTGATGCTGCCAATGCGTTGCCGTTAGGTGAAAATGCGGCACTGGCAGTTTATCAACACAGGTTGGCGAACCGACGGCAATCCCAAAATTGACGGTTTATGTTCGCGACTTCAGTTGCGTAGAAAATAGGCGTCACCTAATCTGGTGACGTCCATTGCTGTGGCAACAGAAACGTCAAAATCATGAACCAAAAAGTCCGGGTTATCCGCTCCTACACCGCAAGTTATGATGATCCAATAAGGGTTACTTCGGGTGCACAACTGAAATTGTCCGGCCGCAGCGATAACTGGCAGGGTCATATCCGGCTTTGGGCCAGGGCAGAAGATGGCCGCGAAGGTTGGGTTCCTGACAATTTAGTCGAACAACACAAAATTGGAAGTTGTCTGGCGAAGTTTGACTATTCGGCAATTGAGCTCAGTTGCGTTACCGGAGAGGTTTTGACCAAAGTCCAGAGCTCCCATGGTTGGACCCGGTGCAAAAACGGGCAGGGGGATGCGGGCTGGGTGCCAGACTTGAACCTGCAAGCGTTATAACTAAATCATAGAGTACTTGTTCTGCGATCTTGTCAGGCGTCAAAAACCAGTGGAAGGTGCGTGAGCACCTCCGTTGACGAAAATTTGGTGAAGACGCTCATGAACTTGGAATATTTGCTTACTTCAATCATCGTCATTTTACTTCCGGGAACCGGGGTGCTGTACACTTTGGCCGTCGGGTTGGGCAGGGGGCTTCGACCCAGCATTGCGGCCGCGTTCGGGTGCACGCTGGGTATTGTTCCAGCGGCAATTGCCAGCATAATTGGCCTGGCTGCAATTCTTCACACCAGTGCAATGGCATTTCAGTTTATTAAATATTTGGGCGTTGCGTATCTCCTCTATATGGCCTGGGGTCTGTTGCGCGACGGAGGAGCGCTGGGCGTCAAAAAGGCTCGCGGCGACGTTTCGTACAGCCAAACGATCATAAAGGGAATTTTGATCAATGTGCTCAATCCGAAATTGTCATTATTTTTCATGGCTTTTCTACCGCAATTCGTGCCGGTGCAGTCGACCGGTTCAACCGCCACACTCATTCTGCTTGCTGTCGCGTTCATGGTGCTGACATTCATTGTATTCGTCGGCTATGGGGCGTTTGCGTCGCTGGCGCGTGATTATGTGATCTCGCGTCCTCAGGTAATGAAGTGGTGCAAATATGCATTTGCCGGATCATTTGGACTGCTCGGTTTGAAGCTGGCTCTGACCGATCGCTAAGCTGGCCGGGCCATCCGCCAGTACTTTGTCACCCGTTGCAGAGACAACTGGAGTTATTGAGCGTCAAACTCGAGCCACTTTACAGGCTGCCATGAGCTTGTAATAGGCGTCAGAAAGCATTCGAAATGCTTCTGGATCGCCACCCATATCCGGATGAATTGTAAGTGCTTTCCCCCGAAAAGCAGACTTTACTGTCGCTGAGGTGATGCTGGTATTCGGATCAAGGCCCAACAACCGGATTTCATTTGCCAATCCGGGAAATTTCTTGCGTACCGCCGCCCGACTGGTCTTTTTCGACCTAATGGCGACTTCCGGTTTTGCCTTTTTAACGTCCACAGGCGCTTGTTTCACGGGCGCGTCGACTTTACTGCATTTCACCCGCAATTGATTTCGCATATTATCCGCGTCCGTGAATTGTCCTCGACGCGAAAAGGCCAGCCCAAGATCATTGCCACGCCGCCAAACAACGCATGAACTGGCGCAGAGATCCTCGGCGCGGCTGATCAGAAGGAATTCGTCTGGAATATTGTCTGAATTGGAAACGCTGATGCGGGCCCCGGTATCGGTGATGTCTCCAAGCGTGCATTGCCGAGTCAAACTGGCTCCATCGATACTTATCAGACCGGGTTTGATGAGTTGAATACGCTGTTGCGCACGGCCCGAGAACATCGCGTATGTCTGTTCGATTTCCGATGGCGACGTCGACAAGTCCTAATTCCTGACAGCATAATTATCCAGATAGGTAACTTTGGCATCACAACTTTAATCGCCGATTGAGAGCGGCATGGGACTTGGCAAAAACTCGCAAGTTGGTTAGCGAGCTATGAAATATCAGGGCACTTGATCGCCCGACAATGTGATATCGCCAACGCATCGTGGCAAAGGCATTGTCAAAGCCAGTTTGAAATGGCTCTTGTTGGGCTAAATAGAAATGCCTCACATGGTGGTTTCCGAACCAGTGCAGGCGGAGCAGGACATGGACGTGACCGCCAAAAGTCACGGCCAATGGACCCGCCAGAGTGAGACACAGCCACCCCGGCTTGAGCAACTTCAGTTTTTTTAAATGCCGGGAGTGCGGGCGAAGCGCCATTTCGCTGCGTCTGCGCCAATGGCTGCTTTGAAGCTCTGTCGATTGGCAAGAGATCGACCAAGCTATTGTATCTAGGTTTGGCAATGCCGATGATGCGGCCATGGCGACCGAACTCGAATTCTCCTTCAATGCGCTTACAGCTACGGCACGACGGCATATCCGGGTGTTTCAGTTGCACCAGTTTGTTGACCGCTTTGCGATGGGTCTGACCGTGGCGGTAGTTGCGCTGGCATTGATGGACCGGGGCATGGACCTCTTCCAAATATCCCTTCTCTTTGGTGTCTATTCACTCACAACGATGGCGATGGAACTGCCGTTCGGTGGATTGGCGGACAATATGGGACGCAAGCCAGTTTTTCTGGCGGCGGTTATCGCCAGTTTGATTTCGCTGGCGCTCTTCCTGTCATCGAGCGATTTTTACGTTCTGGCGCTTTCGTTTGCCTTTATCGGGTTTGGACGCGCCTTACGGTCAGGAACGCTCGACGCATGGTTTGTCGAAACCTTCAAAGCGGCTGCACCAAATGTGGACGTTCAACCCGCCCTTGCCAAAGCTCAGTGGGCCAATGCTATGGGCTTGGCCATAGGAGCCGTGTTGGGGGGTCTCCTGCCAGACGCTTTCGGTGCGACGGCGAAGGGACTTGGTTTCAGCATCTATGATGTCTCCTACGCTGCAAGCTTTGGCGTGATGCTTGGAGTGTTCAGTTACACCCTGCTCGCTATTGAGGAAAAACCGCGTCCGCTGAATCCCAATGCACTCAAACAGGGGTTCGCCAGCGTCCCGTCAGTCGTCAAGGACGCGGGTCTTCTCGCGTTGAAACATCCGACGCTTTCGATGCTTTTGACAGCTTTGGCGCTATTCCTAATGGCAACAAATCCGGTTGAGGTTATTTGGCCGACATATGCCAAGCCCATGCTGGATCAGGGCTACGCCAACACTGCGATCGGCGTTCTGACTGCAATCTACTTTTTTTCAATCGCTTTTGGCGCGTCGCTGTCTCCCCGCATCAGCCGGATATTCAAACGCCGCCACGCCGCCACGCTTACAGCAATGTTTGCTTGTATCGCAGGAGCTCAGATCGCATTGGCGATGCAGGGCGGTATCGTCGGCTTTGTTGGTGTTTTCATCGTGTATTCTATCATTCTTGGGGCAAGCGAGACGCCGGCAAGCAGCATCTTGCACGGATGTGTGGAGGACGGCCAAAGGTCCACAATGCTGTCTCTGCGATCGCTAATACAGCAACTGGGGGCGCATTAGGACTGGTGTTGGCGGGAGCCGTCGCCGAGATCTACTCTACACCTGTTGCTTGGTTTCTTGGCGCAGTGTTTCTTGTCGCTGCGACGACCCTGACTGCTGTGTTGGCCAAACGACTTGGTGCGGCAACCAAATAGCAGTCTTTCAAACAAACCGCAGCATTCGTGCCTCTGGGCTGATTTTGATGAAAAAGGCTTTGATTAGTTCGATGTTGAAGGTTGGGCGAGCAACTTTCCGTTCGGATTTCACACCGTTTGAGGGATGTGAGTTCCAGCTGAATCGCGACTTTTCAACGTGGTTAGATTACCGCCTTTGACGCCTTCCAGCCAATAATTTTTGACGGAACGATTCAGCGGGTGTTTTAAAGCCCAGACATTTCCTCGGGGTATTGTTGAGCTTGTCGCAAATATGCTTCAGGTCGGTGTCGCTTACAGACAATGGATCGACATCACGCGACAGCCATCTTCGGGCACGTCGATTGGTGTTTTCGACGGTTCCTTTCTGCCAGGGTGATTGCGGATCACAGAACCATGTCTGGCTCCCGGTTCCAGCCTGCAAGTATGCCCATTCAGTGAACTCTGTGCCACGATCAAATGTGACCGACCGGCGCGCCGTCCGGGGCAGGGTTCCTAACACATTCACCAATCCTTCCATAATTGGTTTGGAACGACGATCATTATTCTTCAACAGCACTGTAAAGCGGCTAACCCGCTCAACCAGTGACGTCATATTGCCGTTGCCAAACTTCTTACGAAACTGGATCAGATCACATTCCCAGTGCCCAAATTGCTTGCGTTCCCGCACCACGTCAGGACGGTGCAAAATACTAAGCTCAGGGCTGAACCGGCGCCCGTAACGGCGTCTGGCCTGTCTTGGACGGCGTTTGCGGTGATGCTTCGGCAAGTGTCGCGACAACTTTTGTTCATGGCCATCACTTGAATAGACGTACCGATAGATCGTTTCATGACACACACGATGAAACCGACGCCGTTGGTGGCTTTGTTCGAGTTTTAAACGACCAGCAATCTGTTCAGGCGACCATCCGTGTTGCAACCGCTCAACAATTGCCTCTCGTAGACCGGCGTGCCGTTTCAACTTGCTCAGATTATAGCGGCGGCGCTGAGCCATATCGTTAGCTGTCATACAGTAATAGCCGTCCCAAGATGGCATATCTGCATCTTCATATTTGTTCCGCTTCAGTTCACGAAAGATCGTTGAACGATGCCGTCCAAGCTTTTCCGCAATTACATCAATGCTGACTTTTGCGGAGCGCCAACGTTCGATCTTGCGTCTTTCATCAAGATCAATGTGACTGTAAGTTTGCGAATAGGGGTGATTCACGCGAGATTCCTTCCATATGATAAGCCATTGTTATCATTGGAAAGTCGCACTTCAAAATAGAACGCACCCCGCTACAAATAAGTGTCGCATAAGATATATTATGGAACATTTATAGCGTTTAGTTTTGCATCATTGGGTGCCAAAACGTCAGAACACTGTACATGAGAATTTAAAACATTACATTAAACCGCTGTTTCAATGAAAGAAACCTGCAACCCGTCATGAGCTGGCTCAACATGGTCTGGCGTTTCTTCCAACACCGTTTGATAGTCCAACGGTGTATGCATGTGGGTCAATATCGCACGGACCGGTTTCAACTTATCAATCCATTGCAAGGTTTCCTGGAGGCTGAAATGGCTTCGGTGGGGTCGGTATTGAAGGGCATCAATAATTAACACGTCCAAGTCTTGAAGGTGTGGCAAGGCCCGTTCGTCGAAGCCGCTGACGTCGCTGGAATAGGCCAATCCGCCAACTCGAAACCCCAGCGATACGATATCGCCGTGCTGCTGTTCAAAAGGCAAAATATCAATTTTGCCACCAGCTCCACTGACGGTAAAAGTTTGCCCCGCAATGATGCGATTTTCAGCCAGAATTGGCGGATAACTCGATCCCTCAGGCGTCTTGAAGCAATAGCCAAATGCCTGGTGAAGCCGCTGCGAAGTCAATTCATCGGCCCATATATCAACGACCTTGCGCCGATTGATCAGAAACGACCGTAAATCGTCGATCCCATGAATATGATCCGCGTGAGCATGGGTGTAAATCACACCGTCAGCCGCTTCGATTTTTGCGGTCAACATTTGCTGGCGAAAGTCCGGCCCTGTGTCGATAATAACCACGGTTTTGCCGTTTTGGCCGTACTTCTCAATGAGTAAACTGGCGCGCAACCGGCGATTTTTCGGATTTGACGGATCACAACTGCCCCAGTCTTCACCAATGCGAGGCACTCCGGGCGAAGAGCCACAGCCCAACACCGTGAACAGGACGGTTCCTGCGGGCGGCGCAGAGGCGCTCATGCAGCATCCAATCTCGCAGGTCTTGGAATCTTGGAGAACAAATTAAAGAAGTTGTTCGACGTTTGACGGCGAATGTCGGCTTCTTCCATCCCCCAAATTTCGGCCAGAACGCGTGCGGTATCCGCGACAAAAGCCGGCTCATTGCGTTTGCCACGATTGGGCACCGGAGCAAGATAAGGCGCGTCAGTTTCAACCAGAACCCGGTCGCGAGGCATATCACTGGCAATATCGCGAATATCCTGACTGTTCTTGAACGTCAAAATACCGGAAAACGACACGGTAAAACCCAGTTCGATACCGCATTCGGCCAGAGCACGAGTGGACGAGAAACAATGCAGGACGGCAGGAAACGCCCCTGCCCGCATTTCCTCAGTCAAAATTGACATCATGTCGCCATCAGCGCTGCGGGCGTGAATAACCAACGGCAGTCCGGTTTCGCGGGCCGCTGCAATGTGATTGCGGAAGCCTTGGGCCTGAGCGTCACGGGGAGATGTGTCATAATGGTAGTCCAGCCCAGCCTCGCCAATAGCAACAACCTTGGGATGTTGGCTCAACTCGACAAGTTGTTGGGGCGTAACATCTAGTTCTTCGTCAGCATTGTGCGGGTGAGTGCCTACAGAACAGAAAATATCTTCATAGCGTTCGGCGATGGCCAATACCTGCTGAAATTTGCGCACTCTTGTGCAGATCGTGACCATCCGTTCAACACCCACATCGCGGGCACGCTGCACAACATCATCCAGTTCGGTGGCAAAATCTGGAAAATCCAGATGGCAGTGACTGTCTACAAGCATGCTCATGTCGCAGCTTCGACATAGCGAGGGAAAACACCTTCCGGCTTTTCGATAATTGTGGCCGAGTCGAGAAGGCCTGCAGCTCCCAGATGGGCAAACTGTCTTTGGTCGTCACTAATTTTCAACTGGTCCAGCAACTTGCCAGCACTTTCAGGAATAAATGCCTGACACAGGATTGCGACCTGACGAACAATTTCAGCAGTCACGAAAAGCACCGATTGCATGCGGGCAGGGTCAGTTTTCTTCAACCCCCAGGGTGCTTGCTCATCGAAATATTTGTTAGCTTCGTCCAGCACATGCCAGATTGCATCCAGAGCCTCGTTGGGAGCCGTCACATCAATCGCCAACCGACATTTTTCCAACATTCCATCAGCCAGAGACAGCAAAGCCTCGTCGTCTGACGTCAATTCCCCTGCCCCGCCAACAGCACCGTCCAGATTCTTGAAGATCATCGACAAAGACCGTTGTGCAAGATTGCCAAAATTGTTCGCCAGATCGGCATTGGTGTGGTTGACGATATCGCTGTGACTGTAACTGCCGTCGGAACCAAAACGCACCAAACGTTGGCAAAAATAGCGCAACTGGTCGACGCCATATTCTTCTACCATGCCAAATGGGCTTTCAACATTGCCCACAGACTTCGACATTTTCTCACCATTGTTGAGTAAAAAGCCGTGGCTAAAAACTTTTTTGGGAACTGCAATTCCCGCCGACATCAGGAATGCCGGCCAATAAATCGCATGAAACCGGGTAATGTCCTTGCCGATGACATGCAGGTCCGCAGGCCAGAACTTCCACAACTCACTCTCGATATCAGGATAGCCAGCACCGGTAATGTAATTGGTTAGCGCGTCCACCCAAACATACATGACGTGCTTGTCATCACCGGGAACTTTGACACCCCAGTCAAATGTCGTGCGGGAGATCGACAGATCGTTCAGTCCGCCTTTGACAAAATTGACGACTTCGTTACGGCGCGAATTCGGTAGAATGTAATCTGGAACGGTCTCATACAATTTCAGCAACTTGTCTTCATAAGCCGACAGGCGAAAAAAGTAACTTTCCTCATCCACCCATTCAACCGGCGACCCCTGCGGCCCAATACGGACTTTGTCGTCATTGACCGTCGTTTCAGCCTCTTCATAATAGGCTTCATCGCGGATCGAATACCAACCGGAATAAACATCTTTGTAGATGTCTCCATTGGCGTCCATGGCTTTCCAGATAGCCTGACTGGAAACATGATGATCATCATCTGACGTGCGGATGAAACGATCATATGAAACATTCAGTAGGTCGGTCATGCGTTGAAATTCATCAGAATTACGATCCGCCAGCTCGCGCGCGGTAACGCCCAGATCACGTGCCGTCTGCCACATTTTCTGACCATGAACATCCGTTCCAATCTGAAAAAGGGTTTGATAACCGTCGAGCCGCTTGAAACGGGCAATGGCATCAGCACAGATAAATTCGTAGGCATGCCCGATATGAGGGGCTCCATTGGGATAGGAAATTGCCGTGGTGATGTAATAGGTCTTGGTCATGGTCGGGAAAATTCCGGATGTAATAAGGCCTCGCCGCAATCAGCGGCAGTATCAGGCTCGACGGTTACGTTCAAACAGATCGCCAAACATGGATAATATCACCTGTTTTTTGTCAAGATTGAAAGCATCTGCAAGCCTGCTGGAACGGATTGCCTTGTCCCACACGTCAGCCCAGCCCGCAAGCTCCGACGGGCTGCATTGTTGGTTTATGCGAACCTGACTGCCAATCCAGCCAGTCACCAGGTCTTCGAACAGATGAAAGGCATCCTCCTGACCTCGCCGCGACAAATCTTCTGCAATCTTATGGACAGTACTCCAGTCGTTACCATCGCCAGTGGCACCGCGGGACATCAGCGTTTCAAATACGCCAAAATCCTTCATCATCGAAGATTCCAACAATTGTATGGTGCGACGCACTGACCCCTCCGATAATCCGATTGCCTTTTGGCGATCAGCATCGGATGCCTGAACCCTAAATTTGGATAATATTTCAGCAATGTTGTGATTAGCCAGCGGTTGCAAGGGCAATTGCTGACATCTCGACTTGATTGTCGCCAAAGGCCGCCCAGTGGCATGAGACAGCACGAAAAACAATGACTTTTTGGGTGGTTCTTCAAGGATTTTTAGCAGCGCATTTGCCGCACTTGCATTCATATCATCAATGGCATCGACAATTGTGATCCGCCATCCCCCTGCACCGGCAGTCATGCCATAAAAACCCTGCGTGCGCCTGATTTCCTCAACAGATAATTGCGACTTGAAACGTTTGGCTTTTGGGTCCCACGGGCGTGTTAGATGCAGCAATTGTGGATGCGCACCCTGCGCCACCTGACGGTGGGTGTCAGTTGAAAAAGTGTCCGGATCAAAATCTTGGGCCAGATTTTCCGGCTGTGGGTTGTTGAACAAGAACTTGGCAAACAACACCGCCAGAGAAGCCTTGCCGATACCGCGAAGTCCGCTCAGCAGCCATGCATGATGCATTCGTCCCGAGCGGTAACTGTCAAACAATTGCCTTAACGCGTCGTCATGCCCCAGGAGAAATTCGCATTGAGACGGATCGGGTATGCTATCAATTTTGTCAGCAATCGGACGTTCATCAATATCGATCATGACACGTCAGCTGTTTCTAAATGGGCCAGATAGGCATCAATCGTTGCGTCAACCATGGCGCTGACTTCTTTGAGAGATTTGCTGGCATCGATAACGACACAGCGGTCGGGTTCACTTCTGGCGATATCGAGAAATCCGCGGCGACGCTTTCTTTGCATCGCCAGATCTTCGCTTTCAAAGCGGTCCGGGCCGTCTTCAGCCCAAACATCCGCCGCCCGTTTCAGTCCCAGTTCCGGTGCCAGATCAAATATCAGCGTAAGATCGGGGCGAGCACCCTCAGTCACGGCCTTTTCCATCGACAGGATGAAATCCAGATCCACACCACCCGATACGCCCTGATAGACCCTGCTTGAATCCATAAACCGGTCACACAATACAATAATGCCACTTTCCAGCGCTGGTTTGATGAGGTGTTCGACATTGTCGCTACGGGCGGCGGCAAAAAGCACCGCCTCCATATCTGTGCCAAATGCTTTTGCTGCACCGGAAAGCACCACATGGCGGACCGCTTCGGCGCCCGGTGACCCGCCCGGTTCTCGTGTCACCAGAACTTTGTGTCCCAATTTTCCCAGACGACTGGCAAGTCTCTTGATCTGCGTGGATTTCCCCGCTCCCTCGCCACCTTCAAAAGTGATAAAATGCCCGCGCAATGTTTCCGACCCGCCAGTATAAACGGTCTTGGTTTAACTCAACATCGCAGCGATTGCGAGTATTGAGATGAAAATCATCGTGTTATTCAAAGCGAAATACGCTCAGAATCAACTCCTGAGCAGCGTCCATGGCCCGTTGGGTGAGTGTCCCTTCACCAACATCTTCAGCCGCAAATAGCGGTGTCTCCTGACTGACTTTTCCATCGATCATGACCTGCAGTTTAGCCAATTTATCGCCTGCCTCTACAGGTGCCATGACGGGACCTGTGAATACAATGTGAGCCTTCAAGCGATCCTGAAATCCTATTGGAACGAATATGCGAAGCGGCCCCTGCGCCTTTAATTCAACACCAGACTTTTCACCACCATACAGCGAGGCCTTACCAACCACCTCTCCTTCGGCAAACAGGTCAATGGGTTTGAAAGCCCGAAACGACCAGCGCATCAGCTTTACAGCTTCCCCTGAACGCTCTCGCTTGGATGCTATGCCATTCAGCACCATGATGATACGGCGTCCGTTTTGTTCAGCCGACCCCACCATCCCATAACCAGACGCCTCTGTGTAACCGGTTTTCAATCCATCAGCTCCCGCCACCTTTCCGAGAATCGGATTGCGGTTGCGTTGATTGACCTTGTTCCACTTAAATTCCGGTTCGGCATAGATTTTATACAGTTCGGGATAGGTCTTAATGATATGCCGGGCCAGATAAGCCAAATCACGTGCTGTCACCCTTTGGTCGGGGTCGGGCAGGCCTGTGGAATTGGTGAAGGTGGAAGTTTCCAGCCCGATTTTTCGAGCCCGAATGTTCATCAATCCGGCAAAAGCTTCCTCTGAACCGGCCATGCCCTCAGCGATGGCCATTGCCGCATCATTTCCCGACTGAACTATGACCCCGCGAATGAGATCCTCCAAACGGATATCAGAATTCAGTGCGGCAAACATGGTGGAGCCACCGGAATTGGCACCTCCACGACGCCACACGTCCTGAGAGATGTTAAAGAGAGTTTCAAAGTTCAATTCGCCAGTGGTAATCGCGTTGAACACCACTTCCATGGTCATCATCTTTGCCATCGAAGCAGGTGGCATCAATTCATCGGCATTTTTTTGGAAAAGCACCGAACCGCTGTCGAAATCCATCAACAACGCCTGTTTGGCTTTTGTTTGAAAACTTTGCCCGAGCGCCGGCGAGACCATGCACAGGATTGCAATTGCGCATAACCAGTTCAACATTCGATTGCTTGCTCGTGCACCAGACATCCTACTTACCTCAATGTGTCGCAGCTCAGACAGTCGCCCCAATTGTTGGAATCTTATGTGGCAATTGCCTGGAGTTCAACAGGCCGCAACAATTCGGCCATCATCAAATCACTATACGCGCCCGGCAGCCCATTACCGAGCGGTCGTTATGCTATTTTTTCGCCAGGCGCAGGCCGAGGGTGGAATCCTGATCTTTTTCAATTCCAATGGCCTCAAGTGCCACTGCAAACGGATCATTCTTGCGAAATTTATGAGATATGCTTCCAGTGGTCAGATCTGCCAGCCGGATGATCGATGGACGCCGACGATTTCGTTGAATGCGCGAAGCAACATCCATATCCAACATTGTGCCTGCCGGCTCAGTTCTGAAACTCGAGGCCAGCATTTTATGGTCACGGCCGTGCAAAGGCGCCTGCTTGATGTATTCAACGCGCACGCGGGTTACACCGAGATGCTGATAGTTCAGCATTTCTGACGCCCTGGCGGACAGATCGATAATCCGACCATCATGATAGGGTCCCCTGTCATTAACCCGCACAACCAGAGAACGTCCATTTGCCAGATTTGTTACCCTGGCATAACTCGGCAACGGAAAAGTCGGATGCGCAGCAGTCAGCGCGTATTGGTCATAGATTTCACCATTGGCCGTTAGTCGGCCATGGAAATTTGGTCCATACCATGAGGCCTGACCTGTGCGATCATAACCAAAGTCTTCCTGCGGTGTGTACCATTTGCCCCGGATCTTGTAGGGACGCCCAATCTGGCGGCGGCCACCACCTTTGCGCACTTTGCGAGATGTGGTTACCCGCGGACTGGCGGCAACACCGTAAGCGTCTTCGGAAAATTTGACTTTTTTGTTGATATGCGAGCCACCGGATCCGTACAATCCGACTCCTCCGCAACCTACAACTCCGCCCCCGAGCAACACCAATGCCAACAGATTGGTTTTGAGGCCCATGAGCACTCACCCTCAACGCAATACAACAACGGTTTGTAATTAGGATGTTCTGATTACAATCGCGTTAATTCGGCATTCCTCTGGCTAAGTGTCCACCACCGGACCGCCATTCAACAGGCGCTATACTGGTAAAAGATCAACGTGGGAATTCACACCAAATGTCATGGTCAGCTCTCACATGCGAAATTTCGCAGTCATCTGATAACCATTCATTTTCAATGCCTAAGGAATAGTGCGCATGTCATGAGAAAGCACCCCTGCCACATCATGACAACTGAGGGAGGCAAGCTCTTCCGAAGTAACAATTGCAACCAGGATCGAGGCGCCCTTTGATCCTGGTTGTTTTTTTAGGAGCGCCGTCCGATGTTTGGAAATGGACAATTTATTCCAATTTCAACCGGCATCATCATCTGCCGAAACTGGACAGGTTAAGCTCCAGCATTTCTCCCATCCACATGGCGTGTTGAGTATGGTCTGCCAACACATCGTCGCTTTGCCCGTGGAGAAATACAGTCAAATCCCCTCGATTGACAGATAACCACGGAACCACTTCTCCAAACTGTTTGCGGGAGATCAGTAGTTGACAGCTCCAGCGTGGATGCGGCCCCACGGGTTTTTGATGCATTCTACCCATCGTGAGGCCGAATTTGGAACTGGCCTCTTCGCACAATTTGCGAGCCGCATCGATGCTCGATTCATCGAAATAGACATGGGCATGAAATTCGGCAAATCCAGACACAATACGTACTCCTTTCACGCAGCCACCTCCTAATGACCCCAAAACTGATCGGTGATCAAGCTTTCACATGAGTGCACCGCAGGTTGCTGCCGGTATTCCAAATTACAGGTCTTCTGGTCAAACTGCCAATGGTTCTACCAGACTGGCACCACTGGCTCTGCTTGAATTTACCTCACGTCCAACAGGGTAGCTGACAAACTCCCCTCCTCTGTTGACATCAAGCAGCTTTCGAGCATCGTCCACCGATGTATCCGCAGAAAGCCAGTCTGACCAACTGGCCTCGCCCAGCACGATGGGCATCCTGTGATGCAGGTGCTCAATCGCTGGGTGAGCTTCAGCTGTTAAAACTGTGCAAGAAATTATGTCAAGATTACTGTTATGTGCCCAAAGCCCGGCAAACAAAAACGGTGGTTTATCCAGCAGATGGATAACATGCGGATCTTTGCCACCATCGTCGGATTTAGTCCATTCGAAATAACCAGATGCCGGTATCAAACATCTTTTGCTTTTGAAAGCCTCACGAAAAGAAGATTTTTCATGCGCCGTTTCAGAGCGCGCGTTAAACAGCGGATATTTTGGGATTTCCTTCGCCCAGAACGGAACCAGCCACCATCGTCCATCCCGAACCACGATTTCATCATCTGAAAGGCTCAAAAAGCCAACTTGTTGAGTTGGTGCGATATTGAAACGCGGCGGATCATTACGGCCAGTGGCACTGGTCGGAATTAGATCTATGGCGTCGTGGATTTCAGCCCAACTATACTCAAGAATAAAGCGCCCACACATGCCACAAGTCTTGCGCATCTGGTGTTAAAATGAAAGGGCTAGAGGTTCACCAGACGATCTCGGAAGCGGGAAAATGCCCCAGAAAACAAGTTAGCAGCCGCCTCAATTGGCGAACTCAATTCGCAGACAGGGGTGATCGTTTCTCGCCTATCACTCGCGTTGCAACTGACCATGATCTGCAAACAAGGTTTCCCACCCGACCCGCTTTGTATTTCCATTCGTCAAATAAACGTATCCTGTTAATCGGGCATGATTATCCAGATCAGATTCAATCAGATAGGTCGCATCATAATGGTTTCCTTCATGTTGAAAATTAACTCGCAAGACTGATTGTTTACCTGTAGCTGAATCGGCCAATCTCCCAACGCCGGTGGCATCGAACCCGGATATTGATCGGTGAACCATCAAAGTGTCATTACTTTTGATAAGCCGGACCCGCCCCACATATGTGACATCACCGTCCGGTCGTTTACCTATGACAACGTAAGTGCCTTCGAGAAATTCATATGACAATACAGCATCGACAGCATCTAAATTGGTGACACTGAGTATCATTGCAAAAGCAGCGGCAAGACAAATTTTTGCCTGAAAATACATCTCGCTCATGTCCGGTTTAAAGTTGGGTTTGGGCAAAAATGGTTTCAATATCACATCCCCGCATTCGGTTGATCTGAAGACGCGCAATTTGCTACACTGGGATGAAAATAAAGGTGCTCTTCGATTCAGTTGCAATCAAGTGACAGCTCCAATTATTGGGGCTCTCGGACAAAATTCGGGGCCAGACCAAGGCACAAATTCATGTTAAGCGTTGCTGCAAAACTATTTGCCCTCATCCATCTGCTGGCACTTATTCTGCCACTATCAGCATCGGCTCAGCGCGCTCCAACCTCTGTTGAGGCAGATAGTTATATCGGATTGCACAAGGCAGCACATGAAAACGATCTGGAGTCGCTGAAGATCCATATTGATGGTGGTGGCGATGTGAACGCCCGCGATGGTTATGGTCGAACACCAGCTCACGTGGCTGCATTTGCCTCAAATGATGAAATTGTCCGCATATTGGCTGAAGCTGGTGCAGACATGAACGCGTTGGAGGCAGGCCTTTACGATGTCGTGACCATCGCTGCGGTGGCCAATGATCCCGAATTGATGTCGCTGGCAATAGAAGTCGGCAATGATCCGGGCCTGACCACTAGCATTTATGACGGCACCGCGTTGATTGCTGCCTCTCATCTTGGGCATCATGAAGTCGTCAAACGGCTCATAGACGCTGGTGCACCGCTCGATCATATCAACAATCTGAGATGGACAGCGCTGATTGAGGCGGTTGTGCTGGGAGATGGCGGCCCCAATCATATCGCGACAGTGAGAGCATTGGTCAGTGCCGGTGCTGACATATCAATCGGCGACCGGGACGGCACCACACCTATGCAACACGCCATCTCTCGCGGGTACACCGAAATCGCCTCCATCATCGCCACAGCGCGCCCATAGTTAGCCGCATTGACGGTCCTAACGACCTGCTCATGCAAGCCTGTTTCATTTCAATTGCTTCAATACGACCTGCTGCGCTGCAACAATTGCAACATTTCCCCGTCAGTTCTGAAATCTGGCTGAAACAGCCGCCTGTCATATGTGTTCCATCGACTAACAACACATGGAGCGAATATCGTGACTTACCTGACCTTTACTTCAGTCCCTCATTCGCGGGTTTCTTTTCTGCAGATGATGGCAAACTACTTCGAAAAACGAAGAGAAAATGCAGCGCGGAGACAAACTGTTCATGCCTTAAACAGCTTGGGCAATCATGCGTTACAAGATCTGGCAATTGATCGATCGGAAATCTTCTCAGCCGCTTATGTCACTCCCAACGATCGCAAACGCGGGTTCATGAAATGAGCCAGTTCGCGATCGACAGCACGGCTGCTCAATTTTTCTCCAGTAAAGTTGAGCAGCCCGCCTCCCCCACATCAAATTACCCGACCCTGGGAGCAGACTATCCTTCCATTCGACAGATGACGGCTGGTGATCCAGATCTGCTCAAGGGATTTTTCAACAATCTCACAGCTGAATCCCGGTTCTCGCGATTTATGACGCCCTTTTCGGAAGTTCCACCTTCGTTGGTCCGTATTCTTTCTGCCGTTCGGCCGCCGTATCACTATGCTTATGCAGCGACAATTGGCACTGGCCGTCAAACCAAAATGGTCGGTGAAGTCAGATACGTGACAGTCGATTTCGACAATTCCACAGCTGAGTTTGCTGTTGCGGTTGCTGATGAGTGGCAGGGCATGGGATTGGCACGCAAATTGTTGCAAAAAATCGAGATGGTTGCGGAGGAAACCGGCATTTGCACTCTCGTCGGAATCACATTGAGATCGAATACGGCAATGTTGGAACTGGCTCGACGGGCCGGATACAAATTGAAACCCGATCCTTGTGAAGCGCGAGCGGTTAAATTGGTCAAACAGATATCGGTAACGCCTCTGGTTCATTGAGCATCAAACTGTTTGACCGCAATTCGGGAGAAATGGATACAGCCGGTATTGCGGATTTCGGTGCAAGCAAATTTCTCCCGTTCGCTCCCAAGTGCAATTGCGGGCAAATCCGTAACGTAGTGGTCCAAAAAAAGTGATTTTCGAGACATCTGAGCATCCGTGATGCTGTTCAAACGCTGGTTAGGCGACTAACCTTCTCATCTTTTGAGGATGAGTCTGCGCCAATGCCCGAAATCATGCCTGAAATGACCCCGCCTGAACTCAACAATGGTTCGCTTCGGGAGCCGATTTCTTCTGACCTGCTTGGGACCGCGGTGCTCGACAAATCGGGAGAATTCGAAGCCGGAACCTATCAAAGTTTCACATTGACCTACACCGCTGGACGATTCGGAATTGACGACAGCGGTAGCCTTCGCATTGCATTTCGCTTCGCCACCGACCAGTCCAATCCACAATTTACCGACCCGGCTGCTGCCAATTTCACCGTGGTCGAGGCGTCCAACAATGCTCTATTGGAAGCTCGGTTTGATCCCAAAGGCAATATCCGACCATGGGATCGAACTCTGCAAATCAAGGTCGTCAAAGGCTTCATGAAAGAAGGTGATACGATCACCGTCCGGTTTGGCGAGACTAATCAGGGTTCACCGGGTATGCGACTGCAAACATTTTGTGAAAAACGGTTTGAGTTCCGGGTTTTAGTCGACCCAATTGCCACTTATAATTTCCAGCCTTTGCCAAACCAACCTGCCATTCAGATCGTTCCCGGAACACCTGACAATTGGGTCGCGGTTGTGCCGACGGTCTGCCAGACGGGAAACCCTTTCGCGCTGAAAATCAAATCCGAGGACATTTGGGGCAATCCGTCAGACAAGGCACAGATAAGACTGATTCCAAAATCAAGTTCGAATCTGAAAAACCTGCCCAACCACATTGATATTTCAAGCGGTGACTTCACCCGGGAAATCACTGGACTTGTCGCGCCCGACGACGGGCTGTTTGATATCGGGCTTTATACCGTTGACGATGTTCTGTTGGCACGCAGCAATCCTGCAATCGCAACCGCCGCACCAGACTTGCTCAGTTATTGGGGCGATCTGCACGGCCAGTCAGACGAAACGCTGGGAACCAACAGTGCTGCCGATTATTTTGCCTTTGGTCGAGATCTTGCCTTTCTTGATGCGTGTGCTCATCAGGGCAACGATTTTCAAATGACGCAGATATTTTGGCAGGATCTGAACAGGGTCACAGCACATTTCAACGAAACCGGCCGGTTTGTAACGCTGCCGGGCTACGAATGGTCGGGCAATACTGCACTTGGTGGAGACAGAAACGTCTATTTTCCGGTTGAAGGCCGGGTAATGCGAAGATCATCCCACGCTTTGATTGAAGACCGGGGCGACATTGATACAGACTGTCACACAGCCGGTGACCTGTTTGAATCATTTGCCAGAAACGAAGAATGGGATGTTATCTGTTTTGCCCATTGCGGTGGTCGCTATGCGGATATCTCCATGGCCCATGACGGCAGGTTTGAAAAATCCGTCGAAGTTCATTCCGCCTGGGGCACATTTGAATGGCTTGTCCAGGACGCATTCAAAAACGGCTATCGGGTCGGAATCATAGGCAATTCCGATGGCCACAAGGGGCGCCCCGGGGCAAGTTATCCCGGTGCCGGTTGGTTCGGCGCCGTGGGTGGACTGACTTGCTTCTTGATGCCCGAATTGAGCAGGACAGCGTTGGTTGAGTGCATCAATAAACGTCACCATTATGCCACCTCTGGTGGCCCAAGCGGTCGAATGCACATAGACCTCAAACTCTCCTTCGAACAGCCTGCAAGCTTGTATTATGACGACCCAGCACTGATGAACAATAGCCAGTCAACACCATGTTCAACGGCCATGATGGGAGACATTGTGCATCTTCCCGACGGTGACGTGCAACTTTCAGTAAATGTAACTGCCGCTTCGCCAATCCGTCGAATTGATGTCTATAACGGGCTGGATCATCTTGAATGTCACCGCCCCTATGCCAGCCAAGATCTTGGTGACCGGATCGCAGTTATTTGGCACGGTGCCGAATATCGAGGGCGTTTCAGAGCTGTTCCCTGGGACGGCAGCGCCACATTCGACAAAGCGAAAGTAACTTCAGCCCAGGCGATTAACTTCTTCAACCGCGACAAAGTGCTGGATATCAGCGATAACTCTTCAATAAATTGGCAATCTGTGACCACCGGCAACAGCGCCGGTTTCATCGCGACACTTCAAAACAGCAGGCAGGGACATATCGAGATCAATACCGGGTTGATCAATCAAACGCTGTCACTCGACGATATCGGCTATGAGGACACGGTTCTTGACGCATCGGGCACATTGCCACGCGGCATCAGCCTGTTCCGCCTGCCAGACTTGAACTCCCACACTTCTGTGGCGCTTAAACGCAATTTATCGCCCGTCGCGGGGCGCGATAACCCCTATTACCTTCGGGTGACGCTGGAGGACGGTACGCAAGCCTGGACCAGTCCGGTTTATGTCATGCGGTCGGTTAAATAGATGGATTGGTGATAGATTTTGTATTTGAATTTGCGCCAATTGTCGCGACGCAGATACTACAGTGCCCATCGAATACAAACAGATTAACTTGGATTGGTTCTGCAAAAAAGATGGCGGTGAGGGTGTCCGTATAACAGGTGTGCGCTTGAGTTCCAATTTGTTCGCTGATGCGCTAATATACTGTATGAACACAAAGTCCTACGTTCCGATCAGGTTGCTCTATACCGTGTGCGTTCGCTACCAACCGCTGCCAAGTGTGGGAACA
>JABABQ010000047.1 GCA_014238155.1 Rhizobiaceae bacterium
CAACCGCCCAGAACCTCAGAAAACTCGCAAAATTGATCCCAGAACCAAACCCAGCAGCCTGAGAACCAACAAGAACAACGCTGTTTCGAATTCGAACTGCAATTACAACAAATCAAACAATGAGTTTTTCAACGGAATAAGCTCGAAGCGGGAATTCGCGATTTCACAGCAATGAAAATTGGAATGGCAGCTTACGAGATGACCAATATATTCTCAGTAAACTGAACAACGGCAACTCCCCCTCCATTGTCATCCCCGCGCAGGCGGGGACCCAAGTTGCCTTGCGAAGAAAGACGCTGGTTGAGAGGAATGTGCGGCATTCACCCAATTCAATCTTTCCTTTCTTCGAGTAGTCAAATGGGTCCCCGCCTGCGCGGGGATGACAACCGGAGGTGAAGCGGTGACAATTGAGCGGCGGCGACAGGCGGGGATAAATTCTGACAAAACCGAGCAAACATCCCCCTCGCCGCTACCGCCCCCCCTCGCCGCCGCTACCCAATCAGCTCATCGGACTTGTCATCCGTCTCGCCAAATCGTTTCAGGGTTGCTGGTCTTGTGCCCTCATAGACTTTGTCGAGATTGGCTGAAATCTTGGCATTTTCCCGTTCAAACAGGCTGTTGCCCTTTATATCGCTCTCGACGATGAACGGCCCCATATTCTCGGCTTCCAGCACCCACATTGCTTGCGCCAGTCCGAGTTCCTTGTTCCAGTGAACCGTCTTGACCCGTTTGACGCCGCGTCCCAGCAGGGCACCAGTGCCGTAGCCCACGGTGGTCAGATAGATCGCTCCGTTCGGGACAAAATGATCCTGATAGTCCTGCGCACTCATGCCGCCTTTGCCGATGATCAGTTTGGCTCCGGATTTGGCCATCCATTCACCAATCCATTTGGAAAAGCGAAATGAAGCGGTGGCCGTCACGGCTCCCAGTTCAAATGTGCCATCGTCGTTGATTCTCGCGGCAGGCGAGCAATGGAAATTCGCCGCACTCTCGGTGGGCAGTTCCATCGGAATATTCGCCTTTTTTTCAAGCGCGCGCATATAGACCCCTTCGCGGGCGGTATAGATCAGCCCGTCGAGATAGACGACGTCGCCGAGGCGCAGTTCCGCCAGTGCTTCAGGGGTCGGTGTCGTGCTTAAGCGTATTGTTCGGAGTTTTGGGGTATTTCCCATTCGACCGTCTCCCTGCGCTGATAGTCGGTAAACCAGTCCGGATCGGTGCGATATTCCACCCGGCCATCCCCATGAATGCGGGCCACGGCCCGTCGTGACGACAGGCAGAAGGCATGCACCGACATTTGCATTCCGCCGGTATGGCAATAGCCAACCTCGATATGGGCATCAACAACCATCGACTTGCCGACAAAACCCATCGCACCCATGCCGATGGAATTACCAAGCTCTTTCAACTCTTGCTCCAGGGCGGCGA
Organism: Rhizobiaceae bacterium; assembly: GCA_014238155.1. Classification (GTDB taxonomy): domain Bacteria; phylum Pseudomonadota; class Alphaproteobacteria; order Rhizobiales; family Rhizobiaceae; genus Pseudahrensia. Next base: position 1,429 of record JABABQ010000047.1, read on the forward strand.
TTTTTGGATCGGAATTCTTCGATCCGACAACCCGCAGGCAGGCGGCCCGCTTGCCGAGTACCATGCAGGTGTCCTTACAGCCACCCAGACCAATTCCGATTATCGCCGGCTGGCAGGCCAGACCCCGTTTGCCGAAGGCGACCAGACAATCGAGATAGAAGCGCTTGATCCCCTCAATGCCGTCCGAGGGAAACAGCATCCGGTAATCTGTGCCAAACAGACCGCCCTTGTGAACCGTGATCAGATCAATCCACTCGCCGCCGGGCTCATAGCCATATTCAATTTCGGGCGCTCCAATGCCAACATTGTTGTCGTGGTCGGTGCGCCACAATGGATGCACCCTGTTGGGGCGCAACGGAACGCCGTTGGTGGCATTGGCCGTCGCCCGGCGCAAAGCCGCTTCCAGCGCAATCGGGCCACCTTCGACCTGGGTTTCATTGCCCATTTTGATATACCAGCGTGGCGTGCCGGTATCGCCGCACATGGCGCGGCGGTCTTCTTTTGCAGCTTCATAATTTTCCAGCATGGCCTGCAAAACGAAAGACGACAGGTCACCATCTTCAACTGCAGCAGTTGCCTTGAGACCATCCAGATAATCTTGCGGAATTTCGATGGCCGCCTTGTCCATCAGGACTTCCGCTGTCGCTTGGATTGTATCGATTGATATCATGGGTTCGCCACCAGAGTTTCGGGTTCATGATCGGGTAGAATGGTTTCTCCCGGCCGCACAATTGTGAACTGTACGTCTTCGCGTGTCACGTCCAGCGTTTCACCTGTTTGCTGCGCCACCGTGAAATAGGAACTTTCCATGGTGCCACTGTCAGGAAAATCTTCCCGATGATGGGCGCCACGTGAGTTTTCCCGCGCCAGTGCAGCTTGCGTTATAACATTGGAAATGTCGCACAGGCTGGCCATGTTGAGCCAGTCGTGCCAGGTCAGATTGAAGGCCAGATTGTCAGATGCAACTCCGACTCCATCGAGCTGTGATCTGATATCGCCAAGACCGCGCGCCCCGCGTTCCAACCCGGTTTTGGTGCGCATCACGCCAACATCATCCCACATCACATTTTGAAGTTGATTACGCAGCTCATGAATGTTGGCAGGTTTTTTCGCAAACGGTTGCCGCACCCTGTCAATCTCAGCTGCCAGCACCGAATTGTCGGGATCGCGCAAGCTGTTCATATGGCCCACATCCTGTCCCATGACATCGCCGGCCACGCCACCATAGACGGTGGAATTGGCCACGCCATTGCCACCAAGACGGTTGGAGCCATGTGCGCCACCGGCATCTTCGCCGGCCACGTAAAACCCTTCCATCTGGGTGCGGGTCTCGGGATCGACCACGACACCGCCCATGAAATAATGAGCCGTGGGAACAACCTCCACCAGACCCCCGGCCAGATCAAAACCACTGTCGGCACACCGTTTGACCATGCCTTTGAACTTCTCGCGCACAAGCTCAGGCCCCAGATGTGCCATTGAGATATAAACGCCACCATTTTCGGAGGAATTATTCTTGCGCATTTCTGAATAGATGCCACGGCTGACCAGATCGCGGGTTGCCCGTTCTCCCTTTGCATCATAATCGAACATGAAGCGATTTTCAGCACCATTGAGCAGGTGACCACCAGCTCCCCGTAACCCCTCTTCGAGCACGGTTCCCGTCATTTTAGTGTGTTCACCGGCCAACAGTCCGGTTGGATGAAACTGGACCATTTCCATGTCGCGCAACGGCAGACCGGCACGCAGGGCCATCGCCAGACCGTCCATTGTCTTGTCGCCCGAGGGGGTATGGTATTTATACATGGTCGGGCCGCCACCGGTGGCCATCAGCACGGTTTTAGCGCGCACGAAACGCAGCTTGCCGGTGCGCATGTCGATGAATAACACACCCGACAATGCCGACCCGTCAGAAGTCGGGATCAGCCCAACCGCACGATGTTCTTGCAATTTTTCAATCGGTCGGCTGAGCACTTGTTCCATCAGACGGTTTATAATTTCAATGCCAGTCAGGTCTCCCTTGTGCACGGTGCGGTCTGCGGTCTGACCCGCAAAGGCTTTTTGATGAAGGCTGCCATCACTGTTGCGATCGAAAAAACAGCCAATTTCATTTTCGAGTTCGCGAATGCGCACCACGGCCTGTTCGCATAATTTCCAAGCCATGTCCTGGTTGGGCAGCCACTTGCCCCCATTGATCGTGTCCATGAAGTGGCGTTCAACAGTATCACCGCCTCCCAGCGCGACGTTGTAACCGCCCTGAACCATGCGGGTGCAACCGCATTTTCCGATCAGACCTTTCACCGCAAGTGTGATGCGGGTGCCTTCAGGTGCAGATTGCTGAGCGTGCAGTGCAGCAAACAAACCGGCGCCACCGCTGCCGAGGATCAAAATGTCAGTATCATGCCTTTCAAGATCAGTTGTCATCACCATCTCACATTGCGCTCAGCAAAAAGCCGCCTGACAAAAACAGCGCCAGAGCGATCGCGCTTGCAGCGAAAGTTTTTTGGCTCGAAGACCAGGGCAAAAATTCAAGTGCCATCAACCGCAGCCCGCCGAATATGTGAACGGCCAAAAGAAACACCAATCCAAATTCGGCAGCTTTTACAATCGGTGTATCGGTCCAGTTGAGAAATCCATCGAGGCGCGCCGGTTCGGTCAAGGCAAGCGACAGCACATAGAAGTGAATCGGCAGGAACAGGGCCAGCGTGACCCCGGAAAGCCTGTGAAGAATGAAAGCCAGCCAAAGTCCATGGGTGCGGTGGGCGTGCCTCATCATAGCGTCACCGCAAATACTGCATAGAGACCCAGCGCCATCAAACCTGCGGCAACAAACCAGGTGAACAGAGACAACGCCCGGTCGGTCACCCCGAAAGTTTCGTGCACCACGACGCGCAACCCAATTGCCCCGTGCAGTGAAACGGCAATCACAAAACTGCCATAGAATAAAAACCAGAAAATACTGCCCTGGGTACGGGATAGTATTTCCTCAGCTGAAATGCCTCCCTGCACAGCGTAGATCATCACGGCAATGTGCCCCAGAGTCAGGGGTGCCATGATCAATGCTGTAATTCGCTGCACCATATAAAGTCGGATATCCAGCATTACGAACCCTTCCGGAAAAACCGGGTGGCGCTGGCCCGTTTCAGCCCGGCTATTGCCTTCATCGGATTGAGCTCATTGGGACAATAATGAGAGCAGCTGCCCTGACTGTGGCAATTCAGGCAACCATCGGTGCCAGACACCGCGTCCAATATTGCGTTGCGGTTCGCATCCTTTGTGTCATTGTAGAGCGTCCAGGCGCGTTGTAGTGCGGCTGGTCCCAGATAATCCGGATTGCCCGCCACCGTATCGCAGGCCGCATAGCAAACCGCGCAATTTATACACTCGATGCCTTCATTGGCTTCCTTGCGATTATTCTCGGTGGGATCGACCGGCGCAATGGGATCATGGCGTGACCGGGTCGGATGGTGGGCGCCTTCGGAAGCTACCCATTTGTCAAAGAATGGGTCCATGTCGGTTGCGAGGTCTTTGATGACCGGCAAGTTACGCAAGGGAGCGACTTCAAGGCGATTGCCTTTGAGCACTGTTTTGACATGGGTGCGACAGGTCCAGCGAGGCTCGCCATTGACCATCATCGCGCAGGAACCACACATGCCAACACGACAGGCAAATCTATAGCTCAGGCTCGGATCTGTGTTTTGCTGGATCCACGATACGACATCCAAAACTGTCTGGTTCTGTCTGGCCGGGACATCAAATTGTTCATACAGTCCGCCGCTCTGATCTCCGCGCCAAACTGCAACCGACAGATTTTCAGATTTTTCGGTCAAACTCGGTCCCGCAAACAGGCGTTGCCTTTCTGGAAGTTCTGGCAGGTTTTGTGATTTCCAACAAGTTCAAAACATCTAAACGTGAACGGCTCTAGCGCGTGGTGCCAAATTTTAACCCGGTATCCAATTGTTAAATTGCACAACGTCGCCACGATGGTAATATCCAGATTCAAGTGGTTTGCTGGTAACCGTGGCCAGACAGGGAATTTGCGATGGCTGAAAACAAAAACGTGCTTTGGATCATGGCAGACCAGCTGCGATGGGATTATCTGAGCTGTTATGGTCACCCACATCTTCACACGCCCAATATCGACCGTTTGGCCGAACAGGGTGTGCAGTTTAACCGTGCATATGTAAATGCCCCGTGCTGCGGTGCTTCGCGCATGTCCTATTATACAGGGCGCTACTGCCGCAGCCATGGCGCGACATGGAACTTCTTTCCATTGCGTATTGGCGAATACACTTTGGGTGACCACCTGAAAGAACTCGATGTGCGCAGCGTCCTTGTCGGCAAGACCCATATGATCGCCGATACCGAAGGCATGCAATGGCTGGGGATTGATCCCAATTCCGATGTCGGGGTCAATCATGCCCAATGTGGATTTGAGGTTTTCGAGCGCGATGACGGTCTGCATCTCACGCGCCAGCACCAACCCTCCAACTACGATGAATATCTGCGGCAACTGGGCTTTGAAGGGGATAATCCCTGGCACGACTGGGCAAATTCAGCCGAAGGTGATGATGGTGAAGTGCTGTCGGGCTGGCTGATCAAGAACAATGGCGCCGCTGCGCGAATTCCGGAGGAACATTCTGAAACCGCCTATATGACAAATCGCGCAATGGAGTTCATGGATGGCGCTGGTGATCAGCCCTGGATGTGCCACCTTTCCTATATTAAACCACATTGGCCATATATTGTTCCGGAACCGTACCATAACATGTTTCCACCAGAAACGTGGATTCCGGTCAATCGCAGCGAAGCCGAGAAGGTGGATGCCCAACCAGTATTTGATGCCTATATTCGCTCCCGCATTTGCCGTGCATTTGCTCAGGACAAGGTGCGCGATACCATGCTCGGTGCCTATATGGGGCTGATCAAGCAAATCGATGACCATTTGGGGCGGTTGTTTGACCATATGGAAAAAACTGGCCTGATGGACAATACGATGATCATCATGTCGTCAGACCATGGCGATTATCTTGGTGATCACTGGATGGGCGAAAAGGACCTGTTTCATGATTGCTCGGTTCGCGTACCCCTGATTATTCGCGATCCCAACTCCAGCGCAGATGCAAGTCGCGGAACGGTATCGCAAGCCCTGGTCGAAGGTGTGGATATTGCGCCAACGCTGCTGGACTACTTCAATGGACAACAAAAACCCCATATTCTGGAGGGTAAGAATTTGATGCCGGTGCTGCGCGGCGAAACGGATAAAGTACGTGACTGGGCGATTTCCGAATACGACTATGTGACGCGGGAAGCCCGCGGACTTCTGGGAGTTTCGGCTGAGAACGCTCGGTTGGTCATGTGTGCCGACCAACGTTGGAAATTCGTTCAATCGGAGGGTTTTCGCCCGATGCTGTTTGATCTGGATAACGATCCCAACGAACTCAATGACCTTGGCGCGAGCAACAATGTGGAGCATGTGGATATTCGGCTAATCATGGAAGCGCGCATATCAGAATGGGCCCGTCGACATCACAACCGCACAACCAAAAGCCATGCGTTTTTGGATTCGGTAATTGGTGATGAACCACCAGGAATTGTTATCGGAGTGTATGATGAGGATGACTACGAAGCCGCTCTCAAACACAAGTTCACGGAGCGTCCCTAGCAGCGCATTTTCCATGCTGGCTTGACGCCGAGAATGTGGACAGGCAGAACTTGCTCCAACAGATCGTGGTCAATTTGTGAGCAAATTATGGGCAAACCAGTCGTTGGCATTATCGGCAATGAATACAGAATCGAAGACCGATTCCAGGTTCAGATGACCGGCGAAGCCAACATGACCGCAGTGGTACAGGTGGCTGATGCACTGCCATTGATCTTTGCGGGCTCGTCTCAATTGACAGATATCGGCGCACTTCTGGATGCAGTTGACGGCATCGTGCTGACCGGAGCCCGCGCCAATGTACATCCGACTAATTTCGATACCGATCCTCATGAAGCCTATGAGCCATACGACGAAAACCGTGATCTGCTGGCGCTTGAACTGACCAGAGCCTGTTTGGACAAGGGAGTTCCTCTGTTTGGAATTTGTCGGGGAATGCAGGAAATGAATGTTGCATTTGGCGGGTCGCTGCATCCGGAAATTCGCGACATACCGGGTCGCATGAATCACCGCATGCCAAGGCTGAAAAATGGCGAAATTCATCCCGATCCGGAAGTAGTTTTCGCCGATCGCCATGATGTCAAATTCACCAAGTCCGGAGAGTTCGAGCGAATCTATGGAAAACCATCCATCCGGGTTAATTCCCTGCACGGTCAGGGGGTTCTGGAAAAGGGTGGGCGGATCAATATCGAGGGTGTCGCTGAAGATGGTACGGTCGAAGCAATTAGCGTTGCTGATGCCCGTGCATTTGCACTGGGAGTGCAGTGGCACGCCGAATACGATCCCCATGACAATCCGGTCAATCAAGTCTTGTTTGAGGCCTTTGGCGACGCCCTGCGCGACGCTCGGGGCAGATAAGGCGAACAGGTTTACGTTGGCGCGGGAGTGTTGTGAGTAGTTGCTGTGGTGTTTGTTTGCACTCACGCAGGAAGCGGCGCATAAGCGCCGCAAGGCTCTAATCTTTTTGAAACACCAGATAACACGGTGGGCGACCCTCGCGGATGGCCTTGGCTTCATATCTTGTGCGCAACCAGCCATCCCACGGTTGCTGCCAGTCGGCGGCAGTTTCGGCAGTCCAGCAGAATTTTCCGTGGCGGTGAATGTGCTGCAGGGTCCAGTTCACATAAGTGTCGATGTCGGACGCAAAGCGAAACCGGCCACCGGGTTTCAAAACCCGCCAGAAGCGCCCAATATTTTTCTGGCTGACAAAACGGCGCTTCCAATGGCGCTTTTTCGGCCAGGGGTCAGGATAGAGCAGGTCAATCTGGTCCAGACACTGGTCCGGCAACCAATCCAGAAGTTGTGTCGCATCATCGTCATACAGACGAATATTCTCCAGATCCTCGTCTTCAATGATGCCGAGAATTTTCGCCATGCCATTGATGAAGGGTTCAACACCGATAAAGTTGGTCTGTGGGTGGCTACGCGACTGGTGGGCAAGATGTTCGCCACCGCCAAAGCCGATTTCCAGATGGACCTTTTCTGCAACTGCGGAGAATGTGTCGGCCAGGTCGCCTTGCAGGGGGGTGGTTAGGTCAAACCGCAATTGCGGCAGCAATTCATCCATGACCCGTTGTTTGCGGCCACGCAATTGCTGTCCCTTGCGGCGACCGTAGAAGGATTCCGTTGCGCGGGATTTTTGCTGGCTGTTCATGGCGTCCTCAACGGGCCTGATCCGGGCAGCACAACACCGCCGTGCGGGATCGGCAATAAGACTATTTCATGTTGCCGCGCAGTTCGTCCATCAGATCGGTTTTTTCCCAGGAAAAACCACCTTCGGCATCAGGCTCGCGGCCAAAATGGCCATAGGCTGCTGTGCGGGCATAGATCGGCCGGTTCAGATCAAGATGTTGACGAATGCCGCGTGGCGACAGGTTCATCGATGCCATCACCGCCTGTTCCAGTTTGACTTCATCCGCCTGACCACCGGTATCGACATAAACTGATAGCGGCTGGGCCACGCCGATGGCGTAAGACAGCTGGATGGTGCACCAGTCGGCGAGTTCTGCAGCGACGATGTTTTTCGCCAGATAGCGTGCTGCATAGGCCGCTGAGCGGTCGACTTTTGTGGAGTCCTTGCCGGAAAACGCGCCGCCCCCATGGGGCGCTGCGCCGCCATAGGTGTCGACGATGATCTTGCGGCCGGTCAAGCCGGCATCACCGTCAGGTCCACCAATCACAAAAGTTCCGGTCGGATTAACGTGCCATTTGGTATCATCATCGATCCAGCCATCAGGCAATACATCACGGATTGTCGGCTCGACCATTTGCTTGATAATGTCGGATGTCTGGTCTTCGGATTTGTGCTGGGTCGACAGGACGATGGACGTGGCGCGCACCGGCTTGCCACCTTCATAGGCAACGGAAACCTGGCTCTTGGAATCAGGTAGCAGCTGGTCCAGCTCGCCGGATTTGCGCTTGGCGGCCAGAACTTCAAGAATCTTGTGGCTGTAATGAATCGGCGCTGGCATCAGCGCGTCGGTCTCGCGGCAGGCATAGCCGAACATAATGCCCTGATCGCCGGCGCCTTCGTCCTTGTTGTCGCCGGAATCCACACCCTGCGCGATGTGCGCGGATTGCGGGTGCAGAAGGACTTCAACCCGGGAATCCCTCCAGTGAAAACCATCCTGTTCATAGCCGATATCTCTGATCGCCTGACGGGCAACGGTTTCAATCTGATCATTGGTAATGGAGTCTGGTCCGCGGGTTTCACCGGCGATCACAACACGGTTGGTAGTGGTCAGCGTTTCCGCCGCGACGCGCACCTGCCAGGGGTCCATTCCATCGGCCTCAGCCCGTTTGAAAAACAGATCAACAATTTCGTCTGAGATCCGATCCGAGACTTTGTCGGGGTGACCTTCCGAGACGGATTCCGATGTAAATGTGTAGCTGCTTCTTGCCATAGGAGTCCCTAGCTTAGTTGCACAACAATGCGTCAGCGCATCATTGGATGGTTTGATAAATAGAAAGGCGCAACAAGCAGGGATGCCAAACACGCCATTTCGGACAGCCCCGTTTATGACTTGATGTCCGGGCGTGTCAACCATATGCGAGCAACATATGCGGAAAACTTTATATGCCGGCGGAAGGTGCGGCGCGGATGACCGGGCAGGCCAGCTTCAAGATATTAGGGCAGTGGTTATTGTTCCGGCTCACCTGTCTCTTCGGCGATGGTGCGCACCATATCAATAATGCGCCGACGAATTGCTGCACTGGGAATTCGAACGAATGCCCGGTTCAACTCAATCCCCTCGGCGCTGGACAGAAAGTCCATGACGAAATTTGCCGAACTGGATTCTTCCATACCCGGCGTGCCTGCATTTGACGTCGAGCCCGGCGCGTCTTCGAAAAAGAAAGAGACCGGAACGTTCAACGTTTCGCATATTTTTTGCATGCGGCTGGCGCCGATGCGGTTGGTGCCTTTTTCGTATTTTTGAATCTGTTGGAAAGTGACACCCAGCGCGTTACCAAGCTTCTCCTGGCTCAATTTGGCCATGGTGCGCCGAAGTCTCACGCGGCTTCCCACATGGACGTCAATGGGATTGGGAGTTTTTGCGTTTGACGCCATGGCTTATCAATTCCGACGAAAGTTAAGATGCGAAATGGCGGCCCTTTTCACATTCTTTGCGTTGATATGCGATTGAGACCTAACAAACTGACGAGCAACAGGCAAATAAATACCAGTATCGGCATATTACCCATGTGGCTGAAATATGTATGTGGCAAGGCAACCGGCAGCGCCGCATCGACGACACCCCGTTGCCCCAGTGCCAGGCGCTCTTCGATACGACCATAGGCATCACTGACAAATGAAATACCATTATTGGCCGCCCGGATAACCGGAAGCCCCTCTTCAACGGCGCGCAGCTGCGCCTGGTGGGCGTGTTGGTAGGGCCCGGCCGTCATTCCAAACCAGGCATCATTGGTCAAATTGACAATCCAGCGCGGCTGAGGCGCCGAGGCATCTTGCGGGCCCCGGAGAGCACCAGAGAATATTATCTCGTAGCAAATCAGCGGCAGAAACGCTGGCGTGCCGGGAATATCGACCACTGCACGGCGACTGCCTGCGAAAAACCCGCCCCGCAGCCGGGTTAATTGTTGAAAGCCGAGTTCCTCCAGCAAGTTTTGAAACGGCAGGAATTCTCCAAATGGCAGCAACCGAACCTTGTCACGGGCGACCATGGTCTCGCCATCACCATTGAGAACGTAAAGCGAGTTGAATACCTTTGGCTGCTCATCGGCGTTCGCGGCTTCCTCCAGTCGCATGGCGCCGGTAATCAAATTGGTATTTGGTGGCAGCAAGCGGGCGATATTTGCCAGCTGGTCACCACGCTGGCTGAGAATGAAGGGAAACGCGGATTCCGGCCAAATTACATGAGTGAAGGCACCAATCGACGCCTCCTGCGGACCCTTATTGGCGTTGGACAATTCAAAATAGCGCTCCATAATCTGGGCTTCCCTGGAGGAATCCCATTTTTCCTTCTGATCCAATGCCGGTTGAACAATACGCAGCTTCACACCATCAACATAAGCGCTGTCCGCTCCTGCCAGCCTGATCATCCCAAAGCCTATATGAGCCAGTGCGATTGCACCGGCGTTGGCCAATATCAAATACCTGCTGCGGGATTGGCCAGCCTTGCCGGAAATGGGCCCCATGACAGCCGGTGCAGCTGCAACAAAAAGGGTCAATAATGTAACCCCGTAGAGCCCGATAAGAGAAGCCGTTTGCATCAGCAACGGAGTTGGCATGGCCGCATAGCCAGGGACATTCCACGGCAGTCCGGTGAGCGCCGTTCCCCGCACCCATTCCAGCAAAGTCAGACTGGCTGCAAAACCTACGATCCGAAACCAGCTGTCACTCCAGACCAGTTTGGCAAGAACCATCGCCAGGCCCCAAAAAATCGCCAGTCCGGCGGGCAGGGCGACAACGGCAAAAGGCAATAAAAATGCGAAATCTTCGGCCTCTACAAGAAACGCCAGACCAACCCACCAGAATCCAGCCAGAAAATAACCAAACCCGAACAGCCATCCGATTTTGAAAGCTGGGACCAGCTTTCTCAATCCTGCCAGTGCACCGGTCCGGTCGGAATCGGGTACAGCACCATCCATCAGCCAGATCAAAACCGGCATGGTGATCAAAAGAATCGGAAATCCGTGATAGGGAGCCAATGCAAATGCCGACAAAGCGCCGGTAGCGATTGCAAGAAACGCCCTGCGCCAGCCTTCCAGAACAATGACATGTTCTGCAAACCGCTCAATCAAACGTGCAGGCGAATTGGTGTTCACTTAGAAACCCGAATCAGGTGACCGCGTATATGATTCACAGATGCGACAAGCGGTTCAGCAGGTCAATGCTAGCCTGTCGTTGCCGATCAACGCCAACCGGCGCTGAAAGCAAAAAACCGGCTGTTTGAAATCAAACAGCCGGTTTTTTGTTTGCCCCGCAGTCTGGAGAACCAGCAGAGCGTGATTGTCTTGAAGCCCCGGGGTGTAAGCTGGGGTCTTCATGAAACTTCCGGAATTCAGGTTTGATTGTCGTCATTTCCTGTTTCCTTGAGACCATCTATAGCCGGACTATGGGGGAAATTATGTGCATTTACGCACACTCTAATTTCCTGTTAAATTTCAAAGAATTACCAAATATTGATTGCCGATGTTGGTTCTGAGAACCGATCTCCGCACCAAAAATTACCGATCTGGTCTGTCTGGCAAGGTTGATACGATGCTTTGCGTTGCCAAATTTGGCTTGTGCTCAACCCTGCACCAGCGCAACATCGGTCAAAAATGTTCGGAGCCCCATTTGAGCAGCATGTTTGACACCATCATTGCAGGTGGTCGGGTGGTGACGCCTGATGGCGTTGTCGATGCGGATATTGGTATCAAGAATGGGCGGATCGCAGCTATTGAGTCACCGCTGTCTGGTGCAGAATCGTCTGTTACGAAAACTATATCCGCCCACGGACACTGGGTTATGCCTGGTGGCGTCGATGCCCATGCCCATATTGAGCAGATGTCCGGCATGGGACAGATGAACGCAGATACATTTGAAACTGCCACCCGCTCGGCCGCCATGGGGGGGACAACAAGCGTGATTTCCTTTGCCGCGCAAGCGGCCGGAGAACCACTGGCACAAACGGTTGAACAATATGCGCACCGAGCAGCACGCGGTGCGATGATTGATCATGCGTTTCACCTCACCATCACCGATATCTCGGCCGAAAATTTTGCCGAAGACCTGGGCAAGTTGATCAAGCAGGGTCACCGTTCACTGAAGATTTTTACAACCTATAATATTCAGCTCAGTGATGCCGATATCCTTGAGGTCATGACCCTGGCCCGCAAGCATGGTGCGCTGGTCTGTGTTCACGCCGAGAACGATGCACTGATCGTACACGCCAAGCAGATGCTTCTGGATGCGGGTAAAACCGAACCCAGGCATCATGCCCTTTCGCATCCCCGGATGGCCGAGATCGAAGCCATCGAACGGATGTGCCGGTTTGCTGAATTTCTCGATCAACCGGTTATGATATTCCATGTTTCCACCAAGGAGGGCGCCGCGATTGTCGGCGCTGCACGGGTCCGCGGTGCACCGGTCTGGGCAGAAACCTGCACCCATTATCTCTTCATGACCAGTTCGGTTCTCGACAAACCGGGTCTGGAAGGAGCCAAGTGGATGTGTTCGCCTCCACAGCGCGAAACCGAAGATCAACAAGCTCTCTGGAAAGCTCTGGATGAGGGTGTGCTGCAGCTCATATCCTCCGACCATGCACCCTACCGCTATGATGCAACAGGCAAGTTATCTGCCGGACCGGATGCCGGATTTCATCAAATCGCCAATGGCCTGCCGGGTCTGGAAACCCGCTTGCCGATCCTGTTTGACGCGATGGTATGCAACGGACAATTGGGGCCGCAAGCCTTTGCAAATTTAACAGCGACGGCACCAGCAGAGCTTTATGGTTTGCCTCGAAAAGGCCGAATTGCGGTCGGAATGGATGCGGATGTTACAATCTGGGATCCTGATAAATCCAAATCCTATGGGCCCAACGATTTGCACGATAATGTCGGATACAACCCATGGGAAGGCCGCAATATCCAGGGCTGGCCGGTGGCCGTCCTGTTGAGAGGGATGCTGATAATGCAGGATGATAAGTTTTTCGCCCAGCCGGGATCCGGCAAATGGATCAACCGGCCAGAACTTGCAACGCGCCCGCTCAATTCAATCCAGGGATCACCGGCAAAGGATTCGTGGACCGGGGATGAGAGAATCAATGCGACCTTCAATTGACGACAACCAGTTGGCGATCACCTTTTTCTATTATCGTGACCTGACCCGCGCGGTAAAATTCTATCAACAGGTTATGGGCCTACACCTTGCCATTGATCAGGGCTGGAGCAAGATTTTTGAGATCTGCCCTGGCGCGCATGTTGGTCTGGTCGACGAATTGCAGGGGATGAACAAGTCGGCCGAGCAAAAGCCTGTGCAATTGTGTATTCGGGTCAAGAATGTAAGAGCCTGGTACGCCTATGCCGATGAACAGAAGGTGGATAATCTTTCGCAGTTATTTGACAATCAGGCGCTTGGTATCCGGGCATTTGTATTTACCGACCCCGAAGGCTATCAAATTGAAATTCAATCCGCCACCGGGAAGGGCGCATGAGCTCACCTGCATCTCTGTTCATCATCAATCCCAATTGCCTGACCGAAGTCACTACCTCAATCGACTCCGCCGTCGAACCGCTGCGACAGTTTGGGATAGCTATTCGCTGCCTGACACTGGCGGCAGGCCCTCCCGGAATTGAGTCTCAGCTACAGGCAGATTTGACCATCGCACCGATGGTTGAACTGGCACTTGCCCAAAGCAACGCTGCCGGGTTTGTTATTGCCTGTTTCGGTGACCCCGGATTGCACGCTCTGCGGGATGCTACGGACCTGCCAGTGGTCGGTATTCAGGAAGCTGCCATATCTTCGGCGCTCACTTTGGGGCAGCGATTTGGTGTTATTTCCATACTGTCCGCATCGATTCCGCGCCACATGCGTTCTTTCGGGGCGATGGGAGTTTTGGACCGGCTTGCCGGCGATCGGGCGCTGGGTCTCGGCGTCGCCGAACTGGCCTCTGCAGATAAAAGCCTGCAGGCGATGATTGAAACTGGTAAACGGCTGCGCGACGATGACGGTGCCAATGTGCTGATCATGGGATGCGCTGGCATGGCCCAATATCGCCAGCCGCTGGAAGCGGCGACCGGCCTGCCGGTTGTTGAGCCTTGTCAGGCGGCAACGGTGATGGCGCTGGGGCAAATCGCGCTGGGACAAAGTCACACAATGAAAGGCTTTGAAGATGCTCGATGAAACCGCTTCAGGCGTTTTTACCATTGCAGTAACACCTTTTTTGCCAAACGGTGATCTGGATCTGCAAAGCGTCGACCGGATGGTTGATTTCTATGTTGAAAAAGGTGCAACCGGCCTGACGGTGCTGGGCATGATGGGCGAAGCTGGCAAACTGACTGCCACAGAAGCCCTGACAATTGTAAAACGGGTGACCAGCAGAACATCGGTGCCGGTGGTGGTTGGCGTGTCGGCTCCCGGATTTGCCGCGCTTGGCAGTCTGGCGGAAGACAGTATGGCTGCCGCCGCCGCTGGCGTCATGGTGGCGCCGCCGTCAACGCTGAAAACCGATGACCAGATCATCGGATATTATCACGGGGTGGCCGAGACTTTGGGGAATATTCCCTTCGTATTGCAAGACTTTCCTCTGGTTACAAATGTAGTAATTTCGCCGAAGGTAATCCTGAAAATTGTTGAGGACTGCCCGACCTGCGTGATGCTGAAACATGAGGACTGGCCGGGGCTTGAGAAAATTTCCACCCTGCGGGCTGCATCTGATCGGGGCGCGCGACGTATTTCGATTTTGTGCGGCAATGGTGGTCTGTATTTGTTGGAAGAAATGCTGCGTGGTGCCGACGGAGCGATGACCGGATTTGCCTATCCGGAGATGATGGCTCAGGTGATTGAAGCGCACGGTTCCGGGGATCTGGCGCGGGCGCGTGATTTGTTTGACGCCTATCTGCCGCTGGTGCGCTACGAAGCGCAGCCGGGAATGGGGCTGGCCCTGCGCAAATACACATTGGCCAAGCGGGGCGCACTTGCCCATCACACGATCAGAAAACCCGGCGGATCACTGACTGCGTCAACCATCGAAGAAGTCGAAGCGTTGATCACCCGTCAAGCCAGTAAGTTGCAGGCGCTTGGGGTCGGCTGACCGATTAAGATATTCGCGTGATACTGTTCGCATGGTTCCAATTGTGAAGGAAAGATACTAGACAGATTGGTTCCGGTCACTCTTCTTCATTGTCATGCTTTATCTGCGCTCGCTTCTGTTTAACATCGCCTGGTACATCAATATCCTGCTTCATATGGTTGTGCAGTTGCCTTGGTATTTCTTTCTCAGCCATGAAGCTGCTCAAAAAGTGCCCAGACGCTGGACGGCCTCCACTCACTGGCTGCACAGGATCATCGTCGGCACAGATATAGAAATAGTCGGCGAAGAAAATATGTTGGATGAAGGTTGCATAATTGCTTGCAAGCATCAGTCGGTATGGGAGTTCTATGCGGTCAATTCGATGGCCCGTGATCCAGCCTTCGTGCTGAAGTCTGAATTGATGAAGATTCCGTTTTTTGGCTGGTATGTTTCCAAACTCAGACACATTCCCATTCGTCGCGGTGACAAGGGGCGCGCCATGCGTCGGATGATCTCGGTTGCCCGGGAACGCATCGATGAAAGGCGTCAGATCATCATTTTTCCCGAAGGCACCCGAAAATCTCCTGATCAGGAAACCGATTACCGCTATGGCGTAACCCGTATGTATATGGATCTCAAATGTCCGGTGGTACCGGTTGCGCTGAATTCCGGACTGTATTGGCCGCGGCGTAAATTTTTGCGCTACCCTGGGACGATCCGCACCAGGATTCTGGAACCCATCATGCCGGGCCTGTCAGCCAAGGAATTTGCGGCTGAACTGGAACGACGCATCGAGGAAGCCTGTGACGAACTCTACCTGTTAGCGTCCCAAGACAAAGTTCATCCACCGCTGAACGAGGCTGTTCTGGCACGGGCAGAGAGAGCAAAAAAACGTCTGGACAATTTTCCAGACAGTTAGTTTGTTCTTGTAATGTTCTGTTAATATGTTCTATCTATGTTCTCCTAAGGAGGAGAACAATATGGCCCCAGCTGCCCAATTGACCGAATATGTTCAAACCAGTTTGCCACTGGTGGTGCCTCCAACAACCGCAGGTCCCCTGGGTTCACCGAACAGGCTTTGCAACACCGACCGGGCTTTCCCCACTCCGCGGATGATCAAGTCTGTTGTTGACGAGGCCGGACTTGGAAAATTTGTGTATCTTCAAGGTGCTTCCGGGCGACGTTATGTATTTTCCTCAATTCGCCGTGAGCAAGCCAGTCTTTATGACAGGGCTCTTTTTGCCGCAACCAGTTGTCCCGACGCGGGCGGGCAAAGCGTTGAAATCGCGCCATGTCTTGAAGATATATCCAACTATACGGGGGCGATTTATGTGCACCTTCTGGATGACGAAGATTCGCAGGGCGCTCAGACTCTCGAAGATTTGTGCACGGCCAACCAGAGTCAGATTGCATCCTGACCGGTTCAGCCAATCCGATAGGCATCCTTGGCGGCATCAAGACATAACCAGTGTGCAATTTCGCTGGCATCCAATTTACCCAATGTCTTACCTGTCACCATGTGGGCCAAAAAGCTGCACACGCATCGTCGCCAGACGTCATGGCGCGCCGGGATTGACAGCAGCGCTCTTGTGTCGTCGTTGAACCCAGCCAGATTGTGGAATCCGGCTGTCTCCACCATGCCATCCAGATAACGGGCGATGCCCCTTGGACTGTCGTGAAACCACCAGGGCGGCCCCAACCGCAATGCAGGCCAATATCCAGCCAGCGGTGCCAATTCACGGGTGTAGACGGTCTCGTCAAGGCCGAAGAACAGCACTCTGAAATTTTCAACAAACCCATACCGTTGAAGCATTGGTTCCAGTCCCGCCACCGGGTCGACAGGTGTGGGGATATCTGCACCGAGATTGGTGCCGAAATTTTTCACCAACCGCGGATCTGTGTTGCGGCGGGAGCCGGCATGAATTTGCATCACCATACCATCTTCGCAGGACAGGCCGGCCATTTCGGTCAGCATCTGTGCACGAAACAGTTCGCTGTCGTCAGGTCGTTGATCGCCGCAGAGAATGCGGGTTAGCAAGTCCTGCTTGGCGGCATTGGGCAAATCGACAGTGCGAGCCGATGGCACGCCGTGGTCAGTTGCACTTGCACCATGTTGCCTGAAGAAAGATCGGCGAATGCGATGGGCTTCGATCAAGCCGTCCCAACCGGCAATGTCCTGATTGGTCAATTCGCCCACCGCGCGGATATTGCTCTGAAAATCAGCATGGTCCGGGTCAGTGATGTCGTCAGGCCGGTAGGTTGTGGTGATGCGCGAAGACAGGCCGCTTTGCTTCAATTCCGCATGGTGGGAAAGTGGATCGAGAGCGAATTCGGTTGTTGCAATATAATCAACACCGGCTTTGTCCAGCAGCGCCAGTGGTCGACAATCATCCTCCTGTAACCGGCTGGTGATGAGTTCGAAATATTCGTCGGCATTATGCGGCGCCAGCGGCGCTTCGATACCAAATGCCCAGTTCATCGAATGATCGATCCATAGCCGAGACGGCGTGCCCAAAAAGCGATGATAATTGTTTGCGAAAATTCCCCATGCAGCCTTGCCTGATGCGCCCCTTTTTCCGTCGCTTCGCGGCACCCCCAGATCCTCATAGGATACACCGTGACTGAACAACATGCGCAGCACGTAGTGATCAGGCGTCAGGAAAAGATCGGCTGCATCACCCATAGGTTGATTGTTGGCAAACCATTGCGGGAGCGTGTGGCCGTGAGGGCTGATAATCGGCAGGTCGGTAACGCCCTCATATAGCTCTCGTGCCATTTTCAATACAGGGACTTCCGTCGGCAACAAGCGATCGGGATGCAGGAAGGTATCAGACAAATTCATAGTGGTCAGACGATCTTGAGATATTGGTCAATCGGTGTACATCTGTCTCACAGAAATGCACAAGCGTCGACAGGCAGCATTTGCTCAAGCCTGAACCGCAAAGATTGTTGAACCTGAAGGAATTGAAGAAATGAAACAGACCTGGCGTTGGTTCGGTCCTCATGATCAGGTCAGTCTGGAGGCTATGCTTCAGGCTGGGGTGCAGGGTGTCGTCACGGCTTTGCATCATCTGCCGACCGGCGATGTCTGGCCGCGAGAGGAAATCGCCAAACGCCAGAACGAACTAGCCACTTTATCTGACGGCACGCCTTCCAACCTGTCCTGGGATGTGGTTGAGAGCCTGCCCGTTTCAGAGGCGATTAAAAAGCAAAATGGCGACTGGCGAGGCCATATTGCCAACTACATTACCAGCCTGGAAAATCTGGCGAATGCCGGTATTCACACCATTTGCTACAATTTCATGCCAATACTGGACTGGACCCGCACCGACCTGAATTGGCGATTGTCCCATGGCGGCACCTGTATGCGGTTTGATTATCCAACCTTTGCTGCATTCGACATTCACATTTTGCAGCGACCTGGCGCGGTTGAAGACTATGATAAAGTTGTTGCAGCAAAAGCGGCCGAAATCCATGCCCAAATGGATGAGGTCGAAATGCAGGCCCTAACGCGAAACATCGTATCAGGCCTCCCCGGTGCGGCAGAAAATTTCTCGCTGGCAGATGTGCGCGAGCATCTGACCGAATATGACAACATATCCGCCGATCAACTCAGGCGTCACTATTTCGACTTCCTTGAGCAGGTTGTTCCGGATGCAGAACGGTTGGGAATGCGTCTGTGTTGTCATCCTGATGATCCGCCTTTTGATCTGCTGGGATTACCGCGCATCATGTCTACCGAGGCGGACTATAAATTGGCCATCGATGCAGTCGATTCTCCTGCCAATGGTATAACCCTTTGCTCCGGTTCGTTAGGTGCACGACCCGATAACGACTTGCCGGGGATGATGCAACGTCTTGGCCATCGGGTACATTTTCTGCACCTGCGCAATGTTCAGCGCGAGACCGAAGACATCAAAGGCTCATTCCACGAGGCTGAACATCTGGGCGGCGGAACCGATATGGTCGCCTTGCTGGCGGCAGTCCTTTCGCAGGAGCAAGAGCGGCGAAAGTTGGGACGAACCGACCATTCAATTCCACTGCGGCCGGATCACGGACAGGACATTCTCGACGATCTGCAGCGCAACAGCCAGCCGGGATATCCGGCCATCGGTCGTTTGAAGGGTCTTGCTGAATTGCGCGGCATTGCTACCGCATTGCAGCATGAACTTGTTGGTGCGAATTGATGGGAATGCTGGGCCGACTATCTGACCTTTCAAATATTGACCCAGCAGTATCGCTCCCTGGCTACATGCCAGACCAACACAAATGCGGCATTGTCCATCTGGGCCCCGGTGCTTTTCATCGCGCCCATCAGGCGGTCTATACCGATGCAGCACTTGCCGCCTCGGGAGGCGACTGGCGCATCACTGCGATCAGCCTGCGCAGCCGACAGGGTGCAGATGCGTTGAACGCTCAAAACGGTCTTTATACACTGATCGAGCGCGGAACACTTGGCGCTCGTGCGCGGGTGATTGCCAGCATAAAACGGGTGATCGTCATGGCCGATCATGCAGCACAGGCAATGTCATTGCTGGTAGATCCGGCGACACGCATCGTCAGCATGACTGTCACCGAAAAGGCCTATGGCATTGACCGCCAAAACAGCTGCGTTGATGTTGGCCATCCTGCCAATAGGGCCGATCTGGCAAACCCGAGAAACCCGACCGGTGTGATTGGCCTTCTGGTTGAAAGCCTGCGTCAAAGACGCGATGCAGGTGTTTCGGCATTTACGGTGCTGTGTTGCGACAATCTTCCAGACAATGGCGTCTTGGTGAAAGCCGGTGTGTTGGACTTTGCAGCACGATTAGACCCGCAATTGGCTGAATGGATCGGTGACAATGCAACATTTCCTTCAAACATGGTCGATCGGATAACACCGGCATCAAGTTCGGAAACCTATTCCATGTGTCAGGAACTTACAGGGCAGCAGGACCGAGCCTGTGTCGAGACGGAAGAATTTTCCCAATGGGTCATCGAGGACAAATTTGCCGATGGTCGACCGGACTGGGAATCCGCTGGTGCGCTTTTTGTTGAAGACGTGGCACCCTTTGAAAGAATGAAACTGAGAATGCTCAATGGAGCTCACTCCATGCTGGCCTATAGCGGATATCTTGCCGGTTGCACCCATGTGCGGAATGTCATGGCCCATCGACACCTGCCTGATTTGGTTGACCGCCACATGAAAGCGGCCGCAGCAACGCTGCAACCTCTGGATGGAATTGATTATTCAGACTATGGCGTGCAATTGGCAGCGCGGTTCAGGAACCCGGCCCTGGCGCATGAAACCTATCAAATTGCCATGGATGGCACGGAAAAACTGCCGCAACGCCTGTTGCTCCCGGCCGTCGATGCGCTGCGGGCAAAACAGGACTTGCGTCCATTTGCTTTCGCTGTAGCCGCCTGGATGCGATACTGCACCGGTCAAACAGATGCGGGGGCGACGTATCAGTTACGCGACCCGCGACAGCGGGAAATTGCCGCGGCCTTGAATGGTGCACATTCGGCTGCAGATATTAGTCAGTCGTTGCATGGTCTGGACAATCTGTTTCCAACTGTGTTGAAAGACGACCCCCAATGGCGTGGGACAATCGAAGAGATTTTGTCGCGGTTTCTGGAACGTGGCGTTGAGGCGGCCATTGCCCATGAAGCCGGTCTGAATGGGTCCTGACCCTAAGCCCGCACTCCAGATATTCGAGTTGTGCTGTTGCTAATCAAATTGAACGGCAGCTTTGAGAAATTCCAAAAGTCCTTCGTCAATCAAAACCAAACCTGGCAATGGGCCGGGACAGCTGGCTGGGCTGATCCGAGCAAAGGTCGGGAACATCAATTTTGCCGACATGGTGCCTAGACGGTTATTTTATATGGCATTTCACTTCACGATCATACACTATTTCGCCTGGTGAATTGGCAAACACCCGCGGCTGTGGTTCCGTGCAATTGGACTACCGGGAGAAATGTTATGATTGAAGTAAAGCCCATTACACCAAGACTTGGCGCTGAAATTCTTGGGGCGGACATCAAACAAGAGGCTGATTTTGAAGTCGTGCGGCAAGCCTTCACGGACTATTCCGTGCTCACAATTCGCGACCAGGAACTGACACCGGATGATCAAATAGCATTTGCGGAGCGGTTCGGGCCGATCAATGTGAATCGGTTTTTCAAAAAACATGAAACCCACCCCAAGGTCGCACTGGTGCTTAAGGAGGCAGATCAGGCACAGGCCATTGGCGAGCGATGGCATACGGATCATTCCTACGACATTGAGCCGGCGATGTGCTCAATTTTGCATGCGATTGAAACACCACCAGTGGGTGGAGATACTGTGTTTGCATCAATGTCAGCGGCATATGACGCACTGTCCGGCAAGTTTGCCGAGATGATTGACGGACTTAGTGCGTGGCATTCCTCGCGCCATGTGTTTGGGGCAGTGGTTGCCAACAGCGAGAGTTCGAAGAGCGGTCGGATTGATAACGCAAACCTGGCGACACAGGACGCATTGCATCCGGTGGTGATCACCCATCCGCTTTCAGGGCGCAAGGGAATATATGTAAATCCGGATTTTACCACCCATATTGAGGGTTGGAACGACGAGGAAAGTGCGTCGGTTCTGAATTATCTCTACGAGCATTGTGCCAAGCCGGATTTCCATTGTCGCGTCAGCTATCGCCCAGGCACGGTGACAATGTGGGACAATCGCGCTACGTGGCACAAGGCTATCAATGATTATGCCGGGCACCGCCGGTTGATGCATCGCATTACGGTTGAGGGCTGCAGGCTGAACCAGTGACCTGAATTCAAAACAATGGCAGCACGCTTGCCAATCCAAAAAATGTGGTGGTTCAGACCTTGGCTCCTGACCCTAAGACAATAGGTCCGCATGCCCGTCAAGTTCCGAGTAATAGATTCCAAACCGCTTCCGGATCGAAGGGTTCACTGCCACGCCAACCAATAATCTGATCTGGGCGTATAAGTATCAAAGGTGCGCCGTAGAGCTGTTTTATTCGAGTTTCCGTAATATGTACCACCTCGAGATCGACACCCCGGCGAAGCGCAGAGTCGATCAGGTGTTTGCCGTTTGGTGCGTTTTTCCCCAACAGTAACAAGGTCCAGTTAAAGCTAAACAGACCGAACAGTGAGCTTTCATCGTCAAACCACCAATGGGGCGGACGTCCACCGGGCATGCCGGTTGGCGTATACATATTGGCCCTGTCCTCTGGCAATTCACCATCAGGTTGCGGCAGTACAGGTGAATCATTTTAGCGGGCGCCGAACGTGATCCCCGGAATATTGAATTCGCGCCTCGCATGATCTTCAAGATAGGCGCCGGCGACGTTTCGCAAATCCGCCCCCGATGCATCCTCGGCTTCCAACCCGGGTTCTGGTATGAAGTTACCAACGGACTCGGCAAAACCGCGTGCATAGTTGGTGTTGCGCAGAGCCGAGCCCCGGCGTTCGATTTCATAGCTGTTCAGTAATGACGAGCCAGCTGGGCCAGCACAGGCGCAAAGTTTAAACACTGGGAGCTCTTTTTTGCAATCACGCATGGGCGGGGAAACGTATCGGCGCAACTCATATATGCGCGTCAATCAACGCTTGGCTGCCACAAAATGAGCAGCCTGAAGTAGAAAAATCGACCGATGTGTCCGCATTATTGCCATGTGAACTTGTTTGATCTGTAAATTGCCAGCGGTATACTTGGAGCCCTTCGCGAACTTGACGAGGTCGCAGCTTCGGTGACAAAGTTGGAGCTTTCGTGCCGTCATTTGATTGCGCGGTTCAAAGAGGGAGTACGAACTTGACCTTAGATAAAAACTCAAAAAAATATTCGCCTGACCAACTGGAAGACCTGTCATTTGACGATTTCGACGAGGCAATCAATCCAAGGCCAGAAAGCAATGACTTCGATGCCGTTGTCGAAGAAGCCTTGTCTCGACGTCAATTCATGGGCGGCGTACTGGCGTTCGGCGGGGTTGCAACGCTCGGAGCGGCATCCACTGCACTGACGCCCATCTCGGCGCATGCCAGCGATAATCGGTTTGGTTTCACGGCCGTCGCCGCAGGCACTGATGACACAATCGTCGTGCCTAACGGCTATAACTGGCACGTCGCTACCCGTTGGGGCGACCCGCTATTCACTAACGTTCCTGAATTTGATCACGTCTCCCGCGGAACTGCCGCGAGCCAGGCAGGCGCCTTTGGGGACAACAATGACGGAATGTCGCTCTTTTCCGACAAGGACGGCCATCAAATTCTGGTCGTCAACAATGAGTACACCAACAGGTCGGTCATGTGGGGCAACAATCCCGATGGCAAATATGTCACCAACGACGACATCAACAAGGGCAAGAACGCACATGGTCTGACCGCGGCGGAGATCAAGGAAGTCGACGGGAAATGGGGAATCGTCAAGGATTCGCCTTATAACCGACGTTTCACGCCCGATGAGCCGATGGAAATCACCGGTCCTGCACGCGGCCATGATCTTATGAAGACCAACGCCGACCCAGAAGGCGTGACCGTGCTTGGCACATTTAACAATTGCGGCAATGGCCGCACGCCGTGGGGCACCTATCTGGCCTGTGAAGAGAATTTTAACGGCTATTTCGGGACCACAGATGCGAAAGGCTATGTCCAGGACGGTGCTAAAAAGCGTTATGGCGTCAGCGGTAAGGATCGGGGATACGGTTGGTGGAAAGTCGACGAACGTTTCGACGTCGCAAAGGACCCCAACGAGTGCAACCGGCATGGCTATGTCACCGAGGTTGATCCTTATGATCCAAAATCAGTGCCGAAGAAACGCACAGCACTGGGCCGTTTCAAGCATGAGAATGCAGAAGTGGTCATCAACGCCGATGGTCGAATTGCAATCTACATGGGCGATGATGAACGCGGCGAATTCCTGTACCGTTATGTTTCCGATGGCTATTACGCAGAAGGCGGAAATACCGATGAGCTAATGGAAAACGGCACAATCTATGCTGCCAAGTTCCACGCCGATGGTACCGGTAAATGGTTGGCTCTGACGCCGGAGACAACAGGCATGGACGCGGCCGAAATCTCCATGTTCACGCGATTGGCTGCTTCCAAGGTTGGCGCAACGACAATGGACCGTCCAGAATGGGTCGCGGCCAATCCTTTGAAGGCCGAGGTTTATTGTGCACTGACTAACAACAAGAACCGTGGCGTGAAGCCGAATGCAGGTGGGGATGAAACTCCGGTCGGCGGCCCCAACCCGCGCGAGGCCAACAAGTACGGTCAGATCTTACGCTGGTGGCCCGGCGCCGGGGACCACACGGCAGACTCGTTCAAGTGGGATCTGTTTGTGATGGCGGGCAATCCGACTGTGCATGAGGATGCAAATGGCGGGTCGCACAATGTAACCGAGGGCAATATGTTCAATTCGCCTGATGGACTGTCATTTGACAACAAGGGGCTTATCTGGATCCAGACCGATGGCAACTATTCCAATGAGAAGGATTTTGCCAATCAGGGGAATAACCAGATGCTGATCGGTGACCCGGTTACCGGCGAAATCCGAAGGTTCCTTGTTGGTCCCAGACAGGCCGAAATCACCGGTATCGCGTGGTCCGCGGATCGCAGAACGGTCTTTGTCGGTGTTCAGCACCCCGGAGAGAGGGGCGACTCCAACTGGCCCGACGGTGGCGACAAGACTCCTCGGAGCGCAATTGTGGCGGTTCGTCGTGACGATGGTGCCGCAATCGGTTGATTGCATGATTACGCAAAGGCGCGATTTGATCTGCAATCGTGCCTTTGCATCCGTGCCTGGATTTGCTGGCTGATACTCTTTCATGCCGGGCATTTCATCAGCACAATAGCTGCCTACAAGCGCATTCCAGTGCCTATCGGTGTACTCGGGACCACTTTAAGGTTGGGCTACTAATTGATTGGTGCAATGGTCTGTTTTGTCAGCTGACCGGCCGTTCAGAAAAATACGAATTATTGAGTTTTGGCCTTGGGCTTTTTGCGCTTTTTGCCGGGCTTGGGGCCTTCGGTAGCAGCCTTCGGCTTGTTTGATGCAGTGGCTGCCTTGGGCTTAAAACCTCGCTTTTTGTTGTTATCAGGTTTTGAGTTGCCGCCGCCGCCGCCGCCACCGCTGCCGTCGCCGCCGCCGCCGTTGGTTTCAGGATAAGCCTTGCGTTTTCCGCGGTGCGGTTTGGGCGATCTTTTCTCACCAGATTTTCTGGGCTTGCCAAATTTGGCGCTGTTATCAAAATCTGGTTTTGAATCCAACACTTTCACCCGGACATTTTTCTC
This sequence comes from Rhizobiaceae bacterium, assembly GCA_014238155.1. Lineage (GTDB taxonomy): Bacteria > Pseudomonadota > Alphaproteobacteria > Rhizobiales > Rhizobiaceae > Pseudahrensia. Next base: position 26,605 of record JABABQ010000047.1, read on the forward strand.
CAGCGTCAGATTGGGGCCGATCGATTCAAGAAACCGGTCAGCCTGATTTGCATCCAGCTCCACATGGGTCTGGTTCTGTTCAATCTTGATATAACCAATATCTGGTTTGGAGAGGCTGCCGGCATTACAGATCAACGGGATTAGCCAGCGCGGTTCGGCATTTTGCTTCCGCCCCACCGAAATCGTCACCCAAAGGCTTTGATCAAACTCTCTTGATGACTTTCCGGCCTTGTGCTTGCCCGATGCTTTGGAATCATTGAATTCACGCCGGGTTGGTGCACTCACAGATACTGCCTGAATGTCCTCTGGTGCGGACTTGCCAGCCTTGTTCAGGCGCAGAAATGCCGCTGCAATCTGCTCTGGCGAAAACTTGGCCAGCATGCGCGCAGTAGATTCAAGCTCTTCGGACTGTACTTCAACTGTTAGAAATGGATCTGCCAACATCCGTTCTTCATCACGCTCGATAACCGCATCAGCAGATGGCGGATTGGCCCAGGTTGCGTTGATTTTGGCGGCCCTCAACAAACGCTCGGCACGGTTGCGACCCTTTTGATCTACCATCATGGCACTGACCCCCTTGCGTCCGGCACGACCGGTTCTGCCACTTCGATGCAACAAGGTGTCGGGATCCGACGGCAGGTCGGCATGTACCACAAGTTCCAGTTTTGGCAGATCGATGCCGCGGGCAGCAACGTCTGTTGCAATGCAAACACGTGCACGGCCATCTCTCATGGCTTGCAGGGCATGGGTACGCTCATTCTGACTCAGCTCGCCAGACAGCGCCACCACCGAAAATCCGCGGTTGTTAAAGCGGGCGACCATATGATTGACAGCAGCGCGGGTGTTGCAGAATACCAGCGCATTTTCGGCTTCATAATAGCGCAATACATTGACAATGGCGTTTTCGCGCTCCCGCGGGGCCACAACCAGGGCTCGATATTCAATATCGCCATGTTGTTGTTTTTCTTCCTGCGTTGAAATGCGTACCGCATCGTGCTGGTAGCGCTTGGCCAGTTTGGCAATTGGCGCTGGAACTGTGGCAGAAAACAGCAACGTGCGCCGCTCTTTGGGCGTTGCTTCAAGGATGAATTCGAGATCCTCACGGAAACCGAGGTCGAGCATTTCATCGGCTTCATCCAGAATGGCCGCTTTGAGATATCCCGTATCCAGCGCGTTGCGCATGATGTGATCACGCAATCTGCCTGGGGTGCCGACAACAATGTGGGATCCGCGTTGCAGTGCCCGACGTTCGGTTCTGATGTCCATGCCACCAACACACGACGCGATCACAGCACCTGTATCGGCATAAAGCCAATCCAACTCACGTTTCACCTGAAGCGCCAGCTCGCGGGTTGGCGCAACGATTAATGCAAGAGGTGCAGAAGCTTTAGGCAGATGATCTGCGTCCCCCAGCAGCGTTGGGGCAATCGCCATGCCAAAGGCCACGGTTTTGCCTGACCCTGTTTGTGCTGAGACCAACAGATCGGCATCACGGATTTCTGGTTCCAGAACAGCCAATTGAACCGGAGTCATGGCTGTATAGCCACGGTCGGTCAGCGCCTTTGCCAAAGGTGGCATGACGCCGCTAAAATTATTCATGTCTTGTCTTTCGGTTCTGCGTGGCTTGATCAGCCGGCATGGCGGGGGTGCAGAGCACCAGATGTCGCCGTGCGTTCAATTTAGGTAGCACTTAAGCTTCCGGACGCAAATTGTACAGGCCAGTGAAAGACAAGACATGAAACCAGGATCAGGACCCATTAATCTGATGTATTCTGCGGTGGTGAATTTTGTTGCTGGAAAGGAGCCGAGACGCAGGAAACCTTATAAGGATTTGCGCCCAAACAAGCGTCCTGTGCCGGTATCACAGCCCGTTTAGTCTTCCTGCGCCGCGCAGGGATTTATTTTATCGATGCGACGCCCAGGCCGACGTTGAACTTTTCGCACCAGATATATACTTCGTTATAAGTTGACCAATCCAGAGTATCTGGGATCATGTAGACCTGATGACCGTTGATTTTGGTCATGTTTCCGAGGTTTGTGGCCCTGTCATACTTGCCATTTTTGCCCAGAGCAACGCTTGGATCGGGCGCTCCGTCAAGGCTGAAATCCGGACCAAGAATGAGTACAGACCCACCATTTTCTGTCTTCAGAATCGAAACACCGCCTGTTGTTACGTGTTTGTTCAGGCCTCGGAACGTTCCTTTAAATGCGCCAGTGTCGGCGGCTGCAGTTTCGACGCCAACCAGGCTGCCAAAGGTCAGCATCAGTCCGATGGCAATTGCTTTCAATGTGTTCATGTCAACTTCCGTTCATTTGGGTTGTGTGCTGGCAAGTCTTATCCAGCGACATCATCGTCACCGGATCTCGGCACTGGTTTTGCGTTTGAAGGGGTGGACTGATCGCTGGAGATGAAATTGGATTGGATGGGGAATCCAACCCAAATCATTCCGTTGATCAGTCCTGTCGCCGCTCTATTTGGTGTTGAGAATTGTGTAGAATTCTGAAAACACCATGTCCTTTGTGGCGTTGCTTATATGGCAGGCGGCACAAGCTCCAACGGGCGCAGCGGACGCGGTTTTTGCATAGGGCGGCGCGTGATGGCCGAAATTGAAATAGCCCCAGTTTTCGCTTTCGGAAAACCGGCTTGAATCCTTGACGGCGATATCAATGCCATTAAACGCTGCGGGAAAATATCCACGACCGGAAACTTCGGTTCTTGAACCATCTTCTTCTTCTGCTTCACTGGTCAGCTGCAATTCCTTCAGCAATATTGTGCCTTCTGGAAATTCGCCGGTTTGCTTGTAAATTTTGTAGGCTTCAGGGTGCATATAAACGTTGTGATATTCTGGAAATCCTGCTTCTCCGTCATTGAGAGCGTTGGGTGTTAATGGCGACCCCAGATATATCCACTCACGATAACCCGTTGGCAGCTCCAGCTGACCTTCAGCCGTCCATTTTGGTTTCCAGTCATCGCTCATCTGCGCGGTGGCCACACCATTGATCTGGCTCCAAACGAACACAGACATGGCCAGACCTATTGTGAGTGCAAAAATTGATTTGTTTTTCATGCCCAAAACTCCTGTTGCTTGCTATTCTTGATCGCGCTTCTGGCGGCACTTGTTTGTGCCTCTTAGAGGAATTTAGGATTTGAGGCGGATAGGAATAGCCCAGATAGTATTTGTTTTTTTGCAGATCGTCCCGAATGAAAGTATCATCATTGGCAAAAGCAACCAGGATCAATAGTCGAGACTGATGACAGAATTGATTTCAAATCTGCTTGATATGATACGGGTCAGGGGGACGGCGTATTACAGCAAGAGCCTGCGCGTCCCCTGGAGCATGAATGTTGAGCAACATGATGATCTCTGCCGGTTTCATCTGGTGTTGGCTGGGTCGGCATGGATTGGTCTGTCAGGCCTGAATTCAACGGAATTGCTGGAAGAAGGTGACTTTGTCATCGTTCCCCGTGGGCAGGGGCACTATCTTGGCGATATTCCCGACAGGAAGGACGGTCCGTCGCATTCCATTCCGGGGGAATTATTCCAACCGGAATTTCAACAATTCAAGAATGCTTCGCGTCAAACACTATTGCTGTGTGGTTATTTTCAGTTCGCTCAGGGCATGCCATCCATACTGACGTCGCAGCTACCAGATCTCCTGATAACCCACAAGAATGTCGCCAGTCGGTCGGCACAGATTGGGCAGATTGCGGATTTGCTGAGGGATGAACTTGGCCGAAACGATCAACCACATACCGTCATTCTCAACCGATTGACGGAGGTATTGTTTTATCATGCGATCCGCCAGTGGCTGGATGGTGCAGTGTTACCGGGTGGTGCTCTGCAGGCACTGGCCGACATCAAACTTCAGCGGGTATTTGAGGAAATTCATCAGAACCCGGCGCAACCCTGGACGGTTGACTCCTTAGCCAAAGTCGCCGGGCAGTCGAGGACGGTGTTTGCCGCCCATTTCAAGCAAGCGACTGGAATTTCACCGATCAGTTATCTTGGTCATTGGCGCACCGAACTGGCGTGTAAACTGCTTGTGGAATCGGAATACGGAATTGACCAGATTGCACTTGAAAGCGGCTACCGGGATACTACCGCCTTCAGCAGGGCTTTCAAAAAGACCACAGGATCGTCACCTGGAAACTATCGTCGCTCCAGAAAAAATTGACCGTTTGAAAGCCATTTAAACGTGAACGGCTCTATGCAGCACTTAGATTGTTCCGCCCGACCAGATTTGAGCTATATGCGGGTTTATTGTCGGCCACGTATTCCGTTGCACCCTTGCCGTCGACATAGACCTTGATCCAGTCGGTCATCACTTCAGCGGGCAGAGGTTTTGAGATCAGATATCCCTGAATTTCATCACAGCCGGTTTCCCGAAGGAACCGCAATTGTTCGCGCGTTTCGACGCCTTCCACGACAACCTTCAACCCAAGGCACTGGGCCATTACTGTGGTTGCGCTGACCAAAGTTGCGTTGGCGTGGTTGGAGTTGACGCCGGTGACAAACGACCGGTCCAGCTTAATAACATCTGGATGCAGCCGCTGCAGATAGGTCAATGAGGCCTGTCCGGTTCCAAAGTCGTCGAGCGCGATTACCACGCCGAAATGCTGCAGACGTTTAAGTTGAGGAGCGGCAATTCCAACATCGTCCATTCTAGCAGTTTCCGTCACTTCGATCTGTACACGTGATGGAGAAAAACGGATTCGGTTGATCGCCTCCATTACGTTTTCCATATATTGCAGATTGGTCAGCTGATTGGCCGAAATGTTGATGGATATTTTCGGTATCGGAATATCAGAATCACACCAGATCTGCATCTGGGCCAGAGCGTTTGTCAGCACCCACATATCGATTTCCGCAATCAGGGACGATTGCTCCGCAACCTCGATGATCTGGTCAATGCGGACCCCGCTAAGGCCTTCATTTTTGCAACGCAACAGAGTTTCGACCGCACTCAAAGCACCGGACTGGCAATCCACAATGGGTTGGAAAGTCAACTGGAACTCGTCATATTGAAGGGCTTCGCGGATACCGCTTTCAATGTCCAGGCGGGAGCGGGATTCTTCAATCATTGATGGATGATAATATTTGAAACCTTCAATCTGATTCTCGCCCATTGCCCGTGTAACGGCCACCGCTGCGTGATGAGTGAGAATATCATTGTCGGTGCCATGTTCAGGATACATGGCGATGCCGGCCTTGCAGGAAACATAGAGTTTTTTTGAGGCCACTGAAAATGGTGCACGCAATGTCGACAGAATTCTGGCGACCATGAATTCAACTTCGCTTTCGCCTTCGATATGGTCGAAGAAGGTCAGCATCTCTCCCCGGCCTTTCAGCACCACCACGACATTGCTTGACGGCATTGCCGTGGACATTTTTTGCTGAACTTCCTGGATGAGTTTTTCAAATTCATCGCCACCGAGAGCCTCCTGCAAATAGCGCCATCCGATGACAGCAAACTGGACAATTGCGACCGGTTTCTTGGCACGATCAGCAATATTTCTTGAATGACTAAGCCTGGCCTCAAAGTGAGTGAACTGGCTGTTGTCTGGTCCGGTGTCACTGATTGAGCTTGTCGGAGTTGAATTTACTGATGCTGGGTTTGGTGTGGTCATCGAAGTCGTCGTCGTGACGGTCAAACAGGCTTTACTTGCCCGATGCATCAATTCGCGGGCGGTCAGACTTTGCTGATCGGTGACCGCCCAGCCAACTGCCAGCCCGACCGGCGAGCCGCTATCAGAAAACGATCTGATTCCTTCCACCAATGAGCTTTTCAGAACGAGGCTGAATTCTTCAACAGCACCGGCACTCCAACCGGAAAGTGCAACGCAAAATTCATCGCTGCCATAGCGGGCCAGATATGCCCCGTCGGAAATCAATGTTCGAAGGTGATCAGCCACCGAAATCAGCAAGTTGTCGCCAACTGCCGGTTCGGTTGCCTCGTTCAGCTTCGACAAATTTTCAATTTTGATTGTCAGTACGCTGACGCCCTGCGTGGTCGCGATTACACGGGAAGCATTTATGTCGGCGGCCAGGCGGTCAGTAAATGTCTTTCGTTTCAGACATCCAGTCAGACTGTCATGCTGGGCGAAGAAAGCCAGTTCCTTGTTTTGAACGGCGAGTTGCTCTTCATGCTGTTTCAAACGCTGGAGCGTTTTTGACAACTCTTCATTGCTGCGTCGAAGCTTGGTTAAATCGCGCAATGTGACAATTGCACCAATAAGCTTGCCGTCATCATTGGTGATCGTTGCGGCGTTGACATCGAAATTGTAGATTTCACCGCGGGCGGTTCGCAAGCTAAGAGCATCCTCACGCATGTCACAATTTTCACTCATTGCTATGTGCCAGGGATAACCGCCAGCCGCCGCCGAACCATCGACCATGCGCCAGGAAAGATTGTTGATCTTTGTCCCAACAGCCGGACCACCGTCACCGTAGAACTCGGCAAATGCATTATTGGCCAGCAAAATGCGTTCTTTTTCATCCAGAATAAGGACGCCCTCGGCCAGCGTATCGAAGGCTCTTTGCACCCGTTCTGGAATAACGCTCCCCGGATCGAGTTGCTTTAAAGTGCGCCTTAAGAGCAGGAAATAGCCGAAGAATCCTGATCCCGCCATATAGAGTAGAAACAGCAGCAAGGAAGAGGGAATTCCCGCATATCTTTTGGTGTTGGACGTTGGGCCAAATGAAATTTCAATGGCAATGTGCTCACCATTCGAGCTCTCCATCGGAACGGTCACATGCATTGGTGTTGATTTGCCATCGTCGGAAACCACCCAGCTATCAGCATGGTTGCCCGCTGACCGCTGGATTGTTCCATCACTGCCCCGAATTGCTGCCGAAAACACATCCCCATTGCGCTCCACAATGGATGTTAGTGTTGTGTCCAGCAGATCATCATCATTGCGACCAGCGGCGGTTGCCAACTGCACTGCCAGCGATTCAGCGACCTTGGCCCGTGAGTCCAATTCGGTCTGGTAGCCGTCGGGAATCAATCCAAGAACATAAGCCGTCAGCGTCAGGGCCAAAGTCAGGCAGATTAATCCGAAACTGAGCCACATGGCTGGTTTGAAGCGCCTCACAACAGAGATTCCTGTCTCACCCGGGAACGTGCGTCGCTGACAAATTTCGCCATCATGTCCACATCTGACGGTTCTTCATCCTCTTCCTCCAACCGCCCCGAGACGACCGAAATCGGGTCGAACCGGGTCCAGGCCGGAACCGCGGACATCAATGCGGTTGCCAAAAGCCCGCTTCGAAGCACGAAAGAAACGCCGCCGACAGAAAGCAGCGAGCCAAATGTAAATGTTACCTTTGCAACCGACGCTCCCAGGAGGTCTTCTTCCTGGCGCATTTCTTCACCAACCCGATCCAAGTCCTTCATCAGGGCAGGGCGGTCAATCTTTGTGAATGTTATAGGCGTGGTACTTGCTGGTGATTCCTCAATCGGGTTGTAATTGGTCTGTGGAATTTCCAGGGTTGGCGCCGACAGGGCTTGTGAGGGCAGGATAACATCCTGCAGGACATCGACTTTGGGCTGAACTCTGTGTGCCGTGTCCGCAGTTGTGTCCGACGCCTGAATGAAGTTCACATTTGACTTCTTATTTTTTTCAAAAACATGCGTCCTGTCGTCAGCCACAAACGTGTTCGACCCAAAATCAATGACAATCTCTTCTTCCTCCAAGTCGTCTTGGGCTTCGTCAGTGATTTGTTCAAAGCTGTTATTTACCGGATCAGCCGACACCGGAACCAGATCATCCGTCTGGTGGTTGGTGAGGCTCATGGTTGCAGGTATGCCCGGCCCCTCTTCATCATGTATTGTAAATGAGAAGGACGTTTTTTCCCCGTTGCCTTCCGCCGGCACATAAGTCAGATCGACAAGCTGGCCCGGTGTCAATGTATCGCCGTTTTCAACCATCAGGGCTCCGCCATTATAGCTCAGAATCCCGTTTAGTCCCTCGACATTGATGAACGTAACTTTTTGAAGCTCGTCGCCTTCTGGGTCGTAAAACCTGAATGCATCTGTGCCCAGATAGAGCGGCCCATCGTCAGTCGCGGTCAGCGAAATATCGATCCCAACAGGCCTGTCGTTTACCGGCGATAAGTGGAGAGACACCGTTGCCAAAGCAGTTGCACCGTCGGCGTCCGTGGCGCGGTAGGTAAATGCGTCATTTCCGTTGACATTCGATTGTGGCTGATAGGTGAACGATCCATCGGGGTTCAATACCACTGCACCAATGGTACTGTCGGTTTCCAAAACATAGGAAATTGGGTCCCCGTCAGGATCGGAATCGTTGAACGCAACATTTCCACTGATCAGCAAGTCTTCGATGCCGAAAAACACATCTGCGTTGGCATCGGGGCCAGGATTGTTGACCGTCCAGTTAAACAAGGCTGTTGCCATGCCGCCCTCGGGATCAGTCGCCAAAATTTGAACAGCGAAAGGGCCGTCGCCCGAGGCTCGGTTGCTGATGGTCCCACTGATGATGCCGGTGAGCGGGTCGATCACCAAGCCGGTCGGCAGGCCCATGGCGGAATAGCTCAGGACATCTCCATCAGGGTCGTTAAAATCAGGTGATATATCAATGAGTTCCGTGTCGGAATCATCATTGACCCGATCGATCAATACCCCCGCCGTCGGCTGATCGTTGACTGGGTTGATGGCAATCACCATTGCTGCGGAATTTGCCCCGGGGTCGTCGTCGTTGACCGTATAGTCGAAACTCGCTGCGGCATTGCTGTTGGCTGCCGGGGTGAAGGTCAGGTCAGCCATCTGAACGGCAGTTATGGACATGCCGTTGGTGACGGTGATCGTTCCGCCTGTATGCATCAGGGTGCCGCCGGCCAGTGACAGGTTGGAGACGGTTATTGATTGCAGACCATCTCCCTCGTCATCGTCGAAGCCGAATTCTGCAATACTGAATACATGCGGCATTTCTTCATCGATTGTGACCGTGCCACCTGTTGCCTGCGGAGCATCGTTGATATCCTGGATCGAGACGGATATCGATTGTGTGTCTGCACCTCCCCATGGATCGGTCGCCTGCACTGTTACCGTGTAGATGTTGTTGGCATCCGCATCTGTTGGATTTTCAAAATCGGGGGGCGTCAAAAATTCCAGCGCGCCAGTGGACGGATCAATTTGAAACTTATCTGCGTCCAATCCACCGACAATCGAATAACTCATTGTGTCGGCGGGAACATCAGCATCGGTGGCGATGACGTCGGTTACCGCGGTGGATTCTTCGTCTCTGAAAAGCAGAGCCGCACCCGATCCTCCATCTGATGTTATAATCGGATCAATGTTTTGATTGTTGCCGACCAATCGGAACAACAAGTCGTGCCACGAATGTGAGCTTCCATCGTCGCGAAGACGATCACCACGGTTGTAATTCACGTCGTGTTCAACTGCTATTTCGACATCAGTTGCGATATCGCTTGTGGTCACCCGCAGTGTATATTGTGTTCCGCTGTGGAGAGTAACTGCACTGTCGAGGTTCACGCTGTGCCAGGCATAGTCGGTTTCCAGTTCACTTCCCGACAGAGTGCCTGTCGCCAATACCGGACCGAAGAAACCATCCCGAATTTCCACGGTGACGTCCTGAAGCGGCGCACCATCGGCTATTCTCAACACCAGGTCGACCTGATTGACATGGTAGTCCGGCCCCGAAGATGAGTGTTTAAAGGTTTGCCCAATATTTTTGTCAGAGCCAATGGCTTCGTCGTGATCAATTTCTGAAAACGGAACTTCGTGGGATTCCAGAACTTCTCCCGACAAAACCCCTTGCCAAGATGTATCTACAGCGACGGCATTGCTTTCGATGGTGCCGACATGATGTTCAAGCGTCCAGTCTCCTCCTTGAGACTGGTGGCCGGTTGTATCCGTGCTGGCTGCAACATCTGCACCGGTCAGATGGGTGAGGATTTCTGCCGCATATTGACCCTCTGGTCCATCGGCAAAATCACATCCATAGATCAGAATATCGCCCTGTTCCTTCAGTGAAGCGCCGATCATCGCCAGGTTGGCAGTATGCTGGTTGAGCATGGACTGCCAGGTCAGCGACGCGTTGCCAAGATTCAAAACCCCTTCGCTGCCATGGCTGAATATGTGAATTGCATCGAGATCGGTGCGGCCGGCCAGCGCATCCGCCATCTGCTGAACGCCATCCTTGGCCATGTCGATGACGATGACTTCTGCATCGATCGGCAGATTAACGAGGCTGGATTCGATCTCCACAATGTCTGAGGCGATAAATATAATCTGCCTTGACCCCTGAACCGGGTTTGTATTCAGATCCAGCTCATCAATCGTGTCATGATCGACGGCAATTAATGGTGGAATTGAGGCGGGTACTTGGGGCGAAAAATTATTTTCGACATAGTCATCGGCGAGCCCGGTATGGATCGATTGATGAACCGTGTCGACAATCGTTTCCACTGCCGCTGCGTCCAGTAAAATGCGTGGCTCCAGGGCACGCATCAAAGTTCGGCCGGGCGTGGGCAGGGTCAAAAGACCGGCTTTTTCCGGGTTTTTTGCCGCAAACTGGCAAGATTGATCGGCCGGCACGATCGAATCCATGTTTTTTGTCGGTATAATGCTGGTTTGCGGCATTTCGCCATTATGGTGAATCTACGTTGCATTTTGATTAATTTTTGGCCGTTATTGGTCCGAATCAAGGTCGCATTTGTTGGTCAAGCGGTTGAAATTTCTACAAGTTCTGCTGTTGCGTAAAATATGTATCAAATTGAGCGGCAATCAGTCGATAAAACGGCATTTGATTAGTTTCATCCTAATCAAATGCCGAATGTTTTCAAATTTATCTTTACGGAAAACTTTGTCAGAATTGCCAGAACTTGCCCAGATTCGCCGACTTTGCACACACCTCATGCCCTGCAGATTCCGCCTCAATATTCACGCGACTTACAGATGAAACGGAATCCCATATGACTGTTGAAAAAGTAGATACACTGATAGTCGGTGGCGGTCAGGCTGGCCTGGCAATGAGTGAGCATTTGGGAAATCTTGGCATTGAGCACCTGATCCTTGAGCGCCACAGAATTGCCGAGCGCTGGCGCTCGGAAAGATGGGATTCGCTGGTTGCCAATGGGCCGGCATGGCACGATCGATTTCCGACGCTGGAGTTTGCCGACACCCAGCCGGGAGCATTTCCCGGCAAGGAACGGGTGGCGGATTACTTCGTTGAATATGCAGAGCTCATCAAGGCGCCAATCCGGTGCGGTGTGGACGTGAGCAGTGTTGAAAAATTGCCAGGCCTGATGGGATTTCGAGCTGAAACTTCGCATGGTGTTATCGAAGCAAAAAGCGTGGTTGCTGCCACCGGACCCTTTCAGCGTCCGGTTATTCCGCCGGTCATTCCTGATCAGGCCAATGTGCTGCAAATGCATTCCAACATTTACCGAAATCCCGAACAATTGCCGCAGGGTGCAGTTCTGGTGGTCGGTGCCGGATCATCTGGTGGGCAGATTGCCGATGAATTGTTGCGTGCAGGCAGAAATGTTTATCTGTCCGTTGGGCCGCACGATCGTCCACCGCGCAGCTATCGCGGAAAAGACTTTGTCTGGTGGCTGGGCGTGCTCGGAAAATGGGATGCTGCGGCGTTGGAACCGGGCACGGACCATGTGACAATCTCCGTCAGCGGCGCCCGCGGTGGTCATACGGTGGACTTCCGCAAACTGGCGGAACAAGGCATGAATCTGGTTGGTTTGACCGAGTCATATGAGGACAGCATTTTACATTTTGCTACCGATCTGGGGGACAATATTGCCCGGGGAGATGAAAATTATCTGTCGGTTCTGGATGAAGCCGATGAATGGGTTGAGCGAAACGGCCTCGACTTGCCATTGGAGCCCGAAGCCCGGCAAATCGGACCCGAACCAGAGTGTGTAATCAATCCAATCCGGCAGTTGAATCTTACACAAGCCGACATCAGCACTGTCATCTGGGCCACAGGTTACGCGGTCGACTATAGCTGGCTGAAAGTGAATTCATTCGATGAAAGAGGCAATCCGATCCATCAACGGGGGGTATCGCAGGAGTCTGGAATCTACTTTGTCGGCCTGCCGTGGCAATCCCGCCGCGGGTCATCTTTCATCTGGGGTGTCTGGCATGATGCAAAATATGTCGCGGACCAAATCGCTATTCAGCGTTCCTACATCGCCCATCACGAGTCGACCCAGAGGAATTAAATTGCGCCCTCCGCCGCGGCGATCTCTTCTTGCAACCAGGCGCTGAAAGCGGCAGCGATTTCAGAATTTTCATTCTGCGTGATCGATAAATAGTAGCCGTCATGGGCTGCCAGGCTTTCTTTTTCAATTGCTATGAGTGTTCCGTCGGCCAGGCACGGAGCAGCGATGAGTGAGCTGGTAAGGGCAATGCCAGTGCCAGCCCTGGCAAAATCCACTGCGGCACCATGGGATTCAACATTGCAGATGATGTTCAGTGTTCCTGCATAATCTCGCGCCACCGCCCAGCGGTTCCACGTATCTGTTGTACCCAACACCTGAATGAGAGAATAGTCTGTAATGTTGGCAGGTGAAAATTCCCCATTGCGGTGGCTGCGAGATATAAGATCTGGCGAAGCCACCATTATCATCCAATTCTGCCCAATTCTGACCGACCCCGACTGAGCTGAACTGGGGGCGTCGAAACGAATTTCAATATCGGCATTCAATCCGGTGAACTCGTCAGGCCAGACTTTTGAAATCACCCGGAATCCAACGTCTGGATGCTGCGCGGCAAAACGCTTTAAACGGGGAGCCAGATACCATTGCGCCAGACTGGTGCTGACACTGATTGTCAGCAGCCGCTTGTCGGTTGGTGTTTCGAAAGTATCGGTTGCCAACTGCAAAATGCCGATGGCGCGGGCAACGGTGGGAAGCAGACGCCGCCCCTGATCGGTCAGCGCTATGCCGCGATGTTTTCGGATGAATAAAGCGCAGCCGAATTTATGCTCAAGCGACCGGACATGCTGGCTGATGGCCGACTGGGTCAGGTTCAATTCCTGAGCAGCAAGAGTAAAACTCAAATGCCGTGCGGCACATTCAAAGGCGCGGAACCAGGCAAGCGGAGGAAGAGAGCGGGTCATTTGGCCAAAACACAGACATTAGTATTACTAATGCCAATGACCAAAAATCCATTGATTGTCAATGAAGCCGCACCGGTTCAGGATATTTGCGAATGCTCTCAACCACACGACCAACAGATTGAATTGGCCCGTTCGATGACCCCGGAAATTCGCAAAATTGTTACCTTTGATGAGGAAATTCTGATTGAAGGTTTTAAGCCTGCTAAAACTCCCTGGCGGATGTTTGCAGTTGCTGCCGTGGTCACCAATCCCTGGGCAGGCCGCTTTGTCGAGGATCTGAAACCGGAAATTATGGCCTTTGGTCCACTGCTGGGCGAGATGCTGACCAAACGCATGATTGCACTGGCAGGCTCGGGTGAGGCGATCGAGGCCTATGGAAAAGCTGCGGTTGTTGGGCTGGACGGCGAAATTGAACATGCCTCGGCGCTGATCCATACATTGCGTTTCGGCAATTATTATCGCGAGGCGGTAGGTGCAAAAAGCTACCTGGCCTTTTCCAACACACGTGGCGGTGCAAACGCCCCGATTTCCATTCCATTGATGGACAAAATTGATGCTGGGCGGCGGTCGCATTATCTGACCATTCAGTTTGCCATCCCCGATGCGCCGCGGGCTGATGAACTCGTCTTGGTTCTGGGTGCCGCAACGGGAGGACGTCCGCATCACCGTATTGGCGACCGCTATCAGGATTTAGAGGATCTTGGCCATGACCTCGACAACCCTGCCGCGGTCTGAACTGACCCAAAACCTGTCGGGGTGGCGCGATGGCGCGGGACCGGCATTGTTGCTGATCCACGGCGTTGGCCTATCTGCAGACGCATGGGCACCCATGCTGCCATTCCTGACCCGTCATTTTGCGGTCACAGCGGTGGATCTGCCGGGCCATGGTGACAGTTCGAAGTTCGCCGAGGGGCATGGCATTACGCTTGAGGAATTCAGCAAGGCGATTGGTGACTTGTTGTCATCTGACAATGAAAGATCGCTGGTGATGGGTCATTCACTTGGCGGATTGATTGCCGTTGATGTGGCAATCCGGTTTCCAGAAATGCTGACAGCCGTCGTGCCGCTCAATGCAATTTATCGTCGGTCAGAAACTGCCTCACATGCCGTCAATGCGCGCGCGCAAGAATTGTCCGGCACAGAAAATCCAGACCCAGCACCCACTTTGAACCGCTGGTTTGGAGAATCTCCAGATGGCGAAACAGCTTTGATGGCTGAAGATTGTCGTCGTATGCTGACCCAGGTTGATCCGCTTGGCTATCGCCAGGCTTATCAAGTCTTCGCAAATGAAGACGGACCAACAGACGCTGCATTGGAAAAACTCGCCTGCCCGGCTTTGTTTGTAACCGGGTCTGAGGAACCAAATTCGACGCCACACATGTCGATGGCGATGGCGCGTCTTACGCCAAGAGGTCGGGCAGTGATCATTGAAAATGCGCGACACATGATGCCGATGACCCATGCAGCAGAAGTTTGTGCTCACCTGCTGGAATTCTGCAAACATCTGGATGGTACACATGACCAGGTTTGATCCAAAAGAACTTCGCAATGCCCTGGCCAGCTACATGACCGGTGTAACGGTTGTGACGGCCCGGGCAATGGACGGAACCCCGGTTGGGTTCACCGCCAATTCTTTCACATCGGTGTCGCTCAACCCGCCATTGCTTCTGGTCTGCCCCGGCAATCACCTGTCGAGTTTCGACATATTCGCGACGGCAACGCATTTTGCAGTCAACATTCTGGCGGAAGGACAAGAGGCTGTATCCAACATATTTGCCGGATCAAAAGAAGACAGGTTTTCCCAAATTCACTGGTCGCCAGATCAATTTGACTGTCCGCTGATTGACGGGGCCGCCGCTCAGTTTTCCTGTTCACTTCAAAACCGGGTTGAGGCTGGTGACCATCACATTTTAATCGGCCAGATCCAGCACTATCAGGCATCGACAAAACGCGGATTGGGCTATTGTCGTGATGGTTATTTCAGCCTGTCCAGAGAACGTCAGTCAGAGGCCGCCGCGCAGGGAGAACAAAAATTCATCTGCGGCGCATTGGTCGAATATCACGACGAGCTTTGCTTGTTGCGAGAGCCACAGGGCCTGTTCATTCCTATGGTCAAGCTCAACGACCGGTCCGGCGCGCGCACCTCACTTTTACACCATTTTGATAAACTCGGTCTGAAAGCCGGTATAGGCCCGGTCTATTCCGTCTACGATGATGCGGAAAATGGTGAACATGTCACGATCTTTCGCGCCACTTTGTTGGAAAAACCAGCGCTCGAAACCGTTGAGTTTCGTCCGATTTCTCAATTGTCGACCAATGAATTCAGCCGTCCCGTCAATGCAGATATGATCCGGCGCTATCGTGAGGAACACGACCACAATCAGTTTGGTTTGTATATCGGCGATGCGGTTCGCGGTGAAGTGCATCCCAGCGGCGGTGGCGGCGGCGACAGCGGCGAAAGCGGCGAAAGCGACGACAGCGGCGAAAGTGGTGAAAGTGGCGAAAGCGACGACAGCGCCAATCAATAGGAGTTTGTATGGAATTTTCTCTCTTTGCTCACATGGAACGTCTCGCACCTGAGCAGGATCATCAACATCTCTATGAAGAGTTCCTGTCGCTTTGCACGATGGCTGATGAGGGCGGCATGCGCGCAGTGTGGACGGGTGAGCATCACGGGATGGAGTTCACCATTGCACCCAACCCGTTCATCACAATCACTGATCTGGCCCGCCATACCAAAAACGTTAAATTGGGCACCGGAACGGTGGTCGCGCCATTCTGGCATCCCATCAAACTTGCCGGAGAGGCGGCGATGACGGATCTGGTTACCGGCGGAAGGCTGGAATTGGGGGTGGCGCGCGGTGCCTATTCCTATGAATATGAACGCCTTATGCCCGGTATGGATGCCTGGGAAGCTGGCCAGCGGATGCGCGAAACCGCACCATTGTTGCGCCAGTTATGGGAAGGCGATTGCGCCCATTCCGGCGAATTCTATCAGTTCCCATCAACCAGTTCGGCACCCAAGCCTTTGCAGGACAATGGCCCTCCCATCTGGATTGCCGCCCGCGATCCCAACAGCCATCAATTTGCCGTCGACAATGGTTTCAATGTTCAGGTCACACCCCTATGGCAGGGGATTGAGGAAATTGAATCCCTGATGGAGCGGTTCAATGCGGCCTGCCAGGCATCGGCGCTGAAGCGACCCAAAATCATGCTGTTGCACCACACCTATGTTGCTTCAGATGCCGACGACGTCGATCTGGCAGCGCGTGAATTGAGTAGGTTCTACAGTTATTTTGGGGCATGGTTTCAAAACAAGCGCCCGGTTGTTCAGGGTCATATCGAAAAGCTGAGTGAAGACGAACTGGCCAACAACAAGATGATGGCCCCAGAAAACATGAAACGCGATTTAACCATCGGCACGTCACAACAGGTAATCGACCAGGTGAAACGCTATGAGGATCTGGGCTATGATGAGTTTTCTTTCTGGATCGACAATGGCATGTCGGGTGAGAGAAAACGCGCCTCTTTAAGCCGCTTCATCAATGACGTAATGCCTGCCTTTAGCTGAAAGTTTGCCCATGTCTGACATGCCTCATTATCAATTATTCATCGACGGTCAGTGGTGTGCCGGTTCGCAGCAGCAGGTTATGCAAAGCGCCAATCCAGCGACCGGTAAAACATGGGCGACCTTCGATTGTGCCAGTGCATCAGATGTAGATCGCGCGGTGACGGCCGCACAACGCATGCTGGACGACCCGGCATGGCGTGACATGACACAGACGGCCCGAGGTAAACTGCTTTACCGTCTGGCGGAACTGATTGAAGAAAATGCAGGGACACTGGGTATTGCTGAAACCAATGACAGCGGTAAATTGCTGGCCGAAACCGCCTCGCAGACCAAATATGTTGGTGATTACTACCGTTATTATGCCGGACTGGCCGACAAGATCGAAGGCGCGGTACTGCCGATCGACAAGCCGGATATGCATGTCTTCACCCAGCGCATGCCGGTGGGCGTGGTTGCAGCAGTGGTGCCGTGGAACGCACAGATGTTCCTCACCGCCACCAAACTCGGACCAGCGCTGGCGGCGGGATGCTGTATTGTGCTCAAGGCATCTGAAATCGCACCTGCGCCGATGTTTGAATTTGCCCGGTTGATAGAACAGGCAGGTTTCCCCGCCGGTGTTGTATCAGTGATTACCGGCGATGCCGAAAACTGTGCCATTCCGCTCACCCGTCACCCGAAGATTGACAGAATTGCCTTTACAGGCGGGGCTCAAACGGCGCGCCATGTGGTGCGCAATTCAGCTGAAAACTTTGCGGTCACCACATTGGAACTCGGTGGTAAATCACCAATCATCGTTTTCGAAGACGCGAATATCGAAACGGCGGTAAATGGATTGATTGCCGGGAATTTCGGCGCATCAGGACAATCCTGTGTTGCTGGAACGCGCGGCTTTGTTCAGCGTAATATTTTTGACCAGGTGGTGGCTCAAATTGTTGAAAAGTCAAAAGGCATTGTCGTTGGCGATCCACTTGCTGCAACCACACATGTGGGGCCTTTATGCACCCAGGATCAGATCGAGAGGATCGAAACCACACTTCTGAAATCTCAACAACAGGGGGCCGAGATTTGTTTTGGCGGCAGCCGTTCAGCAGGTCTTGAGGGGAATTATTTTGACCCTACTTTGGTGAAATGCACCACTTCGGAAACCGAAACGCTGAAAGTTGAAATGTTCGGGCCGGTGATGTCGCTGCTGCCATTTGACGAAGAAGAAGAGGCAATCGCTCTGGCCAATGATAGTGAATTTGGACTGGGTTCCGGCGTCTTCACTCAAAATATCGGACGGGCTCACCGGGTCTCCAACCGCCTGCGTTCCGGAATATGCTGGATCAATACTTATCGCGCGGTGTCGCCAATAGCGCCGTTTGGTGGCTTTAATCAGTCAGGATATGGCCGCGAAGCAGGTTTGGAATCAATCCTCGATTATACCCGCACCAAAACAACATGGATCAACACATCAACCGAACCGATGGCAAATCCATTCGTCATGCGGTAATTTTCCCAAACAGGATTGTGGTTTAACGTTTGGCCAGAGCGCGGTTTCGCGCCCCCGGTTTTACCAGCCATTTCAACAAAGATTTGGCGCGAAACAAGTCCAGATTTGGTGGTTGAATTTCTGCGTTGCCAGTCATTCGTGCGGATTTTATCTGACGTTCAATCGAACAAATTTCTGCTGAGTCAGGCGACCAGCGCCAATAGGCTGATGCATTCTTTATACTGACCATCGGATTGTTGATTTTCAATGGAACCGGCTTTGAACAACTGTTTGCAGATTTTGATTTCCAGATGGTGTCAGCTTCCAAAAACAACACGCTGGCCTGTGGAGCCGATGCCCTGATCTGATCCAGCAACTGGTCCCTTCCATTGCCAGGCTGGCTTTTGGTTTCGGGCAATGCGTCGGGAGAGCCGGTCGATGCCTGATCAACAATGATCAGATCAGGAGCCAATTGCCGCACGTCATTGGCAAGCAGGTCGGGATCATATTTTGAAGTTTTTTTGTCGTTCGCAACATCGAGCTGGAAATCCATGTAGCGGATCCCTGCGCCGGATTTGCCTGAATGCCAGTTCATAACACCTGTTCTGGCACCGCCTCCAGGTGTCAAAGTGGCGGATTTTGAGTGGGCATTAAGTTTGAACAGCTTTGATCCGGGAGATTTGGCGTAGGCGTCAAACTTCTTTTCAACACCGCCAGCCTTCAGCGTGAATGTGCCCTGTGAAGGACCTGTAGCAACGGTCACTCCGACCCAGTCAAACGGGTCCGACTGGCTGGTAAATGTCACCGACGACATCGAGGATCGGGACGAAAGCCGCATGCCGGAGAGGCCAAATCCCGGCTTGCCCTGCCGTCTGGTCACCAGTCTGCGCCATCTGCCTGTTCGGGTAAGTTCGAACCGGTCCGCTTGAGATTGATATCTGTTGCGATTCGGAGAAATCATACCGTGACCGGCATCGCCATAGAGTTTTTTCAGCCCTTCGCGCATTCCCCGCTGAAAGTGTTCCGAACTCTGTTTGCTTCTCGCAACGTGTAAAATGGTCAATGGCTGGGATTTTGCTTTATTGGTTAGGAGAGCAAGACCTTGGTAAAAGTGGTTGAGTGGATCTCTCGCTTCGCCTGCAGAAGCTTTCGGATTGATACTGCCAACGATCTCGCCGGAAACAGCGGCCGCTGACGCCCGCACTTCTTCTGAATTGGGGTCGATCACCAGAACTTCGCGCGATAGCAAGACCTTCCGCTGCCGCTGCAGTGCCGGTCGGAGTTTTTTCAGATTGGCCTTTGATATTGAAGTTATGTTGCTGGTCAGATCCACTTTCTGAGCGATCAGTCCGTCGGCCAATTGTTCAAGAATTTTCGCCCGCGACGGCGAATTGATCTCTGTCGCAAACGCCTTCGGTGCGTTTGTCAACGGGTGGAATGCTGTCAACGCCAATGCTGAGCACAGAAGTGGCGCCAAGGTCGATGTAAGAGAAACTCGGGTCATCGCCAGTCGAACGCTTTCGTAATTGAACACCAGTGTCGACGGGACAATCAGCCGACACATATGGTTCAAAAATAGTCAAACAGCGTTAACGAAGTCTCAATTTTGCGATTTTGGCTTCGATGGCGACTCCAAATCACCCTGCTGGGTCATTGCAAAGTCACCTTGCAACGCCTCGACTTCCTCCGCGACTATGTCTGCGACCAGCCTGCAGTCAGCAAGGTCAAATGTCAGGGGAACCCGAATGTCGCAGGTGCGTGAAAGGACTTCCAATGTCTGTGGCAGCGCCTGCGGCTTGCCCAGATAACGCCAACTGTCGTAGCGGCTGGTAAACGCCCTGGGGTGTTCAGCGCCAAACCACTTGATGTCGACACCCCGGGCCAGACAATTGCTGATCAGGGGTTCAAAGCCTGAGACGGCAAGGCGTGGGCGAAACTGGATGGAAGAACCGACAAATTCTTCATTTTGCCGCCGATTGGTGACATCAATCGCCGATGACCGGGACAGTCTGGTTTCCAGAACTTTATAGCGCTCGTTCCAGCGCCGGACATTGTCATCCAGATTCTGCAATTGCCCGCGCAATATTGTGGCCCGCATATTGTCCATGCGGCCAGAGTAATTCGGTGTCTCAAGTTTCACCTGCGCAAACACAGATTCATCTGGCGCCGCACCATGAGATTGGTACAGCATATAAGACCCGGACATGATGATGGCGCGGGCCGCAATGACCGGGTCATCCGTGGTCAGCAGGCCACCCTCACCGGAATTGATATGTTTGTAAGTCTGGGCAGAGAAGGCTGCAACATGACCAAAATTACCCGACCTTACACCACTCCATCGCGCGCCCATCGTGTGAGCGCAGTCTTCGATCATGGTGATTTGATGGGTTTTGCAGATCGCGACAATCCGCTCCATATCTGCAATGTGGCCGCGCATGTGGGATAACATCAAAAACCGGGCGCCACTGGCCTCAGCCTTATGCTGCAAATCGTCGATATCAATGTGCCAGGCATCATCAATCTCGACGAATAGCGGAACGCCGCCGGCATTATGGATAGCACCAGGAACAGGCGCCAGAGTGTATGCGTTCGCCAACACGGTGTCGCCAGGGCTCAACCCGGCGGCCCGCAGGGCCACCGCAAGGGCATACCCGCCGGAGGAACAGGCCAGGCAATAGCGCGCTTCCTGATAGGCCGCATATTCCTTTTCAAGCAGAGCCGCTTCGCTGATTTCCCCTTCCAGCGTGTTGTAGCGATGCAGCCGACCACCACGCAACAATTCACTGACGCGTTCTATTGTTGCTTCGTCGATTGCTTCCTGCTGGGTAAATGGTTTGGTGAATATGGACTTCATCACAGATCAAACAACTCGTCATATTTTGTTTCCAGATAGGTCAGCAGTGGCTCACTGGAAACCGATTGCTCGCTGGCCCGGCGCATCAGTTCGAACGGTTCATACAAAGCGCCATGGTGGTGAACATTGGTGCGCAGCCAGGAAAGGATCTCCCCGGTTTCACCGCGTTTCAGTTGATCGTCCACAGCCGACACCTGATTGCGCAACGCACCATCAAGCTGGGCTGCGTAAATATTGCCCAGCGAATAGGTGGGAAAGTATCCAAACAGTCCCACCGACCAGTGAACATCCTGCAGAACGCCTTGCGCTGCATCTGGCACATCGCGCCCGAAATCTCGTTTAAAGCGACGGTTCCATTCCGCCTCCAGGTCTGAAATGTCGAGCTCTCCGGAGATCAGTTCCCGCTCAAGCTCAAACCTCAGCAAAACGTGAAGGTTGTAGTGAACTTCATCAGATTCCGTGCGAATGAATCCGGTTTCAACCCTGTTGACGGCGCGGTATAATTCATCCGCATTGTCAATGCCACAATCGCCAAAAGCTTCAACGAAATGAGGGGCAAACCATTCACAGAAAGGTCGGCTGCGGGCGATCTGATTTTCCCACAGGCGCGACTGGCTTTCGTGTACCCCAAGTGACACATGATTGTTGACCGGCGTCAGGCCGAGTTCGTTGGTAATTCCCTGCTCATACAAGGCGTGCCCCAGTTCATGGACCGTCGAATACAGACATCCCAACGGATCATTCGCATCGATACGTGTGGTGATGCGGGTGTCCTGTGCCGTGCCAGATGAAAATGGATGGACAGATTGATCCAGACGTCCCGACTGCCATTCATAGCCCACAGTATCGGCCAGTTTTCGGGCAAGCACCAATTGAGAGTCGCTGGAAAATGAACCCACCAGCTGCGGCTGATCAATATTGCTGTCAGCAATGGATTGCCGCAGTTTTGACAGGCGCGGCCGCAATCCCTCCAGAAGGGGTTGAAGCGCTGCAACTGTCATTCCGGGCTCGAAATCATTCAAAAGGGCGTCATACGCGGTGTGACCATCTTCCTGCAGGCAGGCGGCTTCCTGGCGCTTCAGATCGATGATGGTTTGCAGGATTTGTGAAAATTGCTGAAAATCATTTGCTGCTCTGGCATTCGCCCAGACCCCCTGTGCACGGGACGTGGTACGGGCCAGTTCCGTCGCCAGTGTCGCCGGGATCTTGCTGGTTCGTTCATACGACCGCCGTGTCAATCGAACATTAGCAGCCTGCTCCGCAGTCAGCTCGGCCTGATCCAGTTCATCCAACCAGTCTTCAATGCGTGGGTCTGAGTTGCGCTGATGGGTAACTTCTTCCAACGCCGCGGCCTGTTCAGCACGCACAGCCGCCCCATTGGCAGGCATCATCACTTCCTGATCCCAAGACAAAAGGCCCGCCACCTGGGCAAGGGCACGCGTGGTTTTTACCTGGGTTATCAGGGCGTCATAAGTCGAATTGGACATGGTCGGTATATCAGCCGTTTCTGGTGTCTCCACTTAATCCAAAGTGCTGCAACACAACAAGCTCCGTTGATCATTTCTGCTCAATATCCCCACGGTGGCGACGGCCAGGACGAACAAGATGGCCGGTCCGGAATTCTCACGATCAAGTGTGCAATTCAGCCACTATGGTTACTCATTCGTTAACTTTTTTGCGCCAGTATCGCCGCAGGGTAAAAGAGGCAAATTCGATGAGCAAAGGCGTTCGCGCAAAGTCTAAGCGTGATGAGAACAGACGGGCGTCATCAAATGACGATCGGATGGAGCGGCGCAATATTGCCAATTTTGTCCTCAACTCGATTGGTGAATGCGCCTACGAATGGGACATTGAAGCCGATAATCTGCAATGGAGTGAGGGTGCAGAACAGCTGCTTTGCCTGAATTCCGTGGATCAAGTTGCCACAAGCCGGAAATTCAATGCCTTGATGCTGCCCACCGCGGAATCAAGCCGCAGCGACGCTATTTTCTCCTCCAGGGAGGTCGATGAAGGTCGCGGTGTCGCCTATTGCCTGCAATATGCCCTTTCCGCTGATGCATTGGATACGTCCAGCGATATCTGGATTGAAGATACCGGGCGTTGGTATGCAGGAAGTGATGGCCTGCCAAATCGCGCCCATGGCGTTGTCCGCCTGATCAATGAAAGACGCACTCTGGACGAGAAACTGAATAATCTGTCGCGTCATGATCCACTTACCGGGCTCTTTAATCGCGCCCATTTGAATGTTTGCCTAGACGAAGTGTTTGAAGAGTTGAGCCACACCGGTGAACCGGCATGTTTTTTGGTTGTCGGGCTGGAGCATTTTGATCTGATCAACTCCGTTTACGGCTATGAAGCGGGCGATGCTGTTATCAGCGAAGTTGCCAAGCGGATGCAGGAGAATTTGCGCGACAGGGACATCATCGGCAGGTTTTCCGGTGCTAAGATCGGCATGATCCTGCCGGAATGCGATGGCCGCGGCCTGTTGGTTGCCGGGTATCGCATCCTGAACCTGCTGCGTGAAAATGTTGTGACAACAGACAAGGGCCCGATTGCGGTCTCGGTTTCGATCGGTGGTGTTTTGATGCCGCAACATGCCCGCGATTCCAAACAGGTGTTCATGGCTGCTCATCAGGCTTTGAAAGAGAGTCGCCGGGCGCGTGACGCATCAATTGTCGCCTATCAGCCCGACCCGCAGGAAGAACTTGAAAAGCAGCGCTCCGCACACATGGCGGAAAAAATTATCAGCGCCCTGAAAAACCGTCGCATACATCTGGCCTGGCAGCCGGTGGTTGATGCCAAAACCGGGGAGATCGTTTTCCACGAGGCTCTGATCCGGCTTGAATCGACGGAGGGTGAACCGCTGGTCGCGGGAGAATTTGTCGACGTCGCCCAGCGTTTGGGTCTGATCCGTCTGGTGGATCATCACGCCCTTGACCTGGCCCTTGAAACGCTTTGTGCGGCGCCGACTGCGGTATTTTCTCTCAACGTATCATTTGAAACTGCCTGCGATCCCGAATGGTTGTCCAAGCTGGCCCAGTTTGTGATGAATCGTTCCGACATCGCCGAGCGGCTGATTATTGAAGTCACCGAATCCTACGCAGCCGACTCGCTTGACGAGGCGCAGCAGTTCATCAATTCCGTCAGAGATCTTGGTTGTCGGGTTGCACTTGACGATTTTGGCGCCGGGTATACATCCTTCCGCAATCTTAAAACCCTGGCCTTCGACATCATCAAGGTTGACGGCCAGTTTGTTGAAAATCTGGAATCCAGCAACGAGAACCAGAAATTCATCAAGGCTCTGGTGGATCTGGCAAGCCTGTTTGACGCTCAAACGGTGGTCGAATGGGTGGAAGACGATATTACCACCGATCTGCTGTGCGAATGGGGTGTCGATTACCTGCAGGGCTTCAAATTTGGCCGACCCAAGCGGGAACTGCCCTGGCCTACCGTTGACTGTGGCGAAGGCGACGAAGTTGCCCGGGTCGCCGACAGTACTACCGGGTAATTCCGTTCAGGACGGGCGCTGTGTTGGACGCCAGCCGTCAGGTGCCATTTCAAACTTCTCGAATTCGAATGCCGGCGCGACCGTGCACCCCACCAAAGTCCATTTGCCAAGGCTTTCGGCGCTCTGCCACCAGCCTGCTGGCACGATGTGTTGCGGTTTTTCTCCCAGATTGATGTTCTTGCCCAATCGATGCTCCTCGGCCTCTTCCCCATTGGAAGACAGGCTCAACGCCAACGGCCCACCGGCATAGTGGTGCCAGATCTCGGTCGAACCGATCACCCGATGCCAATGCGAGCGATCGCCGGCTTCGAGCAAATAATAAATTGCGGTTGAAACGTCATCTCGAAACGTTTCCGCAAAATAACCACCTTCCGGATGGGGCTGCAATTTCAGCAGGCCAATGATTTCCGTCGAACTCATTCCCTCCATCAAAAACGGTCTTTGCGGGCTCGAATTTCGGTGAATACGTCAAGATCGGATTGCGATTCCATGCCCAGAAATTCCCGTATTGCAGGGTCATCAGCCCGCATAAACGGATTGGTCTGCAACTCCAGTTCAATTGTGGTGGGCAGGGTTGGTTTGCCATTGTCGCGCATCACTTCAAATTCGCGCGCCCGGTCTGCCAACTGGCTGTTTTTCGGGTCCACCGACAAGGCGAATTTGGCATTCGCCAACGTATATTCGTGGCCGGCGTAAACGCGTGTTTGGGGGGGCAGTTCGGCCAGTCTTGCAAGTGCAGTAAACATCATTTCAGGTGTACCTTCGAAGATCCGCCCGCAGCCAAGAGCAAACAAAGCGTCAGCGCAGAACACCACGCCCTGATCCGGCAGGTAGTAGGCAATCTGTCCCAGCGTATGGCCCGGTGTGCCAATGACTTCAATGCGGTGTCCTGAAATTTCAAAGCTGTCCCCATGACCATAACTTTGATCAAGACCGGGAATTTTTGCAGCTTCCTCAACTGGCCCGACAATTGAACAGCCATATGCTGACTTGAGCGCCTCGTTGCCCTCCACATGATCGCCATGGTGATGGGTTGTCAAAATGTGGGTCAGTTTCAACCTTTTGCTTTCCAGTACATCACTAACGGCTTCTGTCTCTGGTGCGTCGATACTGATTGTTGCCCCGGATTGCGGGTCATGCAGAATAACCCCGTAATTGTCCTGACGGCAGGGGAACTGGAAAATCTTCAGCTTGCTGGCGTTCACTATCTTGCTCCTTTTCGCATTCCGGTTTGTACTTAGTTTTGCTATCTTAGGGTCAGGACTCATTAATCTGATGTATTCTGCGGTGGTGAATTTTGTTGCTGGCGAGGAGCAGAGACGCAGGAAACCTGTTGGTTTTCAAGGTTCTGCGACGATGTCCAGCGATAAAATTCACCCCGCCCACCCAAAACGGAAGGGGGTTGGTCATGAAACGCCCGCCTAATGCAAACCAATGCTCGAAAGGACCACCAGTCCTTGCTTGCGCTTGTTTTACATTATTCGAACGTGTCATGACCAACACAATACACCATATTAATGAGTCCTGATCCTAACGATGCATATGGACATAGTCGACCTTCGCCAGTTTTACGCCACACCAATGGGCAAACACGCTCGCCGTTGCATCGGTCAGGCTCTGTCTGCAATTTGGCGCCCGCTCAGCGACGAACGGCTGATCGGGCTTGGTTATGCAACACCTTATCTGGACATGTTCAAGGCGGATAGTGAGCGCGCACTTGCCTTCATGCCGGCGCGACAGGGGGCGGTTCACTGGCCGCCAGGTGAACCCTGTTCTACGGCGCTTGTTTACGACGAGGATTTGCCGCTGCCGGATGCAAGTGTCGATCGATTTCTGATGGTCCATGCGCTCGAACATTGTGAAAATGCCGGCGAAACTCTGACCGAAATCTGGCGAGTTCTGTCTCCCGGCGGCAGGCTCATCATGGTAGTTCCAAACCGGCGTGGCGTCTGGGCCAGAGTGGAGCAAACCCCCTTTGGGTCTGGTTATCCCTATACCGGAGGGCAATTGACCCAGCTGTTGCGTGAAAATATGTTTACGCCGACGGCATGGTCAGACGCGCTGCATTTTCCTCCCAGCAATAACCGTTTTGTTCTGCGCGGCGTCAACGCAATGGAACGAATAGGTCGCAGATTCATGCCGGCTCTGAGCGGCGTGGTTGTGGTCGAAGCGACCAAACAGGTCTATCAGGGACTGCCTGTACGACAGCGCCAAAGCCGCCGGATATTTGTCCCGGTTCTGGCACCCCAAAATGCCACAAAGGGAAATATCGATTAAAAAATAGATCTGACCTCCCCTTTTATTGTGAGTGAGGATTATCTAAACCACCTGCAAGTTTCAGCCATATTGAGTGTCAGCATGACAAAGTCAGATAATATTCCAGAACCCAATCCCGGTATCATGGAAATTGCCTCTTATGTGCCTGGAAAATCCGCTGTTCCAGCAGGCGTCAAGCTGTTCAAATTGTCCGCCAATGAAACGCCTCTGGGACCAAGCCCTGCCGCCAAACATGCCTATGCGGAACTGGCTGGAAATCTTGAAGACTATCCCGACGGCAGCTCCAATCAGTTGCGTGATGCAATCGCCAGCGCCCATGGTGTTAACGCCGCCAATATTTTGTGCGGCAACGGTTCCGACGAATTGTTGGGCCTGATGGCACAATGCTATCTGCGGCCGGGGCACGAAGCGATATATACCGAGCACGGTTTTTTGATGTACCGCATCGGGATTCTGGGCGCTGGTGCGACGCCAATCGTTGTCCCGGAGAAAGATCATACAGCTGATGTGGATGCAATTCTTTCGCGGGTAACCGAGGCCACGAGGCTGGTATATCTGGCCAATCCAAATAACCCTACCGGTACCTATTTGCCGATGAGCGAAGTACGCCGCCTGCATGCAGGATTGCCGAAGTCAGCGATTTTGATCCTTGATGCTGCCTATGCTGAATATGTCCGTCGAAACGATTATGAATCGGGCATCGAGCTGGTGGCCGGGTCGAACAATGTTGTCATGACCAGAACATTTTCCAAGATTCATGGCCTTGCCGCCCTGCGGGTTGGTTGGTTGTTTGGTCCCGATCACATTGTATCAGTTCTGGAACGGGTGCGTGGTCCGTTCAACGTCAACGCGGCTGCCCAGGCTGCAGCGAAGGCAGCTATTGCCGACCGTGAGATGGTCGACAGGGCGGTCGTTCACAACGACGAGTGGCTCACATGGACCAGCGAGGAAATGCGCAAGCTTGGATTGCAAGTCACTCCCAGCGTTGGCAATTTCATCCTGATCCACTTTGATGCAGTGGATGGCAAATCTGCCGCGGGCGCTGATGCCCATCTCACCGAGCGCGGTTATGTGTTGCGGCTTGTGGGTGGTTATGGACTGCCCAACGCCATTCGCATGACCATTGGCTCTGAAGAAGCCTGCCGCGGCACCGTGGCGGCACTGAGCGAGTATTTGAAAGCCTGACATGAACAAGAACCCTATGTTTAAACGCCTTTGTATGATTGGTATTGGACTGATCGGTTCTTCCATCGCGCTGCGCGCGCGTCAGGAAGGACTGGCTGAAACCATCGTTGTTTCAACCCGACGCCAGGAAACCCTGGAGCGGGCGAAAGCCCGCAACCTGGGGGATGTTTATACCGACAAGGTCAGCGAAGCGGTTCAGCAAGCCGATTGTGTGATCCTGTGTACACCGGTTGGCAGCTTTGCCTCTCTTGGTGAGCGCATCGGTCCGCATCTCGCCGATGGCTGCATCATCACCGACGTCGGATCGGTAAAGCGTTCGGTCGTCGAACAGTTGAAGCCGCATCTGCCCAAAAGTGTTCATCTTGTGCCGGGGCACCCGATTGCAGGCACCGAATATTCCGGACCGGATGCTGGCTTTGCGACTTTATTTGATGAGCGGTGGTGTCTGCTGACGCCAGAACCGGGCACAAACAAGGAAGCCATCGAAAAACTGACCAATTTCTGGCAGGCTCTGGGATCCTGGGTGGAAGTCATGGAGCCGGATCACCACGATTTGGTTCTGGCCGTGACGTCCCATATTCCTCATCTCATTGCTTACAATATTGTCGGTACGGCCTCCGAACTTGAAGAAGTGACTCAATCCGAAGTGGTCAAGTTTTCCGCATCAGGGTTCCGGGATTTTACCCGCATTGCTGCCTCTGACCCTGTGATGTGGCGGGATGTCTTCCTTCACAACAAGGAGGCCGTGATAGAAATGCTGGGCCGCTTCTCAGAAGACTTGTCTCGATTACAGCGGGCGGTTCGCAACGGTGATGGCGATCTGCTGTTTGAACATTTCACCAAGACGCGAGATATTCGGCGGGGAATTATTGAAGCGGGCCAGGAAACGGATCTGCCCAATTTCGGCCGCGATGGGGTGACCGATACCGACCAGACCTCGTGACCATCAATCCCTGAACATTGGTGGAATCGGGTCGGGAAACTGGATAAAGCCCAACCGCACGATGCCCTGCTCTATTTTCAGGGTAATAGAATTGATATCTGCTCCACCAATTTTGGCGGGCTTGCCCATGCCGGCGACGGCCTGAGTGATTAAGCCAATCTGCTGAGCCAGTTGCGGGTTGATCTCGCCGGCCCATCTGGCCACCGACGGTGGATTGGCAACGCCGACATTGATTTCGCCGGACAGCAATCCGTCCTCGCCAATTGACAATGGCCCTGAAAAGGCCAACCGCCCCCCGTCCGGCAAGGACAGGGCCAGATTGCGGATCTCAAACTCCGCCCCATCCTGCATCACCGAGCTAAACTCGCGGCCGCCGACCACCAGGTCCCGGTAACCGTCAACAAGCGTGCCATCGATTTCAATCGTTGCATCGGGTATCGTCAACTTGGGCAGGGCGGCGGACAGGTTGGTCAGTTTTAGCGCCCCATCCAGTGAGACAGGTTCTGCATCTTCGGCTCCGTCGGTCTGTGGGGTCGGACGAAAATGAACCGCCCCATCAGCCACTTTCAGATCGGCTTTGTTGAGGCTGGTGGACAGGTTGGAAAATGTCAGCGACGCCAGATCAAATCCGCCGCTAAAGTTGACGTCCAAAAACAGCCGCATTGCCGACCAGTTTGCCGCCAGTTCGCCGTTATTCAGCCCGGTTTTGAATGGTCCGTCCAATTCGGCAACCAGTTCACCGGGTGCATATAGCTGAGCGGCGGTTCGAACCGCACCAATCTCCAATTGGAGTGCATCGCCCTTGCCGGCAATGTTCAGGGAATCGCAATAAACACCAATTCGAAACGGGAAACCGCGCATTTGAAGGTTTGCACAATCGACATTTATTCCCTGTTGCCCGGCATCCTCAAGCGCTTCGCCGATCTTGTCATGGGCAAAGTTGGCAAAAGCATACCAGCCTGCAAACCACAGGGCGAACAGAAACAACATGAACAGGCCCCATTTCCCCATAGGATGGGCAAGAAAGGACCGTTTGGAAGTTTGAGTCATAAATGCTGATCCCGTTATACGGCGAGGCGGCGAGGCGGCGAGCTGGCGAGTTGGCGAATTGGCGAAGCGAATCAATCATGCATTGAAAGCGCCGCCTTGATTACAACAGCCCCTTCGACGTAAAACGACTTTTTGTCAATCTGGTGGCATGGTTGTGCTTAAAACTTTTGCAAACGACGGCGACATCTGGGTGTTTGGCTATGGATCGCTGATGTGGAATCCTGGCTTTGAATATCTGGACGTTCAGCGGGCCAAAGCATTCGGGGTGCACCGGGCGCCTTGTATCTATTCATGGGTGCATCGGGGGACGAAACAACGACCCGGCATCGTATTGGGGCTTGCTCAGGGCGGCGCCTGTATTGGCAAGGCGTTTAAAATAAGCTCAAACAGTCGCGAAGAAACACTGACTTATTTGCGGGCGCGGGAACTTGTTACCAATGTCTATCTGGAGCGATTGCGACCAATTGTTCTGGATTCGGGCACAACGGTTAAGGCGGTGACCTACATTGCGGATCCGGACCACGAGCAATTTGCCGGCCGATTAGGGCACGAGGCACTTATCGCCCAAATCAAAGGGGCCGTCGGCAAGTCAGGTCCAAATGAATCCTACATTACCGACACCACAGATCATCTGCGCGAAATGGGCATCAGGGATGGCCTAATGGAACGCATAACTTCCGAGCTGAAAAGCCCTTAGCCCCCGTTGGTGCCGCTTAGCGCTTCTTCGACGGGCTTATCATCCTCACAGATTTCCAGTTTCTGCACATCTTGCCTGATCGTGTCTGCAAGACGGTCAATCAAACGATTGCCAGCTTGATTGTCCTTGATCAGTCCAAGCAGATAATGCATGCGCCCAAAATATTGCTGGCTGGTGGACAGACCGGATTGCAGCAGGTTGTTGAATGCTTCAGATAACGCCTGATCCGCTTCAATAAGATCGGGATCTGATTCCACGCCAGCGTCGATCAGATCGACCACGCTGGACCTGGCAGCCTCGTAGCGAGCAATCAGCTCGCCGAGATCTGATATCATAACAATACCTCTTTAGGCCGCACCCTAAGAAGTACTTGACGTTTACGTAACGGAAGTGTCGAAGCACGTCGAAAACTGTCGTTTTTAGGACATTTTGGAAACATTCAGGTCATCGCTATCGCTTTAGATCGCCGCCGTTACGATGCTGCGGTTAAGTCGTGTTGATGGCTGTCCAAATCCGTTGGGGTGTTGCAGGCAACTCTATGTCGTCCACACCATGAACCGAGAGGGCATCCAGCACTGCCGATATCACGGCTGGCGTTGCCCCCACAGTTCCGGCTTCTCCTGCACCCTTTGCGCCAAGTGGATTGGTGTTTGTCGGTGTTGGCATGCTTTCAACCGAAATGGTCGGCACGTCATCGGCACGGGGCATTGCGTAATCCATAAACGACCCTGTCAGCATTTGTCCGGTGCCGTCTTCGTAATTCACGTCCTCCATCAGCGCCTGTCCGATCCCCTGCACAATTCCACCAACCAATTGCCCTTCCAGCAACATCGGATTGATGACCGTGCCGACGTCATCGACGGATACCAGTTTGATGATATGGGTCACACCTGTCGCAGGGTCAATTTCAATTTCCACCACCTGACAGCCATTGGGAAAGGTAAATCCCTGTAACAGAAAATCACCATGAGCAGCCAGCCCCAGTCCCAATTGTGGTGGCAGGATTGGTTTGTGGGACAATTGCGCAATTTGCTGGATCGACATTTTTTTGTCGGTCCCGGCAACCGTGAAATGCCCGGCTTCGAAAACCAGGTCTTCTCCAGCGACTTCCATCAAATGACCGGCAATTGCTCTGGCCTTTTCAATCACCCGGTCTGCCGCTACACGCACGGCTCCACCACCATTGACCATTGATCGAGACGCAATCGTTCCGCGCCCGAAAGCAATGGCGTCGGTGTCCCCTTGCAGAACCCGGATTGAATCAAACGGTACGCCGAGCCACTGCGAAACCATTTGCGCATAAACCGTTTCATGACCCTGGCCGTGATTGAACGTGCCGGGCAATACAGTCACCCCGCCTGCCGGATCAAAGCGAATTTCAGCTGCCTCATTGGCCAGGCCGGCATTCTCCATATGCAAGGCAATGCCAGCTCCGTGAAGTTTTCCTGCCCGCGCAGCTTTTTTCTTGCGTTTGTCAATTGCTTTCCAGTCCGCCTTCTCCAGCGCCCTTTCCAACACCGAACCAAAATCACCGGAATCCATGGTATAGACCAGCGGAGTCTTGTAGGGCATCTCATTGGCCGTCACCAAATTCAACCGTCTGATTTCGGCTCGGTCGATGCCCAGTTGAGCTGCTGCCTTGTCCATCAGACGTTCGATCAGATAGCTGGCCTCAGGGCGACCGGCGCCGCGATAGGGTTGCGTGGGAGAGGTGTTGGTATAGACCGCCTCGGACAAGGCATGGGCGACGGGTATGCGATAACAGCCAGTTGCCAGGGTGGACGCAAACATCGGTGAAACACCGGCGCCGGGCGACAGGTGTGACCCGGTATTGTAGCGGCAATGAACGTCGAGAGCGACGATCCGCCCCCCATCATCAAGTGCCAATATGGCATCAACATCCTGATCGCGACCGTGATAATCGCTCAACAGGGACTCAGACCGGCTGGCATGCCAGCGAACCGTTTGCCGCAGCCGCCAGGCCGCCCATCCAACCACCACATCTTCTGAATAAACGCCGCCCTTCATGCCAAAGCCACCGCCAACATCTGGAGCAATTACCCGGACCATCGCTTCCTTTAGTCCGAGAATTCTGGCCAGTTCAGTCCGTACCGAATGAGGCACCTGGGTTGAAGTATGGAAAACCAGACGGTTTTCCCGTGAATCATATTCCGCCACCGCGCCGCGCATCTCCATGGAATTGGCGGAAAGGCGATTATTGTGCAGCGATAAATTCACCACGTGGCGAGCAGCAGTAATTGCTTGTTCAGTCGCCTGTGAATTTCCCAGTTCCACTTTGAATGCAACATTATCTGGAACCGTTTCCCACAGGGTCGGGGCGTCTTCAGCCAAAGCCTGCCGGGGTGTCAAAACGACGTCCAGTTCCTCATAGTCGACCTCAACCAATTCAGCGGCATCCATCGCCGCCTGTCGGGTCTCGGCCAAAACCACCGCAACAGGTGCACCGACATAGCGCACAGTGTCAGTTGCCAGTGCCGGCGTCGGGACAATATTGTTGGCATGATGCATGCCCGGCAGAAGTGTGTGACACGACAGGCCGCCCACCTGGTCAGCCAGGTAATCTGCTCCGGTCAGCACACAATGCACATCCGCCGACTTCCGCGCTGCCTCGCAATCAACTGAAACGATTCTGGCATGGGCAATCGGTGAACGAACAAAGGCAGCGTGCAAGGCATGAGGATGGACGATGTCTTCGACAAACCGACCCTGGCCCGTGATAAACCGTTGATCCTCGGTCCTGAGGACCGATTGGCCAATTCCAAACTTCATGTTTTTGCTCTCCCGCCCATCAGCTTGCCCACCACATTGGCACATATCAACCACGACTTACCAGCGGGTTCGACGCACGGCAGTCCACTTCATATGATAGTTTTTCGGTGACTAAATTTTATCCAATTCAACCAATTTATCTGAACCGGAAACTGGAACCTTTTCATGCAGCGCATCGGCCTGGCCAGTCATCTGTCCGACCCCTTTGAACTTAGTCAAATTGTTTACGGCATGTGGCGTCTGGCCGACGATGAAGACACGTCACCCGCACATGTTCAGGCAAAAATTGAGGCCTGCATCGACCAGGGTATCACCAGTTTTGATCAGGCCGATATCTATTGTGGCTATCGATGCGAGCAGCTGTTGGGCACAGCTTTGAAGGCTACACCGCACCTGCGCAGTAAGATGGAGATCATAACCAAATGCGATATCCTGTTGATGGGGAAAAAATTTCCGCAACGTCGTTTGAAATACTATGACATCAGCGCTCAACACATTGCCGCCATTGATGGATGACATCCAGTAACTACACTGATATTGAACCAAACGGTAATTGCCCCTGCCCGGAGACGTCTCTTGAATTGCGCCCCTTTTGCAAAAAGCGCACCATTGATCCAACCACTGCAACGCCAGAAAACAGTGGGTGTGCGGGTTGGAGATGTGGTGGTCGGCGGCAGCAACCCCATAGTCGTTCAGTCGATGACCAATACCGACACCGCTGATGTTGACGCGACGGTCGCCCAGGTTGCTGCATTGGCCGAGGCTGGTTCCGAACTGGTGCGCATCACCGTCGACCGTACCGAGGCTGCCCGAAATGTGGCAAAAATCCGCGGACGACTGGACCGGCTTGGCATCGACATACCGCTGGTTGGCGACTTCCACTATATCGGTCACAAATTGCTGGCAGACCATCCCGACTGCGCTCAGGCGCTGGCTAAATATCGCATCAATCCAGGCAATGTCGGTTTCAAGGACAAGCGCGACAAACAGTTTGGCGCCATCATCGAAACGGCAATCAAATACGACAAGCCGGTGCGAATTGGCGTCAATTGGGGCTCCCTCGACCAGGCCCTGCTGACATCGCTGATGAATCAAAACGCAGAAAAAGGGTCGCCGCTCAATGCCGATGAAGTCATGCAGGAAGCCATTGTTCAATCGGCACTTTTATCAGCGCAGGAAGCCGAGCGGATCGGCCTGTCCCGCGACAAAATAATTCTCTCTGCAAAAGTCTCTGACGTGCAAAGCCTCATCGCCGTCTACGCTGAACTGGCCCGCCGCAGCGATCATGCATTGCATCTGGGTCTGACGGAAGCCGGCATGGGCACCAAGGGCATTGTTGCCTCGTCAGCCGCACTTGGAATTTTGCTGCAGCAGGGCATCGGTGACACAATCCGCATTTCTTTGACCCCCGAACCGGGTGGCGACAGGACCCGTGAAGTCCAGGTTGCACAGGAGCTTCTGCAGGTCATGGGTTTTCGTTCGTTTGTTCCAATCGTCGCTGCATGTCCCGGATGTGGACGCACCACATCAACCACGTTTCAGGAACTGGCGGCCAAAATTCAAGACCAGTTGCGTGCCAACATGCCGATCTGGCGGGACAACTATCCCGGAGTGGAAGAACTCAAGGTCGCGGTCATGGGCTGCATCGTCAACGGCCCTGGTGAAAGCAAACATGCTGATATCGGAATCTCCTTGCCCGGCACCGGCGAAACCCCGGCAGCACCGGTGTTTATAGATGGTCGCAAAGCAGTGACCTTGCGCGGTGCAAAAATCGCTGAGGAATTTGAACAGCTGGTTCAAGACTATGTAAAAACCCGTTTCGGCGGCGGCGGCGGCGGCGGCGGCGGCGGCGACGGCTGCGACGGCGATGGCGGCGATGGCGGCGGCGACGGCTGCGACGGCGATGGCGGCGATGGTGGCGAGATACAATTGTGAGTCAGTTGCCGGACCGTCGGCAATAATTCAGCTTCGCCTCTCAACGATGAACTGAGCGGTTTGCTGCAGAATATCGGCTTTGGCACCAAACTCTGAAAGACAGTCGCTGGCCTCTGTAACGGCTTCCGACAAAAGCCTGCGAACTTCATTGACCCCCAATAATCCAATCAGGGTTGCCTTGCCCCGCCCGGCATCCTTGCCGACGGCCTTTCCCATCGTTTCGGCATTTGAAGTGACGTCGAGCAGATCATCGGCAAGTTGAAAAGCCAGGCCAATGGTTTCGCCAAAATGCGCGAGTCGAGCTCGTTCAGAATCACTGGCCTGACCCAGCACGGCACCGGCAGTACAGGCAAACCGGATCAGCGCTCCGGTCTTCATCTGCTGCATCATGCGAATACCAGCTTCATCTGGTGTTTGAGTTTCCGCCGCCAGATCCAACATCTGGCCACCGATCATGCCACCCATCCCGGAAGCACGGGCAAGCAGACTGGCGAGTTCGCAGCGAACTCCACTATCATCATGACACTTTGGATCAGTGATCAGATCAAACGCCAGGGTCAATAGCGCATCACCGGCAAGTATAGCTGTTGCTTCGTCAAAAGCCCTGTGAACGGTTGGCTGACCCCTTCGCAAATCGTCATCGTCCATCTGCGGAAGATCATCATGCACCAGCGAATACGAATGCAAACACTCCAGTGCGCACGCAGCCTGCAGTGACCTGGACTGATCAATGCCGAACAAGGCGGCCGATTGAATCACCAGAAACGGACGCAGCCTTTTGCCGCCATTCAACAATCCGTGCCGCATGGCCGCAACCAGCTTCGCCGGCCGCACGACCTCTCCTTCGCCTGCTTCAGTTGACATGATTTGATCAAGACGCTGATTAACAGCTTCTGCTGTGGTCTTGAGTGTTTTCTGGAAGGAATAGGCCATGCAGGCGGTCTATGCCGACATGCTTGTGATGGCAAGTGGTTAGCCGCAGAACTCGTGAACCGGGGTAAAACCGAAAAACTGATCATTGCCGACGCCTCAAAGCAACGTTACACAAAGGTAATTCAGTGAAGAGAAATACCGGTGGCAAGCGTCGACAAAAAGGGCAAAGGGAAAAGTGGCCGCCGCAGCAAGGCCACCAAAGCTGCTGGCAAATCTGAGCACCCTCCAAAGCCTCACTCAAAACGCGGTTCCAACAAATTCGGCAGGAATGTCCGCAACGTCGATAAGCCGGGCAAACCTTCCTTGCTGCGATTCCTATTGGTGCGCCTGACTGTGTTGATCGTACTGATTGGCCTGCTGCCATTTATACTGACCCTCATTTATATTCCGGCCAGTATTCATCCGGTTTCCACCCTGATGGTAGCGAACTGGTCGTTTGGGGCGACCGTAAATCGCAGATGGGTCCCGCTGGAAGAAATCTCTCCCTTTGTCACCCAGTCTGTCATCTCGTCGGAGGACGGCCAGTTTTGCAGCCACGGTGGTGTCGACTGGGCTGCGGTTAATCTGGTTGTGGACGATCTTATCGAAGGCGAGCGGCCGCGGGGTGCCAGCACGATTGCGATGCAGACGGTTAAAAACCTGTTTTTATGGCCAAACCGTTCCTATGTCCGAAAAGCTTTGGAAGTGCCGCTTGCGCTTTATGCCGACATGATCTGGAGCAAACCCAGAATGATGGAAATCTATCTCAATATCGCCGAATGGGGGCCCGGACAATATGGTATCGAAGCCGCCGCCCGGCATCATTTCAAGAAATCCGCCAAACGCCTGTCCCGCAGGCAGGCGGCTTTGTTGGCCGTTACTTTACCCAACCCCATTGCGCGCAACCCCCGCAAACCTGGACGTGGCATGAAACGATTGGTCAGATTGGTTGAAAAACGAGCCAAACAGTCTGGTGCCTATGTCAAATGTCTGAAATAGTAACTCAGCAATGTTGAGCGGATTGCACTTGCTTCTTTCTGATATTCGGCTATATCAACCGCAAATTCACACTGAAATTACCCAACAAGTGTGCTGGTTGCGATGACCGAGAACGGTGTCGCGCGAGAAAACAACACTTTCGACGTCCGACGGAGCGATAAAATGGCTGTCCCAAAGAGTAAGATTACACGCATGAAGCGCGGCCACCGCCGCTCTACCGATGCGCTGAAAAACCCAACATATGTTGAAGACAAGAATTCAGGCGAGTTGCGCCGTCCGCACCACATTGACCTGAAATCGGGAATGTATCGCGGTCGACAGGTTCTGGAACCAAAAGAATCCGTCTGAACCGACTTGCATGATTTTAAAAAGGCCCGTGGCGACGCGGGCTTTTTTTTATGGCGTTGCGCCAATTGGTCAAGCTTGTCATTGTGAACCCGTGATAGTTGATCGGGGCAATATTGGTAGATGAAAATGCTTACAAATTTTCCTTTGATGGCGATTGCGCTGATTATTTATAATGGCGCTGTGTTTGGACTCGGTGGCGACGCCCTGACCTGGCAGACGGAATTATTCGCATTGGGCATGGTATCAGGAGCAGTCTGGGACTTCAGTCTGGGTGATCTGATGATCACTATTGGTCTGCTGCTGCTGTTTGTCGAAATTCTCAAGGCCACACGGGTTGGCAAGTTGTCGATTGTTGACCACCTGCTGTCGACCGTGGTCTTGATCATTTTTCTGGTCGAGTTTCTGTTGGTGTCAGCCGCGTCCACCTCGGTATTCTTCGCCTTGATGCTGATGACATTGATCGACGTGATGGCAGGATTTTCGGTGTCAATTCGCTCGGCGACCCGTGATGTCAGTCTGGGAGACGGATTATAAATCGCTGACCGGTTATTCCATGATCGGTTCGCCATTGCCATCCATGGCAAAACCCTCGTCCTGGTCGAACTCCACCTGTTGCTGAGCTACTCGCTGGCGGCGGCGCGCATTGGTTACCTGATGTTGCCGCGATGCCGCTTTCTTGGCGCGTAAAGCCATGCGCTGACTGCGCGTTAGCGGTGCCGGCGGTAATTTGGCTTCCTCGGTCCGCAAAGTGCCCAGATTTAGGGGAATGATTTTTTTGGCCGGTGCACTGCCAATCGCCAAAATCGTATCCTTGGAGGGATTGTTACCCAATTCGAGCAAGCCCGAAGCATGAACCGGCCCGGGTGCCAGCATCAATGTCAGGCTCAGCATTGGTGCAATTATCGCAGGTCTCACCACCGGTCTTTCCAAAGAAGTTCCGCAATCCCCCTCAGTTCTAGCGTTTGATGGTTTGGAAATGGTTGATTGGTGTGGCAAACAAACCGTTAATCACAACTTTCCCTCAAGATCGATCTTGGTGAAGGCCTGCGCAAACAACTTCAGATCTAGAGCACATGCTGCTTGTGCCGGGACAGGGATTGTAACTGGTCCGATTATCAACGGGTGGGCAGCAACCGGTCAAGGTAATCGAGTTCGAGTTTGGGTCTGGTTGTTTCACCCAATCTTCGGCGGATGGCTTCAAGAATGCGACGCGCCCTTTGGGCGTCAATTTCACCTGGCACTTTGGTGTCATTACCCAATTGCGGCCCCTGACTGCGACTCTGGCGACCAAGAGGATCGCGGTCTCCGCGGGTCTGTTGACCATGCTGTCCACGCTCACCGCGACGCCCCTGCTCACCGGCTTGATTTTGCATATTCTGCATCATCTGCTGAGCACCTTCACGCATTGCCTGCAGCGCGCGTCCTTGCTGGCCTGTGGCTTCACCGGTCTCACCCTGACCCAATTGCTGCTCAGCTTCGCCCATCGCTTCCCCGGCTTCGCCAAGCTTTTCGCCGGGGTCCAGGCCCATGCCGCGCAACTCGTTCTGCATTTCCTGCATCTGCCGTTGTAATTCGCCTTGCTGTTGCTGCAGCTGCTTCATCGCTTCGGCAAATTCTTCAGGGGTCATTGGCTGTTGCTGACCTGATTGACCTTCCTGGTTTTGTTGCTGCCCAGGCCGCTGGCTTTGGCGGTTTTCGCCTTGCTGCTGACCCTGTTGCTGGCCCTGCTGGCGGCGTTGCATATCAAAGGTCTGATCCATCAATTGTTGTTGCTGGCGCATCATTTCACCCAGCTTGTTCATTTGCTCGCTGAATTGATCGTTCTGTTGCTGTTGTCGTTGACCCGGACGCGCCATTTGTAGGTTGTTCATCATGCGCTGGAGTTCCTGCAACAACTGGCGGGCGGCGTCCTGAGAACCGGATTTTGCCAGATCTTCGATCTGTTTCATCAAACGATCGAGATCCTGCTGCCGCATAACCTGGCTGTTTGGGTCCATCGGCATGGCCTGTTGGTTTTGAGGGTTTCGAGCCATCTGTTGGGCAAGCTCTCGCATGAAAGCATCCATCGCGGCGCGAAGTTCCTTCATCAACTCATCAATCTCCTCGTCGGATGCGCCGTTTTCCAACGCTTTGGACAGGCGTTCCTGAGCGTCCCGCAAACGACGTTCCGCCAAAGACAAATCCCCGTCTTCGATGGCCAGAGCGGTTTCCCACAGCAGATCCAGTGCCTCGCGAAGCTCGTCATGATCTTTGGTGCGACTGATGCTGCGATAGGCGACCCGCAATGCCGTGTAGACAGCCATGTCCTTGATGAATTCTTCGGGATGTGTGTCGGTAATAATATCGAGCATCTCGGCAACCTGTGGTGCCGCATTGGCATCGAGCGCCAGGTTGCGCCTTTCCTCGACTACCGCCAGTGCCAAAGGTTTTGTGAATATGCGTTCTGGCAAAATCAGAATTTTGGTTTCACTGCGCCCGGTTTGCCCGGCTTCATCCTCGGCAATCAGCGTCAGTTTGACCTCTGCACCCGCCCAGGGGTGAGACGTCAGGTCCTGGCTGGTGCGCGAAGTACCTTTACGTGCCCGGTGGCGGGGCAAGGGGAGATTGAATTGCGGGGCTTCAATGAGCGGGACGGCGTTTGCCGATTTAGGAGCGGCCTGAACGATCTTCGCACTGGCTTGCGCCACGCCATAATCGTCCTCAACTTCGTAGGCAAAGTCGAGTGAACCACGATTGGAGGTGGTTGGATCTTCGCTGAAATTGATGATTGGATCGTTGTCGGGAAGCACTGTGACCTGCCAGTTTCGAACCACATTTCCAACAGACAACAACTGAATTGCGCTGGATTGTTCCATCACCGATTTGAAATTGGTGCTTCGCGAAGTGGCTGTCACAGACTCATCCACCTCAGCTACTTCCGGCTTGATCTCAGTGCTCGTACCGCCGTCGCCGCCGTCACCGTCACCGTCGCCGCTGACGGTTAGTGTCGGGGCATCAATGTCCAGCAAGCGCACAACAAGATTACTGCCTTCCGGCACAGTGGCGGTGGTGATGTTATTGCCGAGAAATACTGGTGGACGATTTGTGTAGGCAGGTGGCGTGAGCCAGGCGTCGATCCGACCAACACTGGCAATCACCGGACCAACATGATCGCGAAACGCCTCGCCAATGCGGGACGACCAATTGCCCCATCCGGCGGCAATTCCGACAAACAACAGCAACCCTACCAGCGCGCGCAGGGCAAACGGGTCTTTTGCGGCCACTTTAGGCACTGGCAGCCCGGCGCTCAGATTAGTCAGTTTTCCGGCCATTCGGCGACGGTGTTCAATCCACAAAGCCTTGGCAAAAACATCTTCGCTGCCGGTAAGCAGGGCCTGATTGTCCACTTGGGCGGTAACCGGGCGATGCGGCAGCAGCGAACTCCGCTCAATACGACTGTCAATTTCGGCACTGGTGGGCAGCGAAAGTGCACGCATTGGAATCAGCGCCCCGATGGCCAATATGGCAAATGCGGCGAGCAGCGCCAGTCTGATTTGAGTTGGCATTGCAGGCCAAAGTCCCAACCAGGAGACTGTTAAGAACAGCGAAAAGACGCATAAAAATGGCAAGACGCACGGCCAAAAGCGCTCCCAGAATTCGGCCAGACCTGCCAGAATTCGGGTGTTTTGCAACCGTTGACCAGAACTAGTCTGGTTCAATAGTTGCGGACTGTCCGTCCCATCGCGAACCGCGTTGGGGTTCGTGCGCGTATTTTTCATGACGACAGTCTATCATTAAAAACGGCAAAGGCGAGGCCAGTGCGCCAATTGGCCCTGCTGGTCTCGATTTTGTGAACACCCTTATCCCAACCGGTCTTATGCGAGCCAGTCGGGCACAGAATCCAGGTCGATCAGGTTCTGATGGCTCAATCGTGGGCGAATCACATGGAATTCGCCGCCTCTGACCAGCACTTCCGGCACCAAAGGCCGTGAATTATAGGTTCCGGCCTGAACCGCGCCATAGGCACCGGCAGATCCCAAAGCCAGCAGATCGCCAGCCCGCGGTTCGGGCAATTCACGCTGTTTGGCCAGATAGTCACCTGATTCGCATACCGGGCCAACGATATCAGCTGTGATTCGCGCCGAAAAATCGTTCCCGATATTCACCGGACGGACCTCATGATAAGCATCATACAAGGTCGGACGGATCAGGTCGTTCATGGCGCCGTCCACAATGACGAATATCCGGTCATCCCCCTCTTTCACATAGGTGACTTCGGTGACGAATACCCCGGCGTTTCCGGCAATCAGGCGGCCCGGTTCAAAGATAACCTGCGCATCCAGATTGCGAACGTGACGTTTGACAACTTCGGCATAGGCGTCCGGGTCGGGGGGTGGTTGATTGTCTTCGTGATAGGGAATGCCAAGCCCGCCACCCAGGTCGACATGGTCAATTTCGTGGCCATCATTGCGCAGGTGCCTGATCAGTTCTGCGAGCCGCGCGAAGGCCCGGTCAAATGGCTCCAGGTCGGTGATCTGACTGCCGATATGCATGTCGATGCCGGTCACCTTGATGCCGGGCAATTTGGCAGCCTTTGCATAAATGCGCGGCGCATCCTTCCAGGGAATGCCAAACTTATCCTCCGCCTTGCCAGTGGATATCTTGGCATGGGTCATGGCATCAACATCAGGATTTATGCGGAAGGAAATTCGCGCTTGCTTGCCCATCGCCTGCGCCCTGGCTGACAGGACTTCCAGCTCAGGCTCGGATTCGATGTTGAAGCAAAATATATCTTCCCCCAGAGCATAATCCATTTCCGCTGGCTTTTTACCAACCCCGGAAAACATGATCTTGCTGGCAGGGATGCCCGCCGCAAGGGCTCTGCGTAATTCCCCTTCCGAAACGATATCGGCACCCGATCCCAGCCGGGCCAGCGTTGCCAACACGGCCTGATTGGAATTGGCCTTCATGGCATAGCAAACCATGGCATCGATATCGCTGAAAGCTTCACTGAACACGGTGTAGTGACGTTCCAGAGTTGCGGTAGAATAGCAATAAAAGGGCGTGCCGACTGCTGCCGCTATTTCAGGCAGGCTTACATCTTCGGCATGCAGGATGCCATCTTTGTAATCGAAATGGTTCATGATGTTACAAAATTATCTGGTGCAGTAGAGTGACGTTTCACTATTCGAGCAAGCCATCGAGGATGAAATGCTTATCTTTGTTCTGGCTGTTGGGAACAGGGGCCTGAGGCGGTGTTTCCTTGGCCTCTTTGGCACGCTTGATCGCTGCTTGCGAAGG
Source organism: Rhizobiaceae bacterium (assembly GCA_014238155.1). Classification (GTDB taxonomy): domain Bacteria; phylum Pseudomonadota; class Alphaproteobacteria; order Rhizobiales; family Rhizobiaceae; genus Pseudahrensia. Next base: position 69,545 of record JABABQ010000047.1, read on the forward strand.
TTTCATGGGTGGCCCCACACGGCCACAGGCAGACAGGAGTGCCGCAACCGCACCCATAACCACCATGATTGTCAAAATTTTCTTCATCGCAACTATGCCTTATCGACCTGTGGGTTCAATCGAATGGTGATTCATATCACGTTTTGAGACTGACACCACCCGTTTGCGTTTATCCCTCTTCATGGCAGGCGGTCAGCCAAGACGCACCTGCCAATCTTTGATCTGAAGCCGGACGCTTTCCGGTGCCGTGCCACCAAAACTGGTGCGGCTGGCAACGCTGGCCTGAACGGTCAGAACTTCATAAACCGCATTGGTGATGTCACCATGTAGTTTCTGTAAGTCTGCAAGCGGCAATTCGGATAGTTCGCACCCTTGACTTTCAGCAAGCGCCACCGCCCGTCCTGTCACATGATGGGCGTCCCGGAACGGAATTCCAGCTTCGCGTACCAGCCAATCAGCCAAGTCAGTTGCCGTGGAATAGCCTGAACCAGCCGCTGCCTCCATATTGGCGATGTTAACGATCATATCCTTGATCATGCCGGTCATTGCAGCGAGGCAGAGTTCAAGCGTTTGTGCCGCGTCAAATACGCCCTCCTTGTCTTCCTGCATGTCCTTGGAATAGGTCAGCGGCAGACCTTTCATCACAGTCAGCAGTCCGACCAGGGAACCGGTAATTCTGCCACCCTTGCCACGCACGAGCTCTGCGGCATCGGGATTTTTTTTCTGCGGCATGATCGACGAGCCGGTGGAAAATTTGTCTGACAGCTGGACAAAGCCAAATTGCGGTGTCGACCAGATGACTATTTCCTCCGCCATGCGTGTCAGATGGGTGGCGCAGATGCTCGCAGCGGACAGAAATTCCAACGCAAAATCGCGATCTGAAACGCTGTCCAGCGAATTCCGTGTAGGTTCGCGAAAACCAAGTGCCTGGGCTGTGGCGTGACGGTCAATGTTAAATCCTGTTCCCGCCAGAGCCGCCGCGCCCAGTGGGCATTCATTCATCCGCTCGCGGGAATCACGGAAGCGCGACAAATCGCGGGCCATCATCTCCACATAGGCCAGACAATGGTGGCCAAAGGTTACCGGTTGTGCGGTCTGCAGATGCGTAAAGCCCGGCATCACCGTGTCTGCATGTTGCTCTGCCTTTTCGAGCAGCGCCCTGATAAAGGCCAACAGCGCCACCTGGGCTGCATCGGTCTGGTCACGCACCCACATGCGAAAATCAAGCGCCACCTGATCGTTGCGAGACCGCGCTGTGTGCAGGCGGCCCGCTGCAGGACCTATCAATTCGGCCAGGCGGCTTTCCACATTCATGTGAATGTCTTCCAGAGCCCGGGAGAATTCAAACTGACCCGATTCAATTTCTGACAAAATTGTGCTCAATCCTTGATCGATTGTCGCATGATCTGCTGATGACAAAATGCCCTGATCGTGCAACATCCGGGCATGTGCGCGGGATCCTTCAATATCCTGGGCGTAAAATTTGCGGTCGAAGTCTATCGAGGCGTTGATTTCTTCCATGATGGCGTCCGGTCCGGCTGCAAACCGGCCACCCCACATGGTATTTTCGCCGACCGGTGCCGTGGGATCTTGATTGTTGGCCATGAATAAAAACCTTGTCTGGATAATGCATGAGTGAGGGAGAACCACCCAAAACCAATGAAACGCAAGGCAAGGGTGGCAACACGCTCAAAATTGCCGTTCTGGCCGGTGTGTTGGGACTTGCCGTTGGTGCAGCCCTATACGCGTTTTCCGGGCAGATTGGCAATGGCGGCGGCGGCGGCGACGGCGGTGGCGGCGAAGGCGACGAAGGCGGCAGAGATGATGGTCCTTTGGCTTCGGCTTCTTGTGTCGTTGATGAAAAGCTGCGGGCGACCCTCGACGCCAAAGCCGGCGGACCTCTCGCCGCCTTCAAGGCGCTGGACCGACCGATCTCTGTGGCTGGGCTTGCTTTTAATGACGTAGATGGAAAATCGCGCAGTCTGGCCGACTGGCAAGGCAAAACCGTGCTGTTTAATCTTTGGGCTACGTGGTGCGCGCCCTGTCGGGCGGAAATGCCGGCACTGGATGCTCTGCAAAAGGATTTGGGCGGTGACAAGTTCGAAGTTGTACCCGTCAGTGTCGATCTTGGTACGCCGCACAAGCCGATGAAATTCTATCGGGATATTGGCATGAAAAATGCCGGTTTTTTCCACGACGGCGATCTGGCGACGCTTAATGTACTCAAGAAGGCTGGCCTTGCATTTGGTCTGCCGGCAACCTTGCTGGTGAGCGATCGAAGCTGTGTACTCGGTACGCTCAACGGCCCGGCAGAATGGCACAGCAATGAGGCCAAGGCCCTTATCTCTGCAGCCTTTTGATCACCACTTTATGTGCTACTGACCGTCCCGATCACATAGCGCGGTCCGGAGCCGCTGCGGCCGGCTATGTCCTGTTTATTATACAGGCCACAATCATCCAGCGACAAGCAACCACATCCGATACAGGTGTCGAGCCGGTCTTTTAATCTGGTCAGCGTGACAATACGGTCTTCCAGATCACCACGAAAATCTTCAGCCATTTTCGCCCATTCCGCTTTGCTGGGAGCACGGTGAGTGGGCAGGCCAGAGAGCGCCAGGGTGATGCGCTGCAGCGAAAAACCCATATTCTGCGCGATCATAATGAACGACAGACGCCGGATATCCGACCGGGCAAAGCGCCGTTGCCCGCCCTTGTTGCGTCCGGCGGTGACAAGACCGCGTTCCTCATAAAATCGAATAGCAGAGACCGACAGGCCGGTTCGCCTTGCCACTTCCCCTATTGGCAGCTGGTTGGGCTTCAATGCAGCACTCGCCGGGGTCATGAAAACAATCCAATAAAAAGCTTGACCTCAAGTTAACTTGAGAGATTAGACTTTACCTTCTACCACTGAATTATTGTCAATTGAAAGGACATTTCATGACCCCCGTTGTTTTGGAACACATCAACTTCACTGTCCGCGATGCAAAGGCCACGGCTGACGAACTTTGCTCCCTGTTTGACTGGAAAGTGCGTTGGCATGGTGGCGCTCTGGATGGTCAGGGCGAGACTTACCACGTGGGGTCAGATGACAGCTATCTGGCTCTTTATGCCCCAAATGTCAGCGCCAATGCCTCCAAAAGCGATACGTACACCACCCAAAAAGGCCTCAACCACATTGGTCTGGTGGTATCGGATATTGATGCCATGGAAAACCGTGTCAAAGCGGCTGGATATGAGCCAGGCCCGAGATGGGACTACGAACCAGGCCGTCGGTTTTATTTTTACAATCGTGATGGCATTGAAATTGAAGTGGTCAGCTATGCCTGAGCGATGACGATTAATTCGTGGCGTTGTATGATATTATGGCGCAATCGCCGCACGCCTGCCTCCCTTCGAATTGACCCACAAAAAATATTATCAATCAGGCATCTTCTGTTCGTCGGGAGAGCCGTTATTGTGAGCAATTCGGGAGGAACAAATCATGGCAGACATCACAACCGACGTTTTGATCATCGGCACCGGACCAGCGGGGGCATCAATGGCCGCTCTACTGTCCACCTACGGAATCGAAAACATGGTGGTCAACCAGTATCGATGGCTGGCCAACACGCCCCGGGCCCACATTACCAATCAACGGACGATGGAAGTGTTGCGTGACCTTGGCCAGGACGTTGAAGCCGAAGCCTATATGCACGCGACCGAGAAGGAACTGATGGGTGAAAATGTTTTTTGCACATCGCTGGCCGGTGAAGAAATCGGCCGTATTCGCACCTGGGGCAACGCTCCCAATTCAGCTGCGGAACACCTGTTATCTTCCCCGTGTTTTATGAATGACCTGCCACAGACGTTTATGGAGCCGTTGCTGTTCAAGACGGCCTGTTCACGCGGCACCCAGGCGCGCATGTCGACAGAATATCTGCGCCATGAACAGGACGGCGAAGGCGTAACAACGACCTGCCTTGACCGGTTGACGGGCAAAGAACTGACGATCCGCTCGAAATATCTTTATGGTGCCGATGGCGGCAATTCACTGGTTGCTGAACATGCCGGGCTGGAATTTGAAGGTCAGATGGGGGTTGCCGGATCGATCAATCTTTTGTTCAAGGCCGACCTGTCAAAATATGTCGCTCATCGGCCTTCAGTTCTGTACTGGGTGCTGCAACCGGGATCTGATGTGGGTGGCATTGGCATGGGGGTTGTTCGAATGATCCGCCCCTGGAACGAATGGCTGGCGATATGGGGCTACGATATTAACGAACCGGAACCTGAGGTCACCGATCATTTTGCCAAAAAGACCATTCGCGGTCTGGTCGGCGATGATGATCTTGATATTGATATCACCTCGGTATCAACCTGGACGGTGAACAATATGTACGCCACCACCAACAGCAATGGCCGCGTCTTCTGTGGTGGTGATGCCACCCACCGGCATCCGCCTTCCAATGGACTGGGGTCCAATACATCGATTCAGGATTCCTTCAATCTCGCCTGGAAACTGGCAGCCGTGCTGAAGGGAACCGCAGATGCCGGTTTGCTCAATTCCTATCAGGAAGAGCGCGCACCGATTGCCAAACAGATTGTCAGCCGTGCCAATCAGTCGATCGAAGAATTTGGCCCGATATTTGGCGCGCTGGGCCTGTTGGATTCAATTGACCCGGTCAAGATGCAGGCGAATATGGATGCCCGCTGTGACGATACCGACGATGCAGAAAAACAGCGCCGGGCAATTGCCGATGCCATTGCATTCAAAAAATATGAATTTGATTGTCATGGTGTGGAAATGAACCAGCGTTATCGGTCCGACGCAATTGTCGGTGATGGGTCGGATGAACCAGAATTCGCCATGGACGGCGAACTGCATTATCACCCCACCACCTGGCCCGGTGCGCGACTGCCTCACGCCTGGCTGTTTGACAACCACGGTGGCAAGGCATCGACACTGGACCTGTGCGGGCAAGGTCAATTTACAATTTTGACCGGCATTGGAGGGGATGGCTGGATCGAAGCTGCACCCATTGTCGGTGAAGAACTAAAGATTGACATTGTCTGTCACAAGATCGGCCCCCGCCAGCACTGGCAGGACTTTACCGGCGACTGGGCACGCAATCGGGAGATCCGCGACAGCGGCATCGTACTGGTTCGCCCCGATCAGCATGTCGGATGGCGCGCCGAAGCTGCCAGCAGCGATCCTGCGACCGACCTCAGACGCGTTTTGAAGTCGATATTGGCGCTCTAGAGTCAGGATTCACTAATATGGTGTATTGGGTTGAACATGACTTTGTTCCGGCCAGAGTGTAGAGGAAATTATGGCTCTTGTTTCAACTCTCGATGAGGCTGTCTCGGAAAATATCAAAACCGGCGACACAGCAGCATTTGAGGGATTCACCCATCTCATTCCTCATGCAGCTGCCCACGAAGTGATGCGTCAGGGCATGACGGACCTGACGCTCATGCGGATGACGCCCGACCTGATCTATGATCAGTTTGTCGGTCTTGGGCGGGCCAGGAAAATGATCTTTTCCTATGCCGGAAACCCCGGTGTTGGCCTGTTGCGACGGGTGCGCGATGCCGTTGAAAATCACTGGCCACGCCCTCTGGAGATTGAAGAACATTCTCACGCGGCAATGGCCAACGCCTATGAAGCCGGAGCAGCAGGCCTTCCAATGGCGGTGTTTCGTGGTTATCTCGGCGCTGGGCTGAAACAGGTCAACCCGAATGTTAAATCCATAACCTGCCCGTTCTCTGGTGAGGAACTCGCCGCTGTCCCGGCCAACCGGCCAGACGTCACTTTCATCCATGCGCAAAAAGCCAGTCGCAAAGGTGACGTTTTGATCGATGGTATTGTCGGGGTGCAAAAGGAGGCGGTGCTCGCCGCTAAGCGGGCCGTCGTGACGGTTGAAGAGGTGGTGGACAATTTTGATGACGTTCATCCCAACGCTGTCATTTTACCCCATTGGACGATTAACGCAGTTTGTCAGGTGAAGGGTGGCGCGCACCCATCCTATGCGCGGGGATATTATGATCGTGACAATGCCAGTTATATAGAATGGGACAGAATTTCTGCTGACCGGGAGCGGTTTACGAACTGGATGAGCGATAACGTATTGACCGCTTCACCCGGCGATTTCAACGCCCGGGTTGCCGGCCTGAGACCACAGCCATGAGGACCCGCAGATGAGTGATGCGACAGCAGCTGAAATGATGACAATCGCAGCGTCACGCGTATTGACCAGTGATGATGTGTGCTTTGTTGGCATCGGCGCACCGTCTGCGGCCTGCAATGTTGCCCGACTGACCCATGCACCGGATATCACGCTGATCTACGAATCCGGCACAATTGGCACGGCACCGGACGTGCTGCCCCTGTCAATTGGCGATGGTGAACTCTGTGAAACGGCGCTGACCACCGTCAGTGTGCCCGAAATGTTTCGCTACTGGCTGCAGGGTGGGCGCGTGACCGTTGGTTTTTTAGGTGCGGCGCAACTCGACAAGTTCGGCAATATCAACACCACGGTGATTGGTGATTATCATTCCCCCAAAACCCGCCTGCCAGGAGGTGGAGGCGCGCCTGAAATTGCTGCTTCTTCCGGCCAGATATATATCACCATGAAACAAAGCCTGCGCAGCATGGTTGAAAAGATCGACTTCTATACCAGTTTTGGCCATGGCGACGGGGGTGATCACCGCCAGCGGCTTGGCATCAAGACAACCGGGCCAGCCCTGTTGATCACTGATCTGGCGGTCTGGACACCTGACCAAACCAGCAAGGAATTCGTCGTTCGCTCGCTGCATCCCGGCGTCACCCGCAAGATGGTGCAGGATACCTGTGGCTGGGTTGTGAAATTTGATGACAATGTCGTGGAAACACTCCCACCCACCAAGTTGGAACTGACAACATTGCGCGATCTGAACGCGCGAACAGCCAAGGCCCAGGCCGCCTGAGGAAAATCATGCAAGAAGCTTTCATCTGCGACTACATTCGCACGCCCATCGGTCGTTTCGGTGGCGCACTGTCCTCGGTTCGCACCGACGATCTTGGCGCCATTCCGCTGACCGCCCTGCAGGCGCGCAACCCGAAAGTGGACTGGGAAGCGGTCGAAGATGTTATTTACGGCTGTGCCAATCAGGCCGGGGAAGATAATCGCAATGTCGGGCGCATGGCCGTATTGTTGTCCGGCCTGCCTCAGTCGATCCCGGCTTCCACAATCAACCGTCTGTGCGGGTCAGGCATGAATGCGGTGATCGATGCCGCCCGGGCCATCAAGGCCGGTGAGGCAGACCTCATTGTGGCCGGTGGTGTGGAAAGCATGTCGCGTGCACCCTTCGTGATGCCCAAGGCGGACACGGCCTTTTCGCGCAACGCTGAGATCTACGACACCACCATCGGCTGGCGCTTCATCAATCCGCTGTTGAAGAAACAATATGGTGTCGATTCAATGCCGGAGACAGGTGAGAACGTCGCTGAACAATTTCAGATATCTCGCGAAGATCAGGATAAATTTGCGCTGGGCAGTCAGCAAAAGGCCGCTACCGCCCAGCAAAACGGGCGGTTGGCCATAGAAATTACCCCGGTAACAATTCCCCAGCGACGTGGTGAAGATATGGTGGTCGACGCGGATGAGCATCCAAGAGCCACAAACTTGGATAAACTTGCTGCCCTGCGTGCACCCTTTCGCGAGGGCGGTACAGTGACTGCGGGCAATGCGTCGGGTGTCAATGATGGCGCCGCCGCCCTGATCATTGCATCGCAGCAAGCCGCCTGCAAACACGGCCTCACCCCCATCGCCCGGATCATGGGAGGTGCTGTTGCCGGCGTTGAACCACGCATCATGGGCATTGGCCCGGCTCCCGCAACACAGAAATTGTGCCAGCGGCTGAAACTCAAGCCAACGGATTTTGAGGTGATCGAACTGAACGAAGCCTTTGCCGCGCAAGGCATTGCCGTGTTGCGCGAACTGGGGCTGGACGAAACGTCACCGCATATCAATCCCAATGGCGGCGCAATTGCGCTGGGCCATCCGCTTGGCATGTCCGGTGCCCGCATCACCGGCACCGCAGCGCTGCAATTACACCAGGGCCGCGGCGGCGGCGGCGGCGAGGATGGCCGCGGCAGAGCAAACAATGGGCGCTACGCTCTGGCAACGATGTGCATTGGCGTCGGACAGGGCATCGCCATTGCACTGGAGAAGGTCTGATAAGGTTCGGGTTGATGGTGCACGCAGGCGGCGAAAAGCCGCCGCGGTTTGTTTGTTTTGCGCTCACGCAGGCGGCTTCGCCGTCTTGTACGGGCATTGAGATGGATTTGAATGGTTGGGTGAGGTTGGGTTTGTTCGCGCTTAACAGCGCTTGCGCTCACGCAGGCGGCTTTGCCGCCGCTCCGCGGGGGCGGTCTATCGACCGGGCCGCTCTTCGCGGCCTGATACGCGAGCCACGGAATTTGCCTCACCACAAAGACGACTGATTCTGAATTATCCGTAGAGACGGCGAAAAGCCGTCCGGCGCTCATGCGCCGCCCCCGCGGAGCGCAGGGCGAAGCCCGACAGCGTGAGCGCAAAATAAAAC